>NZ_JBQENV010000003.1:0-1742149 GCF_052044875.1 Dyadobacter sp. 22481
GGTCTGATCCTGCCGCATCGGTCGGCACCCAGGTGTTTAACATCGGAGGAGACTGGACAGATGACGGACTATTCAATACAACAGTATCTTCTGTCAATGTCACTGACATCAACCTGCCCGTCACACTGATCTCATTCTCGGCAGCAAAAGAGGGCAAAACCGCACTGCTTTCCTGGTCGACCAGTGAAGAAATCAACAGCGACCGATTCGAGATAGAACGCAGTCCCAATGGCAAACAGTGGAATAAAATAGGATCGGTAGAGTCCGGTAAGGAAAGCACAACAATCAGAAAGTACTCCTTCACCGACGAGAGCCCTCTGACAGGAAGAAGTCTTTACCGCTTGAAGATGGTGGACCAGGATAACACGTTCGCGTATAGCGTCATCCGTCGGGTCAACACGGAGGGCAGGGGAATTGCCCTTTACCCCAACCCGGCAGCGGATTTTGTCAAACTCGACGGCATTGCACCAGCTTCGGTCAAAAACGTCGAAATCCTTAGTCACAACGGGATCTCTGTTTATCAATCCGCCGCTGTTTCTACCGAGGGTATCGATGTCAAAAAGCTGGCACCAGGTGCTTATCTTTTGAAAATCACCGACCTGAACGGGGCACTAAACACACAAAAGCTGCTTATTGCAAGATAAGTTTTAGTTGATAATCAATGCCTTTTCTAGTATTACAAAAACCGACAGCCCGGCAGATTCCTGCCGGACTGTTTTGTGCTGATGGCTCGAATAACCAATAGTTGGCGAAGCTCAAATAAAAAAGTCGCCCGCGAAGATTTTCGCGGGCGTGCCTGAATTCACATCACTAAGTAAACTATCCTCTCAATTATTCAATCGACGCTAACCTTCTTGGCCAGGTCCAAAACGTTGTTAACTCGCATCTTGCGAAATATGTTTGCTTTATAAGTGCTCACTGTATTGCCCTGGATCTGCAATATCCCGGCAATTTCCTTGGTTAATTTACCTTGAAGTATCAACTGCATCACTTCTCTTTCACGGTCTGAGAGTCGGGGTTCACGCACATTGTAGATAGGGCGCCCATTAAGCAGTAGCTTGTGTACATTATTGCTCACGTAGTGTCTGCCATTTAATACAGCGGACATCGCCCCGACCACCTCTTCCCGTTTCGCCGACTTTTGAATAAAGCCCTTGGCTCCCACGAGCACATAGCGTTCGGCGTGCACATGTTCGTGCGCCGAGGTGAATATGATGACGCTGGTCAATATAGAGATGCGACTAACAAACTCTATCATTCTTATACCCGTGTGATTTTCGATCTCGATATCCAGTATAACCAAGTCAAAAATCTCCGCTCTGAGCAGCTCTAACGCTGAGCCGATACTTTCTGCCTCGACGATTTCACAATCCGTGTACAGCTCTCTGAGGACCGTTTGCAAGCTAAGTCGGAACAAATACTGCCCATCGATGATTAGAATTCTTTTCATATCTGGAAATTCATCTCTTATGGTGTAAAAAAGAATAATCGACCCGGTCTTTCGCCAGCCGAACGATAAACAGTATACGCTAATATTAAGCGCTCCTGTTCAAGCAAGATATTTCCTCATTTATAACAAAAGTAACTGGTTGCCAGCATACTGGTGCCGCTCGAATGCCAAGCGAAGAGATAAATGAATTCTATCGAAATCTCGAATTATTGCCAGCATGGTTTTTCATCAAGTATTTTTATTTTTGTAGCTACTTCGCCACAAAAATATCCTTATCATGCAGGAAGACGAGCAGACAAAAATTCTGTTGATCGATGACCACGAAATTGTTTTGTGGGCCCTCACAGCTATTGTTAGAGAAAGCATCCCCGAGGCCTCGCTATTTTCGGCTTCATCATTTGACCAGGGGCTCGGTATAGTTGCTAAAAGCCCGATAGACTTAGTTGTATTGGACATCGACGTTCCGGGAGGGAATAGCCCCAAGATGATTGAAAGCCTAAGAAATGTCTACGCCCCTGTTCGAATTCTAGTGCATAGCGCAATGAACGAAGAAGATTTTTCTGTCAAATACTTAAGCGCGGGTGCTGACGGCTTTCTTTCAAAGTCAGCCCCCTTCACCGCGATCGCAAGAGCAATGCGGATGGTTTTGAACGGAGAAAAGTACATGAGCTCACAAACGCAAAGCTACCTGGCGCATAACTACCTCAAGTCTATCAGTAACCCTAACAAACACAAGGAGGCGGCGGTGATTACACCACGGGAGGCTGAAATCATAAGATTACTTCTGCAAGGCAAGTGGACAAAAGAAATAGCGGGGCACCTGGGCATCAAATGGAGCACAGTCAGCACACATAAACTTAGCATATTCGAGAAGTTTGGTGTGACCAACGTGATCCAGCTCTACAAGAAAATCGAAAAAGAAAATCCCGAACTACTCAATATTGAAGCTCCAAAAAAAGCATAAACAACTCATAGAACATAAATTTTTACAGCCCGGTGCAAGTTTGTGCCGGGCTGTTTTCATATACCAATGCAAAACTCAATAGATACTCATCTGCTTTCTGACTGTCAGCATCGCGCCAAACGTCTGAGGAAACAACTTCCCGGTATCCAGACCAAAACTGGCCCCGATATCTGTCGGACCGGCAATGCTGACACGCGTCTGCAAGTTCAGGACCGCTGAAAATTGCCTCACAGAAGACTTGAAAGGCGCATTGTAAGTTCCCCAATTACTCGAATACGAACATTTGCCTGCCCATTCCACTCTTCGAAAGAGCTTCCCTCGCACTCCCAGGTGATAGACCGACACCCGGTTATTGCTCGTAAAGAAATCCGCATACTGAGGCTGTGCCCAAATGGTTTCTGTGGTTGGCGTCCCCAAATGATTTCCAACCCGATTTCCATCATCGAACGAATTAGGTGTGCTACTAGCATCCCCGGGCTTCCCTGAAACAATCCTGAAATAGTTCTTTATCCCATTGGGCATTCTGCCGTCTATTGTCTCATGGGAACTTCTGCCTCCCCACTGTACCTGATGATTGAAGCCTGCCAGCAGTTTAACCCTGGAATGATCCCGGCCGATCCGGAAGTAGGCCATTTTTTGATGGAGTTTAAGCCGGCACATTATTAATTACAAGTAGTCCGGACCACGAAAAAGGGCTTTATCAAACCAGGAACTGTGAACTGTATCTGTATCGGGGACGCTACAATGATCTTCGAAGAGCTTACAACCTTTGCATCGGCTCACAGTACACCACCCCGGAGCAAAAATTTCTTGCTACACTATACTACTTTATGGGACTGGTTATAACCAATAAAAACGCCACCGAAAAGCTCGTCGATCTCAATGAAGCATCGCAACACTGTGGATTTTCACACCCTTGTTCTGCACTTGGGCAACTGGCCGATTGGATTACCAAAAAAGAAATTCAGCTCGAAAAGCGGGAGCGTATTCTGGCGGCGATCAACCTTACTTCCGATAGTCAGATCGTCGTTTCATCAGCAAAGACCGAGAAGGGTAATATTCCTGAAAATCACCCTTCTGCAACGGTCGTCGGTTTTGATCACTAAAAATCTGACCCAGGACACATCCAACGCCGGTTTTACCGCTGCCCGTCCGGCATATTCAATTTCAAATGGTTTCATCAGTTAAATTTGCCGGCTGATACCAAAACACCACCCCATGATTAAACATTACTTTTTAAGGTTGATAAAACCCGGTTACTGGCTGCCCATTTTCGTTTCACTTGCGGTGGTGATGCAGGTCGGGCCCGCTCACGCACAGGTCGCCTTGAGAGTCAACCACTACACCTCAGAAAACGGCCTGCCTCAAAACAGTATCAAAAGCATCGCTGCCGACAAAGAAGG
The DNA here is from genome assembly GCF_052044875.1 of Dyadobacter sp. 22481. Taxonomy (NCBI): domain Bacteria; kingdom Pseudomonadati; phylum Bacteroidota; class Cytophagia; order Cytophagales; family Spirosomataceae; genus Dyadobacter; species Dyadobacter sp. 22481. Next base: position 3,818 of record NZ_JBQENV010000003.1, read on the forward strand.
TTATGTATGGCTTGCAACAGAAGCGGGTTTGGTCCGTTTCGATGGACGAAACTTTGTCTCACTGAGTGGGAAGCTGAATACGAGCGTAGACGGGATTGTTGGTATACAGCCTGTGTATCAAAACAACGGCATTTTAGCCAATGGTCGCGCGTCGAAAATGTATGCAGAGACGAATGCCGGCGACCTGATTCAGATCAAGGATGGGAACGCTGAAAAGGACGATAACGCATACAATTATAAACAAGCTCTGACCTCGGCCCAGCTTCAATCGATGAAAGGAGTAAACTGGATCAAAGGGATACCGAATATATCTGGTTTTCCCGATGATGAGCGTCCTCATGGATTACCCGCGGCCAGCCGAGACGGGAATTACTATGTTTTCAACAAAAACAGCGTGATATACTACCGAGGCTGGAAAAAAAACTATGAAATTTCAGTTAATAACCTGGTCGTTTCAAAAGCTTTTGTCTGGGACGGAAACCTGTGCTGGGTGAAAGATCGTAATACCGTCTCCCAGGTTGTCAATGGTCGGGTACAGGATCTTCGAATAATTGGCGATATTATTAATGATCCTTCCTACAACGACCTGACGGCAGAGATGAAACTGCTGTGGAACCCCAACTCGGAGCAGGCTTTTTTGCATCAGGATAATGCGACATACGTGCTCGAACGGTATGGTAATGGCATGGTTTACGCCAGGCTTCTGGCGAAAGATTTTGATTTTCACGCCAACGGCATAACGGTAGCATACTACGATGCAATTAACGGAAAACTACTCGCAGGAGGTCTGGCAAAGGGCCTTTTTGTTATCCATGTACCTCAGTTTGAGGTTGTAAAAACCGGGGGCAACGAGATCTCGAATGTGTTTTACGCACAAGTTGCTTTTGGGGAAAACACGGTATTGACTCCAACGGGAAACATACTCGGAAAAGACGCCCGCTCCGGCCAGATAATAGATCAAAACTTTTCTATGCTGGCTGAGCTAAACCCTGCGGACAAGTGGGTGATATTTAGGAGCAAAGATGGGAAGCTCTGGATCAGAAGCTGGGAAAAACTGCTTCTGTTTTCAAAGGGCGCAGAAACGCTTGAAAAGACGTGGGAATTTGAAAAACATATTTCTTCTGTCTGCCAGGACAAGAGTGGGAAAATTTGGGTAGGAGTCTCCAAAGATATTTTCCTGCTGGACCCTAAACAGCCCGAAATTGCTCCTAAACAGCTTAAATTCAAACTTCCCGCGAATATCACTTGCATGGAAACCGCTCGGGACGGCTCGCTATTGGTCGGCACGGAGGCCGGCCTTTATAAGGTAGGCACCACTTCCGGAAGCGGCACGATACTGCCAGGCACAGACAGTACCAACATCAAAAGCATCCGCCGGTCAGGCCAGAATCGCTTGTGGCTTACAGCCAGGGGCAAGGGGCTAATGCTTTTGGTCAACGAAAGTAAACTTGCTACCTTCCCGTTAGACAAAAACCAGTTCCTGGCATCGGCGCACTGCGCTGTCGATGACGAAGCTGGCTCTTTGTGGATACCTACCAACAGAGGGCTTTTTCAAGTATCCGAGAAAGAATTGCTCGACTACGCCAATGTAATATCGACCTCACCCCAAACTACCCCAAAGCCACCATTCTTTATCCATCATGCACTTGATGAGGGTTTTGCCAACAACGAGTTCAATGGAAGTTGCCAGCCGTGCGGCCTGAAACTCGGCAATGGGTATGTTTCACTCCCATCGATGGAGGGCTTTGTCTGGTTTAGGCCGGAACAAATACGCAAGTACAACGACCAATCCGCTATTAAGCTTGATCAGGTATTGGTAAACCAAATCCCACTTGAACAGACCGATGGGGGATATTCGTTACCCATCAACCCGCAGAATGTCGAGTTTCATTTTTCAACCCCATTTTTTGGAAACGTCAGCAACCTGGATGTTTCTTATGCGCTGGTTGAAAAAGGAAACAATCAGACAAGCCCAAACTGGAATGAAATCGGCAATGAAATGGTGATCCATTATTCGAGCATCCATGCAGGTGAATACGACCTCGTCGTTCGCAAGCGCAGCAGCCTGTCCGCGGATGGCTATGTTTATAAACGAGCCCATTTTTTCGTGCCCCAGGTTTGGTATTTGACGAATTGGGTTCTCATAATATTTGCAACTGCAATCTCGGCTCTTTTGGTCGTCGCCGGACTGATGCTCAACCGGTTCAAGCTGAGGGCAATCCAAGCAGAAAACACTCAACTAGAGACTATTGTTGCTACCCGAACAAACTCACTTCGAAATACGATGACCGAGCTGGAAGCGTCGAAAACAGAACTTACCGGCCAGGTTCATCTGATGTCTCGTCTTCTGGCGTCGATCACACATGACATTCAGACACCTTTGAATTATGCCACCTATGTGTCCGCAGACATTGTTGACCTTTGCAAAGATGGCAGGTATGATCAGGTTCAGAAAGCGGCAACGATCGTATCTTCCATATCGGAGCGGACCGCAACGTTGCTTCGCGACTTGCTTAATTATGTCAAAATGCAGATGTATGGTAAACAAATTCAAATTAAGCCCCTAAATATTCATGCGCTGATTCAGGAAAAGATTGCGCTTTTTGAAAAAGTAGCACTCGCCAAGAACAACACAATTATCAATGACGTCGCCGAGGGCATTTTTGTCGATTCCGACGAGCAACTTTTAGCGATCATCGTTCATAACCTGCTTGACAATGCGTCTAAGTACACCTACCAGGGCACGATTAGTTTCAGTTTTCACGATGACGTGGATAGAAAGGAACTAATCATTTCTAACACGGGAACTGGTCTGCCGCAAGAAAAAGTGGATTTCATCAACGATCGGGAAGTAGTAATCAGTACGGATCCGATGGGTCCAAAAGGAAGGGTCGATGAGCTCGGACTATTGATTGTTAAGGAGGTTGCGGCTATGATCCAGGTGCAGGTGAGCGTCTCCCAAACTGATATGGTAAACTTTCGGCTCAGATTCAAGGCCTGACCTTACCAGCACAGATGAGGCCTTCGAACTAGGCCTCATCTGTGCCACCTAGGTTTAGCAATATCACTCTTTTATGGCATACAGCCTGATATGCGTAACCGAGTTCTGCCCGTCATCTTTAATGGGCAAATGGCTCTGAAAGTGTTGGATTGCCCCCACAGAAAGCCACCAGCTTGCATTGCGGTATCGGATGTCCCCGTGAAAAAGTGTGGTCGTTGGGCCACCGGATCTGGTCGAATAATATACCAATGAGGCAAATCCCTGCGAGTTGATAGTTGTATCTATACCCAGGGTATTACCAAGAATCTTCTTATCCGCCCTTTCTTCTACAAAAGCATCGCTCATTGCAAATGGGCTGTACCGCTGCTTCCACTCAAAATATGTGTTAGTGAGGCTTCCTCCCGCGACCACCACCAATTTGAAATGGTAGTAGCCATCGCTGTTTTTGAACTTCCATATCTCGCCCAGTCTTGAATGAACATTATGAGACGGATTATCGTCGTTTTGACCTATCGCGTCCAGCACATTAGTGAACAAGCCGCCAGCCACGTTGTGGTTAAGCAACAGGCTCTGACCACTTGGTGGCACCATATAACCGGAAGGGCTGGAATTATTCTGGGCTGACAAAAAACCATCGTAATAGCGTTTCCCCAGCTCATACTGAGCCGCAGCCGAAAAATGTATCAGGTCCCCATAGTTAGAGCTCAGGTTGTTTGCCGGCACTGTATAGGTATAGGGCACCTGGTTAGGAATACCATTAATGACGGATTGGTATCCAGCTCTGGCGGGATCCTCCGCCACCCAGGCAGGCATCATCTGTCCCAGCACGAAAGGCAAAGCAGGATTACCTACGTGCTCGCGCATGGATTGTATGAAGTTGCACAAGATCTGGTGGTAATAGTGGGTACCCGCGGCTGCGTCCGCTTCTCCCTGATGCCATAAAAAACCATCAATCTGATACCCGGCATTTTTTGCCCATTTGATACGGGTAACCACATCCCTGAAATAGTTAGTATCTGTTCTCCATGAATTGTACGGATACTGCGAGTCACTCCAACCCGAACCGCCAGCCCCAGCAGGAATAAGGAGCAATTGAATATCCGCCCCAGGATTTTGGCTTTTTAAAAGGTCATAATAATAATAACAGAACATGGACGCAAATGAGGCGCGGTCCGTATACGTTGTAATGTGATGAACGCCATAAAATGTAAGTGGGATCTCATTGAAGTTTTCATTACTCCGCCCTAGCTGGGACATTCTCCTTTGGGCAAAATCAGGGGGGAGTATCACATCCCCGGCCCCCGAGCAAGTGTTACTTTGCCCAGCGACTATAATCGCTCGTTTTATCAAGGGAGCCGCCTTTTTCTTCGCCGCAGGGGCTGCCTTGCTGGTTTGACTTCCCTTGGGATATACTTTTGCCTGCGCCGGGTTATACGAGGAAAAACATATTCCCAGCAGTAATAGCAATACTGAATAACACTTCATATGATTTGAAGATACAGGTTCAATGGCAATGCCCAAATCCACGAAGATTTGGGCAAACGCCTATGGTTACACGGATGTATCAAATGTAGATAGGGAATGAGAAAAAAATAATAGCCGGTGTTCGAGCAGATACTAGAATAAATTCCGTTCAGGGCAGTTTGGGGTTATGCGGAGCGAACATTCCATGGGAATTTTCCAATTCTAACCAGGCATGCAGGGTCCATAAATTAAACTCGGTGGTATCCGGTAACTTCGTGGTCATGACCCGCAGTAATTGCCTTTTTCAAATCCCGGTATACGATTACCGATTGGCGCACTCGATCCAGTTCCTGCTCGACCACATCCGGCAGTTGCTGTTTGTGGTCTTCTTCGTTGCAGGAAACTAGGATAAAGCCCATCATACAGGCGAGCGAGCAATGAAGGATATTTTTGAATAGACGTTCGCAGTTGTTGAAATTCCCGGTAATTCGCATGGATTTATTTTTTAGGATGAATTAATTTTTACCAGAGCAAAACAAGCCAGAAGGCAGCATGCCTATATCGGAGTTTCTACCTATTTTACATTATTCATCCCCTATTTTCTTTTCGTAGTCAACCGCTTAACCACAAGAACACCATTTATTTTGACCGCCATGGAATTAGTAGAAAGGTCGGATTTTTTATCAGCGTTAAATCATCAGTTTGAAGAATCCGTTAGTGGCGATGGGCATTGCATGCTCATCAGCGGCGAAGCCGGGATTGGAAAGAGCTCGCTGGTGAAAGCCTTCTGCGACAACCACAGAAAAGGCAGCAATATATTTAAAGGTACTTGCGATGCGCTGTTTACGCCCAGGCCGCTTGCGCCTTTATACGATGTTCTGTGGGAGTGGCACAACGGCGATCTGTTAGCGCTGGCGGCTGCCGGCCATCGAAACGAGCTTTTCATCCGTTTTCTTAGCGAACTGAAAAAACTGGCATGGCCGACCATTCTGGTTTTTGAAGACATCCATTGGGCAGATTGGAAAATTCGGAGTCATTGACCATCAGATTCCGCGGCAGATTGACCATCGATAGGTTATTGCTTTGTACGAGTGAAGGAACTATCAGTCATTTACTTACACTGGCCAGTTTTTCCCGAAATAGACTGTCCTTTATTTCCGAATTGGGGTGATCAGCGGCTCCGAATTCTCCACCAAGGAAGTGCCTCCCATATCACAGGGAAAGCATTTCGCTCAACAGGCCCAAACTGGCGCATTTTACAAAATCACCCAATTGACACAATTTTCATCGATTATTCTTATTTAACAGAAAATTAAATCAAAAATACCCAGACGATACTCGAACCGATACCAATCTCACAATCAACACCTTAATCAATAAATGGTTTTTAGCATGAGATTAGTTCGAACCAATAAAAAACTCAACCTAAACTACACAACAAGCTAAAAATCAACCATTTAAAACACGAAAAAGAGCGATCAATATGTGAAAATTGATCGCTCTTTTTCGTATCGTGCTCCCGACGGTACAAAAGTCGAACCTTTTGCTGGACGATTTGAGGAGGTTGGCGGCGTTATTCGAGAACTCTGAAGGGTTTACTAAGCGATTTTCTTAACTCTAAACTGTCTGTATTTTCGGGACACTACGAACCTCCCAGACTGATCTCTTCTGACTATACGCTAACCAACGCTGGGCCATAAATGGGCCATTATAGTTTTCTATATTACCAGTGAATTCCAATTTAAGAAGGCAGATCAAAGGTGAGCAGAAATATTACCCGTCGCGCCATCGAAATAGCGAAATCGCTTGTTTATCTGCGGTCGCAGTGACTTTTCATTCCGTCATGACAGAATCAGGATCGGAATCCTACATTCTGGCCCTTAGCTGAAAAATGTCATTTACACGGAGCTTCTTGAATATACTGGCCTTAATCTTGCTGACCGTAGATGCCTTACGGCTTAGCTCAGTAGCAATCCAGGACGTTTTCTTACCTTCAACGAGATATCTCGCGATCTTATATTCGTGGGTTGTAAGGACGGCCTTCCCATGAACTCGGCCTCTATACAAATCAAGTAAGGTCCACAATACTTCTTGACTAATATATTTTTTCCCCTCCCGAACTTCTTCAATACACTTTGCTAATTCTTCCGGTTCGACCTCACTGGAAAGATAGCCGCTAATGCCTGCCTTCAGGTAACCTATCACCGTCTTGGATTCGGACCTATCTCCAAAGACGACAATCCTTGCGGTAGGATACAGTACACTGGCTCTAAGGATACCGTCGATTTCACTGGATTCCAGGGCAAGATCTACGCTTGTAACAATCAAATCTACGGTTTTGCCCGGATTGTCACCACGATAAGAAGTGATACTTTCCGACTCAATTATGCTGATGGAGGGCCAGGAGTCTGGGGTACACAAAAAGTCACCAATTCGGGTGATATGTGGCATCTTATTATTTCTTTACCCGAGCAATGAGACATTCTTTTTGTTATATGTCAATTTCACCGTACTAGCTTTGTATTTTTTGTGACAATTCTTCCAGCATTTCCATTAGTTCTTCCAGGTTTACCGGCTTGCTGATATAATCATCCATTCCTGCGGCAAGGCATCGCTCCCTATCTTCCCGCAGAGCATTAGCCGTCATAGCGATGATATAGGGCGTGGTTGGGTTAGTTGCCCTGATCTTTTTAGTCGCTTCAAGACCATCCATACCAGGCATTTGTACATCCATTAATATTAAATCAAATACTTTTTGCATTGCCCTTTTCACGGCTTCCAGGCCATCGGTAACCATCTCAACCTGGTAACCGAGCTTGCCCAGCACATTCAGGATCACAATTTGATTCACTTTGTTATCCTCTGCAACCAATATCTCCAATGGATACTTTATGGAAAAATTTGAATACAGTACCTTACCGGCAAGCTCAGCTTGCTGCACTGCCGGCGCCATGTCCCCCTGTTTAAACTGATCGTAGATACTATTGAAAAAAGTCTTTTTACAGACCGGTTTTTTCAATAAAGCATAAAAAAGGTCTTTCTGATCTTTCGGCAGCTCATTGCCCCTGGGACTCATAAGTACGACGGGAAGTTGAGGGTAATTGTCTTTTATAAGCCTTCCAAGCTGTATCCCGTCCATAGAAGGCATATACAAATCGGTAATGACCATCTTTATACTTTTATTTTGAGCCAGTATTTCAAGTGCATCGGTACCGCTGCTTGCACATAATGGCGCCAGCCCCCACTCTTTCAGCTGGTCCGCAATGATTTCCCGACTATTCCGGTTATCGTCCGTCACCAGGATTTCGATTCCCCCAAAATCGTGGCGATAGTCCGGAAGCGTTTGATCTGGCGAAATTTGCCTTCCTGCAAGGATCGAAAAATAAAAGGTGCTGCCCTCGCCTGCATTGCTGGTTACACCAATAGTTCCACCCATCAGGTTTACCAGCTTTTGACAGATGGCAAGACCCAGGCCTGTGCCGCCGTATTGTCGGCTTGTAGAAGAGTCTACCTGTGAAAATGCCTTAAACAGGCGGTCCCTCTTGCTTTCGGAAATACCAATCCCACTGTCCCTGACTTCGAAGTACAGTCCGACCTGGTTGTCATCAGACCTGCCATACAGGCTGACAGTCAAGACCACCTCGCCGTCCTTGGTAAACTTAATGGCATTTCCTATCAGGTTGACTAAGATTTGACGAAGCCTTTGCCCGTCGCCAACCAGCTGCTCGGGCACATCGAGACTGATTTTATACAACAAATCCAGCCTCAATTCGACCATTTTTGGCATAAAAACATCCACTACATCTTCGATGCAGTTCCTAAGATTGAATGCCCTTTCTTCCAGTTCCATATTACCGGACTCTATTTTGGAAAAATCAAGAATATCATTGATCACAGTCAGCAAGCTGCTACCGCTCAACTGTATATTTTTTGTGTAACTGAGTTGTTCTTCGTCCAGGTCGGTTTCCGCCAACAGCGAAGCCATACCAATCACCCCATTCATAGGAGTTCTGATCTCATGACTCATGACAGCCAAGAAGGAGCTTTTTGCGTGGCTGGCCAGCTCTGCCTGCTGCTTCGCTTTTTTCTCTTCCTCAATCGCTATTTCCGCGAGGCGTTTCGCTTTTCTTTCTTCCTCGATCGCCACTTCGAGTTGCATGGTGCGCTGTTTGACTTTTGTTATAAGCCGTTTCTTCTGCCTGCGGATGGAATACGTGCGGAGCCTGTGAATAAGGATCAACAGACCGGTAAAGCCGATCAGTGAAATCAGCCTGAACCACAAGGTAAGCCAGAATGGCGGGGTGATGGTAATTTTTACAAAGTTGCCTTTATTGTTCCATACGCCGTCATTGTTGGATGCCTTGACCCTGAAAGTATAAGTCCCGGGATCAAGATTCGTGTAAGTTGCCGTTCGCTTGTCCCCTACATAGCTCCAATGCGGATCAAATCCTTCCAATTTGTATGCATACTGGTTTTTCTCAGGGATTGTATAACTGAGCGAAGCAAATTCTAGCGTAAATACGGACTGTTTATAGGAAAGGGTAATGGACTTCGTATCATTGATATCGCTTTTCAGAATGGCGGATTTATCGCCTACTGAAACCGTTTTGTTAAAAATCTGGAAGCTGGTAAGATAAACCGGAGGAATGAAAACATTGTACTTGATACTGTCGGGAAAGAAAGTGCTGAAACCGTTCACCCCACCAAAAAACATTTGCCCGGCTTCGGTAACAAAGCACGAGTTATCCCTGAACTCATTGCTTTGCAGCCCGTCCTTCACCCCAAAATTCCGGAAGGTTTTATTTGCGATATTGAGCCGTGAGATTCCTTTGTTTGTACTCAGCCACAGGTTTTTATGATGATCTTCCAGCATTGCAAAAACAACGTTGCTGGCGAGGCCGTCTTTTTCGGTAAAGGCTTTAAATGTTTGTTTATGGGTATCAAAGTAATTGAGGCCGCCCCCCACAGTACCTATCCACAAATTGCCTCCCTCCGCTTCCCGAATGCACTGGACCTTATTATGCGACAGGCCAGAGATATTGTTCGGGTTACGCTGATATCGGGTAAAATGCCTACCGCTGCTGTCCAGTTTGTTCAGCCCGTTATAAGTCCCTACCCAAATTACCCGATTCTTATCCTGGAAAACAGTTGTCACAATGTCCGAGCTAATGCTGGTGCTGTCAGCGGGATCGGTGCGATAATGTTTGAATTTCTTGCTTTTGATGTTGTAATAATTCAATCCACCTCCCCAGGTCCCAATCCATAAATTGCCGTCAATATCCGTAAAAAGGTTGTTGACATCCGCAATGGACAGACTGTTGGGATCCTTGGCATTTGGCAAATGATGTTTTGCAATGCCCGTTTTGGTATTAAAAAGATCGAAGCCGCCTTCGTGGTATCCCAATGCCAGTATATCGGCAGAAACCCGTACGATAGAAATCACATAGTCATTACTGATTGAATTTGCATTTCGAGGATCGTACCGGTAACTGGTAAAAGTGTTGTTACCATAGTTAAATACGTTCAGGCCGCCGCCATCTGTGCCAATCCATATTTTATTACCTGAACTGTCCCCACATAATGAAAGCACCACATTGTCGGTCAAGCTGCCCGGGTCTCCCTGTATGTGCCTGTAAGAAAGAAATTTCTCCCCAAACTTCGGCAGGAGATCGACGCCGCCTGCATAGGTTCCCACCCAAATATTTTCAGCATCATCCTGATAGATCGTATATACAGAATTATTGCTTAGCGCGGCAGGCTCGTTGGACTGGTGTTTGTAATTCATAAACTGCCCTTTTCGCTTGTCATAAACGCTGATACCCCCATTTTCAGTCCCTATCCAAAGCTTGCCGTCTTTGGCTGCGAGAATAGAAAGAATGTCGTTGTGAGCAATCGAATTCGGATCCGTTGTTTCGTGAAGAAAGTTGCGGAAAGACCGGTCCCTGAGATTGTAAAGAAACAAGCCTCCGCCCTTCGTACCCATCCACAAATCCCCATGATGGTCCATACGCAAAGCTCTGATGACCGGTGCCGGAGAACAGTTTCCGCAGTTTACATCAATACGTCGGCTGGTGTATCTGTCATTGTTGATCGTGACCTGGTAAAGCCCATTTTCGGTTCCCAGCCACAGCGAGCCGTCGTTATTCTCTTCAATGCGGTAGATAGGATTTTTAGTTTTGCTACCCTGGGTTTGCCCGGCTTGCAGAAACAGTCTGAACGTCTTGCTCTGCCGGTTAAACAGAAACAGCCCTTCCTGAGTAGCCAGCCAGATCCTGTTTTTACTATCCTCAAAAAGATCGCTGATATCCTGGGTTATGTAGTGTACAAAACTATTTTTGTTTCTGTCAAATCTATCCAGTCCATTAGAAGTCGCAACCCACAAATCGCCCTGCTTATCTTCCAGTAGATCCTGTATATAACTATCTGAAATGCTGCTTTTATCGTAAGCATCATGTTTGTAGTGTGTAAAAACGTAACCGTCATATTTATTCAAACCATCTTCACATCCAAACCACATGAATCCCTTTTTGTCTTTCAGTATCGCCGAGACGTGGCTTTGGGCCAATCCTTCATTTGTGGTAAGGTGATTGAATTTTACACTTTGCGCTTGCACGAGGCTATGCAGCGCCCACCAAATAAACGCGATAGCTACTGCGTGTTTCATTTTATTCGGACGTGAGCGTCTGATCTGGTGTACAAAACATTTATTGATCCAATCAATTGCTCCACTGTTGGAAAATGAAGCCGGTCATTAATAACTCATACAATATAAAAAAATAATTCTACAGGAGGAACCCTTTCGAGTAATTCGGTGCCCTAGACCACCCAATTCCCTGGTCAGCCCGAAGCGGAATTGGGTGGTCAATTTTTTTGATCCTTTTGGAGTGAGAAAGGACTCATACTGCTGCTTTTCGGATCAATTTTCCCCTTTGAAGGGCTCTTTGACAAGCTTTCGTTTCTGATCAAATTCATCGGACTGACCTAAGACAACAATTCCGTTTATCTTATCATACTCCACAATACGTACCCATGTATACGTAATACGGAATCCCCAATACTAAATCGGTTACTGAATAAGGAAGGCTTTCCCTAGCTCTTCCGACTCATCAGTATGCAAAATGCTGACAACTAACTTATTTATCCATGATAAACTGATATAAATACGGGGCTTTATGGGCGCCGCCACTATATTGTTTTTCAAGTCTTTCCAAGATATCAAGACTAAGCATCTTGCGCTGAAAACTCGACCGGCGCAGCTGCTGTCCAAGAATCGTCTCATATAATTTTTGAAGTTCTCCCATCGTGAAAGCTTTGGGCAACAATGGGGCCGCCCAGCTGTCGTAGCCACCTAGCTTCCGGTCAAGATCCGCTCTTAACGTCTCCAAAGCCTTTTGCGCAATTGCTTTATGGTCCAGCATGAGCTCCGGTAGATTTTCCAGCGTATACCAAATGCAATTATCCGAAAGCGGGTCCGGTGTAGGGGCTGCCTTTCGAAAATCAATCAGCGCATAATAACCCACGGAAACAAAACGTCGGAGAAGCCAGTGATCGTCGGTCGGATTCAATCCTTTGGCCTGCATGATCGTGCGAAGCGGCGCCTGATCATAGCGGGCCAAATCTCCAAACGTGTAAAATTGGTCAAGGTAAATATCCGAAAGTCCGGTACGCTCACTGAGCACGCGCCGGGCCGCATCATTCATATTCTCATTCTCTCTCACAAACCCGCCGGGTAATGCAAACAGGTTGGTATTGCGATATTCCAGCAGCAGGATTTTTAGCTGGTATTGATCAAAACCAAAAATCACGAAGTCCATGGCCAGTCCGGGCAGGTAACCAATTCCTTCTGGATTTTGCTCTAATGGGGTCAATTTCTCACTCATTATATTAAAATTCAATGCACAAATTAGAAAAAAGAAAGATTGTCAAAGTAATTTTCTATTATTGTTCCATAATGAGACAATATGGGATTTATTCGTCAGATTGTCTTTCCTGCTATTATGGACTTCTATATTAATTGAAAATGAAAACAATCTTTATTACCATGCTGCTCGCTCTGCAAATGATGCATGTGGCGACTGCGCAGTCTAAAAAAACGAATTTGGCTCCCCAGGCCAAAACAGCGAACGGAACTGTCGAAGGTGTTGTCGAAACCTCAGGGGTCAGGGCATATAAGGGAATTCCTTTTGCCGCTCCCCCGGTCGGCGAATTCCGCTGGCGTGAACCACAACCAGTTAAAAACTGGAATGGTGTTCGGAAAACCGATAAGTTCGGTCCCCGAGCGATGCAAAATCCTGTTTTTGGGGACATGGGTTTTCGTTCCGACGGCATGAGTGAAGATTGTCTGTACCTGAATGTGTGGACGCCAGCAAAGTCTGCCAGCGAGAAACTTCCGGTACTTGTCTATTTCTATGGAGGCGGTTTTGTGGCCGGAGACGGTTCTGAGGGACGTTATGATGGCGAAAGTATGGCTACAAAAGGTATCGTGAGCCTGACTGTAAACTATCGTCTGGGCGTGTTCGGTTTTTATGCCTCAGAGGACCTTACGAAAGAATCTCCACACCACGCTTCGGGTAACTACGGGTATCTGGATCAGGCGGCAGCACTTGCGTGGGTTAAGCAAAATATTGCAGCCTTCGGAGGCGATCCTGGCAGGGTTACCATTGCCGGAGAGTCGGCTGGATCGCTTTCAGTGAGCGCATTAATGGCTTCACCGCTTTCCAAGGATTTGTTCTCTGCTGCTATTGGTGAGAGCGGGTCCGTTTTGGGCACACTTCCTCCAGTCCCTCTGGCACAAGCCGAGCAGGCAGGCGCCAAATTCAATGAGCAGGTAGGCAAAAAAACATTGGGAGAAATGCGTGCGATATCTGCTGAGGAGTTGCTAAAAGCGACAGTTAGTTCGGGTGTTTCCAGGTTTCTTTCCGCGATTGATGGCTATTTCTTTCCTGAGGCGCCTTTGAAAATATTCAAGGCAGGGAAACAATCACAGGTACCGTTGTTGGCTGGATGGAATTCTGAGGAAATGAATTACCGTATGATTTTGGGCAAGGAAACGCCGACGCTTGATAATTATACAAAGGCAGTCCGGAAGTTGTACGGAGCAGATGCGGATAAAGTTCTAAAAGAATATTCAGCTTCCTCTGATGCAGAGGTCGAGCAAGTCGCAACTGACCTGGCAGGCGACCGCTTCATTGGTTTTGGTACTTGGAAATGGATTGACATTCAAAGTAAAACCGGTGGTGGAAAGCCCGTTTACCGCTACTTATACGGTCGTCCACGCCCCGCAATGAATGCTGAAATGGGAAATGTGTCTGCGAACCTTGCCGGTGGAGTTTCCAAAACCACAGAGCCTGTTGCGAAAGCCCCATTACCCAAAGGAGCAGTGCATTCGGCCGAAATTGAATATGCTATGGGCAACCTCTCGCTGAATAAAGTGTACGCCTGGACGCCTGAAGACCATAAAGTGTCAGCAACGATGCAGGAGTATTTTGCCAATTTTGTTAAAACAGCAAACCCTAATGGCAAAGGTTTACCGGAATGGTTACCTGTGAAAGGCGACGGTGATGCGCACTACATGTACCTCGATGTCAACAGCCGCCTGGAGACTGAAAAGCACAAAGGTCGATACGTTCTGATGGATGCTATGGCTGCGAATGATTAATGAAAAAATCTCACTGATAATGCAGTGAAAGCACTCAAAAATGTTCCGTGTGCGCATATTGACAACGAACCGCGCGGCCGCCAGAGTTTCTGGCTGAAAATAATTAGGCAAGACCTATCTAGAAGACGTGTTAAATGCCTATTTGTTTGAATCGCTTGAAGAAGCGGCCGCCGCTGCGGTTCGTATTTTATCCGTTGAGTGGATGGATAACCATAATCGCCTACACAAATATCAAGACCTAGCGGAAATGCTCGTGCCCAATTTCCAAGACCAGCGTTTAGCCCTAGCCAACCAGTTTTCAGGGATGAGTGCCGAAGAAAGGATTTCCTTCTCAGTTTTAAAAATACAGAACCCGACTCGTCAATTTACGATTTTGAGAAATTTCCTTCAATTCAATGAGGCGGGCGGAATCTGTGGAAAATTGAAATCTGCCTGATAGGTAAGTTATCGGATTTTCCTGACCATAGCGCGCATATCCTCAATTTGTATCTCAAAGCCGTCCACTTTTCCGGAGGTGTCTTTGGTGAATACATGCTTGTTCGGAAATACTTCGTAACAAATAAACTGATCAGGAGAAGTGAAATGCATCTGCCACGCATCAGACATCCTGCTGTCTTTAAAGTATAGTTTGCCATCCTTTTTATAAATTTCAATTTTTGCCGGAGGGCCATCTTCGGGGAAACCATACTGACCAACATATTGGCCCATTTTATGGTCGCTGATCGCTGTGTCCTTCACATTTGCCTTTTGGGCGGCCAGGCTGGCGGCTAAAAGCGAGGGGGTCATAGTGTTCTTGTTAGACCCATTGCTCAGCATGGTTACATACACATCTTCGGTCGGCAGGTATATCTCAAAAGATGAAAAACCGTTGATACTTCCGCTATGCTGCCATGTCGGACCACCCGCAAGCGGCTGTAATCCAAAGCCAAAACCGTAATTTGTTTTTTCGCCATTGCTTAATGTAAAAGGTGTAACTGCCTGTTTGAAAGTTTCAGGTTTCAATATTTTGTTTTCAGTCAATCCCTTTTGCCATTTAAAAAGATCATCCACCGTCATCATCAGAGCACCGGCCGAATAAGCTGCTGACGCATTCAGGTAATCAGCATTGTTTATAGCCGTATCGGACATTCCGGAATAGCCTTTTACCCTGTTTTTTACGATTGTTGAGGGGTAGTCGAAAAATCCGTGGTCCATTCCAAGAGGTTTGAAAACATTTTCCGTAAGGTATTCAGCGTAAGAATTTCCGCTTATTTTTTCAATTATAAAACCAAGTAAAATGTATCCCGAGTTGCTATAGTGATATCCGGTGCCGGGAGGAAAATCGAATGGTTGATTTTTGAAAATCGCTATGATATCAGCCGGTTTATTGTCCTTTTTACCCAGGTCCACATCAGGGTTTTGAATCTCCGTATAGTTTTTAATTCCGGAGGTATGCGACAGCAGATTTGCAACTGTGACTGTCTGGCCATTTGTGGGGTAATCGGGAATATACTTTTTGATGTCATCGTTCAGATCAAGAAGCCCTTTTTCGGCCAATTGTAAAATGGCCACGGCGGTAAATTGTTTGGTCAGCGACGCAATGCGAAACACGTGGGCTGTCGTCATGGGCACATTCAGTTCCAGGTCAGCCATGCCAAATGCTTTTTTGTAAATAACCTGCCCTTTTTTGGACACCAACATTGCACATCCAATGCCGTTGGGTTTAAACTTTGCAGCCAACAAGTGATCCAGCGTTTGCCTAAGCTGCTTATCTTCTGGGGATGATTGTGCGCTTGCCCAAAAGGCAATGCACATGAACAGCAGGAAGTTTGGTATAAATTTCATGGACGTCGCGTTTAGTTAGTAAGCCAGTTAACGGCCAATGAAATACATGCCAAGCACAAAGAGCGCTGATTAACAATATATTACGAGTTCACATTTCAAAAAAAACGTCCGTTAATGTACTGCATGTGTCCGCTTAAAGCTGGACTTTCTTTACCTGAATTCCTGCGGAAGGAACAATCTCCGTCTGCACATCCTACCGTAACCTGCGTTCTAGTATTGACGACCCACGCCTTGACGTCGCGTTGTTGCATATAGATGGGTAATTCACCGCTCGAATAATTGGCTCTTCGTTTTAGATAGAATAACAATGTGAATGTTTTAACTAGCATAGTAAACCATTTTTTTGTGAACGAAATAGGTTTAAAGCTTCGAAAAAATCAAGATGCTTATCTCTCGAACAGGTTGATAATGAATAACTTGCAGGCGACCTGGTGAGCACTTTGAAAACTTGCCTAAAAAAGGCGGTTTGCTCTCGATTTGCTCACCAGAATATTGAGAAAATTTGCACGTTTTTACTATATACGCACAAAAAGAAAACCCTGCAAATGGCTGATTTGCAGGGTTTTGCTGAATTTTGTTGTATTATATAGTGCTCCCGAAGGGATTCGAACCCCTATCGATGGTACCGGAAACCATTATTCTATCCATTGAACTACGGGAGCGTAGTGGACTTTCGTCTCTAATGGGGTGCAAATATAGCTCGTATTTTGAATTTTGAGCAAATCACGCCCGATTTGTTTTCAGATTTCTGACCGGAAATCATAACTTTTTTAGCAACTCCCAGTCGCCCACGCTTTTCAGATAAAGATAATCCAGCAACACCCCGTTCACATTCGTAATGAGTTTGTGCCCCTCTTCGAATGGAACCACGAAGGTCTTGATGTATTCGTGGTCGGAGAGCAGGCCCTGAACGGTATTGTGGTACGATTGGATTGCCTCCGAGGTAAGTTCCAGTTCACAGTAGAACATGTACATTGCCTCGTCACTGGTGCCGGTGGACGGGTAAAAAGGCTCGCTGTTGACACTGATCAATTGCGATTTGTCGACGGCAATGCCGGTTTCTTCGAACACTTCGCGTGCAGCTACGGACGCGGCGTCACTTTCGCTGTCAAGCATGCCGGCGGGGTGTTCGTAGGTCATGGAGCCGTCGCAAATGCGGCGTTGCTGCACCAGAAGCAGGTATTTTTCTCTTGTAACAACATCAATAAAGCAAACAAGCACGCTTACCACCTCGCCTTTCAGGAAGCAGATCGGCGGTATTTTATTGCCTTCCGGCGTGGTAGCATCCGTGTACAGGAGCGAAAACAGTACTTCGCCATGACCATTACGGCGGGTGTAAAGTTCATCTACACGATGGATATCCAGGCCGTTCGAAACCAGCCGGTTTTTCCAAAGATTAAATTTGTGCGAATCCGTCAGATTCTCTGCCATGAGCTAGTGTGTCGGTTAAATCAATTATACAACGGGAAGGACAATGCTATATAGGGAACACCGTAGGTTGTCGAATACCGCGTCTGGCCGTTGATCAGCTTTTCAGGCGCAGCATATGTTACGCGGCCGTGCACGTAGGCGACTTTCAGGCCGATCTGATCGGTGATCCAAAACCGGATGTAGGCTTCGGATTGCCCGTTTTGTTTGTCCATAAAAAGAGGCAGCGCATTCAGCGTGGCAGGAGCACTTTTCAGATAGGCGTTGTAATGCGCACCGCCTTCTCCGTAAAGTTTGCCGCCTGCGTACAACGCATTACGTTTCAGACCGAATGCAAGGCCAAAAAGGTCGGTATTAGCACCGATATCGAATTTCCATAGCCTGACATTGGCTCCAACCAGGAAGCTGACACCATTCGCGGAGAGTTTTCCAAATTTTAGTGTATCGGCATTGAGGGCGCTGGTCTTCGGAAGCATGTCGGTACGCCCTGCATAATAACCCCAGGTACGTACGCCCCACCCTACTCTGAACCACGGAAAGTTGGTGAGACTCAGCTCCTGGTGATAGGTGGCGGATGGCACCCAAACTTTGTCCTGATAGCCCAGACCAAGGTCGATACCGGAAGTAACGCGGGACAAATCCTGAGAAAAAGCTTGTACTGAAACTAAAAAAACAAAAAGTACTATTAATCGAATGCGCTTCATCTGATTCGTGATGTTTTGATCGGCAAAGGTAAAAAAATAAGGCAGAGACCCCAGCCTCTGCCTCAAGATCGTCTATGAATTAAGTAAACGGTAGACACGCTTTAGTTGCTCCACCGTTGCCTCTGTTTACAATCATTTTCGTTTAGCAACCACTTTTTTGAGAACTACAGCACCCAACGGAGGCAGATCGAGCATCAGCGAATGCGCTTTCCCGTGCCACTGGTGGTTCTCGGCCGTTACAGCATCATAATTGATGATTCCGCTGCCACCAAATTGCGCCGCATCCGAGTTGAATATCTCCTGCCAGCTTCCTTCCGAGATAACTCCGACCCGGTAGCTTTTTCGGGGAACGGGCGTCAGGTTAAGGGCGATAATGAGGTTGCGGGCCGGATCGATCGATTTGCGCGCGTAAACGAGCACGGAATTCTCCCGGTCCTGTGTATCGATCCATTCGAAACCGTCGTGGGAAAAAGAGAAATCGAACAATGCCGCTTCTTCCTTGTACAGTTTGTTCAGCGCGATCACACATTCACGGATGCCTTTGTGAGCCGGTTGTTCCAGCAAGTGCCAGTCGAGACTCTGCTGGAAGTTCCATTCCGAAGTCTGGCCGAATTCCCCGCCCATGAACATGAGCTTCGTGCCCGGGTGCGTGAACATGTACGTGAACATCAGTCGCAGGTTCGCAGATTTCTGCCATTCGTCGCCCGGCATTTTATTAATGAGTGACTTTTTCCCGTAAACGACCTCGTCGTGCGAGAACGGAAGCATGAAGTTTTCGGAAAATGCATATACGAGACTGAAAGTAAGCTGGTCCTGATGCCATTTGCGGAACGCGGAGTCTTTTTCGAAATACTTCAGCGTATCGTTCATCCAGCCCATCATCCATTTCATGCCAAAGCCCAACCCACCTACAAAAACAGGGCGCGAAACGCCCGGGAATGCCGTCGACTCTTCGGCGATGGTCTGAACGTCCGGGAACTCGGTATAAACAGCCACATTCATTTCCCGCAGCAAAGAGATCGCTTCCAGGTTCTCGCGGCCGCCGAATTCATTCGGTATCCATTCGCCGTGTTTACGCGAATAATCGAGGTATAGCATCGACGCCACCGCATCCACGCGCAAGCCGTCCGTGTGATAACGGTCGAGCCAAAAAATAGCGTTGCTGATCAGAAACGATCTTACTTCATTTCTTCCATAATTGAAAATATAGCTCTTCCAATCGGGATGGTAACCTTTCCGCGGATCTTCATGCTCGTAAAGCGAGGTACCGTCGAAGCGGAACAGGCCGTGAGCATCACCAGGAAAATGCGAAGGGACCCAGTCCATATACACGCCAATGCCCGCCTGGTGCAGCTGGTCGATGAGGTACATCAGTTCCTGCGGCGTACCCATACGCGATGAACACGAAAAGTAGCCGGTGATCTGGTACCCCCACGACGGCGCGTACGGATGTTCCATAATCGGCATCAGTTCCACATGCGTGAAACCCATTTCCTTCACATAAGGTACCAGGCTTTCGGCGATTTCCTTGTAGGTAAGATGTCGCTCAGGATCGGAAGGATCGCGTTGCCAGGAGCCCAAATGTACTTCGTACACCGAGATCGGCGCATTCAGCTTGTTTTTCTCCTTCCGTATTTTCATCCAATCCGCATCATTCCACTCATACCAGGTATCCCATACGATGGATGCCGTGCGCGGCGCTACCTCGCACCAGAGTGCAAACGGGTCCGACTTTTCGAGGTGCTGCCCGTTTTGGGAAATAATGTAGTATTTATAAACCTCTCCCACCCCGATGTTTGGCACCCAACCTTCCCAGATCCCGGAGCTGTCCCAGCGGGGTGCCAATGCGTGGGCACCGTGGTTCCAGCCATTAAAATTCCCGATCACCGACAGATAGGTCGCATTGGGAGCCCATACGGCGAAATACGTTCCTACCACTCCATTGACTTCCATCACGTGCGAACCCAGCTTTTCATAAAGCTTGTAGTGCTTGCCCTGACGGAACAAGTGTATGTCGAAGTCTGTAAAACGGCTAATGGTTTCCACCGCATTCACCGGCTGGGCCGCCACAGGGGTGCCGGCATCCTCGGCAGGATCAATGGTTGCGTTTGTTTTTTTCTTTCCGGTTGACTTAGCCATTTGTAATTCTTCAATTAATGTGTAATCTGTTCGAGGACGTAAGATTTACAATTTTATTAAACTATTTATTAAAATGTATATATTTTTTAGTCCTCCTATATCGCTTCGGGTTCCATCCGGGGCGCCACTTGAAGGCAAATCAGATGTTGCCTGCGGCCTTTTCTACCTGATCCAGAACGCGCATGATGTTGCCGCCCCAGATCTTTTCGATATCGTTCGCAGAATAGCCTCTTTTGACCAACTCTTCGGTAATTGCGCCGATCTGGCTCACGTCCTGCAAGCCAACGACCTCCCCGCCCCCATCCATATCCATGCCAATGCCCACGTGTTCGACACTCGTGAGCTTGATCACGTGCTCGATGTGGTCTACTGCCTCCTGCACAGTGGGTTTATCAGCTTTGTATTTCTCGTCGATCGCCTTCATTTCATCGCGCAAAGCTTTCTTATCGGCATCTGAAAGGTCAGTCTGGCGAATTTTAAGGCGCAATGCTTTCAACGACATTTCGTGCGGCTCAGAAGGCTTTTTCACAAATCCGGGCACAAAATTGATCTGAATCACGCCCCCATTTTTAGCCAGCGTTTTGATCATATCGTCGGTCATGTTGCGTGGCACATCGCACAACGCCCGGCACGACGAATGTGAGGCGATTACAGGCGCCTTGGTGAGCTTGATCACATCGTAAAAAGTGGAATCGGACACGTGCGAAATGTCGACCATAATGCCCAGCCGGTTCATTTCCTTCACCACTTCTTCCCCAAATGCGCTCAGTCCATTGTATTCAGGGCCGTCTCCGTCGGTGGAAGAATCGCAAATATCGTTGTTCAGCGAATGCGAAAGGGTAATGTAGCGCAGGCCGAGGTCATAATACAGTTTCAGGTTGGTCAGATCCTTCCCTACCGGCCAGCCATTTTCCATACCAATGAAAACAGCGCGTTTCCCCTCTTTTTGAAGGCGATAGGCATCTTTGGAAGTGATTGCCAGGCCGGCGGTTTGCGGATTGGCTTTTACGGCTTCGTGGATTTTGTCAAAAATCGCCAATGCCTTTTTCTTTGCCTCGGCATTCGCAGCTTCCGTGCGCTTGCCCTGCCCGAGGTAAACGGCAAAAAACATCCCGTCCATTCCGCCCCGGATCATCCGCGGAAAATCGATCTGTGAGCGTTCCTTTTCAAAATCGTGCTCCACGGCCACATC
Organism: Dyadobacter sp. 22481; assembly: GCF_052044875.1. Lineage (NCBI taxonomy): Bacteria > Pseudomonadati > Bacteroidota > Cytophagia > Cytophagales > Spirosomataceae > Dyadobacter > Dyadobacter sp. 22481. The sequence continues at coordinate 25,228 of NZ_JBQENV010000003.1, forward strand.
AAAACCGGGTTTCATCATATTAATAGGTACATCGGCATGGGTGTCGATGGTCAATGCCGCCGCGTGAATCTTTTTGGCCTTGTCCGACATCACGGGCGGTGCGAGTTGCGCATGCGTAAGCGCAGGAACGAGTAACAGGAGTAAAAACCTTTTCATTTTCAGGAGTAATTGGTGATTGGTAAAGGAATATAAGCTGTTTTTAATTTGGCCTTTTTTTCGCGGATTGCCAACTAACACGATGCATTCCCTCCTATTCTCCAAAATATCCCATGCCAGGTGCTATAATCCTTTGAATAGAATGTCACCGCGCGCTTTGCAAAGAACCGGCCATATGCCGTCTTTTGTAACCATTCCAAAACCCTTTCCACGCATGGTTCGTCTTTCCGCTTCCAACAAAAGAACATTCAGCAGCCTCCTGGCAATCTTTCTCCTCGCCTTTTCAGCAAGCTGCGCGATAGCCCAATCAGCCGAAAAACGGCCCAAAACGGCACCGGAGAACGATTTCATGTACCAGTATTCGATCATCGATGCGCTCATGGCAGGCGTTTTTGACGGTGACCTGACGATCGGGCAGTTGAAAAAGAAAGGCGATTTCGGCGTAGGCACATTCAACAGGGTCGATGGTGAACTGCTGATTGACAAGGGGCGCGTTTACAAGATCGCCTACGATGGCTCGGTTAGGGAAGTCTCCGATTCCGACAGTACTTCCGCTGCATTCGTCAAATTCTTCAAAGCCGACACCGTGATTCATTTAAACGGCCCGGGCCTGACCTACGAAAAGGTACAGGAGCAAATCAAGCATGTATTGAACCCGAACGGCATTTACGCGCTGAGGATTTCGGCCACGTTCCCCACCATGACTACGAGGGCCGAAAAACCGGCCAGCAAGCCCTACACCTCGCTACCCGAGCATTTGAAGCACAATCAGGTCGTTTTTGAATTGAAAAACACGAAAGGCATTTGCGCCGGCTTCCTGCTTCCGCCCTATCTGGCGCGCACCAATGTGCCGGGGTTTCATTTGCATTATCTGGCGGACGATCACAAATCAGGCGGGCACATCTTCAACTTCACGGCCGACGCGCTTACTATTGAAATAGATAGGACCAAAGGCTTCACCATCGAAAACAATACCAATGCCGAATTCAGCAAAGTAAACCTTCAACCCGACCGCGGCGCCGAATTGAAAAAGATCGAGTAGCCCCGAGGGACTTGCCACAAGGGACTTGCCGCAAGGGACTTGCCGCAAGGGGTTACAGCATTTATATTTACGCCTGATTAGTACCTATTTCCATGAAACACAGCCTCCTGCTCACGCTCCTCCTTACACTTTCCGCCGCCGCCAACGCGCAGGTTACCTATTTTGCGGATTTAATGGGCAAAGGCTTCAGACAGGCGACGATCGTTCAGCCTTCCGATTATGAAGGCAGCGTTACCTGTACCCTGGTACGAAAAACGGCAACTGAGAAAAGCACCAAAGCGGTGCTGTACGTCCACGGTTTCAACGATTATTTTTTTCAGGAGGAAATGGCCGAGCGTTACATCAAAGAAGGCTTCAACTTCTACGCGATCGATCTGCGGAAATACGGGCGGTCGTGGCTCAGTCATCAGAAGTTCAATAATGTGCGGGACCTGGCCGAGTATTACCCCGATATCGACACCGCGCTGGCGGTTATCAAAGGCGAGGGTAATGAAAAAGTCCTTTTAAGCGGACATTCACTGGGGGGATTGGTGATTTCGCTTTATGCCAGCGAGCGGGCGGGCAGGGAAAAGTTCGATGCACTATTGCTCAACAGCCCGCTTTTTGCTTTGAATATCAAATCAGGTCTAAAGAAAACGGCATTACCGCTGCTGTTGAAAAGGGCCGAAAAACATCCGGAATCGAATTTTGACCTGGGCCTGAACCCATTATATGGAGAGAGCCTGCACATTACCGCGCATGGCGAATGGTCGTACAGCCTGGGTTTGAAGCCATTGATCGCCCCGCCGGTCAATGTGGGGTGGGTAAGGGCGGTAGTGAACGGCCAGGAACGGCTCGCGCAGGGCCTTCAGATTAACAAGCCGGTACTGGTACTGCATTCGGCCAAATCCATCGACGAAAAGAAATGGAGCGACATTTTCTTTACCGGCGACGCGGTGCTAAACGTCGACGAAGTTGCGCGCCAGGCCCAGAATATTGTCGGCCAATATAGCATACAGGCTGTTCAGGGCGGGATGCATGACCTTGTTCTCTCTAAACAGCCCGTTCGTGACGAAGTATATTCCACCATTTTCAACTGGGCCAAACGGACAGTTAGGTAAGCCGCATAGGGCGACTTCAGATTTCCTCCAAAATTTGTAGTTTCATTTGCACAAACAACAATGCTATGAAACTGCTGCTCATTGAAGACGAAAAAGCGCTGGCCACCAGCATTCAAACCTATTTTCAGCGCGAAAACTTCATTTGCGAATGGGCGGCAAACTACCGGACAGCGGTGGAGAAGATCAATATTTACCGCTACGATTGCGTACTGGTTGACCTGATGCTACCCGATGGTGACGGTCTCGAAGCCGTTCGGGAGCTGAAACGGAGCTTTCCGGAGACGGGTATCATCATTATTTCCGCCAAAAACTCGCTCGACGACCGCATTACCGGCCTCAACCTGGGCTCGGACGATTACCTTACCAAGCCTTTTCACCTCTCTGAGCTCAACGCGCGCGTGCAGGCGGTCATACGCAGGCGAAGCTTCCAGGGCAGCCAGCAAATCCGTTTCGGCAAAATCCAGATCGACCCCCAGGAGCATCTTGCGCTGGTGGATCAGCAGGAAATCGTCCTTACCCGCAAGGAATATGACCTGCTTGTGTACCTGATCGCCAACAAAAACCGTGTGCTCACCAAGGAATCCATCGCCGAGCACCTCTGGGGCGACGATGCGGATTTAATGGACAATTTTGACTTTATATACACACATATTAAAAACCTGCGGAAGAAGCTCATGGACAAAGGCTGCCCGGATTACCTGAAATCCATTTACGGCGTGGGCTATAAATTCAGCGAGCAATGAAACTGCTGGAACGCATCCTCAAATACCAGATTATCACGTCGCTGTGCGTGCTTACGTTGGGTGCCGTATTGTTTTATTTTTCAGTTAATTATCTTATTAATCAAGAAGTTAACAAAGAACTAATGCGCAGCAAGGCGAAGGTAAGCTGGCAGCTGCGGCATATCGACGAACTGCCGGTGTACATCCTGCAACTGGGCGACAGCCTGCAACTCGACCCCGTGCGTTATCCCGGACAGATGGCGCTCGTAGAGCGGAAGTTGTTCAATGATATTGAAAACGAGTGCCAGCCCTACCGGCAACTGGTCTTTTATGAGCGTGTCGAGGGAGCGTGGTACCGGGTGACAATCAGCAAGTTGCTGGCTCAACGGCAGCAGTTGCTAGAAGCGGTGGTGATGACCGTGACATTCATCGTGGCCCTGCTGCTGATATCGCTGCTCCTGCTGAACAGCTGGCTTTCTCGCCGCCTCTGGCAGCCCTTTTACAAGACGTTGCGCGCATTGGATTCGTACCAGGTCGAAAAACATGAGGTACTTACGTTTTCCAAGCAACATACCGTCGAATTTGAGCAATTGAACCAGTCGGTCACCCAATTTACGGACCGCCTCGCGGCAACTTATCAGAACCTGAAAGAGTTTACCGAGAATGCCTCGCACGAAATACAGACGCCGCTGGCGGTGATTTTGTCCAAAATTGAAAGCTTGTTCCAGGATGAGAGTCTAAGAGAGTCGCAGGTCCTGGCACTTTCGGAGATCAGCGAAGCGGCTAACCGGCTTGCGAAACTGAATCAGGCACTATTATTGCTTACCAAAATCGAAAACCGGCAGTTTCTGGCAGGTACCGAGCCTATTAACCTCGTTCCGATCATCAACCGGAAGCTCCGCGACCTGGAAGATCTGATCGAGCAGCGCGAGATCACCGTCAAGACTGCTATTGAGCCGACGGGGCCGGTGATGCACCCGGCATTAGCCGAAGTACTGGTCAATAATTTACTGACCAATGCAATACGCTACAATATGAATGGCGGAACGATTGATATTACGCTTCATGCTGCCAGGCTGGTGGTCCGCAACACAGGAGCGCCTATCCATATCGACCCGGAGCTGATGTTCGAGCGGTTCAGGAAAGAGGGCACGCATTCGGCCTCGCTTGGGTTGGGGCTTGCACTGGTCAAAACGATCTGCCAGGTGAACGGGCAGACGCTCACTTACGAAACCGACGGTCCCTGGCACATTCTCACCGTCACCTGGTAGCGATATTCAACATTTTCATGGCTAGTAGTGAATAAAGGGAGGGTTTCTGATCCTCCTTTTTTTATGTATTCCAAAAAAGTGTTCAACTACAAAATGTCTTCAGAATCCATACAGAATTGCAACAGGATCGCTATTGAAATTTGAATACACTTAATCAATTTAATAGCGATGACAACAACCCGTAATTTCAGAAAAATAACCGCAGTAGCCCTCGCATCCGCATTGCTGGGCGGAACCTCCTACGCTACGTACGAACATTTCGGCAAACCCGATACGATCTCGACCTGGGTCAGCAATGCGACCCCGTTCATGAAAGCCAGGCTGGACGGCAAACCGGGCGGTTCTACGGCCGACGCGCCCGCCACGATGATCCCTGCTGATTTTTCATTTGCCTCCAAAAAAGCAACCGCTGCTGTGGTACACATCAAATCGACCTTGAAACCGGAACGTACCGTGAGCCAGATGCAAATACCGGAGGAATTTCGGGATCTCTTCGGCGGCCGCAATCCATTCGGCCAGCAGTCACCGGAAGGAAAAATGGAGAAACCACAGGCCACAGGTTCCGGTGTGATTATCAATCCCGACGGTTATATCGTAACCAACAACCACGTGATCCAGGGGGCCGAAACGCTCGAAGTAACGCTGGCCGACAAGCATACCTACAAAGCCAAAGTAATCGGCAGCGACCCCAATACCGACATTGCATTGATCAAGATCGACGCGAAGAATCTCCCGGCATTGTCTTTCGGAAACTCTGAGAACGTGGAGGTAGGGCAATGGGTACTCGCGGTAGGTAACCCCTACAACCTGACATCGACCGTTACAGCAGGCATTGTGAGTGCCAAAGGGCGCAGCATCAATATCCTCGGCGAGAATGCCAAGGCACCGATCGAGTCGTTCATTCAAACCGATGCCGCTGTAAACCCGGGTAACTCCGGCGGTGCATTGGTGGATCTAAATGGTAACCTGATCGGCATCAACACCGCCATTGCCAGCCAGACGGGCTCCTTTGCGGGGTATTCATTCGCGGTACCTTCGAGCATCGCGCACAAAGTGGTAGAGGACATTTCCAAATTCGGTTCCGTGCAGCGTGGCTACCTGGGAGTGGGCATAAGCGAAGTGGATGCGGCAAAAGTCAAATCGTTTGACTTGAAAGTGGATGAGGGCGTACGCGTCGAGAATTTTGCGGATGAAAGTGCCGCGAAAGAGGCAGGCATCAAGATCGGCGACGTTATCACCAAAATCGACGGCCATGCCATTACCAGCGTGCCGCAATTGCAGGAAGCCATTGCCCAGCACAAACCATCCGATAAAGTGACCGTGACTGTGAACCGCGACGGAGCCGAAAAAGTAATTTCCGTGTCGTTGAAGGGCATTTCCGAACCTTCCGTCGCCGACCGTTCCTCGTCGGCCGTGATGGAGCAACTGGGTATTGAACTCAAAGACCTCACGAACCAGCAGAAAAAAGAATACAGCATCGGTTCCGGCGCGCAGGTGACGGGGATCAACGCAGGCAAAATCCGCCAGAATACCGATATGGAAGAAGGTTTTGTAATTACAAAAATTGATAAAACACCGGTTGCCAACGCCCGCGAAGCCGTGAAAATGCTTCAAGGCAAAAAAGGCGGGGTAATGATTGAAGGGCTTTATCCCGGCAACGACGAAACCCAGTACTTCGCAATTGGTTTATAAAGTAACCCGGGGCTTTCCGGGTGCAAGCCCGGAGGCCCTCCAAATGATTTATTCAAATGAAAAAGAACCTGCTTTTGTTGGGAATGCTGACTGCGCTGGGCAGTGTAGTGCTCGCAAAAAGTCCCCAACAGCCGGTAAGTACTACCGGCAAGGCATTGACCTATAATTGGATCGTTCCCGACATGAAAACCAACCAGAACCCGATGTACGCCAGTTCGTTTTCCCGTCATCGCATTCAAACCGCATTCGATAAAGCATTGGAAAGCAAGGGCCTTACCCGTAACGCCCAGCATCCCGACCTGCTCCTGCAATTTCACACGTACACGCAACGCGTGCGCAAGAACTACTACGGCGGCGGGGCTTATCCATTCGGTGCTTATCCGATGATGGGCTGGGGCCGTTTTGGCTGGGGATACCCTTACTATGGCGGCTTCGGCGGCTACGGGTACGGAGGTTACCCGTATTCGAGCACCGGCACCGACGGCACGCTGATCCTCGATGTGGTGGATGCCAAAACCGGGGACATTATCTGGCAAAAAGCTATTTCCGGCGATGTGAGCAACCCGAACCGGCTTGAAAAACAGATTAACAAGGGCGTTAAAAAGCTTATGAAAAGCTTTCCGGTGCAGGGATAATATTTTCGAAACCTGCCCGAATCTTCAATATTTCGACAGAATCGCAGGATACCTTGGTACCATAATAAGTCAAGAAGCTATTCAATTTTAACAGTTCAAGACCATGAAACCGCTTCATCTGTTTGCCACTATTCTGCTCTCCGCCGCTAGCCTCACCAGCTACGGCCAGGATGATCAAATGGTTAGTAACGCGCAACAAAATATTGTCACTGACCAAAGCCTGCTTAAAGCCATTGCACCCTACGACGACGGCGTCCGCAATGATATTCTCGTAGCTACCCAATATCCCGATGTGCTGGCCAAACTCGCGCAAATCCGGGAGAAAAGCAGCGCAGGATTCCAGCAAATCATTCAAAATTATGCCCAAAAGAAACAGGGGTGGTTTTATGAAGTAAGCCGCTATCCGGATTTGATGCATAAACTGGCTACCCTTCCGCGTAAAACTTCCCGGGAAACGATCGACGGTATGCTGGCGAATGTGAACCCGTCACCCGAGCTGAAAGAGGCTGCCTGGAAGTTGTACAACAACCATCACAGTGACCTGCTGAAAGTGGACAACCTGAACGAAGAAGCCGGTGCATCATTCCAAAGCATGATCGCCCTTCTGAACCCCGATGCCCAGCAGGCGTTCAGAACACTGGAAGAAATGCCGGATGTACTGTCGCTCCTGAACGATCACTCCGACCTTGTAACACGGCTCGGCGAGCGTTTCAAAGACAACCCGGCGGACGTACGCAATGACCTTGCGAACATCCACGACCAGATTGAAGCACAAAACAAGGACGAACTCGCTACCTATCAGGACGAGTTGAAACAAAATCCACAGGCGATGCAGGAACTTAGCCAGGCCTCGCAGGAATATGCGTCTCAGGGCGGTTACAGCTACCCCGCACCAACCGGCGACAAGGTAGTCAACTACGGCAGCCCTTATTCATACTGGTTTGGCTATCCCTATTGGTATGGTTCGCCGATGTGGTACCCTGGTTTGTACGGCTATGGTTCCGGCTTCTATTTAGGCCTGGGCGGTTATCCGATGGTGTATGCAATGCCTTCTCTGGGCTTTTCGAGATGGTTTTTCGGCGGCGCCTACCGATATTATCCGCACCTGTACCGTCAATACGGGAACTATTACCGCACCATCGCCCCACGACATTATGCCTATTCACCACGAACCGCTTTCATCGGCTCCGCTGCTAGACATTTCAATCCGTCGGTCGGCTCGCGTTCCTATCTGTTCGACAGAGGCCAATCGTTCCGCACAGCGCCGCGTGCAGCAAATGCGCAAGGTTACCGTTCAATGCCACGCAGCAATTCGTTTAGTGCTCCTTCCCGGTCATATGGATCTTTTGGAGGCAGGACTTTTAATGGCGGTGGCGGTGGATTCAGCCGCGGCGGGTTTAGTGGTGGTGGCTTCCGTGGGGGAAGACGGTAGTAGCTCGAACGGTTTGAAGGTCTTCCTTCAAACAAACTATTCGCAGGCCTCCGGCTGATCGGTACATCGCACATTACTGATCGGCCGGAGGCCTGCGAATAGCCAGTCTGAACGTGCACGTTCGAACTATTTGTGCGATAATAACTAACTTAGCGGCCATCGTTTTTACCAACATACAAAACAATTACCATGCAGATCAGCGATCTCAAAATACTCTTTTTCGACATTGGCGGCGTCCTTTTGAGTAATGGATGGGGACACGAATCCCGCACCCTGGCGGCGGAAAAATTCGGCCTCAATTACAAGGAAATGGACCAGCTACATAATTTCATTTTTAATGTCTACGAAATCGGGAGCGTCAATCTCGATCAGTATCTCGACACGGTGATCTTCAATCACCCGCGCGATTTCGTCCGGGAGGATTTCAAGGAGTTTATGTATTCGCAGTCGGTTGAGCTGCCTGGCATGCTGGCCTGGCTCAAAGAGTGGAAAAAAGACTGCGGTTTCCGGATCATTTCAATCAACAATGAGGGAAAAGAATTGAACGATTACCGGATACAAAAATTCAAATTGCACACCTGTTTCGACGCATTCATTTCTTCCTGCGAAGTCAAGATGCGCAAGCCCGACCCGCGTATTTTCGAACTGGCGATGGGCATCGCGCAGGCAACACCCAGCCAATGCGTGTATTTCGACGACCGCATTATGTTTGCCAATATGGCCAAAACGCTCGGGCTTAGGGCATATCAGCATACCAGTTTCGAATCGACGAAGGAAATCCTCGAAGAGTTAAAAAAAGAACAGTTCGACCGCTTTGGCCCTCCTCGTTGATCAGAACGTGGGGTCGTCGGCCGAAGGCCCGTAAATCGATGGAACGGCAATTCCGTTTAGTCGCATATACACGGTAAGCTGGCCACGGTGGTGTATCCAGTGGTTAATCGTCGAACCGACGCCCTCCCGCCTGGGTTGGGTAAATAGCACCTGGCCCTGGCGTTTCAGGTAGAAAGGAGCGTCGAGGTCGTCGTCGGTAATGCCGGCCAGCGATTTTTTGGCGCCATTAAAAACTTCCTCAAAATGGTCAAGCAATTCCTCGCTGGTGGTGAACTCGAAGCGTTTGTAGGTAGCAAAGTCAACTTCGCCTTGCTCGACCATGAAAGTGATCCAAAGAGGTATTTCGGCCACCAACAGCATGAGATAGCCCAACTCCATCGAGGTGGGATGCGGTTTGTATTTAAGTAAGGTAACCGGAATGCGTTCCAAGCATTTGCGGGTCGAAGTATACTCCGCTTCCAGTTCTTTGATGTAGGCATCGACTAAGGTTCTGTTGCTCATAGTATTATCCGTTTTTAGGAATACCCCTAAAAAACAATGCCGCGGTATGGCCATGGAGCCCCCACAACGACCGATAAGCCATATACGTCAATATACCAGGAGTTACTTTGCTTTTCTTACAACATCAAAGGGCGAGAATTGCAATGCTCGTACCGCCCACGTGCCGGATACCCTTAAACCGCGCATCCTTCTCGTAAAGCTCGTTCAGCGCCGTCCAGACGCCCGGCCAGTTGGTGTAGTCGTGCCAGATGATCAGGCCGCCCTTCCGCATGACGGTGAACACTTTTTCGCTGTCGTTCAACACGTATTCATAGGCGTGCGACCCGTCGATGAATGCTACATCGACCGAATCAGCATAAGTTTTAAAATCAAACGAAGCCGAATCTCCAAATACCTGCCGGATTTTCGACGCTGCCGGATGACCGATAAACCGCTCGCCGGAAACTTCCTTTTTAACATACCGCACCTCCCCTTCCTCGATTTCCATCTTCGTCGAAGCCAGTTCGTCCGCGGGCAAGTCTAATGTAACGATCTCGGTATCAACACCGCTGTTCAATGCCATATTCAGCGTGGTGCGCCCCTGAAATGTGCCGATCTCAAAGATCCGCCGGGGATTCCATTTTTTGACAAGGTTACTGATGACTTTGAGTTCAAACTCCGTGGTGTGCCCGAAGCCACATTCATAAACACCCTCATAAGTGGCATTGTCATTGCCGAAAAGCTCGAAAACGTCGGTTTTAGGAATGATAAATGGATCGACCGGCGTGCTATCTCCGGGTTGTTGATGGCCATTGTAGCTGTTATACAATTTCAGCAGCTCGTCCCGCGAACCGGGAGCCAGCATACCTGCCGTGAGGGTGTACCCAACCCTTTTTACAACACCTGCATACAAGCGGAGATTATCCAGTGTTTTGCTCATAGATATGTTAAATTGAACGGTTCGGGGTGTACTACAAAATTTGCACAAGCTCAAAAAACGAGGCTGCGCCCACAAAAGATTGCAGTTCAAGATGAAAGAACATTGATTTACAAATACGTATATATTTGACAAATTTCAAAACCCGTGCGATATAAGCGAGTTAACGTATATTGGCGGATTTTTAAACGGTCGAAACTGAATGGATAAAACGCCGGACATTCGCGGGCTCTATGTGCCTGTCCAACCAACGGTGAAACAATCGGCTGAGCGGGTGACCTATCAGGAATTCCTGCCCGATACGGCCTTGCAGGGCATCATATACTGTTATTGGAGGCTTCGGACCTCGCTTCCGCTCGACGAGCCTTTCGTATACCGCGTCGTCGCCGATGGCTGTATCGACATTTTTTTCGAACTGAAAACCCCCTCGGAAAATTTCGTGATGGGCTTCTGTAAAAAATATACCGAGTTCCCGCTCGAAAACAGTTTTGACTACGTCGGCGTACGGTTTTTACCCACGATGTTCCCACAGCTATTTAAAATCAGTGCGGCGGAGCTGAGCAACCGTTTTGAAAATCTGGAAGTTGTACTGCCCGGCACCGCGCAATTCATCGCCTCGGGCTTCGGCGAGGGCTTGTCTGTCGCGGAAATAAAGCGGCGGTTCGACGAATACTTCCTGCATTTCGCAGCAGGGGTTGATTTCAATCACGACCCCCGGTTTTACAATGCATTGTCCATTATTCTCCAAAACTTCGGCGTGCTGAATGTCGAAAAAGACCTCGACACCGGCCTAAGTGCCCGGCAACTCCGCAGGCTGTTCGAATACTATGTAGGCGACTCGGCCAAAACTTTCAGCCAGGTCGTGCGTTTTCAGAATATCCTCCGTGCCAAACCCTCCCAGCAAAGCCTCCGCGAGAACAAGCTTTTCTATGACAACGGCTATTACGACCAGGCACATTTTATCAAAGAATTCAAAAACCTCTACGGCGTAACGCCCGGCAGAGCGTTCGGAAGGTGATTTTGTCCGTTTTTTACAATGCTATCCGATGAGGTGAACCGACATTTGCAACATCAGATTCACCAAAAACGAACAGTAACATGAAACGGCTCACCACATTACTTGCATTGGCGTGCGTCTGTGTCAAAGCATTTTCCCAAACCAGTCCATCAACTCAAACCAAACAAAAAATGAAACTGAACGCAGGCATCGTCACTTCTAAACTCGCTGAAACCAAAGCATTTTACACCGAAACGCTAGGGTTCGGCGTGACATTCGAAAACGAATTCTATCTCCTGTTGCATACACCGGGCGGCGGCTCAGAGATCAGTTTTCTGCTCCCCGATCACCCCTCGCAGCAACCGCTGTTTCAAAAGCCGTTTCCAGGCCAGGGAATGTACCTGACCATTGAAGTCGACGACGTTGATAAACTTTATAGTGACTTGAAAAAGAAGGGTACCGAGATCAAAATAGCGCTCCGCGACGAACCCTGGGGCGACAGGCATTTCGCTATCTCCGATCCCAACGGGATAGGCATCGATCTCGTGAAATATTCGCCGAAACAAAGTAAGTAGCTGCTGCATTGAGCGATAGGCCGTTCCTTCGCCCACCTAATGCGTTCAGTAAACCGTTACGGCAATGACCTTGCGAGGCTTTTTATTTGCGAACGCTGAACAAACCTTCTCTGACATGGGTTTACCCAAAGAACAACGCAAATCATGAACGATCACATTACCAGAATCCAGCACAACATCGAGCCACTACGGCAACAGATCATCCGGCACAAAGTTTATTCCGTTATCAAAGACATCGACGATCTCAAAGTATTCATGAAATACCATGTATACGCAGTCTGGGATTTTATGTCGTTGCTAAAATCACTTCAAAACGGGCTAACCTGCACTTCTGTTCCCTGGTTCCCCACCGGTGACAGCGAAACCCGGCATCTCATTAACGAAATCGTGGCCGGTGAAGAGTCTGACGTCGATATGGACGGAAATTTCAAAAGCCATTTTGAGCTCTACCTCGATGCTATGGCACAATGCGGTGCCGATACCACCGAAATTGAGAGGTTTATTGCCGTACTACGCGAAACGGGTGACCTTGAAAGAGCATTCAATACAGCGGGAACCCCTGAGAAAGCCCGTGAATTTGTCCGTTTCACATTCGAAACCATTGGTACCCGCAAAGATTACCTGCAGGCCGCCACATTCACTTTCGGTCGGGAGGACCTTATACCAGGTATGTTCATGTCGATCATCGAAGATATACACCGAAATTTCCCTGATAGCATTTCCCTATTTAAATATTACCTTGAACGACATATCGAAGTCGACGGCGACCACCACAGTCACCTTGCCCTTCGGATGACGGCTAACCTCTGCGGCGATAACGAAGCATCCTGGCAAGAAGCTGAAAATGCAACTATCGCCTCGCTTGAACGGCGCATTGCGCTTTGGGACGGCGTTTACGAGGAGATAGCTTCCGTAAATGCCTGACAATAAAAATAATACTCAACCATGTCTATTTCAAAAGAATCCGAACTGACCGGAATGCAGGAGGCCAGCCGCGCAGTGGCCACCACTTTACGCGCGATGCGCGAGCATGCAAAGCCGGGTATGACGGCCAAAGAGCTCGACGATTTCGGCGGTGAAATGCTGAATAGCCTCGGGGCGAAGTCGGCACCTAAACTTACCTACGGCTTCCCCGGTTGGACCTGCATCAGCATCAATAACGAAGTCGCGCACGGGATACCCACCGAGTCGAAGGTTTTGCAAGAAGGCGACCTGGTGAACATCGACGTTTCTGCCGAATTGAATGGTTTTTGGTCCGACAATGGGGGTTCTTTCGTGTTAGGCGAAGACATTCACGGGCACAACAAACTGGTGAATGCCTCCAAGCGGATACTGAGCAAAGCACTCGGCCAAATCAAAGGCGGTGTGAGGATTGCCGATATCGGGCGGCTAATTGAAACGGAAGCCAAAAAGTCGGGTTATAAGGTAATTAAAAACCTCGCCGGCCACGGTGTTGGCCGCGCTTTGCACGAGGAACCGCACGAAATTGCAAATTACTATGACCGTTACAATACGACGCGCTTTCGCAAAAACAGCGTGGTTGCAATCGAAACATTCATTTCAACAGCCTCCACAAGCACGGCAACCGAACGCGACGGGTGGACGCTCGTAGGCTCGCGCGGCGGGTATGTGGCGCAGCACGAGCATACGATCATCGTTACGGACGGCAAACCCGTGATCCTGACGGCCATGAACGGGATCTTCGATTAACTACGACCAGAACCCCTGCACCTGAATCCCGAGCGGAGAATCGTCGCGCCTTTTGAGTTCCTTACGCAAACGGATACAAGTCGGGATATGCCCCGAAATATAGATGTTCGAATTGGCCAGCTGTCTATCGCTGGTCCATTTGAGCATCGAATGCAACCCGCCGTCGTCGTTCTTTTTCACCGGCTGAATATTCCAATTGAAATATTCTTTGAACTCTTCCCGGTGATTTTCGTGGGCGATGGTAATGGCGCCGCTGATTTTACGCGTCCCGGCCAGTTGCTGCAATGCCAGGTAATGCCCGATGCTGCTCATGTCGCCCAAAACAACCATTTCTCCCGCATATGTGGGCCTGTGCATGGTCGCGCCCACGCCTACATACGTAATGCGGTCGCCCGCGCGCAGGGAACGTATCCATTGCGCACCGGGGCCGTCCTGTTCGGCATTGATGTACAATGTGCAGGTTCGGATGTCCTCGTCCCAGCCGGCAGGCGTGTAGTCACGGTAAATACCCTCGCCTACCCGCACTTTAATGTGCTGGACGCGTTTCCAGCCGCTCATATCCATATCGGGGAAATGGACGTCAACTTCAAAAAAAGTAGCAGGTTCCCAGGCCCGGATAGCCAGCACGGTTCCGGTCTTTCCAAAGGCATTTTCAAGCAAGTGTAGCGCTTTCTGTTTGATGATGTTCATTTTACTGCGATCGGTGTTGTTTCAGGGCTGACGATCCAGCCGATTTTTTACTTTACAAAACAACACGCACATATGCATAGAATAAAGGCAGGAAGAAGGGTAATGATTGGACTAATCGCGGTTTCCCCACAACTTCTATTTGCGGTATTCGTCCCGGAACTGCCCCGCCGACCTCCCCGTCACTTTTCGGAATAGCCGGGAGAAATAGCCGTGATCTTCGTAGCCCAGCCCGAATGCAATCTCCTTAATACTCAAATCAGTGTAATACAAAAGCCTTTTGGCTTCCATAATCACTTCGTTCTGTATCCAGTGACTCACCGGCCGCCCGGATGTTTCCTTGACGGCCTCATTCAGATAGGATGAAGTGATACTTAACATTCCGGCATATTCGGAAGGACTTTTCACAGTTTTAAAATGCTGCGACAAAAGTTTACGGAATTGTGAGGTAATGGCCGACGAGCGCGTCTGCCCGGTTCGCTGTAAAACTTCTTTTTCAAAAAGCGACGTAAAAATACCCAGACACGTTTTCAGCATCGACCGTACGACAGGCTGCCCATATTGCGATGGCGTCTGATAAAATTCCAGCAGCAAATGGAGACTCCGCATGAGCAGATCGGTCTGCGACGGATCCAGACTAACCGGAAAGCCATGCAACGCATATTCATCCACCACTGCCCGGTGGTGCTCGTCGAGCAAGCTCATGTCCACAGCGAGAAACCAGCCATAGGACCCCGACGATTCCAGGGGATAGTGCACCTGGCCCGGCATAATACAAAACACACCGCTGCCTTTTAGCTCAATCTCCCGAAAATCGACCATCAACCGTGCATGGCCGTCCTCCTGAAAGAAGAAATTCCCATGATCGTCGCGGTGTGCGTCCATATGCGGCGCATTCATCTGGTTCATCCGGTCGATGCGGTGCAGGGAAATCCCCAATCCCGACTCATTGCTGAGATAATGCAGGGGAATACTCTTTTTGGGCATAGGTATCAGCTAGTTTCACGGAGCGGTCGAGCAGGTCGGTCGCTTGCAATATTTTGTTTTTCAAGAAGTAGGGATAATCCGGGTGCTCTTTCAAAAAAGTTTTGGCAATTGCGGCCGCTTCCGGTGATGAATGCCCTGCGAAGGTATTGTGCAGCCAGCGGGTCGGGAAAAAAATATCGCCGGTAAGCTGTATCTCCTGCAAGAGGTCGAGCGATGGGCGCAGGTATCTCAGTGCGCTTTGTGACCGCAATGGATGATGCAGATAGGTCAATGCGTCCAGCACCCAAGCTTCCTTCCCGCGGTTTTCCTCTTTTTTTAATGTTTCAAAAAACGCGTCGCGCTCCGCTTCGCTGGCGCTCAATGCAGGTATCACAAACTGCATTCTCGCCTTCCTGTCGGGATTTTTGGTTGCGCCGAGCTGCTCGTTCAAAACAGCCTTCCCATCGCCCTTCCCCTTCAATGCCAGCTCGTAAGCGAGCGAAATCTTGTCTTCTTCCGATAGTACGAGGCCCTCTACTTTGAGTTTTCCTGTCCAGAGCCCGTGCATTTTCTGCCATCCGTCGTCCGTCAGCGCGAGCGATTTGAAAGCCCGGAAATAGGATGTCTGAATGCCTTTGTCCTTCGTCGTATTTAAAAGCTGCCAAATCAGCTGTTCCGCCTGCATCTGGTACAAGGCACGCTGGTTAGCATTTAAAAACACCCACCAGCTGCTTTGCACGTTGCCAAGCAGATAATCTACCAAAAGAGGATTTCGTTCTTTCGGTAGTACATTCAATGTATAGCGTACCAACTTCTCCGGCGCGGGGCCGTCGCCGCGTAGCAATCCTTCCCAGATATTCACCAGCATTGCCCCCTTGAAAACCGGATCGGACCAAACCGCATTCGTACTGCCATAGTTTTCGAAAAACCAGGCTTTCGCGACCGTATCCATTTTAAAATAACCATAACCAGTCCCGTCACTATTCGGGAAAATCAGGTTTCGCGCGCCGCTTGGCATGGCTTTCAACACTAGCGGCTGCTCCCAGGTACGTCCCGATACGGAATCCTTCTCCTGCACCAGCTTGCCCGACTCGACTCGATACCCCGGCATTCCGGGCGTTTTCACCCACACATTGCTCCAAGCTGCAATATCCTGCGGCGTCCGCTTGTCGATAATGCCGATCAGATCGTCCCATCGGGCATTCCCGAACGAATAGGTTTTCAGGTACTCACGCAGGCTTTCCTGCATCATCTCCTCCCCGATCCTTCGCTCCAACTGCCACATCACGATCGGCGCCTTCATATAAATAATCGCTCCGTACAGCGTCCCGGCATTCTTCAGGTTGCCCAACTGCTGCAAAACCGGGTTCGTTCCAGCCGTCCTGTCCACCTCGTAGGCATTAGGGTAATGCGCCAAAAGAAACCTCAGCTCATGGTTAATCTCCGGAAAACTAGGATGGACGATCTTAGCGGCCATAAAATTCGCGAATACCTCTTTGAGCCACACATCGTTGAACCAATCCATTGTCACCAGATCGCCGAACCACATATGCGCCGACTCGTGCGCGATCACGCTCGCGCGGGCCATTTTGCGGTTCACCGAAGCATTCTCATCCAGAAACAACGCCGGTTCGTTATAAAAAACAGCACCGGGGTGCTCCATACCACCATATTGGAACGACGGCAGCAGCACAAAATCGAATTTCCCGAAAGGATAATCGATGGCCGTATACTGTTCGAGCCAGGCAAGGGATTTGGCATGCAATTGAAAAACCTCGTCGCGGTTACGGTTCACTTTCACCGTATCCGTTTCCCGGTAGTACATGGTCATCTCCCGGCCGTCTAAAACTTTTGTCTCTTTGAAAAATTTGCCGGCGGCAAATGCGAACAGGTAGGAACTGATGGGTTTTGTCTCACCAAACTTGTAAACGCTCCTGCCCTTTTCGACAGTTCTGGCGCTCAGCTTCCCATTCGAAACCGCTTCCCAGTCCGCAGGCGCTTTTAAAGTCAGTTGGTAGGAAGCTTTGAGGTTCGGTTGGTCGAAGAGCGGGAAACACGTCGAAGCACGATCGGGCACGAAAAGCGTGTACAGATAATCCTCGCTCCGGTTCAGCGACTGGTCGCCGGCAACAAAATCGATACCGACTTCATTTTTGCCCTTACTCAAATGCTTTGCATCTAAAACAATATGCTCATTGATAAACTGATACTCCACTTTTTCACCCCCTACACGCACTTCCTGCAAATGGCTGGCATCCGCATTGAAATCCAGCACAAGCGCTGAATCGAGCGCATCTATATAAAATGAGATCGTCTCCCGTCCCGAAATCTTCGCCGTTTTCCCAGCCGGAATATCCAGCTCGATCGTATAGCGGATGCTATCGATATGTTGTTTACGGTATTGATTCAGCGCAAATGAAACACCTTTTTCAGGGATGGGGCCTTGTGGACGGGTGCAGGCGAGGGAGGCCAAAAGTATGGCGGCTGTAAAAATCAGGGAGCGTAGTGAAGTCATCGGATTAAGGATACGCTCAAAAATAGCATATTCGAGTTCAATAGAAATCAAATCTCTTCGCCGATTCCGTTACGAAGCGTAACATTTTTGTATATTGGAACAAAAAAAGCACACTATGAACGTAATGGAGGTCCGGATTCGGATCGCTGCGCTACCAGTATGAAAACGATCACTGAAACAAGGCCTGAACAGCTCAACGAACTGCTTCAAGCCGCAAGGGAAACTCTGGCAACGGCCCAAAACTACCTTTCGAAAGACGGTAAGATATACGAGCTGCACGACTGGGTCACAGTCGCCGAATATTGCAGACGGTTCAACATCCCCAATACGCAAACTGTCAGCAACTGGATCAAGCGGGGCGTTATTCCGGCAGAGGATACGGTTGTAATTGAAGAGTATAACAATATTCGCCTGATCAAAGCTGTCCCCTACCAGGACAAAAAGGTTGCCCACGGCAACTAATTATATTGCATTTCCTAACCTTAAAACATGAAGCATCTTTACAAATTCGCATTTCTTACCTCCATTTTTTTTGCAAACAACCTCCACGCCCAATCCCTCGCCCCGCTCACCGTCGAGAAAATTATGCGGGACCCGAAGACGTGGTTCGGGACGTCTCCAAGCGATATTACCTGGGCCGATGATTCCAAAACGGTGTATTTCAATTGGAATCCGGATAAAAACCCTTCCGATTCGCTCTATGCTTATTCACTGGCAAGCAAAAAGATCAGCAAAGTTGCCCCTGCCGACCGGCGACGGATGACCGGTAAAAACGGCATTTACAACCGCTCCCATTCCATGCGGCTTTATGAAAAGAATGGCGATCTTTTCATTGTGAACTATAAGGATTTCGCGATCCGGCAACTCACGAATACGACCGAAAGGGAGACCAATCCTGCATTTAGCCTGAACGAAAGCGCTGTCATTTTCGAGCGCGGCAACAACCTTTTCAGCATTACATTGGCTTCCGGGCTTATCAGCCAGTTTACCGATTTTAAAACAGGGACAAAAAAGCAGGATGGCAAACCCAGCGAGCAGGAAAAATTCCTGAAAGCGGATCAGCTCTCGATGTTTCAGGTACTGAAAGAAAGGAAAAACAAAAAGGATGACGGCAAAAAGATAACCGACGCAGACAAACCTGCCAGGCCGAAGGAGATTTACCTCGGCGAAAAGAATGTTTCAAACCAGCAGCTCAGTCCCGACGGCCACTATGTTACTTACCGGATTACCCAAGCGGACAAAAGTGCCAAATCGACCATTGTGCCTAACTATGTGACGGAAAGCGGTTTTACCGAAGACATCCCGGCCCGTACAAAAGTAGGCGCACCGGAGTCGGAAAGCGAACTTTGGGTATACGACGTCCGAAAAGATACCGCGAGAAAAGTGGCGACAGAAACGATACCGGGCATTTACGACAAACCCGATTACCTCAAAGATTATCCTAAACAAGATTCGGCAGGAAAGAAAAAGGAGCGCAAAGTCATTTTTCACGGCCCATTCTGGTCGGATAACGGGCAAAATGCCGTGGTTGTGATTCGTTCACTGGATAGCAAGGACCGCTGGATCATGTCTTTCGATCCCGCGACGCTTTCGTTGAGGCTCCTCGACCGCCAGCGCGACGAAGCATGGATCGGCGGGCCGGGCGTGGGCGGCTACCCGCAGAGCTCCGGGGAAACAGGCTGGCTCGACGACCAGACGATCTATTTCCAAAGCGAGGCGACAGGGTACTCGCATTTGTACGCCTTCATCATTACGTCCGGCAAGAAAACAGCATTGACTTCCGGCCGGTTCGAAGTACAAAACGTCGTCCTCACGAAGGATAAAAAGAATTTCTATCTCATTACCAACGAAGTACACCCGGGCGAGCAGCATGTCTACCGCATGCCCGTGACAGGTGGCATACGTACGCGCCTCACGCACACGCCCGGCGCGCATGAGATGACGCTCTCGCCCGACGAGAAAAATATCGCCATCCGCTTTTCTAAAAGCAATGCGCCCTGGGAGCTCTATCTGCTCGACAATGCGTCCGTGAAAAATACGCAACCGGTTCAGCTCACGCGCTCCGTTTCACCGGAATTCCTTTCCTATCCCTGGCGCGAGGCGAAGGTTGTGACGATCAAAGCCACGGACGGCCAGCCTATTTATGCTCGGGTTTATGAACCGAAACAGTCGAATGGGAAGGCAGTGATATTTGTCCATGGTGCAGGTTACCTGCAAAATGCCCATAAGTGGTGGAGCCAGTATTTCAGGGAATATATGTTCCATAACCTGCTCACCGACAAAGGCTACACCGTGCTCGATATGGATTACCGAGCCAGCTCGGGTTATGGCCGCGACTGGCGCACGGGCATTTACCGCTTCATGGGCGGGAAAGACCTCACCGACCACACCGACGGTGCACAGTGGCTCGTGAAAACCTACGGCGTTGACCCTAAAAAAATCGGCATTTACGGCGGCTCCTATGGCGGCTTCATCACATTGATGGCGCTGTTCACGACACCGGACGTATTTACAGCCGGCGCCGCACTGCGCCCTATTACCGACTGGGCCGCCTATAACCAGTCGTACACGGCCAATATCCTCAACGAACCACAGGCCGATAGTCTCGCCTACCGTAAAAGCTCACCCATTTACCACGCAGCCGGCTTGAAAAACAACCTGCTGATCTGCCACGGAATGGTGGATGTAAATGTGCATTATCAGGATGTTGTCCGCCTGGCGCAGCGGCTTATCGAGCTGGGTAAAAACAATTGGGAGCTGGCCTCCTACCCCATGGAGGACCATGGATTTGTGGAAGCATCGTCGTGGACGGACGAGTACAAGCGTATTTTGAAACTCTTTGAAGAGAAGTTATAACACGGTGGTGAGTAAATAATAATTTCCAACCCTTATATCCAGGTATAAAAAACAACAATATGAACCGAAATTTCTCGAAGCTGAAAAGCATTTTCCTCGGCCAGGCGCTCGCCATCGCATGCACGGGCCTCGCGCACGCACAGGTGGGCGTAGGAGTAAAAGCCCCCAAAGGCGCAGAAGTGTATCTCGACGGCAGCCGCAAAATGCTTGACGAAAAATGGATCTACTGGGAGGGCCCGCGGTTTGCGGCAAAGCCGCCGATCAAATGGACGGTCGTGAATGACCCCGTCGATAAAGGTACCGTGATCAACTGCAACGATCCGGCGTCGGCGGGCGGGTTGTACGGCTCAGCGGATATTGTTACCAAAAAACAGTTTAAGGATTTTCGCGCGCATGTGGAGTTCCTGATTACCAAACCGGGGGGAAACAGCGGTGTTTACCTCCAAAACCGGTACGAGATCCAGGTGCTCGACGGCGATACTACCTCGCACGGAATGGCAGCGGTGATCAATGAATCCAAATCGCCGTATTATGCCTATAATGGCATCGGCAAATGGAATTCATATGATATTCTTTTCCGCGCAGCGCGGTTCAAGGACGGGAAACTCGTGGAGCAGCCAATGGTAACGCTGTATTTCAATGGCAAGAAAGTGCATACCAACCAGAAGATCAGTCAGGTTTGGGGGGGTAAAAACTCGGGTATCGATGGTGGAAACGACGGCGGGAAAGGAATTACCGACACACCCGGCGGACTGAAATTGCAGTCGGAAGGCCACGATGTGTATTACCGCAACATCTGGATCAAGGAAACGGAACTGGACAAGGCGGACACCAATTTTTGAAATACATGACAATAACCTATGGATCACAGGGTAGTTTTTGATTTTGATATTGAATTTACAAACGGCGGAGGCATTCAGGGGCAGGATTTCCGGCTCGACATTACCGGCGAAACGATCACCGATGAAGAACTGGCCGATTACATCATCGCAGACCTCCGACTGCTAATGGTCGGACAGGTTAAGATCCTCAACAAGTTTTACATTCAGGAAAAACATAAACGCCAGCCGGTTGATCAGCCGTCGCCGGAACTTCTGGTGGATTTGAGCCATACCATTTTTGATGGCCTGATCACCTACAAAGGCCTTCCAGCGCCGTTAATTTGCGATTATCTTAGTCGTGAAGATTCCAGAGGCCGATACGAAGAAGGTACCGAATTCCAGATCGGCAAAATCGAAATGGTCAGTAACACGGGCACCTATATTGACTGTCCGTTTCACCGGTACGGGCATGGGAAAGACCTTTCGGAGGTCCAATTGGAATCATTTGCAAACCTCGAAGCGGTCACGATCGACGCAACGGGGGCTTTGGAGGTGGGCGTTGATTTTTTCAAAAATCTCGAAATCCGAAACAAAGCCGTCATAGTTCGCACCGATTGGTCGAAAAACTGGAATACCGAGGCCTATTTCGAAAACCATCCATTCCTGACGGGTGAGGCGGCCGGATATCTGCGCGATTGCGGCGTGAAACTGGTGGGGATCGACAGCCACAACATCGACGACACCCGTGGTAACAGCCGGCCGGTGCACACCATTCTGCTGGGCGCCGAAATTCTGATCGTCGAGCATCTATGTAATCTGGAAAAACTGCCTGCGTCCGGCTATTTGTTTAGCGCGGTACCGCCGAAGTTCAAAGGCGTAGGCACATTTCCGGTGAGGGCCTTCGCCACATTGCCGAAGGTGTAACTGTTACGCTGCTTATAAATATAAAGAGGTCGAATCAAAAGAGTGAAAACACATTCCGTTAATCACATTTAATTCGACCTCTTTTATTCAATCCTCAGGCTATTTCTTTTTATAGGCAATTTTAAAAATAGTGCCGTTCAGGTCGTCGGTCACGTAAAGCGCACCGTCGGGCCCCTGCGCGAGACCGCACGGGCGGTGCTGAATGGGACCGGTCGGTTTAGCGAGATCCGTACCTGCGAAATTATCGGCGAAAATCTCCCATTTACCCGGTTTTCCATTCACAAACGGTACGAACGCTACCAGATAGCCCTTTTTCAATTCAGATGATTGGCTATGGAAAGCGATGAACGCGCCATTCCGGTAACGTGCCGGGAACATATTGCCCGTATAGAACATCAATGCATTGGGCCCTAAATGCGCCGGAAAAGCTACCAACGGATCGATTGCTTTTTCTCCGCCTGTCTTCTTGCCATCGCCGCCGTATTCGGGTGCAAGCATTTTTTTGTTCTGAAAATGATCGTAATAAATGTACGGCCAGCCCGCATCGTCACCCTCTTTGAGGCGATAAAGCGTTTCGGCAGGAAGCTCGGCGCTATTCTTGGGCGTATAATATTGCGGATACATGTCGTCGAATTTGCCGCGGCCGTGCGTGGTAGCATATAACGCATTGGTTTTGTTATCCCAATCGATGCCCACCGCATTTTTCACGCCCGTGGCGAAACGCGTGCCGTCGGAGAACTGCTGGTTCAGCTGGCCCGCCTTGAAACGCCAGATCCCGCCTGCCGAATCGAGGATGGTGCAAGGCGACATCCCCTTGGCTGAGCCCGTCGCACGGCAGTTGTCGTTGTATGAACCTACCGTCACGTAGATATTCCCTTTGTTATCCAGCGCAAGGGGCTTTGCATTGTCCCTACCGTGGTCGGTAAGCCCGCTAATGATATTTTCGGGTTTGTCGAAATCGATGATTTCGTCTTTCGCATTCAGTTTATACCTGAAAACGCCTTTGTTGGAAGAACTGTAAAGAAAGCCATCCTTGATCGCGATGCCCGTGCCGGGATAATCCCCGAAAAGTTTCTGCTCATCGATGGCGCCGTCGCCATTCGTGTCGCGCAGCAGATAGATACCCTTACCATCTTTGAGTTTGGAAAGCTTTACATACATGTCGCCATTTTTACCCACCACCATATGCCGGGTGGCGCCGAGGTCGGTAGCAAGCACGGTAGCCGAAAAGCCTGCCGGCAATTTCAGTTCTTTTGCGTCAACGGGCGTGTAGAGGGGGGATTTAAAGGGGGGCTGGTTGCGGTAACCGAACAGCGCTGTGGCGGCTGCTGCCAGCACGACCAGGGCGCCGGTTGACCGGATTAATTTTCTTTGCATGCAATCGAAAAATTGGGTGAAAACATTTATTTTAGATAAAAGCGTCCGGGAATGCTTTTTTAACCAATACCCGGAAAACAGAAAACCGACTATCTGATTCAGTACACTTAACCATTACAACTATGGGCCCAAACGATCAAGACGATGAACTATATGATGAAGACCTTCCCGGCAATTATCCCGCGGAAGAAGACATTTTCCGCCAGGGCCTGATCGATCCGGATATCGACCCCGAAGATACTTCCCGCATCAAGCGCGAACTGGAAATAGATTCGGATGACTGGAATGAAAAGTCGTTTGAAGACGACCTGACCGGCGAAGATCTCGACGTCCCGGGCTCGGAATACGACGACGACGATGAGGCGATCGGTCGTGAAGATGAAGAAAACAATTATTACAGCCTCGGCGGCGACAACCACGAGAGCCAGGAAGAAAACCAGGGCGATTGACGTGCCGTTAAATCCTAAGCAAAAAGCCTGATGCATTGTGCATTAGGCTTTTTTATGGTAACTTTACCTTTAACATACACCATATACCGCTATGCTTGAAATTAAAGGAACTTATCAAAATGGGAGAATCCGTCTGGATTCAAATCCCGGCATCGACCTCCCATTAAAAGTAGTCGTTACATTTCCTGAAATTGATGTTGCACCTCCGGCTGAAACCAGTCAGAAAGTGCTTCAATGGAGCGACTTCTCTTTCGACAGGAGTCGGCAACTATTGAAAAACCTTAAAAGCTCGCTCTCCGAAGCGGTAGTTTCCGAAAGACTAAGTTCATAGTGCGTCTTTTTCTGGATACTTCTTCACTGATAAAACTTTATCATGAAGAAAAGGATAGCGAGTCCTTCAAAAACATCTTTATCCAAAACTCCATTTCCTCGATTTTCCTTTCCGAACTGACCCGGGTCGAGTTCTTGTCGGCCCTTTGGAAAAAGCGAAGACAAGGCGAACTGTCCGTAGAAATCATCGAACAAATGGCTGTTTTGTTTGAAGAAGATGCAGCGCAGTTCACGTTCATTCCTTTGAACGATCATATTATGGATAGTGCCTGCGGCTTACTGAATAAATATGGACAAAATGGCCTCCGGTCATTAGATAGCATTCAACTTGCAACAGCCATTGCATTGCGGGATAAGGCTGATCTTTTTGTAACATCCGACAAACTGCTCGGATCATTACTCGAAAAAGAGCAGTTACCGACAGAACCTTAGCAAGAAATCTCACAGCAAGTATGAAGTTACGCCCGGTTGCTTTTTTTACAAAAAAGACCAGAACCATGGCCGCATTCACGCCCGAAGCATTTAAGAAAGAGTTTATAGCTATCCTTGATTATTGGGGAAAATATGGGCCTGATCCTGAAAAGGGTGGATTTTACGGGCGGGTAAGCTATGAAAATCAGCCGGTGAAAGACTCGCCCCGCTCGGTTGTACTCACTGGGCGGCTTTTATGGACGTTCTCGCTCGCACACCGGTTGTTGAAGGAGGCGAAATACCTGACGCTGGCGGACCGCGCGTATCAGCAGCTGGTTAAAAACTTCATCGATTCCGAACATGGCGGCGTGTATTGGTCCGTGAATGCGGATGGCTCGCCATTGGAAACAAAAAAGCAGATCTACGGTAATGCATTCGCGATGTACGGACTGGCGGAATATTATCGTGTGACGCATTTTAAACCTGCGTTAGAAAAGGCGCAGTCGCTTTTTGAGGTGATTGAAAAACATGCTTTCGACCCCGTCAACGGCGGTTACCGCGAGGCATTTGCCCGAGACTGGTCACCTACGGATGATTACATTCTCAGCAAAAGCCCGTGGAACAAAAGCATGAACACGCACTTGCATTTGGTGGAAGCCTATACGAACCTGTACAGCGTGTGGCCGGATGCAAAGCTCAAAAAACAGACTGCCGGAATGCTCGATGCCATCATCACGCACATCGTCAACCCGAAAACCGAAACCATGCAGCTGTTTTTCGATGAAAAATGGAAAGCGAAAGACCATATCGTTTCGTTCGGGCATGACATAGAAGCATCCTGGCTGCTCTTCGAAACGGCGGAAATATTGCACGACGAGAAGCTGATCGCCCGTATGAAAAAGAAGTCTATTGCGATGGCGATCGCGGCTTCCAAAGGCCTCGGGCCGGATGGTGCATTAAACTATGAATACGACCCCGAAACAAAACATACCCAAACAGACCGCAGCTGGTGGGTTGCTGCCGAGCAGCTCGTGGGTTTTTATAATGCCTACCAGCTCACGAAAGATGCTCAGTTTAAAACAAAAGCCGAAAAAAGCTGGGATTACATCGTCAACGAGTTCGTCGACCACGAAAGGGGCGAATGGTTTGGCACCGTGAAAGAGGATGGTACGCCCGTGAAAGGCGACAAAATCAACTTTTGGAAATGCCCCTACCACAATGCGCGCGCCTGCGCGGAAATGTGGCGCAGGCTCGGCAAAGCGTAATTAATTCAGGAACATTTCATCCACGAGCAGCAAGGCACGTTTGTCTTTGTTACGGTGCCACACGGGTATTTTGCTGAGTGGTTTGGCTATGATTTTAATGTAAGAAACCTGCTGCGGTTTGAACGACCCCGCCACACTCTGTAATGATGGCCTCTCCCCTTTCACAGGCATCGGTGCCTTGAACTTCGTGAGCACCTTCATATTGTCGCGCGTGGTACCACCCCATATTTCGACCAGCTCGGGAGGAAAAATGCCGGTATCTTCTTCCACCATGTAGCGCACGCCCAGCGACGACAGCGTCACCGGCTTCTTAAATTCCGAGACGAAAGCCATGTCGTTGTCCCTAACCCCCGCCCAGTTGTTGGCCCAGGCGGGATTGTTGGCTCCGATAACCCCCAGTTTATGATCAAAGAATGTCTTCACGCCTTCGGCCTGGTGCACGCGGTTCAGTGGAGCGAGCAATGTGCCGCTGTCGGGTTGGTAGGCACTTTTGTAGTAATCGAAAACGATCATGTCGCTGCCATACCAGCCATTTTTGTAGGCTTTGGCGCGGATGGTGGTATTGCTATGGATTACCGTTTTGTGATCGAGCAATGGCGACCTGATACTGTCGGGCTCGGAGCCGTCCATGCTGAAACGCACATCCACCCCTTTGATCGGATGCTGAATATCGACAACCAATGTCTGCGCAAAAATCGGCGACGCATTCCGCATTTGCGGAGGATTGAGTTTGAGTGGGTTTTTGCCATCGTCTTTGAAACCTCCGATGATAGTCATGCCCTTGTTCGCCTGTTGCAATTGCAGCACATCTGCGGCAGATAGCTTCGTATCCCAAACGGCCACGGTCTTGACACTCTTCAATTGAGGTAACAGCCCTTTCAAATCGTTCAGATTCAGTTTTGTACCGGACAATGTGAGGTTTTGCAGATATTTCAAACCTGCCAATTCTTTTAAACCCGCCGCGCTGACGTCCGTAAAGTTGAGATCGAGCTTGCGGAGGTTTTCAAACTTCGCAATGCTTTTCACATCGGCGTCTTTGACAGGCATTTTGTTTAAATTCAATGAAATAACCTGTTTACGGATATCTGCCAGTTCGTCCAATTGCTTCACATGATAGGCCGAAGCATTGTAAATATTCACTGCCAGCGCCGGCGATTCACGCGCCAGGGGCAGGATCGTGCGGTAGTCGGTATTCAGAGATTTGACTTTGTCTTCGTCGGCAGCAGGAAAATCGTATGCTTCTTGCTGGCTGTGCGGTTGAAGGAATGCCGCAGCCATCACCCGCAGCGAGTCGGATACGGGCAAATCGGTCAGTTTTTTATTAAAATCCGCTTTTTGCTTCACCCATAATGTAAGTAAGGAGATCTCCTGCAAGGTAAGCTGCGTTTTTCCCGACGGCGGCATGTGCTTTTTTTCTTCCATCGGCAAATGCACCCTTTGCAGAAGCAGGCTCATTTGGGGGTTACCTGGAACGATCAGCTTGCCTGATTTCCCCCCTTTCATGATCGACTTTGGGTCTGTCAGGATGAGCTCGCCTTTCAGTTTGTCGGGATTATGACAGCTTGTACATTTTTGTTCAAGAATGGGCCGGATCACATGGGCATACACCATGGCCTGATCCAAAGGAACTTCCGCGACTTCTCTTTTACTGGAAATTGGCTCCCAAATGAAATTGCTGCCATGTGTAAGCGCGGCGCCGAAATGCCCGGTCAGTACCAGCGCCACCACCGTCAGCAGGGCGCCGGCCTTAGCCGTAACTGACTTGTACCATCCGGCATTCCTCACCCAGTAGATAATGGATGCAAAAAAGAAGATGCCCGCGCCCGTCCATTTGTGGTAATTCAGCGTAGCGCCCTCGTAGCCTTCCTCGCGGGATAGAAACAGGCCCATTATCACCGTCACAGCCGCAAAGAGCGTTCCTATGAGCAACAGGCCCTGTAAAAAGTTACGGTAAAATGCATTTTCAGCGTATTCCGGTTTGAAACGGAAGAATTCCAGCAGCATCGCCAGCAGCAGAATCACGATCGGGAAGTGCAGGATAAGCGGGTGCATCCGGCCGATAGTTTGCAGCCACGCCGGAATGACGAGTTTGCTTTCGAAGAGCAGTAAAAACAGTATGAAAATATTGGAAGCAACTAATAACTGTTCCGCGAAAACCCTGAGTCTCAAATGCATTTAAAATTCCACCAAAAAATTGATCAATGATAACAACTCTCAAAAAATCAGCTGATAATGTCCCGTACCACCTTGCCCGAAACGTCGGTGAGCCGGTAACGGCGGCCGAGGTGCTTGAATATAAGCTTCTCGTGGTTCAACCCGAGTTGATGCAGTATCGTAGCCTGAAAATCGTGCACATGCACCGGGTCTTTGGCAATGTTGTAGCCAAGTTCGTCGGTTTCGCCATACACCATTCCGGGTTTGATGCCGCCGCCGGCCATCCATACCGTGAAGCAACGCGGATGGTGGTCGCGTCCATAGTTTTCGGGGGTAAGCTTGCCCTGCGTGTAGCTGGTGCGCCCAAACTCTCCGCCCCAGATCACGAGCGTTTCATCCAGTAATCCTCTCTGTTTCAAATCGGTTACCAATGCCGCAGAAGCCTGATCGACGTCCATTGCCTGTTTGGTTATTTCAAATGGCAGATTACCGTGCTGGTCCCAGCCCTGGTGATAAAGCTGTACAAACCGCACGCCGTTTTCGGATAGCTTGCGCGCAAGCAGGCAGTTGGCCGCGTACGTACCCGGAACGAGGCATTCGGGGCCGTACAGTTTGATAATATCATCCGATTCTTTGGACAAATCCATCACCTCCGGCACCGCTGTTTGCATACGGTAGGCCATTTCATACTGCTTGATCTTGGCGGCAATCTCCGGATCGCCGAATTCCTGGTACGACAGATCATTCAGTTCGGAAAGCTTGTCGAGCATATCGCGACGCTCTTTCCGGTCCATTCCGTCGGGGTCGCGCAGGTAAAGCACCGGATCTTCGCCTTTGCTGAACTGCACGCCCTGATGCACAGAGTCGAGGAAGCCGTTAGACCACAATTTGGAATACACTCCCTGTCCGTTACCCACACCGCGTGACAGCAAAACCGTAAAATTCGGCAGGTTTTTATTCTCATTACCAAGCCCGTAGCTCAGCCAGGAGCCCATACTCGGCCGGTTACCCTGTTGCGAGCCGGTTTGAAGGAATGTCAAAGCGGGATCGTGGTTGATCGCCTCGGTATACATCGAGCGGACAAAACACAGGTCATCCACGATTTTGGAAGTATAGGGCATGAGGTTACTCACCCACGCCCGCGACTGGCCATATTGTTTGAAATCTACGAACGACCCCACGAGCGGAAACGATGCCTGATTGGCCGTCATGCCTGTAAGCCGCTGTGTTCCCCGCACGGAAGGCGGGATTTCCTGCCCGAACATTTCGCGAAGCTTCGGTTTGTAATCAAAAAGCTCCTGCTGCGAAGGTGCACCGTTTTGAAATAAATAAATCACCCGCTTCGCCTTGGGCGCAAAATGCGGGATACCCGGTGCAAGGCCTTCCTCTTCCAATCCTCCCCCTTTCAACAGGTCGGGCATGAGCAGCGAGCCCAGCGCGACGCTTCCGATCCCCAGGCTCATGGTAGACAGAAAACGCCTTCTGTTGAAACTAAATCCGTGTTCAATGATTTCCTTTTCCATTGTCGTCCGTCGCCGTTAATGCCGGCTTTGGTTTATGATTTTGTGATGGTTTCTTCCAGATTGTAGATCGTCGAAATGACGCGCATAAGCGATGCCAGCGCCTTTTTGTCGATGTTTTTGGTGAGCGGATACTCGCCTACCGAGACCATCTTTTCAGCCTTTTGGAGTTGAATTTCCTTCAATTCCTTCTCATAATAGCCGGTCAGGACTTCCAGTTCTTTCTGGCTCGGCGTGCGGCAAACGATCTGCCTGAATGCCTTCGTGATCTTCTCACCGGTGCTGGTTTTTTCCTGCAATAGCTTGGCAGCCAGCACCCGCGACGCTTCCAGCACCGTAGGGTCGTTCATCATTACCAGCGCCTGCAAGGGGGTATTGGTTTTCAGGCGCCTCACCTCGCACAAATCGCGGTTGCTGGCGTCGAAAATGGCCATGGTAGGCGGCGGAACGGTGCGTTTAATGAGTGTGTACATGCCGCGGCGGTAAAGGCTCGCCCCATGGTCCTGGTTATAGACCGACAGCAGTCCACGCCCAGAAGTAGCGCCTTCCCACAAGCCCGAAGGCTGGTAGGGCTTCACACTCGGCCCTCCGATGGAGCGGTTGAGCAGCCCGCTGCTCGCGAGTACGAGGTCTTTCACAAACTCCGCGTGGATACGGTAGCGCGCCCCGCGCGCTAGGTACACATTATCGGGGTCGTGCGCGAGGGCTTCTTTCGTTACCACTGCCGATTGGCGGTAAGTAGCCGACATCACCATTTTTTTGACAAACCGTTTAACATCCCAATTATGCTCCATGAAATCCACTGCCAGCCAGTCGAGCAATGCGGGATGGGTCGGCAGCTCGCCTTGCATTCCGAAATCGCCAGAGGTTTTCACAATGCCTTTGCCGAAGAACTCTTGCCACAAAATGTTGACATACACCCGTGCCGTCAGCGGATTGCGTTTGTCGAACAGCCATTGCGAGAGCCCCAGCCTGTTTTTAGGGTATTTCTTATCGAATGGCAAAATGGCCGTCGGTGTACCGGCCTGCACTTCTTCACCGGGTGCGTCATAGGCACCGCGTTTGAGTACGTGGGTTTTCCGCAGTGTGTCCAGATCCCCCATCACCGACACGATCAGCCGGTTGGTATCAGGCTTGTTAATGAACGTCAGGATATTCTTGACTTCGTCGTTGCTGATCTCCATCAACGGTTTCTTGGCATAAGTCTCCGGCCCGCCAATCACTGATTCGATGCCCACTTCGTTCACATTGTTGAAGAATGCAAACATCTGGTAGTATTCCTTTTGAGAGAACGGATCATACTTATGGTCGTGGCAATGTGCGCATTCGAGCGTAACACCCAGCAAACCCTTACCAAAGAGGTCGTTGCGGTCTGTAACGTACATAATGCGGTATTCTTCCGGTATGACCCCACCTTCTTCGGTAATCTTGTGGTTCCGGTTAAAGCCCGTCGCCAGGAGCTGCTCCTTCGTGGAGTTTGGGAGCAGGTCGCCGGCGAGTTGCCACGTTACAAAATCATTATAATGCATGTTTTTGTTAAAGGCGTGGATCACCCAGTCGCGCCAGGGCCATTGCGTACGGTAGCCGTCGTCCTGGTAGCCGTGCGAGTCGGCGTAGCGGGCGAGGTCAAGCCAGTGGATCGCCATTTTTTCCCCGTAAGTAGGGTTAGCGAGCAGCTTGTCGACCACTTTCTCGTAGGCATTCGGGCTGTTGTCGGCCAGGAACTCGTCCATCAGTTGCAGGCTCGGCGGCAATCCGTTCAGATCGAGGCTCAGGCGTTTCAGCAATCGTTCCTTGTCGGCCTCTGCACTAGGTTCGAGGCCTTTTTGCTCCTGCTTTTCGAGAATGAAATAGTCTATTTCGTTTTTGGCCCAATCCTTATGATCAACCTCAGGCAACTTTGGCTTTTTGGGCGCCACAAATGCCCAATGCTTTTCATATTTCGCCCCTTGTTTGATCCACTTACCGATCAGGTCAATTTCCCGTTGAGATAGTTTGAGATTGGACGCGGGCGGCGGCATCCGGAGGGTCGTATCCTCGGTGGTAATGCGCAGGTAAACCGCCGAATGGTCGGGTTTGCCTGCCACAAGGGCATGCGCTTTGGGATTGTCCTTCAATGCTGCGAAAGCACTTACGGGATCGTCGAGGCGCAAGCCTGCTTCCCGTTTGTTCGCATCGGGACCGTGGCAGGCGAGGCATTTGTCGGAAAGAATGGGCCTGATATCGAAATTATAGCTCACCTGCTCCGGCAATTTCTCCCCGGCAGCGCCTCCCGGCTTGTTATCGCACGACTGGAAGCCCAAAGCGGCTACAACTGCTCCGGTCAGCAGCAAAATGTTATTCCTTAAATAGATCATCTTGGGTTCAGGTTCATCATCCACACTTTTTTGTTAGTATATATACTTAACTAAAAAAATGTACATTTATTGAAGCAATAATGCCAATTAAGAACTAGCAACTATCCTGTTCTATACTGCTCCTAAGACATATATTACCCCTATGCAGCAAAGATTTTTTTTAGCTATTCTACTGACAACTATTGTGTTGGCAAGCTTCGTACCGCCCACAATCGGCCTTTTTGAAGCAGGAAAGGACATCGGTAGCCCAAAATTGGTGGGTTATTCGGCTTACGACCCCTCCACAAAAACTTACACGATGAAAGGTGGCGGTTATAACATATGGTTTGAGCGCGACGAGTTCCAGTATTTGTTCCGTGAAATGGAAGGGGATTTTACAGTCTCCGCCGATTTTGAATTTGTCGGAAAAGGCCACGATGCGCACCGGAAAGTGGGATGGATGGTGAGGGAATCGACCGATGACAATGCCTCGCACCTAAGCGGCGTCATTCACGGCGACGGGCTCACCGTGCTGCAATGGCGGGTGAAGAAAGGAGATAAAATGCGCGATCCGGAAGACGAGATTTTCAGCAAAGAGAAGGCTATTCAAACGATCGAGGTAAGGCGCGAAGGTAATACCTACACGATGCGCGGGGCAGCAAAGGGCAAGCCCCTTCAACTGATCGGCACCCACGAAATGCCCAATTTCGGGACCAAGGTGCTGGTAGGGCTATTTGTATGTTCGCACAATCCCGACGTACTCGAAGAATCGCGGGTGACAAACGTAGTCGTTCGAAAATGGAAAAAGTGACGTTTTATTCGAAGAGCAAAATCACACTTCGCTTAGGGTGACAGTTTATCATTATTTACCTGCTTTGATCCAGGCGTTTGCTTTTTCTTCCAGCAGTTTGAGCGGCACGCAACCCGACTCGAGCACCAGCTTGTGAAATGCACGGATATCAAACTTCGTACCCATTTCCTTTTCAGCCTTCGAACGCAATTCGCGGATTTTCAGCTGGCCAATCTTGTAGGACAATGCCTGCCCGGCACCTGCCATATAACGTTCCACTTCTGCGGTGATGCTTTCCTCCGACTCCGCTTCATGATCCAGTGAATATTGAATAGCCTGGTTGCGCGTCCAGCCCTTCGAATGCAGGCCGGTGTCCACCACGAGGCGGATAGCGCGATGCATTTCAGCGCTTAGCATGCCGAAATACTGGTAAGGGTCGGTATAAAGGCCCAGCTCCTTGCCCAGTGACTCGGTGTACAATGCCCAGCCTTCGCCATAGGCACTATACCACAAATTCTTCCGGAACTCTGGCAACGCGGTATTCTCCTGTTGCAACGAAATCTGGTAATGGTGGCCCGGAATGGCCTCATGAAGGAAAAGACTTTCGTCTGAAACGATATTGTATTCGGTCGCATCCGGCACCGGCACGTAAAATATGCCTGGTCGTGAGCCGTCGGGAAGCCCCGGATTATACTCGGCAGATGCAGAAGCTTCCCTGAACGCCTCGGTGCGCCGGACTTCGAACGGCGTTTTAGGCGTCAATTCGAAAAGCTTGGTAAGGTTCGGCTTCATACGCTCATGGATTTCATTGAAATGCGCGATCACTTGTCCGGCTTTGGTGAAGGGCATCAGCTTCTTGTTGGTTCTCACTGCATTGAAAAAGGATTTCAGGTCGCCCTTATAGCCTACCTGCGCTTTCACTTTCTCCATTTCCGAAGAAATGCGGGCCACTTCTTTCAATCCGATCTCATGGATCTCATCGGAAGTCAGCTCGGTCGTTGTGAAATACTTGATATAGTAATTATACAACGCCTTGCCATTTGGAAGCGCCGCGAAACCATCGGTATTACGACCTGCGGGCTGGTACTCTTTCTCCAGGAAAGTATGCATCTTTTGGAACGTCGGAATGATTTTCGACTCCACCATCGTTGCATATTCCTTTTCAAGCCGTGCTTTGTCTTCGTCGGAAAAATCTTTGGGGAAATTTTTCACCGGCGTATAAAAAAGATGGTCTTTCACGGGACCGTGGTCCATGTCAGCGAATTGAGGGATCACCTTTTTGATGAGTGGTGCAGGTAAAACATAGCCGAGCTTGATTCCCTTGCGCATATTCACCACCGCCGTATCGCACCAAACCACGAAGCCATCTACCCTTTTTAGCCAGTTGTCGTAATCCTTCACGGTTTTGAACGGCTGCAAACTACTTCCGCTAGCCATCTGCCCGATCATCAGGTGCGTCGAGAAGATCTGATTGATCGGCATCAGTTCCACCGGATATTTCAAACCTTCCAAATTAATGCTGCATTCCCATTCAATGAGGTCCCAGCTTACCTTTTCCTCGTCCGTGAGCTTCCCGCGGTCGTATTTGGCAAGTTCGTCCTGGTACTTCCTGTAAAAGGCGGTCATCTGTGATTTTCCGGCCTGGGAGAGGTCGTCGGACATCTTGTCGTTGAAACGGTTATCCCCGTTCATCGTCGCTTCCAGCGGATAAAGCGGAAGTCTTTCTTCATAATACCGGGCAAATACTTCACTAATCGGCGGCATAGTACCTTCTGCTTTTTCTGATTTTTTCTGACAGGCCTGAATGAGCAGGAGCGTCGCGGCGAATGCGTAATAAACCAGTTTTTTCATGAATGATCGTGTTTTGAGCATGGAAAAATAAACAAAAAGTAGAGCGCCGGAAATATTCGGGTGCTTTTATTTGATTCCGCCCTATGAATACAGGTGTGGGCACATTAATTTGCGCGAACAGCACGGCGTCAGAATTCTTGCCGACAAAAAATCAATCGCGAAACAGAAATGAAGCAGAAAGTGCTGATTGTTGGTAGCTCCAACACCGACATGGTGGTCAAAACGGAATATTTCCCTAAACCTGGCGAAACAGTGCTGGGAGGCACATTTCTGATGAACCCGGGTGGTAAGGGGGCCAACCAGGCCGTGGCAGCCGCCAGGCTTGGCGCGGATGTACGCTTTGTGGCCAAAACGGGCGACGATGTTTTCGGAAAACAGGCTCGTGACGGTTTGTCAAAGGAAGGAATCGATACCCGTTTCATGTCCGAATCGCCAACCCTCGCCTCGGGCGTTGCACTTATCACGGTCAATAAACAAGGACAGAATGAAATCGTAGTAGCTTCGGGCGCCAACATGGACTTGCATCCGGCCGATATCCCCGATAGTGCATTTGAAGATGTGAAGCTAGCCCTGCTTCAACTGGAAATTCCGGCCGGAACAGTCCGGTGGACATTAGCGAAATGTGCGGAAAAACAAATCCGGACCATCCTTAACCCTGCACCCGCCATGCGGCTCGGCCCCGAATTGCTCAGCGGCCTTTACCTGATCACCCCCAACGAAATCGAAACCGAGCTCATTACCGGCATTCCGATAGATGGCGAAGAGTCGCTTCAAAAGGCGGCGGCGTACTTTTTTGAGCAGGGTGTCCAGCATGTCATTATTACCCTCGGCAGCAAGGGCATTTACCTGGCCAGCGAAAATTTCACTGGAATTATCCCCGCTCCTGTGGTGGAAGCAGTGGACTCGACAGCCGCCGGGGATGTATTTAACGGGGCATTGCTGAAAGCCCTCGATCATGGCGAAACCCTTGAAGACGCCAGCCGCTTCGCTTGTCTTGCAGCCGCAATTTCCGTTACGCGCTTGGGCGCGCAAAGCTCCGCTCCTTACCAACATGAATTAGCTTCTCATTGATACGATGGATAAAATACCGGTAATTATAGATTGTGACCCCGGCAGTGACGATGCATTGATGCTCATGCTCGCCCACGGCAGCGGCCGGTTCAATATCCGGGCCGTGACGGTATCCGCCGGTAACCAAACCCAGGCGAAAACTTTACAGAATGCATTAACGGTGCTGACCCTCATAGGCGCGACGGACATTCCCGTGTACTCAGGCGCCGAGAAACCGCTTTTTCACAAGCTTGCAGTCTCAGATTCCGTCCATGGCGATACTGGCCTTAACGGCCCTACGCTGCCCGTGCCCGCTATGCAGGCACAACCTATCAGCGCGGTAGAGGGCATTGCCTCGGTCCTTTCCGCCTCTGAAAATCCGGTTAACATCGTCCCTACCGGCCCGTTGACGAACATTGCGACCTTTCTACTGGCCTATCCGCATTTGAAAAGTAAAATCGGGCGGATTTCGCTGATGGGCGGCGGGATTTTCCGCGGCAATATGACACCCCTCGCCGAATTCAATATCTACGCCGATCCGGAGGCCGCCGCGATCGTTTTCAGGTCCGGCGTCCCGATCACAATGTGCGGGCTCGACGTCACGCACAAAGCGCTCGTGTTCGCAAAAGATATCAACCTATTAAGGGCGTTAGGCAACGAGAGCGGCAAAGCAGCCGCGGACCTGATGGATTTCTATTCCAACTTTTACCGGGAAAACCGCGTGGAACTGAATGGCGGGGCCGCATTACACGATCCATGTGCAATTGCCTGGCTGATGAATCCGGGAATTTTTACCACGAGATCCTGCTATGTGGATGTGGAAACAAAGGGCGAGCTTACCCGCGGCGCAACAGTCGTGGATTTCTACAATACGCTCCAAAAGGAGCCGAATGCCACAGTAGCTTACGATATCGACCGCGACGCATTCATGGATATGCTTTTCAACGCCATTAAGGCATTGCCTTAGAGAAGCACCGAAACCTCATCCTCCACATCGCGCCGGGCAGCACGGTGACGTACTACCACATTGCCTGCCTGAAGAATAACCAGGCCGCCGAAAGCACAGAAAGCCATCATGCCTACCATCGGCATGGCGGTGTTGTTATGCAGGAAGCTCACAATAGCGGAGATAACGGCTCCCGCACCCATACGCCAGCTACCCATGAGCGCAGAAGCGCTACCTGTATGCTTGCGGAAAGGCGCCAGCGAAAGCGCAGAGGCGTTGGGCCCGGTAAGACCCTGGCCGGTGAGAAAGACGAACATCGTCCCGATAAGCGAAAAAAGCCCGAACCAGTTGTTGTACACGCCGACAATCAGGAACAGACCGACGATGCTCTGGTAAATGAGCGTGACGCGAATGATTTGTTCACTGGTGTATTTTTTTAGCAGGAAGTGGTTCAGTTGGGTAGAACCGATCATGGCAACAGCCAGGAACGCGAAAATCCAGCCATATTGCTGTTCGGAAACTTTATAAATGTTCATAAACACATCCGAAGAGCCCGAAATGTAGGCAAATGGCGCGGCTGTTGCCAAACCGCCAGCCAGTGTGTAAATCAGGAACTGGGGCTGCGAAACCACTGTAATGTATCCACCCAATACCGCCTCGGGACGAAGCGAAACGGTAGTATCGGCGCTCCGGCCTGTCGGCAGGAAGAAATAGATAGCCAGAATAATAAGGCTGACAATGCCGGCCAGAATCACAAAAATCCAGTACCAGGCTATGGAGGCCGTCACGTAACCACCCACCGTAGGAGCGATCATCGGCGAGACGGCAATGACCAACGTAATGAGCGAAAACACTTCCGCACGCTTATCGGCCGGGAAAAGGTCGCTTACGAGCGCTTGCGACGCTACCAACCCCACGCAACCGCCCATTGCCTGGAAAAACCGCATGGCGATCAACGCATCCACAGACGACGTCATGGCACAGCCAAACGACGCGATTACATAGAGTATCAGACCCACATACAACGGTTTCTTGCGGCCAAACCGGTCGAGCAGCGGGCCGTAGAGTACCTGTCCGATACAGATACCAATCAGATAGCTGGTCAGCGAAAGTTGTACTTTGTCGATAGTGGTTTTCAGATCCGACGCGATCCGAGGAAAACCCGGCAGGTACATGTCAATGGAGAAAGGACTGACGGTCGCCAGCGATCCGAGGATCAGGATAATAAAGAAGTATTGCTTACGGCTCATGGACTTACATTCACTCAATGCAAAGTTAACGGGTATGCAAGCACATTAAGTTCCTGTATTTTAATAAGTACAATATTTTCATTAATCTGCAATAAAACGGCCTGCGCAACCGGTGTTACCGTTCACCCGTATTTTGTATATATTTAATATCACAATCCTAACTGTTCACTTCTGATCTGTACTTATGAAAGCTATTTTTTTCCTGGTAACCATCTTTCTTTTGAAGATGAGCCTGACCGCTCCGGACGCTCCTCCAACTAACATTCCGCTCTGTCACACACCTGCGAATGCGATGTCGGAACTAGCCGCAAATGCTGATTTTCAGATGCTGCACGAAACGCCGCTCCCATTCACTTATCAGGGCGCCGGCGAAACGGTCACTTTCCAGGCCGCGGATGGCAAAACGGCATCCGGTTTTCTGCTCAAATCCCCGAAAAAGTCCGACAAATGGCTCTTTGTATATCAGGAATGGTGGGGATTAAACGATTATGTGAAACAGGAAGCAGCCAAACTGCATAAAGACCTGGGCGACGTCAATGTGCTCGCATTGGATATGTATGACGGCAAAGTCGGGACCACCCGTGAAGAGGCTGGGAAGCTGGTGCAAAGCACACCCGCCGAGCGCCTGGCGGCTATTACCAAGGGCGGCATCCAGTATGCAGGCGCCAATGCCAAGATCGCCAGTATCGGCTGGTGCTTCGGCGGCATGCTTTCATTGCAGAATGCGATCGCAGGAGGCAGCCAGGTTGTTGGCTGTGTGATGTATTACGGTCGTCCTGAAAGCGACATTGAAAAACTGAAAAAGCTCAACACCGACGTCCTGGGCATATTTGGCAGCCAGGATCAGGGTATCCCTCCGGCCACTGTCGCTAAATTCGAAGAAGACATGAAAGCCGCGGGCAAGAAAGTGACCATCAAAATGTACGACGCCGTCCACGCATTCGCCAACCCCAGTAACCCGAAATACGACGCCAATGCGGCCGCGGATGCGTACAAGTTGTCGTTAGAGTATTTGAAAAAGAAGTTGGGCTAAAAACAAAGCCCGGCGACGAGCCGGGCTTTGTTATAGGTTATTATGAAAAGCTATTCCCCTTTCTTCCCGAGACGCAACACCGGCGCTGCGGTTTCGGCATTGTCATCGTCCGGTGCATTAGCAACTGTCACGACCTGAACCTTGTCATCAGCCTTGACACTTCCAGTTTCATGTAAGCCGGTCCCGATATGCGGGGCGATCACGAGCGAGACAATCGACATCAGTTTAATGAGGATGTTCATCGAAGGCCCTGAGGTATCTTTGAACGGGTCGCCAACGGTGTCGCCGGTCACAGCGGCTTTGTGCGGTTCCGACTTTTTGTAAAAGGTCTCGCCGTTGATGACCGCACCTTTTTCAAAAGATTTTTTAGCATTATCCCAGGCACCACCTGCGTTGTTTTGGAAAATCCCCATCAGAACGCCGGAAACGGTAACACCAGCTAGTGTCCCGCCGAGTACTTCCGGACCAAACAAGAAACCGACGATAACCGGAACGAGCAATGCGATGAGGCCCGGGGCTATCATTTCTTTAATGGAGGCCTGCGTTGAGATGGCGACACATTTGTCGTATTCAGGCTTGGTAGTGCCCTCCATAATGCCAGGCAGCTCGCGGAACTGGCGGCGTACTTCTTCTACCATTTTCATGGCTGCACGTCCTACCGCGGCGATCGCGAGTGATGAGAAGATAAACGGTATCATCGCACCCACGAACAAGCCGGAAAGCACGTTGGCTTTATAAATATCAATAGAGTTGATCCCCGCCACACCGCAGAATGCCGCGAACAACGCAAGGGATGTCAATGCAGCGGAAGCGATCGCGAAACCCTTTCCGGTAGCCGCGGTAGTGTTGCCTACTGCATCCAGAATGTCGGTACGGCCGCGTACTTCTTCCGGCAAATGGGCCATTTCCGCAATGCCGCCCGCATTATCAGCAATAGGGCCGAATGCGTCGATGGCCAACTGCATAGCCGTAGTCGCCATCATACCCGCCGCGGCAATCGCCACACCGTACAAACCGGCTACTTCGTAACTAATGAAAATACCTGCTGCCAAAACAAGTGTTGGAATAACGGTGGACTCCATTCCCACCGAGAGTCCGCCAATAATGTTGGTAGCATGGCCTGTGGATGACTGATTGACAATAGATTGAACCGGACGTTTGCCCATGGCGGTATAATATTCCGTAACCATAGACATGATCGCA
Source organism: Dyadobacter sp. 22481 (assembly GCF_052044875.1). Classification (NCBI taxonomy): domain Bacteria; kingdom Pseudomonadati; phylum Bacteroidota; class Cytophagia; order Cytophagales; family Spirosomataceae; genus Dyadobacter; species Dyadobacter sp. 22481. Next base: position 65,542 of record NZ_JBQENV010000003.1, read on the forward strand.
CCTACGACAGAACCGAGCAGGATCGCCCAAAACACGTCCATCCTGGTAAAATCAACACCACGGATATTGAGATTACCCTCCGGCAACATCCACATCGTAAGCGGATAACTCGCAATCAGCACCAATATGATCGATCCCCAGTTACCGCGGTTCAAAGCAGCTTGTACATCTCCATGATCGTCGCTGACGCGCACCAGGAACATACTAAGGATCGAGGAGATAAGCCCTACGCCCGCAATCACCATTGGCAGGAGGATCGGTGCGATGCCTCCGAAGTTATCGGTACCCTGTGCCACAATTTCACGGCCGAGCACCATTGTAGCAAGAATTGTCGCAACATAAGAACCAAAAAGGTCGGCCCCCATACCGGCTACGTCGCCGACGTTATCACCTACGTTGTCGGCAATGGTGGCAGGGTTACGCGGATCGTCTTCCGGGATACCGGCTTCAACTTTCCCTACAAGGTCAGCACCAACGTCGGCTGCTTTGGTATAAATACCGCCGCCCACCCGTGCGAAAAGGGCAATTGATTCCGCACCTAGCGAGAAACCTGCAAGGACTTCCAGCACGCGCTCCATTGGAAGACCATTTACGTCCGTACTGTCGCCGATAAAAACGGAATACAAGATAATGAACAGGCCGCCCAGCCCGAGCACGGCCAAACTAGCTACGCCGATACCCATCACGGAACCACCTGTAAAAGACACTTCCAGCGCCTTGGTAAGGCTCGTACGCGCCGCCTGCGTGGTGCGCACATTCGATTTGGTAGCGATATTCATGCCGATATATCCTGCAAATGCAGAAATAAAGGCGCCAATCAGAAACGAAACGCCAATCAATGCGCTCGAATTTTCAACCAGCGTACCTGAATATCCCAGTATCACACTCACAATCAAACCAAAAACAATGAGTACACGCCATTCGGCTTTCAGGAAGGCCAGGGCACCATCTGCAATTGCGTCCGCTATGGTTTTCATTTCAGGACTTCCCCCGTCCTGCCGGACAACCCAGCCTCTTTTGAAGAACATAACCAGCAAGCCAACAAGGCCTAACGCCGGCACTAAATAGGTAATGTTACTCATGCTATGATCAACGATTTGGTTAAATGGTTTTATAATTCTCGTAAATATAGATAAAGGCACCTCATAACAAAATCGCAAAACCCTTATTTTTGATCAATTCGTATAGATTTTATAAACTTTCGGAGAGATTTTGAGTCATTTCCAAAGCTATATTTTGATAACAAACTGGCTCTCAAGAAATAACAAGAATCATCGCTCAAGGTGGCAGACCTCTGATTTTCTAGTATTATAAAATGATTAATTTGGGATAATCGACGAAATCCAACCATCCAAGCGGATGTTTCAGCGCTTCGGGCGAAGCAATGTCAACAACAGGAAACTGACTATAAAACCAACTGCTCCCACCGCCGCAGCAAGGAGCGTGCCACCCAAAAAATATTGTACAAAGTTGACATGAATGGATTGCAACGTCAGGTTTTCAAGGGAGGTGATCTGCACGCCGTTGCGGTAAAACAGTCCGCCGAATTGGTAACTCGCGTAGATGATGAAAGGAATGGCCGGAGGGATGCTGATGTGCGCCGCGGTAAGGAATAGCACCTTGTTCATCCGGAAAACGATCGATAACGGGATGCCTACCATCAGCTGAAAGCCCCAGATCGGCACAATTCCCATGAAAAAGCCGAAGCCGACGGACTTGGCCTTACTGAAATTGGTCTCGTCGGGCTTTACCGCCTCGTCACGAATGATTTTCCAGAGGCCTTTTTTTTGAATGTAGCGAAACAGCCGCTTCGGGAGGTAATAAACCAGGGTGAGCGTCACCAACCAGGTATTGAGGATGCTGATTCGCGTGAAATCGCGGAACGGCCTGAAATGCGTCACACGCTCGTTCTTATCGTAGATCACCTGGATGTTGATAGGCACGATCGGCACATCTTTCCAGGCCATTTTCACGATCACTTCGATCTCTGTCTCGAATTTGGTCGTAAAAAGCGACATGCTTTTAAGCGGCCCAAGCGGGTATAGACGAAAGCCCGTCTGCGTGTCGGGTAACGTAAGACCCGTCTCCACTTTGAACCAGAAATTCGAAAACTTGTTCCCGAACGAGCTCTTTCCCGGCACGCCCTCCTGCTCCATATTCCGCGAGCCCATGAACAATGCGCCGGGGTTTTGGATCGCAGCTTCGATAAAAAGCGGGATGTCGGAAGGCAAATGCTGGCCATCGGAATCAATGGTAATAGCATTTTCAAAACCCAAACGTATCGCCTCGGCAAATGCCTTTCGGAGCGAGAACCCCTTCCCTTTGTTCACAATATTATCCAAGACGCGGATTCTCGCGCCATAACCGGCGAGGATCGCCATCGTGTCGTCAGTCGAACCGTCATTCACAACGATAATTTCCTGCACGGTCGCATATTGCAAAACACCGTCGATCACCCGCCGCAATGTGTTGCGGTTGTTGTAAGTGGGAATGATCACGCAGCATTGAATATCCGAGAGGGTCATTGTTAGTTTTGAATGTTGCGTTTAAATGATCAAACGGAAACTGGCTCTCACTTTGAAACAGGTCTTTTCACCCATTTTCCCTGAGGCATTTACGTCCAGCAACTCGTCGCCCTTGTATTGAATATGGATCGTCAGTTCCGGTGTTTCGGCCGGGTTAATTACTTCCAGGAATTTGCAGGTGCTCATTTCCTTTAATGCCAGTTCCTTTCCAAATGTTTTTGACAGGATTGCCTTCACCATTTCCAATTGAACAACACCGGGAAGCACGGGCGAGCCGGGAAAGTGTCCTTCGAATACGGGATGCGCGGCATCGATCTGTACGGTGCCCGTAATCTGGCCCGGGGCCTGGTCCAGGGTTGTAATCGTATAAAGATTGCTCAGAGGCATGATAATTAAAGATCTTTGAAAAGATTTTCCGAGATCGGCTGGTTGAATTTTTCCTGCTGAAACTTCATGAGGCTTTTATCGCCGCCTTTCTCGAAAAACGAGAGTTCTTTCAAACGCAGCGAGCTTTTGGCGAAGTTCATCGTTATTTTGGAATAAATATTTTTCAAACGGCGGTTCACTGGCGTCAGCACGATCTGGTAGTGTTCTCCGTCTTCGAGTACGGCCGATGAAAACCCCTTATTCTGCTGAAAATCGCCATTCACGAGCCCAATCATCAGCTCCTTGATCTGCGCCGCCATACGTCCCGCCTGGCCGATATTTTTCTCCTTGCCTCCCTCCTGGATACGCAATTTATCACCGTTGATCAGGATGATGTATTTCAAAGGCGTCCGCTGCTCCCAGCGCATTTTGTCCTTTTGCTGGTAGTAGAACAGGCCCGACGACTTTTCCGGCTCTTTCAGCACGGCAAGGTACTTTTCCTCGGTAAACGATGCCTGAATGGACGTAGTAGCCTGCGACGTCTTCCGCAGCTCCGCCAGTACCCTTTCCGGGTTAGCCGCCGGTTTAAATGACTGAGCCTGTGCAAAGTTGGCAGCCATTAGCGCGGCCACCATCATGAGTATTCTAATGTGTTTCATAGGCCTCCTTTCCGATCAGACGCGGGAGCGGTTCTATTTTGATGCCCATTGCACGGCAATGCCCGATAACGTCCGGCAATGTCTCGGCCGTGAGCGGCAGATGGTCATGAAGCAGAACGATGTCTTTGGGCTTTAATTTTGAAATAATGGTGTTAATGAGCTGGTACTTGTTCTTCGCACGCGTATCCATGCTCCGGAGCGACCAACCGATCGATTGCATTTGTAAATCTTTTAATACCGCGGCATAGCGTGGGTTAGTAACGCCAAACGGCGGCCTGAAAAACACCGGTATGCGGCCGGTAATATCGCGTATCGCCTCGTTACACCGCTGAATGTCCGTACGAAGTTTTTGGGTAGAAAACAGGGCTATCAGGTAATGGTGGCTGTACGAATGGTTTCCTATGGTATGGCCTTCGTCCACGATCCGGCGCAACAGGTCGGGATGGTTGACAGCCTTTTTTCCGATCACGAAAAAGGTTGCCTTCAAGTCGTTTTCAAGCAATATATCAAGAATGCGCGGTGTGGAATCCGGGTCGGGCCCGTCGTCAAATGTGAGCGCAACTGCTTTCGAGCGACCCTTATTAATCGATTTAACAAAATAATTGGCCTGGATCTGGGCGGAGCCGTAAGCCGTCACGCCCATAAAAAGCAATGCGATACCCGCCAGTACCAACCACAGGTAATCCGTCTCCCAAAAGATGATGGAGCTGAGCGCCGCCGCGGTAATGCAGAAAAATATGAGAAGATTATGCTTCAACGGCTTTCAGAAGGGTTAATCCGAGATTGCTTTTTCTTAATGCATTACAAATCAACACATTCCTGACATCTCGATTTGCGCCAAGCACATCCACCGCATAATGTAATGCAAATGCAGAAGCCGTTGGATAAACGCCAATAAGCGACAGGTAATCCAAATTACGTACCGCGCCCTGTACGGGAGCGCCCGCATACAAGGCCAGATCGATATCACCAGCCTGTAATCCATTCCGATCCAGAAATGCGTCGATTTCTTCCTGCCTGTTTTCCGTTCCGCCGACGGTATAAATGTCGGTCAGTTCAGCAGTCGCGTTGCCTCCGTTTTCACTGGAAAGTACAAAAAACGATGCGCCAGAGGTAAGCGGAGCCGCTGCTTTAAATTCCAGCCGAGCCGCTATATCTTCCAGCATATCAATATGCTCGTCCGCCGCGCCCACAAGCACGTGGCGGTCGCCCTCGCGCAGGAGCATGGAGGCATCGAACAATGCGTGTTCGAATGAAAGCGTATTCTGCGTGTGCGTCATATTATAGCCGTGGTTACCGATGCTCAGCGAGATCTGCCCGGCCATCGTATTGTGCGTCGACTGGATAAACGAAGTCGGCGGAAGGAGTCCCTCCACCGTGAGTGACGTATTCAGGAATTTTTCGGTGTCCTGCAAACAGCCCAAACCAGTTCCTACGACGATCGCATCCGGCTGTTCGATACCGGCCCGGGCAATGCAATCTTTGGCACAAGCGACCGACATCCGAAGGATCTTGCTCATCCGGCGCAGCAGCCCGGCGTCGATATACGCCTTATAATCAGGACTGATCAATACGGAAGGGGTTTCAACTGGCCCTAGCGCAGCGGAAAAGCCCGGATTGCCGAAGGTAGGCTGGTGCGAAATCGTAGACGACGCCGATAGGTACAATGCCGGTTTATTCATATTTCGTCAAAACCAATGATGAGTTATTCCCTCCGAAACCAAATGAATTGGAAAGTACTGCGTTCACTTCCAGGTCCGTACCCAGCTGGGTTGCCGGTACAAGGCCTGTTCCCACGATTGGCGTATTGTAATTAAGGTTTGGGAAAATCAGGTTATTTTGGATGGCCAACACCGAAAATACCGCCTCGATCGCCCCCGCGGCTGCCAGTGTGTGGCCAGTAAATGCCTTGGTAGAACTGAATGGCGGAATGCGGTCGCCGAAAACATTTTGCAAAGCCACCGATTCCGAATGGTCGTTGTTCTTTGTACCGGTACCGTGCGCATTCACATACGAGATTTGGTTCAGCCCTATTCCTGCACGCCGGATCGCGTTTTCGATTGCCAGCGTGGCACCCTTGCCATCCGGCGACGACGCCGTTTGATGGTATGCGTCGGCTGCATTCGCCCAGCCGCTTACGTTGCAAATGGGTGTGTTGCCTGTCAATTCTAGGCTCTTTTCTCCTTCCAACAATAGAAAACCTGCACCCTCGCCCAGGTTTAACCCAGCCCGCGATTCATCGAATGGGCGGCACCACTGGTCGTCGTAGATCATCAGCGACCGGAAACCATCGATGGTAAAGCCGCTCAATGCATCGGAACCGCCCACGAGCACGCGGTCGAGCGTGCCTTGCAGGATCAGTCGCGCACCCAGCATTATTGCATTGACGCCCGACGAACAGGCCGTCGAAAGTGTATTGATATAACCCGTGATACCCAGCTCCTTCGCAATGCGTTCGGTAGTACTGCCGCTGTCGTGCGTGGTCAGCAGCTTGTAGTCGGGGTTGTTTTGAGCTAAATAATCTTTGTAAAAAACTTCACTGCGGTCCATCCCCCCCACGGACGTTGCCGAGATAATACCGGTACGGATTACGCCGGAGCGCTTGTTATCACCCCATGCTTCGCGCGCGGCCTGCAAACCAAGCAGGGAAGTCCGCGAAACATATTCCGTTCCCACATTCAATGCCTTGCGCAGGTCGTCGTTGGACGCCTTCACTTCTCCGGCCAGCGAAGCCTTCGTTCCCTGCAAATAGCGCAGTGGCCCGATGCCCGTCCTGCCCTCGCACAAGGCATTCAGGTTCTCCTCCACCGACATGCCAATGGCCGACACGACGCCAATACCCGTAATGCAAACGCCCATTCGATGTGATGGTTAAGCTGCCTTTCTTTTATTGATGTACGCCGCCATTGTGTCGATCGACTTGAAGGCTTCCTTACCCTCTTCCGGGTTGGTGAGCTGGATACCGTGGTATTTTTCAAGTAGCACGATCAGTTCGAGCGCGTCGATCGAATCCAGGCCGAGGCCCTGGTCGTTGAAAAGCAGCGCGTCGTCCGCGATGTCCGCCACCGTTAAATCTTCCAGGTTGAGCTGTTCGATAATCTGTTTTTTAAGGTCTTCTTTTAAACTATCCATACTTCTGATTAATTGAGCGTCTATTAATATGCCGCAACCAAACCGGTTTGCGACAGGCGAAGGAGGTTTCCGTTGTTAAATTCCGTTCCATTCTCCCTCTCTTCCACCATAAAAAGGAATACATCCGTGCTGCCGACCGTCACTTCGAGCCATCCGCCAAGCAGCGCACAGCTGTCCGAGGCTAGTAGTATTTCGCTGTAATTCAGGTAAAAACCGGGCGTGAATTTAGGCAAAACCGCAAACATATTTTCACCGTACCATTTGTTCGCAATGGCGATTTCCCCCAGTACGATGTTGGGCAATGTATATACGAAAAGCGACGGGCTCGGCGATCCGCCGGTTTCGTAGCTTTGCATAAAACGGCGGTCCGTCTCCGCGCTGGACGATGCATTCGCGAACACGAGCGCGATCTCATCATCCGCATAGGCGGCCGTAATATCCGGATTAGCCTTTTTGATGAGCTCCATGGCCAGGTAACCCGCCTGTGACAGCACATCCATTTTGTAAAATTTGGGATATCCCAGTTCCAGCTGCCGGTAAATCTGCTTGAACCAGGAATCTTCCGAACCTGCATCGCGCCGCGCGACCACTTCGCCGTTCACAAGGCATTCGTCGGCCCGCAGGTTGCAATATGCCGTAATCATTTTCATAAATCCCTGATCATCAATGAAGCATTACCCCCGCCGAAGCCCGAGGCCGTTTTGAGGATCGTCCGCAGTTTTTTCGGTTCGTTTTCTAGAATGATATTCAAAGGTTGGGACGTGCCCGCATCGCGGTAGCCCGCACTTTTGATTAGCATACTATTCCGCATCATTTGCATGCAAACGGCCGTTTCGATCACCCCCGCGGCTCCGAGTGTATGCCCATAGTAACCTTTCAGACTATTTAGTGGAATATGCGAAAGATTCAGACTACTGAATGCTATGGACTCCATTTCGTCATTAAATATGGTTCCCGTTCCATGAGCTGAAATGAAATCGATTTCGTCTCCCAGCACGTCATTATATCTCAACGTCTTCAATATGCTCCTTACCAGCCCCTCGCCTGTGCGTGACGGCCCGGAAATATGGTTCGCGTCGTTCGCGCTCGTGCCTGTGAGCAGCTGCAATGGCGCATTTTTGAAAGCCGATTTTGCGGCTGAAACCAATGCAGCTCCACAACCTTCTCCTAATGTAATGCCCTTCCGCGCCGCGTCGAACGGTGCGCAAGGCTTGTCGCTTACGGCAAAAAGAGATTGGAAACCATACAACACGAAATCGGAGGCCACGTCGCAGCCGATCACGATAACATGCTCATACTGATCGGCTTCAATCATTTTACCCGCCACATTCAAGGTCAGTACGCCTGAAATACACGCATTGGAAATCACCATCGGTAAATGCGCCAGGCCGAACTGCTGCATTACCGCAGTGCAGGTTTCGCTGAACTGATCGTGCAGGTTGTCGTCCAGCGCGCCTTTGGTGGAGCTGATCAATACGATTGTGCGGTCGGAAGTTAAGATGGGAGCATCTATTCGCGCTTCAAGCGCAGATAATGCTTTGATTACCAGTTGCTGAAAGCGCAACGGACCATTCAGTCCCGCTATTTTGGCTAAATGAATATCTTCCTGATTGAGTCCTGCCGAGGGTACCAGTGCAATACCACTGCGGTTTTCAACAAGCGCCTGCCAGTTATCCTCCGCATTGTCGCCCAGCGGGCTCACGATGACCTCGGCACCAATGTAAATCATAGGTCGTACTGCGCTTTCCATTCCTTGTAAAAATCCGGCGAAATCAGTTCCAGCTCGCGTGACTCGCGGTCGAGGAATACCTGCATCGTTTTGCCCGTAGCGCAAAGCTGCCCGGTGGTGAGGTTGATCACCTCGTATTCAAACTGGATCTTGGCCGATTTGGCAGGGATATACCTGGTAATGACTTTGATGGCCTGTCCGTAATAAACAGGCGCTTTATGATCGATCTCCGATTTGACGATCGGCGTCACAAATCCCTTTTCATGAATTTGCAAATATTCCAGTCCGTATTTTCTCCCAAAAGCCTCCCTGCCGTCTTCAAAAAATTTCAGATAGTTGCCGTGCCAAACCACGCCCATGGCATCGGTTTCGCTGAATCGGATATCTATATCTATCTCGGAAGAAATCATGCAATCAGTCATTAGGGGTTACTCGCTTACTACGATTTTTAGTTCACATCCCAGCAATATACGGCCATCCAATGAACTTTCGCCCTTCACAAGGTAAATATTTCCCAACTGGTGCAAGGGTGTCACAACCGTGTGGATGGTCGCACCAACGGGAGGTAACTCAGTCACAAGCACTTTGCTGACGGCACCGATAAAACCGATTTTCGGTGCTCCCCCCTCTTCCTTGTCAAGGTAGCCGAACGAAGCCGCGCAAGTCTGAGCCATATGCTCGATCAGCCCTGTTTCCTGAAAAAATCCATCGCGAACCAACACATTGTCGCCTGCGATTTCAAAATCCGACTCGAACCGCTCACGCGTAGCGCTAACCAGGTTACCGACCATCACAAATGGGGCGCGGTGCGGGATATAGTCGGTGATAGCCTCTTTGGCGACAAGCATTATTGAAAGAAATTAAAATAATTAAACCATTGCTCCGGGAATGCCTTCACTTTCCGTTCCAGCTCGTCCACGTACAGGCGCGCGATTTCCTCCGGTTTCATTTTCTGCTCAATGGGCTTCGTTGCGCTTAAATGGTAGCTGAACTTGCCATCCTTCGCCGCGAAGACGAACGTAACCGGCGCATTGAACTTGGAAGCAATTACGAAGGGACCGTAAGGAAATTTGGCTTTGCGTCCCAGGAAGTCCATCTCGATGTATTTGGCGCCTTCCAGGTAACGGTCTGCATGAATGGCAACGAATTCGTTGTTGACCAACGCGTTGCGGATCGATATGATGTGTGAAAGATCGTCCTTGATCGCAATCACCCTGAACCGCGAGCCACCGGTGGACAAGTCCATGTATTTTTTGATGTTTTCCACCTCGGCATCCAGCATGACGATGTTGATCGTCGGGGTAATGCGGCCTTTCAGCAGGTTACCGGCGGTTTCCCAGTTGCCTACATGTGCGCTGAGCAAAATGCCACCTTTTCCTGCGTTGCGGATGTCGATCAGGTATTGTTCGTTTTCAAAAATGTGGGAGAATTCCCGGTCCTTCCCCAGCAGGAACGCGGCCCGGTCGACGAGCGTTTGCCCGAAAATATAGAAATTCCGGCGTGCCATTTTTCTGGCATCGGAAGATGTAATATGAAGGGTATTCTGGTAAAAATCCAGCAATGCCCTCCTGGGCTTTGCTGCAAACAGATAATAGTAATAAGTAACCGCCCGCAGGAGCCCGTAGGCAAACCCCAGCCCCAGGGTATTGATAAAAAACAGGAAAATTTTGTAACCCGTTAACGATCCTTTGGTCTTACCGTCCCAACGGCTCATTCTTACAATGCGAGTTTCTTGCGGACAAGCTGATAGAAATCACCGAACGTCACAATCTCTTTGAAATCTTCACCAGTGAGCTTGATATTGAGGTTTTCGTCGATGAGCACAACCAGGTCTACGTAGTCGAGACTGTCCAGATCCAGCGTGTCTTTCAAACTGTTTTCAGGAAGAATCAAATCCCGGTCCACCTCAAATTCCTCAGATAAAAAATCTCTGGTCTCTTCAATAACTTCTTCCCAACTCATTTTAACATCGTTAGCATACATAGCTGCAAAATTAGTTTATTCTTCCTGATAGTTTAAAAATATTCCCAAATTTTCAAATAAAAGTCACCCTTTACACAATAAATTCCATTGGAAATCATTTCGGTTGACGGATGGAATATTGGAGGTTAACAAAAATACAAAATTTCGCATGGCGGCGCACCGCCGTTCACGAAGTTGTAGTAGTAATGTGACCCAGTCGGAGACTCATTGGAGACCCTGTTGGAAACCTGAATGCTACTTACCCGCGGTCAGATCTTCTTCACGATCAGCGTTGAATTGGTCCCGCCGAAACCGAACGAATTGGAAAGAAAACAGTTGATTTGTTGCTCCCTGGTTTCGGGAATGATATTGATTTTGGCAGAATCCTCGTCCGGGTTTTCGAAGTTGATATTGGGCGCTATGAACGAGTTCTGCATCATGAGCAGGGAATAAACGATCTCGCTCGCCCCCGCCATCCAGCATTCATGGCCGGTCATCGACTTGGTGGAACTTACGGGGACATCGCCGCCGAATACCTCGTAAATCGCCCGCGCTTCACTGCCGTCACCGACAGGCGTGGATGTGGCGTGTGCGTTGATGTAGTCGACCTCGCCGGTGGTAATACCTGCCTGTTTCAACGCCATTTGTAGCGAACGCGTCTGGCCGTCGATACTCGGATTGGAAATATGGTCGCCATTGGAAGAGAAGCCGTAACCGATGAGTTCGGCTAATATGGGCGCACCGCGTTTTACGGCAGCCTCGTAGGATTCGAGAATCACCGTGGCCGCACCACCGCTCGGGATCAGCCCGTCGCGGTCGCGGTCGAAGGGGCGGGATGCTTTCTCAGGCTCCGATTCGCGGACCGAGAATGTACCCAATCCATCAAAACTGGCCATAGCCGATGAATTGATCTCCTGCGCTCCCCCGCATATTACGCGCTCCTGCAAGCCCTGGCTGATCATCAGGTAACCCATTCCGATCGAATGCGAACCCGATGCGCAAGCTGCGCTCAGTGTAAAATTGATCCCTTTCAGCTTGAAAATCGTCGAAAGGTTCATGTTCACGGTGCTGTTCATGTTCTGAAAAATGGCACCGCTGCCGATTAGCGTCGTATCATGCTTTTCACGGACTTTGTCTACTGCCTCGACCACCGATGCCGCAGTGCTGTCGTTGCCGTAAATAATGCCGGTTTCCGTCGTTTCGAGGAAATCGATGTCGAGGCCCGACAATGCGAGCGCTTCGTGCGTAGCCATATACGCATACAACGCGGGCTGGTGCATACCTACGCGCTGACGGCGTGAGAGATAGTTTTTCAGGTCGGGCTCCTGCACCATGCCGGTGAGCGCAGAGCGGAAACCAAAGTCTTTCCGGACCTGATCGAACACGATACCACTTTTACCGGCATACAACGACTGCGTAACCTCACCCAGGTTTTTGCCCAGGCAGGAATAAATGCCGATACCAGTGATAACAACCCTTTGGCTCATGGACTATGAATAAATTCCTCCGTTGATATTAATTACCTCGCCCGTAATGTAAGCGGCCTTGTCGGAAACCAGGAAACTCACCAGGTGCGCCACTTCCTCTGCTTTGCCAAAACGGTTCATCGGTATCATTTGTTTCAGCTCGTCCTCATTGAGATCTTTCGTCATGTCGCTCGTGATAAAACCCGGCGCCACGGCATTCACGGTGATTTTCCGCTTGGCAACCTCCTGGGCCAACGATTTCGTAGCAGCAATGATGGCACCTTTGGCAGCCGAATAATTAACCTGCCCGGCTACGCCTTTCATGCCCGACACCGAAGCGATGTTCACAATGCGGCCTGCACGTTTACGCAGCATTTGCTGGATCGCGTTCTGGGTTACGTTATAAAGACCTTTGGTCGAGATATCCAAAACATCGTCCCAATCTTTTTCCGGCATCCACATAAAGAGCCCGTCGCGGGTAATGCCGGCATTGTTCACTAAAACACCGATGAACTTGTCTTCGTTCTTTTCCCGCCAGCTGTTCAACGCCGCATCCACTTCCGCCTTGTGCTGCACATTGAAATGCAGAAGCTCGCCGGCACCGCCGTTCGCCTGGATCTCAGCCAGCGTCTCTTCCGCGGCGGCCTGATTGGACGCATAATTAATCAATATATATAAACCGTGGTCCTTGGCCAGCTGGACCACGATGGCCCTGCCAAGTCCCCGGGATGCACCAGTTACCAATGCGCAATTCATAAGTGAAATGGGGTTTCTTTAATATATTCAAAAACAGCAGCAATGCTCTCCGACTGCGGGACGTCGTCCGTTACAAATTGCGCGTGCCGGCGAATCTGTCCGTAAACCGATTTCGCATTTGGCGAAAGTTTTTCCTTCTCCTCGGGATGCAGCAGATCGATCGCCTGGCAGATCGCCATCACGTGGATCGCCATTACCTGGAACGAGTTTTCAAGCACCTGCTTCGCGATTACCGCCGAATTAGTACCCATGCTTACGATATCCTGGTTGTCGTTATTGTTCGGAATGCTGTGAACATAAACGGACGTAGACAATGCCTGGCTTTCTGCGGTTGTGGAAGTAGCGGTAAACTGTACGCCCTGGAAACCGAAGTTTAACCCCCAGGTCCCTGCATTGAGGAATGGCGGGAATTTACCATTCAACTTACTGTTCATCAAAAAGTTGAGCTGGCGTTCCATCAGCATTGTCAGCTTTGTAAGCACCAGTTTTACCTTATCCATTTCCAGCGAAATATAATCGCCGTGGAAGTTGCCGCCGTGGAAAACGTTATTGTCTTCCGGCCGCACGATGGGGTTATCGTTGGTTGAATTTAACTCATTTTCAACCACTTCCTGCGCATATTGGATCGTATCCAGCACCGGGCCGAGGATTTGCGGCACGCAGCGGATCGAATAATATTCCTGTATTTTTCTTTCAAATTCGGTTTTCAGCATGGCTGTATCATCACGGAACAGCTCTTCGCGGCTGCGGATCAGCCCGCTGCCAGCCACGAAATCGCGCATATGCTGCGCTACCACCTGCTGACCTTTGTGGTGTTTTACGGCATTGAGCTGCTTCGAGAAAGAGTCATCAAACGATTCAATAGCCTCATTGATCATCGATGAAGCGGTAATAGCCCATTGCACCAACCTTTTTGCATAAATAAGATTGATGGCCGCCATCCCGGTCATACAGGAGGTGCCGTTGATTAGCCCGAGGCCGTCGCGGAGCTCCATTTTGAGTGGTTTAATTCCTTTTTCGGCCAGCACCTCGGCGGTTTTGCGGCGCACACCATTGTCGTACACATGCCCTTCGCCAATCAGGTTTAAACCTAAATGCGAAAGCTGAACCAGGTCGCCGCTTGCGCCCACACTGCCGTGTTCGAAAATTTCGGGCACAACACCATTATTCAAAAATGTGACCAGCTGCTTGATAACCGCCGTACTAACGCCTGAATTTGCCTGCAAAAAAGAATTCAGACGCGCGAGCATCACGCTGCGCGCATATATCTCGTTCAGCGGCTTCCCTACCCCGCTCGAATGGCTGCGGATCAGGTTGTATTGCAGATTATTGAGCTGGTCGGTTTCAATACGGTATTGCGCCATCGGGCCAAAACCGGTATTGATACCATATATGATTTTGTCTTTGGAGAAATTCGTTAAAAAGGCAAACGATTGGGATACTTGATGGAGGGCGTCTTCGGCTAAGATAAATTCCTTCTTTTCAAAAGCATACTGCTCGATCTGAGCTAATGAAATACGATTCATTTAGTGCTGGCATAATTAAATATGGTGTAAAATAAATCTTTTTTCGCCGTTTTGGCAAACACGAACCGGTAAGCGGCAACGGGCACGGAAGTTGCCCGAGTGATACAATTCACTAAATTTGTCGCACATTCACGTTTCCCCTGTCAATGCTAGGAGATTTACTATTAAGGCTAAACAAATTCCTGTCGAGTCACAAATCCGCGTTTTTTGTTAGCCTGCTCGTCATTGTCAGTATTCTCCTGGCCGGCATTGCGCGGCTAAAAGTAACCGAAAGTATTTTCGCGACCTTGCCGAAAGGCAAAAGCTTCGAGGAGTTCAACCGGTTGGTGGAAAGTAAAAACATCATCAACCAAATTGTGTTTTCAATCGAAGTGTCCCCGGAAACCGATGCCGACGCCGCACGGGAGATGGCCGGAAATTTCACCGATTCGCTGGGCCGATATACCAACGGCTACGTCCGCAATATCCAGGCCGAGCGCCCCAATGTCCAGGAAGATGTGTACCAATATGTTTACGGTCACTTTCCGGTACTCGTCGAACCGTCCTATTATCAGCACATTCAATCACGCATCGCACCCGACTCGATCCGCGCGTCGGTGGCAGCTACCTATAATCAGCTGCTTACACCCGGAGGCTCATTCCTGAAACAATTTGTGCTGAACGACCCGCTCGGCATTACCGGAAAGTATTTCAAAGAGCTCAATGCCGCCAACAATTCCAGCGCAATGGTAATGGACGACGGCATTATGTTCACCGCCGACCGCAAAAGCGTGCTCATTTTCGCCTCCACCAGCTTCGATTCGGGCAGTTCGGACAAGAATGTGGCGCTTTTCGAGCTCATGGAAGCATTCAAATCCAAATGGAACCGTCAGCACCGGTATAACAAATTCTCCTATTTCGGCACCTTCGAAATCGCGGCACGGAATGCGATACAGGTGAAACAGGATTCTTATTTCACGTCATTTCTCGCATTGGCAGGCATTCTTGCCCTCCTGATCGCCTATTATCGTAAGCTGCTTATACCTATTTATATTACGATGCCCGGGATTTTCGGCGCATTGTTCGCATTGGGCGTTATCGGCTATATCCGACCGGAGATTTCCGGCATTTCCCTCGCTACGGGCGCGGTGATTTTCGGCATCCTGCTCGATTACGCATTCCACTTTTTCACACACCTTCGCCATACCCATTCCATTCCCGTCGCCATCAAGGAAGTAAGCGGCCCGCTGCTGACAGGCAGTTTTACGACGGTAATGGCTTTCAGCGCGTTGCATTTCGCCAATTCTACGGTCTTACAGGATTTCGGACTATTTGCGTCGCTGGCGCTTTTCGGCGCGGCGCTTTTCACGCTCACCGCATTACCGGTAATCCTCTCTTCTACCCGTTTCGACATTCAAAAAATCCCCGGGGAACACGGCTCGTTCCGCATTCCGACCATTCCCGATAAATGGCGTGGTGCTACATTGGCCGGGGTCGCGGTCCTGACAGTGGTTTTCCTCTACTTTTCGACCGGTACTGAATTCGACGCTAGTTTTGAAAACCTCAGCATTCAGGATCCCGAACTGAGCGGCCGTGAAGAAGCACTTACGGGCATTAATCCCCGCAAACAGAAACGGATCTACGTTTTCGCCTCCGATCCGCGCCGTGCCGTGGCGGAACAGGTAAACCACGACGCCTATCAAAAACTAGCCGCATTGCGCAGTGAAGGCCGCATCAGCAGCTTTGGCTCTTCGGGCTCTCTGCTCATTCCGCAGGAGCTCAAACGCGAGCGCATGCGCCGCTGGCAGGAATACTGGACGCCCGGCCGGACCGACTCTACCTTTCGCGTCCTAAACCAGGCCGCGGCAAAAAACGGTTTCAATGCCTATGCATTCAATGATTTCAAAGGCTGGATCGCCGGGCGGGGCACTTCCAATGTCTCGCTGGATACGCTTTTCAACGAGTTGGGCGTCGATAACCTGATCGATATCAAATCCTCGGGGACCACTTTCATTTCCACCGTGGTAGTGGACCAGGCCAAACTGACGGACGTTAAGAAAGAACTGCGGGCCATTCAAGGCGTCGAGCTGTTCGATCGCGGCGAACTCGCGGGAGAGTTGCTAACGATGGTGAAGGACGATTTCAACTACCTGTTATTGATTTCCGCCTCCATCGTTTTCTTCACATTACTGATCGTTTACGGGCGCATCGAGCTTACATTGCTGTCGTTCCTGCCGATGGTGATCAGCTGGATCTGGATCCTGGGCATTGCGGCCATTCTTGGCATTAAATTCAACTTCGTGAATGTGATCGTGACCACATTCATATTCGGCCTGGGCGACGATTTCAGCATTTTCGTCACCGACGGCCTTTTGAGTAAATACAAATCCGGCAAGGACACGCTCCGCTCCTACCAGGCCGCTATTGCATTATCAGCGACGACGACATTAATAGGTACCGGTGTATTGATTTTTGCCAAACACCCGGCCATCCATTCGATTTCGCTCATCAGTGTGCTGGGGATTGTCTGTATCCTGTTCATATCGTTCGTATTTCAGCCGGTCCTCTTCGATTTTTTTGTACAAAAACGCATTGCCAAAAAGAAAGCGCCGGTCACGATGTTACCTTTTCTGATCAGTCTTTCGAGCTTTACCTATTTCCTTTCGGGCTGCCTGTTTTTGCATTCCAAATTGGTAACCATTCTTTTGCTACCGATGTCGAAGAAGAAAAAGAAGGCGGCGATCAACAACTCGCTTTCTTTTTATGCCAAAACGGTGATCTACTCAGGCCCGCACGTGAAGAAGAATATCTCCGGCCGCGAAAACCTTGATATGAACAAGCCGGTGATCTTTATCGCCAACCATACCTCGTTCCTCGACATCCTGCTTGGCATTATGCTTCACCCGAAAATCGTGTTGATGGTGAAAGGATGGGTGTACAAATCACCGTTTTTCGGTCCAATAATCCGTTATGCGGGTTATGTGTACAGCGAAGACGGCCCGGAAGAAAATATCGAGAAAGTGAGGGCATTGGTAGCCGAGGGTTATTCCATCCTCATTTTCCCGGAAGGCACACGATCGGAAGACGGTACCATCGCGCGTTTCCACAAGGGGGCATTCCACCTCGCCGAGCAACTAAACCTCGACATTCAGCCCATATTGCTTCACGGTGCACACGATGTGCTGCCCAAAAACGACTTCCTCATACGCCCGGGCGCGCTCAACGTGCGCGTCCTCCCGCGCATTACGTACGCAGATGCGCAATGGGGCGCGACGCTGCGCGACAAAACGAAGCAAATCGCTGCATTCTTCAAACAGGAATTCGCCGCCTTCAAAAATGAAATGGAGGACACCACTTATTTGAAACACAAGATCTTCACCAATTATGTGTTCAAAGGGCCCGTCCTGGAATGGTATTTTAAAATAAAATGGCGATTAGAAAGCAAGAACTTCACCTACTACAATCAGCTGATCGGCGGTCGGAAACGTATTCTCGACATCGGTTGCGGGTATGGTTACCTTTCGTTTTTCCTGTATTACAAAAATGAAGAGAGGCTCATCTCCGGCATCGATTACGACGAAGAAAAGATTGAAATCGCAGAAAACAGCTATAACAAAACCGGTAATCTGCGGTTTGTAGCCCAGGATATTATGGCGGCGGACCTTGGCACACAAGACGTGATCTTTTTAAATGACGTCCTACATTATTTATCCAGGGAAAAACAGCTTATTTTGCTCGATCGGTGCGCCGCGGCCCTCGCGCCGGGCGGGTTGCTTTTTATCCGCGACGGCATTACCGACCTGACCGCCAAACACCAGAATACCCAAAAAACAGAAGCATTGTCGACAGGCCTGTTCGCATTCAACCGGAAAACCGACGAGTTCCATTTCTTTTCATCCCAGGACATCCGCGACTTCTCGGATCGGTATGGTTTTGGTTATGAAATGCAGGAGCACTCGGCAAATACGTCCAATGTTCTTTTTGTGCTGCGCAAACCTTGCATGCCGCCAGCACTTACTACGCCGATTACTAACTAGCATTTCTCCATTAACTATTTAAATGCAAACTTCCGCCGTGCAAAAGGAATACGATTTTGTGATTGTTGGAAGCGGACTCGGTGGTCTGGCTTGTGCCAACATTCTTGCGATGGAAGGTTACAGTGTGGTAGTGCTGGAAAAAAACCACCAGATTGGCGGGCATTTGCAGGTTTACAGCCGTGACAAAAGCATTTTCGACACGGGCGTCCATTATGTGGGCAGCCTGGACGAGGGCGAAAACCTTTATCAGTTCTTCAAATATTTCGGGATTCTCGACAAGCTGAAACTAAAACGGCTCGACGAAGATCAGTTCGACCTTATCCGCTTCGACGACGGCTGCGAGTACGCCTATGCTCAGGGGCTGGATGCTTTTGAACGAAAAATGGTCTCCTATTTCCCCGATGAAAAGAAGGCTATCCGGGCCTATTGCGAAAAGGTGGTCGAAGTTTGTTCCAAATTCCCGCTTTATAACCTTGAAACATCCGGTGAAAGCTATCTGGCGGACGAAAACATATTGAGCCTCAATGCACACGACTATATTGCATCGCTTACGGACAACGTCAGGCTGCAAAATGTGCTGGCGGGCAACAACCTTTTATATGCAGGTGTAAAACAAAAAACACCGTTCTACGTACACGCGCTGATCGTGAAAAGCTACCTGACGGGTGCCTACAAGTTCGTGGACGGCGGTTCGCAGATCGCCATTCAGTTCAGCCGGGCGTTACGACAGCATGGCGGGGAGATTTTTAAACACAAAAAGGTGACAGCAGCCAATTATGACGAAAAGGGACGCATCACCGAGGTAGTCTGCGAAAACGGCGAAACTTTCCGCGGTAAGGAATTTATTTCCAACGTCCACCCGGCTGTTACGATCGACATTTTCGGCCAGGAGCGCTTTTTGGGTGTTTATAAAAACCGTGTACAGGCCCTGGAAAACAGCATTTCCACTTTCCTGGTACATATTTCATTCCAGGAAAACAGCTTTAAATACCTTAATTACAACATATATCAGCACCACAGCGACGATGTTTGGGAGGGTATCGAGTACGACAAAACCACCTGGCCGCAAACCTACTTCATTTGCACGCCGTACATTTCAAAAAAAGGGGAATATGCCGATTCGATGTCGATCATGTGCTATATGGATGCCTCCGAAACGGCTGAATGGGCTGGAACGTGCAGCACCGTAGCCGAACCCGGTAAGCGCGACGCGGAATACGCGCAGTTCAAAAAAGACAAGGAAGCCAAAGTGATTGCAAGGCTGGAAACCGTTTTCCCGGGCATTTCGGCCAAAATAAAAGCGGTACACAGCGCTTCGCCGCTCACATTCCGGGACTATATCGGCAATGGAAACGGAACGATGTACGGCATCATCAAAGATTCCACTTCGCCGATGAAGACGCGGATCAACACCCGCACCAAAATTCCTAACCTGCATTTGACCGGCCAGAATGTGTCCTTGCACGGAATTTTAGGGGTGACCGTCAGCGCATTTGTAACATGCTTCTCATTTGTAGATAAAGAAAAACTCATTCAAAAAGTAAAAAACGCCTGAATATGCAAACTGTCGATGTGCTGGTTATTGGGGCCGGCCCTGCCGGAACTGTCGCGGCTTCTTACCTGAAAAAGCAGGGTTACGACGTCACGATCCTGGAAAAAGAAAAATTCCCCCGGTTTCAAATCGGAGAAAGCCTCCTGCCGTGCTGTATGGAGCATCTCACAGAAGCCGGCCTGCGCGAAGCCATTGAGCCATTAAATTTCCAGAAAAAAACGGGGGCGGCTTTTATGCGTGGCGAAAAACGCTGCGAGTTCCTCTTTGAAGACCAGTTTACCAAAGGCTGGACCTGGACTTGGCAGGTAAAACGGGCCGATTTTGACAACAGGCTAGCCGAGGCAACGCGCGACAAGGGTGTGGATGTAAACTTCGAATGCGAGGTTATCGCGGTACAATGCGGCCCCGAAAAACAAATCGTAGACTATAAGGATGCCGAAGGCAATCAGCACCGCATCGAGGCTAAATTCATCATCGATTCGAGCGGTTACGGGCGTGTGTTGCCAAGGCTTTTTGATTTGAGCAAACCTTCATCATTTACCCCCCGCGGCGCTGTATTCTCGCATTTGGAAGATAAGAACCGTACTGAAACGGCAAGCAACAACATATTTGTGCATTCGTTCGACAACAACAAGTCGTGGATCTGGGCGATTCCGTTCTCGGATGGCTCGACGTCCGTCGGCATTGTGGGCGACAGGGAAAAAATCGAAGGGTTGGCTGAAAACGATGGTGAGAAATATAAAGAATTTGTCCGCAATTTCGAGGACCTTAACGGCCGCTTCGCCGATTCTCAGTTTAAATTCGAGCCGCGGGCAATTTTAGGTTATTCGATCGGCGTGACGAAAATGGCGGGGGAAGGTTTTGTGCTTTCGGGCAACAGTACCGAGTTCCTCGACCCGATTTTTTCTTCCGGCGTGACATTCGCAACCGCCTCCGGCCTGCTTTCCGCAAAAATGACGCACAAGCATTTGCAAGGCGAGGCCGTCGACTGGAAGAAGGACTATGAAGACGTGATTCAGAAAGGTATCGACGTATTCCGCAGCTATGTGAGTGGCTGGTATACCGGCGATTTTCAGACCATTGTATTTGCAAAACACATCGACGAAGACATTAAGCGGCAAATTTGTTCGGTACTTGCGGGCTACGTCTGGGACCAGACCAACCCGTTTGTAAAAAAGCACGACACCATCCTGCCCACACTCGCAAAGGTGATTAAAATGAAAGAAAAAGCCGAAGAGGCAGGCTCCTGACGCCTATCAGGAACCGAGCAATATAAACCCGTGCTGCGAAGCTTTGTAATGATTGTAAATCAGGATATGCTTCGGAGTGCGGGTATTTTTTTGCGCCCACACACATGCGTCGGGTACACACTTTCCCGCGATCGCCTGCACGCCCATCCATGTCGCGAAGGCGGAGCCCGTAGGATAATCGCCCACCATATTTTTGTAGGTGTAGCAATTACTTTCTTCGAACAATGCTTTTTGAAGATTGAAATACCAGTGATCGGAGCGGTTGTCGCCGCTGATTCCCAGGATTACCGCATCGATATCCGCCGGCTGCAGGTTGTTGCGTTGCAAAAAGGCACTTACTATCGGGGCAAGTTCCTTTTCGGTGAGGTTATTGCTTTGAAATACGTCTTTTATCTGCGCCTGGCTGACTTCCGAACGTTCCGCATTAACCAGGAACATCGCTGCGCCCTCACCATTGGCTGAGCCAGGGGAATCGAGCGTAAGCAAGTTTTCTGAGGTGAAATGGCCGGTTTTGAAAGAGCCCGCCAGCAAGTCGATATGATGGTTATAATCTGAAATCTCTTCAATACTGCCTATTAGGAACGTATTACCACGCTTTTCTTCCAACAGCAGCATGGTATCCAGCAATGCGGCTTCAAACGCAAGGCCTTTATGCACGTGCGTCGTATTGTAGCCGGTCGTTTTGCTCATCAATGCGAGGTTACCTGCTACGGCATTCGGCGTACTTTGTACAAAGTTGGTTGGAGTAAGCGTGCCCTCGTTATAGTCGACGATCTGGTTCAGGAATTTCAGACAATCTTCGAGACCACCGTTCGCAGTGCCGAGGACAATTCCTTCAACCTGTGCATGCTGAATGAGCGGGAGGCCGGCTCCTACTCCCATTCTTACAGCCTTACCCATTCTACGGAGCAGGCCCGCGGGAATGAGTTGACCGTAGGCAGGTTCAACGGCAATGTACCTGTCGCCTTCATGCACCTTAATATCGCCTTGGAAAAAAGCATTGTCAAACGTGCGCTGGGGCGATATGCAGGCTGAATCGGTAATATACATTCTTAAAGTTAAGTCCTGGGTGGTTGCGGCAAACGATTTGCGGCAAACGATTTGCGGCTATCGGGCATCGGAGATAAACTTCCCGATCTCAGTGGCGTACGCACCAGCGTACCCTGCTTTTTCCTCCTCTGTCCAGTTCAGCTCGCGTGCCATTAGATCGACAACAACGGGCAAGGAGTTTAAGGTTTCATCCCAATTGGTAATTTCCAGGCGGATACGGCGTGCCAGGAAGTCGCGCGGTGTGACAACCATTTCATTTCGAACCGTATACACCACTTCGGCACGAATATAGGGATATTCCGGGCTGAGTCTTTCTTTCAGTTGCGCATCTTCCCGCGCGAGCGACGCTACCAGGTGGGCGCGCGAGCCGTACTTGCGCACGAGGTGTTGCGAAATGTCTTCGGGCAACGCATACTGCCGCTGAATATCCTGCCAGCTTCCCGCTTTGTAATTTTCGCCGCCAGCCAATATGTAATCAGCTGTTTTACACGCGTGAGCGTCGCCCAGGATTTTGTCGACCTCGTCGATCGTGTCTTTGGCCATCAGACGGTAGGTCGTCCATTTGCCGCCGAGCAGGCTGATCAAACCCGAAGTTTCATCGACCTCCACCTCATGATCGCGCACGAGACTTTTGGTCGATTTGGACGGATCGGCTGCCAGCAAGGGCCGCAATCCACCGAAACCGGCCCTGAGTTGGTTGGGGTCAATCGGTTTGGCCAGATAGGGGTTCAATGTGGCGGCCAGGTATTCCCTTTCCTTCCGGTTAAGTGTCGGTTCGGTATCGATTTCGTCACATTCCGTATCCGTAGTCCCGATCATCGTCGAGCCTTCGAACGGAATCGCGAACACGACGCGTCCGTCGGAGGTTTTAGGGATCAGCATCGCATATTCGCTGTTCAGCGTGTTGTGGGGTAATGCTAGGTGCACGCCCTTGCTCGGGCGGATACGTTCGCTCAACGCTGCGTTGGCCATCAGCCTGATATGGTCTGAAAACGGGCCGGTGCAATTGATTACCAGCTTCGCGCGGATCGTCAATCCATTCCCGCTCAGCGCGTCAGTAGTTTGTACGGCGTTCAGCTTACCATTTCCGTCTTTTTCAAACCCATTCACTTCCAGATAATTGGCAACCGCGGCGCCGTTCTCCGAAGCCGACTGCGCCAGCGCGAGGCAATACCGCGCGTCGTCGAGCTGGCCGTCGTAGTAGAGTACTCCGCTATGGAGTTTTTTCCGGTCGAGCGTCGGGATTTTTTCCAGTACTTCCTTTTTATTGAGCCATTTGCTTTTGGGCAATGTATCATTAGTAGCAAACGTGTCATAAAGCGACAGTCCTATCTTAAAATACAAACCTTCAAACCACGAGTTGACCGGCGTCATCAGCGCGAGCGGGCGCGCAAGGTGCGGCGCATTTTTCAACACAGTGTGTCGTTCTTCCAGACCATGGCGGACCTGTTTGAGCTGGGCGAAGTCGAGTTTCTTAAATGCCTGTTCCAAATAGCGGACGCCGCCGTGGATGAGCTTTGTGGAGCGGGAGGATGTTTCGGAAGCGAAGTCCTTTTTGTCGATCAGGGCTACCGTATATCCCCTCAGAACCGCATCCAGGGCGCATCCCGCCCCGCTGGCACCTCCGCCGATGATACAGATATCGAACAATTCATTTTGTAACCTGGCAAGCGATGTGGTGCGGTTCATTGATACTTAATGCAGATTCAGCGTAGTTGAGACCAATTGCAAAAGTACAAAGTTGCGCCGGGAAAAACCCATATTATCAAATCAATATCCATTGGCTATTTTGGTATAATAATTGCATCTTACCGGTAGGAAAGTTAACATTACCGGTATCTTTCATGTACAAACTCAAAATCTATTCATTCATTAAAATCTCACAAACATGGGCTTAATTTCTTTTATTAAAGGTGTTGGAGAAAAAGTATTTGGTGGTAAGGATGCTCCCGCAGCCGCTCCTACCCCGGAAGCGGAACCGCTGCGTGCCAGCGCATTGCTCGCGCACGTGAAAGCGCTAGGGCTTGCCTACAACAACCTGAGCGTCAAAACATCGGGCGACACCGTTACCCTCGAAGGCGAAGTGGCTAAACAGGCTGACGCCGAGAAAATCGCATTGGCAGTAGGTAATGTCGAAGGTGTAGGCGTTGTTGACAACCGCCTTAGTGTAGCCACCCCGGAGCCGGAAGCGACTTATCATACCGTCGTAAAAGGCGATACCCTATCCAAAATCGCCCAAACCGTTTACGGCGACATGATGAAGTACCCGGTCATCTTCGAAGCCAACAAGCCTATGCTGAAAGATCCCGATCTGATTTATCCGGGACAGGTGCTGCGCATTCCGGCGTTGAAGTGATAATGACCGCCGACTGCCGATATGAGATCGGCGGTCAGCGGCGGTCAAAAAAAAGGACGGCCCTCACAGGTCGTCCTTTTTTCATGCATTTTCGAAACGCTTAGTCTTCCGCTGCAACTACGTTCAGGGTAACTTTATGTTTCACTTCTTTGTGAAGGTCGATCAACGCGGAGTAAGAACCGATTGATTTCACGTCATCAACCGTAATTTTCTTACGATCGATTTCGAAGCCCTTCGCTTTCAGGATGTCTGATACCTGTGTGTTGGTAACACGTCCGAAGATACGGCCGCTTTCGCCTACCACAGTTTTGATATCGATTGTCAGGTCGCCGATTGCAGTTGCGATGTCCTCTGCGTCTTTTTTCAGCTTCTCAGCTTTGTGCGCAGCCTGACGTACGTTTTCAGTAACGATTTTGCGGTTGGAGGCATTTGCCAGCAACGCAAAACCCTGAGGGATCAGGTAGTTACGACCGTAACCTGCTTTCACAGTCACGATATCGTTCTTGTAACCTACCCCTGCTATATCTGTTAAAAGTATGATTTCCATTTTTGTAGCTCTTTACTGTATTATTTCAATTGGTCAGCAACAAACGGCAACAGTGCCAGGTGACGTGCTCTTTTGATTGCCTGCGACACTTTGCGCTGATATTTCAGGCTTGTACCTGTAAGGCGGCGCGGAAGGATCTTACCTTGCTCGTTTACAAGTTTCAAAAGGAAATCAGGATTCTTGTAATCGATGTATTTGATGCCTGCTTTTTTGAAACGGCAGTATTTTTTGCGGTTAATGTTTTTTTCAACCGGCTCGTTTACGAGTGACATAGCTTATGCGTTTTCGGTTTTTGATTCAGTTGCTTCTTCTTTCTTTCTGCCTACCAGACCCTTACGTTTCTTCTCGTTGTAAGCAATTGAATGCTTATCCAGGGCGATAGTCATAAAACGCAAAACGCGC
Source organism: Dyadobacter sp. 22481 (assembly GCF_052044875.1). Classification (NCBI taxonomy): domain Bacteria; kingdom Pseudomonadati; phylum Bacteroidota; class Cytophagia; order Cytophagales; family Spirosomataceae; genus Dyadobacter; species Dyadobacter sp. 22481. The sequence goes on from NZ_JBQENV010000003.1 coordinate 90,836, forward strand.
TCGTCACGACGGAACTCGGTTTCCAAAACATCCACCACGTTTCCTTCGCTCGCAGTATATTCTACTACGTGATAGAAACCAGAGTTTTTCTTTTGGATAGGGTAGGCCAGCTTGCGCAATCCCCAGTTTTCTTCATGTACAATCTTCGCACCGTTTGAGGTGATGATTGTCGTGAATTTTTCAACGGCGTCCTTTGCCTGGGCCTCAGACAAAATGGGAGTTAGAATGAACACCGTTTCATATTGCTTAGACATACGGTAATTGGTTATTGTATGATAAATTAAAAACCCCATTCTGACGGAATCATCAAAATGAGGGTGCAAAAATAGGGCTTGAAATTTAAAATTCCAAGCCCTTCAATGACTTAACCTAAACTTGCCGCCGATTATTTCACCGTGAAATCGCCCTGACCGATCTTGAAGCCTTCGCTGTAAAGCTCGATCGCGTATTTGCCGTCTTTCATAGGAATACCACCGCGGCCGTAGAAAATGTCGACCGACTGACCTGTATTCGTAAAGCTCACGGTTTGTTTAGAGCTGTAAATCAATTCCCTGCCATTGAAAATAAATGAACCCGAACCCGTTGCCATATCCGACAGCACAGCGCCGTCCGGATCGAGCACACGCAGGTAAATCTCTTTCTCATTCTGTTTTGCAACCGCATTCTCGGCCAGTTTGAAGTTCACTCTCAGCTTATCGATACGCTTGGCCTTGTATTTGCCGCCCTCGCGCTCTTTGCCTTTTGCAGAAACCGCATTGACGTTCACATTTTCAGCATGGAGTGCAGAAGCCAGCGTTACTTTTTCGGCAAGCTCCTTGTTCTGAGCGGAATAAGTCGTTACAGAGTCTGCCAGCACTTGCTTTTCCGTTTCCAAACCGGTCACTTTCTGGTTCAGCTCTTCATTTTTTGTGGTAGCAATACCTAACTCTTGTTTCAAACGGGCAATTTCACCGTCTTTTTCAGACAATACCGATTCGTAGTTCTTGATCTTCTGGTTGTAATTCGCAGCAGAGTACGTATTAGCGTTCTTAAGTTCCTTCTTATCCTTTTCAAGTTGTGCTTTCAACGCCACAAGCGAATCCACGCTTCCGCCCAGTTTCTGGATTTCAGCAATTTTAATATCAAGCTCTGTGGAAATGGAGTCCAGTTTGGTTTTTATCGAAAGAACCTCCTCGGTTTTGGCGGTAATGATCTCGTCCTTTGCGAGGTTTTCTTGCTTTTCGTGGTATATAAAGTACACAAGCACCAAATTAAGCAACAGCAAAACGGCCAATGCAGCCCATAGGAGAGTTTTTCTGTCTTGCTTTTGTTCCTGGTTGTAGTCCATACAGAAGGTTAAATTTTGAATTTCGTTGGTAAAAGAAGTATGTTTTTTTCAATTTTGAAATACGCAAACCGCGATTTATAGCGTCCGGTCAATAAATTCTTGAATTAACGACCTAATTATCAATTTTTTAGTCACCCCTCATGCCTTCCATAGCCGACAATCTGGCCCAGATAGAACAAGAATTACTTAAAGACACACGTCTGGTCGCGGTTACAAAAACCAAACCAACCAGCTTGCTGACCGAAGCCTACGCGGCCGGCGCAAGACTGTTTGGCGAGAATAAAGTGCAGGAAATGGTGGCAAAATACGAAGAGCTGCCCAAGGACATCGAATGGCACATGATCGGGCATTTACAGACCAACAAGGTCAAATACATGGCCCCGTTTGTAAGCCTGGTGCATTCGGTCGATAGTTTTAAACTGCTCAAAGAAATCAATAAGGAAGCCAAAAAGAACGACCGGGTAATCGACTGCCTTTTGCAAATCTACATCGCCCGGGAAGAAACCAAGTTCGGCCTTTCGGAAGAAGAAGCATTGGAAATCATCACTTCCGCCGAACTCGCAGCATTAACCAATATCAGGGTCGTCGGACTAATGGGTATGGCCTCCAACACGGATGACCTAAATGTGGTAAGGCTTGAATTCCGCGGGTTAAAAAACACCTTTGAATCGTTCAAAAGCCACGAAAACGGGCAGGTCAGCATGCGAGAGCTCTCGATGGGCATGAGTGGCGATTACCTCATCGCACAGGAGGAGGGCAGCACGCTTGTACGCGTCGGAAGCGCTATTTTCGGCTCACGATAGCACCTTAGGCGCATTATCCGCGCTCTTTTCCAGCACCGATTTCACCTGTTCGCGTACAAATTCGAACGGAAGCTGCGCGCAGGGCAGCCCTGCCTGCCTTACCAGCAACGCATTCTCCTGCCGGCCATATCTGCCCGAATAGGGATTGTAATTCTGGAAGTTATTGAGGGCTCCCATCAATATAATCCCGAACGTCCCGGTAGCATTGCCCAAATGCGACGGCCCGCTGTCGAGCCCGATGAAGAACGAAGCACGACGGATCACCTCGGCCGTTTCGAGAATGCTCAATTGGCCGCACAAGTTACGGTATGCCGGTGTTTTGATAGTCAGGTTACTTTCCAGACCGATTTCAACCAACTGATAATTATATTGTTCCGCTATCCAGTGCACGAGCTGGCTCCAACGATCTGCCGGCCAGTCTTTGGGCTCGTAATTCGAGCGGCAATGCATTACAATGTATTTTTCGGGCAAACCGAGGCTGTCGGCTTTTGCTTTGTGGGCAGGTTGCAAATATAGCCTTGGCGCATCATCGGCCGGAAAGGCTGCTTTTGGCGCGATCAGACCGCCGGTCTGGGCGAACACCTCAAGCAGGTTTCCGTAATCAAAATAATTGAAAACATTAATGTCCCGCTTCAATGCGACAGGGTTTTCAGTAAACACCTGGCATGTAGGGCAATGGTTATTGTTCCTGAATTGGAGCTCAAAAACATGATCGAACACATTGGCTTCCATCAATACACGCCGCTCCGTCACACAGAATTCTTTAAAAACCTCATCCACATTGGGATTATGGCTGACAAGCTCCGCAAAACCGGGTTTTACAAACCAGACAATGTGTGCGCCGGGATGTTGCTCCCGCACATAGCGCGAGATCGGCTCGGCAGCCACAATATCCCCGAAATGTTCTGTACGAATGATGGCGATCAGTTCCTGACCTTTTTTCAGCCTCCGTTTCACGCCCCGGAAATGCGCCCTGGCCTGGCGGCCTTTTAAATGCGCCTTTACAATGTGTGTGTATTTATGATAGCGGTGCGTCCACAGCTGAATGAAGCGTTCTATGGTCATTGTCGAGTCTTTTCCACGATGAGCGGCATTCCAAAATGCCATTCCAAAGCGCGCAAGTTAATAAAATTGCCATAAAGAGTTGGTCGCGCCTGCGCCCGCCACTAACTTTACCACGCTGATTTGCCTGGATTCTATTGAACGGTAAATGGCATTCCCTACAATTTAACCAATACTTAATACCGGTTTACGATATGAAATTCATGATACAGGCAGGCGGCATACTCGGCGCGCTGGCGGTCGCCCTCGGGGCATTCGGCGCACATGCATTGAAAGGAATGCTGGAAGCCTCCGGCCGCACCGAAACGTTTGAAACCGCTGTGAAATATCAGTTTTATCACGCGCTCGCGATGGTGCTCGTGGGCATACTCATACAACGCGCGGGCGAGGACGCGGCGAGAATACTCGGCTGGTCGGGCAACGCATTTGCGGTGGGCGTGATCATCTTTTCCGGATCGCTGTATGCGATCTGCTTCACAGGCATCACCAAATTCGGTGCTACGGCCCCTATCGGCGGGCTAGCGCTGATCGTAGGTTGGGTATTGCTGATCGTGGCGGCAGGTAAATTTTGAATGACTGAATGATTGAATGACTGAATAAAAAACTATTCGGTCATTCAATCATTTTAACCCCTCGATAACGTAAACGGACGTTGTGCGTCGATTTTCAGGAAAATAAAAAGAAGTACCGAAAACGACCACAACGACGACCCGCCATAGCTGAAAAACGGCAATGGAATACCGATAACAGGCATCAGTCCGATGGTCATCCCTACGTTGACCAAAAAATGGAAGAAAATAATACCCGCCACACAATACCCGTACACTCGGGCAAAGCGGCTACGCTGTCGTTCAGCAAGCACTACAAGCCTGGATATCAATGCAATAAAAAGAAACACCACCACAGCGGTACCTAAAAAACCATGCTCCTCTCCCACTGTACAGAAAATAAAGTCGGTACTCTGCTCGGGTACAAAGTCGAATTTGGTTTGAGTTCCCTGTAAAAAGCCTTTTCCGGTAATGCCGCCGGAACCGATCGCGATCTTGGACTGGATTACGTTCCAGCCAATGCCGCGCGGGTCGGAATCCGGGTCGAGAAGTACCATAATGCGGCCTCTCTGGTGTTTTTGAAGCACATTATTCATAAAGAAATCTACCCCGAATACAATCCCTATCATCGCAAAAGCAACGATGATCGTGGCCCATAGCCCTCCGCGACGGCGCGTCATGACCGGCATCAGCCAGATCACCAGCCCGGCGATCACGATGATCGCCCCGGCAATGTACCATTTTACAAAAAGTAGGGTAATGATCAGCAAAGCCGCGCCGATGATCCCGATCGCGGGAATGAAACCAGGCATTCCTTCGCGGTATAGCACGATCGCGAATGAGGCAAACACCAGCATGGAACCCGTCTCATTCGACAACAGAATGAGGAATGCGGGCAATGCAAGAATCCCCATGATCGGGTAGTAATCCTTCAATTTCCGGTTAAGGCTGATCGCCGGATCGCTCAGGTATTTGGAAATCGCCAGGCTCACCGCCAACTTCGAAAACTCGGCCGGTTGCAATGAAATGCCACCCAATTTGATCCAGGAGCGCGACCCATTGATGTTTGAACCCGCAAATAGCACCACCACCAGCAGGAATATGACCACGGCGTATATGACAAAAGAAAACGTCTCGTAAAACTTGTAGTCGATCACGAGGATACAAATGATCAGCAATGCCGCCGTTCCGATCCACATCAGCTGCTTTCCGGCATTGTTCGACAGGTCGAACATGCTGGTTTGCGTTTCGGGGTTGTAGACGGCGGCATAGATATTCAACCAGCCAATCATCAGGCAAGCGATATATATCAGCACCACCATCCAGTCTACATTCTTGGTAATCGGCTTGCTTTCAGCCATTTCAATATCGATTTTTAAATTCTTAAAGTGCTTTTTGCTGGCTTTGCTTCGGCAGGATTGCCGTCACCGGTTTCCGCATGGCGGCCGGGTTAGCCGGGTGCGGTGCGCCTGGCAGGCGATTGGCAGGATCGTTCGGGTCGCCGGTCGGTTTCTTTACCTCCTCGGCCTTCTTCTTCGTTTCGGTTTCGCCCGGCTTCTTCGTAGTCGGCAACACCACCTTGCTCATCAGGTCGAGTTTCATCATCCGCTCTTCCAGCGCTTTATTAGTCACCTTGCGCGACAGGTATTTTTCAATGATCAAGTTGGCAATAGGCGCCGCCGCCGAACCACCCGCGCCTGCATTCTCCACAAACACGGCGATCGCGATCTTCGGATCGTCCACCGGTGCAAATGCGATAAAAATCGAGTGGTCGTCCCCGCGCTTGTTCTGCGAAGTACCCGTTTTGCCCGCAATTGAAATGCCTTCCACGCGAGAGCGGCGTGCGGTACCGGCTTCTACGGCCCCGATCATCCCTTCGATCACCGGCTCGAAATTGTGTGGTTCCACGCCGGTTTCATGCTTTTCAAGAAATTCCGGCTTCACGCTCTTCTTGTCACCCACACCGTGGATCACGTGCGGAGTGTAGAAATACCCACGGTTCGCGATAATAGCGGCCACATTGGCCATTTTCAAAGGCGTGATGAGCAATTCCCCTTCGCCGATGCTGAGCGAGTAAATATTCGAGAACTTCCAGCGGTACTCTCCGTAAAAGCGGTCGTAGTATTTTTTATCAGGTAAATTCCCCTTGTACTCGCTCGGCAAATCGATCCCGAGCCGCTGCCCGATCCCGAATTTCGCGATGTCGTCGTGCCAGGCGTCCAAGCCCACAGCCGAAGCTTTGAAGGTGTTTTTGATATTGTTTTTATAGATCAACCTTCTGAATACATTGTAAAAATAGGGATTACAGGAATGCGTCACCCCGAGCGCCACTGTACTCGTCGCAGGGTGGTTATGGCATCCTACCGGGCAGTTTGCATGGGTAAAACCGCTTCCGGGTGTAATCACCCCCTCCTGCAAACCAATCAGCGCCTGGATCAGTTTGAATGTAGAACCCGGACGATAACTCGCCATAACCGGCCGGTTGAACAGCGGTTTGTACGGGTTACGGGCCAGTGCGGCAAAGTTTTTGGAAAAATAGCGGCTCGCCAGGCTGTTCGGATCGTACGTCGGGGCAGAAACCATGGAAATGATCTGGCCCGTTTTCGGCTCTATCGCCACCACGCTCCCTACTTTGTTGAGCATAAGACTGTCTGCATATTGTTGCACTTCCAGGTCCAGACCGGTATAGAGGTTCTCCCCCGCCACAGCCATCGTATCGAGTTCTCCGTTTTTCCAGGGGCCCTTGTACACGCCGGCTACGTTTTGCATGACAAACTTCGTCCCTCTTTTCCCCCTCAGCTCGTTTTCATAAATGCGCTCCACGCCGCTTTGGCCGATATAATCACCCTGGCGGTAATAGGGTTCTTCCTGCTTGTCGAGCTGACCTTTCGTGATCTCGCTCACATACCCGAGCGTATTCGCAAGCGTGGGCGCAGTATACGTGCGCAACGAGCTTTTGGCAAACTCAAAACCGGAATAGTCGACCATAATGTCCTGGATCGACGCAAAATCCTCTTTGGAAAGTTGCCGCAGGAACAGCGACGGTTTCACGCGGCTGTATGCACTGGCCGCGGACATGAGACTGTCGAAATCGCGTCGTTGGATGCCCAAAACCTGGCAAAAACGTAACGTATCGTCCATTCTCACCTTGTAAGGCGTCACAAGAAGGTCATAAACGGGAGTATTGTATACGATCAGCTTCCCGTAGCGATCGTAGATCTGCCCGCGGAAAGGAATTTCGGTAACACGTTTGATGGAATTGCTGGAAGACTCAATGGAATAGCTCTCATCAAGCACCTGGAGGTAGAAAAGTCGTAATAAGTATATAACACCTACTAATGCAATAAATCCAATGATAACAAATCGACGACTTTCGAGCATTCTGCACTAAAATTCCGGTTCTCAAATTTCTCACGAAGTTCGCAATAGCAAAAGATTATTCAAAGGGAGATTTCGGTTAATAAATAATAAAAACTTCATTTTTAGGACACTTATCCTCGGCTACTCCCCTTTTGCCACGACCATCACAACATCCTCCTTGTCGATCAGCACCAGGCCGTCGGGCAGGCCTTTCGGCTTGCGGACGAATTTTTTCGGCGTCACGATCACCGGGCACAGCGAATCGTTCTTGCGTTTTGAGAAAAAAGCAGCCAGTTCCGCCGCCCGTTCTATCACCGGTGACGGGAATTTCTTCCCGGGTTGGTTCTTCACCACCACGTGCGAGCCGGTCACGTCCTTAGCGTGCAGCCAAAGATCTTCCTTATGCGCCTGCTTGGTCAACAAATCGCTGTTCTTCGCATTGCGTCCGATCAGGATCGTGTAGCCCATAAAATCGAGGCGCTTGAAAATTTCGTCGATGGCCGGTCCTGCATTACCCTGTTCCAGTTTGTTGGCTTTGATATAAGCGCGCAGGTCGCGCAGGAATTCGATACTTTCGATGTGTTCGAGATGCTCCTGCAACTGTTTCCGGTCCATTTCCCGTGCGGCAAGGCTGTCGTTGAGCCGGTCTATTTCAATCTTTTCATTCTTGGCCTTGCGGTAATACCCTTCCGCATTTCGCTGCGCGGAAAGATCCTTTTTCAATTTAATGGTAATGGGCTGATCGCGGTAGAAATCATAAAGTTCCACTTTCTCCGCCCGCTCGGGAATGATGTGCAGATTGGCCATGATAATATTGGCCAGCTCGTCATTTTTCGTCGCAGTTTCCAGATCGACCAGTTTCTGGAAGGTATTTTCGAGGTAATTGTCTGTTTGCTGAATGCGTTTTCTCAACAATCTCACAATATCCGCCTTTTCCTTATCCAGTCCGCTCAACCGAATGTAAGCCAGGTAGTAGGCATTCAACGCTTCGATCGGATCGTGCAGAACCTGTGTAATTTCTCCAGTTTCAAAAAGCGTCAGCGCCGGGATATTTTCAATTCTGGTAATATAGAAAACCGATGATTCAAATTCCTGCAATACCTCCTGCACAATCGCCCAGCGCTCCGCAAGATCGTCCTTCCCCTCCAACTTACCGGAAAGGTATTTATTCGCCACCTTCCCAAACGTCGGGAAAAGCGCTTCAAAACGCCCCCCATTTGCTACAAACGCCTCCCACGACTGATCGATATCACGGTTCAGCGACGCTACCGTCAGGCTGCGGTCCGTGGCAAGTTTGTTGTTGAAAAGCTGGGTCACCTCACCGTCCTCATTCAATGCAACAAAATTGGAGCGATTCCCGAAGAGTTTGAATATCAAATCCCTGCCGCTTTCGAAATGCAGTTGAATAGCCCTTTCGTTTTTACAGACCTTCACAAAAACCACTTTATCCTCCGCAAAATCAGCGAAAAGATTCACGCTGTTCCTCCGCGCCCGGTCAAAGCGCTCGGGGAAGCTGAGGCAGGAGAAATTATTTGTTAAAGTGGCCTTAATGAAGAAGGGTTTCACCAGCTCTTCGCCTTGTGTTTCCTCCGCAAAGACAATGATCAGCTCGTCCTTCTGCTGGCTGAATGCCTCCACGAAGCGCTTCCCAGCCAGTTCGGCATCCAGGCGCGGGGCTAGTTGTTTGAGGAAATGGTAATTCTGGTGCACTGGTTAATCTGGATTGTATTTTGGGCAAATGTAGCGAGGAATGGAGCAAGGAGGAAAGTTCCCGGCGCTTATTCCGAGTCACTTGGTCATTAATGCCTGCCGATGGAGAGTTTTTGAGGGGGTGTGAACAATGTATCGCTAAAACATTGTTAAGTTGTAACAACATTACTGAGCAAAGAATATGGAACCGACTACTAAACTTAATTCCATGCAGTTGTTTATGATCAAACTATTTGAAAAACAACTGAATCCTAACCAGGAGGAGGAAATCAAAGAGTTGCTTACAGATTATTTTGCGAAGCAGATAGATCAGGAAATGGAGCAGATTTGGGAGAAAAAAGGGCTCTCACAGCAAGATTTGAACCGAGCCCTCGAAGAGCATAAGCGCACACATTATTAACATCATGAATGATATTAGTCATCGACACCAACTGCCTACTGGTCAGTTATCCCAAAACACTCCGAGACACGCTGGTTGTTTGATGCATTGCGTGAAGGCAAGTTTCAGTTTGCCATTACCACTGAAATTCTGGGAGAATACGAGGAAGTGTTCGGAGAGTTTTATACTCCTACCCTTGCAGCCAATGTTGTTGACTTGCTGGCCACTGCCCGTAACAGCATTTGGGTAACCCCTCATTACCGCTGGAACCTCATTCCAGATCAGGACGATAACAAATTCGTTGATTGCGCAATCAGTTGCTAGGCAGATTATGTCATTACCCACGACCGGCATTTTAATGTACTTTCAGAGATTCCGTTTCCAAAAGTCAATGTTTTGAGGATGCATGAATTGAAGGCTATTCTTGGCCTCTGACTTTGGAAACGAAGTACCACCCGCCCGGCCGGAGGCCTGCGAATAGGTATTCGAAGTAAGAGCCTCGAACAAGTCTCTCTCCCTCCTCCCCTTCCTCCTTCCTCCCTTTCCTCCTTCCTCCCTTTCCTCCTTTCATAAAACAAGAGAAGCCCCCCGATTCCGGGAAGCTTCTTCTGCAATACTACTACACTTAAAAACACTAGTGCACGGACGAAGCGTCGACTTTCGTTTTACCGCTCCGGGTCCACAACACAAAGGGAACACAAATCAAAAACATCACGCCCAGGTAAAGGAACACGTCCATGTACGACATTACCTGCGCTTGTTTGGACACGGTGTAGTCCAGCATTTTGTAGCCGCTGTTCAGCGCCACGTCCGGCGCCATTCCTTTGGCCATAAAGCTATGCTGCAAGCCCTCAACGCGTTGCTGCACAACGGGGTTATTAACATCGAGCTTACTCACAAGGTCGTTTCGGTGCGACATGTTCTGCCGGGCGATAAATGTAGTGATCACCGCGACACCAAACGAGCCGCCCAATTGTCGCATCATACCGGTAAACGCAGCTCCTTCCCCAATTTCACGACCTTTGAGCGTCGACAATGCGAGGGTGGTGATGGGCACAAACAATAGGCCCAAACCAATACCACGCACAATGAGCATATTGAAAAATGCTTCCTTACCGGTATCCGGCGTCAATATCAGGTATCCCCAGTAGCTATACACGAAGAAGAATATCATCCCGATCGCCACCAGATACTGCTGTTTCACACCCCGTTGCAGGAGTTGTCCCACGACGGGCATCATCATCGCCGTCACGATCGCGGCGGGCACCATGAGCATACCCGATTGCGTGGCCGTCCAGCCCAATGTGGCCTGGGTATAAAGCGGAATAATGAATGTAGAACCGTACAGACCGAACCCTAAGATAAACGATAGTATTGTTCCGACTCTCAAGTTTCCATTCGCCAGTACGCGCAAGTTCACGATCGGGTTTTTGTAGGTCCATTCCCTCCAAATGAAGAAGAAGAATGAGAACACACTGGTTACCGAAAGGATTGTGATGATCTCGTCATTGAACCAGTCCTCTTCCTGGCCTTTTTCCAACACATATTGCAAAGAGCCTACCGCCACGGCCAGGAGGATAATACCCCACCAGTCAATCTCGTTGGCTGCTTTTTTGTTGGCAAACTTCGGACTTCTCACAAATTCCATCGTGAGCATCGCTGCGATGATACCGAGCGGAATGTTGATATAAAAAATGTAGGGCCAGCTGTAATTATCTACAATATATCCTCCCAGCGGCGGCCCTAATGTGGGGCCTACGATCACACCCAAACCATAAATGGCCTGTGCGATACCGCGTTTTTCGGGTGGGTAGCTTTCGGTAATGAGCGTTTGCGCAGTCACGAGCAATGCACCACCACCAAAACCCTGGATCAGTCTGAAAAACACCAGCTCCCAGATATTATCGGCATTACCGCAAAGGAATGAGGCTACCGTAAATATGATGATCGAAGCGGCGAAGTAGTTGCGGCGGCCGAACTGTGCCGAGAGCCAGCTGGTCATCGGCACGATGATCACGTTACCGATCGCATAGGCGGTAATCACCCAGCTTACCTCCGACAATGTGCCGCCCAGGTTTCCGCGCATGTCGTTGAGCGCCACGTTCACGATCGTCGTATCCACGATTTCCAGCAGCGCACACAATACGGCAGTGATGGTAATAATTACCCTGCGGTAGCCGTATTCGACGAGTGATTCCTGTAATTCCATTAGTTATTTGGTTTTTAGAATCAAAATTCGGTTCAAAGACCTTAGTTCAGCTCTACGTCTACGAACACGTTCATGCCCGGGCGCAGTTGCGCGATCTTTTCGTCGTCGGCTTTCGTAAACTCAATGCGAACCGGCAGGCGTTGTACCACTTTCACGAAGTTCCCACTTGCATTATCGGGCGGCAGCAGTGCAAAGCGGGCACCGGTAGCGGGTGAGAACGAAGCCACTTGCGCTTCGAATTCATGCTCAGGATATGCATCCACGTGGATTTTCACTTTCTGCCCCAGCTTCATCTTAGTCAGCTGCGTTTCCTTGAAGTTAGCAGTAACCCAGGGTTTATGGGTTGATATGATGCTGAAAAGCGATTGCCCCGCTTGCAGATACTGGCCCAGTTGTGCGTTCACTTTTGACACACGGCCATCGGTAGGCGCGGTGATCACGGTGTACGATAGGTTGAGTTCCGCATTCGCGATCTCGGCCTGCCGCACCTTGATGTTCGCATTGGCTACGGTCGACTGTATCGACGTAGCTTTGGTTTGCCGACCAGCCGCTTTTACCTGACGTTCGGCAGCGCTTTTCTGCGCTTCCAATACCGCCAATGCGCGTTCCGCTTTTTGTTTGGTAGCCTGTGCTTGCTCAAACTCCTGCTGGGTAATCGAATGGTCTTTGATCAGGTTTTCGTAACGTGCGTAGTCCTGGTTAGCTCTCCAAACATTAACCTTCGCCTCTTCGATCTGAGCCGCTACCACGGCGATATTCGCTTCGTAAGTAATGCCGCTGGCTGCCGATGCACTAGTCGTTTCATGTGCAGCAGTCAGGCTGCCTTCCGAGCCTAAAAGGCCTGCTTTGGCTTGTTCCAGCTTAATAGTCTGGTCACGGTTGTCGAGCACGATCAGCGTATCGCCTTTTTTCACGGTCTGGTTATCCTTTACGCGAATCTCTGTCACATAACCTGATATTCTGGGAATTACCGGGCTGATGTCCGAATCGATCTGCGCGTCGTCGGTTTCTTCGTGGTGCAACCCGTGGTTATATTTTGTAAAACCCCAGGTACCGCCGCCGATGATCAGCGCGGCAAGAATGATGAGGAAGCGGGAATTTTTCTTTTTAGGCGCTTCTTCGGTGGTGTTTTTAGTTTCCATTTTAATGACTGAATGAATGAGTGAATAATTTGGGAGGAAGGAGGAGGGAGAAAAGGAAGAATGGGGGCGTCTGTTTGAAATAATAAAAAACCTTCCTCCCCTTCCTCCTTCCTCCCTTTCCTCCTAATTAATAACTCCGGCTGTTTGTTCTAATTTTTTATAAGCTACTACCGCATCGGCCTTTGCTGCTTCGTAATCAATGCGGGATTGCACTTGCGCCACGTCGGCATCGAGGAGTTCGGTGGTGGTTACGAGACTGTTATCGTATTTATTTTTAGTAATGCGGTAGTTTTCGTTGGCTTGTTCCACGGCTTTGGCATACACATCGATCTTCCTTTTGCTCAGCACGTAGTTGTAATAGGCCGTGTTTACTTCGAGATGGATTTTATCGAGAATGATCTGCTCATTGGTTTTAAGCTGGTAAGCCTTTGTGCGGGCCTGTGCTATCTTCGCGCCTGATTTCCAGAGCGATGCCACGTCATATTTAAAACCGATACCTGCGTTTACCGCATTGGGAACAGTAACGACACCCGGGATATTCAATGCCACATAACCGGCCGAAAGTGCCACGCTTGGGTACAAATCCGCTTTGGCTACTTTGATATCGCTATCGGCGGCTTTCTGACGGATGCCGTTGGCCGCAAAATCTTTGCGGTGTGTCAGGGCTGCCTGCTCCCATTCGGCAGCAATACCTTCCGCTTTAAGCGAGGCAAAGCTGTTGGAATCGGCCTCGATCACAGTTTCCTCGGGCAAACCGAGCAGTAGGTTCATATTAATAGTGGTGATTTTCAAATCGTTCTGTGCGTTCAGCAACGCCAGCTCCACGTTTGATTCCTGTAATTTGGCCTTCATCAGGTCGTTGCGGGCCAGTATCCCGTTCTTTTCGCGGTTGGTAAACTCCTGCACACGTTCGCGTTCACCTGCGAGATTTTCGGTTACCAGGTCAACCGCCTTCCTGGCTTTATACAGGTTACCGTAAGCGGCTACGGTGTTCTGGATCACGGCCTCGCGATCGTTATCTGCGTCGAGCTTCGCGGCTTGCTCCACATACTTGGCCGATTCGAGGCCGTATTTGAAACGAAAACCGGAAAATAGTGGCAGCGATGCACTGGCCATGCCGTACATGGCCTGGTGTACATTAGGCGTTCCGCCCGAGCTACCTGTGCTGTCGTTGCCTTCCTGTTTAATTTTCAGATTCACATTAGGCGAATTCACCCGCAGGTATGAGCCCGAAACGCTCAGGCTTGGCAGCTGGTTTTCCTTCACCTGACGAATGCCCAGCCCCGCGAGGTCGATATTGCTCTGGCTCAGTTTCAATTGCTTGCTGTTTTGCAGGCTCATGGTAATAGCCTCTTCCAGCTTGATCGTGCGTGCGCTTTGGGCGTACGAATGGCCGGACACAGCAATCCAGACGATCCCGGCTGCCAGACTAACCATTCTTTTAACTCTGGATGTGGTGTTCATTGGTTATTGTTGATTTAAATAGGTTCTTAAGATGCTGGCTCAGCTCACCGCGCAGGTGCTGCTGAAATTCTTCGTCGCTCAGGTGGTCCAGCTCATTTAATTTCTTGTAAAAATCCTTGGAAGCGATGGCGTAGTTGACCGTCCCGTAAAGCGTCGTCGTCATCAGGCTCACGTTAATATCCTTGCGGAACTCGCCTGCCTCCTGTCCTTCGTGGATCATCCTTTTGATCAATTCCAGGTTTCGCATTTTCAATCCACGGATGTATTCGGTGATGATCGGCGTCCGTTCCGACGACAGCTGCTCGCGCAACATGATATTGTGAAAGCATTGGTTGCCCATCAGGCGGTCGATCACGCTATCGATAAAAACATTGAACTTCTGAAGGGCGGACAGTTCGCTGGTCATCACCAGCGTTTCGAGCCGGGAGCTCGATTCTGTCATACGTAGCTGGAAAAGCGCCTCGATCAGCTTTTCCTTCGAACCGAAATAGTAGGATATCATCGAGACGTTCACATCTGCTTCCTGAGCGATATCCCTCACCGAAGTACCGGCAAAACCTTTCTGTGAAAACAGCCGCTCTGCCACTTCTATTATCTGCAATTGTTTCGCGTTGTATTCCATTTAAGTAGCTCACCAGCAGGGTTTACTTTCTCCTTTTTGCTAATGATGGTACAAAGATAACCGGCATTAAAATAAAATTCAAACGATCGTTTGAATTTATTAAACAAACGTTTGATTAATGGAAGTGAATATTGGATTAATACCATTAAAGTTTTTTAATATTCACATTAAAAAACCATTAATACAGCAAATAGCCACATAGAGGCGCAAACCTCCCGCGCGGCCGTTCTGGGCCGATTGGAATAGTACTACGCGAAAAATAGGATGAATGTTTATTTGATCCGTTCCGGATTCTCGCTGACAAACGCGCCCCAACCGCCTTTTTTAGCTTTTTTGGAACCGCTGCCAGCCGCCGAAGCCGGAGAATTGGCATGATACTGGTGGCAGATTGCGATGGCGATGCCGTCGGTCGCATCCATAAATTCCCGGCTAAGTTCCATTTTCAGGATCTTTTCGAGCATGTATGCAACCTGCTCTTTCGAAGCATTACCGCTGCCGGTAACCGACTGTTTTACCTTTTTAGGAGAATACTCTACGATAGGAATGTTACGGGCCAGCGCTGCGGCCATTGCCACGCCCTGCGCACGCCCAAGTTTGAGCATGGACTGTGCATTCTTGCCATAGAAAGGATCTTCAATGGCCATTTCATCGGGCAGGTAATCTTCGATCAGCTGGGTAAGGCGCTCAAAGATTTTCTTCAACTTCAACTCGTGCGTACTATATTTGCTCAAATGAATCACCCCGTATTGAACCAGCGAAATTTGCTGTCCTTTAACCGATATGACCCCGTAACCCATCACCTGCGTGCCGGGATCGACCCCAATAATGACCTTTTCCGAAACCTCCGTTTGCTGCGTTTTTAACATGGTGCAAGATAAGGAACTCTCTCCTCCAAAGCCAAAAAGCAATCAGGCAAACCTGCTCTGGGTAGTCAAGCTCGTGGTGACAGCCCTGGTACTGAGCTATATTTACCGCACATTCCGGAATGAGCAAAAAGGCATTGGTGATATCGGCAGCGTATTCGGGGCGATATGGTCTTTGCAGAATGCCCCGGTACTGATACTTATGCTTGCGCTCGTGCCCGTCAACTGGGCGTTGGAAAGCCTCAAATGGCAGAAACTCATTTCCCGCATCATACCGATTACATTCCGCGACGCCATGCGCGGCACATTGACGGGCCTGGCCGTGGGCGTAGCCGTACCCGCACAGCTGGGCGATACGCTCGGGCGCGTAGCCGCGTTACGATCCGACCGCCGGCTGGAAGCAATCGGCGCGGCGCTGATTTCAAATGGTATCCAGTTTTATGTTTCCGTACTCGCCGGCTCGTTTGGCTGGATGTATCTAAAAGACCAGCTGACGATTCCCGACACCGCCCGGCTAACAGTGAACTGCATCTTGCTTGCTATTATTCTCCTGGGACCGGCTTTGCTTTCGTTCAGAACGCAGATCGACAATTGGAAGCCGACACGCCGGATTTTTGTAAAAATGAAAGAGTATTTAAATGTGATAGGCCGCTACAAGCCCACCGAACTGGCAACAGGTACTGGTTATGGCCTGCTGCGTTACCTTGTTTTCCTGTCCCAATTTATACTCGCGTTGTCGCTGTTCCACTTCCCGGTGGGCATCTGGCAGCTGGCAGCCTGTGTTACGTTGATTTTTTTAGCTAAAACACTTATCCCGGCAATAAATGTACTGGGCGACCTCGGTTTGCGTGAATTTACGGCTCTCGTGGTGTTCGCCCCATTCAAATTGCCTCCCGAGCAGATCATAGCCGCCACTTTTCTGATCTGGATATTAAACGTCCTTGGCCCGATCGTAGTGGGAATATTCCTGATCTGGAAATACAAGTGGAAGAAATCCAGATGAGCAACTTCGCATTCACTTCCTGGGTTACGCAGGCAATCTGGATATTGCTGGTCAGCTACGCGGCCTTCACGCTGGCCCTGGCTTTCCTGTGGTCAAGAATCCGTAAGCTTGCCATACCCGCACATATTCCCGACGACCTTTTTATCACAGTCATCATACCCGTCCGCAACGAAGCTGAAAACATTGTCTTCCTGCTCGAAGACCTCGACCGGCAAACCCTACCGGCCGCCCAGTTCGAGGTCCTGGTCATGGACGACGGCTCCACCGACAATACAGCCGCTATCGTGCGCACATTTGCAGCACATTCAAAGGCCCGGATCAAACTCATTCCACTGCCTGACGTGCGCACTTCGGCTCCCAAAAAACGTGCGATCGAGACGGCCGTCGCACATGCCCAGGGTAGGCTGATCGTTACTACCGATGGTGACTGCCGCGCACAGGCGGGTTGGTTGCGCTCGATCGCGGCATGCTACATACGTACGGGCGCAAAGCTGATCAGCTCGCCGGTCACATTCACCGACGAGACCAGCCTCACCGACCATTTACAAACAGTGGAATTCGCAAGCCTGATCGGCAGCGGTGCCGCATCGATGTCGGCCGGGTACCCGTCCATGTGCAACGGTGCGAACCTTGCCTACGAAAAAGATAGCTTTTTAGAGGCTGGCGGGTACGACGGCGTCCGCCATATCGCCTCGGGCGACGACGAATTCCTGATGCACAAGATTGCGGCGCGCCATCCCGGCTCGGTACATTTCCTCCGGCACCGCGACGCCATCATCCGCACGGCGCCGCATCGCAACTGGGCCAGCTTTTACCGCCAACGGAAGCGCTGGGCCAGCAAATGGAAGCATTATCAAAGCAAAACACCTCTTGTGCTCGCCGTTTACATATTTGCAAGCAATTTTGCCTTCTTGCTTGCGGGAGGGTTTGCACTGGCCGGATTAATTTCCGGACCCGCTTTCCTCGGTATGCTGGTTTTAAAATGCGCTCCCGAGTGGGTCTTTCTGGGTTCGGTGTTAAGTTTCCTGCAAAAACCGAGATCACTCGCATTTATCCCGGTAACGCAAATATTCTACCCGCTATACGTTTGCTTTTTTGGGCTCGCCGCACAGCAGGGCCAATACGAGTGGAAAGGAAGGAAACTTTCGTAGCAGCCACAAAAAAAGCTGCCGGCAAGTTGCCGGCAGCTTTAAGTTTCACATAACGCTATATAAGATCAATTCATTCTACTTTTTGAGCACTTTCGAGGAATACTTTCCTTCTCCATTTACCACATTCACAATATACATTCCCTGCGTAAAAGCCTGAACATTAACTTTGATTTCTGTTTGAGCGGTTACCGGCATCGCCTTGTAAACCTGCTTTCCTTCCAGTGTGAATATTTCGATTTTTTTCACCGGTGAGAAACTTCTGACATTCATTTCGTCCTGGGTCGGGTTCGGGAAAAAATCCACTGCCAACCGGGCATCGCAGCTTCCGGCTTGTACGTTACGGATCGCGCTGTATTCGAATGTCTCGTCATTGTCTACCTGCTTAAGACGATAATAATAGCTCTTTACAGGTACAGACTCCGATGAAAATGGTGTGTCGTTGAAACTATATGTGGCCTTTTTGGCATCGTAATCGATCCGGGCAACAACATTGTAAGTCTTAGCGTCTGATGAGCGTTCGACTTCAAAATGTGAGAAATTTTTGGATTCGGTTACCTTCCATTTCAGTTCCGCATTGCAATTTACATTTTGTGCGGTAAAATATGCTAATGTTACCGGTAAAGCTGTTGAAGGAGGTGGAGTTGTGAAACAAGTTGTGGTGGATGCCGGGAAGGTAATGTTCACAACAGTCGACGGGGTAACGGTCACCCGGATGGTCGCACCGTCCTCGCGCAATGAGCCGTAACGGTCGCTCGGATCCTCCACCCATTTGCTGTTTTCCAGCTTGTACCCCGGCCATGAAATACCGTTTCCATTGATATCCACGGCAACTCCGGGGAACAGAAGGCTGCCTGTCAACGGCAAGTCGTTATCTTCCTGGATTACTTTTCCCTCCGAATTGATCCATTCGATCTTCGCTGTCTGGCCGGCAGCATCGTAGTTCGGAGTTACCGCATAGTCGAGCCAGGACGCATTTTTCAGACATTTCGAAGATGCTGTTGCATCAATTTTCTTATCAACCGGTTCGGGGATCGATGGCAGGAACGGCCAGAAGTGCACCTCGTCGCTTTTGTGTACAAAACTTTTAGCAATGATCTGCCCGTTGATATTTCCGTTGTTCTCTTTCACTACGTCAGCCTGCGGCGCAAAAATGGTACCGCTGATCTGTGCATTACCACCCAATGTAATTCCTTTGGTTGCATCCGGAAAATTGTAAATCACGTAGCTTCCTTGTGGGTCCGACAAGCCGCCGAAGCCGGGGAAGTTGATCTTGTTGCTGCCGGACAAGCCACAAAAAGTAGGAAAATCCACAATGTTAATAATCAAACCAAAGTTGGTGTTAGGAGGCGTGGTCTGTCCCAACTGAGGACCTTGTGGAATACCTTCGATATTAGCATTTCCAATTTTGTTCCAGACAGCGGCCGAAACGGTCAGCACGTTGATCTTGTTCGGGTCAACTATAATTTTGGGGTTATTGCCTATCGCATTGGGGTCAAGATACGGGCCCATGGGAGCAGATGCCATGATGTTGCCATTCTGATCGCGGATGGGCAGGTTGTCCGCCATTTCTTTCAGTTGGTTCGATCTTTTGATGAAGCCTGTAAAAGCGCCCTCGATGTCGATCTGGTTCGCACCGGTCCCAAAAACGTTCTCGCAGACCGGATTAACAGTTTCGCTGACGCTCGGAGACCAGGTATTGATGTTCGCATTGATCGTGATATTGGGAGTTTCCCAGTATTGCTTGCTGGTTTCAGTAATGCGGATGGTCGACGCTGCATTGTTGTTGTCCTTATACCAAACTTTCAAACTGGTGCCTGAGGCATCGGAAGGGCTACAATTTCCGATTTTAACATAGTTGTCGCCGTTCACCGTCAGGCTTCCGTTGTTGAGCTTTACTGCCCCGCGGATAGCAAGACCGATCGACGCGCCGTTCACGAACAGCGCACCGTGTTGCTTGTCGAAGCTGATCTGATATTGGTTGGTAGTTACATTTCCACCTACGGCAATAGGGCCTTCGGTTTCATTGGATTGCAGTGTGGCGTCGCCTTTGACAAAGATGTTGAACCGCTGTGCCGCGGAAGTAGGGCTCTGGGCAAACGATGGATTTCCGTTGGATAAGAGGAGCGCTAGAAAAATAGTAGATAGAAGTTTGACTGGCATGAAGTTGAGTGATTTTGATTTCCTTTCTCAACGAAATTAGACCGCCCACTCCGATCGCTAATTCTTTTTGTGTTCACAGCGGAGTTGTTTGGGGTAATGCCAGCGTTTTTAGGGGTGATAACTTTCACTAAAATTGTACTAATCGAAGATAATGCACAAACTAAAACAAAGTAGTATTAACCGGTTGACAACATTCTTAACCCCTATGTATTCATATTTATTCTACAATAAGATATCAAATATGACCAGTATTTCTAGAATTTTATCATAAAACAACGGTAAAATGTTCGATTACTCCTCTTTAACCCCATTTTAATAACTATAATATTTCCAAGACAACACTTATCCTCCTACGCAAAAAAGCCGGGTATTAATCCCGGCTGTCTAATTATTTAGAGGGCAAGTCACGCCACTATTTATAGCTCGACCGCTTTTTCAGTTCTTTTAACTCATTCTGCATTTCCTGCAACATCCGCATGAGCTGCTGCATATCCGTTTGTGGTTCCGGAAGCGCCTTGCTGTGGAAGCTATAATACTCCCAGAGCTCAATCACCTCGCCGATCGGGACCGTATAGGCGAAATATTGCTTGTTGAACGATTGCAGCAACATCGTACCGCTGGATTGATTGATGGTAACCTGCTTAAACACGAAATCCTGGTCACCCTTTAAAATAACGATACAAGGCGTTTCGGGTTTGACGGTCGTCCAGTCCTGAACATACCTGGTGATAATATCCGCACCTTCTGGTACAGGCAGCATCGAATCGCCGACCGTTGGGAACATGCGGAAGGTGCCGTTTTTGGGCACGGTGGGCAAGTTGAAACGCGGCAAGGTGGCAAGAAATTCCGGATCGGCATAGCCCGAGCGGTAACCCGCGCGCGCCTGCACCGGCACGTATTCGATATTCTCCTTATCCTCTTTATCAACCGTAATGGCCAGGACGCGGATCTGGCTGCCTTTCATGAACAGCTCACTCCCCTCTTCCAGGTCTTTCAATTTCTGATCCGAGAGCTTACTCAATTCCATTTTCAGGAGGCTGTCGATGCTCATCCGGAAATATTCCGAAAAATTGATCAGGTCGTCGACCGTCGGATTGGCCGTCCGGCCACTTTCGATCGCATTCAGCTTCACCCTGCTGATCCCTAGCTTTTCCGCCAGCGCTTCCTGGCTAAGTTTCTGACGCAAACGGAGGAACTTGATATTGACAGACCAGAAAATTTCCTGCGCACCCATGAGTTGATATTTTTAAAATCAGACATAAGATATTATCAATATCAAAAGTAGCAGCATTTTTTATTTTTCCTACAAAAAAGTAAACAAATAAATTTTGTTTAACTATTTTTGAAAAACATTAAACAAAAATATGTCTACCTATTCCATTCGGGACCTCGAACGCATTGCCAGCACCAGGGCGCACACAATCCGCATCTGGGAGCAACGGTACGGCCTCCTCGAACCCGAACGTACGGACACTAATATCCGGTTTTACAATGACGAACACGTCAAAAAACTCCTGAACGTGTGCACGTTACTAAACAGGGGCATGAAGATTTCACATATCAGCCAGCTCAGCAATGCACAGATACACAGTGAGATCGACCGGATTATTTCCGAATTGCAGCAGACAGACGAGCATATTGAAGCGTGGATCAATCAGGCGGTGATCGCTATTGCCGCCTACGACGCGCAGACCTTTCACAAACTCTTCTCCGATGCCGTCCATCGGCTGGGACTGATCGCTGTCTATGAAAAGATCCTTTACCCGCTGCTCGTCAGAACGGGCCTGATGTGGACGAAGGATGCACTTTTGCCGGCTCAGGAACATTTCTTGTCGAACCTGATCCGCCAGAAGTTGTTCAGTGCAATCGATGCATTGCCGCTAGCTGAAACCAGCGACCAGAAATGGCTGCTCTTTCTGCATGAGGGCGAAGAGCATGAAATCGGGCTTCTCTTCGCCTATTACCTGCTCCTGCGCACGGGCAAGCGTGCCGTGTACCTGGGCGCCCGCGTCCCTTACCCCGATCTCCAGGCCGTGGCCCACGACACTGCACCGACGCACATTTACACTTTTTTCGTAAGCAATCAACCTCAAAATCAGGCACCGGAACTACTCGGCCAGCTTGCAGAAGATTTTCCCAATTGCCGGATCTGTTTTTCCGGCGGCGTCGAAAGCCCGCCGAATGAACCCAGGATCAGTCAAATCGAATCCATAGAACAACTGTTTGAAACCATCGGAACGGATGCAGCACACACGACCCCATAATCCGACGCGCAAGAAGTCCGTCGGCGTCATTGGTGCGGGCTTTGCGGGCATGGCTGCCGGTGCCATTCTGGCCGAAAGTGGCCACGACGTCACGATTTTCGAAAAGAATGACACCATTGGCGGCAGGGCGCGCACGTTTTCAGAACAGGGTTTCACGTTTGACATGGGGCCTAGTTGGTACTGGATGCCCGATGTGTACGAGCGCTTTTTCGAACGGTTCGGTTATGGCGTTCCCGATTTGTACCAGCTAAAACAGCTCGACCCGGGATTTGCGGTCGCATTTCCCGACGACGAATCGATAGACGTTCCGGCCGATTTCGACCAGCTATGCGAGCTATTCGAAAAAATAGAAACAGGCGCGGCCGACCAACTGCGAAAATTCATCGCCGACGGAGAGTTCAAATACCGCGTCGGAATGGATGATATGGTTTATAAACCTGGCCATTCCATCACCGAGTTTATGAGCCCTCGTCTCTTAGGCCAGGCATTGCAATTACAGCTTTTCAGTTCGTTCAGCAAGCATGCGCGGCGGTTTTTCAAAGATCCAAGATTGCTCGCGCTGATGGAGTTTCCAGTCCTGTTCCTGGGGGCAATGCCTAAGAACACACCTGCATTATACAGTCTGATGAATTATTCAGGGCTGAAACAAGGCACTTTTTATCCGATGGGCGGTTTCGGGAAAGTGGCGGATAGCTTTCAGGATGTTGCCCTGCGAGCGGGCGTGCAGTTCCGCACCTCCGAGGCGGTAGAAAAATTGGAAACATCGAACGGTCGCTTGCGATACATACACTCGACCTCCCATTCAACGGCGGCAGACGTAGTCGTTGGCAGCGCCGATTACCAGCATATCGAGCATGCATTACTTTCCCCGCAAGACCGGCATTACAAGGATAGCTATTGGGCAGAGCGGACATTTGCCCCGTCCTGCCTGCTGTTTTACCTGGGGGTCGACAAGCGCATTACCCGATTGCGGCATCATAATTTGTTCTTCGACCAGGATTTCGGGCTGCACGCTACGGAGATTTATGAGGAAAAGAAATGGCCGACTGCACCGCTGTTCTACGTCTGCTGCCCGTCGGTCACCGACCCATCGGTAGCGCCGGAAGGCCATGAAAACCTTTTCGTTCTGATGCCCATCGCCACCGGTCTGCCCGATCCGGAGCCGATCCGAGAGCACTATTATCAGTTGCTGATGGACCGCCTCGAAAAGTTTGCCGGCGAAACAATCCGTGACCGGGTGGTTTTGAAAAGAAGTTATTGTGTTTCCGATTTCAAGAACGACTACAATGCCTACCAGGGCAATGCCTACGGACTGGCTAATACACTTCGGCAAACGGCGATCTTCAAACCTAAAATGAGAAGCCCGAGCGTCGGCAACCTGTTTTTCGCCGGGCAGCTCACCGTTCCGGGTCCTGGCGTGCCCCCCGCGATCATATCCGGCACGATTGCCGCCCAGGAAGTTCTCAAATACCTAAACAGCTAAGTTATGAAGAGCCTTTTCGATGAGTTATCGGCATCGTGCAGCAAGAAAACCACGCAATTGTACAGCACCTCGTTTTCACTGGGCATCTATTTTCTGAAACCGGCATTGCATAGGGCCATTTACGGGATTTACGGATTTGTACGGCTCGCAGACGAGATCGTGGACAGCTTTCACGGGTACGACCAGCAGGTAATGATGGCGCGAATCCGCAAGGAAACGCGGGACGCCATTCGCGAGCGGATCAGCATTAACCCCATATTGAACAGCTTCCAGCATGTGGTGCATACCTACCGGATCGAATGGGAGCTTATAGACACGTTTTTGAAGAGCATGGAAATGGATTTGCTCAAAAAGGAACACACGCAGGACTCCTATCAGGAATATGTGCTCGGCTCGGCAGAGGTGGTGGGCCTGATGTGCCTGCGTGTTTTTACGGAAAATGATACTGCATTGTACGATTCATTAAAACCATATGCCATGAAACTCGGCGCCGCTTTTCAGAAAGTAAACTTCCTGCGCGACCTGAGAGCCGATTATCAGACGCTCGGCCGGACTTATTTCCCGGGTGTAAACTTCAATCATTTTTCCTATGCCGACAAGGTGAAGATCCAGCAGGAGATCGAGGCGGATTTCGAAGACGCACTCACGGGCATCCGCCGCCTGCCCGCGAGCTCGCGGAGAGGGGTGTACCTGGCCTATTATTATTACAAAAAATTGTTTTTAAGAATCAAAGAGACGCCTCCGGAAAAAGTGATGGATGCGCGAATACGAATTCCGGATATCGATAAGTTCGGGCTGATGTTTAGGTCGTTGCTGAGGCACCAGTTTGACCTTTTATGACGTTTTTGTGTTGTAGGGGAAGAATCCACCCACCATGCAAAACCTGAAACCCACCATCCTATGAACGACCAAGTTGTGCTTGTAACGGAAAACGACGAAGCCATTGGCCTGATGCCCAAGCTGGAAGCCCATGAGAAAGGCGTGCTACACCGCGCATTTTCGGTATTTATTTTTAATTCAAAAGACGAAATGCTGCTGCAAAGGCGGGCATTCGGCAAGTATCACTCGGAGGGCTTGTGGTCCAATACCTGTTGCAGCCACCCGCTACCGGACGAACCCGTGCACGACGGCGCTGTGCGACGCCTGCGCGAGGAAATGGGCATCGTAACGGACCTTGAATTTTTGTACACCTTTCAATACCGCGCCGATCTGGAAAACGGACTGACAGAGAACGAGCTCGACCATGTGTTTTACGGCGTTACGGATGACGTACCTAACATAAACACGGCCGAAGCCAGCGAGTTTAAATACCTGACAATACCCGAAATACAAGCCGATATAGCGCAAAACCCGCATGCCTATACCGAATGGTTCAAGATCTGCATGCCGGTGATCGTGCACAGAATCGAAAGCTGACCGAACGGAACATTTCAACAACAGCAGGATGCTACATTGGATACCCGACGTTCTGATTACCCTGGCTGCATTCGTGGCCATGGAATGCGTGGCCTGGCTGGCGCATAAATACCTGATGCACGGACTATTATGGTCGTTGCACCACGACCACCACCAGCGCGACGACAGTGACTTTTTTGAGAAGAATGATTACTTCTTCGTGATCTTCGCCACGCCCGGCATTACTTGCCTCTGGCTCGGGCTGGACGCGGGTTTCAATTACCTCTTCTGGATCGGGCTGGGCATTACCATTTACGGATTCACCTATTTTCTCGTCCACGATGTGTTCATCCACCAGCGGTTCAAGATTTTCAGGAACAGCGAGTCGATTTACCTGAAAGCCATCCGCCGGGCGCATAAAATGCACCATAAACACCTCGGTAAGCACGGCGGCGAATGCTTCGGGATGCTGTGGGTACCGCTCAGATATTTCCGCGAAGCCCAAAAAGCGACCGCCAAATGAAACTGCTTTACCTTTTGGTCGACCTGGGTGCTATTTCCGTGCCGCTCCTCGCCTCTTTCCACCCCAAAATCCGGCTGTACAAACATTGGAAGGCATTGTGGCCGGCCATATTGATTTCGTCGGTCCCGTTTATCGTTTGGGACAGCTATTTTACCAGGATCGGCGTCTGGGGCTTTACGCCAGAATATATCACCGGCGTCGGGCTGTTCGGTTTGCCGATTGAGGAGCTGTTGTTTTTCATTTGCATTCCGTATGCCTGCATGTTTACCTACTACTGTTTCAGGCTGTGGAAGGGGCATTTGCATTTAAAAGCGGAGCAAATTGTTACCTGGATTTTTATTGGTCTTTGCCTGATTCTCGGCCTTGCAGGCGCCGGCCGCTACTATACCTCGTCCGCAATGAGCTGGCTGGCCATTTTTCTGATCTATTTAAAATGGCAAGCCAAACCGAAATGGCTCGGGTTGTTCTATTATTCGCACCAGTTCCTGCTTATTCCGTTCGTGATTGTCAATGGTATCCTTACCGGCACGGGCCCGGAAAAGCCGGTTGTATGGTATAATAATGCGGAAAATCTTGGCGTCCGCTTCCTCACTATTCCCATTGAAGATGTTTTCTACGGAATGCTGCTATTGCTCCTGAATGCATTTCTCTTCGAGGTTTTCCTCCAAAAATCGGAGGCCCGGCAGTCGGCCTCAGAAAATCTCCCCGTGCGTAAGTGAAACCAGCTTTGAAGTAAGCCAGGGGGATTTATCAAGGAATTTTAATGCAAAATCGGTCGTGCGGCTTTTACCAAAAAGCTTTTGCAGATGATAACCGGCTTTGATTCGCGTTCCGAATGCGGCATTCCACACGCGCTGATAGTTCTGCAAAGCCGATTCATGCGTTTGTTTTGCATTAAATAGCAAAATCAGCTGCCCGGCAAGCAGCTTGGAAGCCCTCATTCCCATGCTCATGCCATTACCACAAAGCGGCGTAATGGAGCCAGCCGCATCGCCTAGGAGGAAAATGCCATTTGAATCGGTTTGTTTTTTGCTGAACTGCACATTACTGATCACCAGTGGCTGCGCATTTACAAAGTCGGAATTTTTAAAGTAGTGTTTCAAAAATGGGTTTTGAAATAAAACTGCTTCCTCCATTTGCTTTACGTCCTTACCATTTTCAATCAGATTCCGGGCGGTGGTGAGATAGCAGAGACAATACCAGTCACGATCCACCTTGGAAATACCGCAGTAGCCGTCGTTAAAATTGTGCAGTTCAATTCGGTTGGCCGGAAAATCGGTTTTGATATGGTATTTAACACCAATATAATTCCGGCTAACAGCATCTGGCGCATTGCTTTCGTCAAGATGGATAAATTGCGGAGCGTATTTGCCGTAGCTTCCACAAACTATTTTTGAAGTAAAATCGCCCCGGGATGTACGGATTTGGAAAACGTCCCCGGCATTCCTCTGCACATCCGTAACGCGGCATTCCTGCACGACGCGCACGCCCTTGCGCGAGGCTATTTCAAAAAGGTGATGATCGAGACTGTACCGGCTGATCCCAAAGCCACCCATTCCGAGATGATGATTTAACATAAAACCGCGATCGGAACTAATGCCCAGGCTATCTATTCTAGGCAATGCGAGTTTACCCGGCGACAGCCCCAGACTTTCCAAAAACGGCCAGCTTTCCATCGAAATGTACTCCCCGCAGACTTTATGGAAAGGGTATTTACCTTTTTCAAACACCACCACCGAAATATCCTTGTCCGCCAACTGAATGGCCAGGCAAAGCCCCGCCAGCCCGCCGCCGACGATCGCGCATTCAAAATGTTCAGTCCGCGTTTCCATAAACGATTACCTCATGCCTGAACGCCCATTTGTTACGCACGGAAAACCGAGTGGCTCCCGACTGTTTCAATATATCGATCCATTCTTTCTTCTTAAAACTTCTTAAAACTGAAAGCGGCGCGTCGTTTTTTACGAGGTATGATTTTGAAAAAAGACCTGTCAAAATTTTGATCGAATAGTGCGCCACTGCATTTCGTTCCAGGTCGTTGATAACCAGAACCGCCCTGTTGCTCAAAGCAAATTGCACCAGTTCTTTGAGATCGTCATGGGTAAGGTGGTGGCAAAAGAGGCAGGCATGGATAATATCGACTTGGGGTAAATGCCGGTAGGTATTCCGGTAATCGTCGCAAATGAGGCTTACGCCGCTGCTTTCAAGATTTTCTTCGGCATAGGCAATGCAATCGGGTTTCAGGTCGACGCCGTACAGGTCGAGGTCGAAGCCTGCCTTTTTGTTCCAGGTCGCAATGCGTTTGAGGGTATCCCCGCCTCCACAGCCAATATCGACAAGTACATATCGCCTGCCTTTTTGCAGCACGCGCTTTAAAGCTGCGAACGAAATAGCGTAGCCGCCCAGCCAGTGGTTGATAAAATCGAGTTCGCGAAGGTTTTGAAAAAGATCCGCCGAAGGAATGTCGTCCTTGTCGAGCAGCTCCTTTTGCAGGCTCCTATGCCTGAACATAACGCAACTGCATGGTTTCGATGCTTAGCCCCGGACCGAATGCGGCCGTAAAAATGCGGTTGTCGAGGTGTTCGGGCTTGGCTTTTTCGAGCACCTCTTTCAGGACAAACAGCACAGTAGGCGACGACATATTTCCATAATTTTTGAGCACATCATAAGTAGGGCCCAGCAGACATTTGTCCAGTTCCAATGCCGCCGCGAAGTCGTCCACAATCCGCTTCCCGCCGGGATGTACCGCCCAATGCTTGTAATCTTCCGGTTTCAGGCCCACCGCTTTCAGCATCGGCCCGATGTTCTCCCGGATCAGATCGGGCACATACGACGATAAGTTCATGATAAAACCCGTCTCCGAAAGCTGCCAGGCCATATCGGAATAGCCATTATGCAACACCATCGAATTGAAACCGTCGATCTTCACGGCATGTAAATAGCGGTCGTCGGGCCGGGAGGATACCAGCAAAGCAGCCGCGCCATCGCCGAAAAGCATATTGGAAAGCAGGTAATCGTCATTGTACCGCTTCTGGAAATGGATCGAGCAGAGTTCCGTACAAACGACCAGTACCTTTGCGTTCGCATGGCTCTTACAGATCGCGTCGGCATTTTTCAATGCTAAAATCGCCGCATTGCAACCCATAAAATTGACACTGCTTCGCTCGATGGCCGGATTTAGCTTCAACTCACGCATAAGCTCCACATCCAGCCCGGGCGCGAACAGTCCCGTGCAGGTGACGGTGATCAAATGCGTAATGTGATTCTTACTAGTTTCAAAACCGGGAATTTGTTCGATCGCCTTCCTCGAAAGGGCCGTTGCGTGCTTTTGATAAAGCCGCATCCGCTCAGAAAGCGTTGGTTCGGGCATTAATGCGGCATTCCGGTTGAAAAACTCAAATTCCTCGGGGTTTTTATCAAAATCGGAGATTACAGAGTAGCGTTTGTCGATGCCTGTTTTGCTGGCGACGATCCGGATCTTGCGGCGGGTATTCAGGTCGTCCGTCGACCGCAGGTAGAAATCGGTGAGCGTTTCCTGTGCATAACCATATTCGGGAACGGCTGTTTCAATAGAGGATAGATAACTCAATGGAATTCTGTTGATAATAATTAAAATGATGAAACAACTATTCATGCAAATCGCCGCTACCCAGTTCATCCGCATCGTATTCCGGAAATTGGCCTGCCGGTGATCTTTCCAAACGAGCGAAAACCATATTCCGAACCAGGCCACGATGGGGATAAAGAACACCTGGATGATGTAAAAAATCATTCCCAGCTCCCTGGTCGTAAAGTACAAATAATAAAACACATTGCAGAGCACAAACATGGCCGCCGTGAAGGCAAATGTGCCAATATAGCCCAATTTGTAGCTCAAAGTAACGACGCCGTCGCGCAGGTCCTGCTCGTGCTGGTACACCTGCGTGAGCGGATATGCCCCCGCGATCTGGAAAGAGCAGCCTAGTAAAACGAAGATATTCGCCGTATCGAGCCGTAACGCGCCGCCCGAAATTCCTGCTATCGACATATAATAGGTAAACGCCCCCTGAAAAATCACAACGGTTAGAAAACCCATGACCGGATACTTTTTCAGCCTGATCTGCCGTGAACTATACGCGCGCGACGCTCCGATATAAAGTACGAGGCAAAACGCGAACAACGTATTTACGAAAACCAGCGCCAGAACGGTTGCGGCGACATCCAAAAAAATTGTAAGGTAAAAGAGGCTCCTGGTGGGAAGCGGCGGTTTTTCCAGCCCGCCTATGCTACCCTCATCGCGGTCGACATAGCTATTGTAGCCATTACTGGCAGGGTAAACGAGGAAATGGATGATCAGAAAGCTCCATAAAGCCTGCCTATGCACCACCGTCTCGGCCTGGCTGTACGCAAACAGGAACAGCGGCGCAAGGAGAAATGAGAATGGGATTCTCAGGAGTTTGATGGTATTGCGGTCGATGGGCATGGAGCAATTTATGCAAAAAAGCAATATGACCGCTGACGTCACCCGTCCTCCCGGGTCGTAATCCGCAGCTGATGCGTATTAAACACCTGGGAATTGGGCGCTACGCTTTTGGTGAGGAAAACACTGCCTCCTATGACGCTGTTTTCGCCAATGACGGTGTCGCCTCCCAGGATGGTTGTCCGTGCGTAAATAATGACGTTATCGCCTACTGTCGGGTGACGTTTTGTATTGTAAAGCTCTTTGGCTACCTGCAATGCACCGAGAGTCACGCCCTGGTAAATGCTCACATTCCTTCCGATCACCGACGTAGCGCCTATCACAATGCCGGTCCCGTGGTCGATCATGAATGGCACGCCGATGGTCGCTTCGGGATGAATATCGACGCCCGTTTTTCCGTGTGCATATTCCGTGAGAATGCGCGGCAGCACCGGAATTTGCAGCACGCTCAGGTAGTTAGCAATGCGGTAAACGGCAATCGCGTAAAACCCGGGGTACGAAACAATCACTTCATTGACACTGGTAGCTGCCGGATCGTATTCATGGATTTTGCTGGCATCGAGCCGCAGGTTTTTGTAAATCGTTTCCAGCTCGTCGTAAAAGGAGGCCACTTTTTGCTCGATCGCTATCTTTTTGGGATCCAGGTAACTCAGCAGGATATTTTCAAGATCAATCTGCGTTTTCTTCAAAATACCCTCATAAGAGGTCTTTTTGGGCAAATTATTGCTGGGAAAAAGAAAGTGGATCAGGTCGTCGAGCCAGGCTGTGGCATCATGCCAGGAGGGAGTCGCCTCCCACTCGGCGTGATGTGTTTTTTTAAGAAGATCTATGAGTGATGACATGCGTTATTGCGAAAACTATGCTCTGCGGCCCCTGCCGCTTACCGCGAGCCGGTGCAGCGTAGCTACCAGCACGTCCACCTCCTCACAGGTATTATAAAATGCGAGGGAAGGCCGCACGGTCGTTTCGAGACCGAACCTTCTCAGGATGGGTTGTGCGCAGTGGTGGCCCGAGCGTACGGCGATTCCTTCTTTATTGAGCGCGGCACCTACTTCTTCGGTTTTATAACCATCCAGAACAAATGATAATACAGACGCTTTTTCCTTGGCAGTACCAATCAGCCTCAGTCCCGGAACATTCTTCATGAGGCCGGTTGCGTATTCCAGCAGGAAATGCTCGTACATATGAATGTTTTCGATACCCAGCTGGTTCACATAATCCAATGCCGCACCCAAGCCGACCGCATCTGCAATATTTCCGGTACCCGCTTCGAACCGAGAGGGCGCATTATGGTATTGAATATGCTCGAATGTCACATCGACGATCATATTGCCTCCGCCCTGCCAGGGCTGCGTTGCATTCAGAATATCCTCTTTACCATATAATGCACCAATACCCGTCGGGCCAAACACCTTGTGGCCGGAGAATACAAACCAGTCGCAATTGAGCGCCGTAACATCGGTGCGCAAATGCGAAACGGATTGTGCGCCGTCGAGCAGCACCTTGGCCCCGGCGGCATGCGCCATTTCAATGATTTGCTTCGCGGGCGTTACGGTACCCAATGCATTCGAAACCTGCGTAAAGGAAACGAGTTTGGTTTTCGGGTTCAATAATCCTGCATAGGCATCGAGCAGGATCTGGCCATCGTCGTCTACGGGGATCACCCGCAGTACCAGTCCTTTTTTGTCTGCTAATTGCTTCCAGGGGACGATATTAGCATGGTGTTCGAGGTGGCTTAGGATGATTTCATCGCCTGCGTTCAGATTCTGGTCGCCCCAGGTCTTGGCAACGAGGTTGATCGCTTCCGTTGTCCCGCGCACAAAAATGATTTCGTTTACCGATCCTGCGTTCAAAAACCCCCGCACCTTCTCACGTGCGCCTTCGTAGGCATCCGTAGCGCGGGCAGCAAGTTCGTGCGCGGCGCGATGGATGTTGGAATTTTCGTGTTCGTAGAAATAGCTGATCCGGTCGATTACCTGCCTCGGCTTCTGGGTTGTGGCCGCATTATCGAACCAGATAAGCGGCTTGCCATTCACGCGTTCCTTCAATACGGGAAAATCGTTGCGGACACGGTTTACATCGAATGGTATCCTGCCAGCCGGGCTTTGCAGAACCTGGCCAAGCTGGTCGCGATCCTTACCTACATGGATATTATCGAGCGAAAAAGGTGAAAAGCTGTGCGGTATAAAATTCGAAACGCCCGGGATATGCGGCTTTTCAGTTAAATTTTCATTGAGAAAATAAAATGACGGCAGCGACGGCGAAGCCCCGGAAAAAGGCGGTTGCGCAGGGCTTCCGAAATTGGGTAGCCTGGTGAGTACATCCGACAGGTCGTGTTGCGTATCGAACTGATAGGGCAACGTAGGATTGGTTTGCCCTGGGGCTTGCGTATTTCCTGGCGATATGCCTACTCCGGCAGCCGACGGCGGCACGTGGCCGTCGGTAAAATGCGGGTCGGGCAAACTCGTTTGCGGCTCGTTCAGATCGAAATCCTGATGCGAGCGCGAATGCCCGGGTTGGGTCCCGGGGAAGAACCCGCGGTCAAATCCGGGAGCGAGCTCCTGGTGGATGATACCAAGCATCTTTTGTGCCCTCGGGTGGTCTTCGAGGTTCGGGGAGAATACGGGAGACGGCATTTCGCCCGGCAATGCCTTGAAAAGCTCGTTGGCGAGCCGCTCCAAAGCGCCGGCATCAGGCAAACGGCCCGAAGAACCGTCTGGGAAACCGTTTGGAATGCCATCTGGCAATCCGTCAATATTTGTACTCATGGTAGTTACCGATTTCTACATTCTCCAACACCGCAATCGCATCATCCACCAACACGGCCAATGAGCAGTAAAGCGACACCAGGTACGAGGCGATCGCCTTGTCGTTGATGCCCATAAAGCGGACAGAAAGCCCCGGAGACTGCTCACCCGGCAGGCCCGGCTGGTACAACCCTACAACCCCCTGGCGGCTTTCGCCTGTCCGGAGCAAGAGAATTTTGGTTTTGCCGTCTTCAATGGGCACTTTATCGGAGGGAATCAGTGGAATGCCCCGCCATGTAATGAATTGAGAACCGAAGAGCGAGATCGTCGGAGGTGGAACGCCTTTGCGCGTACATTCGCGCCCGAATGCGGCGATGGCTTTCGGGTGCAACAGGAAGAACCCCGGCTCTTTCCATACTTTGGTCAGAAGCTCGTCGAGGTCGTCCGGCGTCGGCGGACCGAGGCGGGTTGAAATCTTCTGTTTATCGGCAATGCTTGAAAGCAGGCCATATTCGCCGTTATTGATCAGCTCGCTTTCCTGGCGTTCTTTAATGCTCTCGATGGTCAGGCGCAGCTGCTCGCTGATCTGGTTGTAAGGCTTGCTGTACAAATCCGATACGCGGGTGTGCACATCGAGCACGGTATTGACGGCCGTCAGGTTGTACTCGCGTGGGTTTTCGACGTAGTCTATAAAGGTATGCGGCAGTTCGCGTTCATCGCGGCGGGAACAATCTACTTCTGCGGTGCTTCCTTCTTTTACCTTGTTCAGACGATACACGCCGGATTCTACCGGGATCCAGTTCAGCAAATGTGTGAGCCAGCGCGGAGTAATCGCCTCGAACTGAGGGACCGTACGGGTTGCGATCGCCAACTGCCGTGCTGCCACGTCACCCAGGGCAGTTTGATTTTGGTTTAACTTGGCCATTCTGTATTTGATTATTAATGAGAAACGAGCTGCATTGCGCTGCCAGGCATTGCCGGGCAGCGGCCGGATTAACGATCACAAACATACGTGAACTATAAATCAGGCATTTAAAGAACCACAGAACCTGCCACCAGCCCTTTGCAAGCCCATTTCTCAAACCGGCCGGCACCCGTAGATTGTACCAATATAGTGTTTTCATTTATCAAATACCAGAAATAAAATTCGTCGATAAAGCACCTATGCCGATTAAAATTTGGCATATTTCCCTATCGTTTTAATAGAATTCGTGGATTGATCGATTTGGTAGCGTACCACTAAAAATATTCTATATAAATTCGATAGACTATATATTATATTATCTTTTTTCTTAGCTTTGGACATCTCAATCTATCATTTCAATATGCAAGCGGGCAATCTGATCGATATTTACAAAAACGAAACCATCGCAACGGAGGCATTCAAGGATTTCAGGTTAAGGCGTGGGATCATTTGCAAAAAATGCGGCGGCACACATCATTACTGGCTCGCCCCGAAGCAGCAGTTCCAATGCAAGCAATGCCGGTTCCGCACTACTTTGCAAAGCGGCACCGTACTCGAAGGCAGTAAGCTTCCGATCTCCTACTTTTTTATTGCGGTATATATGATCCTGAAAAAGGGCAATGCATTCACGATCCAGGATTTTCAGGAGGAAACCGGGCACAAATACTACGAGCCGCTTTACGATTTTGTCCGGAAGGTACGTACCTACCTAAACGCCAATGATCCGAACACGGTGCTGATTGATCTGGTGGAGTTGTTCAACTACCATTTGGTCAGCAGGAAATTTCAGGGACGCGTGGTGCAGGAGTGAAAGGGCTTAGAAAATCATCTTTTGGCCTTTTTCCGCATACTGGACGGTACCGTCTTTGAATTTTGCATAGGCTCGGCAGGAAATACAAGTTGTACCAACAGGATAGCCAATCTTTACTTCTTGCCTTACTCCGCCAACTTTTGCGGGTTCAGTAAACACGACCTTTTTATCCGTGATAAGCGGATCTTTGGCGATTTCGATACTGTCAATGACGTAGACAATGCCATACTCTTCAATGGGTTTGCTACCCAAGTCATCGATAACTATTCCAAAACTTTCTATCACACCACCCAATGGCAAAAACACCACCGGCCCTGTTTCGAACGCGAGCGGTTTCGGGTCAGCCTTGTCGGCTTCGCATGAGGTTATGCCGACAAGCAGCAGGACAGCCCCAAGGGTGGCGAGCAGGTTCTTTTTGAATGTGTTGCTTGTTGTTTTCATAATTGCCTTTGTTTTCGGCAATTATAAGAAGGCGAACAAACCCATTTCAAAGAATCCACCAAGCGGCAATCGCGGAATGATCCAACGGCTCCCGGAGTGGGGTTACCCAAGATTAGTAAGTTTTATTAATCCGGTTAGGTGCGTAGCGCACCTCGCCGCCAACCACTTTCGCGTAGGCGCGATAGGATAATGCATGCATACCGGTGGGAAGACTGATGTTGAAAGTTTCTGTATTGGCTCCTATCCTTGGGGCATTCTTGAACTTTGCCGTAGGATATGAACTGCCGATAACAAGGTTCACTGCGGTAGTATCGGGCAAAAATGCATACACAATGCCGTACTCCTCGATCGGCACATTTCCCAGGCTTTTGTAATTGAGGTAGAAATTTTCTACCACCCCGCCTGACGCGCTAAAAGTGGCCGTACCAGTCTGTATTTCAGGAAGCAACCTGTCCGGCGCTGGCGTGGGGTTGTACTTCGGAGCGCAGGACGCAACGAACATCATAAGCGCGCCGATCAATGGTAAAAGGTTTCTGCGGCGGGTAAGTTTGTGGATGAAAGTCATAAATCTTTTTCAGCAATTTTATATAAATCTAAATTCCAAAGCTACACTGTGACCGCAAGATAACAGATCAGCTCTCAGCCGGCACCCGCTTATTTATCGAACAACGCATTTATTTATACACTTCCTTCAAATCCTTCTCAAACAGAGTATATGGATCATGGTAAAACTTCACGAAATCGGCTTCGCTGACCTGGCCGCGGAAGGGGGCGTAGTAATGCGTCGGACTTTTAGTATCATTGCGCCATACAAGCACGTAGGCCAGTTGCAATTTCCGGGCTTTTAACGTTTTGAGCAAAGTTTCTGTCCACCACGTCGGATTAGGAATGCTTTCGAGGCCGGTTTCGGTGAATGCCGCCAGCTTTCCGGCCTTTTGTGCGTATTCTGAAACAATTTCCAGCTTTTTCAAACCGGCTTCGAGGTTGTATTTGCCATCGCGGCCGAAGTCGCCGTAATTGTCCATCCCTACCATATCCACCCATTCGTTGCCGGGGTAGCGTTCGAGGAATTCATATTCCGAACTGAATTTATTGTCTGGTGAGAAGGCGTAAATAAAGTTATGCACGCCGAGCTGATCGCGGAGATAGGAAACGGTGAAGCGCCACACCGCGATAAAATCCTCACGCGAAGTATGCCCTTTCCCCCACCAGAACCAGTCGCCATCGAACTCGTGGAATGGCCGAAAGATCATCGGCGCGAGCGTACCGTCCTTCCCTTTCACCGAATGCGCAAAATCGGCTATCGTTTTGAGTATCAGTTTATATTGTTCGTGATGCGAACCGCCTGGTTTGATGAGTGCCATCGCAGGCTTTGAAACCCCGTCTTTCCAGTAAAAACCACCTTCCGAAGCCGGATTGGAGAAATGCCAGGCCACGGTGGTAATGCCTCCCCGGTTGTAAGTATCCACCACATTTTTCCGCAGCAAGGCTACCGTTTTCGCAATTTCCGCCTCCGGCTGTCCCGATAATCCCATGAAATCAATGCCTATGACCGCGGGGTGCGAGCCGGTCACCGTTTTCACATCCGACCGCTCGTGATCGCCCGACCAGCCATGCCCGTACTCCGTCGCATGCTGATGACCGAACAGAATGTATTGCTCGGAAAGGTTTTTCAGGTTGCGGTAGAGCGCGGCAGTCTCCGGCGTTGCTTTCGGATCGATTTGCGCGATAGTCCCGACGGTACAAAACAGTACACTTAACAGGCTCATTACAAGTCTTTTCATCGGTGTATTTGTTCAGGATTTGAGATAATGCAAAGATCAACAATAATCGTATTCCGCACGATCACCATTTATTTTTCGATTATTTCGAATAAAATTCGAAATTTTTAACATTAAGACGAACTTTAATAATGTTTGAATTGTAACTTGTGAACAATATTCAAAATATACCTCATATTCTTGAATATAATTCTAACCTCACTGAATCATGAACGGAACAGACATTGTCCTTGACAAGACCGACCTGAGCATTCTCCGCCTCATGCAAGAGAATGCACGCATGACCAATGCCGACCTCGCACGTGAGCTGGAAATGGCTCCCTCGGCAGTGCTGGAAAGGGTCAAGAAGCTGGAACAAAAACAGGTCATCGTCAAATACACGACACGCATCAATCCGGTGGCGCTGGGTCAAACGCTGCTGGCTTTCATTGCCATGAAATCGTCGGAGGGAATGGGCAGCAACAATACGGCCAAGGAGCTTGCCAAAATACCGGAAGTGCAGGAAGTACACCATATCGCAGGGGAAGATTGCTACATGGTGAAGGTCCGCACGGCCGATTCCGCCTCGCTCATGGATCTGATGCGCAACAAGTTCAGCAAAATACAGAATATCACGTCCACACGCACTACGATCGTGCTTGAAACGGTCAAGGAAGAGCAACAATTAGTCATACCCGTTAAATGAAATCATCATGCAAACATCTGCAAAAGCTCCGTCAACATTAATGGTGGTACTGGCATTCGCCACGGTTTACATCGTTTGGGGATCCACTTATTTCTTTATCCAGAGGGCTTTGGAAGGATTTCCGCCGTTTTTCCTCGGAGCATTTCGTTTTATTATCGCCGGCTTGCTGATGCTGGCGTGGAGCCTTATGCAGGGCGAAAAAGTATTTTCCTGGAAAATAATGAAACCCGCCCTGATTACGGGCTTGTTGCTGCTGTTCGTCGGCAATGGGGTGGTCATCTGGGTTGAGCAATTTCTGCCGAGCGCCATGGTGGCCATTATGATATCGTCATCACCGATTTGGTTTGTACTTTTGGATAAGCCCAAATGGTCGGAAAATTTAAGCAACAAATCCACGATTCTGGGGCTGGTGGTTGGTTTCGCAGGAGTAATACTGCTGTTTTACGAAAAAATAATGGCTACCATGTCGTCGCTGAACAGCGGCCGCGATCTCTTTGCAATGGTATTGGTCGTGGGCGGTTCGATGGCCTGGGCGGGCGGCTCCTTGTATTCCAAATACAACTCTGTTTCCAACTCCGCCACGGTCAACTCGACGTGGCAAATGCTGGCCGCTGGCATCGCGTTTGTTCCCGGCGCATTTTTTTCGGGCGAATTTGCGTCTGTCGATCTCGCCGCCATCCCGCTGAATGCCTGGCTTTCGACCATTTACCTGATCATGTTCGGCTCGATTGCCGCTTTCAGCGCCTATGTGTGGCTGTTGAAAGTGCAGCCCGCTACTAAGGTGAGTACGTATGCCTACGTGAACCCCGTCGTAGCCGTGATGTTAGGCATTTTCTTCGCCCATGAAACCATCACGCCATTACAGATTTCCGGGCTGATCGTGATTTTGGGAAGTGTTCTTTTGATTAATTTGCACAAATACAAAAAGCCTAAGCAGGTGGCCACCACCTACTAATATGAAATGGATCACCCGCGAACGCCCGAAAATCGACCGCCTCGCTTGCCCGTGGCTTATTCGGCGATTTATTGACGCCCATGCGGAAATCATTTATGTACCTGAAAACGAGGTACTGAACCAGGCCGAAAAACTCGACGCCACGCCATTCGACATTCCGGGCGTCGAGTTCACACATTATGACGATCAATGCACGTTCGACTATTTTATCAGGAAGTACGAGCTGAAAGATCCCGCGCTGCTCATCCTCGCACCCATCGTGCGCGGGGCTGATACCGACGACCACGCCATCGCATTGCAGTCCTCGGGGCTCTGGGCCATTTCGGCCGGACTGGCTTACAATACCCAAAATGATCAGGAATTGCTGGAAAAGGGAATGCTGATTTACGACGCGCTATATAGCTGGGCAATGCATTTGAGGAAAGAAAAGCACACGCAGAGCCCAACCGAACATTTGCTTTTACAGATCTATAAAACCTACATCAGCAACAAAGAAGAAAAGAAAACGAAGGTGCCCGCCTGGACGAAAGACCTCAAAAACATGATCCAGGACCACATTGATACCAATCTAAACCTGAACCTCAAAATCGCGTCCGAAGAACTGGACGTGAACCCGGCCTATTTGTCGCGGGAGTTCTCGCGGTATTTCGATAACCTTTCGTTCGGCGAGTACATTCGCAAGCAGCGAATCGAAAAAGCCATTCAATTGCTCGAATTCTCGGAGGATACTTTGGCCGAAATCGCTTACCTGACCGGATTTTCAGATCAAAGCCATTTTAACCGCGTTTTCAAGGCACATACAGGTCAAACGCCTTCGGAATACAGAAAAGCTTTCCGAAAAGGTAAAGGAAATACAAAACGTTAAAATCGTTCTATCCTGCCCGGCAATTGGTTTATAGAATTGCATTGCGGTTTCCGCTTTCATTCTAAAACTAATGGTTATGCTCCGTCATTTTACCGGAAAACTCCTTTTTACGCTCTGTACATTCATTTCACTCCCATTCAGCGCTGCACGTGCACAACAGCAAGTGCAGCCTGCTGCCGCGCCCGTATACCCGCGTGTGGCGGGCTACGTAGGCATTCTGCACCCCATCGTCACGTTCAGCAATGAGGGTACAACCACCAATTTCGACAGCTACTATGTTGTGGGCCTGCCTACTGGCATTAATATCTGGAAAAGCTCGAAAATAGGATTTTCGGCGGAGTTTGTCCCGTTAATCAGGGCTGAGAAAGGGACCAGCAAGATGGCCAATTTCCTGTTCCATCCGGGCATTCTTGTGACATTAGCACCCGGGCTGACCTTCGCAGGCCGTGCCGCATTCGAGACGGCCGGGAGGTACGGCTTTACGCCGGTTTTGAATAAAATCGTGAAGAAAAATAAGAACAGCGGCTATTTTGTGGCAGTTCCGGTGCCGTTCCGCTTCGGGAACGGACACCCGGCGTCCGTCACAGTAGGGTTTCAGTTTGGGATCACATTCTGATCACGATCAACAACACAAAGAGCTATCCATGATCCGTTCAACTTCTGAAATGTCGCGATTACGGCGGATCAGTGTCATGATTTTTTCGAAGTCGATCAGCTGGGAGGCCTCGAACGCGATTACGCCCACGAAGCTTTTGCCTTTGCTGATAAAATTCAAATGCCTGATCTTCACGCCTTTTACAGACTCCACACTGGAAGTTATTTTGTGCAGGTTGGCGGCATTCCGGTAAATGACCCGGAGAAAAAACGTTTTGCTCATTGGTGTTGATGTTTATGTGGTTTGTTGAGAATATCAGTACGGACCGCTGACCGCGGTCGGCGGTCCATACTACCTTTACGCCCCAAGCGGCGATTTGGTGCCAGTTGGGCACATTAAATTTTGTTAAAATTAGAATGCATCGAACCAAAGCCTGGTCGTCAGGCGGTCTTCTCCCTGGGCGGCTACGGCTGCTTTGTAATTGGCCGCATTCAATGCCTGCTCGCCGGTGGGGTATGTGAGGCGCAGCGGCAATTTGCCGTTCAAAACGCCTGCATAGGCCGGTTTCAGCTGCGGGTAATCCAGCCGGCGCCATTCTGCGAAGGCTTCCAGGCCCTGGCTGAACAATGCAATCCACTTCTGCTCCCCGATTGATTTTTTAAAGGTTGCCGCATTGTAAGCTACCGATGGCTGGGCCAAATAGGCTGTAATGTCCGCATTACCTACTTTGAACTGCTGCAACGAAGCTGTCACTGCCGCTTTGTACAGATCAGGCGCACTCTCGGAAATAAAACCGCGCTGTGCAGCTTCCGCGAGGTTAAACAACACCTCCGCGTAGCTTACAAAAACCGCCGGCGAAGCAGCAGCCGTGAAATAGTCGCCCAGTTTAGAGGTTTTGGTAAAACCCAGTTTCGCCGCCGAATCGGCAGGAAGGCCGTTTGTTACACCAATGTAGCCGGTAGGCGTCGCATCCACGGTTTTGTTCGCGAAAACAGCAAGACGCGGGTCTTTCAGCTCCTGCAACTTATCGATGATCGATTTGCTGACGCGGTAATCGTCGCGGGTTTCACGGTCGCGGGAAACGGGATTCTGATTGGGCGAGGCGAGGTAAATCAACTGCGCGATCTCGTCATTGGACGCAATGAGCGCCGTTTTGTCTTTGGCCAGTTCCGTAACGACCGCTTTGGCGGTTTCAGGTTCCTTGTCGGCAATGCGCAAGGCAATACGCAGACGCAGGGAATTGGCAAATTTCTTCCATTTGGTGAGGTTGCCATTGTAAACGAGGTCGCCGCCAATCGGTGCGCCGGTGGTATTGATCAGTTCGGTTGCCTTTTTGAGGTCATTCAAAAGACCGAGGTAGACATCCTTTTGTGAATCATACTTGGGCGTCAGTGTCTCTTCCAGTTTCAGTGCCTGGCTGTAAGGAATGTCGCCGTACAAGTCGGTCAGTAATTGAAATGACCACGATTTCAGGATCAGGCCTACCGCCTGGTAGTTGGTATTCCCACTCTCCTCCCCGAGTTTGATGATCGTTGCGAAGTCGGTCAACCCCTGCGAATAGAGGTTCGTCCAGACGTTCTGCACATTGGCAATACTCACGGTGTACTTATCGGGGTCCGTATATTGGATTTTGGCCCAATGCTGGATGAACAACGTGGTCGTTTCCATCGATGCATCCGAGCCGAGCGTCAGGTCCGCATTCGATTTGATCGCGTTCGCCAGCAAATATTCCGGCTGTGCCTTGATCGCCTCGTTCGGGTTGGTATTGGTTTCTTCCAGTTGATCCTGGCAAGCCGTCAATAACAGGCTGGCGGCAGCGATCACAAATCCTTTGGTAATAATATGATTGGTACGCATGAATTCGGGTTAATTTAGAAGCCTAATGAAATGTTGAATCCGTAAGAAGCGGTCGTCGGCAGCTGCAACGATTCGAGTCCCTGTCCGGTATTGCCGGTATTGAATGCCGTTTCAGGATCGATATTGTCCGCTTTCTTTTGCAGGAACGCCAGGTTACGGCCGTACAGCGAGAACACGAGGCTTTGCAGTTTGAATTTGGAAATGAATGTCTGCGGAACCGTGTAACCCAATTTCACCTCGCGCAATTTGATGAACGATGCATCGAACACGCTCGCTTCGTTGATACCGGCGCTGTTGCTGTATACGCCTTTGTAATAGCGCTCCGCCGGCACGATCACCGTGTTAGGCTTACCATCTGTCGCTACGCCTTTGGCAATAATACCATCGTCGTACACGACCGCACCTGTCGGGGCGGCGGCGGCATTGGCCACCTGCACGGCCACCCCGGCTTTGTTGTTGCCTGGGTAATAGTAGGTCAATCCGCCATGATCGGCATCGCGGCCCGCCAAAGTCGATTTCAGTACGCCCGTGTAGCGGCCGGTAGCATTGGTAGCCGAGTAAATGGAGCCGCCTTGCTTGGTATCGATGAGTACGCTCAAATTAAATCCTTTGAAAGAGAATGAGTTGTTGATGCCCCCCATCCATTTGGGCGTATAGTGCCCCAGTACCTGCAAGCTCGGGTTCTTCGTAGGTAATCCATTCGCACCGATAACCTGCTCGCCTGCCTCGTTCCGTGCAAATGCAGAGCCAAAAATAGCGCCATAGCCAAGCCCTTTGCTCGCATAAACGGTTACGCCGTTGGTACCCAGTTTGTAATCGTTCAGGAAGCCCTCGTCGTCGAGTTCCACCACTTTGCTGCGGTTTCTCGAAAAATTAATCCCGATATCCCATCTGAAACCCGATTCCGTTTCTATAGGCTTCACATTCAGCATGGCCTCGACACCCCGGTTGTTGATGTGCCCTGCGTTCAGAAGTTTCTGTTTATAACCCGTAGAAGGGCTTACATCCGCACGCAATATCTGGTTATAGCTATCTGTATTATAATAACTTACGTCCAACCGAACCCGATTACGGAACAATGCCACATCGGCCCCTATTTCTGTCGACTGGGTAATTTCAGGTTTCAGATTCGAGCTTAATAACACGTCCGAAACCGTCAGCAAAGGCGCGCTGCCGAAGGGCTGGTTGAATGGATAAGTGTTCACCAGTTGATAAGGATCCGTGTCCTTACCCACCTCGGCCCAGCCGCCGCGGAGTTTGGCATAGGTAAGCACGTTGGACTTGATATTGAATGCGTCAGTCAACACCAAACTCGCATTCACCGACGGGTAGAAGTACGAATTATTACCGGTAGGCAAGGTCGACGACCAGTCGTTACGGGCAGTCAGGTTCAGGAACGCGTAGTTACGAAAACCCAGTTGCGCCGAACTGAATGCACTGTAAACCTTTTGCTTGCGTAGCACATTATAAGACACAAGCGGGTCGCGGGAGTTATTCAGCGTGTACAAATCGGCCACTGCCAGGCGAGGTGCTTGCTGGTAGTTCTGCTCGTTAAAGTTGCTGCGAATGTTCCCGCCCACGAGCCAGTCGAGTTCAAAATCCGGACTTACGTTTTTGTGAAAGTTGAAATTGAAATCGGTATTGTTCTCGTTTACGACGTAACTATCCTCGGTGTAGGAGCCGTATGGTGTCCCGTTGGTGCCGTAAGCGACCTTAAACTTGCGTTTGTCGTTATAATAGTCGTTACCGGTACGCACATTGGCAGTGAGCCAGTCGGTGATTTTATAGGACAAATTCACATTGCCGAAAAAGCGGTCGCGACGCTGCTGGGCGGTGTTTTCATATTGCAGCAGGTAAGGATTGCTGTAATAGCTGTGGTTCCAGTTGTAATCAAAACCGCCTTTGTTGTAATCCTTCAATAATTCGGTATCCACCTGGCGACCAAACCACAGGAATTGGAGCATTACGCTGCTTCCGCGGCCAGAAGTACCGGGCAGGTTGTCCGAGGCGCTCCGGGCAAAATTCGCACTCGTCGACAGCGTCAGCTTGTCGTTCAACCGGTAAGTCGTATTCACCCCGAATGAATTTTTGGAAATATCCGTATTCGGGATCACCCCTGTTTGTTTGCTGTTGTTGAATGAAAAACGGTAATCCAGCTTGTCGTTCGAGCCGGCAACCGACACGCCGGTTGTGCGCGTGTGGCCTGTTTCAAAGAAATTCTTCACATTGTCGGGATGTGCAACAAACGGGGCCGCCTCGCCATTCGAGAAGAACTGCGGGATGAGCCGCCCGTCCATTCTTGGCCCCCAGCTTTCGTCGGTCGCGTCGTTGATACCGCCGCCTTTTCCGTTGACATAGGAAAATGCACCGCCGGTTCCCTGGCCAAAAACGTTCTGATATTCAGGCAATACCAGTAGTTTTTCGGAAGAATAACCAAAATTCAGATTCACGCCGAGGCCGCGTTGCGCACCTTTCCCTGATTTGGTTTTAATCAAAATCACCCCGTTGGAAGCGCGTGAACCGTACAATGCAGCCGCATTGGGTCCTTTCAAAACGCTGATTGACTCGATGTCGTTCGGGTTAATGTCGGCGATCGCATTCGCAAAGTCACGCGAGCCGTTGGCTCCTGCGCCCAGCTGCGAGTTATCAACCGGGAT
Organism: Dyadobacter sp. 22481; assembly: GCF_052044875.1. NCBI lineage: Bacteria > Pseudomonadati > Bacteroidota > Cytophagia > Cytophagales > Spirosomataceae > Dyadobacter > Dyadobacter sp. 22481. Next base: position 135,121 of record NZ_JBQENV010000003.1, read on the forward strand.
ACCGTCCACGACAAAAAGCGGCTGGTTATTACCTGCAATGGACGTTTCGCCCCGGATCACGATCCGCGACGAGCCCATCCCGCCCTGGGTATTGGTGATGTTCACACCGGCGATCTTGCCCGACAATGCGTTCACCAGGTTACCCTCACGCGCCTCGGCCACGTCTTTGGTCTGCAACTCCTGCACCGCATAACCGAGCGACTTCTTCTCTTTGGCAATGCCGAGCGCAGTAACCACTACCTCCTGCAAGATTGTCTCGTCGCTTTCGAGCTGCACGTCGAGCCTGCCGTCGCGCGGGACGGGTAACTCAATGGATTTCAAACCGATAAACGAAAATTTCAATATCGAACCGGCGTCGGCCTCGATGGCGTAATTGCCGTCGCCGTTGGTGGATGTGCCTTTGGAAGTGCCTTTGATGAGGACAGTCACGCCGGGCAGCGTTTCGCCCTTGGTGGAAGTCACCTTACCGGCAACCTGGATCGTTTGTGCCTGCACCGGTTGCAGCCAGGCGACACTGAACAGGAGGAAAATCAACACTAGATTTCTTTTCATGATGTGAATTGAAAGTTTACTCTACTTATTTTATAGATTTAATATACAAATGTAATACAACAAAAGACATTACCATACCCGGGCGCCTGTTTTGCACAAATTATGCCCAGCTGGCGGTCCTTTTCCAGCCTGTATGCGCGGACAAAGCCGGATCGGATTCGTAAATCCGCGTGATGGCATTGACCACAAGGTCCAGCTCTTCGAAAGTATTGAATTTGGAAAATGAGAAGCGGACGTTCTCTTTATCGGCCTCGCACGCCAGCGCCTGTATCACATGCGACGCGCCCCCGCCCTGGCAGGCGCTCCCTCCCGAAACCGCGATTCCGATCTGATCCAGTTTCGCCACCACGCTTCCTGTGCTCAAACAGGGAAATGACACGTTCAGCACGTTAGGAACGCTGTTTTCGATGGATTTACTCTCGCCATTATAACAAATACCCTCGATACCGCTGATCGCCAGCTTCGAAATAAGGTATTGTTTCAGTTTACAGACCTTGCTCCGACTTGCGTCCAAATTGCGATAAGAAACTTCGAGTGCCTTAGCCAGCCCCACTATCCCGACGACATTCTCCGTCCCTCCACGTTGGCCGCGCTCCTGTCCGCCGCCGTAAATCAGCGGTTTCAGGTGGTGTTTTTTATGAATGTAAATAAATCCAACACCTTTCGGGCCGTGGAACTTATGGGCCGATCCTACAAGAAAATCGATATCCGTTTCCGCCAGATCGAATTGCACTTTGCCCATCGTTTGCGTTGTGTCGGTAAAAAACACGGCATTATACCGCCTGGCCAGCAAACCGATCGCCTGAATATCCGTCACATTGCCGATCTCGTTGTTCCCGTGCATAAGTGCGATGAGCGTGCGCGGGTTCGCCCGAAGGAGGTTTTCGAGATGGTACAGATCCACGTTGCCGCGCTCATCGAGTTTCACGAAACTGGTTTCGATATCGCCTTCTTTTTCGTGGCGTTTCAGCGTTTGTAAAACCGCCTTGTGTTCGATGCGGCTGGTGATGACGTGGCTGAGATCGTAAGCCTGGATCGCACCGGACAATGCGAGGTTGATTCCCTCCGTCGCGCCGGCGGTGAAATAAATCTCTTCCGGAGAAGCTCCCAGCAGATGCGCTACTGTACGGCGCGCATTATCTACTGCTTCTTTCACTCTTCTTCCCGCACTGTGCGCAGAAGAAGGATTGGCGTAATGTGTGGTCAAAAATGGCAGGATCGCCTCAATCACTTCCGGGTCCAGCGCTGTCGTGGCCGCATTATCCAGATAAATTTCCATGTGCCTTTGTTTGTTGTTGATCAAAGTTTGCCAGCGGTAGTGCACACGTACCCTACGGCTTGCAACAGCCTGGATTACTACGCAATACCAGATTCACTACTGTGGTTGGATTTTCAGATTTATCAATAGAATTAGGTTGGGGCACCTTGACGAGTCACAGGTTGCCAGAAGATCACAGAGCCTAACCTCTCCCTTCGTTCTCGATAAATCTACAAATTCGATAGACAAAGATTGATAAAAGATTTTAAGAATGCAAAATAACGAGGGCGTTTTTTTGAAATTTCCGCCCTTGTTTTCGAAACGCAGGTAACAAACGCCCTCGTTATTTCACTTCTCTTTTCAACTCTTCATACCGCTTTCTAAGCTTTGCCAAGTGCGTTTTCTCCGAAGAACGCTTCGCAAGGTTCACCGTCTCATGCGGATCTTTGGCATTATCGTAAAGCTCCTCATACCCATGCTCTGTGTAAAGCATGTATTTCAAATCCTCAGTCACAACACCTTCCACTTTCGGCAAGCGGGGGCTTCCCAGGTAGGTATGTTCGTAGAAAAAATCCTTGCGGGCCGGCAACTTCTTTTGCTCGACTGCGAGGAGATTGTAGCCCTGAACAGCGGATGGTGCTCGTAGGCCTGCGGCAGAAAGAATAGTCGGCGCAATATCGATATTCAATGCAAGTTGATTGGAGGACCGGCCTTGCAGGCTTTTCGGCAACGCGCCACCGGAGATGATCAGCGGCACACGAATGGATTCTTCAAAACCAAACCACTTACCTTCCAAACCATGCTCGCCAAGCGAAAAGCCATTATCACCCATGAAGATAATGAGGGTATTCTGATCGATTTTCAGGTCTTTGAGCTGCGCTACCATATTGCCCACTACTTCGTCGACGCCGGTAATGAGGCGGTAGTAATCGCGGGTGGTTTGCCGGCGCAGTTCGGGCGTCGATAGCAATGGTTTCCACCGGTCGCGGCCGATGTTCTGGTCGGTGCGAAAGAATGCCGGGAGGCTGTCCCAATACTGCGGCGCGGCAGTGAGCGGGTCGGGGATTTTTACGTTTTCGTATAAGGGTTTGAAACGCTTCTGAACGGGATATTGCGGCGGGTTACCGTCGAGCTCATGCGGTGCTTTGAAGCTTACCGAAAGGCAGAAAGGGGCTTCCTTACCCGCAAAACGTTCTAGAAATTGCGTAATATCCTTGCCGACACTATCGGTGTGGTGAATGAGATGACCGCTTTGATTGACCAGCTCATATGGTGGCTGGCCTTCCTTTTTCGCAGCCCAGTAATCAAACAGCGTATCCGGCTGATTCTTCACCCCGATCCCGAATTTACCTATGAAACCAATCTTGTAACCCGCCTTTTTCAGCAATGCCGGATAGGTGTCGGCCAGGGCAGCGGGTTTGAAATCCACATTAAAATCGTTGATCCCGTGCCTGGACATGTATTGACCACTCAACAAACTTGCGCGGCTCACCATGCATATGGCCGTGGTTACATGCGCATTCCGGAACAAAATTCCCCGTTTCGCCAACGCGTCGAGGTGCGGGGTTTGGATAATATTGTTTCCCATCGCACCCAGCGCATCCCAGCGGTGATCGTCGGTAAGAAGGAAAATGATATTGGGCCTTTTTGCCTGCTGTCCAATTGCCCCCTGTGCAAACAACAGCAGGGCGATAATCATAGTCTTTTGCATTATCGTACAAAGCCAAATAACCTTCGAATCTTTGACATGACCCTATATTTTTCCCTATTTCGCTGCCGCTTGCTCCGCTTCGGGATAGCCCTTCTTCAACAACACAGCCAGCTCGTTGACCGTAATCACGAAATTATTGTCCTTCGCCAGATTGGTAAATTCGCCCGGGTCTTTTTGGTGATCATACAGTTCCACACCAGCCTTGCCCCCATCCCATTCGGTATAGCGGAAACGTTCCGTACGTACACTGCGCCCGAAAATCTGGCCTCTCCGAACCTGTGTATAGGCAGGTTTATTCCAAACGGCAGACGGGTTTTTGAGCAGCGGCGTGAGGCTTTTGCCCTGCAAATTCTGCTTAGGATCGAGCCCGCATAGCTCGGCCAGTGTCGGGTAAATATCGACGAGCTCCACCGTCCGACCGGATGCTTTTCCCTTCGTACCGCCCGGAACGGAGATGATCAGCGGCACGCGCGCGGAGTTTTCGAAAAGGCTTTGTTTCATCCACTGCCCGTGCTGACCAACATTATAACCATGATCGCTCCAAAGCACGATAATGGTTTTTTCGGCGAGTTTCAGTTTGTCAACGGCATCAATAAGTTTCCCCACCTGCGCATCCATGAAAGTGATAGTTGCATAATAGGCCCGCAATGCCTCACGACGTTTCACTTCATCGAGCCCCCAGTGCGGCGGTTTGGTAAACAATGCAGCCTCGGGAACGTCGTCGAGGTCATTGGGGATCTCTTTGGGAAGCGGCACCTTGTCTACCGGGTACATATCAAAGTATTTCTGGGGTGCCACGTAAGGCGTATGCGGCCTGAAAAAGCCGACGGCAAGGAAAAACGGCTCATTCTTTTTCTCGGTCATAATTTTGATTGCCTCACTGGCGATTAGCCCGTCGGTCTGCTCCTCGTCGGTGCCTTCGGTGGCCCGCCATGCCAGCGCGCTGCCGAGACCGCGGTCGGGTGTGAGGTTTTTGATCAACGCCTCCTCAGCCTTGTCCCGGCCCTTGGGATTCACACGCTGGTTCCACGAATCCGGGTCGTCGAGTCCGTCGGTACCGATCTGGCCCGGTACGCCGTAATGGTAGATCTTTCCAACCCGCGCACTGTAATAGTCGTTGTTTTTGAAAAGCTGCGGCAGCGTGACTATATCTGGCAGGTTTTTGCGAAAATGAGTCTGCAACTCGTAAATCTTCGTCACATCGGGCCGCTGGCCGGTGAGCAACGACGAACGGCTCGGGCTGCAAAGCGGAAATTGTGTGTAAGCCTTATCGAACCGGACGCCGCGTTTGGCAAGCCGGTCAATATTCGGGGATTTGACGAATGTATTGCCGTAAGTACCGAGGTCGTTGTTCAGGTCGTCGACCGCGATAAACAGGACATTGTACTTCGGTTTGGCCTTATCGTCGCCGTCGGCGGCAACCGACGCCGCAAAAGGGGTGAGTGACAGCGCCGCCAGCGCCAGTAATGCATATTTTTTCATCATAGATTATAGTTTGATTTACTCCTTACCCTCTTTCACGGTGGGCGCATCCTTTGCATTGTTTTTTGGCAAAGACTTTGCCAGCTCCGCCTTCACCGACGCATATTTCACGTTATTAGCCAGGTTTTTCCATTCCTGCGGATCGGCATCATGGTCGTAAAGCTCCTCTGAGCCGTCATTGTAGCGGATATAGCGGTATTGCTCAGACCGCACCGCATGATTGCCGAAACCATGCGTGGTAATCGAAGGATGGTTCCACGCAGCTGCCGGGTTTTTCAGCAGGGCCACAATACTATTCCCCTCCACACCCTTTTTAGCAGGTAATTTACACAATTCGGTGAGGGTCGGGTAAATATCCATCAGGTTCACTGTGCGTTCCGAAACACCACTGGCTTTGGACAAACCGGGTGCATAGACGATAAACGGCACCCGCGAAGCCTCTTCCCACAAGGCAAACTTCCGCCAATGTTCCTTTTCGCCCAGGTGCCAACCATGGTCGCCAAAGAAGACAATTACCGTATTTTTGGCATACTCGCTGTTCTCCAACGCATCGAGCAAGCGGCCGATCTGCCCGTCGGCAAACGTAATGCTGGCCAGGTACCCTTGTACCGCTTTTTCCCATTGCTTATGCTCGACGATAAACTTATGATCGCCCTTCGGCTTGGCGATTTTCACACCGGCATCCGGCACATCCTGCAAGTCGTTGGCAATGGTTTTGGGTAGTTTAATGGAAGAGAGCGGATATTGGTCAAAATACTTTTGAGGGACGTACCAGGGCAAATGCGGCCTCGTGAAACCCACAGCCAGAAAGAATGGCTTTTCATGTTTATCCTTTAAAAAACCAATCCCTTCATTCACTACCTTATAATCACCCATATCCTCATCCTGCACATTCACAGGGCTCCAATCGAAATGCGCGAAACCATTTACCGGGCCTTTGGGAGGCTCGGGCGATTTGGGCACATCGAAATAGGAAGGCCAGGAAGCCTTGTCGTTGAATGCATTATGGAAAATCTTGCCCGCTCCCTTCACTTCATAGCCATTGGCCGTGAAATACTGAGGGATGGTCACCGCATCCTTCAACGCAGGGCGCCAGGGCTGGTTGTTATGGTAAACGCCCGAGCTCGACGGCCTCACGCCCGTAAGCAAGCTTGCCCTCGAGGGATTACACGCGGGTGCAGAGCAATATGCTCTCGTGAAAATCACCCCCTTCTTCGCCAGCTTGTCGATATTCGGCGTTTTGATACCCGGATACCCGCCAAAAGGCCCTATCCAATCGTTCATGTCATCGACAGCGACGAATAGGACGTTGTATTTGGTATCTTGGGCAAATGCATCCAGGGCTGGTAACGCCGCCAATGTCAGCAGCAATGCTGTCCTTTTGAATCTTCTGATCATCGTATCCATTTTAAATGCGTTATTCCCCTTTATCCGCAAATGCCGGATCGGGCTCTAACCCCGGCAATATCACTTTCGCTACACCCGGATCGCCGAATTTCCAGGCCGGCAGCTTATCCATTTCGGTCTGAAATACCTTTCTGATCTTCTCTCCTTCTACACCTGCCTTACCTAATGCAATCGGACTTTTCTCTTCAATATCCTTTTGCAAATCATAAAACCGGCCATCTGAGTAAAGCTTGTAATGGTGGTCCCTGAAAAACCGGGCCGATTGCTTGTTGGCACCTTCGGAATGAATAGGCTGGTAATGCGAGAAAATCCATTTACGGGGTGTGCCTTTTTCCCCTTTGATCTGCGGCAAAATGCTGGCACCGTCGGTATTCCAGCCTGTGGGCACATTCACATTCGCGGCTTGCGCGATGGTCGGAAGAATGTCCGTGAAATCCACGAGGTCATTCGTTTCGTGGGTTTTGTAGCGACCCGAGCCCCAGTTCACGATCAGCGGCACATGATGCCCCCGATCGATCGTCAGTCCTTTACCGCCTTGCAGCTTGCTGCCGTCTTTCAGCTGCGTCACGATCGGCCTTCCGGTGCCGTTGTCGCCGGTAAAAATAATGATGGTATTCTCATACAGCCCGAGGTCTTTCAGCTTCTGCACGATCTTTCCTACATTTTTATCCAGATAAGAAACCATATCCCTGAAATTGGCCGTGTCCTTTTTGAAACGGCCTTCCACGTCTGGCTTCCAGCTTTTACTATCGGGAGTAGGCAGAAAAGGATCGTGGACGAGCGCCATAGGAAAATAGGCCAGAAACTTGCGATCCTTGTTCTTTTCGATAAAGTTGAGCAGATAGTCGGTAAAAATATCCGGCCCGTAATCATCCGCATCCGTTTTCAGTATCTCCCCATCACGATCGATAAGCGGTTTGGCATAGCGCTCCCCATCGCGGCGGGGCTTGCTAAGCTGCCATAGACAATACTGATCAAAACCAAAATGCTTAGGTAATTTCTGGTTGGCCCCGAGCTGCCATTTACCGGCAATGGCGGTGGTGTAACCCGCTTCCTTTGCCAGATGCGCAAACGTTTTCTGGTCCTGGTTCAGAAAACCGAATTCGGAGTAGTTTTTGTAATTATACTTCCCCGTCATAATCTGCACGCGCGACGGCGTGCAAAGCGGTTGCGAGAAGCCGTAATTGAACTTCAAACCCTCTTTCGCGAGCTTATCGATATTCGGGGTCTGGTAGGTGCTTCCGTATGCGCCAATGCATTCCCTACCCATATCGTCGGCGAGGATCAGTACGATGTTGGGCGTTTGCTTTTGGGCGCGGGCCGGTGCGAGCGCGAAGAGCGTCAGAAGCAGGGTCAGGTGTTTTTTCATTTGGATTGCTGTTTGGCTTTATCGTAATCATAAAACCATTTGAAGGTCTTGTCATAATCTTCGGCGCCTACGCGTTTGTACCATGCTTCATATTTGGCCACGAGCTTTTTTGCGATTTCAGGCTGCTTTTCGAACTGGTCGTTCAGCTCCGTGCGGTCTTTTTCTACGTCGTACAGTTGCCATTTCTCCATCTTTTCCGCGACCAGTTTCCATTTGCCGTCTCGAACAGCGCGGTTGCCTTCGTGTTCCCAGAAGATCGGGTTTTTGCGGTTTATAGGCTTGCCTGTGAATGCAGGCTTCAAACTGGCCCCTTCCAGCGGCTGAATGGTATTGCCGGCATAGGTCGTCGGATATTTGGCATTACCCAAATCCGCCACCGTAGCCATAATATCGATAATATGCGCCGGTTGCCGTTCGAACTTGCCAATGCGCGCCGCTGGAATACCCGCCGGCCAAGAGATAATGCCCGGTGAAGAGATCCCCCCTTCGTGGGTATGATGCTTGTAACCCCAAAATGGCGTACAAGCCGCTTCCGCCCAGCCCTGGCCCAGGAAAACGGTCGACTTCGCCGTGCCCGGCCGATCGCCTTCATAGCGGCCCTCAATGCCCGGCTCGGCATTACCGCCGTTGTCCGACACGAAAAGAATGACGGTATTTTCAAAAACACCACGTTTTTTCAGGCCGGCTACCAGGTCACCGATGCTTTTATCGAGCCGGTAGATCACCGCCGCGTAAATCGCCATCATATCGTCGTAGCGCTTTTTCTCGGCATCGGTCAGGCTGTCCCACTTCTTCACATTCGGATTAATGGGGGGCAGTTTCCACGACGGGTCCACCAACCCGAGTTTGACCTGCTTTTCATACCGCTCCTGGCGCAGCTTTTCCCAGCCTTTCAAATATTTGCCGCGGAATTTGGCAATATCCTCTTCGGGTGCCTGCAAGGGGAAATGCGGTGCATTGTGTGCGAGGTAAAGCAAAAACGGCTTTTTCTCAGCCGCGGCCTCATCGATGAACCGCAGCCCGTAATCCGTCCAAAGGTCGGTGGAGTACCAGTCCTTGGGGAGCTTGTCGGAGTCGTTCGCAATCTCCTCTCCATTCAAAAACAGCTTCGCATTATTGCCATTTCCATAATAAAAACCTCCCGCAGGCGCGTGCAGCGAGCGCTCGAAGCCGCGGTTGGACGGGTATACGCCATGCTGGTGCCCTACGTGCCATTTACCGGTCATAGCCGTAAAATAGCCCGCGCTTTTCATCACTTCGGCGATGGTCACGCTGTTATGGTTCAATTGACCACGATAGGCCGGATGGTCGGCACCTTTATCGTCCATCATATGCCCGATACCCGCCTGGTGGCTGTACACGCCCGTGAGCAGGGCCGCGCGCGTGGGGCAACAACGTGCCGTATTGTAAAAATTGGTAAGGCGCACCCCGTTTTGAGCCAGTTTGTCAAGATTCGGCGTCGGGATTTCGCTGCCGTAACAACCCAGGTCGGCATAGCCGAGGTCGTCGGCCAGGATCACGATCACATTGGGTTTCTTTTGCGCGAAAACGGTCTGCGCGGCGAAGGTAACAGCCAGCAGGAGCCAGCTGATTTGTTTTTTATACATATATATGAATAATTATTTCAAAACTTACTGATACCGGATTGTCACCTTCTTCAACTTGCCTGTAAATGCAAACAGCGTCTGGTACTGATCCGACACCGCGAATTTCTGGTCGCGGTCCACGTCGGCACCATCGATCTGCCACGGCCCATGCGCCTGCATGGCCGCACTGATTCTGAAGAGCTTTTTCATTTTATTTTGGTATAATAAAAAATGACTATTCCTCTGTTGCTACCGTCGGGGCGCCATTGGGCTTTGGTTGGGTGCCCGGTGCATATTCCGGATTCAGTTGCGTTGGTATTGGCGCATTCGTCTTTTGTTTCCAGGCTTCGAGCTTGTCTTTCAGCTCTTTGGTTTTGACCGGATTGTATTTCGACAGATCTTTCGTTTCGCCAATGTCCGCGCGGATATTGTAAAGCTCGACGCGCCCGTCTTCATAAAACTGGTGCAGTTTGAAATCGCCTGAGCGGATGGTACTCACCGGCCGCGTGCGAAAAGCGTCTTTGTTCCGCTTATCGCCTTTGTAGGCTTCGAGGTAAGCCGGAAAATGCCAGAAAATGTCGCGCTGCGGGGCCGGTTTACCTGAAAGAAGGGGCACGAAGCTATCTCCGTCCACATCGGTATTCAACGGCTTTTGAATATTAGCCACTTCCAGCAATGTCGGGTAGAAGTCCACACCGATCACCGGCGAATCAGTTTGCGAACCGGCTTTGGTCTTGCCCGGCCATTTCACGATCAATGGCACGCGTACGCCGCCTTCGTAGAGCATTCCTTTGGAACCGCGCAACGGGTGCTGTGCCGTTACTGCTCCCATTCCGCCATTATCCGAGAAGAAAACGACCAGCGTATTTTCAGCGAGGTTCAATGCATCGAGTTGTTTCAAAACGCGGCCGATACCTTCATCGGCGCTTTGGATCATGGCTGCATATACAGGATTGTAGTGATTGCTGTCACCTTTCTTCGATTTGTATTTTGAGATAATATCCGCCTTGGCCTCGATCGGCGTATGCACGGCGAAATACGACAGGTAGAGAAAAAACGGCTTCTGCTTATTGCCGTCAAGGAATTTCAATGCCTCGTCGGTGAGCCGGTCGGTGAGGTATTCCCCTTCGTCCCCGGCGGTAATGCCTTCGTGCGGGGATGCTTTCCCATCTTTATTATAGGGATAAAAATAGGCGCTGGTACCGCCGGTACCGCCAATGACATGGTCGAAACCCTGGGCATGCGCGTCGGCGCCTTTGCCCTTGCCGCCCAACTGCCATTTACCGATCAGACCGGTGCTGTAACCGGCATTTTTCAGTTCCTCGGCAATCGTTACAAACGAAGGGTTCAGCACGGTATTATTCTCGATCGGGATCAGTTTCCGATCCACGGAGTTGCCGCGATCAGCATTACCGACGGTGTAAATGCCATGGCGCGGCGTGTATTTGCCCGTCATGAGCGAAGCGCGGCTGGGCGCACAGTTCGGCCCGACAGAATAGGCCTGCGAAAACCACATGCCTTCTTTCCGCAACCGGTCGATATTCGGCGTTTCGTAATACTTACTCCCCGCCGAACTTAGATCCGTCCATCCCCAGTCGTCGACGAGGATGAAGAGGATGTTGGGCTGGTCGCTCGTCTGCCCAGAGGCATCTTTCACCACACCATTGACCGTTTCCCGGGCATAAGAGTGACTCAAAAAGCCTGTGAGGAACAGGACCAAGTAGAGATACTTTCTCATTATCAGCATTAAGCGGGTTTAGTAAAAATCAAGGAAAATGTAACGTCATATCGTATACGCACCGATGCGCATGCATGAAACCCCGCCCCTGTTTTTAAAGCATTACAGGCATTTGTAAATGTACCGTCTGGAAATGGTGGTTATTTCCGGTCGACAGGAATTCCAATAAAATACTTACCCTATAAATTTAATCGACAAAATAAGGTTATCAAATCCAATAATGCAAGGAGCACCCTGCATTATTGGATTTTTTTAACGTGTAGTATTGAGTAGGGAACGATTAGTCCAGTTTGGTTACTTTCAAATCGGTAAAGTGCCCGAGCGTGCCCGGCCCGATCCACAGGCCGACGCTTCCGCGAAGGTCTTTTCCCTGTTTGAGGTCGTTGACAATCAATGTAGGCTGGGAAGCGCCATTCACATAAAACTTCGCAGTTTCGTCCTTCACCTCGATCTTCACCTTGGTCCATTCAGCCGGCAGCATGTCCGCATAGGCTTCGTATTTTTCGGGAGTTTCCTTCCGCAACTTCTCCCACGGGAACCCGGGCATCGAAACATATTGCGTGGAGTGGTTCCTGCGCATCTGGTCGTTGGCGCGGCCATTCGTCGGACGGATGTAAAACAGCTCCATTTTGGAAGTATCCGCAGCAACCCTGAATGCAATGCCAACAAACCCGCGTGCCCCTTCGCCGGAATTCGCCCTCGGCTGGCCCGAAATGGTGGCTTCGATCGTACCGTTATGAAAATCAATGCCTTTCAATACGGCTACTGTCTTTTCATTATTGGGCATTCCGGGCATTTCAAGGGCAATAGCTTGCTTTCCTTTAAAGTCAGTTGCTGTGACGGCCACCTGATAGGCTGTAAGCGAAGCGGGTTTGAGGACGATGTCCTGCGCTTTGGCAGAAGTAAACAAAAAGGACAGGGCGAATGAAAGCCCGACGGCGGTGGTGGTGATCTTTTTCATGGCTCGTTTTCAAGTTAAAATGGAATGGTTATCAAATACATAACCATTCCAAAACTACTTACTTGCCAGTAGTTTTCCCAGCTGCCCGATCCGCTCTTTTCTTGATATGGCTGTCGTCGGAGGGCATGCGCTGCACGAGCGGCAACGGAGTATCGCCTATTTTCTTTTTATAGGTTTCCAGCGAGGCCAGCAGTTCTTTCGCTTTCGCCGGGTTGGATTTCAAAAGGTTATTTTGCTCACCAATATCGGTTTTGAGGTTAAAAAGCAATGTATCCGCCGCCGGCACGATCGTCACATTGCCCATCTTCACATCCTTTTGCGGTAGCCTGATCTTCCAGTCGCCCTTGCGGTAGGCTTCAATAATACCGTTAGAGTAATAGGCAAACTCGTCACCTTTCCGTTTGCCGGTTCCGAACAGTATCGGGCTGATGTCTTCTCCGTCGAGCGGTTTTTTAGTTTGGGTTTTCTGGCTGCCTGTAAGGCTGATAATCGTCGGGTAAAAGTCCAGGTGCGATGCCAGATCGTCATAAACCGTCCCCGGCTTGATCTTACCCGGCCAATAAGCCACGGTCGGCACGCGCTGCCCGCCCTCGAAAGTGGTCCCCTTACCCTGCCGCAACGGCCCGGCCGAGCCACCTTCCACGTCGAAGATCAGCCAGGGGCCATTATCACTCGTGAATACTACGAGTGTATTTTCTTCCAGCCCATTCTTTTTCAATGCTTTTACAACCTCACCCACGCTCCAATCAAGTTCTTCAATCACATCGCCATACAAACCTCTTTGGGACTTACCCTCGAATTTCGGCGAAGCGTAGATCGGTACGTGCGGCATGTTATGGGTAATGTACAGGAAAAACGGCTTGTCCTTGTTTTGGTTGATAAACCGTACCGCTTCCTTCGTGTACGTCTGCGTAATGTATTTCTGGTTGACCTTCATACTGTCCACGTCGTTGCCGCGCAAGTAGGCTACGCCCATCATATCATTGCTGTACGGAATACCGTAATATTCATCGAAACCATTTTGTAACGGCAAAAACTGCCTGTGATGGCCCAAATGCCATTTGCCGAAGATCGCGGTGCGGTAACCATTGCCTTTCAAAGCCTCGGCGATGGTCACTTCTTCGGCAGGAATGCCCGTGAAGCTTTCAGGGAAAAACACATGATCGATTCCCAGCCTGCGCGGATAGCGCCCGGTAATAAGGGCTGCACGCGTGGGACTGCATACGGGTGAGGTGGAATAGAAGGAAGTCAGCTTGATACCATTCGTAGCCAGTCCGTCGATATTCGGCGTGCGAATATCTGTCGCGCCGAATGTACCAATGTCGCCATAGCCAAGGTCGTCGGCTAGGATGATCACGATATTAGGCTTGCGGGGTGTTTGGGCCTGCACTGTCAAGGCGGTCATCCAGGCGCCCAACAGCATTGCCGCACCTGTTAAAAGTGTTCTCATTGAATGCATTTTAAGTATTAATTACCCTTTTTTAACAACCCTACTTTCCCCTGATTCTGCTCGCGCTGCTCGATCACCAGCTGCCTGACGGCACCGGTAAAAGCAAAGGTACCCGGGTAATCCCTGGTCACAGGCGAATTCAGGTCTTTCCCGACGCTGAACCCGTCGGAAGAGGCCGATGCAAGGTATTTCGTAGCATTAATATCAGCCTGTTCAGCTACTTGCTCGCCATTAGCTAACAAGGTAACCTTTTTATCAGCCGAAAACTGCAAGCGGATGATGTTCCTGCCTTCTTTTAATGCCTTGGAAGACTTTAATAAAACCTGCTTAACACCGTCGTTAAGCAGGTAATGCAGTTGGTTTTGTTTGATATAAAGACTGCTCCCACCCAGCAGCCCCCCGTTCGCGAAAATCACGCCTTCCGCATTTTTACCCGTCTCGACTTCGGCTGTAATATCTATCGGCCCTTTTCCGATGTAAACCCGCGTTTTGATCGTAGTACCTTCGTAAATCACCGTCTTCGGACGGATAGGCGGTGGCGTGAGCCCGGCACGAAAGTTTTTCAGCGGGTATACATTGTATTTCTCCGCTTCTTCATCAAACAGTTTTTTCAATACTTCCAGCTTTTCGGGGTGCTCGGCAGCGAGGTCATTGATCTCGTTCCAGTCTTCATTGATATTGTAAAGCTCCCATTTGTCACGCTTGAAATCCGCAATAAAATTGATATCCGTCGTCTCCTCGCCAAAAGTATTCCGCGGATGATAGACGCTTGCTTTCCAGCCATCTTTGTAAATGGCACGGCCGCCGTGCAGCTCATAATATTGTTGGGTATGCCGCGCCGCAGCTTGCGCGTCATTGAGCGAATAGACCAGCGACGTACCGTGGAAGGGCCATTGTTTATAGCCATTGATTTCCGCGGGCACCTTCACACCGGTCAGTTCGATGGTCGTTGGCAGAATGTCGGTCACATGCGCATATTGCGTCCGAAGCCCGCCTTTATCGGTAATGCCTTTGGGATAATGCACAATCAGGGTTGTATGCGATGCACCTTCAGCGTTCACATCGCTTTTCCAATAACGGAATGGCGTGTTGGTAGCCTGCGACCAGCCCAGCGGATAGTTGGGATAGCTGTATTCGGTACCCAGCTTATCGTATTGGGATAAAAGAAATTTGACATCATCTCCGGACGACTTTTCTGCTGTTCCGGCCGTGCCGGTGTAAGTTCCTTCTTTACTCCCGCCATTATCCCCGACGACGAGGAAAATCGCCGTATTATCTAACTGACCGATCTGTTGCAAGTAATCCACTACCCTGCCCACCTCGTAGTCGGTATAGGAAAGAAAGCCTGCATATACCTCCATAAACCGGGCGTAAATTTTCTTCTCATCGGCCGAGAGCGAGTTCCAGGGTTTGATACCGGTTTGTCGCGGGGGCAGTTGCGTGCCTTTCGGCGCGAGGCCGCCGGCCAGTTGTCGTTGGAAAACCTTTTCACGGTATTCGTCCCAGCCGCCGTCGAACTTACCTTTATACTTATCGCTCCACTCGCGGGCTACATGATGCGGCGCGTGCGCAGCGCCGGTTGCGAGATAGAGAAAAAATGGCTTTTCAGGATCGGCTGATTTTTGATTGGCAATGTAGGAAATGGCTTTGTCAGACAGCAGCCGGTTCAAATGCTTTGTGTTGGGCTCAATATCGATCGGTGTGGTTTCCTCTACCAACTGCGGGTGCCACTGATCGGTAGCGCCACCCAGGAAACCATAGAAATGCTCAAAACCCCTGCCTGTCGGGTAGCGGTTGTAGGGTCCGGCGATAGTGAGGTCGCGCGGCTGGTTACCATGCCACTTACCTAACGCAAATGTGTTGTAGCCATTTTCTTTAAAGATTTCGGCCACTGTTCCCGCCTCGAAGGGGATATTACCGTTGTAACCCGGTGCTCCGATGCCCAGCTCGGCGTGGTGCCCCATGGCTACGGCATGCGGGTTCCTGCCCGTGAGCAGGGATGCGCGCGTAGGGCTGCAGATGCCTGTTGTGTGGAAGTTTGTATAACGCAGGCCGCCTTTGGCCAGCTTTTCAAAATTAGGGGTATCAATTAAACCGCCAAATGCGGAAGTTGCACCGAAACCCACGTCGTCGAGCAGGATCCATACCACATTAGGTGCGCCTTTGGGAGCCTTGGGTTGCTCCTGCCACCACTGTTCAGTCTCTTCGATCGTCTTCCCGATCTTGCCGCGGAACGGCTGAACGGGGTCATGCTGGGCGGATGCGTGGCCAAAAACGGCAGTGCTGAGCACAAAAAGGCTCAGCCGCTGCCTGGTCAGGGCGGATAGTAGTCGTTTTTTCATGAAGGTTTTGGAATTGAAGGTAGAAGAAAGCAGCGGGCACCACACAACGTCGTGCCCGCGGGCGTGCAAACCTTACTTTACAGCCTGAAATCTTTCGAGTTTCTCTTTCTCGTCAGCCAGCCTTTTGGCGTCGGCTTTCAGATAACCGAATTGGTGAAGGTCTTTCTCGGCATTCGCCGCTACCCAGAGCAGGAATTTCTTCGCTTCCTGGTTCGAGTTATTTTTTGCGATTGAAAAATGGATGTTTTCAACCGGCACATTTTTTACTTTTTCTGCTTCCAGCGTTGCAATTACCTGATCGAGGTTTTCCAACGCTTTTTCTTCTTTCGAAACGCGTCCATTGCCATCCAGGTCCACAGGAATGATCGTCAGGCCTTCCAGCGGCTTGCGGCTTGCCAGATCATAGGCGAGACCGGGCGTGGTGTAGGTAATGCCCGTTTCATCTTTCAGCAGGGCCTTGATCAAATGCTCATCGGCACCTGCGATGGCCTTGCCTTTGATGTTTTGTTGCTCATAACCGAAGTACCGGGCGAAGGTGAGCGGCGCGCCTGCTTTTTGCAGACGGGTGTAAATCGTGTATTGCATCGTCAGCGACTTGTCTTTTTCCGCATAAATATCGTGGAAGAAAATCTGCTTGTAGGTTTTCTCGTTCAGCCCTTTATCGGCATATTCTTTCGCAAACGCCGATTTTGCATTCGCTACCGGCAGCAAAGCATAGCGACCGATCGAGATATACTCGCGGGTATCCTTCACTTCTTTTTCCTGGTCATACGCCTC
Organism: Dyadobacter sp. 22481; assembly: GCF_052044875.1. NCBI lineage: Bacteria > Pseudomonadati > Bacteroidota > Cytophagia > Cytophagales > Spirosomataceae > Dyadobacter > Dyadobacter sp. 22481. Next base: position 151,754 of record NZ_JBQENV010000003.1, read on the forward strand.
GATGAGCAGGTCATATTTTGCCGGATCGGTGATGGTACGCGTCTCGATCACGATCTGCGCCTTGGGATTAGCGGCGGTATATTCCTTGATCCATTTATCGACCAGCGGATAGGCGAAGCGTACGCCCGTGATGATCACTTTATTTTCGTTGGATTCCTGTGCAAATGCATTGGGGAAAGCGGCCAGCGCAAGACCTGCTGCCAGAATGATTGTTCTAAAATTTTTCATGATGTAAAATGGTTGGAAGCGTGGGCCAGTCAACCCACAGCATAATTAATGATATGTAACAGGGTGAAAATCAGCATGCGGCGACACGTGCCGTCGTCAGAAACAGCTCAACAACAGCAACAGGGTGCAAGTGCGTAGGAATAACCGGAGGAGCCCACCATAGGCATAACAATACTGCGCGAAGAATAACGATCCATCGATTTCATGTTTGAAAAAGATTGTGGTATTGATCTTGTCTGCTGGTGGTTAACAGATAAAATCTACTAATTTGATAGACAAAGTAAGTTTAAAGAAATTAGAAACGCAAGGGCTTAGGTTGAAATTCGTTGAAAATTGGGAGTAATGGGAGATTACCCAAAAACTCAGTGCACTGACAACGATTTCATTGCTTTTATTTCAACACACCTGCCAACGAGATCACCGCTTAATGTCCAACCGGCGCCGATGCATTATCAAACGTTTGCGACTTCCCTTTCCTTTTGCTCCATTTCTTGAAATCCTTCCAGATGGCCTCAGGATACAAGTTGACTCCGTAACTATAATAAAACCCGCTGAACCGTTCGCGGAACTCGCCGGAGGAGAGTGCATTGCGGTAGCCGATCTGGGAATTGATACCGGCCCAGCGGAATGCGCGGTACTCGGCGTAGACACCTACCTGCAGGGGAATGAAGTAATCCTTTCGCGAGCCGGAGGCGACGCCGTCGAAAAGGTCGCGGAAGCGGGTGCTTTCGTTACCGATCCCTATTTCCAATGGTGTGGATAATACCCAGCGCTTGTTGCGGATCGCTGTGTGCCAGTAGGCAAAATTGGCAAAGCGAACGTCGGTAGCAGTGTAATAAGAGAGGTTCAGGGGGTTGGGGAGTATTTTACGCCAGTTGACGAGCCGCCGGGCGGCGTTGTAGCCCAGCCAATAATAACCTGCCGTAAGGCGATTGCGCTTTTCGCCAAAGGTTATTCCCGCATTGACTCCGAAAACATTGATATGCTTATGCTGAATGAATGTGCCCCGCGCATCAAAATTAAAGAACAGCTTGGCTTTGTTTTGCGCAGCGGCATTGCTTTGTAACGCGGTGGTGTCTTTTACAACAGTAGCTTTTTGTATAGCAGCAGTGGAATCTGTTTGGGCATAAGCCAACCGTTGCCCTGCAAAAAACAGGATTAATAGTAAAATGTTGATCTTGTTAGGGCGCTTACGCGGTTCCTGAAAACCGTATTTCATCTGGACTTCAAAACAAACGGCAACGGGCCTGCTTCGTCTTTTGTCTTTGTCAGGACCACCGGGGATGTTGCAATCATTAACGCAAAACCGGTGAAAGAAATTTACGGATTAAAAAAATTTAATCCGCACGCCTCAGTTTACACGCTTGGTAAGGGCATTCAACTCATTTTCAGTAGGAGTCGCGGAAGGTACACCTTCGGCAGGGATATCGATTTTTGCTGCCCAAACGACGGCATTCAGCACGAGTTTGCGAAAATTGTCGTCCCCCCAGTTCTTGTGCATGTGCCCGCCCGTAAAGCCGAATCCCCGACCTCCGTCGGGCCGCTCGAAGGCCCAGGCGAGTGTTTGCATTTCCTTTCTGGTGATAACTGCCTCGCGCACGGCGGGATTGTTGGAATGCGTCCCGTCTGGCTGTTTCAGCGTCGCATCCGGTGGTAATGCCTGCAAAATAGGCGTTACGCCCTTCATGTCAGCCGGGAAACGCATATGATAATACCACTCGTCGAGAATCGAGAAAGGCTTTACACCGCGTGCGACGGGATGATCGGGAAACCGTGCGAAACTTGCTTCCCAGACAGGATTTACAGACCAATTAGTCTCAAAATATCCCCCTATCCATTTCAAAAAACGTTCGCCGCCAGCGTCTGCGGATACTTCAAGGGAAAAATGCAGATTTACAATACCGGTGCCGCTGGCTACGAGTTTTTCCATTTTCGCAGCGTGAACCAACTCCAGGTGATCGCTACCGCCGCCGTCGAGATAGAAAACGATGGCAGCGGCATTGTCTAGTACCGATTCATCCTGTGGCCAGCCATTACGCACCACCACGGCTTCTACACCCGGCATGCTGTCGTTCAGGGCTTTGGCCAGTAAAGTACAGCCGCCGTTGTGCTCATGCTCACCTTTGCCATGGCTGTCGGGGCCCGCAATGAAGACAATCTTCCTTCGCGCCTGCGTATTTTTTCCGCCCGGTTTTCCCGAATTCTGAGCAAAAACAGCCGTGCAAAATAGCAACAGGGCCAAAATGAAAGTGTATTTCCTGTCCATCGCGTCGTCGAGTTAAGTACCGGCTCGCGCAAGCCCGTGACCGGGCAGCGAAGCTTATCAAACTTTTGATGGACATTGTAAAAAATCAGGCCATTGGGTTACTTCATCGCAAGACTAATAAGCTCGGCGGTGTTTTTCACATTGGCCTTTTTCATAATACTGGCGCGTTGATTAGCAACCGTATTGGAGCTGATATCAAACTTTTCAGCTATATCCTTGCTGCTCATGCCCTCGGTAAGGCATCTGAGAATCTGCTGTTCGCGTGGGGTAATAATTTTCCAGATTGATTTCTCCTGAATCTCTTCCCGCACGGGTCGGGCATCGGACACACGCGAGAGCTGTTTGAGGAGGCTTTTGATGATCACCGACGACGCATACGGAGGAAAATAGAGCTCTCCCTTGGCAATGGCACGGATCGCCCTAAGCATTTCGTCGCGGCCGGTGTCTTTTTCCAGATAGCCGGATGCACCGTTCAGCGCGGACGAAAGCATGTAATCGGTATTGTTATGCATGCTGAATACGAGGATTTTCGCAGACGGAAATACCGGCACGATCTGCCTGATCACGTCCAGGCCCGACATACGGGGCATCGTCAGATCGAGCAGGATCACATCGGGCTTCACTTTTTCGATCATATCCCATACCTCGTCACCGTCCGAGGCTTCGCCGGCGATGATCAGGTCTTCCTCATCTTCAAGCAGGGTAATAATGCCCTGCCTCACTACCGAATGATCGTCTACAACTAAAATCCGAATAGGCATACGTGGTCAGCAAATCAGTAGTAAGTCATTATAAATCAACACGAACGACCAGTTTCGTTCCGCTATCCACCTTTGAAATGATTTCTATTTCACCATTCAGAAGCTGGGTACGTGTACGGATATTTTCCATCCCATTACGGGTCAGGAACTGTCCTTCTGACTTTAAATTACTAATTAAAAATCCTTTTCCGTCATCGGCGATTTCCAAAACAATGCGATTCTTATTTTGTTCCAATTTAATCTTGATCTGATCCGCATTCGCATGTTTCACCGCATTATTCAACGCTTCCTGGGCAATGCGGTACAGTCCGATCTCCATTGGGCGACTCATCAGGATCCGCTCACCCGTTTCGCCTTCGAACAAAACCTTGATTCCTGACAAATCGGCGGTCTGCTGGCAGAGCAATTTCAATGCCGATGCCAACCCGAAATCACTGAGCACAGAAGGCATGAGATTGAATGATACCTGCCTGGTTGTCTGGATGATGTCCTGGATAAGCGTTACCAGCTGTTCAACGCGTTTCTGGTGTTTTTCGTCGTGAAATTGCATGGCCTTCAACTTCTCCGCATGCAGTTTCAATCCTGTAAGCATCTGGCCTATTCCGTCGTGCAGCTCCAATGCGAAACGTTTTCGCTCCTCCTCCTGCCCTTCAATCAGCGCCCCTGCCCTGACGCGGTCTTCGGCCAGTTGCAATTCATATTTCTCCTCTTCGAGACGTAACAGTTCTTTCTGTGTTTCGACAAGCTGGATATTAGCCTCCTTTAATCTTTGATTGGAAAGCTGCAATGCATCTTCCGACTCTGTGAGCATCCGCACGACGCGCCGGGTGGTATTCACTACCGGCCTGAAAATTAGTAACCCCTCCGCTACGAGCACCAGGATCGTCATCAGATCGAGGATCCATTCGATACGTTCCAGGTTTTCAAGCCTTTCAAAACTCTCCTTGTCGAATTGAAATACAATGCGATCCATCTGCGCCAGGAACCGCGGCTCATTTGTGAGGACTTCGGCCAACGCCCGTTGCTTTCCGGCCAGGCCGGCGCTGTCGCTGCTGATGATGCGCAGATTTTGATAGATATGGTCAAAAACGGGAGCCAGCTCGCGGAACATCGTGTCCAGCGGCTGGCTCTTCCAGGTAACAAAACCCTTTTCAAGGGGAAGTTTTCTCGACACCAGATCCTCGTGACTGTCTTTCCACAATGCGAGTAACGAATTGAAACTCACCGTGTCGCGGTGCTCGAAGCTATTGATCTTCAATACGGCGAGCTTGGTAAGCCGCTGACTTAGCATCCGCTGACGCCCGGCCACATTCACGACGCGACTGTCGTGGTTGAGGTTCCTGATCGTGCGCCTGATCAGAAACAGGCCGCTCATGGTAAGCAAAGCCACCACACACAACGCCACTACATAGAAACGCGTCAGGCTACCCGCTACGCGCTTGTCAAGTCTCTCCATATGGTACCAGCCCAGGGGTGAAACCCTGGGTTAATGATCGGTCTGTGACCGGACGGCGCTGCCGTCTATGGCCCTTTAACGGGCCGGGACGACTACAAGCCGATGTAGACGCGGTTCTCTTTGACCATCACCGGGAAAGTGTTGATCCGGTATTCGTCGTCGTTCAGGCACTGTCCGGTTTGCAATGAAAAGGTTTTTTTATGAAAAGGACAAGCTACTTTCGGTTCTTCTCCCTGACTGCCGATCATTCCCCGCGAAATTGCCATCTGCTGGCGGTGCGGGCATTGGTTGTCGGTAGCATACCACTCGCCCCTTCTCGAAAAGTTAAATATTGCGATTTGTTTACCACTGATGAACGCGCAGCCTCCGCCATCTTCCGGGATGTCGTCGACATAGCACGCCATGTGCCAGGTTACTGCATTGATTGTGTCGGTGATCGTTTCCATCTGTCTGTAAGGTTGATCGTTGTGCCTCCCCAGGCTGAAGCCCGGAGTTGAAATAATAGTAGTTATATACCCCAGGGTTTCAACCCTGGGGTGGTACTGAAACGCAATACGGCCTTACGCCCACTCCGTCGCCTTTTTCTGCTCGCGCATCTCTGCGAATGTGATACTTGGGTCTTTGATCGGCGTGTTCACGAAATGGGTGAATCGCTTGCGCAGTTCAGGACGTTCGACCACTTCGCGCCACTCGCATTTGTATACGTCGATGAGGTTTTGCATGTCGCGTTCGAGTTCTTCGGCGATGCCGAGCACATCGTCCACAACCACGGCTTTCAGGTAGTTCATCCCCCCCTCCATTTTGTTCAGCCAGGTAGCAGTACGTGTCAGAGGATCAGCCGTTTTAATGTAAAACATCAGAAAACGGTCGATCAGGCGGAGGCAAGTTTCTTTGTCTACATCGCTCGCCAGAAGTTGGGCATGCTGCGGTTTGGCGCCGCCATTGCCGCACACAAACAGGTTCCAGCCTTTGTCGGTGGCGATAATGCCGAAGTCTTTGCTTTGCGCCTCCGCACATTCGCGCACGCAGCCGGATACCGCCGATTTCAATTTATGAGGAGAGCGCAGCCCTTTGTAGCGGTCTTCGACTTCAATCGCAAAAGACACCGAGTCCTGCACCCCAAATCGACACCAGGTAGAACCCACGCAGCTTTTCACCGTTCTCAACGATTTGCCGTAAGCGTGGCCGCTTTCAAAACCCGCGTCGATCAGCTCTTCCCAGATATCCGGCAAGTCGCCCAGGTGGGCGCCGAACAAGTCGATGCGCTGGCCGCCGGTGATTTTAGTGTATAATCCATATTTTTGAGCCACCTGACCGATCACGATCAGCTTTTCGGGCGTGATTTCTCCGCCCGGAATCCGCGGAACCACCGAATAGGTACCGCCCTTCTGGATGTTGGCCAGGTAACGGTCATTCGAATCCTGCACTACCGCACGGTCTTTTTCAAGAATATTTTCATTCCAAAGGCTGGCCAGTACCGAGGCTACCACCGGCTTGCAGACTTCGCAACCATCGCCTTTGCCATGATGATCGAGCACGGCGCCGTAGGTTTTCAGCCCATTCATTTTAACAAGATCCATCAGTTCCTGGCGCGAATAGTCGAAATGCTCGCAGACAACGTTCCGCACATAAACGCCTTTTTCCTTTAACACGCCCGCGATAAGGTCCTTCACCATCGGGATACAACCGCCACAGCCGGTACCGGCTTTACAGCATTTCTTCAATGCATCCACAGTCTGATGGCCGTTTTCGCCTACTTCATGGCAGATCATCCCCTTGGTAACGGCCTCGCATGAGCATATGAGCGCGTCGTCGGGCAGGCTCATCACGCCCGCACCCGCTTCCTCGCCCCCGCGGGAGCCCAGGATCAGATCTTCGGAGTCGGGCGGCAGAATGGTTTTATTTTTGCAGGTTTGGAGGAGCATATTGTACTGCTCTGCTTCTCCCACCAGTATTCCACCGAGCAACGTTTTACCGTCGGTGCTTACGTTAATGCGTTTGTAAATGCCTTTGGCTTTGTTTTCGTAACGGATCGTCCTGCAAGCCGGCTCTTCCACAAACGGATCGCCGAAGCTCGCGACGTCGGTCCCGATCAGTTTCAGTTTGGTCGACATGTCGTAAGGAAGAAACTCCTTTTCGGCACCCGTCAGCATGGTAGCCACCACGTCGGCCATTTCATAGCCCGGCGCTATCAACCCGTAGATCATATGGTGGGCCAATGCACATTCACCAATCGCGAAAATGAAAGGATCGGAGGTCTGCAACTGATTATTAACTACGATACCACCGCGCGGGTGTGTTTCGAGGCCGGCGATTTTCGCAACTTCGTCACGCGGGCGGATACCCGCGGAGATCACCAGCATATCTACTTCAAGGAAGGTATTATCTGCGAACTGCATTCCTTCAATGCAATCGTCGCCTTTGATTTCCTGTGTGCTTTTTGAAAGGTGTATATGTAAACCGAGCGATTCGAGCTGGCTTTGCAGCATGCGCGAACCGGCATCGTCGATCTGCCTTGGCATGAGCCTTGGAGCGAATTCAACGACATGTGCCTCTTCCAAACCTAAGTCCAGCAGTGCCTTTGCCGCTTCAAGACCCAGCAAACCACCACCGATCACCGCACCTCTTCTCGCCTTTTTGGCATACGACTGGATCAGTTCCAGGTCCTCGATCGTACGGTATACAAATACTCCGTCCTTTTCAACACCCGGGATCGACGGAACAAAGGCTCCGGAACCGGTTGCCATGACAAGGTAGTCATAATACACTATATGTCCATGATGTGAACGCACCAGTTTCTCCTCCCGGTCAATGTCCACCACCGGATCGGACAAAAACAACCGTATCCCGTTCTCGGCATACCAGTCGATGCCGGCCATAGAAAGGTCATCTGCCGTCTTACCTGCAAAAAACTCGCTCAAATGTACTCTATCGTAGGCAGCACGAGGCTCTTCGCCAAATACAGTGATGGTAAAATCCTGTCCATCTTTTTTTTTCGAGAGGAGCTTTTCACAGAATTTGTAGCCCACCATACCATTGCCAACTACGACGATCCGGGTGTTTGAAACAGCTTTCATAGTAATTAATAACTATTGATTTGTGAAAACATAATTATTTTGTTGCACTATTTTAATATTATGCGCGTATCATTACTTTTTCGATAAGTCAAAAGTAAATCGTGTTTTTTGGATTTCCTAACTTTTTATTCGCAACTATGGTTAAAAACAAACATAAATTTTGGCAAAATGATTGTTTTATAAAATTTGACTAGTAAATTTGAACCAGTAATCGATATAGTTACAAAATACTATATATAGTACATTTCCAATATTCACTCTATTATATATAAGAGATGGAAGCGAAACTGACATTGGTAGGAGCCGGCCCCGGAGATAGCGAACTGATCACACTGAAAGGAATGCGTGCATTGCAGACTGCGGACGTGGTACTCTACGACGAACTCGCCAATGCGGCGTTCCTGGATTTTGCGCCAGCCCACGCATTGAAGATGTATGTAGGCAAGAAAATGGGCAACCCTTCCTTCTCACAGGACGAGATCAACGGCCTGATCGTCCGCCTCGCCCGCAAGCGCGGCCATGTTGTAAGGCTCAAAGGCGGCGACCCGTTCGTGTTCGGCCGCGGGCATGAGGAGATCGAATATGCACAGGACCACGACATCCCTTGCGTAATAGTACCGGGTATTTCCAGCAGCATCTCAGTGCCCGCTTCACTTGGCGTACCTGTTACGCGCCGCGGTGTCAGTGAGAGTTTCTGGGTGATCACGGGCACAACGCAGAACGGCGAGCTTTCGGACGACCTCCGGCTGGCGGCGCAGTCACGGGCTACGGTGATCGTGTTGATGGGCTTGAATAAACTGGAAGAGATTTGCGCATTATACAAACACTTCGGACGCGGCCATTTGCCAATGGCGGTGATCCAGAACGGCACCCGGCCGGATGAGAAGAGTGTGGTGGGACAAGTTTGGGAGATGCCCCGGCTCGTACGTGAGAACGGGATCGGCACTCCGGCTATTATGGTAATGGGCGAAGTTGTGGCCCTTAGCCCCGCCTACGCATTAGAATACCTGCAAAACATGCAGATGGCATTTTAACCTGCTTTGCTTTCACTCCAACCTAAACATGAATAACAATGAGAAAAGCTGTTTACCTCCTTTTGCTGGGTATTACGGGAACCGGCTTGCTGGCCCCGACACGAACGATGGCGCAGTTTAACCTTTCGGGGCAATTGCGAACCCGGACGGAATTGCTTGACGGACAAGGCACAATGCTTTCCAAAGGCGAAAAGCCTGCCTTTTTCACTTCCCAGCGTACCCGCCTGAATGCGGGCTACAAGGGTTACCGGACACAGTTTTTCGTAGCCGTGCAGGATGTGCGCGTTTGGGGGCAGGACGCCTCAACCAACAACCGCATTACCAACTCGGCACAGAACGGTCTGATGCTGCACGAAGCCTGGGGGGAAATCAGCTTGCTCGATACCAATCAGACCAAGCTCGGTAAGGAGTTTGCATTGAAGATCGGACGGCAGGAATTTCTCTACGACGACAGCCGCGTACTTGGCAACCTCGACTGGCTGCAACAAGCCCGGCGCCACGATGCGGCTTTGATCAAATACGGTTTCAATGGTTTCACGGCACATTTAGGTGTTGCGTATAACCAAAACCGTGAGCTCAAAACCGGTACTTTGTATGACGGTGTGCCCGTAGGGTATGCAGCTGGAACGAACGGGATCGGGACGATGTATAAGTCACTGCAATTTCTCTATTTAGGTAAAAAATTGAAGCAGGGAAATGCCTCGTTTCTCGTTGTGAAGGATGATTTTCAGAAATATACGTTAGATACGGCGGGCGTTAAAAAGCTGGCCAACGGCGTGCGGAGCCGCGTGACCATCGGTCCTTACCTGCAAACAAAAATCGGCAAGAGCTGGACGCTGACTGCCAATGCTTTCTATCAAACCGGAAAAGACAAAGACGGTGCTTCGCTGAGCGCTTATATGTATTCTGTCCGGGGGTTGTATGCGATGAGCCGTGCATTTTCCATTGGTCCCGGCTTTGACTACACCTCCGGTACAGCTACCGGATCGGCCAAGAACCACACATTCGACCCGCTCTACGGCACGCCGCACAAGTTTTGGGGGCAAATGGATTACTTCTACGCGGCAAATGGCTTCGGCAAGGGCGGACTTTCGGACCTTTATATTAATACGACCATCAAGGCTTCCGAAAAACTTTCAATCAATACCGACCTGCATCATTTCGCAAGCGCAGCGGCAGTACGTGTGGCTGATAACCAGAAACTTTCGTCCAGCTTCGGCGAAGAACTCGACATCATCGCCAACTATAACCTGACGAAAACGATCAGCTTCCAGGGCGGCTATTGCACTTTTTTCTCCACCAACAGCCTCGCACAGGTGAAGGGCGTGAAAAACCCGCAGAAAATGTCCAACTGGGCTTACCTGATGATCAATATCAAACCTGAATTTCTGAAATAAGCTTCTGTCACAACCATCACTTTCAAACTCTTATTACTATGGAAACGACCAATAAGCCGCTTGAAAAACTTAACATTTTCAGCTTCAAGGGTGTACAAATGCGTACCTTCCATCTGACCTGGATGGCGTTCTTCCTTTGTTTTTTCGGATGGTTCGGACTGGCCCCGCTGATGACGGTTATTAAAACCGACCTGGGTTTGACCAAACCACAGATCGGCAACATCATCATCGCTTCCGTGGCCGCGACGGTCATCGCTCGTATCGCGATCGGGAAACTTTGCGACACCTGGGGTCCGCGTAAAACTTACACTGCATTGCTCGGCCTTGGCTCGATTCCGGTAATGACAGTCGGCCTGGTGGATTCCTACGAAGGCTTCCTGTTGTTCCGCCTCGCTATCGGCGTGATCGGCGCGTCATTCGTCGTGACACAATACCACACATCGGTGATGTTCGACAAGAAAATCGTCGGAACGGCCAACGCGGTGGCTGGCGGCTGGGGTAACCTTGGCGGAGGGATCACCAACATGGTGATGCCATTGATCTTCGCCGCATTCGTTGGCGCAGGCTACCTGCCCGAATCGGCCTGGAGAATTGCAATGGTAATCCCGGGAGCTGCGCTGCTGATCTTCGCATTCGTATATTACTTCTTCACCAAAGATACCCCGGCAGGCAACTTCGAAGACCTGGCCGTGTCCAATTCGAAAGCCGCCAAAGCGAAAGGCACATTAGGCATCGCGATGCGTGATCCACGCACCTGGGCGCTGTTCCTGGCTTATGGCGCATGTTTTGGAATAGAAATCACTTTCGACAACGTCGCTGCATTGTATTTCTTTGAAAACTTCGATACCTCACTGGCAACCGCGGGGATCCTGGCAGGCACGTTCGGCTTTATGAACATTTTCGCCCGTGCGGTTGGGGGTATCGTGGCTGATAAAGTAGGTAACAAATGGGGAATGTTGGGCAAAGGTCGCCTGCTGGCATTGCTGCTCGTGCTGGAAGGCATCGGCATTGCATTGTTCGCGCAAAGTGGCAGCATTGTAGGCGCGGTGATCACCATGCTCTGCTTTGCAATGTTCCTGAAAATGGCGAATGGCGCTACTTACGCTATTGTTCCTTTCATTAATCAAAAGGCGATCGGTTCGGTAAGCGGTATCGTGGGTGCGGGAGGTAATGTAGGCGCGGTACTCGCGGGCTTTCTGTTCAAATCGACCACTATTACCTACTCGCAGGCATTCATGTACATCGGCGTAGCCATTGCATGCATCGCTGCAATTGTTGCATTGATCAATTTTGAAAAAACACAAGCCATTACAGCAGAGACCGGCCAATTGGAAGCCGTCGAGGCATAATGGCATCTTCCGGGCCGTTTCCGTTAGTTGAAACCAACGGAAATGGATTGCAGAATCATCCCCATAACCCCAGGTTTTAACCTGGGGATCCACCCAAAAAAGACCAACCATGAAACCGACCCCCAATTCCTACAAATCGACCTGCTGTTACTGCGGCGTAGGCTGCGGGGTCGTGGTGACGAAAGAGAGCAACGGCCAGCTAAGCCTTGAAGGGGATAAGGAACATCCTTCGAATAAGGGAATGCTGTGCTCGAAGGGCATGAACCTGCATTACACGGTGATGGATCAGTCGGACAGGCTGCTTTACCCGCAGGTGCGCCTCAACCGCTCGATGCCTTTGCAGCGCGCGACCTGGGACGAGGCTTTGGAACGTACAGCCGCCGTTTTTAACACATTAATCAAAAAATTTGGACCCGATTCGGTAGCGTTCTATGTCTCCGGCCAATGCCTCACGGAAGAGTACTACCTTGTAAACAAGTTGATCAAAGGTTTCATCGGGTCCAACAATATCGACACCAACTCCCGCTTGTGCATGAGCTCGGCGGTGGTGGGTTACAAGTTGTCACTGGGCGAGGATAGCGTTCCTGTTTGCTACGACGACATCGAGGCGGCCGATGTCATGTACGTAACCGGCGCTAACCCGGCCTGGTGCCATCCCATTATCTGGCGACGCGTGGAAGCGCACAAAACGGCGAACCCGGGTGTAAAAATCATCTGCGTGGACCCACGAGTGACCGACACTGCCCGCTCGGCCGACCTGCATTTGCAGATCCGCCCGGGCACCGACATCGTTCTTAACAATGCGATCGGCCGTTTGCTGATCGAAAATGATTATCTCGATGAGCGGTTTATTGCTGACCACACCGATGGTTTTGATTTATTCCGGCTACAAGTAATGCAGCGCACCTTGGCGGAAGCGGCCGACATTTGCGGTATCCCTTCCGCCAACATTGCCTTAGCCGCCGAATGGATCGGCCGTTCGAAAGGCTTTCTTTCCTTTTGGACAATGGGATTGAACCAATCGGTAATTGGGGTAAATAAAAACCTTTCGCTCATCAACCTGCATTTAATTACCGGCAAAATAGGGAGACCTGGCAACGGGCCATTCTCGCTTACCGGCCAGCCGAATGCCATGGGCGGCCGTGAAACAGGTGGCCTTGCCAATATCCTGCCGGGACATCGCGAAGTAGTAAATGCCGAACACCGCGAAGAAATAGAGAAATTCTGGAACACGCCCGTCCGCATCGCCGACAAGCCCGGACTTACCGCCACAGAAATGTTCGAGGCACTGGCCGACGATAAACTGAAAGCGATATGGATCATCAATACCAACCCGTTGGTAAGCATGCCCGACATGAACGCCGTGGAAAGCGCGCTGAAAAAGTCGCGTTTTGTCGTCGTTCAGGATGTTTCTAACCGCGCCGACACCGTGCATTTCGCCGATGTGGTACTACCCGCGGCGGCCTGGCTGGAAAAAGACGGCAGCATGACGAATGCCGAACGCCGCATTACCTATCTCCCCAAAGTGCTCGACGCGCCGGGCGAAGCATTGCCCGATTCCGAGATCCTCTGGCGTTTTGCACAGAAAATGGGTTTTGAAAAAGCATTTAATTATAAAACCACTTCCGAAGTTTACGATGAATATGTGAAGGTGACCGCCGGAACGACGATCGACGTGACCGGTGTGAGCCACAAATTGCTGAAAGAAAAACGCAGCGTACAATGGCCCCTGTCCTCGCTGGACGGTGCGCGATCCACTGACGTTCGCCAGCCGGGCACCAAGCGCCTTTTTACCGACCACCAATTCTACACACCCAACAAAAGAGCGAAAATCCACGGCGTACCCGACGAAAACACCTCCGAGCCCACCGACCATCAATTCCCGTTGGTTTTAACAAGTGGAAGGATCCGTGACCAGTGGCACACAATGACTAAAACCGGTCGCGTCGCAAAGCTAAACAAACATATCCCCCAACCGTTCCTGCAAATACATCCGGAAGACGCACGCGAGCGGGGCATTCTGGAAGGAAATCTGGTAACGGTAAGTAGCCGTCGCGGGGAAGTGCGCGTAAAAGCGCAGATTTCTGAGGACGTGCGCAAGGGCCTTTGCTTCCTGCCGATGCATTGGGGCAAAATATTGGGTAGTAATCTGGTCCGGGCAAACAACCTGACCAGCTCGTTAGTTGATCCCAAATCCAAGGAACCCGATTTCAAGTTCTCCGCGATACAAGTAAGTTTATACGAAAAACCGGCCGAAAAAATCATCATCATCGGAGCCGGATCGGCCGGGCTGGGTTTTATCAATTCCTACCGCCAGCTGAATGCGGACGATGATATCCATGTTTTTTCCAAAGAAATATATCCGTTCTATAACCGGGTAATGCTGCCCGACTATATCAGCGGCTCGCAAACCTGGGAGCAGCTTGTGAAGTTGCGCGAGGATCAATTTGCGGAAAACCGCATTACCGTGCACAAAGGCGTGAGTATCGAGCATATCGACCGCAAACACAAAACTGTGATCGATAGCAACGGGACGGAACACCATTACGACAAGCTGATCCTCGGCATGGGCAGCAAGGCATTTATGCCCAAAGGAGTTCCTGACCTGCCCGGCATATTCAACATGCGCTCGCGCCTGGACGCGGATTCGCTTCTGCCGTTCCTGAAACAACCAGAGCCGCACGCGGTGATCGTCGGCGGCGGTATCCTTGGCCTGGAACTCGCGGCTTCGTTTCGCGAAATGGACGTAAAAGTGACGGTTATCCAGCGCAGCGGCCGGTTTATGGAGCGTCAGCTCGATCCGCTTGCCAGCGAATTGCTCTACCAGGAGCTGCTCGACAGAGGCATCGAATGCTATTTCAATGATGAGGTTGCCACCTTCTCGGGTTCGGATACCGTGGAAGGGATCAGGCTAAGATCGGGACGGAAGATTGATTGTCAGGTGGTTGTACTGGCGATCGGCACCGTTCCGACCATTGAACTTGCCCAAACGGCCGGCTTGGATTGTAAGCGCGGCGTAGTAGTGAACGATTATATGCAGACCTCCGACCCGGATATTTACTCGGCCGGTGAAATCGCCGAATGGAACGGGCAAATGTGGGGTATAACCCTCGCCGCCGAGCAACAGGCGGAGGTGATCGCCAATTACCTCGCGGGCGATATTTCGCAACCTTACAGAGGCAGCACGTCGATGAACATCCTCAAAATGGAAGGTTTACAGCTTTGCAGCATCGGTATGACAGACGCCCCAGCCAACGACCCAGCTTACGAGCAGATCGTATTTATCGATAAATCGAAGCGTTATTACAAAAAATGCATCGTGCACCGCGACAAGCTCGTGGGCGCGATACTGATTGGTGACAAAAACGAATTCCTCGAATTCCGCGATTTGATCGCCAACGGAGTCGAGCTTTCCGAAAAGCGCCTGCAACTCCTACGCGCAAGCCAGCAAGTCGATCCTATGATTGGCAAACTCGTATGCTCGTGCAACAATGTGGGCCAGGGAAATCTCGAAAAAGCCATTACCGGTGGTTGCAGCGACTTCCAAAACCTTTGCCAGACCACCGGTGCCGGAACCGGCTGCGGCTCCTGCCGGCCCGAGGTGCGGTCGATACTTGAAAAGGCGTTGGAAGCAAATTTAGTAGCGAGTTGAAATGATCTAACACCATGCGCGACTATTACTATATAAAAATCAACCTGCCGGGCGGGATTGCATCGCCGGGATACCTGAAAGACATACTTTCGGCGTCATGGAATGCGAATGTCCGTAAGGTCCGGTTCGGATCGCGGCAGCAGTTGCTGATGACCGTGCATTACGAGGACATGCGTTTTTTGGAAAGCGATTTTAAAAAACTGGGGATTTTTTACGAGGTTAATACCGACCGCCAGCCTAATATTGTGAGTTCTTACTGCGGTGAAGACGTTTTCCGGACCGGGCAATGGCTCAATGCGAGCGAGTACCATTCCGTTCTCGATAGTTTTGACTTCGAACAGGGCTTTCTGCCGGGTCTCCGGCCGGGTTTGAAAGTCAATATCTCCGATTCTAATCAGAGTTTCACTCCTTTTTTCACAGGTAATCTCAATTTTATCTCCTCGCCTGAGCCGCATTTCTGGTACTTATATGTGCGCTTGAAGCAATCCAACACGGTTTTCAAATGGGACAAATTAATTTATACCAATGAAATCGGGCGCCTTGCGAAGGTGGTGGAAGAATGCATGCTCGACGAAGGCATTAATGAAGAAAATGCACTGAAGGCCGCAGTGAGCGAGCGCATTCACTATGTGTCCCAACAATCGACGCAAGAGCTGGAATTACCCTCTTTTTCCCTGCCCTATTACGAGGGTTTCAACCGATACGAATCGCGCACATGGCTTGGGCTTTACCGTCGCGACGAGGAATTTTCAATTGAATTCCTGCTCGACGTGTGCGAACTATGCCTTAAAACACGTGTCGGGGAGATTTGCGCAACACCCTGGAAATCACTGGTAATTAAAGGCATTGAAGACCAATATCGCGAAGCTTGGAGCAATATTCTGGGAAAACACAATATCAATGTGCGCCATGCGGCCAATGAGCTCGCCTGGCAAACCGAGGACCACAACGGCGATGGCGCGGAACTCAAAAACGACCTGATCCGGTATTTTTCCAAAAACGACACGCGCACTTTCGGGCTATGCTTCGGTATTCAGACCCGTCCGAAATCCGAAGTATTCGGTTCTATCCTGATCCGGAAGCGGCCATTGCTGCGCATAGGACAACTGCCGCTATTCAGTGTTTACGATCTTTACTATACCGAGAATTTCAACCCCAACAGCCGTGCGCAAGTGCTGTTTGAAAAGGGTTTGTTCAAAATACATTTGCCTGCCCAGTTGGAACGTCTTTGCAGGCGGTTTAATAATCAGCGATCCAGGGATACTCTGAAAACTATGCTGTCCGAGCCTGATGAAGCCAAAACGGCTGTCAAAGCGGCAAAGACGGTGCACCAATGCCCTGATTGCCTGACTGTTTATGATCCCGAGTTTGGCGACATTCTCGGCGATATCCCATCGGGAACCGCCTTTGAAGACCTTCCGGCCGGCTACTGCTGCCCTACCTGCGACAGTGGCAAAGCTATTTTCCTGCCCATCGAATTAACCCGGTCATCACACCTTGAACCAGCCTGATCATGACATCCGAGCCTGCCATCGAAACCCGTTTTTTTGCATTTGAAAGCGATTTTGTCGACAGTCTGCGCTGCATTCCGATGATCGTTCGCTACAAACTCGACACCTGCCGGGTGAAGCTCCAACTCGCCGATTGGGCCAAATTCAATTACCAGGAAAAAGACGACCTTGCCGAACATCCCTGCCATTCGGCCGCGGAGATCGAGGCATATGCTGCTTACGTGAATGAGTTGGTCTGGAAATACACCAATACCGTTCCGAGCCTGCTCAAAAGCCTCGACCCTGCGTGGGTGTACACCTACGTACCCGCGGAAGTGCGCGAGAAGGCGCAGGAATGGAATTGCCCGGTCATTTCCGCCAATCAATGGATACAGCTCGATGTGCTGGAACGCTTTGCATTGGTAAAGCTCAGTCGTTCAGGGCATGAAGGAAGGAATTTCCCGAGAGCAATGGTGGAGTTTGGGTTGGCGGTGGCTTGTTAAGTCCACCGATTAGAAAATTCGCTATTTTTGAGCTAACTGATCACGAGCTAACAGTTTGCGAAGCTCTTTCGAGACTTTACCAGAAGACGGCCGGTCCGCATGCGTCGCTACCATTCGCCCCTGCGCATCAATCAACAAATATCTCGGCACTCCCCACACGTAGTAGAGGTTCCAAACGGAATTGGGAGAATCTGAACTATTAATGATGTGAATGCCATTCGGGACTTTTCCGCTGGCTACCATTTTCTTCCATGCCAATGTATCGCGATCTACCGAAACGTACAGAAATGCGACCTGATCATTGCCTCTGAAATCTGCCTGTACTTTTTTGGAATTCGGGAACTCCTCAACGCACGGCCCGCACCAGGTCGCCCAAATGTCGACGTACACCACTTTGCCATGCAAACCTGACAACGAAATTTTCTTTCCATCAGGTGTAGTTCCTGCAAAATCCGGGGCGGGTTTCCCAGGACCCAGTTTTTCCCAGCGGGCAATGTCTTCGCGGATTACTTTTCTGAAATCATCTGATGCTATCTCCCTTTCCAGCGTGTTTGCGAGCTTGATAACGGACGGCGTAAGTCCATACATGCTAATCTGATAGTCAGCACTTTTCGCACGAAGAAATTCTTCGATTACTTTCGGATATTTAGAGGATTTAATTTTTTCTTCTACGAGAAATGGAAAAATCAGGTCAAGTGAATCGCCATCCATTTCTTCATTCTCTCCATAAATTCCATTACTAATTTTATGCTGATAATAAAAAGATCCGATCAAAGCGAAATCAAATATCCCGGTTTTCAATGCAATGGAATCGACAGGCATTTCGCTGGTTGCTTCCCATACGGATGCCGGTATATCGATTGAATCTCTCCCGATTGCATAATTGTATTGGTAGAATAGAACACTCATCTTGATTTGCCGTGTTAGAAGATCATGTATTTCCCCTGATATATTCGGATTTGATTTTAATTTGGTCAACAATTGGTCGTAACCTCTTTCTAAAGAATCTCTCGCATTTAAAAACTCCTCCTTGTCAAGACGGATCGCAAGATTACCTTTCCATCGCTCCATTCCCTGTCTGAACCGCACCGCTTCGTTAAGGAACTCCTGTACAACAGCGCCGTCGCCTTCGAAACCCAGCATATGTTTCGAACCTGGCCTCGATGGCACAATGGAAATTTCATCTCCCGGCGAAACAAGAAGGCCTGCCGCCAACTGCCCGGCACTGACACCCGCGAAAACCGGCGCATCGAGTGTAAATTCTACAATCCCCTTTCCGGCACTATCCAGCACTACTCTACCCATGCCGATACTATCCAGGCTAACCATGTTCGTACGGGCTATCAAAACGGTATCCCCGGCCGCCTTGGGATAGTTAAAGGAAATTCTAACCAGATTATTTTTCTTCTGGCCACAGCCAATCAATTGAAAAATAATACCAATAAAAAACAGAGAAAGATAGCCCGGATAGCGCATTTGATTTAAAATTTGATTGAAGAGTATTTGTTCAAATCTAATTACGCTTTATCGTCATATTCTGTGGAGCATATTTGTCTTGCAATAGAATTTTATTGAACGATAAACTTTTTAAAAACACGATCACTTCCTATAATCACAGTAACAATGTAAGTTCCGGTTTTCAATGTTCCCAATGGAATTGTGCGGGCATTGTTGCCTGAAATCAGTTTTCGCTTTTCAAGAATATGTCCGCTTATATCTGTCAGAACTAATTCCAACTCGCCCAAGCCCCCGGCAATTTCCACTTTCACATCTCTTTCGTTCGAAGGATTAGGTTGAACGCGGATCAGACCGTCATTCGGAACAGCCACTTGTACCGCGATGATCCGGGACGTCTGCTGCCGGCCGTCTAAATCCACCTCAATCAGACGATAATAGACCTTCCCCAACCTGCCCGCAATCTGCGGATCCTGGTAGTCGTACCGCCTCGTCACCGACGATTCGCCCGCAGCTGCGACCTTGCCAACTGCTTCGAAATGACGTCCATCCTGCGAACGCTCGACGACAAAATGACTTGCATTGGTTTCCTCGCTGGTCTGCCATTGCAACTTAACCCCTTCGTTTCCCCAAAATCCCGAAAAACTGGTTAGTCGTACCGGTAACGGGTCGGTAACGACCACCGTCATCGTATCGGCAAGACAAGTTTGTTGGTCATGCACTGTGTATTCTGTGGTTAGGGAAGGGCTTACTTCCACTTCGCGGGTCGTCTGAGCCGTGTTCCACACATACCCGCCTACATAGGAAGCGCTGAGCGTCACAGTGTTGCCTTTTGATATCTCGTACTTTTTTTTCGTGTTAACATCCTTCATGATGGTAAACCGGTCGCGAACAATCCCGTCGGAAGCGATCCATTGACCACCCAGCCGGTTTTCCTCTACTTGCAGCAGCAACGCGCCCCCGTGCTGGGCATCGGCTACGGGCAGCGCATCGTGGGGGTAACCAGCCTTCGTGGCACCCAGTTGTCCCGCCGAGCCTGCTACCACATACACAGTCCCTTCATTTTCCGGCGACTGCTTAATGTACGGACAGGATTCCGGTGTCCCGTCGTACTTGCCCGACGATTGACTAAGATTATACACATCCGGCACAAATGTATTTTCAGCTTCATAATGCCCTTTCAAGAGCTTCGAACGTTCATAGTCGTGGCTATGCCCGCACAGGATGAGGTCGACCCCATTCCTTTCCAGAATTCTGATGAAATTCTTCCGAATCTTCACCAGGTCAGCCTCGGTGTCCGAATCATGCGAACCTTTGGTATAGGGGGGATGATGCCAGTAAGCGATCACCCATCCCTTGTTCGAGTTGGCAGCCAGGTCCGCTTTGACCCACTGCACCTGCTTGCCAAGCGTGTCGTATAACCGCGTGGAATTATCCTCCTTTCCATAAGAGTCGAGTGACAGGAAATGGATATTTCCGTAGTCAAAAGAATAGAACGACTTCGACCCCGACGCAACTCCACCAGCCTCTCCCGCTGTGGGAATGGTGAAAATGCTGTAATAAGGAACCGCGTGGTCGTCCTGGCGCACTGGGTTGTTGGCGTAGTCGTGGTTTCCCGGACACGGATAGAGCGGGGATTGTTTTAAAAACCGGCCTTTGTACATATTAAAAAAACCGCTTTGATATTCCGGGTCAGTTCCGTTGAGGTAGGCGTTATCCCCGAGCAGAAGCCATGCATTCATGTAATCCTGGCCAAGGTAATCAGTTAGCCGGTCACGCACGGCCAGTTGATTCGGCGAGTTATTGCCGCAATCCCCAAACACCCCGATCCGGTATTTTCCAGCCTGGCCGGGCGGCGGAGCGGTTAGAAAAAAGTTATCGGCATCGCCCTGCAACACGGCCTGCGATGAGCCGATCGAATAGTAGTATTTTGTTCCGGGTTGAAGGCTGGACAGCTTTACCTCGTGCTCGGTTACGAGGGAGGCGCTATCTACCGTTTGAAGGAGCGAGCCGGGAGAACTGCCAAAACTCACGCGGCTGTCGGTGCCCACATCGGTACGCCAGCGGATGACGACGCTGGTCGATGTGACGGATTGAAGATACGGACCCCTCAGAAGTCCGGGCACCATGTGCGATAACAGGAGAAAAGTTAAAATAGATGGTTGCATAAATAGTGTGTTTACAAATCATATCATTCCCCTAATCTTTGATGATCTTCAATCCTCCGTACCCAACGCCGGGCGACAATACATACAGGCCGGGCTTTAAATGTCGAATACTGAAATTTCGAGTATTGCCGGGAGCAGAAAGCGATTTCAACACCACACGGCTTCCCTGCATGTCATAAAGGAAAAGCGCATCAGCAACCGGCTTACCGAAAGAATTACTAAGGGTAAAAATATCGCGTACCGGGTTGGGATAAACCTTCCATACTCCATTCTCCGGCCCGCAAACGGCCGTTACAATGCGCGTTTCCTGCGTCTTTCCATCCGTATCATATTCCTTAATGCGGTAATAACCCCGATCTAATGTCGCCTCAATGTTAAAGAGGTATTCGTTGGTTTCATTGGAATTACCTGTGGCCTTTACGGTCCCCATCGCCTCCCAATGCCGGGCATCCTTACTTCCCAGTATTTCGAAATAATCCGCATTCACTTCTTCGGTCGTTTGCCAGGTCAGCCGCGCGTTCGTACCGCGGCATTCAACATTAAACATGCTGAATACCACCGGCAACGGCCCTGAGGTTTTGGTGAGGGTATTGTTGCGCGTGATCAGCCAGACGTCCGGGTCGAAAATCACCTCAGTGGCCTCAAAACCGAGGTTATCTGTAAAAAGTTGGTCGTTTTCCGTGTTGCTGAGCACCACAAGCTTCTCCTGGTTGGTATTGGCATTGCGAAAAAGCAGCGGAACGGGCAACTGGAAGAAACTCACCGATGCGTCGGACTGCGTCTGGTGCATTTTTACCTGGACCGAATTGCCCATCGGGTGCCATTCGATCTGGTAAGATGGATAGCCCTGGCCTGTAAACCACTGATTGAAGAAGTAGGTCAGGTCTTTCCCGCTTGCCGCTTCCAGATGGAGCCTCAGGTTGGTTGTGGTCGCGTAGCCATAGGCCAGCACCGGATCGTTGAGATAGTTGTTAACTCCCGCAAAAAAAGTGGCATCGCTCAGTATCCAGCGCAGCATATAGAGTAAATGCGAGCCTTTGAGATAGCTCAGCCGATTGCTGAAAATGCGGTTTACGTCATTTACATTATCGACCCACACTGAACCGCCGGACAGCGATGTAATACTGTTAATTTCATTGGTACGGCTGGTTTTGGTACTGGCCGGATATTTCGCCTCCGCATAAATGCTCGCAAGGTGCGTGGCAAAGCCTTCGTTCAGCCAGATATCCTGCCAGGTTGCACAAGTCACTTTGTCACCAAACCACTGATGCGCCAGTTCATGCGCAATGAGTGTTTCGCCCATATTCACCATAAATGAGCAGGTCTGATGCTCCATTCCTCCTCCCCAACCAAATTGGACGTGACCATATTTTTCGTTCTTGAAGGGATAATCGCCGAAAAGATTGCTGAACTGGACCATCGCATTAAGCGCATTCTGCACGCCATTCTGAAAATTAAACTGGCTTTCGGGATAGCAGTAGGTTTTGAAAGGCACATTGGTCCCTCCGATCATTACGCTGTTGTCCAGCACATTATAGTTGGTCACCGCGATAGCCACCAGATAGCTCGCGATCGCATACCGGTGCTTCCAGTGCGTACGTGTTTTGGAACCTGCAACAGCTGTTTCGCTTTTCAGGAGGCCATTCGAAGCCGCCTTGTAAGCTGCGGGATGCGTAATGTAAATATCCAGCGAATCGGCCTTGTCGTCGAGGCCATTTTTGCATGGCCACCAGTCGCGGCTGCCATAAGGTTCACTTAAAGTCCAGAGAACAGGCGTAGCGGGCTGCCCATGCGTGGTAACCACAAAAGCGGCATTGGTGGCCGGCGGAGTTCCCTCGTAACTGATCGTCACAGAATCTTTTGTTCCCTGGGTAAGCGGATTTTGCAAGGTGATTGTCAATGCGTCACCCGCATGCACAAAAGCGACATTGCTACCCCGCTGCTGGACGGTCGAAACGGTCAAGGCGCTTGATAAGTCGAGAGTAATGCTGTTTCCCGCGGCATTCATCACAAAATGGGACGTCACATTGCCTTTAATGTTGTTCACCGTAGGATCAACCTCCCATTCGCAGCGGTAATACTTCACGTCGAAATTGTTGGAAGCCATCACGCGCAGGCCCGAAGCATTGATCCGCAACCCGGCGCTCCGGCTTTCGAGCGCCGCAATGTCGGAAGTGCTGTAATCCGGCCCGGATTCCTGTGCAAGCACCTGCCCGGCAAAAAGGGGGAAAAGAAATAGGAAAAGTAATCTCATAGCGTGCCGTTTTCTGTAAATACATCACTATCAATACGCTAACTTAACCAATTGCGGGCAATTCTTCTCCTATTCCTTTTTGAATGTTCAAACGGCAGGTTCGAGTTAAAGGGCGGTAAGATCATTACAAAAGCCGAGCAGCTTTTGCAGATCGTCCGCATTGCCGAAGTCGATACGATTCCCACGCAGGTAGTGCGTAAGCTGGCGTCTGTTACGCGCGTACACGGCCATGAATGCACGCCGCGTCGCGGGATGTGCAACCCTGTTCTGGTCGATCAGAAAATAACTGGTTTTCACCTTCCAGCGGTGACCGGATGCATTGTTTTCCCACTGAAAATTGCCTCCCTGGTTGCTGACCATTAATGCATGCGCAGCGTTACCTTCCAGCGCGGAAAAATGCTGTCCCGAATGACTGAGCTTGTTCCCAGCCGGTTCCGGCTGTACCCGAGCTGCCAGGATAACGCGGCCCGCCGTCCCAATCACCTCCATATCCGAGTGTTCGTCGGTGAGCACGAACCGGCGTTCTTCTACTTCAATGTAATCGATCAGATATTTGCCCGTGAAGAGCAACGTATCTGCCTGCGGGTTCAGAAACTGCATCTGACCTCCCAGGCGATGGTAATTCAGGAGGGCCGTGCGCTTCGTACCGTTCCGGAAATGAACTATTCCCTTCACAAAACCGGGAAACAGGTAGGCATTCTCGCGTGCTCCCTGCGTATTTTCAATGTTAGCGGTAGCCAGGTCGCGCGCGACGTTTAAGGAAGCGTTCGCATGAATGGTTGGGAGAAGGACAAGTGAAGCAAGCAGTAATGTTTTCATAGCATCTCAGGAAAGCCGTTTGTGTTACACAACCCTCACTAAAGATGTTTAAAGCGCATCCTCATACCCTTATATTTTTCTTGAATTTCTACAATTATTTATCAAAATAAGCTCGGGCTGAAACATTTTGACGAGTTTTTCTACAATATCCTTTCCAAAATCCGACGAAAATCAAAATAATTCGTCATATTACTACTACAATTTAAGTCCAAAACGTATATATTGCCGTTCAAGCGGTTCACTAAAACCGAACAACGTTGTTTATTTGTAAAAAGGGCACATCGGCATGGTTTTGGTGCCCACTAAGTCCTACATCAAAGCAAATCATGATGGAAATCGGAACAATTAAAGCGGTACATATATATACCCACCGACGACTTTATGTTGCGGCCGAGCTGGAACTAAACGTGAAAGGAGTTAGATATACTTTTGGCGGACATGAAGAATTTTTGTCCGGCATAAACGGGGGCGAGCCTGCCGATCCGCCCTTTCTGGGCAGGTTCCTGTTCAGATGCATGCAGGTTTGCCGCGTCGATAACTGGGACGAACTGAAAAGCTCGAAAGTCCTTGTAGAAATACACCACGGCAAGGTAGTGGCGATCGCCGACGTCTCCGGTAACAACTGGTTCCACCTGGCGAAAGAGTTTGCGGCAATGAGCCTCGAAAAAGAACAGATCGAGACAGGGACCAAAGAAAAACCCTAGCATCCTCTGCTTATCCCAGCCGGATTTCATAGGTATCATTCTCACCTTTTTCGGGCACGGCCAAGGCCAGATATTCCTTCCCGTTGGACCGCAAGTAATTTTCGGTCGCCAGCACGGCATCATTCTCCGACTCCGCTCCCGACACCGTCAGAACCACTCCCGGTTCCAATCGGCCTGTCTCATCACGATTTATTATACTCGGCATATTGTATGGTGTTTTTGGTTGAGAAAATCTGAATAAAGCCGGACACCTACATGCCCGGCTTTATCCTATTTAACTTACAAAACTATCATTCACACGCTCACTAGCCCCTCACGGTTTAACTGGCGTAGTAGTACTGCCAGGCACGGTCGATGACGGAATGGTTGTGCTTTGAGGAACCTGCGATGGCTGTGTGGTAGCGCCGGGAATCGTGGTTCTTGGTACGTTGCTGTTCGGATTTGTTCCCTGCTGCAAGTTGCCCGGAACAGTTGTACGCTCAACTGCGTTCGGGTCGCCCGGGATTGCGGGTACTGTCGAAGGTCGGCTGGTGGAGCTCGGCGAGGTTGTCGTTCCCGGTGTGGTTGCGCTGCCAGGAACGGTGCTCGATGGCACGGTGGATGGCTGCGTGGTGCTACCGGGCACGGTCGACGGCTGCGTGGTGTTGCCGGGCCTCACTGCTCCGGGCAGATCGGACGGCTGCACGGTAGCACCAGGGACCGTTTTCGGTTGCGGTGTACTGCCGGGCACGGTCGACGGCTGTGTCGTGCCGGGAACCGTCGTTGGCTGCGTGCTCGATGGCGTAGTTGCCGGGGTGGTCGTCTGCGCAAAAGTTGCGCCGGTGCCCAAAGCAGCGCCGCCCAACATAGTTAATGCGATGATATTCAACTTCAAAGCTCTCATGACGATTTATATTTAGTTGATGAAAAATTTTAGTGATGAGGTCTGGGAGGATAAAGAATCATACCAGAAGCAGGTCGCCTGAATTAAAATCAACACTTAGTCGTGCAAATCCCTGATCTGCAAAAAGTGCACAAGGAGTTAGCGGTCGCTAAACCATTTTGTCTCAAACACCCCCTTAAATAGACGTTTTTACACGCGCTGTTTACCTGATTTATTCGTGAGTTTTGTATTAAACTAAATCCCGCAAACCAATGGAAAAGCAATTGGACACCATGGCAGAGCGCCTGGAAGACGCCCTCGCAGCGCACCGGATCGTATCCCGCGAAGAATGGACCAAGGCACGAAAGGATCTTCTGAAAAAAGAGAAAGAGCTCACGCGGCTCAACGACGAACTCAGCCGCCAACGCCGGGCCCTGCCCTGGGTAAAGGTCGATAAGGCCTATATTTTCGAAGGCACGGAGGGGAAACTATGGTTTTCGGATCTCTTCTACGGCAAAAGCCAGCTCGTCATCTACCATTTCATGTTTGCCCCGGAATGGGAAGAAGGTTGCCCGGGCTGCTCGTTCATGGCCGATCATATCGACGGCGCCAACCTTCATTTGCAGCACCACGATGTGTCGGTGGTCGTCGTTTCCCGCGCTCCGTTGGAAAAACTGCTCGCTTTCAAAAAGCGGATGGGTTGGAAGTTCAACTGGGTGTCTTCCAATGGCAGCGATTTCAATTATGATTATCACGTGTCTTTCACCAGCGAACAACTAAAGAACGGCACCATTTACTATAACTTTGAATATTCCAAACACGACGAAGGCACCGAATCGCCGGGAACGAGTGTGTTCTACAAAGACCGGGCAGGTAACATTTTCCACACTTATTCCAGCTATTCCCGTGGCGGCGACATCCTCATCGGAGCGCACAACTACCTCGACCTCACTCCGAAAGGAAGAAATGAGGACGGTATCATGGACTGGATGCGCCATCACGACAAATATGAAGATTTCAAAGGCGATTCGGGGTGTTGCAGCCATTAGCAGCAGCCTCCCCCTTATATTCCGATACGTCATAGTCAGAATCTTCGAAGCGCTCCTGAAGTAACCAGGAGCGCTTTCCTCCTTTCCTGCCCTCATAATAGTAAAACGACCGTTTAAACGCCTTTAAAGCGTGAGTATCAACGATATTCGCTTTCCCTAAACCTTACGATCAAGCATCGCTTTCCTTTTATGTTTGGAATTAACCAATTTCAAAAGCCGCCTTTTAGAAAAAGTCTTCTCGCGCTTTCCGCTATCGCCGCATTTGCCGGACTGGTAGCCTATCAACACAGGCTGCAAACCGACCGTTCGTGGAGCATTTACAAGGCCGACGCGGAAAGTACGAGCTATTCCGCACTCGACCAGATCAACACCTCGAATGCTGACCGGTTGCAACTCGCCTGGACGCATGCCTATCAGGACATGAAGGAAGGCAGCCGCGCAGGCAGCAGCGAATGCAACCCGATTATTGTCGACGGCGTCATGTACACGACGTCCGCGAAGCATTGGGCCTATGCCATCAACGCAGAAACCGGAGAACAGATTTGGTCATTCGATCCGTTTGAGGGCGCGGAAGGCGGTGGCGTAAGCCGCGGAGTCACCTACTGGGAGGGTGGCGACGGGGAGCCGGACAAACGTATCTTCTTCACCGGCGGCGATAACCTTTTTGCACTCGACGCGCGCACAGGAAAGCCCGTCCCGGGTTTTGGCGACAATGGCCATGTGAGCATGAACGTCGGCCTTCGCGATGCCCCTTCGACCATTTCGGTTATTCCGACTTCGCCAGGCATTGTCTATAAAGATTTACTGATCATGGGAGCCGAAGTTTCCGAATTGTACGGCGCGCAGCCCGGCTATATCCGTGCTTACAATTGCAGGACCGGCAAACTTGAATGGACATTCCACACCATCCCGTTGCCGGGCGAGCCCGGTTACGAAACCTGGCCGAAAGATGCTTATAAATACGCAGGTGGTGTGAACGACTGGGCAGGAATGAGTCTCGATATTCGTCGGGGTATCGTCTTTCTGGCATTGGGATCCCCGTCCTATGACTTTTATGGAGCCGACCGGAAAGGCAATAACCTTTATGGAAACAGCGTGGTGGCACTGGATGCCGCCACAGGCAAGTACATATGGCATTATCAGTTAGTCCACCATGATCTTTGGGACTACGACTTGCCCGCACCGCCCAACCTGGTCACCGTAAGGCGTGGGGGAAAGGAAATCGACGCGGTGGCGCAGGTTACCAAACATGGGTTCGTTTTTGTTTTTAATCGCGAGACCGGCGAACCGCTGTTTCCGATCGAGGAACGGAAAGTACCGGCATCGAATATCCCTGGCGAATACGCGTCACCCACACAGCCGTTTCCGCTGAAACCGAAGCCATTCGCACGGCAATGGATGACCGAAGCGGATCTGACCCATTATTCCGACGCGGGGCACGATTCGATCGTCCGGAAATTCCACTCGATGCGGTATGAAGGCCTCTTCACTCCTCCCGACCTCAAAGGCACGCTGATGCTCCCCGGTACACGCGGGGGAGCGGAATGGGGCGGCGCTGCTTACGATCCGACCTCCACGGTGCTTTTTGTAAAATCCAATGATTCGCCTGAAATCCAGTCGATGAAAAAGGTCGACCTGGAACAGGAAGCGAAAGACCAGACGGTCTTCGATCAGGGAAAAACACTCTATATGACCTACTGTGTGGCATGCCATGGCAAGGACAAAAATGGCGACGAGCCCAATTATCCGTCACTCATTGGCCTGCGCAACCGCATGACGCGCGAAGCAGCGCTCGATAAGATCAAAAAAGGCGGCGGAAAAATGCCTGCATTCGCTTCGGCGATCAAAGGAAAAGAAAAGGGCATCATCGCATTCCTTTTCGACCGGCCGCAGCATTCCGAGAAAGTAACCAAGCAAGAAACCGGCCAAACCGGGAAGGGAGCTGATAAATACCTCAATCTGACCGCTTATGGCCATTTCCGTGACCCCCAGGGCAATCCCGCATTGCGTCCGCCCTGGGGAACGCTCAATGCGATCAACCTCAGCACCGGCGAATATGAATGGCAGGTAACGCTCGGCAATGATGAAAAGCGACAGGAAAAAGGCACTACCGAAACCGGCCAGGAAGGCTCCGCGGGGCCAATTGTTACTGCCGGCGGCCTCATTTTCATTAGTGGTACCCAGGACCGCAAGCTGCGTGCATTCGATAAAAAAACCGGCAAGCTAGTCTGGCAAACTACGCTTCCGGGCATCGCGAACGCAACCGCCTGCACGTACATGAGTGGCGGCAAGCAATATGTGGCGCTGTCCGTCGGCGGAACCAGGGAAAACCCATCGGGGTCTGTTATGGCATTCAGATTGCCTTGAAAAGCGTAACGCCCGGGAGTCGATGCTGGGCGCGCAATAGTCCACGCAAACGCTTCCACTGATTATTCCAAAGCCGCAAATGCCCAAACTGCCTATTTAAATTACCAATCGCTGTTTTTCGTTTTGATTTTGCCAAAAAACAGCTACATTTACTATACAAATGATAGTAATACACAAAAGGTTAGCAATAATCTTTTGGTTAGCAAACATCAAAATGGCATTTACCCATCACAACGGTTCCAGACCCAGCCCGGCGCAATGCTACAACAAGCTGAATGCCGCGGGAGATGCATTGTATGTAATCGGGGGCAAATGGAGGCTGCGGATCATCATCGCACTTTCCGACGGACACAAAAGGTTCAACGACATTCAGAGAGCTATTCGGGGCATATCGGCGAGAGTTCTTTCCAACGAACTGAAAGAACTGGAAATCAACGGATTTGTCACACGAAATGTCTTCACCGACTTTCCGGTTTCGATCGAATATGAACTGACGCCTTACAGCGATACCTTGTCCCCGGTTATTGAGTCGCTTATTACCTGGGGTGAAATGCACCGCCAACGGATCATGCATTCGGAAAAAGCAGAGCAAAAAGAGGCTACTGCTCTGGCAGAGATACTGTAATGTGCCACATATCGCCCGAGTTGCTGACCTTCTCGGTTCCCCACACACCCGGGCCGCCGTCGGGCCTCAGGTAAACATTGAAGACCAGCGTGGTGATCTGCGAACCTTTGACAAGCACACTTCCGCAGGCGGCACCGCTGCCGCAGTTGCCGGTAATTGGTGTTTTGGAATGCAGTACCTTCTTTTTGTTCATGTCGATCTGCATTTCTTCACTGCCCGAAAGCTTCGTCAAAGCGACCGACGGTGTTTGCAATTCGAGCTCAGTGGCGAAACCGAGGCGCTTATTACCAAAATTGGTCGTCGCGCCAAGGCCGATAAACGAAATCACCGGGTCGCGGACCGGCTTGTTAAATTGCAGCCGTAACTTCCCGTAATAATACCGGCTTGTATCGGTCTTGGGCGCATCGGCTGCAAGTAATGGCTTTGCGGAAAGAAATACCTGTAAACCCGCATTCATCAACAGATTAACACCCTTTCCCGCAGGCCCCTGGGGATGCGCTGTAAAGATTGTGCGGGCCGTGTCTTCAAAATAATAGTTGGTATTGACCACCGGCACAGACCGCACGTGCGTGCTGCTGGCGCCTGATGCCGCGCCAAAAGTCATCCCCGTTACATGTTGGGGGACATTATTATACGGCTGATCGTCAAAACTGAAAGTCACAGACAGCTCCGATTTCAGCTTCTCGAAATAAATGCCCTCGTCGGTACTTCCGTTCTTATTGAAGAAGAAAGTCATTGTCTGAGGAATGGAGGTAGGGCCCTTGGGTACCGGCAGTTGGCGGCTATTGTTGACACCGTCCTGAACCAGTTCGTAGGTGTTCAGAAGATTCGCGCTTTGAGCCAGGGAGTTGCTGACCGAGACGACAACGAAAATACACGCAAATGCCGCTCTTAGCGGTGATAATGAGAATGTTAGCATGTGTAAAATAATGAATCGTTGAGATAACTACCGGCAATATAAACTTTATGGTTGAAGGTATCCAGTGATCCGTGCTTGTCGTTGTCATTTTAGCAGGATAATTCAAGTTAATCCCCGCATCCTACTATCCGGGAGCCGGAGATTACTTCTACCCAAACTAAATACGTGATTATTAACTAAATGTAACGCTATGATTATTTTTCTCTCCCTTGGGAAAGTTAAAGGCAGGTATTGCTTTTTTTACGGCAGGTCGGATACGTCGTTGTTTCCGGAATTTCACATTCCATTATACTTTCTCCTGCAAAATGTTCGCAACACTTTCCTGTAAAGGAGGATGCAGGTCGCTGAGTAGCCACCAGGTGTGAATTTTAGCCCCGGCATCTACGAGCTTCCGGACTATTTCAAGATGATTTTCGCGCACGCCTTCGTGCGCGGTACCCCAGAGCGTCTGATCGAGTACGGTACCACCAAACTCGTTTCGTGCTTCCAGCGGCGCCTTGCGGGCGAGCAGCAGGTCTACAATTTCAGGATAGGCGAAATACCCAGCCCAATGCAGGGCCGTCCAGTCGCGGTGATCTTTCGAAGCAGGACTTACGCCTTTTTCGAGCAGGAACCGAACGGTTTCCTCCCGGTTTAGCATGGCAGCCCAAACGAATGCAAGTGCAAGGTTAGCTTCGGGTGTTGCAGGTACTTTCAGCCATTCTACGTTCACCAGAGGCGCACCAGCTTTCAGCTTGCCTGTATCATCGAGGTACCCGGCCAGTTGCGTGGTCTTGCCCATGGCACTCGCCGTGACTACGTTATCCACTCTGGCGCCTCTTTCTACAAGCGTTTCAGCACTTTTCGGATAGTGAAAATAAATCGCCGTTACCAGCGGTGCACAATCATCCCTGACGCCGTTAACAGCCGCACCATAATCCAGCAGCTTTTCCGCCAGGGCCGTTTGCAGGCCCGCCTGCGAGGGATGCGAGCTCGATACCAGCAATTCCAGCGTAGTCCCCCATTTGGTGCCGTAAGTATAGGCCAGGGCGTCGGGCTCGGCACCGGCGGCAAGTAAGGTTTCCGCAATGTCCAATGCATTCGGTGGGGTAACCTGCCGGAAGTTTTCCGTCCCGTTGGCAGCGATGTAGTGCAACAGCGTAGCCCCGTGCCCGCGAGCCGAACGCTCACGCACGAGGGCCGGATTATCCCGCAGCAACGCCTGCAATACCTGCAGGTCGCCTTTCACGACTGCGTCCACTGCCCGTTCGAATTTCGCTACAGACGAACCGGGTTCTTTCAAATCGGCGATGAATTGCAAAAATGCGGACCAGTCGGGGAAGCCATGCTCTCTGGCCACCACAAGCCGCGCGTCGTCAGTACCAAAATTAGTATCAGGATGATTAAGCCGCGTAAGTCTATCGGGTTCAGGATGGTACACCCGCATGTATTTAATGGAATCTTGATGGATCGACCGGCATGTGTCCACCAGGGCGGCGGCTTTTATTTCGTAGTATTCGGGGGTCGGGTCGGAGATTAAGGCAATGATATCGGTAGTGTTCATAGGTTCGGTTTAGTAGCGGCTGAAACATAAGACAATTAGTGTGTTTTTAGATAGAATACAAAATCCGGTTAGTGATCGTAACCGGACTATACTTGTCAGCTATCTAGCCCGTCCTGAACCACGGGTAACCGTACGCCAAAAAACCATAATCCGGTTGATCTCCGCGGGAACCATGGCGCGAATCCACGCCGTAAAATCACTGATATCATTGACACGATTCGGTGTAGGCTGGCACCTTTCCAGCCTACACCGAATCGTGTCCAATCCTAATGCGTGCAAGTAGTCGAGACTGTAAATGACGGCATTCTTATACCAAAGTTCTTCCAGCATATTCCCCAGGTTGATAACGGCTTTTTTGTATAAAAAGCAATGCCAACGGGGCGTTCAGCCGGGGCCGGTAACCAAAGCTACCGGTCCACCGTCAGGTGTTTTTGTATTTCGATCTTCCCGTCGGGAGCAGTGACCGTGAGTACATAGTTACCGGGCAGCAGCGTTCCCGTCGCCACTTCAACCTGCCTGCCTGCCGCCGTCGAGCGCTTGACGATGCGCCCGCTCGTATCGCGTATTAGAACGACCGCTCCTGCACTTACGTTTTTAAGCACAACCTGCTCCTGCGCCGGATTGGGAAACAAAATAGCCGCCTCGTCTCCCGCCCTCACAATCGGTTTCATCGCCGAAAAGCTGACGGTGCCGTCGGTATCTGCCTGACGGATCCGATAGTAGGACGTTCCCGGCAATGGCGTGTTGTCTAGAAAATCGTAATGCTGCTCAACAGACGTGTCACCTTTCCCTTTCACTTTGCCCAGCGACTGAAAACGGCGCGCATCGGCACTCCGCTCGACCTCGAAATAATCATTCCGTACCTCCTCCGAAGTAGACCAGCTCACGCGCACCGCGGATTGCTCGACTTCCTTCACTTCAACTTCTTTGAATGTAACGGGCAGCGGGCCGCAATTTTCCGACGAGATAGACGCAATATTAGCATCCATCCAGGCCAAATGACCGAGCAGCCAGGTTTTCAGGTATTGTACCTCTTTCGCGTAAGTATTACCGGGTAACGTGTAATGTTCGTTGAACATCACGGCCGTTTCCAGGATGTTCCACTTGGCAAAATTGCGTTGCATGGCACTTTGCGCGGTCAATTCTGTTTGTCTCTGATCGATAAAGGCAGCAATGGAGGCATCGCTCCATTGCGTCTGCCTGAGTTGCGCATAGCGTACGATCAGTTTGTTTTTAAAGTAGCAGTCAGTAAGCAGGCGTGCCGGCCAGAAAACGGTCATAGGCGGGCGGTCGGGGCAGAATATATTGAATTGCCAGGCCCACGACCCCGTCGGCAGCACCGACAGCTCATAGCACCATTGCTGGTTACCCATCGATTTGTCGAAGTCCCATGGCGCGCCCATTACGATCTGTCCGCCTTCGTCGTTCCGTTGTTTATAAAAAAAAGTACTCGCCCGCCAGTTATCCGAGTTCTTGGTGATTTCCTGCAACAACAGGTAGTCGATCATCGCGTCTTCATCTAGAAGCGGCCGGTAGCCCGTTGCGGCGTCTTTGTAATTTGGCCCGGCTAGTACCTGTTCAAAGTTATCGATGTAGTTTTTGATGTAATTAAACTGCAAATCCCGGTTTGGAATGTTGGTGTAATTATGCAGCTTGGGATATTCTACATGGAAAAAGGGGTTGGGCTGCCCAGGCGCATTGTTTCCCGGGTATGCCGATGTCCATTTCATATCTTCATCCTCCGCTACCTGCAACAAATACCCACCGGTGATCTTCGCCGGATCGGAGTCCGTATCGGCAAGTTTTTTGATATTGATCCGGTTTGAATTCCGCTTCACCTTCTCCATCAGGATGTACACCCCGTGGTAAGACATTCCGCCGATTTCATTTTTAAACACCTCCACGTAGCGGGTACGGGGCGAATAGCGGCCCGTACGCGTATACATTTCATGTGCGAACACGTCGCGAATGAACGATTTATCACCATAGCATGCATTCAAAACCCAATCCGATTCAGCTGGCATCCCCAGCAGCGAAGCATCCACACTATTCCCGCCGACATCCCTGATCTCGACGCTGTAAGATTTTTTATCCCAGAAAATAGACGTGTTCCCGCGGATCTCGATCCCGATATTACTTTCAAATTGGAACACATTCGAACCCGAGTTTATATCGAACGAATGCATTCCGCCGCCGTTCGGCGCGGTGATCTTGAATGTCGCCGGAATTTTGTTATCATTCTCGATCACCCCACCATTCGTATTAATGACAACGATGGGTAAATTAGACGTAATAGAGGTTTGGGCGTAGGCGGTAATGCAGCAAAGCCACAGGAAAAGGCCGACTGGTCCTTTCCTGAGTAAGTGTAAAATTCGAGCCATAAACGAAGTCTTGATTAACTTTCATAATATTTTAAAAGATAAATATAAAAAGTTAACAATTTCTTCATATTCAGGTAATGCATGTTTCTAGTAAGTGGTCATGCCGACCGGTGCTCAAACCTCCAAAACCTCCCATTTCCGAATATCCGTCCAGTTGTGCGTGGTCAGTTCCGTTGAATAAATTTCGATGAACATTTTG
The DNA here is from genome assembly GCF_052044875.1 of Dyadobacter sp. 22481. Lineage (NCBI taxonomy): Bacteria > Pseudomonadati > Bacteroidota > Cytophagia > Cytophagales > Spirosomataceae > Dyadobacter > Dyadobacter sp. 22481. The sequence goes on from NZ_JBQENV010000003.1 coordinate 186,312, forward strand.
TTCTCCGAGTCATATTCGCCATCGCGCCACTCCTCTTCATCTATCCGCATGAACCGCACCAGCGAGCCGTTTTCGGGCAAAGTTTTTTCCTCCATAAAGCCTGTTTGAAAAGTACAGCATGACGGATTAAAAAACCTTGCCCGGAGAATCCTTATCCGCCGTATATATGGAAGGCAAGCAGGTGTTTTTTGAAGATCGCTTCAAAGCGGTCCGCATCCTTGTCCTGCTTTGCTCGCCGGCATTCGCGAACGATGCTTTGCAGGATAAAAAGGTCTGTATTGACGTCGCGGCTGCGGCTGCCTTCTTTCTCCTTGATCCATGAGAGGTTTTCATCTGAACGGACGGCCATAGCACGGGCAGAATCCAGCGCCTTTTGATTTTCACCCACATCGAACAACGCTCCGATAAACCCCGCAGATACCTGGTCGTACGGGATGGTGTCGTCGGGCATTACGCCCATTGCCTTGTCGACGACCTTCCGCGCTTTATCGATCTTGTTCTCTGCGATCAGCTGCTGTGCCAGCCGCAGGAACGATAGCCTCGCCGTAACCACCGGCGAGCCCCGGTAAGTATCGTCGTAGTATACTTTGGGGTTGTTCATTTCGCGCCAATACATCTTGTTCATCATGTTGTCGTACATAATATCCGTGTTGACATAGCCGTCCGAGGCCCCCGGCACCCGCACGGGCAGCAGGCGATAAGCATAACCTTCGAGTTGCAGATATTCCTGTAAGCCCAGATTGTGCGACGAGCCCATTGTCGACGAGAAATACACCGGTCTTTTCCAGTTATTGCTCGAAATGATGTCCAGCATGACCAGATCACCTTTCAAAAGGTCGGTTTCACCAATTTTCCAGCTCATCGAATCGGCCAGGTAAGGCAGCAAGTCGCTTTTCACAATATTCATCTTACCCACCTCGCGGGTATCGACCGGCAGGAACAACGTCGACGACGGCAATATCGAGGTCATATCGCCGCTCGTAAGCGGAACCTGGATGGCCTTGTTATCCTGCCGGATCAGTTCCAGATACTCTTTCAGGTTAATGCCCCCTTTTACGGAAGCAATTTCATAAAACGGCAGGTATTCGTTTTTACCCAACTGATAATTACCCGAATCCAGCGACAGCGGCAGCGCGTCCGATTGGTTAATCTTCCGTTTGAGTTGACTGATATACCAATCCGCGCCAAGGAAGGTCTGCACGCACACGCGTACGTCGGTGCGGAAGCCTTCCACTTCCTGCACATACCAGAGCGGAAAAGTGTCGTTATCGCCACCAGTGAAAAGAATCGCGTTGGGGGCGCAGGAATTGAGGATGTTACGGGCAAAATCCACCGATTGGTAACGGTCTGCCCTGTCGTGGTTATCCCAACCTTTCGCGACCATGACCGCAGGCACCGAAAAACAGGCCAGTCCCGCCATTCCAGCCCGCAATGCAGGTTTATGAATGACCTTTTCCAGAAACTTCGCTGTCGCCATGACGCCGAAGCCGATCCACACACAAAAAATGTAGAACGATCCCACGTAAATATAATCGCGCTCGCGTGGTTCCGATGGCGGCGAATTGAGGTATATCACCAGGGCCACGCCCGTCAGGACAAAGAGGAAACCCAGTACAAGGAGGTCTTTCCGCCGGTGATAGTACATATATACAATCCCCGCAATACCAAGCAGGAAAGGCAGCATCAGGAAGTTGTTGTGCCCGCGGTTCAGGCCAATGCTCTTGGGAAAAGACTGACTGGTCTGCCATGGCAGTAGGGTACCGGCCCCTTCCCTGTCGCTCTCCCGTCCTACAAAATTCCACAGAAAATAACGCCAGTACATATGCCCCAGCTGATGTGAAAACAAATAGGACAGGTTGTGTCGCATGGTGGGCTTTTGACCCTCGGCCACACCGGTCATTTGCTGGTACAGCTGAGGATGCCCCGGCTGGGAACTGTACATCCTCGGCAACAGCATATTGCTGCCAGGCTCATATTCATATACCGGCTTGTAGTCGATCAGCACGTATTTCCCATCTTTCTTGGCATACACCGGCGCTCCGCGCTTCTGACTCACCGGCCTTGAAACAAACGACGGACCATAAAGGAGCGGGCGGCTTTCGTATTGTTCCCTTTTCAGATAATAGACAAACCGGAGTACGTCGCTGGGGTTGTTCTCATTGATGGGCGTATTGTAGCCCGACCGCACCAGCACCAGCGCGAACGAAGCATAACCTATTAGGATAAACGCAAGAGAAAGCAGGCCTGTATTCAGTAAGGCACGGCCCGTCCGATGCGAGTACCGGATTCCCTGGACGAGTCCGCCCAAAAAGAGGATCGTGAAGAATGCGATGCCCGTATTGTAAGGCAGCCCCAGCGAGTTCACGAAGAATATTTCGAATTTCCCGGCAAGCTCGGGCAAGCCAGGTATGATCCCTGCATTGATAATACCCAGGATCAAAAGTCCCGCCAGAAATGCAATCGAAGCGCCGAAGAAACCGGGTTTCGGATACTTTTTGAAATAATACACCAATGCCAACGCGGGGATTGTTACGAGGTTGAGCAAATGAACGCCGATAGAAAGGCCCACCAGATAGGCCGTCAGTATCAGCCAGCGGTTGCCGGCAGCCGGGTCCTCGATGGCCTCCCATTTAAAAACCGCCCAGATCACGATAGCGGTAAAAAAAGACGACAGACCATAAACTTCCGCTTCTACGGCCGAGAACCAAAACGAGTCCGACCACGCGTACGCGAGCGCTCCCACAACGGCAGCACCGCTGACCAGCCATACATCGGCGACGTTACCTTCCCCCGGCTTCTTCCCAATCAGCTTCCATGCGAGCAAACTGATCGTTTTAAACAGAAAAAAGATGGTAAATGCGCTGCTTAGCACGGACACCATGTTGACCCAATAGGCGACTTTCATCACGTCGCCAAGGGCCAGCAAGGCAAACAGCCGTCCTATCAGCAGAAAAAGCGGCGCACCGGGCGGGTGCGGCACCTGCAATTTGAAGGCGCAGGCGATGAATTCCCCGCAATCCCAGAAGCTGGCGGTCTGCTCCATGGTGACGACGTAGGTGATCAGGCTGATGGCAAATACCGCCCACGCAGCCAGATCGTTCCATTTCTTTAAGGATATCATGTTTGAAGGTGTTTTGGATGAAATTCCAAAACTATTCAACACGAGATCATCGCACGGCACCGGCGATCTTAAAAAAAGTTAACAAAATCCGCTGATAATGAGGCTTTAACTTTATTTAACACCCACATACGCACCGTGCCAAACGGAGCATAATGATCAGAAAAGCAGGGAAATGCAATATATGAGAGAACTCCAAAGCACGGCACCCGCCGTCACTGTAATAAATACACCACCCAGAAACGGCAATTCTGCTGCTTTTGAAAGTTTTACCGATGTTTCCATTCTTACAACACTTTTACGATAGAGGTATTAAGACCGCGACTTGGTTGTCACAGTTCTATCAGCAAAAATAAATGTTAGAATTGAAATATGAAGTAGCCCGAATTAATTTGTAGTTTCCTAATATATCGATGAAGAATCGTAGCAATTCTACAAAAATATAGTACAACTTCAATTGGCTTCACGTTAGTTAAACCCAGTCTTCCTCCGCTTGTAAATTTCGACCTTCTTGAACAGCTCGAGAATGTTGGTCACTTCCAGCTTTTCGAATATACGTGCCTTGTATGTCGACACAGTGCTTTCCTTAATGTTAAGATCGAGGGCGATATCTTTCGTCCACTTTCCCGTTAGCAGCATGTCCATGATTTCAAGTTCGCGGTTGGAGAGGATTTCCAGTGGGCTTTCCTTGCTTTCCCGTTCGAGCAGGGTATTGTTGACAAGCTGGTCCTGAATCACATTGCTGATGTAGGTGCCGCCTGCCATAACGGAAGTGATCGCCTTTTCCAGCTCTTCATTGGAGGTATCCTTAGGCAAATAGCCGTTCGCGCCCGCCTTAACGTAGTGAATGGCATACAATTCTTCATCTTGCGAAGAAAAAATCAGGATTTTCACCTTGTTCTGAACGTCGCGGATCTTGCTGATCATATTGAACGTCTCGCCCCCCGGAATTTTGATATCCAGAATAACAAGATCAAAAAACCTGGATTGGAGAAGTTTGAGAGTTTCACTAAAAGTAGCAGCCTCGATGACCGTTACCGAGGGTAAAAAATCTTCAATTAATAATTTCACGCCCATTCTCACAATGGAATGGTCTTCTACCAGCAAAACTGTTTTCATTCAATGATACCGTTACTTCAAATCAGTTTTAAAAGTAGTTTAATATAAATAAAATTTTATGTAGAAAATTGACTACATCTGAATTATTTTAAAAAAATAATATGAACCGAAGTCCCAATCGGCTGATTGGGCTGCGCGAGTAGCCGGGCGCGTATAAGCGTACTGACCTCCTTCACGATCAATAGCCCCATTCCGAAGTTTTGTGACGCGTTTTCATTTGCCGGAAGCTGCATGGACTCGCTGTTGATCCACTCGCTCACAGCGCTTTCCATCCCAGGCCCGGTGTCGTTGACGATCAGGTGAACTTCCTCGCGGAAATCCTGGTGAGTAACGCTGATTGTGCCGCCGTTGGTTGCCTTGTTCGCGTTATCGATGAGGTTATGTAGAATGATGCTCACCAGCTGCGGGTTGTTTTTGATGATCACGCCGGGCGATACCTCATTCACAAACCGGTTGGCATTCACCTCCGCATCCTGCGCAAAAATCGCAAACTTTTGCTCTACCATTTCGTTCAGATCGAGGTAGGTAAACTGGACATTGGAATTCTTGTAACGGAATTCGGTGTATTCCAGCAAGTTTTTCATAAAATGATACAGCCGGTAGCTCGACTGACTGATCGCCCGCACCGTCGCCATGTCCGGATGGTTACGCGCGAGGCGCCCGGTGGTTGTCATCAGAAAACGCAGCGGGCTTTTAATATCGTGAGAAATGCTGGCGATCAGGTGCTTCTGGTGGACATACTCTGTTTCCAGCTTTCGCTGCGACTCTTCCAGGCTTTCGAGGCTGGCACGCAGTTCGTCCCTACGTGCATCGAGGTCACTGATCGTCTCATAGAACGAACTGAAAAAGAAGTAGTTGATCAGCATAATGAGCGTGAAATTCTGAAACAGGAGGATCGCGATCGTGATTCGCCCCGATCCGTGCGGCCCCCAGGTAATGTAACCTCCAAGATGACGCCCCAGCAGCACAAATACTATGAACGGTGCTATTGCGAGCATCGAATAAAAAATTCCCCAGCGATTGCCGAGCCCGTAAAAAGCAGCAATGCTGACTACGATAATGTATTGCAGCGTGACCACGTCGAACCCTTTCTGAAAGACATACAGGTTGGACCAGATGATGACCATAAAGATCAGCATCGCCGCATGAGCAGCCTTTCGCCATTGAAAGCCACTCGAAACTGCGATATAATAGACGATCACGATAGTGAGCAGAACGGCCGCTCTAACCGCCTGCACCCGATAATTCTCCAACTGGTAAAAAATCAGGAGGAGCGTGGTTGTTAGAATTTTGAGGTTAAGCGCGTAAGATAGTACTTTGATACGAGCCCGATTGAGGATATTCGTTTCTCCTCCTAACTGTTTTCGGACAGGCCATTCCAGGATCGATCGAATCATGTATTCACGTTTTCAAAATCGCTCTTCGCCGCGGGGTCCGACGATGCGGTGAGAGCCAAATCTACCTAAAAAACGCAATAGATAATGTAGAGAAATTGCCACAAGCAAAACTATGGTAAACTACAATAGCTTTTTGGGGCTGATGTTAAATTTGTAAAATCCTGCAACTGAACGACTGGAGAGATGAATGCGGGAATCCCGATTTGAACGTATGAAGTACGTTAATACACGTTGAGTATAACTTACACCTTCCGGTACTACCGAGAAGGTGTTTCGTTTTAAATGCTGGTGGATGTCCGGCTGGCCGCTGGGCTGAGTCGTGATGAAGAAGAGGAACGTGGTAAATAACGATTCGAGACAGTGTGCGTACCCGGAATTACTTCGCCGGTTTGTCCTGTGCTTGCTTTTTTGCTTTCTTCACTTCACCGGGCGTGAAATCCCCGTTGATCCACCTGACAAAGTTTTTTGATTGTACCTGATAAACCTGGGCTGAAAGAGGTTTCAAGTCGGATTTTTCGATTTCCAGAAGATAATCAGCCAGAAGCCTGTTGATCTCTTCCAAATATTTGCTTTGCGTCTTCATGAGAGGATTTTGTGTTTTTACAAAGAAAGAACTATTCTGATACTCAATCAAGTGTGCGATTTGAGTACCACTATGCAAGTATAGTTCTTTCCGGCGGACCGGTTCCTGGTTTTGGGGTGAGAACGCTGAATTTGAGGGTGTAGCAGGCCCTCTATGGGGAGAGAAAATAGGGCTATCAAATCCCTTCAGTGGCCATTTAATTTTTACTACAAAGCACTACCAAAAGCACGCTACCTATTGATTCTCAGATATATGATGGACTATCAAGAATGCTTCTACCACGATACGTAACAACCCATCTGCCGGGCCAAAGGCAAGTAGTTGTACCTCATATGTTGTGTTCGGGGGTACATATACGAAAAGCGGGGACACGGCCAGATCCTGACCGTGTCCCCAGACCATAACCATTCCAGATTGACTAATCCTTTTTCCGCAGATATACATTGTTACTGATCGACTCCAGTTTCACATCCGGCCCACCGCCATTGATCTTTCCCTCGAGCAGGTAGCCGACGATCGGGTTCTTCTCCTTTTTGTTACCGAAATCGATGTCGAGGTCGGAGTAAACCTCGCCGGTGATGGTCTTCACGGCCACGTTGGCTCCCTTGGATTTCGGCCACGTCATATCCACATAGCCGCTAATTGTTTTCGCAGCCACACCGGCAGTAGCGCCCTGAATATCGATATTCCCGTTGATGGTTTCGAGTTTCAGTTTGGCTTGGCGGGGCAGGGTGACGTGGTAGTTGATCTCGCTGCATACGTAATATCTGTTCTTGCCGTCGTCGGTGCTCCACGTGCTTTTTTGCCCCGGGCAGTCCTCCCCTTTCCCCTCCTTTATTTTTTCCTTGTCAATATCGGTTTTCAGGATGATTTCTTCGGAAGTAGTGCTCGTAGTGACCAGAAACGCATCATTCAGTTTGTTCTGATTGATTTTGACGGATATATGAACAGACACTTCCGGCTTGTCCCAGTACCGGACCTGAATACTATCGCCGAAGCGCAGGTTAAGATTCACAGTCTTGCCTGATTCGTATGGCAGCTTTTTATCGATGATCTTTTGGGCAAACGATGGCCCGAATACGGCGCAGATGATGGCCGATAATAATATTTTTTTCATGGCAATAGATGCAGGTTTGGGAGTTATTTCTGCTTACGGATATAGATATTACTGCTGATCGTGTTGAGGGTCATCTCGACGCCCCCGCCGTTGATCGCCCCGTCGACATTGGCCATACCGCCCACTTTCGACATGCCGTCCTTGGTACTTTTCGTCCCCAGGTCAAAATCCGTGTACATTTCCCCGTTGATCGACCGCAGTTTAAGGTTCGATTTTGCCGTCGCTGGCAGGGTAATGTCGACATCCCCGCTGATGGATGAGATCGCCGTCGGCTTGCCTTGCGCCAGATTCGAGAAGGTGGCGGTTACCTCGCCGCTGGTGGTATTGGCTACCACAGGCCCGGTGATGTTGTTGAGAACGATGTTCGTGTTGTTCGTCTTAATTTCCAGGTCGCCGTCCATATTGGAGATCGAAAGCCCGGAGCCACCCTGCCAGTTGGTTTCTACAAATTTTACAGCCACCTGCCGCGGCAGTTTGATCGTGTATTTGATCGACTTGCGGGTCGCCTTCTCGATCCTCAGCCCGGAGGCATCGGGCGTTACGGACAAGCCGATACCAGAATTGTCTACCGCCGTATAATACAATGGTTTCAGCCCCTTCGCGCGATCCGGCGGCGCCTCGAATCCCGATGACGCCTGAATGATCACTTCGTCGCCATTATACCCTTCAATTTTGACCGTACTGGCAGAAAGCTCGAATACCACTTTTTTATCTTTCGAATTGGCCAGTTTGGTCTTGTATTCGGGAGTTTGGGCGCACGCAATGCTTAGGCCCCAAAGGAGACCCGCACTAATCAACAGTACTTTTTTCATGGTTTTATTATTAGGATTTATTTGCTTGGTTTGGTCCAAAGGTTGAAACCTTTGGTTGTAATATATCGAGGCCAGCGGCGCTCCAACTTTTCAGACGTCGGCATTTAGTCTATTCAGGCCTTCGGTCGCTTTCAGGCGTACTACGTCGAGTACTTCCTGGTTGCGGGCGAGTTGTTGAAACTGGTCTACCGCCCGCTTTTCCTTGATCGCCACCAATGCTTCGATGAGTGATATCTGGATATTAGGATCCGTCTGGATCGCCAGCGACTGGATAAGTGCTTCCTTCACCTCGGCTTCACCGGCAAAGTGCGCCAATGCCTGGCAGGCCGCCAGCCGTACATTCACGTTCGGATCGAAATTGAGGGTGTTGATCAACAGCTGCGTAATGTCGCGGTCGGCATCGGGAATCTCATAACTATGGTTCACCGCCTGGATGCGCTCACTCGCCGAGGTATTGTTCATTTGCTCAAATGCGAGCACCTTTTTCATTTCCGCAATTTCCCCTGTCTTTTCTCCGCTCAAAGCCGCCAATGCAGCACCTTTTTCAGATTTAGATTGAAACAACCACCCCGCACCGAAACCGATGATCAGCAATGCGAGCCCGGCTGCAATGCGCAGCAGCCAAGTGCCCAGCCTCCGCACCGGTCCCTGCCTCGGTGGGTCGAGCATTAATGCCAATTCATGGTTAAAACTCAATGAAGGCTGCTCCTTCCGCGCATTGGCGAAATAGCCGAACTGTGCCGCATGGCTCTGCAAATGCTCCGGCACCTGGCCACCTTGGAAAAACTGCTTCAATGCACGCTCCTCTTCCAGCGACGTTTCACCGTCGTAATATTTTTCTAACAACTTTTTAATATCCAGTGCCATAATTCTCTGCTTTTAAATAATTCTCGCGCAACTTCTGTCTTGCCCGCGAGAGGATCGTGCGGATATTCGCATTGCTCAACCCTGTCACTTCTTCGATCTCTTCCAAAGTGTACTCCTCCACGTCGCGCAGGTGCAGTACCAGCTTTTGCTGCTCGGGCAGTTCGCCGATAAGCCGGTGCATAAGGCCCGCGCTGTCGCTGTTCTCAACCTGCCGGTAAGGCGATACGTCCGCTGCCTGCAAGGCTATCATATCCGTTTCGTGACTCGTTTTCTGTTTATGATGGGATTTAAGCCTGTCCAGGCAAAGATTTTTGGTCATCTGAACTGCGAGCGCCTCCACACTCTGGTAACTTTCCAGCTGTTGCCGGTTGGTCCAAAGCCTCAGGAACACGTCCTGAATGGCATCCTCAGCCTCCTCGCGGTTGCGAAGAAACATTTGCGCCAGTCGGAACAGGCGCCCCTGAACGGGAAGAATGCGTTTGTTGAAGGCTTGTAAATCCATATTCAATGACATAGACGACCGGCTGCCGGAAACGTTACAGGATTTACAAAAAAATTTTCATCCGCGTCCAGCCCCGAACAAAACTGTTCGGTTTCGAACAGATATGCCTGATCGAAAAATGGTCCATCGGGCTGCAAACAGCATTTTCGCATTTTGGCAAACTATTTGTTTTGCATTATTATAACTAATGAGTTATCCGGATTATGAAAAGAACTTTTCTGGGAGAATTTGAAGAAATCGTCCTGCTGGTAGTGGCCGGTTGCACGGAAGAAGCCTACGGTGTAACAATCTGGGAGCGGGTACAGGAAAATACGGGCCGTACCATTTCGCTGAGCGCCGTGCACGCTACTTTATACCGGCTCGAAGAAAAAGGATTTCTCAACTCTGAAATGGGTGGCGCCACAGCCGAGCGCGGTGGGCGGCGGAAGCGGTTTTTCAGCATTACCAACTACGGCAATCGCGCCTTGCAGGAGATCAATGAGATCCGCCAACAACTGTGGCAGGCCATTCCGGCCGAAAAGTTGCAACCTAAACTCAGCTTTTCGTGATATGGAAAAAGTGCCCAACCATGGCAGCCCGCCCCGCTGGGTCGACCGGCTGCTAACAATCATCATCGCGCCGCATTTCCTGGAAGACATTCTCGGCGACCTGCACGAGGTATATGCGCAGCAGGCGCGGCAAGGGAGCGCACGGATGGCGCGCTTGCGCTACCTGCTCGCCTCTGTACGCTACATACGACCGTATTTTATAAAACGCAAACCCCGCACCTATTCTCCCACCTATATTTTCAGTCCTGCCATGCTCAGAAACTATCTCAAAATCTCGCTCCGGACGCTGGCCAAGAATAAGGCTTATAGCTTCATCAACATCACCGGCCTGGCCATGGGCATGGCCGTCGCCATGCTGATCGGCCTCTGGATTTACGACGAGCTATCGTTCGACAGGTATTTCGAGAATCACGACCGTATCGCCCAGGTGTGGCAGCACCAGACGTTCAACGGGCAGGTCGGCACGCAAACTTCGCTGCCGTTCCCAATCGGGGACGAGATCAGGCGAAACTATGGTGCTGACTTCAAATATGTCGTCATGGCTTCCTGGAACAACTGGCATATCCTGGCCAATGGCGACAAGAAGTTCAACAAAAGCGGGGCATACATTGAGGCGGACGCACCTGAAATGTTCAGCCTGCGTATGCTACGCGGCACACGCTCGGGTTTGAAAGACCCCTACTCCATTATGCTTTCGGAATCCATCGCCAAGGCCTTTTTTGGCGACGCCGATCCCATCGACAAAACCATGAAGATCGATAACAACCTCAACGTGAAGGTTACAGGGGTTTATGAAGATTTCCCTAACAATACCTCCTTTCGCGAAATGTTGTTCATGATGCCCTGGCAATTGATGGTTATTAGCAATCCCTGGCTCAAAACCATGGAAGACCCGTGGCGTCCGAATGCCTACCAGACGTTCGTGCAGCTGATCGATCACGCTGATATCGACCTGGCCACCGCGCGTATTAAGGACATTAAGAAAAGAAATATCAATAAGGAGCAACTGAAATATAAACCCGACGTGTTCCTGAACCCGATGAGCGAATGGCACCTCTACTCGGAATTCAAAGAAGGGCACCGCGTGGGCGGCCGCATCGAATTCGTGTGGCTCTTTGGTACCATCGGCGTGTTCGTGCTGCTCCTGGCCTGTATCAATTTCATGAACCTTAGCACAGCGCGTTCCGAAAAGCGGGCCAGGGAAGTAGGTATCCGCAAGGCCGTCGGATCGGTGCGCAACCAGCTGATCACACAATTCTTCTCCGAATCATTTCTGGTCGTCGGCTTCGCATTCGTGCTTGCGATCTTGCTCGTGTTGCTATGCCTGCCGGTTTTCAATGAAGTAGCCGATAAGAAGATCGTCATGCCTTGGGACAGGCCCGAGTTCTGGCTTGCAGGGGCTGGTTTCAGCATTATCACGGCAGTTATTGCGGGCAGCTATCCCGCATTGTACCTTTCTTCATTCCAACCTGTGAAGGTACTGAAAGGCACTTTCCGAGCAGGCCGTTTTGCCGCGATTCCGCGAAAAGTGCTGGTAGTCGTGCAGTTTTCGGTTTCTATCGTCCTGATCATCGGAACAGCCGTAGTATTCCGGCAGATCCAATTCGCTAAAAACCGTCCGGTAGGTTACAGCCGTGACGGACTCATTTCCATTTTCGCAAATACCGGAGATATTCACAAACATTTCGAAGCCGTACGTCAGGACCTGAAAAGCAATGGCGCAATTGTGGAAATGGCAGAGTCGGGCAGTCCTACTACCGAAACATGGTCGTCTACGAGCGGTTTTGAATGGAAAGGCAAAGACCCGGAGCAATCGGTCGATTTCTCGTTCGACGAGGTCTCTTATGATTACGGTAAAACTGTTGGCTGGCAGTTCGTGCAGGGCCGCGACTTCTCGCGGGATTTCGCGACGGATTCGGTGGCACTCATCGTGAATGAAACCGCAGTAAAATTTATGGGCTTGCAAGCCCCCATCGACGCCCCGCTGACCTGGTTTAAAAAGCCCTACAAGATCGTCGGTGTGATCAGGGACATCGTCGTGAACTCGCCATACGCCCCCGCAAGGCCGCAATTCTTCTGTATTTCGGCGGGACAGGGCAATGTGATCAACATCCGTCTCAATCCGGCCGCGGGCTCGTCCGCTTCCCTTGAAAAGATCAAAACGGTTTTTGAAAAATATAACCCGGGCTCCCCGTTCGAATACGAATTCATCGATGAAAGATATGCCCGGAAGTTCTTTGACGAAGTACGCATCGGTAAACTGACCACTTTCTTTTCCCTACTGGCCGTGCTGATCAGCTGTCTTGGCCTTTTCGGTGTGGCGTCATTTATAGCCGAGCAGCGGACCAAGGAGATTGGTGTCAGAAAAGTACTTGGCGCGACGGTTATGAACGTTTGGGGCCTGCTATCTCGTGATTTTGTGATGTTGGTTTGCATTGCATTCCTCATCGCAACGCCCGGCGCATACTATTTCCTGAATGCTTGGCTGCAAAAATATGATTATCACACCACCATTTCGTGGTGGATATTCGCCCTAACCGGCCTCGGCACGCTGCTGATCACGGTGCTCACGGTGAGCTTCCACGCAATTAAAGCGGCTACGATGAACCCGATCCGCAGCCTGAGGTCGGAATAATGCCGTATGCTGCCGCCGACCATTAGATCATTTCAAAAACACTTAGAGATGCCTGAACACCGTCCGCCCCGTTGGGCAGATTACCTGCTCGAAAAGTTTGTGAACCCACGTTTTCTGGAAGACATCCAGGGAAATCTGGAAGAGATTTTCCTGCGGCGCGTACAAGAGGCGGGTCCCGCGCAGGCACGACGCGAATATGCGTGGGCTGCCATGCGGCACCTTACCCCCTATTTCACAAAGAAAAGTCCAAGACCATATCCAACCGTCTCCAACCTGAGCCCTGCAATGCTGCATCATTACTTCACCTACGCCTGGCGGCATTTTGCCAAAAACCGGCAGTTTACATTTCTGAATGCCGTTGGACTTACTACCGGCCTCATCTGCACGCTGCTTATCTACCTTTGGATAACTGACGAACGGACTTTCGATAAGTTTCACGACAAAGATGCCCGTCTCTACCAGGTGATGGTCCACGAGAAAGGCGGCGACAGGCTGGTTACCTCGGAAGGTACCGGCGGCATTTTAAGGGTATTTCTTCCCCGGGATATGCCCGAAGTCGAAATGGCGGTTTGTACGACGCCGCCTGTCTGGTTTCAGAAATTCAGTCTTTCACTCGGCGGGCGGGCCCGCGGCGGGCGGACGGTAAGCGCGGCGGGAAACTTCGTCAGCAGCGATTATTTCAAAGCATTCTCTTTTCCCTTAATACAAGGCAATGCGCAGTCGGTACTCACCGACAAAAACACGGTTGTGATTTCGGAGCGAATGGCTAGCAGGCTCTTTGGATCACCCGAAAAAGCGATGAATCAGCTGGTAGAATGGAAATGGCAGGCATTCTCCCGCCAAAGTCAGGTAACCGGTGTGTTCCGGGATCAGCCCCGCAATTCGAGTGAGCAGTCGGAACTGCTGATACCATTGAGCGCCTGGGACGACATATTACCCCAGGGAAGTATGCCCAATACAGCTACCGGCCCGTTCCATAACTACCTCGTGCTGAGGCCTGGTGCCGACGCACATTTATTGGAAGCAAAACTGGCGGGCTACGCAAAAAAACATTTCAACGACCCTAATGCGACCTTATTCATCCGAAAATACTCCGATAAATACCTCTATGGCACCTATGAAAACGGCGTGCAATCGGGCGGGCGGATCGAATATGTGAAGCTGTTCGGCGCTATTGCGGTCTTTATCCTTCTCATTGCCTGCATCAATTTCATGAATCTCTCGACGGCCAAGGCATCGGTAAGGGTCAAAGAAGTGGGTGTCAAGAAAGCATTGGGTGCCGGAAGGCTGACGCTCGTCTTTCAGTTCCTCGGGGAATCGATCCTGATGAGTTTCGTGACGCTGCTTATCGCACTGGGCGTCGTCTGGCTTATATTACCTTATTTTAATACACTCACAAACAAGCAGCTGACCTTGCATTTCGGAGGACAGTTCATAGCGGCACTGGCCGTGATCCTGCTGTTGACGGGCCTGCTCTCGGGTAGCTATCCCGCATTGTACCTTTCCCGGTTTAACCCCGCCCTCACCCTAAAAGGCAAACTATTACACGGAATGGGCGAACTCTGGGTGCGAAAAGGGCTCGTAGTGTTCCAGTTCGCCGTTTCTGTGATCTTCATCATTTCGGTAGTCGTGGTTTACAAACAAATCGATTATGTGCAAGCTAAAAACCCGGGGTACGAAAAGGATAATATTGTGTATTTCGAAATGGAGGGTCGTGCCGCGACACAGACGGAGGCATTTCTGGCAGGGCTGAAAACGGTACCCGGTGTCGTAAACGCGTCCAGCATTCAGCAAAAAATCGTCTTGCCCGCATTCATGCCGTCGGCAGGCGTGCGTTGGGACGGCAAAAACGAGAAAGACGAGATCCGTTTCTATAAAATGCCGGTCAATTATGGCCTTACCGAAACACTGGGCATTCCGATGGTCGCAGGGAGGAGCTTTTCAAAAGATTTCGGATCGGACTCGACCGCGGTAATATTGAACGAGACAGCTATCCGCCAAATGGGCATTACCGACCCAATCGGCAAGCAGATCATGGTCGACGGCCGGAAGACCCGTATCGTCGGCGTGGCGCGGGATTTTCATTTTAATTCACTCCACGAAATCATCAAACCGTTCATTTTCAAACTATCGCCTCAGGAAACCATGCTGGCGACGGTCAAAATACAGGCCGGCGAGGTGCCCGCTACTGTTGCCCGGATACAGGCATTTTATGCTAGCTTCAATCCTGGCTATGCATTCGACTACGACTTCCTCGACCGTGACTACCAGATTCAGTACGCCTCGGAAAAGCTTGTGGCACAGCTGGCCAGGTATTTTGCCGTTTTGGCGATATTGATATCCTGCCTCGGTCTTTTTGGCCTGGCTGCATTCACGGCCGAGCGTCGCCGGAAGGAAATCGGTGTGCGGAAGGTCCTGGGCGCCACCACTGGCAGTGTGGTTGCGATGTTGTCTCGGGAATTTCTCGTGCTCGTGGCCGTCGCCATTGCCATTGGCTGTCCGCTGGCGTGGTGGCTCACGCACCGCTGGCTGGATCATTTTGCCTATCGCGCGACGATCGGAGCCGGTATATTCGCCGGCGCTGGGTTGGTTACGATTGTCATCACGCTGGCAACCATCAGTTTCCAATCCGTTCGCGCGGCATTGACCAACCCGACGCAATCGCTGAAATCGGAGTAATTTAAGGTATATTTGATTGTTATCTGGCCTATGCAACGTATCGTCCTGCTTCCGGTTTTGCTGTTCTCCACGCTTACCGCAGCGTGGGCGCAACCTGACTGTTCGTCACGCCGGGTCCAGGACAGCCTCTTTCATGCATATGTCCAAAAGGCGCACTCAATCGGCGTGGATAGTCCTGACTGGGACGCAACTTTTGATACGCTCATCTCTATTTGCCCCAACATTTCGGAAGCATATCAGGAAAAAGGCATCCGGCAGATGTTCCTGGGCAACTTTGGAAGAATGATCGCCTATAACGACACCGCCGTGACGCTCGATCCCAAGCGCTGGCTGGCATACCGTGGGTACTTGCATTGTTTGATAACCCAGGATTATCCAAAGGCCATTACCGATCTCCTGGCGGCGGAACAGCTCACACCCAATGCATTCACGATGGATCACACCTTTTCGTTTTTCATCGCATTAAGCCACATGGAATCAGGGAATTACAAGGAGGCAGAAAAGTATTTCATCAAAGACATTGCCCAGCAAAAACGCGGCGAGGGACAGAACGATCTTCATTTCAATTCCCTGCTCTATTTTGGCATTTTGTATTACCTGATGAACGAATTCGATCAGGCCGAGCGGAAATTCAGCGAATGTCTGCAACTGTACGAAATGCACCCGATGGCTAACTATTACCTGGCCATGACGATGAAAGTAACTGGCAATCAGCACCATAATATTTACTTCGAAAAGGCAAGGCAGGCGATACAGGACGGTTATGCATTAAACGAGCCCAATCTGCGCTACGCAAAGTTTCCCCGGCAGATTACCCTGGAAGACATTGACAAACGCTGAAATCACAACTTCGGCTCGATCCAGAGCGCAGCCAGGCAGAGCATTAGCCAGGTAAACCATGCCCAGCCGGGAAGCTTTTTGGTAGCAAACGAATCGTCCCTTCCACCAGCTGCTACTTTTAGTTTTTGTGTTGATTGAATAAAATGCTGCATGCGCGATGCATACCGCAACGAGGAGTAATCCTGCACGTAAAGTTCGGTATTGAGCGAATCGTGGAGAGATACCCACCCATTTTGAACCGCCAAAAAAGCAACAGTGGCCGAACGATCATTCACTGCCGAAGTAATCGTAGGCACAGTGTCTTGCCCCACCGTCAGAAACGGCGGAATGGGCTGAAAATTGTTTAAATGCATTGTCACAGGTACATTTTGAAAAACCGGGGCGTCGCATTCCATCACCGACGCCTGCGCAGGACGCGCATATGCGAGGATTTCACTCCAAACCTTTCCATAAGCAGTGCTATCGCCCGACAGTTGCATCGGAAAGGTTTCGTTCAGCAAGCTGACCGCGATGATGCCGGTCGTCTTTTCGGTCATCACCGGGTAATGCGACGCCCTCGTCTGGAAACGCTGCGGCTCGAAGCGGAAAGGCTGGGCTGTTAACGAAGTCGACACCGGTACCGACTCTTCATTAGAAATTTTCGCCGCCTGAAAGCGCGTGCCCAACGCCGCATTAATAGCCCGGAGCTCGGCGGCAGGGTCTCCCAGTTGCAGAAAAAGTACACTTTTACCGGCATTAACCGCCTTCCTGATCACCGCGTCAGCAGCATTCGCAGCGGTGGTTATGATCAGATCAGGCTCAGCGGCACGGTTGATATTCAGCTTGCTCCGGATATCGGTGGATAATGTGGCTTCATAGAGTGCGGCATGGCCCTGTTTCCCGAGCCAGGTAGCCAGATTTCTTGTTTCAAAATCGGGTGCATCGAGGAGAAACCGGATCGTCAGTTTCTCCCCGGGCAGTGTAAAAAAGCGTACCGTATCGATGGTCTGCCCGTTGAGATCGAGGGTCGTGGTGGTTCGGCCTTCGCTGAATGCGGGAAATGCAAGCCGGAAATTGTTGGTACCCACGTTGAGCATGACGCTATCGAGCGTCTGGCCGGCGTAGCGCACATGCAAGGTTTTTTTTTCCGTCGCTTGAATACTTCCTACAATCCGCTGCATTCCGCCTTTTCGCAATATGCCCTTCCAATGCAAATCGCTCAGCTCTTCCCGTGCAAAATAGGGCTCCCAATGCAAATCGGGCGCATTTTTCAGTTGCCTTACCGACGCAAAAACCGTATTGGGGAACTCCTGACCGACTATTGCCAGCGTATCTACCAGCCCGGTACCGATTGCATCCTGACGGATCACCTCCGCCCCCGCCAAGCGATCACGGATGTCCCCCACAACCTCCGAAGGGACATTTTCGGCAATCAACAGTCCGATTTTCGACCTGCTACTTGATTTAAAATATGGGTCCAGTATCCATACAACGGCACTCAGCCATAATATTACATTCAAAATCAACCTGATACCCACCCTTCCCGAATGGCGGTGCCGCGTGTACAACAATCCGCACTGCACCGCGAGCAATGCCGTTGCCGCGAGCAGCAATGTTAAATCGACGGGTTCTGTCCAGTTAAAATCGGTATGAATCATTCGGTGAGTAATTCTTGCTAAATTCATTTAAAACGGGTTAACGTAGCGCTTTGCGGAATGCAGCCTCCAACTTTTTCTCGCCCGACCATGAAGCGCGACTTTGCAATGTGACATCCGTGCGTTTGTACAAATCCCGTTTCAAACTAGCCATTTCAGCATCCTTCAATGCCCTGCCCGCCGCCAGTTTTTGCAGAGCCGCAATCATGTTCCAGTTCTGCAAACCTCCGTTGAACGGTCCGCTGTCGGACAGCCGCTGAACCATTTCAAAGCTTAATGCTGCCAGTTTCGGCCGCTCAACTTTGCTTAAATCACCCTTTTCCAGGTAGCCAAGCAAAGTAGTCGCCAGCGCAGTAGTTTGTTTTTGGTTAAACTCCTTTTCAAACTCCCATTTTGTCGTGAGATCTTTCATCTCGCCGGTCAGCCGCTTCTCCTTTTCCTTGATCGGCGGCGGGTCGTAACCACTTTTCTTCACGTAGGTCCTCGCCTTCTGCTGGGCAGTTTTAAGGTACTCCAAAGCCTTGTGCTCGAATGGAAGCGCTTTTTCAGGCTCATAAGTGCGCAAATGCAGCTCCGATTGCCACATTTGCTCCAAAGCCATTTTCAAAAGGCTGCGCGTCGATTGCTCGTAAAAGGTGTTCGTCTCGGCATCGTCGTGCGAGTGCGTATATTGTTCCATTAGCGCCGCAAGCGGGTCTTTCTCGCCCGCAGGCTCATTATGCTGATGTGTGTGCTCGTTCGTGTGCGTGGGTTCGCCCGTGTGAGGGTCGCCACCGCCAGGCTCGCCCGTACGCGATTCGGCGCCTTCGCCCTGCCCGTCGGAATGGTGGGTAAATGCATCGACGATATTGCCATTATCGGACGCAGGATCGCCGCCGATGCTGGTTTCGAATTCTTCACCCAGATATTGCCCATAGCGCAGCCGGAGCACTTTTTGGTCAAAGCCGATTTCGTTGGAAGTGGAATTAAATTCAGTCTTTTTGAGCTTTTTCCGTCTGGCAATGAGCTTCTCCGTGTCGATAATAATCTGCCTCTGGCTTCGGAAATATTCGGGCATCACATTCACAGCCATGGTTGCCAACTCCGCCTCTTCCACATTCGCGGTGTCCTTGTACACCATGAAATAGGTGTCCGACTTGCTAAAATTCGCTTCGGGCCGGCGGTTGTCGATCGCCGCCCAATAATAGTAGAGCTCGTCGCCCGGAGTAAAATTCAATGCATTGAGGTCGATGGTTTTCTGAATGTTGGCTTCCCGGAAATCGGCTGGGGCAAGTGGGAGCCGAATTTCCCGGAATTTCACATTTTCGCCCGAACCGCGGGCTACGGTAGCGACGATAAATGCCTGCCTGACTTTGAAATCGTCCGATATTTTGGCAGTGACGCGGATGGTTTTCGGATCTTTCAAAAAATGATATTGATATAATTCCTTCGAGGCAGGTTCGATGCGCGGGGCAAGGTCGGGCAATGCTTCGAGTTTGTAGAAATCGGACTGATAAACGAGCGAATCCTTCCAATAACCTTTTATGGAATACAAACCTGAACCGGTAAGGCGGTCCTGATAGACGAATATGCCATTGATTTCACGCAAACTAACTTCTTCGCCCCGGCTGTTGGCAATCCGGACTGATAGCTGCTCTGGCCGATCGAACCAGACAGACCATTCTATCCGCGATCCGACGATCCCGCTGATATTCAAGTCGCCGGATTTACGTTCCGGCAAGCCGGTATAGTCGGGCGGCACTATTTTCACTGCGGAAGACGCAAATCTTGGAATAACCGGCTCAGAAGCGCTTTTACCTGCGGTCGCAGCCGATATCGGCTTCCCGCGCGAGGCATTTCGGTCGCGGATTGTCGTCCAACTGTGGAAAATGCAGGTAGCCAGGACCACCGCCGCGAAATACTTCCAGATACCGCGGTACAATATGCGGCGCGGAAAGGTGATATTCCGTCCGCCGATCCGTTCGAGCTGCATTTGCTCGGCCACATTCAGATCGTTCCTGTCGAGCAAGTCGAGGCTGTATTCTGCATCGAGGTTATGGCTATGTATCAAAGAAATAGCGGCACTCCGCTTATCAGTAAATGCCCTGGTAATCCATATCCCAATCAACCAGCCGATAAAACGCGCACTGGAACTCAGCCACGGACTGTCGGGTAAAAATGCATTGGCCAGCATGTGGGCGGCTAAACCCAGCAAAAAACATTTGAGAATGGCAAGCCATTGCAAATGGATATTCACCGAATTGACGAGTTTTCTTATATCAGCCATGGCTCCTACCCGTTTTGCGTAGCGCCAACCAGCGTTCCGCGGCCATCAACAATATCAGTATCAGCAGCAACCAGGGCCGCAATACCGCCTCTTCCTGCGCACCCGAAGCGGCAACTTTTTTAAACAATGCTTTCAACTGACCTCTGCTCAAAGGCGGGTTGGTTGTTCTGAAATCCAAATGTTCCACCAGCAAGTCGCCCAGCCACTCGGGCAACCGGCCGCTTTCGACCAGCTCCGAATCCGCCATCCGCAAGGTGTCGCGCAGCTGAATGACATTTGCCGGAGCATTCCATCGGGGCGCATTGCCTGATACGACATAGGTTGTTCCTGGTTGCGGATCTGGCCATTGTCTATCGGTAAAAACCCAATCGTAGTGGTCAACAGAGCCTTTTTTTTCTTCAATTTCAAAAGAAAAACCATAAACCTCACTCAATGCCGAAAGCGCAGCACGGACTGTGTGCCTTTCCGCCGCGTCGCGGTAGTCCAGCAGCACATGAAGGGTTCCGTTATGTGGTGGCCTGTTTTTCAAAATATCGACCTGCTTCTTTTGTGATGAATCAACTGCCGGAAAAAGCTGGTATTCACCGGGAACATATACTGGCGGGAACCCCTCCAATCCGCGGTCGTTTCGGAAATACAATCTAAAATCCTTCGCATTGCCCCCCGCCAATGCATTGATATTCTGCTGTAAAAATCCTGACCACGAAGTACCGACAGGGGTTACCGCGAGGTCGTTAACCTTCTCCGGCCTAGCTCCGAGCCAATAAATATGCTCGCCATTACGCTGCGCTTTTTCGAGCTCAAAACGATAGGTATCGGTAACAAGCCGGTCGGCCTGTACCAGATGAATCACTTCCGGTCTGCCTGTATTTTTGAACCAGTCGGCGGCCGGTTTGCTCAATATCAAAGCCAGCAGCAAAACCACCAAACATCGCAAGATCATCAGCCACACTTCATTCAACCGAATGCCTCGCTGTTGCGGCGTAGTTTGCTCGCCCAGCCAGCGCATTGCCGCCCATTCGATCGTTTTACCTTTTTTCTGGTACCAAAAATGAATTGCGACCGGTACCGCTACGGCCAGCATTCCCCAAAGCATATATGGTTGCAAGAATGCCATCAGCCTTTTCTTCTGGTTAAAAAAGCCTTCAAAACCATTCCGACAGGCTCGCTCATACGCACACGAACAAGGCGCACATGAGGGATTTGCAATGCCGTTTTCAAATCGGCCAGGTAGGCTTGGATCGACATTCTGAATGCGGTGCCTGCCGACTCTGCGTCCAGCTCCATCTCCCGTCCGCTTTCCAGGTCCTTGAACCGGTAAAATCCCTTTAAATTAAATTCCTCCTCCTGGTCGCCCAATATCTGGAAGATCACTATTTCTCTCTGAGGCCCGGCCAGAGAGCGTATCCAAGATAACCACTCGTCGCCGGTTTGCAGCAGATCACTCACAAAGATGAGTTGCTCCTTCTTTCTCAACTGAAATTCTGCGTGCCTCGGCCCGGACATTCCCCAGGACCCAGCCGCGGTGGCTTTTTCCAACCCTACCAGTATTTTTTGAAATGCCTGCCTGGCCGATGACGCCGAGCCTGTCCCGGCGATCGTTTCGACCTGCCCTTCCTTCAATCCATACAAACTCATCTGGTCGTTCTGGATGTAGCACAGGTAGGCAAGTGATGCCAGCAGGATTTGCGCATATTGTAGTCGGCTTACGCCATTTTCTGCATAATTCATCGATCCCGACAAGTCCAGTACAAACCGTATCTGCCGGTCGCTTTCCGTGGAGGATTCGCGGACGAGGTGTTTGTTGGTTCGCGCAAACAATTTCCAGTCAATGCGTTTCGGATCGTCGCCGGGTTCGTAATGGCGATATTGCTCAAATTCAATACCGATCCCCGATCGCTTACTGGAATGAATGCCCAGCATCAGCTCCTCACTCACCAGTTTCCCGGTCAGTTGCAGGTTTTTGAGCTTAATAAGGCTGGACGCCAGTAATCCGGTAGTTTTTTGCATGGTGGCATTATTTGTCGGTTTCCGACGTCATTTCATCATCGTCTGTCGTTGCATGGTCCCATACCTGAATATTACAACCCGGTCAATAACTCCATAATGGCATGATCGCTGGTAATACCCTCCGCCTCCGCGCGGAAATTCATGGCAATGCGATGCCGCAGCACCGGGTATGCCAATGAGCGGATATCCTCGGGCACCACCGAAAACCGTTCGTGCAACACCGCACGCGCCTTCGCACATAACACGAGTGCCTGCCCCGCGCGAGGGCCCGCGCCCCAGTCGCACCATTCCCGCACGAACTCCGACTGGGTCGTTTCAGGCCGTGACGAACGCACCAGATTGTTAATGCGCACCAACAATTCATCGGCTATATGTACCTGCCGTGTCAGCTTTTGCAGATCGGCTATTTCCGAATCGGACAAAATCCGGCCAATTTCAGGCTTTGAAATGCCGGTAGTTGTCCGTAATACGTCCAATTCCTCCTCTTCACTTGGATAACCCAGTTTGATATACAATAAAAAGCGGTCGAGTTGCGCCTCGGGAAGTGGATAAGTACCCGCTTGCTCGATAGGGTTTTGCGTGGCGATGATCAGGAATGGGTTAGGCAATGCATAATTTTCACCACCGTATGTCACGCTTTTTTCCTGCATTGCTTCGAGCAGTGCCGCCTGTGTTTTGGGCGGCGTCCGGTTGATCTCGTCGGCCAGAACCACATTGGCAAATAGCGGCCCCCTGTTGAATTTGAAGAATTTTTTACCTGTCTCATGATCCTCTTCCAAAATCTCCGTACCGACAATATCGCCGGGCATCAGATCGGGCGTAAACTGGATCCGGCGGAAGCTCATATGCAATGCTTCGGACATTGTCTTGACCATCAATGTCTTGGCCAACCCCGGAACGCCCTCCAACAGGCAATGCCCGGAAGCGAGCAGTGCGATTAATATCTCGTCAATAGCCTCCTGTTGCCCAACAATTACCTTAGCGATTTCGGCTTTGAGTAACGGCAGCTTTGCTACTAATGTCCGGTAGTGTGACGTTGTCGTTGAGGTTTCCAAGTTTTGAGTGTTGTTTTGACCGCCGACGGCCGACCGCCGGGCATACATAAATATTTTTTACTACCAATTGTTTCACATTGACGACCAACCCGAACGGAACCAAAACTCGCATCGGCGGTCGCACCGCAGGCGCCCCTACCCCGTCAACGCATACACCACAATATTTACCCCGAACCGCGTATTGTCAACGGCCAGGAAACGTTTGTTCCTGAAATCATAATCCCATTCGCAGCCGTAGTCCTTATTGCTGTACAGGACGCCAATCTTTCCATTGATGGTGATGGCTTTGAGGTAATCGTGCACGAGGTCGTCGCCCCAGCCATTCAGCTCGAAGGAGGTGGTCGGTGGGCCGTCGTCGAATTTGAAAAAACTGTGGTATACCGGATGGTCGTTCGGAATCTTTTGCAAGGCTTTCGGGCCGAATGTCCGGGCCATTTCCTGCTCGAAAGATTTCGCAAAAAGCCCGTCGATGTCGTGGTTGCAGTCGTCGACGAACACAAATCCGCCGTTTTGCACATACCGTTTGAAATGGTCGCGCTCCTGGGCTGAAAACTCCACCAGTTTGTGCCCGCTCAGATAACAGAACGGGCTTTTGAATATTTCATTACTGCTCAGCTGAACTACTTTTTCCTTCTCGTCGACCGGTATTGTGGTGTACTCAACCAGCGAATGCAGCAAATTGGACGGCATTCGCTGGTCGGTATCCCAGTTACCGGAAGTGTATTGTATTCTGGTGAAGAAAAAAGGTTTCAATACTAAACTGCGTCAGATAACGATGAAAATGTGAACTCGCGGATTTTCATCGGCGGGATCAGGTAGTTACTATTGCTTTCGGTGCTCACCACGCGTTCGGGTTTGCCGAGCGTTTCGAGGTTGTTGAGCATGATCACCGGACTTTCGTTAAAACGGAAGTTTTTAATCGGATGTTTGATCACGCCATTCTCAATATAGAAAGTACCGTCGCGCGTGAGGCCCGTGAGCAAGAGCGTTTGCGGGTCGACTTCCCGGATATACCACAATTTGGTAACCAAAATTCCGCGCTGCGTGGATTTGATCATTTCATCCATACTGGCCGTGCCGCCTGCCATGATCACGTTCGTAGGGAATGGTACCGGCTTTACATTGTTCTTTTGAGCCCAATAACGCGAATAGACGAGATTTTTAACTACTCCGTTCTCGATCCAGTTGATCTTGTTCGCTGCCTGTCCGTCGCCGGACCAGGGTGATGAAGGCAAATCCGGATGAGTCGGGTCCGAATAGATATGGACACGCTCGTCGACGATCTTCTCGTTCAACTTACTTTTCCCGCCTGCTTTGCTCAGGAATGACCGGCCTTCGTCGGCGCTTCTCGCATCGAAATTGAAGAATATGTTTTCCAAAAGCACGACGGCTGCCGTGGGTTCGAGGATCACCGTGTATTTACCCGGTTCCAATGCCTTCGCATCCACCGATCCTTTGGATTTCTGAATGGCGATTTTGGTGGCCGCTGCTGTATCCAGCTTATTTACATCGCTGTATCCTTTGGCAACATAGCCCGAGCCCTTCCCATCCGGCGTGCGCACGGTGAGCGAAAAATTGACACTCGTGCTGGGGTAATAGGCAAAAAGCCCCTTGGAATTCATCATGGCAGAGTAGCCTTTCTGATTTTCCAGGAAACCGGCCGCCGTCATATTCTGTGTGCGGGTCAGTTCGAGGCTTTTCGCGACTGCGTCGGCACGGTACGCGGGGTTAACGCCTGCGGTGGATTCGAAGAACCCATTGGATTTCAAATAGGTCTGCGGTTCGAGTACGCCTACGTGCTCAGGGTTTTCGGGCGCCAGCCTCGCCAGCTCCTCCGATCTCCTGACTACTTTTTCAATCGACTCGTCGCTGAATTCGTCGATAGTAGCGACACCTACCTTCTTCCCGAATGCGGATTGCACCTGCAAATTCTGGTTGATCAGCGATCCGCTCGTCGACACTTCGTTGCGGGCATAGCGCAGGTTCCCCCGTTCCTCACCCAGGATATTCACCTCGCATTCATCGGCTTTGGAATAGCTCAGCACTTTTTGGCACAGCGCCTTAGCTTCTGCTTCTGTTAATATGATGGCCATTTGCGTAATGCTTTTTTGATGGTCTATTGATTTTTGGGAGAATGGAATTCTATTTTCTGTTTGTTACTCCTTCCTCCCCTTCCTCCTTCTTCCCCTCCCTCCTTTTCTTCCCTTTCTTCCCTTCCTATATCTTCCTCGCGGTATTGATCACGTTAACTCCGTTAAACCGGGCCGTCGAACTGCCGTGCGATACGGCGCTGGATTGCATGGGCTGACCTTTACCGTCGAAAAACGAACCACCCAAACGGTAGTCGCGCTCATCGCAAACCTGCACGCAAGAGTTCCAGAATTCCTGCGTATTCGACTGGTAAGCCACGTCTTTCAGCATTCCGGCGATTTTACCGTCTTTGATCTCATAGTATAGCTGCCCCCCAAACTGGAAGTTATAGCGCTGCTGATCGATCGAGAACGACCCGTCGCCGATGATGTAAATGCCTTTCTTGACATCCTTAATCATGTCATCCACCGATAATGGCGTTTTGCCCGCCGCCAGCGACACATTGGGCATGCGCTGGAATTGAACAGAACTCCAACTATCCGCATAGCAGCATCCGTGCGATTCTTTGGCACCGATAATGTGCGCCTGGTCGCGGATCGCCTGGTAGTTCACCAGCACACCGTCCTTCACCAGGTCCCATTGCTTGGTATTAACCCCTTCGTCGTCCCAGCCCACAGCGCCCAGCGAGCCTACCTGCAACTTATCCGCCACCAGGTTCACCTGCTTGCTGCCGTATTGGAAATTTTTGGATTGCCATTTATCCAGCGTCGCAAACGAAGTTCCGGCAAAGTTCGCCTCGTATCCAAGCACGCGGTCGAGTTCCAGCGGGTGGCCTACCGACTCGTGGATCGTAAGCCACAAATGCGAAGGATCGAGGATCAGGTCATATTTGCCCGCCTCCACCGACTTGGCTGTCAGCTTTTCCTTGGCCTGTTTGGCCGCCGCGGTCGCGTCTTCAAGCATGTCGTAACCTTTGTTGTAGCGGGTCGTGACGCCGGTAACCTTGTCTGCCGGGTTCGATTGCAAGTAATCATAACCCATTCCCATGGGCGCACTCAGCGATCTGCGGGTTTCAAATTTCCCAGATTTGGGATCAATGGTAGTCACATTGAAAAGCGGCCAGATGCGATGAATATCCTGGTCGATGTAGGAACCGTCGGTAGACGCGAAATATTTCTGTTCATTCACCTGAAACAGTATCGAATTCACATAGTTAGCACCGTTTTTCAAAGCGGCGTCGTTCACTGAGAGCAGTAAATCTACCTTTTCTTTAATAGGTACTTCAAAGGCATTCTTTTTAATAGGTGCCTTCCAGCTCACTTCTCCGAAACCTTTTTGCGGGGCGAGTTGAACCGGCTCTTTCATGAGTTTCGCATTGGCCTTTGCGATTGCCACGGCCTCTTCCGCCGCTTTTGCCATCTGCGTTTCATTTTTGACATCCACTACCGCGGCAAAACCCCAGCAGCCATTGGCAATGACCCTCACGCCAACACCGTAAGATTCGGTATTGACGATATTCTCGACCTTGTCCTCACGGGTGGTCACATACTGGTTGAGGTAGCGCCCAATACGCACATCGGCATAAGAAGCTCCCTTGGATTTGGCGGCGTTCAGCGCAGCGTCGGCGAGCCGCTTTTTGACGGCCACGTCTTCACCCGGCATCAGCAATGCCTCTGGCGACACCGCGCGGCCCATTGCAAGGCCCGGCAACATGAACGCTCCCGTTCCGAGCCCGGCCATTTGAATAAAATCTCGTCGTTTCAAAGTGTAGATGTTTAGCTAATAGAATTGATTGGGTGAGTTAAAAAAGTGCAATCCATAAGTTAATGAACGGCTGCGCTTGTTTCAACTCACCTGTTATGGATGGCGTGACGCCGGGTTAAATGGATTGCCGTATGTGCTATACAGCGTCCGAAAGGCTCGTAAATGTAAAATCACGGATTTTAAGCGGGGGAATAAGGCTCCCGTTAATACGCACCGATTTCCCGATCGCTTCCACATTATTGAGCATGATCACCGGACTTTCGTTGAACCGGAAATTCTTCACGGGATATTTGATCTGACCATTTTCAATATAGAAAGTTCCGTCGCGCGTGAGGCCTGTATAGAGTAACGTCTGCGGGTCGACGGTACGGATGTACCAGAAACGCGTAACCAGGATACCTTTCTCGGTGCCCTTGATGAGATCGGCCAGTGACTTGTCGCCACCCGGAAAAATGATACCATCCGGCGATGGGATCGCCTTTACACCCTTTTTTTCCGCCCAAAACCGCGAGTAGTACATGTTTTTCACTACCCCATTTTCAAACCAGGTTACTTTCTCTTGCGGCCTGCCGTCGCTGGCAAATGGCGACCCCGGTATTTCGGTATTTGTGGGGTCGGAATAGATCGTCACGCGTTCATCGAGCAGCTTTTCACCCAATCGGGTCTGGCCGCCTTTTTTGCCCAGAAAGCTTCTGCCTTCATCGGCGCTGCGTCCATCCATATTCCGCATCATGTTCAGAATGAGATCATGGGCGGCGGTCGGTTCGAGGATAACGGTATATTTGCCTGGTTCCAATGCCTTGGCATTCACAGATGCCATTGCCTTTTGCATCGCAATTTCCGTGGCCGTCTGGGCATTCAGTTTGGCCGCATCGTTGTAATCGCGCTGCACGAAGCCCGAGCCGGTGCCATCCGCAGTCCTCACCGTAACCGAAAAATCTACGGACGTCGATTTGTTATAACCAAACAGCCCCTTGTTGTTCCCCAGCGCCGTAAACCCGCTCGTGTCTTGCATGAAACCGGCTGCGGTCAGATTCTTTTTGGAACAAGGTTCAATGCTGCCAAAAGCCGCCTTGGCGCGGAACTCTGGGCCGATTTCCGCCGTGCTATCCGCGAAAGCATTAGTGTTCACATATTGCTGTGACCCGAGCATAGGCATATATTCTGGATTGTCAGGCGCAAGCTTCGCGATTTCCTCCGCGCGCCGCACGGTCTTTTCCAGAGACGCGTCGTCAAATTCATTGATCGTAGCCGTCCCCGATTTTTTGCCATAAACAGCTGTAACGGAGAGCGACAAATCAGTGGTCTCACCGCTCGTCGACACCGAATTGCGTGCATAACGGATATTGCCCGTCCGGTTGCCCGAAAGCGACGCGCTGATCTCGTCAGCCTTCGAAAACGCCAGGACTTTATCTATGATTTTTTTTGCTTGTTCTTTTGTAAGGATTGCCATTTTGCGTGATGCTTTTTGATGGTCGTTTGCAAGGGAAGAAAGGGAGGAAGGAGAAAAGGGAGGGAGGGAGATGTGAATGCATTCCTTCCTCCCCTTATTCCTTTTCCTCCCCTTCCTCCTCTCTTAAATTTTTCGTCCTGTATTAATAACATTCACCCCGTTAAACCTCGTCGTCGAACTTCCGTGCGAGACGGCGCTGATCTGAGCGGGTTGACCTTTGCCGTCGAAAAACGATCCGAAGGTGCGGTAATCGTCCTTGTCGCAAAGCTGTACGCACGAGTTCCAGAATTCCTGGGTGTTGGATTGATATGCAACATCTTCGAGCATTCCCGTGATTTCGCCGTTTTTGATTTCGTAAAAAACCTGTCCTCCGAACTGGAAGTTATAGCGCTGCTGATCAATTGAGTAGGAACCTCTTCCGACGATGTAAATGCCCTTTTCCACACCTTTGATCATATCGAGCACGCTGCGTTTCTCACTACCCGGTTTAAGACTGATATTCGGCATGCGCTGGAATTGAACCGAGCTCCAATCATCAGCATAGCAGCAGCCGTGCGACTCTTTTTCGCCCAGTATTTGTACCTGGTCGCGGATCGCCTGGTAGTTGACAAGTATCCCGTCCTTGATAATGTCCCATTCTTTACAGGGAACGCCCTCGTCGTCGTACCCCACCGCACCCAGCGTATGTGCCTGCGTCTTATCGGCGACGATATTGACGAGTTTGCTGCCGTAATTAAAGTTCTTTGTCTTCCATTTGTCCAGCGTCGCGAAGCTCGTACCGGCGTAATTGGCTTCATAACCCAGCACCCGGTCGAGCTCCGTAGGGTGCCCTACCGACTCGTGAATGGTGAGTCCGAGGTGGTTGGGATCTAAGACAAGGTCATACTTGCCCGGTATCACGGATTTCGCCGTTACTTTCTCCTTAGCCTGCTTCGCCGCCATGATCGCATCCTCGACCATGTCATAAGCGTTGCGATAGCCCACCAGACCGTTCGGGCCGGCGATTTTTTCACTTGCCAGGGCGTCAAGATACTCGTAACCCATACCCATAGGCGAGCTGATCGCGTCACGGGTTTTGAACTTGCCCGAAGCTTTATCGGTCACGGTCACGGTGAATGTAGGCCAGATCCTGTGAACATCCTGATCGATGAAAGAACCGTCGGTTGAGGCAAAATATTTCTGCTCGTTGATAAAAAACAGGTTGGACGTCACAAAGTTGGCACCATTGTCCATGGCAGCACCGTTGACGTTCATCAGCAGGTCTATCTTTTCCCTAACCGGAATTTCGAATGCATTTTTGGTGAGCGGCGTCTTCCATACCTGATCGCCAACGCCTTTCTGCACGGCTAGTACGACGGGTTCTTTCTGAAACTTCGAATTCGCTTTGGCGATGGCAACTGCGGTAGCGGCGCATTTAGCGATACCGTCGGGCGTCACGTCGCTCGTAGCCGAAAAACCCCAGGTACCGTTAGCGATCACACGGACACCGATGCCGTAAGACTCGCCATTCACGATATTCTGAACCTGCTTTTCACGGGTAAACAGGTATTGCTGCAAATAGCGGCCGATACGGACGTCCGTGTACGTGGCACCCTTGTCGCGGGCGGCATTCAACGCTATTTCGGCAAGCTTTTTCTTGGTTGTGGAATCGAGCCAGGGGTTGAGCAGCTGCTCTTCGGCCACGGGATTCCCGATGACGGGGACCTCGGAGAGCATCATAGCGCCCAAGCCAAAGCCTGACATCTGCATGAAGTGTCTTCTTTTCATTGGTTAAGGTTTAGCCTTCCGGCAATAGATGAAGAATGTCGGATGTTGACTCTCCAATGTAATCAATATATCCTCAACAAATATTCGTGTGGCAATTTTTTTTACGGCAAACAGTTTGCGGCAAACGATTTGCGGCAAACGGTTTGCGGCAAACGGTTTGCGCCAAACAAAAAAGCGCCGGAAACCACATGGGCTCCGGCGCTCTCCGCATTCGGATAATCAATACCTAATATAAACGTGAGATCATCAACGTCCGGAGCTGCTGTTCATCCCATGGCTTGTTAACATAGCTATGAAAATACCCCTTTCCGGCCGCCCAACGAAATTCTTCCGTGTACGCATTGCCCGTAAGCAGTACCCGCATGCTGGAAGGATATTGATCGGAAGCCAGTTTGAGAAATTCAAGCCCTGTCATTTCAGGCATCTGATGGTCTGCAAAAATGACGTCTATCTTGTGTTCATCGAGAATTTTCAACCCTTCTTCGGTTGAATTGGCCAGATAAATTTGGGCATCTCTTCGGAAAGTCGCCTTAAAGGAATTCAGATTATTGATTTCATGGTCAACATAAAGGATGCTCATAGTTATTAGATCGATCGGGGGGTTACTACAAAGCAAATTTATGAATTAACTCATTAACCAGAACAAAATCCGGGGTTGTACCAAACAACCGAAAGCCTTGTGTAAATTCCCAAAGGTATCACATTTTGCACCTGTGTAGCTAAAAAACGACTCACACTCAGCATCTTATTGACAAGTATTTTATTTAACGGTAAAATCTTTGTCAATTAAAATGTTGAAAAATAATTAGATCGATCGCCTAAATATGCTGATACCGGTCTTTCAACAGGTGCATCATATGCACATTCACGTCCCACTGGCTCACGAGAGGCATTTGCGTGTAGGGCATAGCCGGCATGTAAGGTGCAGGTCCAAACTCGGTGGTGATCGTGAGCGTAGTTCCGTTCTGAGCATGAAGCGATGCGATACGGTCCCACCAGCTAAGGTGTGCTTGGAGCACATCTTCCCATTCTGGTGCGCGGGGGTCGTTCACTTGCGGGCCTTCCGGGTGACCTACGCGGCTGTGGATATGGACGGTGCGGGAAATGGCGAGGGCTACCTCGTCGGACAGATCCGCCAAAAGTGATTCGTGGACGCTGCACCAATGCGAAATATCCAGCGCAATGCGGAGCCCGGGGTCGGATTGGAGGTAACCCATCGTGATATGGGCCGCGAAAAGGCTTTTGCCCCGATGTGTTTCGTGGATAATTGGTATTCCGGAATCGGCGGAAAGTTTTGCAGCCAGCGCAAAAAGTCTTTCATTTTGGGCTGCATTGAAATAATCCTTGCCCGTCTGACAATTGATGAGCACCGGTCGGGCTTCGATCAGATTGCGGAGGTATTTCTCGTAGTTTGCCGCGTGCTCGTCGATATCTTTCTCGAACGACTGCCAGTACTGCCCGATTAGCAGGAGATCATGGGCTGCCAGCGTGTCGAGGATGGTTCGCTTTTCAGCCGGATCGAAAGGCAGTGCCATTTCTACACCGTCGTAACCGGCGGTTTTAACATTTTTACAGAAAGTATCAAACGGAAGGGTATTCCCCCACTCCGGAGCATAAAATTGAATGGTCATTCGGTTGGCAATCAGCTTTTTTGCAATAGTTTTTCAATTTCTTCCAAAGAGCGGCCTTTGGTTTCGGGAATGCTGGTCCGGATGAAAAAGAAGTAGACCAGGCATATCGCTCCATGGATCAAAAAGGTGACCGGGATGCCGAAATACTGATTCATGATCGGAAACAGCGCCGTGGTGAAGAAATTGGCGATCCATAATGCGAGTGTCGCCACCGCCATCGCATTCCCACGGATGCGGTTCGGGAAGATTTCTGAGAGTACCACCCAGGTAACCGGTCCGAGCGTGGCCGAGTAAACGCCGATAAATGCCAGCACAAAGATTAGTATCCACCCCCCCGACCATTGCAGGTAAAATGCGGCCGACAGCGCAATTGCGTCGGCGAACAACAGAAAGGAACCGTATTGAAGCAGTTTCTTACGGCCGGCCTTGTCAATTGTTCCTATGGCTATGAAAGTAAAAACGAAATTGGTGACCCCAATGATAACCGATTGTAAAAAAGCCGAATTCTGCGCCATACCGGCCTTTTTGAAGAGCTCCGGAGCATACGAAAAGATAGAATTCTGCCCGACAATCTGCGAAAATATGGCGATCATAATGCCGATAAATACAATATGCCAAACGTCTTTGTTGAACAGTTCAGAAACTTTGGAGTCAGGTTTGTTGGCAAAACTCTGCTCAATCTGCTCCTGTTCGGCCAATGCATAATCCAGCCCACCGACTCTTTCCAGCACAATATGCGCCTCGAATTCCCTGCCCGTGCGAATCAGCCACCGGGGGCTTTCAGAAGCCATAAAAAGACTGAAATAGAACAGCAGTGCCGGAATCGACTGGGACGAAAACATCCACCTCCAGTTATCCTCGATATCCAGCAAAAGGTAATTGGAAAGATAGGCGAGCAATATGCCCACCACAATAGAAAGCTGGTAAAACGACACCGTGGTGCCTCGCATAGGTGCGGGCGAAATTTCGGCCAGGTAAATCGGGCAAACGAGCGCCGCAGCCCCAACGGCCACACCACTTAGCATACGGAAGCCGATAAACATCGGAAAGTTCTCCGCCCAGCCGGTACCGCCGCCCGTCACCGCAAAAAGTATGGCACAGATCATTAGGAGCTTCTTGCGTCCAAGCCGTTCGCAAAGCAAGCCGCCCATGATGGCGCCAATTGCAGCCCCCAGGTTGATGCAACCGACAGCCCAGCCCGTTTCCAGTTCATTCAACCCGAAATGTGCCTGGAAAAACCCGACCGTCCCGGAAATGATGACCAGGTCGAACCCAAATAATATCCCGCCCAGCGCCGCGATGGCACTGAGCAAATAAACATACCCTTTGTTGATCCGGACAGGCCCCGTCCCATCCAGTCCGGGCTCGGAACCCGAAAACGTCCCGGCGAGGTGCGCCATAGTGTGTACTTTATTTAAGTGATACGTCTGCTTCTTTGCTCAGAAAATCAGCCTCCGACTCGGTCAGGCCCGCCGTGTCCCAGGTAAGCAGCGCTTCGTCAGGAACGATTTCAATGGGCGTTATGCTCGCCGCCGACGATGACGATTCATTATGTCCGACATTGGTAGAACGGTTGTAGCACGAAATCAGCGACCAGCGCGGACGGTCCGAGACGTTGGCCTCCGAACGGTGCAGTATATTGCTGTGAAAGAACAGCGCGTCGCCCGCGTTCAGCTCTACGAAAACGTGTTCCATCGTTTTTAGCGCGAGGTCAACATAACGCTGCGACGCGCCCACCTGCTCGCCCGAGAAGCCGTGCTCTACCCGGCCCATCTTATGAGAGCCTTTAATGACTTGCAGGCAGCCGTTTTCCACATTGGCGTCCGTCACTGCGATCATCACCGACATCATCTGTTCGGGATAGAGAAATTCATTTTTATACCAATAACCGTAATCCTGGTGCCATTCCCAGGCCCCGCCTACGCGCGGCTCTTTTTGCATGAGTTTGGAATGGTAATGGCAAACCGAATGCCCCTCGTCGCCAGGCTGACGTTCGAGAAGCTGATCCACAGCCCCCACTAACGTGTTGCCCCTGGTCAGCAGGCCGTACACATCATCGCCGGGTTTGTACCACAGGGAAAGCTTGCTCCGCTTACCGGTGCTGTCGTTGACATTGATGGCATGCTTGCTGATCGAGGCATCGTCTATCGCAATATGATAGAGCCTTGAAACTTCCTCTTGGTCGTAAAATCCGCGGACGATCAGGTAACCATCCTTATTGTATTGCTGAATCTGAGCGTGTGTCAAAAGTTGCTTTGCCATGGAAGTGGGATTAGGAATAGTACTTTAACATCCCAAAATTCAGCTATTCCAGGAAATAAACGAATGAACGATTTTGTCTAAAACATGGATTATTTTATCTTTACCTAGTTCAATACCTCCTCATTAAAACACACATTATGCGCAAAAGCAGAGGCTTCGAAGGTGAGCTGATCATTGATATACCCAAAGTGGCAACTTCCCATTGCGAGCAGTTACCGCTGATCAGCCAGCTGTTCATCGCAAGGATGGGTTATTATCCCAAAGCATTACACCATTATTATCAGCGACCAAACGGCATTTCACAAGCTATCCTGCTGTATTGCAGCGCCGGTCAGGGTTGGATTGAACTAGGCGGGAATGTCGCTCAGATACACGCGGGCGAAGTCGTTGTCCTGCCGACCGACGTACCTCATTCGTACGGTGCCAACCAGATCAATCCGTGGAGCATTTACTGGCTTCACCTTGCAGGCGGCCATAGCAATGCAGCCGCAGCAGCGGTCATGGAACGGGACGGCGAACCTGCAAAGGCGGTCCAGGTAGGGTTTTCCGACGAGCGCAACGCACTTTTCACGCACATCGCCAGAACTTTGCTGAAAGGATACAGCGCCTCTAATCTGATCCATGCCAATCTGGCCTTACCGCATTACCTTTCGTCATTCATCGCGCCCGAGCATTTTAGCTCGCAGAAGTTGTCAGAATCCTTTGCAAGCCCTACCGAAAAGGCAATCCTGTACATGCAGGAAAATCTTTCCAGTTCCCTTACACTGGATAATATTGCCCGTTCGGTAAATTTATCGGTTTCATTTTTTTCCAGAAAATTCAAAAAAGATACCGGCTATGCGCCGATTGAGTATTTCAATTATCTCCGCATTCAGAAGGCTTGCCAGCTGCTTCATTTCAATACCTGGCGGATAAATGAAGTGGCTTCCGCCATCGGAATCGACGATCCGTTCTATTTTTCGAGGCTGTTCAAACAGCAAATGGGCCTGTCGCCTGCGCACTATCGAAAAAATAAGGGGATAGAACGGCAGTAAAAAAGACAGGTGCCGGAATTATTAAGCATATTAAGACCTAATCTAATCACCATAGGACATGTTAAGAAAAATCCTGCTCGCCCTTCTGGCCGCTTTCATTATCATTCAGTTTATCCGTCCCGAAAAAAACCTCTCCGACGACCAGTCGATGAACATCGCGACTAAATATGACGTCCCGGCCGACGTGAAGAACATCCTGGAAGTGGCCTGCAACGATTGCCACAGTAACAAAACCGTCTATCCATGGTACTACAATATCCAGCCTGTGGCATGGTGGATGAACAACCACATCGTAGACGGCAAGCGGCACCTCAACTTCTCGGCATTCACCGGCATGTCCATTGCACGGCAGAACCACAAGCTGGAAGAAACAGTCGAAATGGTGGAAGACAATGCCATGCCGCTTGAATCGTATACTGCATTGGGTATGCATGGCGACGCAAAGCTCACCACTGCGCAGCGCGAGCGCCTCATCCAGTGGGCAAAAGCACAAATGGACACGCTGAAAGCAAAATATCCGGCCGACAGCCTGATCATGCCTAAAAGAACCCCCGCGCCCGGACAGCACTAGGCCGGTGATATAACGGGCAGCGATGCATTCGTTTGTTGCTGCCCGTTACCATGTCAGTTTTTAAAAATCCTTTGCGTGAATAGCTTTTCATTTCCCTTCTC
Organism: Dyadobacter sp. 22481; assembly: GCF_052044875.1. NCBI lineage: Bacteria > Pseudomonadati > Bacteroidota > Cytophagia > Cytophagales > Spirosomataceae > Dyadobacter > Dyadobacter sp. 22481. The sequence goes on from NZ_JBQENV010000003.1 coordinate 222,168, forward strand.
CACACTCAGGAGATAAATTCCTTTGGCCACATTGGGAATTAATATACGGCCGCTGCCATCCATTTTGCGGCGCATTACTTCCACGCCGGCCATACTGGTGAGTTTCACGGTAACGATACCGGTGTACGGAGGCATTTGCAAGTCCGCGTAGTCGCTCAGCGGATTCGGTCCGATGCGGAATGACACATCGCCCTTGCGATACAGGGCGATGATTCTGGAATAGTCAAATTGTCCGTCAAAATCTACCTGTTTCAGCCGGTAATAGGTAGTGACAGCCGGCGTTTCGGTGTCGGTGAAAGTATAATGGTGGGCCACGGAGGTGGTGTTGTGTCCCTTTAATTCCCCTATCATACGAAAATCAACGGCGTCGGTCGAGCGCTCGATTTCGAAACGGTCGTTATCGGTTTCCGAAACCGTTTTCCAGTACAATTGCGCCTGTCTGTTATCCAGCTCCTTTAAATAAAAACCAGCCAGCTCCACAGGTAACGGGTCCTCGATCGGCAATGTCGAATGCGCGAGCAAGCGAACGTAAGCAGCCTGATAATAAATCGCCGGCTCTGTGATCTCCCAGCTGTTGGTAGGCCAGCCGGTGTTAAAATCGAGGTAGCTTTTCTGGCGCGGCTGACCGAATGGGGGCGATTGGCCGCCGATCGTGTAGTCGGCATTGGGCCCGCCCACAACGTAACCCGGCGCCGGGCCGTTCGGCGACGTAAGGGCATTGTCGTAAATGGTGCCGTCGTTGAACCACGTATGATAAATCTCGTTGGCGCAACGGTCCCCGCCCACCGCGTACATATTCGACAAATACACCACTCCCTGCGGATTAACCCCATGAAAATAATGGATCTGCTCCGCGGCCTTGCGTTGCAGGCTTGCCGCACTGCCAAGACCGGCTTTAAGCATCGTACGGTTTACATTGGCATAATCGGCTTTGGGCATGTTGCTGCCCCAGTGATACGACCAATCGGGCATAAAAGCGCGGTAAAGATCGGCCGTCGTCCAGCCGAAGAAGTCGTTCCAGTTACCGTTCACGGCCGTTCCTGCCGAGTTCAGGATCGCCGCCGCGACCGTCGGATTGGCGCCCGGAAGCTTGGCGTAGCGCAGCAATGCATCCTGCAATTCGGTAGCATCGACGCCCCAGTAACCCGAGCTCATCACGTCGGTACCCGCGTAATTGTTGGCCACAAACTGGTTATAAACTGCATTGCCGGTCCGCTCGAAAAGGTAAATCGCAGCGATCACCATCATATTCCGCTGCGGCCCGACGCCCACATCGGCATCGCCAGAAACAATGCTGCCATCGTCGCAATTGGTTTGCAGGGTATTTGAATTATAAAATGGCAACACATAATTGAAGCAGCTCACAGCTTTTGCTTCCAGCTGTCCCGCGTACGCACTCAGCGCGGGTACACCCGCATACACAAGGGCCGCATGCGAGAACACCGATGCGATGGTTGCCGACGCCGAAGTGCAGACAGGGCCATAGTAGCGGCCATCCACATTCACGCTCGGAGGCGAGGAAACATTTTCGCTGTAATTCCGGCTCCCCATTTTGTTGTGCGTACTGCCGTCGGCGTTCGTCATTTTGAAGAGCCAGTCGAGCTCCCATTTCACCTCGTCGAGCAGGTCGGAAATGCCGTTTTTGCTTTCGGGGATATTGAAATTATCTGTAAAAACAGCTGGATTTTCCTCGTAGGCATACAACAGGTCGTGCAGCGGACTGTGCGTGAAGGATACATACTTATTGTAATCCCCGGCATCGAACCAGCCGCCCGTCAGGTTCTTTTCCAGGGCTGCGTTCGTCTGGTCATACACGTACCGGCATTGCTGATCCTGCAATGCATGCATAAAATTGTTTCCGTCGGTCCATTTGCTTTGTGCGTACGGGGCTGTTTTTGCCATATTGCAGCGGTTGTAATAAAACATTTTCATGGCTGCCAGCATCACGTTGCCGTAAGGATTAGTCGTAATTTCAAAAACCGCCGATCGCTGGTTGCCCACCGGATCGAATACATAGTAAGTACCCGCGGTCGTCAACGCAGAGAAATCGAACCACCAGCCCTGATCGCCAGAGGTGCTCTGGGTATTGCCGTTATCCCAAACGGTAACCGGACCTGTGAACACTACTGCATTGGTGGCACTATTACGCACCTCCATGGTCGAAGGTGGCGTGTAGCTCAACGCGGCGTTGTATCCCACGACCGGGTTACTCAGTACCGCGACCTTTTCGGCCGTCGGCGCATAACCGAACTGATCGACGTGAATGAACTGGCTGATCTGTGCGAGGCCCGGCACGGACAGCACCAGGCATAACAAAAGTGTAAGAATACCCTTCCCGGGCAAGCGGAGGTAATGCTTCCTCATGGCTACATAGTTTGAGTTGAATAAAAATCCTGTTCAAGAATCAACAACAGAGCCGGCCAATGCCCTTTTCAGCTAGGATGGGAATCGTTTCAGGTTGTTCCGAAAGGCTCGGCCTGAAATACATTCAAATTTATTCTTAATATTTTACAGAACAAATAGACAAGTATCGTAGAATTTATTAACCGGAAGCATTTTCTTGTCTTTAAAAATAATGCAAAAATTTATTTAAATATTGATTTGTTTTTCTTATAATTGCATAGACAACTATTGGCTAACTTACAATCACGAAGTGCATGCCGATCTATCAACAACTAGGAACCATCCCGCCCAAGCGGCACACGCAGTTTCGTAAAACCGACGGCGGGCTTTACTATGAAGAACTCTTCGGAACAATCGGTTTCGAAGGCATGTCTTCCCTCCTCTATCATACCTGGCGACCGACGCAGGTCAAATCGCTGGGCGAGCCTTACGACGTGGCGCCACGCATTGCGGTGGCGAACAATATGACCATGCGGAAGCTGATCGGCTTCGATGTAAAACCCGCCGCGGATTACCTTGAGAGCCGCATCCCCCTGCTCATAAACCGCGACCTCATTCTGGGCCTGGCAGCCCCTACCGGCACGCCGATGTCCTATTTTTATAAAAATGCGGATGCCGACGAACTGCTATTTATCCATCGGGGATCGGGCAGGCTGCGCACGCCGTTCGGGCAGGTGCCGTTTACTTATGGTGATTACGTATTAATTCCCAGAGGCACTATTTACCAGATCGAATTCGACGGGCCCGACAACCGTCTGCTCTACCTCGAATCACACTCGCCCATTTACACGCCCAAACGGTACCGCAACCATTTCGGGCAGCTTACCGAGCATTCGCCGTATTGCGAGCGCGATTACGTTCTCCCGCGCGACCTCGAAACCTACGACGAGCACGGCGAGTTCGTGGTCAGGATCAAGAAACAAGGCCATATCCACCCCGTCACCTACGAAACACATCCGTTTGATGTTATCGGTTGGGACGGGTACAATTATCCCTGGGCTTTCTCGATCCACAATTTCGAACCCATTACCGGCCGCATCCATCAGCCACCGCCTGTGCACCAGACATTTCAGACCGACGCATTCGTGGTATGCTCTTTTTGTCCAAGGCTTTACGACTACCACCCGCTAGCCATTCCAGCACCATACAACCACAGTAATATCGATTCCGACGAAGTGCTCTACTACGTCGACGGCGATTTTATGAGCCGCAACGACATCGCGCAGGGACACATTACGTTGCACCCGGGCGGTATCCCGCACGGCCCACACCCGGGCGCGTACGAGCGCAGTATCGGCAAAAAAGAAACGCAGGAACTGGCCGTCATGGTCGACACATTCCGCCCCCTGATGCTCACTGAACAGGCGATTGCGATTGACGATGGGCGGTATTGGCGCAGTTGGGGGGAGGGGTAATTTTAAATGAGTGAATGGGCGATCCGGTCAGTCATTCACTCATCGCTCCGGCGACCCAGTCAATCATTCAATCATTCAGTCATTCAATCATTCAAAATTCATGTCCACACTAACAGCACCTCCCGCCCCAACCGTATCGACCGACTTCCTACCCATCAACGGCACGGATTATGTTGAGCTCTACGTCGGCAATGCATTGCAATCGGCGCATTATTTCCGGAACGCATTTGGTTTTCAGCCGTTGGCGATGGCCGGGCTTGAAACGGGACTTGGCGATCGTGAATCATACGTGGTGGTGCAGGACAAGATCCGCCTGGTATTTACTTCTCCATTGCACGGCGGCACGGCCATCGGTGCGCATATTGATCGCCATGGCGATGGCGTGAAGGCCATTGCATTATGGGTCGATGACGCTAAAACAGCTTACCGGGAGACTGTCAGCCGGGGTGCGCGGCCATTTTTAGAACCCGTTACCGAGAAGGACCACCATGGCGAGACGGTGCGGTCGGGCATATGTACTTATGGAGATACCGTGCACGTTTTCGTAGAAAGGAAACATTATGATGGTGTTTTCCTCCCGGGCTTTGTCGCGTGGCAGCCGGAGCATTCGCCGGAGCCTGTCGGACTACGCTATATCGACCATATGGTGGGTAATGTAGGCTGGAACGAGATGAACCGGTGGGTGAAGTTCTACGAGGATGTAATGGGATTTAAAATGATGGTTTCTTTTGATGATAAGGACATTTCAACGGAATATTCGGCGCTGATGAGCAAGGTCATGAGCAATGGCAACGGGCGGATAAAGTTTCCGATCAACGAACCGGCTGAGGGCAAAAAGAGATCTCAGATCGAAGAATATCTCGACTTTTACGGCGGCCCGGGCGTACAGCATATTGCCGTGGCGACGGACCATATTGTAGATACCGTGCGTGCATTGCGCGACCGGGGTGTGGAATTCCTGCGGGTGCCCACCGCCTACTACGACGACCTGCTCCACCGCGTAGGGCATATCGATGAAGACATTGCCAGCCTGCGCGAGCTCGGTATCCTCGTCGACCGGGACTATGAAGGTTACCTGTTGCAGATCTTCACCAAGCCAGTCATGCCACGTCCTACGTTGTTTTTTGAAATTATCCAGCGAAAAGGTGCCCAATCTTTTGGAAAAGGCAATTTCAGAGCGTTGTTCGAAGCGATAGAACGTGAGCAGATGCTGCGCGGCACACTTTAATGCCAACCCTTTTCAACCATGAACCAGGATTATGCACAATATACCGAAGCTGACCACCGGATGTGGAAACAGCTTTTCGAACGGCAAATGGAACAGCTTCCGCGCATTGCCAGCCAGGTCTATCTCGATGGTATCGGCAAAGTAGGGTTCGTCCCCGGCCATATCCCTGAATTTGAACGCGAAACCAATCCCGCGCTTCGTGCTTTGACCGGCTGGGAAGTGTTTGTAGTGCCCGGGCTGATCCCCCACCGCGAATTCTATACACATTTGTATAACAGGCAGTTTCCGGCGTCGAGCTGGCTGCGCAAGCCCGAACAGATCGATTACCTCGAAGAACCCGACATGTTCCATGATACATTCGGGCATGTGCCGCTGCTTAGTAACCAGCCTTTCTGCGATTTTATGGCGCATTTGAGCGAAGTCGCATTGAAGCACATCGACCAGGAGGAAGTTCTGCAACGCATTTCGCGGTTGTACTGGTACACGGTCGAGTTCGGGCTGATCCGAGAAAAAGGGGAGCTGAAAATTTACGGCGGCGGCATCATTTCTTCCTCCGGGGAAAGCCGGTACTGTCTGAAAAATGATGTGCAGAAAATCGATTTCGATCTGGCCCTCGTGCTCGATACGCCTTACCATATCGACCGCTACCAGGACCATTATTTTGTGATCAATTCCTACGACCAGCTTTACGAATCGGTAACAGGCATTGAGCCGTTGCTGGAAGCTTATCTGGCGCAACAAGCTTAAAAACCCATAAGCACCATGTTACAACCCTGGCTTCCGGTCGCACCAGATTCTGATTTTTCCATCCATAACCTGCCTTTCGGGATATTCAGTGACGACCGGCCTGCGCGTGCGGGAGTAGCCATCGGCAACTGGGTCGTGGATCTGGCAACGGCCTATGGATTAAACATGTTTCCGCATTATCCCGAAGCAGGGAGCGCGTTCAGGAAGCCGGTATTGAATGAGCTGGTTGCACTCGGCCGGAGCTTTTCCGATTATGTACGCAAAATTATCCAGACAGCTTTGTGCGACCGTGAGTCGGTTTTGCACCAATATTCCGACCACCTGCTGATCCCACAAAAGAAAGTTCAAATGCATATGCCTCTAAAAGTCGGCAACTACACGGATTTCTATTCGAGCGAGGAACATGCATTCAGCGTCGGGCAGATCTTCCGGCCCGAAAACCCGCTTTTCCCCAACTGGAAACACCTGCCTGTCGCCTATCATGGCCGGGCGTCCTCCATCGTCGTTTCCGGCACGCCGATACCACGGCCCCGGGGGCAAATCGGGCAAGCAGATGGCACTCCGGCCTTCAAACCGACCCATGCGCTGGACTATGAGCTGGAACTTGCATGGGTTATCGGCAAGGATTCGGCTGTCGGCCAGTCTGTTCCCGTTGCCGAAGCAGAAGACTACATTTTCGGGCTGCTGCTTTTTAACGACTGGTCGGCGCGCGACATTCAGCGGTGGGAATACCAGCCGCTGGGGCCTTTCACGAGCAAGAACTTCGCTTCGGGCGTTTCACCCTGGATCGTAACCTGGGAAGCCTTGCAGCCTTTCCGCGTACCCGCGCCACTGCAGCAGCCCCAACCGCTCCCCTATCTGGCACATCACCCGCGCCAGAATTTCGACCTTTCGCTTTCCGTCGGCGTCAGGCCCGGCCACGGAGAGGAATTTTTAGTATGCCAAACCAATGCACGCGATATTTACTGGACCGCCGCGCAGCAGATTGCCCATCACACAGTCACGGGCTGTAACATGCAAATCGGCGACCTGCTCGCCACCGGGACCATCAGCGGCAAAAACATCACCCAAAAGGGCTGCCTCCTCGAAGCTACGCTGAATGGAACTCAACCCGTAAAGCTGGGCGAAGATATCGAGAGGCGCTTTCTGGAAGATGATGACGAAGTGATCATGCGTGGTTTCGGGCAAAATGCAAATGTCCGGGTCGGCTTCGGCGAACTGCGCGGAAAAGTTCTTCCCGCGCTGCCGTGATTTCTATACCGTGCTACTTATTTTGAAATAAACATCCCATTCAAGCATTTGTAATAATAAATACCAATTGGTATATTTGTATTATGAATTTAGGAACGACCAAAGCCGAGCGCACCAGAAATTTCATCATCGAGAAAACCGCGGAGATTTTCAACCGGAAAGGATACGCGGGCACCTCCATGGCGGACATCACCGAGGCTACCGGCCTCACGAAGGGCAGCATTTATGGAAATTTCCAAAACAAGGAAGAAGTAGCCCTCGCGGTATTCGAATACAACCGCTCCCTTGTGTTCAACCGCGTGCAGGCCGAGCTGGAAAAGGCAGGGTCGTATTTTGAAAAACTGATGGTGTACGGCCGTATCTACAAAGATGTGATCGCGAGCGTGAGCAACCGCGGCGGCTGTCCTATCCTTAATACAGCCGTAGAGGCGGACGATACCAATATCCCACTGCGACTGAGCGCGGCCAAGGCGCTGTTCAGCTGGAAAAAAAACCTGGTCGGTATCATCGAAAAGGGGACCGGGGCCGGTGAATTCCGGAAGGGGATCAATGCGGAGGAAATGGCTGTTTCCATTATCGCATTGATCGAGGGCGGTGTCATGTTTTCGCAAGTGACCAACGATTATACCAACATGGATCACGTGCTCGCGACGGTGCAACTGCTCGTGAAAGGTATCAGGGCCTAACCAGTAAGCTTTCAGAGCCCTACTCTTCCTCTTCATCCGTGTTTTTCATTTTGGATAACAGCGCATAGGCTCCCTTTAAAACAAACCTGGGACTTCCGGGACTTCCGGCCGGCATTTTCACTGCTGTAAAACCATTTTCAGAAACGCCTTTCGTTATTTCCACCATTTCAAAGCTTCTGGCGTTCGTGGGATCCTGCACAAAAACATAGGATTTGCCTTCAAAATCGAGCACTGCTTCATCAGGCAATGCATTCACCGGGTTTGCACCTGTTTCGATAATGGCTTTTACAAAATTCTGCGGAAGCAGGCTGTGGTCCTCATTTTCAAGATGGCAATGCACCCGCACAGTGCGGTCGTCGTTGATCTTTTGATTGATAAGGTAAACTTTGGCAAGATCTTCCTCGGCCGGGTTGTTGCTCACCCGGAACCGTACCAGCTGTCCCAGCTTTACTTTTGGAATATCCTGCTCAAATACAGACAGTTCCACATGTAAATGATCCGTATCCACGATCTCGAACATCACGTCGGTAGGGTTGACGTATTTGCCCAGGTTCACGTTCACGACCGTTACCGAACCGGCAATAGGCGAGCGAATGGATGCAGTACTGGTGATATTGCCCTTTTCCAACCCTGCAAAATCTACACCCGCCGTGCGCACGCGCTCTTTCAAACCCGCCAGCCTGGCATGCAGCATTTTCAGTTCCGACGCCGATTGTTGTAAGGCCTTTTGCGCATTGACATTTTCTTTGCTGAGGTCGCTTTGGCGCTGAAATTCCTGCTCGGCATATTCCAGTTTGCTGCGTGTTTCGAGATATTCCTGCTGGATAGGGATAAAATCAGGATTTTCGATCACGGCGATTACTTCACCTTTCCGCACTTTCATGCCTTGCAGCAACTCCGATTTTCGTACAAAACCGCCCAGCGGAGCGGAAATGCTCACCAGGTTCTGCGGTGGAATGTCGATTACCCCGTTCGCGGCGACGGTCCCGCTCAGTTTCCGCACAGAAAACCCGCCAGTTTCTATCCCGGCAGTTTCATATTGTGCCTCTGTCAGCTCCACCCGGCTCGTTGCTCCATTTTCAGGCACCGCCCCGGCCTGAGCAGTCTCCTTTTCACTCGCCGGTTTGCAGGCGGTTATTCTCAGGAGGAGAACCAGGCCTAATACTATATTTTTCATCGATATATTCGGATTACTGCTCATTTAAAAGATATTCTATTTGGATAACCGATTGATTGTAAGCATATAACAATTCAAGCCAACTCAGGCGAATGCTGAGCGCGCGGTTCCACGCCTGCCCGTATTCGATATACCCGATTTCACCCGATTCGTAAGCTTTGCTCGCATTGTTCTGAATGGTACCGGCCAGCACCAGCGTGCTGGTTTCGTATAAGCCAAGGTTTTCCCGGGCAGTTTCCAGACTTCGGATAGCTTGTTGAAGATCGCTTCCAAGCTGCAAACGGGCCGTTTCGACCTGGTTCCTGGCAAGTTGCTCGCCTATTGCCGAGGCCCTCACCCTCGCTTTGGAAGCGCCATTGAAAATAGGCAGCTGCACGCCTACCTGCACCCCCTGAAAGCGCTTGCCAGAACCGTAAAACACTTCCCCATTGCCGGTATTCTGGAAACCCGTCAGTGACTGATTAAAATACCCGATATTAAACTCCGGTAGCATGGCCGCTTTCTGCACGGCCGTCTGCCTGCTGCCGATAGCCGCCTGCTGTGCGAGGTAGCGCAGGTACGGATTGGCGTTCAATGCGGCGGTGTCCCGTGCTGCGAGGTCTAAGCGGACCAACGAATCGGTTTCGGCTTCGGCGAGACTGGTACCGTTCACGAAAGTCTGTAATGCGCGTTGCAGGTTGAGCAAGTCGCCCTGGTTCCGGATGATCTGCGCTCGCACCTCGCCGAGCTGGCTTTGCGCTGTCGCGAATTCCAGCTGATTCGTCTCCCCGGTTTTGAACCGGATTTCCGCTGCTTTTACAAACCGCTCGGCCCGAAGCAGCTCACCGGCAAGCAATTTCCGTCTCGATTTCAGCAGGATCTGTTGCTGGTAATTGACCTTCACCTGCTTTACCAGTTCTGCTTTTGTAATCTCCATTTCCGCCTGCGCGCCATTCATTTCCTCCGATAGCAACGATTTCCGCTTAGCCACGGCAACCGGGTTCGGCAGGTTTTGGGATAAAAGAAAATGATGATCAAACTTGACACTGTTGTATTGTCCGCCCATCCATACCAGCTCCGTCTTTCCCGGGTCGGCAGCCGTTTTCATCAGAGCCTGCCGGTAACCCACGCGGTACAAATCGCCTTTGATCACCGGATTACGCTCCAATGTCTCGTCGATCGCCTGCCGGAGCGAAATTATCCGGGTTGGCAATGCCTGCTGGGCATTCGCACGGCCCGGCATCAGCATCGCGAGCATGACCAGCACCCCGGCAGCCGCTTTGCCACCCGGCCCCGATCCCCAGCGCCGCTCGACGATCCCATACCAAACCGGGAGCACCAATAACGTGAGCAATGTAGCCGATACCAACCCGCCGATCACCACCGTCGCAAGCGGACGTTGCACCTCCGCCCCCGCGCTCGACGACAGCGCCATCGGCAAAAAACCCAGCGAGGCCACCAGGGCGGTCATCAAGACAGGCCGCAGGCGCGTATCGGTACCCAGAAAAATCACTTTTCGCAAATCCGTCTCGCCCGATTTCCGGAGCAGGTTAAACTCCGCGATCAGCACGATGCCATTTAATACCGCCACCCCGAACAGCGCAATAAACCCTATCCCGGCCGAAATACTGAACGGCATATCGCGCACCCAGAGCGCCAGCACGCCGCCTACGGCCGAAAACGGAATCGCCGTGAGTATCAACAAACTCTGCCGCAGCGAGTGAAATGTAAAATAGAGTAGTAGGAAAATCAGCAACAGTGCCACCGGTACCGCCACAGCCAACCTGCTGTTGGCTTCCTGCAAATTCTGAAACTGACCGCCATAGGTCACAAAATAACCCGGAGGCAGCTTGATTTCCCGGTCGATCCGGCTGCGCAGCTCATTTACAACACTTTCGACATCGCGGCCACGCACATTGAATGCGACCGTAATGCGCCGTTTAGCATCTTCCCGCTGGATCTGATTGGCACCCGTCTTCATTTCAATGGTCGCGATCTGGCCAAGCGGGACTTGCTGGCCTTCCGCATTGGTGACAAACAACCCGCGGACGTCGTCGATATGCTGGCGGTCGGCCTTTTGCAGGCGTACTACCAGTTCGAAACGTTTTTCGCCTTCAAAAACCAACCCCGCGCTTGCGCCCGCGAATGCGGCATTCAACGCACGATTGGCATCGGCTACCGGAATGTGGAATTGGGCCAATTTATCGCGGTCGAACCGGACCACAATTTGCGGCAGGCCCGTTACGGCCTCCACATAAATATCCTCCGCTCCCTGCACTGCGCCGGCAAGCTTGCCTATGCGTGCACCCTGGCGTGCGAGCACGTCGAGGTCTTCCCCGAAAATCTTGATCGCAACGTCCTGTTTCACGCCTGTCATGAGCTCATTGAAACGCATTTGAATAGGCTGCTGGAACCCGAATGTGACCCCGGCAATGGATTCCGAAAGAACCGCGTGCATCTTTTCAGCCAGTTCCTCCCGGTTCGCTGCTTTTTTCCAAAGCGATTTTTCTTTTAAAATCACCATCATATCCCCGGCTTCTACCGGCATCGGGTCGGTTGGGATTTCCGACGAGCCGATTTTACCGACTACTTCCACCACTTCATCGGGAAAGTGTTTTTGCAGCACCGCGGCGGCTTTTAGCGTGGCGTCTACCGTTTCTGATAGCGAACTGCCTGTGAGTACGCGCAATTCAACCGCGAAATCGCCTTCATCAAGCTGAGGGATGAACTCGCCCCCCATCCGGGAAAAGAGCCAGAAGCTTCCGCCCAGCAGTACCAATGCGAGCAGCGACACGAGCCATTTCCTTTGTAATGAAAAAGCCAGCGCCGGGAGGTAAATGCGGCGGAAAAAGCCAACGATCCGGTCGGATATGCCTGGCTTGTAGTCGTTCTTCTTGCTTAAAAACAGGGCCGACATCATGGGAATGTAGGTTAATGAAAGAATAAATGCGCCTAGGATCGCGAAGCTGACCGTCTGTGCCATGGGCCTGAACATTTTGCCTTCAATGCCGACCAGGGCAAGTATCGGCAGGTAGACGATCAGGATAATGATTTCTCCAAATGCAGCCGAGTTCCGGATTTTTGAAGCCGATTCGTACACCTCCCGGTCCATTTCGTCCTGCGTGAGGCGATGGGTGTAACGTTTCGAAACAATGTGATGCAAAGTGGCTTCCACGATAATGACCGCGCCGTCGACGATCAGCCCGAAATCGATAGCCCCGAGGCTCATCAGGTTACCCGAAACACCGAAAAGGTTCATCATGCTCACCGCGAAAAGCATCGCCAGCGGGATCACCGATGCCACCACGAGCCCTGCCCGCATGTTTCCGAGCAGCAGGATAAGCACAAAAATGACAATCAATGCACCCTCGATAAGGTTTTTTGAGACAGTACCTATTGCATTGTTGACCAGCTTGGTACGGTCCAAAAATGGCTCTATCACCACACCGTCCGGCAAACTCTTGCGGATTTGCGTAATGCGCTCCTTCACATTACCGATCACTTCTGAGGAATTGGCGCCTTTCAGCATTAATACCAGTCCTCCCACTACTTCGCCCTCATTGTTGCGCGTCATGGCGCCATACCGTACTGCGCTCCCGAAACCCACCTCCGCAATGTCCCGGATCAGTACCGGCAGGCCGGTTTCCGTTTCCCCAACCTGGATTTTGCGGATATCGTCCAGTGTGCCGATCAACCCTTCGCTCCGAATAAAATAGGCATTGGGTTTCTTGTCGATATAGGCACCGCCGGTGTTCTGGTTATTTTGTTCCAATGCTTCGAAAATGCGGTCAATGGAAATCCTGGCACTTCTGATTCTCAGCGGGTCGATGGCGATTTCATATTGTTTCAAAAAACCGCCGAAACTGCTCACATCGGCAACTCCGGCCGTTCCGAGCAATTGCCGCCGCACGATCCAGTCCTGAATGCTCCGCAGCTCCACGGGCGAGTATTTGGTTTCAAAACCCGGTTTGGTATGCAAAACATACTGGTAAATCTCGCCCAGTCCCGTGGTAACCGGCGCCAGGCTCGGCGTGCCGGTACCAGGAGGAATCTGCTCGACAGCGCTGTGCAGCCGCTCCGAAACCTGCGCGCGCGCCCAGTACACGTCGACATCGTCTTCAAAAACAATGGTCACAACCGACAGCCCGAAGCGTGAGATCGAACGGATTTCTTCGGTATGGGGAATGGTAGCCATCACTGTTTCTACCGGAAAAGTGACCAGCCGCTCCACTTCCTGAGCAGCCAGCGACGGGCTGGTAGTGATGATCTGAACCTGATTGTTGGTTATGTCAGGCACGGCATCGATAGGCAGCCGGGTAAGCGAGTAAGTTCCCCAGGCCACCAAGGCAAGCGTGAATATTCCGACCACAAGCTTGTTGTGGATCGAAAAATGAATGATTTTATCTAACATTTTGGAATTAAATAGAATGGATATGCCGCGTCACGTCAGTCACCTAATGCAACTGTGCGACGAATTGTCCGGTAAAAGAGTGCCAGCCGGCGGATTATGCCTCGTTCTGCGGTGGTTGCCAGAACCCGGCCCTGTCGCCGGTGTACAGAATTTGGAGGTAGGAGAAGCCAGCGGGTGGAATGAGCTGCGAAACAGCGGTTTCGGGCAGAACAGCGACAGCAGCGCTGATGGTCACGCTGGCACAGCATGCGCAAATACAGAATGGGGAACAGAGGTCGATGGCCTCCTGATGGCCGTCCTGGTCGCCGGAGACAACGGCCGCTGCGACGCCGCTGTCGGGCAAGGGCATCGCCTCGTCCTGGCACGGAATGCAGGACAGCGCGAACACGTAAAACGCCAGCAGATATGCAACGATGACTCTCATGTTTCAAAAGTAGGGGAAATGCCGATGCAACAGGTAGGCAAAAACAAAATCGCGGCAAGTAAACGGCGCATTGCCGTTAATCAGCCGTTAACACCGATGGTAATTTAGTTACTAGAAATATAACATTGCCGCGATCGCAACATATCTGCTTTTTTCTAAATTTGGATGCAATGCCATTCCAAAATCAATTCTTTCAAGCAAAAAACCATTAACATGATGAAAGTAAAGTATTTGCTAACCATGATCCTTGCTGTTACCATCTTCGCGGTAACCGCTAAAAACATTAAAACAGCCAACGATCTTGTTGGAACCTGGAAATATACCGTTTCTAATGTACCCCCCGAGTATGAAACCGGCATCATGACGTTCGAGCAAAAGGACGACAAAACGACCGGCTACCTCGGCCAGCAGGAGCGTATGGAAATGAAAGAACTAACCATAGACCAGGGCAAAGTAACCTTCAAACTGGACTTCCAGGGAGGTTTACTGACCTTCACCATGACGCAGGATGGCGACAAGCTCACCGGCACCATTGTTTCACAGGACGGCGAATTCCCGATCACCGCAACGAAGGAACCAGCCAAGTAAAGGGCAAGTAAATCATTAAAAGCCGGAGGTAATTATCCTCCGGCTTTTTGCATTACATCAATTCACCCGCACATACTTCTCGATGTTCAGCCGCTCCACTCCTGCCGCCTCCACCTTCTCCACACCATGTTGAACGAGCGTATCGTTTTGAATGGAAATTGTAAAATGAAACTCGTTGCCTTCCCACTCGCGGGCAGTACAATATTCCAGTTTTTCGGTGTAAGCACTGTCTTTCAAAGTATAAGCCCCGCCACCGGCGGAAAAACTCGCTGTGGAGTCCTTGCCCTTGTTCAGATCGTGCTGTAAGAAGGCAAAGTGGCTGTCGTTGATGACTTTAATGAAGGACACCTTCCTCGTATAATCGGTCACGGTGGTGTCCCCCTTCTCGATCAATGTGCCGTTAATGAGTTTCCAGGTACCTTCGAGCTCGCGCGGCTTGCTTTCATTGCTTTGTTCCGTTTCCGGGCGGCCGCAAGCTGTGAACATCGATACGGCGAGCAGCAATGCAGGGAAATGTGTTTTCATAAATGGTTGAAATGGCTGGGTTTTGGATGGCGCAAGATACATTCGAGAAAGGAGTTACCTCTTGCCGGCAACTCCTTTTTCATACAAAAGTTCTATTACTCCAAACCGGTCACTCATACCCCTTCACCGCCGAATACCCATTCGCAATCACATTCACTGCCCTGGCCCGGTATACATCCGGGTCGGTCGGCGCAGTAGTCGCAAGGCCATCGACGTACCGGTTGAACATGCAGAATGCGGCAGCGATGAGGACGGTATCGTGAATCTGGCGGTCGTCGGCGCCGTGCTCGCGGGCGCGGGCGACTTGCTCGGGCGTCACGTGCTTGCCGCCGCGCTGTACGCTGCCCGCGATCGATAACAGTGCCTTCATTCTTTCCGAAAGATCCGTTTCGGGGTAATTTTCCTTTACACTTTTTACGAACGACCAATCTTCATCTTCCAGGTAAGCGCTGGCAATGGCGCCGTGGATCGTCTGACAGAAAAAGCAGTCGTTTTGGGACGAAACGTAAGTACCAATGAGTTCGCGTTCGCCGCGGGTAAGCCCCTCGTCGGAACACATTAGCGCGTTAGCAAGTAAATTCATCGGTTCGGCAGTATGGGGGCTGAACCGCATCGGGCCGAGGATGCCGGGGAAGCCAGGTTCGAATTGGATGTGTGGCATGGTAAAGTTAATAGGTGAATGATTAAAGCTTTGCGCCCGCCAGCTTCGTTCCTTCTACGCGGGCCCGTATCTTTTCAAATGCAATCTCCCGTGCGGTTGAAACATCATCGGCGAAGGGGGAGAAACCGCAGTCGTCGGTGGAGCCTAGCTGGTTGAGCGGGATGTATTCGGCGGCTTGCACGAGCAGGTCGCGGATTTCGGCTGGCGTTTCGATTCTCGGGTTCAGGACGTCGGTTACGCCGAGAAATACCCGCTGCCCGGGCCGGACGTTTTCCCGGATCGATTCGAGCACCGATACTTTGTCTTTTTCTGCTGCATATTCCAGGTAAAAATTACCTGCATTCAATTGGAAAAACAAGGGCAGAAGGTCTGAATAGGGCACATCGGCACTGTGGGTTGAATCGTGGTCGCCGCCGGGGCAGGTGTGGACGCCTATCCTGCTACGCTCGTCGGCGGTGAAACGTTCGAGAACCTGGTTGTTGAGCGCGATAAATTGCTGCAAAAGCCCTTTGCCCGGATCGAGTTTCAGGGCCAGCCTGGCTTCCGTAAAATCGATCTGAACGTTGTAGGCTTGCTCGGTGAGGCATTTCCGGATGTCGGCCTCCGCCTGGTCGAGCAGGTCGGCGATGAACTGGCTTTGCGGATAGCCATCTATTCCGGCCGCCGGGTAGAGCAGGCTCATGGCCGACGCAGAAATAACGGCTTGCTTTACCGGCAATGCCGTATGTTTTCGTGCCTCCTTCAGGTAATCCACCGCGAAATTGCGGTAACGGAACGGCCCCGACGTCAATACCGGTAATTGCCGTGTATGCCCGTCTTCAAAAGGAATGGTTACACCTCCCGCACCGAGGTTCAACGCGCCGTGGATAGGGTACGTAGCAAAGCTGGGCTTACTCTGTTCGCCGTCGGAGATCACCGGCGAGCCCGTGCCTTCCAGGGATATGATCGTTTCGCGGGTTGCCTGGGAAAACAATTTGCCAAGGTCGGCGGTGGAAATTTCATCTTGGGTATATGCCTGCATCGCTTGTTGCAGGTATGCGGGCCGTGGAATGCTTCCTATCGGCTCGGTAGGAATAGTTGCCATATTTGAAAATGATACGAGTTAATGAATGGGTACCGTACATGCACACACACGCCTGCGCCAGTGGGCAGGCCGTTGCAATGCATTTAAAAATGTGTTACCCAATCATTTCCGGAGGTGGGGTGGCGCGATTGAGCACACCGGCTACGACAACGTGAAACGGCTCAGCAAAGCGGACAGGCCCGCGAAGCAGGCAGGTACCCTTAGCCCATTCATCTTTCGCGGTCGCGCCCGGCAAATAGGTCTTCGCCAGGTCACCCAGCATTTTCAGTAGGCTTCCCAGCGGCGTTGGCAGCGTTTTGGCAAGCTGCATTTCCTGCATGCGTTCCGACAATTCGGCAAACCTGTGCCAGGCCGATGCGTGGGATTGCGGCGCTAAGTTCTGCTCCGGCACCTCTCCCTTTTCCCCCGTAAAAAGCATAGCCACCGACCATCCCAGCGAATGGGATAGCAGCAATGCAAGCAAACCGAGACTGGCAACCGTTTTCATGAACAGGGAGATGTACCTTAAATCTACAAGAATACCGCATTATTCCTTGTAGCAATTATTCATTTCATTTAAATGAATCAATAAAAAATACAGTTTTACAAAACATTCGACTTATTCCTCCATATCCAAACTCAAACCGTAAAGTAATTCGATTCCTAACTACTGTTAACCACTTCTTTATAGCATTACTTTTACCTCCGTCAAACCCTTTTAGTGACAGGTCCAACCTTGCCTCGCGAACCCATGAACCGTTCTTTCACCACTTTTTTGTTCATATTATTCGCATTGAATGCTGGTAAGGCCCATGCCCAATGGGAGCATTTACTACACAAAACCTATCCGCAGCGTTATAAAGATCTGGGTAAAATCTACACCCGGCTGATCGACAACCGCGATTCGACATCGGTATTTCGTGAGATCGCCTCCATGAAGGAATGGGCAAAAGGCCGTCACGACAGGGATCTGGAACTAGAATCGGATCTGTTGAAAGCCTATTACCTCACCACTTGGCATAGAAACCAAACCCCTCGCATTGCCGCGATGCTCAATGAGCTTGTGGCAAAGACTGCCGGACAAGACATCAAACAGCTCAACGCACGGTCGCTTAAAGTACTCGGGGATTATTATTGGTCCGACGGCAGAAATTACGAATTGGCATTTGAAACCTTCATCCAGATGGAAAGCATTCTGAATGAATTAAGTACAGATAAATTCCCCGACAAAAGTTATGCATTGAGCAATATTGCCCACGCCTACTACAATTTTTCGGATTATAAAAAGGCATTATCCCTCTTCGGGCAGATCCTGACTTTAAAATTCAACCCGGACATGTATGCGGGACATAACTCGGCGCTCGTTATGACCGCCGTCATTTACCGGAAGCTGGGCAAGCTCGATTCGTCTGATCATTATTTCCGAAGGGTGCTCCGTAAGGAATCTCCCGGAAACTACAAGACTTGGGCAGCTATTGCACAAGGCGGACTGGGCGAAAACGCCTATCTGCGAGGCAATTATGCAGAATCGATGCCGTTACTGAAAGCCAATATCGATGAAGCTATTCTACAAAAAGATTACGGTTTGGCCGCCCAATCACTGATCACTCAGGCAGATATTCATTTAAAAAACAATGCTTTCGACAAGGCGGGGCAACTTGTCAATACGGCGCGGCATTATCTGGACGTTACGCATCCCGAACGATACAGGCATTTCCAGGATCTATACACGATTCTGGTAAAGTTGTCTGCCGCGCGGGGCAACCCGAAACTGGCGGAGGCATATCTGGACTCTGCCATGTTCGCCAAAGACAGCATGAACCGCAAATACAACGAAAAACTGATGCTGCGGGCACATCAGAAAATGGAGTTGCAAAAACTCCGGGGCAAGATGGAAAAGGCAGAGTCCGACCAGAAGCTGAAAATAACTGAGCGCAATCTCTCGCTAATCCTCGTACTGCTCATTGCGGGCGTGGCCATCTACGTTTATCGAACCCAACGCAAACGGCACCAGCAGGCGCAGCTTTTGAAGGAGCTCAAAATCAGGCAAAAGGAACAGGAACTGGAAAATGCGACCTTGCAATTAAGCGAGTTTGCCCGCAATATTTCCGAAAAAAGCAAACAGATCGAGGCATTGGAAAGCAAGCAGGGCCCCGATGCTGAGGCCCTGATGCAATTGCGTGAAAGTACCATCCTGACGCAGGAGGATTGGGATTATTTCAAAAAACTCTTCGGCAAAGCCCACGGCGATTATCTCCATCGCCTCCGCGAGAAGTTCCCCGATCTCACGCAGGCCGAAATCCGGTTCATTGCGCTCGCCAAACTGGGCCTGGGTTACCAGGAAATGTCGGTCACATTGGGCATCAGCAGCCATGCCGTGCGCACCACCAAATACCGGTTGCTAAAAAAAATCGATGTGCCCGACGACCAGAGCCTCGAAGAAGTCATGATGCAAATCTGACTTATTCGATCGCTATTTTCCGCGTCTGTACCACCGCTCCGCTTCGTACGCGCAGCAGGTAAATGCCTTTGGGTAAATTACCTACCGACAATACCACTTTCCCGTTTTTCAGCTCGTTACGCATCACTGCTACACCCTTC
Organism: Dyadobacter sp. 22481; assembly: GCF_052044875.1. Lineage (NCBI taxonomy): Bacteria > Pseudomonadati > Bacteroidota > Cytophagia > Cytophagales > Spirosomataceae > Dyadobacter > Dyadobacter sp. 22481. Next base: position 241,327 of record NZ_JBQENV010000003.1, read on the forward strand.
GTATCGAGCAGTTCGACATTACCCGAAACCGTACCGCCCGCCGTCATTTCCATTTGCAGCAATGTCGTTGCCGGATTAGGGAATACCTGCATTTGAAATGCATTCCGGTGTTCTGCCGTGACAATCTGGCTATATGCAAATGATCCGTCCATATCTGTCATTTTTAAGCGGTAATAATTCAATCCCGCGAGAGGCTCGACGTCGCGCGCTGAGTAGCGATGCCCCCCGCTACCAAAAGCGGCAGGTTGTTCGGGCAATACCTGCCAATGCCGTGCGTCGGCGCTGCGGTGTATTTCAAAATGGCTGGTATTAACCTCCTCGGCTGTGAGCCATTCGAGTAATGTGTTTTTTTCAACCGCTTTGGCCGTAAAACTAACGAGCTTTAAAGGCAGCGGGTCGGCATTGCTTATAAAGAAACCGCTGAACCCGGTCACGTCAAAACTGACCTCCCACCGGTTCAGGTCGCCGTTCCAGACAATATCATTATCATCGGGATTAATCGTGGTCGTGTCGCCGCTGTACGATCCGGGTTGTCCGGTGGCTGATGTACCGTGATACTGAACAACGAGCAGATTGGCCTTGCCAGTGCCGTCCGAGAAGAACGCCGGCAGTTTTGCAGCTCCGGCGCCGGCATTGAATGCATCAAATTCTGATTGGAGAAAAAACAGTTTGATCCGGGCAGTCGCATTTTCCGCATTAGCCGCCGGGAGGATTTCGTAATGTCTTTGTACAAAATTTACCGCTCCGCCGCTAATGATACCTCCCTCCACGAACGTCTTCACCTGCACGCTCCCGATGACGGGCGCCACGCCCATAGGCGTTACCTGTGCCAAAACACGGCATCCGGTGGCTAAAAAACCAGAGGTCGTACCACCAATGACATTGTTTGTCGCCACATCACCGTCCTGTGACAAGCTGGTCCCGTCACGGTAAGATTGGAGCTCGAAAGCACCGATATCGACCATAGTATCAAAAATTCTAACCTGCCGGAGAATATCAGACGGGGCAGTCACAAAAACATTCACTCCCTTATTGATGGCCGGGCTGCAAGGAAGCGGTTTTAACCCGTCGTCGGCTGTCATCCATTTCCCATCAGCACCGACGGGAGCCGGTTGGTTTGCAAAAAATGGGTCTTGGTTCAGAATAGAAGTTCCGGCATGACCGTCCTGCACAAGAGAGAACAATACATTGGGTGTGGCCGAATTGTCGTAGATGCCCGCCGGTGCCGGGCCACTATTCCCCCAGATCAGCGTGTTGGAAACAATTGGGTGCGCCAGCAGATAGTTATGCATGCCCGCGCCCTGGATAGCGCCCGAATTACCGGCAATAGTACAGTTCTGAATGGTTGCGCCGCTGTCATACCCATTGAAAATGCCGCCACCGGCACTCCCAGCAGAATTACCGGTAATGATACAATTAGTAATCAACGGATTAGCCGAGCTTCCGAAAACATAAATACCCGCTCCATCCGCACCTGAATTTCCTGTAAAAACGCAATTCGCAACAACCGGCGATGCGGAATAGAGCACAAGCCCTCCTCCTCCAAAAGCGATCACATTTGCTCCCAGGATACTTTGCTCGATACCAGCCCCGTTCGAATTACCATCCCGGACGATAAAGCCATCGAGCCTGGCCGTATTGTTATTGAGTACCGAAACAAGGGTGTGATAGGTGTTATCCGAAGCATTGGAAGGCACACCGATGTCGCCGGAAAGGATCGTCTGGTTCGCGCCCGCATCCCGCTGCCCGAGCGTTGCCTCATTACCCGCGAAGCCACCGTAGATGGAAACATTGTTTATCAGGTAAAAAGCGTTGTTCCGCGAGCCCGTCAGACTTGCATAATAGGGAAACCCGGAAGGTTTGTAAGTACCTGCTTTCACCCATATTTCGGTGATCCCGGTGCAACCGTAGGCTGCATTCAGCGCAGTACTGAGGTCACCCAGGGCATCTTCCCAGCCCGAACCTCCCCCGGAAGCTCCTTCCGCGACATACAAACGGTTTGCAACAACAGTCAAAAGCGCGCTGTTCGAGAAAGCGTCGCCGCAGCTGTTACTGATTTTGACCTTGAATTGACCGCCGTTATCACCGGCACCGATGTTGTTCACCGTGAGTGATGCCGTGTTGACGCCACTATATTTACCGTCATTGGACAATGGCGTATTCCCCAGGTACCATTGATACGACAACGTGGCGGGATTGTCTCCCGTAACGGTAAAAACGGCCGAAGAAGCGCCGGTACACGTTGTGACCTTAGCCGGATGTGTACTGATCGTCGGGCTCACTCCAGTTGCGAGGGCAACACGCGCCGCGGGGTCGGAACTGGTTAGGTAACCCGCCATGACATTGGCGCTTCCCGGTCCCACGCTGGTTGCGGTATAGGTAGCCGTGGCCTTGCCGTCGGCTTGAATGGCACTTTGCGCGCCCGAAATATTCCCGTTCTCTGAGCTGAAACTCACAGGCAAGCCGATCACCTGGCTGAGATTGCCTAATGACATGGCCGTGCCCGCGGAATTATTCAGAAAGCTGGCAGTCACGGTAGTCTGGCTCGTCGACGGCAAACAAAGCGCAGCATTGCTTACAGCCGGTTTCAGTACCAGGAAGGGAACGGTGGTGAGTGTACCCGTGCCTATTTCACCGATAACACTCGCGCTTTCGCTGCATGTACCGGCAGCCTGCGGGTCGGTATTGCATCCCCACCAGTTGTGGGTGGCATTCACCACCCCGTCGCCTGATTTACGCGACGACAGTGCTTGTTTTACCGAGCCGCCCAGCGTATTACCGGCAAAAACATTGTAATTGACATCCACGGCAAAATCGCTGGAAATGGAAATGGCCCCACCTTCACTGTTGGTGGTCGTCCCGGTGCCATTATTGAGAAATTTGTTCTTTTCTATTTTTGTGTAAAAAGAAGGGCTTTGGGGCGACTGCTCCGCATTCAAATGAATAGCCCCGCCGGCGGTAAAAAGCGTAGACGATACGAAGTTGCCGGTAAAGGCAGAATTGGTAATGCTCACGCTGCCTGTCACTGTAATGTCCGAACTAACATAGCCGATCAATATCGCACCGCCGCTGGCATTGTCCTGATTCGTAACATTGATCTGATTGTTTGTGAATGTGCAGTTGTCGACAGTGACCACGCCACCGCCCCCTATCGACAGCGCGCCGCCGCCACGGCCTGTGGACACATTGCCCTCGAACGCACAATTAGTGATACTGACAACATTGTTTGGCCCGCCGCAAAGAATGGCGCCGCCTCCATAGTTACCCGGACTTTTCCCACCCGTGAACTTGATGCCGGAAATAGCAGTCGTCACACCCGACACATCGGCGAACTCGTTGATCAAAAGGATACGGTTCTGCATCGTGGCGGTCATATTGACGATCGTAGAAGCCGCCCCGGCCCCTACGATCGAAATATTCTGCGCTTTGGTTCCAAGTTTGATCGGTCCCAGCGTCAGATTGTAAGTTCCCGCGGGCACATTAATCGTATGCGGCCCACCACCGAGCGCATCCGCCGCCAGGATTGCGCCCCGCAATTGCGAGGCGGCGTTGCCATCGCTCGTTTGGGTTACATTGAAGGTATTTGCATACACACCGGGCATTATGCCGGACACCAGCAATGCAATAGCCAAGATCCTGAACAGGCGAAGGCCGGTAGAAGTTTTCATCATAGATAATGTGGTTAAAAAGAATCAGGGGCGCTGAGGGTAAAAGCCAGCGCGCACGATCAGATATTGAATTGCCTGAAAGGGCATCATGTTGTTATGCGGCTGATCGCCGCCGACTTCCCCCAGGGCAGTTCGGTTCATGGGCGCGCCCGCGCCCTTTTGGCTGGCAAAGCATTTGACCGGCGGGCGGTTATCGTCGTTGGCCCATACCTGCCCTTCGGGACTTTGCACATTGCCGTTGATACTGGCCACGGCCGGGTGATAGTGCACCGGCATTTGGTCGGGTGTCAGTGTTACCGTCGTTACGCCCGCAGCCTGACCGAGCTGGTATTCCGTCAGTCCGAAATCGTGTCGGCCCGTTGCGAAACATACCGGCGCCCTCCCCCGCAAATCGGGCAATGCGAAAGTTGTTTTACCATCACCGCCATAGGACGAGCCTAGGAGAGAAAATAACGCCGTATGACTTGCTATGGGCAACACGCGGCCATCACAGGGAACACAATCTTCCGATTCCAGTTTTCCAGGAAACAGCTTGATGCTTCCAAGGTATCCACCGAAGTTCCCACTCGGAAAGATTCCCTCGGTAGCGATAGCATAGTTGATAGCCTGGTAGGGCGACATGTTATCGTGCCCCTTGCCATAACCGACCAGCTCGAGGGCAGCAACGCTCATGAGTGCATTACTTTCCTTGGTATACCCTGAATCGGCAGGCCAATAATGTCCCTCAGGCGTGGAACTATCCCGGTTAATAGTACTCGCAACAGCCTGGTGCGTGTGCCTTGGCATTTCATTCTCCGTAAGGGGGTGCCTCTCCTCGCCCCCCTGGGCGAAATAGGGATAAGCCGGGCCATTGCCAATCGTCACACGTTCACGAAGGTCCGGTAGTTTAAAAGTATTTCCATCACCGCCGTAGGTGTTACCGATCAAGTGGTAGAGTGCAAGATTAGTGGCAACAGGCAAGGACCTGCCGTCACAGGGAAGCCATCCTCTGGGGACAAATGGAAAGGCAAATGCCCTGATCTCGGAAAGATAATTATCCATTGGAATTTTGGTTAAAGGTTAGTAACTGTCAGGATTTACTCGGAAACACTCCCTCAACTGCCATGATATAGGACATCGCAAGAATCGGCATCCTGTTTTCATGCGGGACGCTGCTACCCACCTTCTCCACGCTGTCCAAGCCCAGCTTAGAACTGATGTCTCCTTTGTCTGAACCGTACCGGCGTCCTCCCGCCGGCGCGGCCGACCAGAAAGCATTTGTAGCGTCTTTCGTGTTCGCAATACCAGAAGTGCTGCATGCCGGCGTATGCGAGTGCCTCGGCAATTCATCCAGCTTCAACTGGATTGTTTCCATACCGGCTTTTTGCCCGATAGGAAAGAGCTCGCTCTGCCCCAGTGCAACGCGCGAGCGTAAATCCGGCAATGCAAAGTTGGTCACCCCGTCTCCGCCGTAGGTGGTCCCGAGGAGATCAAAAAGAACCTCGTAGTCTTTAATCAATAAAAGGCTACCATCGCAAAAGAGCCAGCCAATGGGAGCAAAATTTCCGGCAAATAACTTGATTTCACCGATATAAGATTCGTCCATATAATTTAAAAATAAAGGTGGTTTGGGATTGACGGACAAATAAAGGATCGGATGTCAACGAAGACCAAAAAAGACGCGTCACAAAAACGTCACAATTATCAAAATAGAGTTACAACGGCACAAAAAACCCGCCCTGAATCATTCCAGGACGGGTTTTGTTCATTATGCAAAGAAATTTTGAAAACTATGCCAATCCCTGAACGCTCCCCCTACATACGCGTACTCCCAGGCACGGATACGCTTGACATTATCCTCAAAAACACGCACTTTCCCGACGACCTGCTTTCAGAAAACGTCGAATGCCATTTAAGGTGGGAAGAAGGCACTCCGGTTTTGGTATTCCAGTTCAAACAGGCCGCCTACGATTTCAGCGAACCGCTCCTCGCCTCCGACTTGAAAAACAGCGAACGCGGCTGGCTGCAACAGCCTGCGATAACGGTACGGCTGTTGCTGGCTGATAGTGTCATCGCCGACAAGATTTCACAACGAACATTTTCAATATCTGAACACGAAACCGACGGGATCAGAAAGGCATTCGACTCATAAGGGCGGTGCCGTTCGGAGTTGTCAGGTGTTGTCAAGCAAGGCCTGGCATTGCAAAATTAATACCCCGGATTCTGCGGCGCCAGGTTTGGATTTACCTGCAACTCGACCCGTGGCAGCGGCATGAGATAGTCCCGGGTAGCGCTGAATGTCTCGTGCGGTTCGAGCGAATTGGGCCCTTTGAATACCTTTTCTCCCAGGTTGCGGCGCTTGATGTCGTACCAGCGTTTGTATTCGAAGGCAAGTTCAAGACGGCGGTCGTCGAGGATCAGGTCTATCAACGCATCCTTCGCCAATCCGGCTTTCACGTCTTCCGGGAAAGTCGTCTGCTTGCCGGCCCAGTTTCTGGCGCGTGCCCTGATCTGGTTGATATACCCCAGCGCCTCGGCATTCGGGCCGTTCACTTCCACGGATGCTTCGGCGGCGATGAGCAGGATCTCGGCGTAGCGCATCGCGGCATAGTTGTGATCGGAATCGCGGCCTTCGGAATTGGAATTACCTGCAAAACGGGCGTACTTGGCAATATGCGGGCGTTTAGTATTCGTGAATTCGGTGTAGGGAACAAGCTTTCCGCCAATCAGGAGCGAATCCTCGAAACTAACCTCCTTGCGATAATCGCGGTTATCCCACGTGCTGTATACTTTCATCGACGGTACGATCACACTCCATCCGCTGCGTGGCGCGTCGCCTCCGCGTACGCCGGTCATGGGTGCCATAATGTCGTCGTTAGCCCCGCCTTCGCCCGTTTTCATCCCGAGAAAATCAATGTCGAAAATATGCTCCTTCATATTCGGGGCTTGGGGTGCCTTGAATAGCGTTTGAAAGTCCGCTTCCAGCCCATAACCAAACTTGTCTTTGTTATCGATCACCCATTTCGCTTCGGTGTAGGCCTTCTGGTATTGCCCCATCGTGAGATGCACCGACGCCAGATAGGAAGCGGCCGTTCCCTTTGTAGCCCGGCTGCGTACCTCCGACGGCTGCTTGTCGGGCAGCCATTGTTTGGCAAATTCCAGGTCCGCGATAATGCTGGCATAAACCGTAGCCGCAGGCGTTTTGGAAATCGACTTGACGGACTCCGGATTTTTGATAAAATAGTCGATGTAAGGAATATCGCCGAACACCTGCACGAGGTGGAAATACGCGAATGCGCGTATGAAACGGGCCTCGGCAATGAGCGGATTGGCCGTAGCTTCCGGCAAATTCAGCCCCTGCGCGCCGAAAATGGCCGCATTCGTCCCGCTGATGACCTGATACCACACCGGCCAGAACTGGTTGACCATGTTGTTATTGTCATCCATATTGAAATCGTTAACCTGCTGGCGTTCGGCCGGCGTACCGCGGTCGCCAATGTCCTCCATATCGCTTCGGAGCATCAGCGCTGACACAAACTGCCGACCGTAGAGTCGTTCGGTGGCCATCCAGCCGTATGCACCCATGATGGCCGTTTCCACATCCTTGGAAGTCCTGAACAGCGACTCCGGTGCAAGCAGGCCCACGGGCTTTTCGTCCAGGTCCGCGCAGCCCAGCAGCAGCGAAACCGCCGCGGTAAGGAATATTGATCTATTGAATAAATGTTTCATGTTCTGTCCGTTTAATGCTTTAAAAGCCCAGATTCAGGCCGATGGTGTACGATTTAGCGTTCGGGTAGCTGCCGTAATCGAGTCCCAGGTTACGGTTACTGTCGGTGTTACCATCCGATGAATAGTTCACCTCGGGGTCGTAGCCTTTGTATTTGGTGAAAGTCAGGATATTCTGGGCGCTGGCATAGACGCGCAGTTTGCTGATTTTCAGCTTTTCAAGCACCGGTTTCGGGAAATTATAACCTACTGCGAGGTTTTTCATCCTCACAAAACTACCATCCTTGACCCACCTCGTCGATACCCTGCGCGTGCGGCCGACCGTCGCTTTGGGCACGTTCGTATTCGTATTCGTCGGCGTCCAGCGGTTCAATGCCTCGGTAGTCGCATTGTTGATCGCCGAGAGCAGGTTGAGCTCCATCAATGTATAGCTCAGCAGATCGTTGCCTTTCGATGCCTGGAAGAAAACATTCAGGTCAAATCCTTTCCAACTGAAATCGTTGTTCATGCCCCAGGTGAATTTCGGGTGCGGATTACCGATAATAGTGCGGTCGTCGCTGTTCAGCAGGCCGTCGGGCTCGCCGGTAAGCTGGCCGTTTGTGTTCTTTTTACCATTAATATCCCGGAATTTCTCACCACCTGCCACCACCTCGAAACCGCCGCCAGGGATAAAACTGTCGCCTTCCTGATATACGCCGTCATAGATCCAGCCGTAAAAACTGCCCACCGGATAGCCTTCGCGCAGAACCTGTGTTTGTCCCATCCCCACCATATGCCCCGGTGCGGAGCCATAAAGAATGTCCGTTCCCGCGGGTAGTTTTAGGATTTTATTGCGGTTTATAGAAAAATTGAGATCCGTGCTCCATTTGAAAGCACCGACCAGATTGCGTGTGTTCAGCGTGAATTCAAAGCCTTTATTTTCAACTTCGCCGATGTTCTGCAACTGGTTGGTATAACCTGAATATTGAGGCAGTTGGACACTGAAAAGCAGGTCTTTGGTCACACGCCGGTAATAGTCGGCTACAAGGTTGATCCGGTTGCTGAACAAACTCACATCCGCGCCGAGGTCAAACTGGTGCGTCGTTTCCCAGGTAAGATCGTCGTTAGCGACGGTCGTAGGACGAACGGCATTCACCGGCGTGCCGTTGATAACCGAGTAGACGTTCGAGAAGCGGGCCATCGTCTGATAAGGCTCGATGGCCTGGTTGCCTGTCAACCCGTAGCTCACACGCCATTTCCATTGACTGATCGCCGCAATGTGTTGCATAAACGGCTCGCTCGACATTTTCCAGGCAAATGCGCCCGAAGGGAACGTCGCCCATTTGTGGTTTTTGCTAAAATTCGAAGAACCGTCCTGGCGGATATTGGCCGTGAAAAGGTATTTATCTGCCAGAGAATAGGTTAGCCGGGCATAGTAGGAAGCCAGCACCCATTCGGTGAGCCCGGAGTTCGGGCTTTGCCACACCGACGAGCCGCCCAGGTTCCAGTAAGAAACCGCATCGGTAATGAACGACTGTCCTGAGCCGCCCCAGTTTTCGCTCGACGATTTCTGATAGGAATACCCCGCCATCACCGAGAAATCGTGCAATACACCGATCTTTTTGTTGTAGGTCAAATAGTTCTCGTTCAGCAGCAATGTGCTTTTCGAGCCATTCACCGTCGCCGCGCCGCCCACATTGCGCCCGTCGTTCAAAGTGGTTGGCGTAAATGTGCCTGTGCGGCCACTGTTAGTGGTTGCTCCCAGGGTAATCCTGAATTTCAGGTCTTGGAGGATGTTGTATTCTGCATAAAGATTCCCCTGAATACGATCGGCGAGCGATTCGTTTTCGAGCTGCGTAGCAATCGCATAAGGGTTATCGATCGGATCGCTGAGCCGCCCCACCGTAAACCGGCCGTTGGCGTCGCGGATCGGCTGGTCGGGTTCGAATTTCAAAGCCGCCGACATCACGCCGGGTGTAAGGCCTCCCGAGCCCTCCTGCGTACGCGACTGCTGGCGCGATACGCGCTGCGTAAACAGGTTCAGGCCCAGTTTCAGCCTTTTGGTTGCATTAATGTCGATATTGCTCGTCACCGAATACCGCTTGTACCCGGAATTCAGAATAATGCCTTTTTGGTCATAATAGGCACCTGATACATAGTATTTCACCGCCTCGCTGCCGCCTGCTACCGACAGTTGGTGGTTTTGAATGCCGCCGCGACGGAAGATCTCATCCTGCCAGTCGGTATCGGCGCCTTGCGAAACGATCGTGGGGCGCGCCTCCTTTACATAGTCGAGGAACTGCGTCGCATTCAGCAAATCGAGGCGATTGATCTCCTTCTGGCTGGAAAACGAAGTATTGAAATCGATGCGCGGTTTACCCGCCGTACCTTTTTTGGTGGTTACCATGATCACGCCGTTGGCGCCGCGCGATCCGTAAATGGCTGTCGCCGAGGCATCTTTCAGGATTTCGATCGATTCTATATCCTCCGGCGGGGGCAACGTGCCGCCTACGAAGCCGTCGACAACATAAATCGGGTCGCTGCTGGCATTAATGGAAGTCCCGCCGCGGATCCGCACCTTGAACGACGAGCCCGGCTCACCATTGTTGGCCTGTATCTGCACCCCGGCGGCACGGCCCTGCAGGGCCTGCACGGTCCCTAGCGCGGGATAGGCGGTCAATTCCTGTGATTTGACTGACGCCACCGAACCGGTAATATCGCTCTTTTTGACGGTACCATAACCCACTACCAGCACCTCTTCAAGCGATTTCTGATCGGTTTTCAGACTGATATGGATCTCCGTCCGGCCGCCTGCCTGAACCTCCTGCGGCTCGTACCCTACAAAGCTGTAAATGAGCACTGTATTAGCATTTTCAACCGTCAGTATGTAGTTCCCTCCGGCGTCCGTGGACGTGCCCGTTTGTGTACCCTTTACGAGGATATTCACACCCGGTAACGGTTCCCTGGTTTCCGAGTCTGTCACCCGGCCTTTAATGGTAATTTCAGCGCCGACCTGCCAGCCGCTTTTTACGGAAGTCTCAGGCTCGCCGGAGCTCCATTTGGGTGTTTCCGCCGGACGGATGACGATGTTCTTCCCCGAAACTTCGTAAGTAAGCCCCAGCGGCACCAGAAACTCTTCCAATACCTTCGAAAGCTCCTGGTTCGATTGCTGGATCGTCACCTTCCGCCCCGATTGTATCATTTTAGAACTGAATATAAACCGGACACCGGCCTGCTTTTCAATCTCGTGCAGGACTTTCTTCACTTCCAGGTCCTGTGCTTGCAGGCTGATGCGCTTGTTGAGCAGTTCCTGCGCATGCACGTCCGCCGCGAGCGCATTCCCGACCAGCCAAACCGACATTATCAATTGCGCGACGCTTATCCGCATAAGAACTAACCATTTACGATGGAACTGTACCGGTATTTTCATAAATTTGAACGGTTTTGTTAATTGAAACTTGGCAAAATCTTCCTCCTCATCCCATTTACATAGGATGTGACGGTCTGCTAACCACTGAGGATATCCGAGCCGGCCATGTTGGCGCATGGGCCGGCTTTTTCTTTAGTTATTTCTGCAACCTTTTCCCTCCACCACGATCCGCCCGTCGATGCTCTTATAGCTGGCGTCTACGGCCTTGCAAATCAGGTCCAGCTTCTCGTACAGCGACATTTCGGTAAGCGTGGCCGTAACCGGGCACTCGTCCATAATGTTCTTGTCATAAATAATTTCGATGCCGTAAGCGCTCTGCAATGCACTGAATACGGCCGACACAGGCGCTTCGTCAAACTCAAAATGGGGAGCGGCACCGGCGTTGGCAACAACTTCCGGCTCGGGGACGAGGCTTTTCGTGATTTTGACGGTTTTTCGTACAAAAACCACCTGTTGGTTCGGTTCGATTACCACGCCCGTAAGCTCGCGGGAGCTTTGCTTCTCTGTCGCGTCGGGATCTTCCCTCGAGAAAACTGCCACTTTGCCCGTTTTTACAGCCACTGAAACCTCCCGCTCGTTGGTATAGGATCTTATGGTAAAACTTGTACCCAATACTTTGGTTACCAACTCATTGGCATACACAAAAAAAGGTCTGGAAGGATCTTTGGCAATATCGAAAAACGCTTTTCCGGAAAGAAACACCTCTCGCCGGGCACCGGTGTGCCGCGCACCGCCGTGCCGGGCACCGCCGTGCCGGGAGCTGCTGAAACGTGCGGGATAACTCATTTTGCTCCCGGGATCGAGGGTAATGCGGCTGCCGTCTTCAAGGGCGACGGTCAGCGGATGGGTGGTCTTGTTTACGGTTTCGCGCATCTCGACGTTCGCAGCAGCAACAAGTTGGTCGTAACCGATCGCTTTCGGCTGATGACGCAACCAGAATATCCATGCTAACCCTGCCAGCAACACCAGCATCGCGGCGATTCGCGCCGGCCGACCTGCGTACCAGCGCAAATGCAGGCTTTCGACGACTTCCGGGCTTCTCACTTCCAGCCGCTCCACGATCCGCTCCAAAGCTTTCCTTTTTTCAGGACTGCTTAGTGACGCATTCGCCGGACGAATGGAAAGAACCAGCTGGCGTGCGCGCTCCACCGTTTCGCGTTTGTCGGGGTTGGCGGTGAGCCAGCTTTGCCAGGCCTCATCGTCCTCGCGGGTAGGGCTCAGCACCCAGCTGCGGAACGGTTTATCCCAGACAAACTCCCCCAAACTGAAATCGCGGTAATGGTCCATGTTCAAAATTTAGCTTTTCAAACACCATTAGACCATCACCGGACGACGATACTGTATTTTTCTGATTTTTTTTGAAATTTTTTAAATGCGGCATTTCAAATTCAAAACGGCAGGGTCAGGGCCAGCGAGACGATGGCTTTCCAGTGCGATTTGATAAACTTGAATGCCTCTTGCAGGAGATTGGAAACGGACTGAGGCTGAATGTCCATTACCATTGCAATCTCCTCACGTTCCATATCATTATAAAAACGAAGGAAGACAGCCTCTTTTTGCCGTTTGGGGAGTTCATTGAGCATTTCGGTCATACGGGAGGCTACCAGCCGGTCATTTTCGGATTCTATCAATTGGTACTCGACACTGAATTCGATATCGAAAACAATATCTGATTCATTGTAGTAATCCATGCAATCCATCCGCAGGCGCGACGCGAGGCGGTGCAGGCGGCGGCGTAGCGACGCCAGCAGGTAAGGTTTAGGCGGAATTTCCGGATTTAACGCGTTGCGCTTTTCCCAGACACTCAGAAAAACATCCTGAATGCAGTCCTTGATCAGCTCGCGGTCGCTGTTAAACTTCGTCCCATAGTGAAAAAGCAGGTCATAGGTACGATCAATAAGGTGTTCATAAGCGGTGACATCCCCCGCCAGCATTTCCCGCCACAGTTTCTGCTCTTCTTCGAAATACAAGTCCGGACGGAGTCCCGGACGGGTTAAGGCCTTCATGAAGACGGATGAATTTTAGACAGGTTCGAGAACAGAAAGCACCCCGGACTGCTTTCTTACTACCATACATTTCATTAAATCATGGAACAATTATACTTACTCAACTAACGCCAACCCTATACGCTGACGCCATTCTTACGATTTAAACATCGGCAGCGGATTGAGAGGATGGCGCAAAAAATTAGCGCTGATCTTTTTTATCAAAAACCAATGAAATCCGGCATTCGGGAACTTCCGGCGCAGGCGACGAAGCATTTGTGGGTTGGCACCGAATGTGAGCAGGCCTAGTGACACGTCGGTCCAGTCTGCTTTCCGAAAGGTTTCGACCGTTACTGAAAATGTACCGCGATAGGCCCTGATCTTGTGGTGCCAATAAATCATAGCTGTGATTTCGGCAACACCCGCGCCGCCTTGTGTGGTATTCAGGTAATGCTCAGCTTGCTCGATGGATGGCGGAAGGTAGTCGATCGTGTGGGCCGTCCAGATCCCGATGTCGTGAAATACGGCTGCAATGGCATATTTGTAGCGGTTTGCAGGGTCGGTATCGCGCATCACACAAGTTTCGAAAACCCGGTGAACGTGATTGGAATACTTTTCAAGGTCGGTACCGATTTCCTGTCTGAAACGTTCCAGGAGCTCGCCGATCAGCGGTTCGTGATCTCGCATCGCATTAAAATTGAGTGAATGCGATAATTTACGGATAATCGCGGTAATGGCATGAACTCCGGTGCTATTCGAAAATCTGTTTAGGTTTTGAAGGACTATTTCCGACTGCGATATGCAGCGAATCGGAGCCGAAATGCGTCTGCTAAGCAAGCAGTGACATACCAAAGGATTCAATGGTCATCTTGTGCGCAACAAGGATAAATCTGCCCTTTTGATACTTGATAAAAATAAGTTAAGTTGCAATAAGTTACAACACTATACAATTCAGTTACAAGACATTCCATATCATTTCCAGATCTGCAAGCCCTGTAAAAAATCTAAATCCAACAATAGCCAACCATGAAGACAAATCTATTTCTATTCGGCATTCTCATCATTTCTGCAATCGCCAGCCATGCACAAAACATCCAGGGAGGTCTTCGTCACGGCGGCACGTCCAGCCAGGTCATTTTTGTGATCAAAAACAATGGATCGACCACCATTACGGGAAACCTCACAGGGATAAAGTACACCCTCAGTTTCGGCAGTGGTAAGACCCCGATCAGAAGGAAATTCTTACCTACCTATCCCGACCCGAAAGACGTCATCAAGGATAATTCGTATTACAATTTTGGTGTAAAAAACATGCAAACATGGACCGGAAGTTTGCCCATCTCCCTCGCTCCGGGGGCCACGCTGGATCTGGTCGAATTTGAACTTTACGACGCGCAATGGGGGATCGGCGGGAATTCGAATATCGCCCTGATCGGAGGAGAAATCGAGGCATATCATGAGTGGTCAGTTAAGGTAAATGGTGTAGAAGCGGCTGATCAGGTCAACAGGTTTTTTAGTCCCGAACCCAGCGTAAACGTGTCTAATGATGCAACGCGAAGCTTATTATACATTCAATTGTTTGTCTTACCGCTCCCTGTGGTTTTGAAATCTTTCTCCGCTTCGAAAGAATTGAATCAGACCGTCTTGAATTGGGCTACCACCGAGGAATCCAATAGCCGACACTTCGAAATACAAAGAAGTCCGGATGCAAAACAGTGGTCTGCCATCGGAATTGTGACCTCGGAAGGCGAAAGCAAAGAGCTGAACAACTATACATTAGTCGATCCCACTCCGTTCGCCGGATCAAACTACTACCGGCTCAAAATGGTGGACAACGACGACTCATTCGCTTACAGTAAAATTGAGGTTGTCAACTTCCCCGAATTTTCGCAGGCCTGGCCCAATCCTACGTCGGGGGTGATCCATCTTTCACCGACTGTCGGCCGCAAAATCAAGGCAGCGCAACTTTGGGATATGTCGGGAAAACTGGTAAAAAGTTTCGAGCTATCGGCTGATAATACGGTCCATGTCGGCTCCACTGCCGGAGGGCTCTACCTGATGAAAATTTTACAAGACGACAACAGCCAGGTCACATCCAAGATTGTAGTTAACAAATAAAATCTGTGCTATTCGCTCCCGTGCTGAAAATCCGTTGATGATGGTAAAATTCAGCCGGGAGTGCATAGACTCGATCAATCAAGTCTATTCATTCTTCGAATTCGACTTATCAATAATCACCGCCAGCAAAATCACCAGCCCCTTCACCACCTGCTGCCAGAACGGCGATACATTCAAAAGGACCAAACCGTTGTTCAAAACCCCAATGATAATCGCTCCCTGCACGGTGCCGAGAATGCTCCCGCGTCCGCCCGAAAGCGAGGTGCCACCGATAACGACGGCCGCGATCGAATCCAGTTCATAGCTGATACCCGCGTTGGGTTGGGCGGAATCGAGGCGCGATGTGACCATGATCCCCCCCACCGCCGCGAGCGCTCCGGCAATAGTATACACGATTATTTTGACCTTATTGACATTGATGCCCGATAACCGCGAGGCACTTTCATTGCCTCCAATGGCGTAAATGTAACGGCCAATGCGGGTTTTATCGGTAAGGAAAACGGCGAGCGCCACCACCACGATAGAAATCCAGACCGGCACCGGAATACCCAGAAACCAGCCCGTACCGATAAACAGAAACGTATCTCCCAGCCCGCTGATCGGGAAACCGCCCGTCCAGAGCATGGTAAGGCCCCTCGCGACAGTAAGCATGGCCAACGTAGCCACAAAAGGCGGCACGTTGAACTTGGTGATGGCCCAGCCATTGAATGCGCCCATCGCCGAGCCGGAAAGCGCGCCCGCAAGAATTGCGCCCAACACTGTAAAGCCGATAAACAGATTTTGGCCCGGCAATTCAATACCGTTTTTAAGCAAACCCGCCGTAATAGCCCCGCATAATGCAAGTACCGAGCCGACGGATAAATCAATCCCCGCAGTTAGCACAATCAGAGTCATCCCCACCGAAATGCAGATATTGACCGAAATCTGCCGCATAACGTTCCAAAGGTTCGAAAACGTCAGAAACTTGTCCGACAAAATGCTTAATGCGAGGCACAGCAGGAACAGCGCGATGAGCGACTGGAACTTGGCAAGGTTTTTGGGGCTGTATGCAATAGGCATTAGGCTGTATACTTATGTTGAATGTTCATGTTTACTGCGTCGTAAAAGTGCTTACAGCCTACTGCATAGAACTTATAGCCTTTTTCAAAATCCCATCCTCCGACGCTTCGCTTGCCAGAAACTCGCCCGTCAGACGCCCCTCCGCCATTACCAGGATGCGGTCGGAAATGGCCAGAATTTCGGGGAGTTCGGAAGACACCATTAAGATACCCAAACCTTCGTCGGCAAGCCTGATAATGAGTTTGTAAATCTCCGTTTTGGCATTGATGTCGATGCCGCGCGTCGGTTCGTCGAGCAAGAGCACTTTCGGGCGCGTCGCCAGCCATTTGGCGAGCACGATCTTCTGCTGGTTGCCTCCGCTGAGGTTTTTAGCCTTCTGTTCTTTGTCTGGCGTTTTAATGCGTAACTCACTGATATAGTGATCAGCCAACTCACATTCTTTCGAGTCGCTGAGCGTGCCCAGCCGCTCCATTTCCTGCAATGTGGTGAGGCTGATATTGTTTTTTACTCCCAGGCCGAGCACGAGACCGTCTTTCTTCCGGTCCTCGGGTACGAGCGCGAGCCCGGCTGCGATGGCACGCGCGGGAGAATCGCAACAAATGGATTGTCCGCCGAGCAGCACCTGCCCGCTAGAACGTGCCGGATGGAGCCCGAAAATGGTTTCAAGCAACTCGGTACGTCCTGCACCCATTAGTCCGAAAAGACCTACAATTTCCCCTTTACCTATGTTAAAAGAAACATTGCTCAGCACATTCCCCGCTTTCAACTGGCTTGTTAGGCTCAGGTTCTTCACTTCCAGCAACGGTTCGCACACGCCGCGGTCAGTGGTTTTACGCATAACCTCAATTTTCCGCCCCACCATTTTACTGATCAGCTGATCCTGGGTCATGCCCGCCATTTCGCCGGATTCGATACTTTTACCGTCCCGCAGTACCACGTAATTATCGGCAATGCGGAAGAGCTCGTCGAGCTTGTGCGAAACATACACAACGGCTTTGTTTTGGGACTTAAGATCGGCGACAATATCGAAAAGGACTTCCACTTCCGCGCCCGTAATAGCGGAGGTCGGCTCATCCATGATGATCAGTTCCGCGTCGGTAAGCAGCGCTTTGGCGATTTCGACGATCTGCTGCTGCCCTACCTTGAGCTTAAAAACCTGCGAATCGGGATTGACTTTCAGCTTCAACCGGTCGAGCAATTCCTGCGTGCGCTTACGCATGCGGCTTTTGTCCATTGTGCCATACTGGGTCACGAATTCGCGGCCCAGGAAAATATTTTCAGCAATGGTCAAATAGGGAATCAGGTTCAGTTCCTGGTGGATGATCGCCACACCGTGCTGCTGCGCGTCTTTCGGGTCCGAGAACCGCGCCGGTTCTCCTTTGTAATAAAATTCCCCTTCAAAATCCGGGTAAACGCCCGACAAGATCTTCATCAATGTCGATTTTCCCGCCCCGTTTTCGCCGATCAGAGCCGTAACCTTGCCCGCTTCGATCGACAGTGAGACTTCGTCCAGCGCAACCACACCCGGAAACCGCTTCGTAACCTTCTTCACTTCCAACAATGTCGCTGTTTCCGTCATGGCTTTTCGATTTGGAGACTTACGGGAATAACTTCAATGTCATTCACCTGCAAATGCTCGCGGTTCAGTTCGATCGCGCCGTGAAATACCACGCGATCACCTTTTTTTACTTTGGATTTGAATGCCCGCACCACCTTTTCGCGGATCAGCTTGTTGATCTCGGCCGATACGTTATTAAAATCCATGGAATTTGTAAATGCATTAATATCGATAGCGCCCGAAGCATCGCGGACCGCATTGCCGAAAATGTATTCGGTAGCAATGCGCGCTTCATTCCCGCCCACTTTCAACGTCACCTCATTCTCCTCCACATCGCTTACAACACCTGCTCCTTTTACGAGGAAATAACGGATGTTACCAATGCCCAACGCGTGTGAATGCGCACTGAATGCTTTTTCCTTGTCGGTTTTCAAAAGTGTGGTCAATGCGTTCAGGTCCACGGCTTTGGAAAGGCCCGGCGTTAGCTTTTTTTGCCAGAAATCCCTGGCATAACGGGCGGCGTCGAATGACGTGGTGCCGGCCTTCACTTCATCCAGCTTTTTAAAATACACCGAATTATAAGCCAGTAATGCAATCACCGCCACGTAAATCAGGTATCGGATCGGTTTAGGCATAGCTATTCTTTTTCGCCGTAAGCGGCATAATTTTCGACATTATCCTTTTTCACCAACTCCACAGCCACCGGCATTTTGCCCGGAAAATCACGTTTTCCTTTGAAGTACTCGTCGGCAAAAGTGGCTGCCGTCTGCGCCATTACCTCCGGAAACTGCATGCCTGTTGCCAATATCTTCCCGTCCTGAATAGATTTCACCACATCCTCGGCACCATCGAAGCCAAATACCTTCACGCGATCGGCCTTTCCGGAAGCAACCAATGCCTGGTAAGCGCCCATGGCCATGGCGTCGTTGCCGCAGAATACCCCATCGATATCCGGATGCGCTTGCAGGATCGATTCCATCACTTCCATGGCCTTGTTACGGTCGAAATCGGCACTTTGCTGTGCGACCATTTTTAAACCCGGATAGAAATCCACCACGCTGTGAAAGCCCTTCGAACGGTTCCAGGTGTTGTTATCGCCTACCATCCCGAGGATTTCGACGTATTTACCTTTCTTGTTTAATGTCTCGACGAAATACTTCCCGATAGCCACGCAGCCGGAATAGCTGTCGGACAGGATCTGCGAAGTAGCAGCGCCATTGGCATTCACCTCCCGGTCCATGCAAAACACCGGTACGCCCGCTGCTACTGCATTCTTCACATTCACAATGGATCCGTCGGCATCGGTAGGATTGAATAGAATGGCGTCGTAGCCCGACGCAATCGCATTGTCGAAATGGTCGGTTTCCTGGGCGGTATTGTTTTGGGAATCAAATATTTTGGATTCATAGCCCAGCTGCTTCGCTTTCGCCTCGGCTTTTTGAGCGAGGAAAACGAACCAAGGGTTGTTTAGGGTCGACACGACGATCGCGATCTTCTTCGGCTCGTTTTCGGATTTTTTTGTTTTACAACCTGTAAATCCAAGCCCGAACAGGATACTAAAAAGTGCTATCCGGTAATGTATGCTGATTTTCATGCTTCAATGGGTTTAGACGGCTGCACTTACTGGCCCCCGGCCAGGGGGCCCGGCTAGGGGTACACGGTCACAATCACGCGCTGGTAACGCGTCAGCGCGGGCGAGCCATTGTCGGTAACGGCCAGTACCACGTGAATCGTCTCCGGTTTTTCCACCTTTGGAGCCACAAAAGACGTCTGTGTGGCTTTTATATCCTTAATGCCGAGCGATTCTTTGATATTGTAACTACCCGGCTCCGGGTAATAGATCCACTCGTAGGCTAATGCGTTGCCATCCGGGTCCTGCGAACCTTCCGCACTCAGCTGCACGGTTTCACCCACTTTGGCATGAATGCGCGTACCGCCTTTCACGACGGCTTTTGGCGGATGATTAGCCTCTTTGTAAGGCTTGATCGTCCAATCCATCCGCGCTGCGAAATCGTACTGAAATGCTTCGCGCCAACGCCAGAGCGTCGCTTTGTTGCTGGTATGGTAGGCACCGTCCACGCCTTTCACCTCGTCCATCGCGTCGGTATAGATCGGACGGGTTTCGGGTTCATAAAAATATTTGAGTGTACGCGGCGTATAAAGTTCGTACCGCCCGCCCCAGCCGCCGTACTCGGGGTGCTCGGGATCGTTTAAGCCATTATCAATCAATCCTAAAAAAGAAGGTGTATCGCCCTCCATCAGGAATTTGGTAAATGGATATTCCTTGCCCATCGGGCCGTGGCTGCGTACGTGCTCGTCGAGCCAGGGGTTGTCTACTATTTCAAAGTTAGCGCCTGCAAAACGGCCGTGAAACTTGTCACCGCTGATGCCCGACCAGGTGGCATAGTGGTAAGCGCCCGCCGCGTGATAGCCGGGGCTGCCCACGTAAAACAATTCCGGAAAATTCTTACGGATCCACGGACCTGTATCGTCCTGATCCGAAATAGTATACATTCTTATTTTAGACACAAACTTCTTAACGTCTTCTGGCGAACGGGTCATTTTAACCTTCCAAAGTGCCTGTGCCAAGCAGTTGGCACCGCCCCAGACGGGAATCCATACCGGCCGATCGTCTTTTTTATCTACTACTTTGATAATCCATTCAGAACCTTCCGAATCTTTGCCCTTGCCTATTGCATTCAGGCCAAAATCGGGATAGGCGCTCTTAGTAATACTTATCAGATAGTCTGCCTCAGGATAACCTTTTTCGTGCAAAAGCAGGTTCGGACGCACTTTGCGGTAGGCTTCTATGAGCTGTTTGATTTTTTCCGGTGCCACCCGTTTTTGCTGGTGAATGGAGGTCGTGGCTACGAGGCCCTCGATGTCCCATTGATTGGAATAGGTCAAAAACCGGATCATCGACTGGGTGTCGTCCGGCTCGTTCTCAATGTCTGTCAGTACCAGCACGCGGTGTTTGGGCGTGTCCACGCCGGGCGCTTCCTGTGCACACGCGACGCGGCCGGCTGCAAGAAGCAGCACGGCAGCACAGCACATTTGTCTTATCAGTTTCATAAATTTTGACCAAATAACCCTATTTGAAAAATACCTGATGCTACAACGACTAATTAACCGACCGTTTACACTTACACGGACTGTTGCTTACCTGACAAGGCCAAGTGCCGCGGCGGCGATGCCTCCTTCCGAAATGCCGTAATGGTTGAAAATTTCTGTTTGAGAGCCGGTAACGGTGTATTCATCGGGAATACCCATGATCTTGAACCGGTTATGAAAGTTATGCTGAATCAAAAACGAAGCGCAAGCCTCACCAAGCCCCCCGTAAATGCTATGCTCTTCTACCGTAAGAACAGGCTGGCCGGCAGCAGCGATATTTTGCAAAAGATCGTAATCCAGCGGCTTGATCGTGTGCATGCTCACCACCGTGGCGGAGACATTGTACTCGCGTTCGAGCTTTTCGGCAGCCAGTAATGCAGGTGCCACCGTTTCGCCTGTTCCGATAATGGTAATGTCGCTTCCCTCTCGCACGATGCGCCCTTTCCCGAACCCGAAAGTCTTTTCATCCTCGGAAAGCAAAGGCATCTGTTTCTTGCCAAAGCGGATGTACACCGGAATATTGCTTTCCGCAGCCAGCAAAATGGCTTGCTCCGTTTCGAAATTATCTGCCGGAGCTACTACTATAATGTTGTTAATGGTGCGCAAAACGGCAAAATCGTGCAAGCTGTGGTGCGTGGAGCCCAATGCGCCATAGCTCACGCCGGCACTGATACCGATCAGCTTCACCGGGTTGTTGGAGTAGGCCACATCGTTTTTGATCTGTTCCAACGCGCGGGCCGTCAGGAAACAGGCGGGAGAAACGGCAAAAACCTTTTTACCTGCCGAAGCCAAACCTGCCGAAACGCCCACGAGGTTTTGCTCGGCAATGCCTACCTCGATGATCTGCTCGGGAAATTTTTGCCCGAACGGCACCAGTTTTCCGGAGCCGCGCGAGTCGCTCGTTACCACGATAATGTCCCTGTCGGTTTGGGCGAGGTGCTGCAATGTGCCTGAAAAAACTTCCAGGTTAGCACGCTGGCTCACAGCAATGTTCTCGATAGTCGCATCCAATATTTTTTGCATTTAAATTGGTTATCGGGAGTGGCTCAGGAAAGTGTTTCTTCCAGAAGGTCCAGTTCCTGTATCGCATCGGCATACTGCTTTGGATCGGGTACGCCGTGGTGCCATTTCAATTGGTTTTCCATATAACTCACACCCTTGCCCTTCACGGTGTGCGCGATAATCAGGCTTGGCTTGCCTTTTTCAAAGGGTAATGCATCAAATGCCGCCATAAGCGCTCCCATATCGTGCCCATCCACATTCCGCACGGCCCATCCGAATGCTTCAAATTTCTCGTCGACAGGATCGGTATTACACACGGCGCTGGTTGGGCCGCTGATTTGCAAGGTGTTTTTATCCAGAATAGCGCAAAGGTTGTCGAGCTTGTAATGCGCTGCCGACAATGCAGCCTCCCAGTTGGACCCTTCGGGCAGTTCCCCGTCGCCCAGGATGGTGAACACGCGGTAATCGCGCTTGTCGAGCTTGCCCGCGATAGCAGTCCCCACGCTGAGCGAAAGTCCGTGGCCCAATGCACCGGTATTTTGCTCCACGCCATGCACTTTGCGGGTAGGGTGGCCTATGTAATGCGATTGGTATTTGCACAAAGTATCCAGATCCGATTCCGGGAAAAAGCCCCGGGAGGCGAGCACCACATACAACGCTTCCACCGTGTGTCCCTTGCTTTGAATATACCGGTCGCGGTCGGGCGAGTCGAAATGGTCGGCGTCGACATGCATCGTGTAATTGTAGAGCACATTCAAAATATCGATACACGACAGGCTGCCGCCGGTATGCCCTGCTTTGGCCTGGTAGATATATTTGAGTATTTTCTTACGGTATTCCACCGATTTCTGCGTCAGTTCCTTTTCCGACATGACTTTTAGCATTAGTCCGGCATTGCCGGTATTTGTAATTCCGATAGTTCAGGGTTTCAGTTTTGCGAAACGAGTTCGCGGTCGGGCATGCGGGTGGGGTTCGGTTGCTGCGTGGGTTCGTCGAACACCTGCACTTCCCAGCCCATATAGTTGCCCAAAGCTTCTTTCAATATGCCCGCCGTTTTGGATGCATTCATCACCACATGGTGTTCGAAACCATTGCGGCAGATGTATTGCATGAGGTTTTGCAGGTTCGGAATCTCGGCCACGGCACGGTTACCGAATGTTTTCAGCGAATCGTCTGTCAGCCTACCCTCGCCTATGTACGCCTTCATTACGCCGCGCGGGTCGTCCGTGCTGATGCGCCCGTACGTGAGCGGCATTGCGGGCGTGCGGCCAGCCAATGCACCCCAGGTATTCTCTTCTCCCACCGATGTGCCCAGAATCGGCGCCGTCGCGATTTCGATATCCGGCAAGAACGATTTTGCCCAGTTACCGCAGTGGAAAAGCACGCATTTGTTATCGTCGTTGGCGTAGTTGTTATTCCAATCCACCAGCGCGCTCGGCGAGCCCGAGGCCAGTTGCAATGCATACATACTTAATGTACCCGTCACATCCACCTCACAGCCGCTCGGCATCATATTTTCGCTCATCATGCTCATGCTCGTGCATACATTACAGCCATAATTCTGCTGCACCGAAGTCCAGCATTGAATGGCCGTTGCATCCAGTGCATTCGCCTCAATAAAATCTCCCAAAACCACGTCCAGCTTCGCCATTTGGATCAATGCTTCATCAGGCGTGCGCCCCCGCGAGGCATAGGAAGTGATTTTGTCTAAACGCTCCTTCACTTTCAAATCCTGCGCGTGAAGCTTGTTGGCATTACCCAAAATCTCCGACAAATCGACCGTAACAACCGAAATGCCGTTGCGCTGCAAAATTTTCTCGCTGTAACGCACCGTGTTGAACCCGCCGGGGCGAGCACCGATAGCCCCTATGCGCACATTACGCAGCCCCTTGGTCACCCGGCAAACCGCCACGAAATCATTCAGATCTTTAATAAATGAAGGATCGGTCGGATGCACGACGTGTTTTGTGGTGAGCGTGTATTTAATACCAAATTGATACAAATTATTACAGGCGGAAATCTTCCCACACCACGAATCGCGGCGACGGGCTACATCCAGCTTGTCGAGGTCGTCGGGATAGCCCTGAACCAGCACGGGCACATTCAGATCGGCGAGTTTCAACGTTTCGGCGATACCCCGCTCATCCCCAAAATTGGGCAACACTACCAGCACGCCAATGATCTCATCCCGGTGTGCCCGGAATAATGCCGCACATTTCTGCGCGTCCTGAAACGTCTCGACACCACCCAGCTTCGTAGCCTCGGTGTCGAGCATAATGCCATTGATATTTAATTTTTTAAGTAAATCAACAATCTCCACCCGCGCCTCGGCCACCAGCCGGTCCGGAAAAAAATCCCTGTTACCAATAATGACTCCGATACTTTTCATATTCATGGTATGTATTAAAATCCGCTCCGTCCTTGCCTTCTTCCTTCCCCCGGAAACCTACTCCGCGATGATCAATTCAATCTCATTATCATGAAACAACTGCTGATGCTTCTCCTCGATCCCCGCGTCGGTGATGATGTAATCGATCAACGACAGCGCCCCGAGGCTCGCGAATGCGCTTTTTCCTACTTTCGTAGAATCCGCAACCAGGTAAGTCGTATCCGCTGCGTCGATCATCGCTTTTTTTACAACCAGGTCGGCGATACTCGGGTACGTAAGCCCTGCTTTCAGCGACAAGCCTGCCGTGGCGAGGAACAACTTCTGCACATTCAGGCCTTTGAAAAAATCAGCGGCTTTCTGACCCGTCAGCGACAAGGTAGGCGGCTTAAACTCGCCTCCGGTCATGATCACCTCGATGCCCGTTTCGGCTCCGAGGATTAATGCGATATTCAGCGCATTGGTAATCACCGTCAGGTGCTTATTACTGCCCCGCAGCTTCTTCGCAATCTCCGTCGTGGTAGAGCCCGAATCGAGGATGATCGTATCGCCATTGGAAATAAATTCCAGGCATTTGGCGGCGATCAGCTCCTTTTTATCGAGATTCTCCTGGTTGGCCAGCGAAAAATTGCGGACCTGATCTTCGACATTCTTCAAAAACGCCCCGCCGTGTTCCTTGATCACGAGGCCGTCTTTTTCGAGTTTGTCCAAATCCTGACGGATCGTTACCTCGGTTACTTTAAAGAGCCTGGCGAGATCGATCACCTTCGCCGAGCCATCTTCTTTTAACAGTTCAAGTATTTTCTCTCTTCTCTGATTTGCCAGCATTGTATCAACTTTTGTTTTTTACCTAAAAATAGATGGAAAAGAAACAATTCGTCACATACCGACAAAAAATAAACCTATTCACAGCTCAAATAGAACACCTAAACTTATTAAAAGCAAATTTACGTAAATAAAAGAAAATAAAAAGAGAAAATTGAAAATAATAGTGAGTTATCGTGCTACTATTTCTTTGTATATCAACAACAGTCTGATTTATGCTTCATTTTGCTATTCCAGTCATGCCACACAAATACGCTATAAAGTACCTGTTCACCGGGGCACTTGTACTGGGGATCAACGCTCTGGCCACCGGCCAATCCGGAAAGGAAGACAAATTACCCCCGCCTTCCGCGACCGAAGACTGGTCGTTCAAACCAGCGCTCGTGACGCCGGGCGAAACCTACGCGCAGCCGCCCTCCGATGCCATCGTGCTATACAGCGGCCAAACAGACCTCACCAAATGGGAGCATCCCGATGGCTCGCCCGTCAAATGGAAAACAGACGGCGAGGCGATTACCATCGTCCCAAAAGCTACCGACATTCGGACGAAGCAGAGGTTCGGCAACATGCAGCTTCACCTCGAATGGCGCACGCCCGACCCGTCCGAAGACAAGGATTTCAACCGTGGCAACAGCGGCGTGCTCATCATGGGCCTCTATGAATTGCAGATTTACGAATCCTGGAACTACAACACCAAAATTTACTACAACGGCCAGGCCGGCAGCGTCTACAAACAGCATGCCCCGCTGGTGAACGCCGCCAGAAAACCTCAAACCTGGCAGACCTACGACGTGATCTTCGAAGCCCCCGTCTTCCGCGCGGACAAGACGGTTGAGAAACCTGCCTACATGACGGTTTTTCACAATAATGTGTTGATTTTAAACCATGTAGAATTGAAAGGACCGATGGTGTATCAGGGTTATCCTAAATACAAATTCCACGACTCAAAGCTGCCTTTGCAATTGCAGGAACACGGGAGCCGGGTAAGTTTTCGGAATATTTGGGTTAGGGAGTTGTGAGGAAATCCGTTTGATAAGCAAGCAAGTGCATTTGGGAACAAAAATCACTCTCAACAACAATTGTTTTTAAAATTGAAGCTGTAACTTCATAAAGCAAACTTGTGGTTGTTGTTTCTCACAAAGCGATCAGAATATTCTGTTTAAATAATAGAGACCTGGAAGGCCCGCTAGACAATTGGTATAAAGGAGCCCTGAATGCGAGCTGGGCGAATTTTGCCGATGTCAAACAAACTTTCAACTCTGTCGATTCTGTTGGTAATGCCCTGTTTGTGTTTAATATAGGCGGCAACAAGTGTAGGCTAATAGCACGAATCCTGTTCAAGAAACGAACGCTATTCATTCGGTTCATTGGTACGCACAAACAATATGATGAAGTAAATTTGTCTACATTGTAAGACAGTGATATGGAAACTTTGCAATCAGAAAAGCAATACGAAGACGCATTGGAAGAGCTAAACAGCTTGATGAAAAAGGGCGACGAACATATTTCGGACGAAGAAGCGGACCGTGTGGAGGTGCTTGCGCTGGCGATCCAGGCATACGAAAAAATACATTATCCTTTCCCAATGCCAAAATCCATCCCGGAATTGGTCGAAAGTAAACGCTTCGAGCTTAATCTTACCCAGGCAGGTCTTGCCGATTTGCTGGGATTGGGGAAGGAAAGACTCTCCCAAATCCTGAATGGCCGACGAGAACCAGATGTCACGTTCTTAAAAGCAGTTTACCACAAGCTAGGTATTGACCCCGGTGTTTTGCTGGATAATGCATAAGCTACTACCTTACCAGCGGCAGCCAAACCGACATATCCCCATGCCCCCGGTTCCCCCAGGCATAATAAGGCACCAGTCGCACGGGAATGGTTTTGGGCGCCTCGGCTGATACTTCGCGGTACAACTTTTTGCTCCAATCCGAATTATCAACCAGCACCGCATCGCCCTGCAAGCTCATAATCGGGCTATTTTCGATGGTTAAAAGCGACGGTTTGAAGTTATTTTTAGCGCCGATCGCTACATCAAAGATCGTTTTACCTTGGGGCAGATCAATGGATTCCACACAATAAACGACCGGGCCACGCTTTACGGCGACCTGGTTACGGGTTTCCTCTACCAACGGATTGGATTCGATCAGTTTGACGGGCATATCGAGTGTTAATTCAATCTTATCGCCTGATTTCCAAGCTCTCCGAAGCTCAGCATAACTTCCCGAAGCCAGTTTAACAGTTTCCTTTTTACCATTAACCACCAAACCCGCATTGCTGCACCAGCCCGGAATGCGGAAAAATAATGACACCGCTTCTTTTGGCGCTTCTTCAAGCGTTATAGAGATTTTGCCATTCCACGGATAATCAGTGGTTTGTGTCAGGCGCAGCTTGCCCCCTTTAATCGCTGTTTGAAACTTATTCCCGCCATACAAATTAAAGAAAACACCCGCGTCTGCGAGACTATAAGCATACTGGCTCACTTCCGCGACTGTGCGGACTGTGTTCGGCGGACAGCAATTGGATTTCGAAATGTAGGCCTGCCGGTCCTTCTCCCAGCGTTGCTTGAACGGCAATGCATCGGAATAGGCCAAGGGATTGGTATATAAAAACTTGTCACCTTTGAGATTAATGCCGGAGAGCACGCTATTGTATAGTGCAAGCTCCACGATATCAGCATATTTGGCTTCGCCGGTGATTTGGAGCATGCGCCAGTTCCAGAGGACATTTCCGATGTTCGCGCAGGTTTCGTTGTGGGCGGTGAAGTTGGGCAACTGGTAGTCGCGGCCATATGCCTGATGGATCTTCTGGACTTCGTCGGGCTTGTAGGAGGTACCATCGGGTGAAACCCCGTCGTACAGTGCGCCACAGCCGCCGGTGACGTACATCTTGTGTTGGGTAACGTCGTCCCACATGGCGTGCAGCTGCGCGAGCAGCGCCTCGTCGCCGGTTTCTGCGTACACATCCGCTACGCCTGCGTACAGGTAATTGGCCCGCACAGCGTGACCCATCACTTTGGTTTGTTTCAAAAACGGAATGCGGTCCTGGTTGTCGTCGGTGCCTTCGGTGGCGCCTTTAATGGCGATCAGGTGCTTTACCAGGGTCAAATACTTTTCGTCGTGCGTGGTGCGGTAGAGCTCCGAGAGGCCCATGTAATGTGCCGGACAAATGGCATTGCGGCTTTGCTCGGGGGTGGCCGCATTATAGAAGGTTATCAGAAAATCGGCCGCTTTTTTGGCCACATCCAACATCGTGGTTTTGCCCGTGGCGCGGTAATGCACGCACGCGGCGGTCATGAGGTGGCCAAAGTTGTAGGCTTCGAAACTGAGGCGATCGGCGAACATTTTGCCCTCGCCCTGCTGCTTTTGCTCTATAATGGCTTTGGTATAAATGTACCCGTCCGCTCGTTGCGCTTTGGCGATCACCCCGATGGTTTTGTCCATCAGCCCGTCCAGTTTCGGGTCTTTCGTGGCCGCGTACAGGCTGGCTACTGCTTCAAATGTTTTGTAAAAATCGCCGTCGTGAAAAGACGGACCTTTAAAATTGCCGGGTTCGAGGCCCGCTGCGATCTCGAAATTGCGGAAGGAATGGCTGAGGTTCGGGTCGGTATAGATTTTCCAGAGCTGCGGCACCATCGTTTCGCGGCATACTTTGAAACGATCGGCCCAGAAGCCCTGCGTCCATTGCACGGCGGTCATGTCTGCGCCGTGGAGTTTCACGAATTTACTTTGTGAGGTATTCACAAGCGCCTTTTCCTGAGCAAATGCATGGAAGCTCAGCCCTATCGAAAGTGCAATAATGGTTTTAGTAGTTTTCATATTTTCAAAAATCAGCCATGCCTTTCCGGCAAAAACCTGCATTAGAATGGCTTGGTAATCAAATAATCTATTTTAAAAACCGCCTCCGGGTCCTGAATACCTGCATTTGGCAGGTCGTACATCTGGTCCGTGGGCGTATCGGCATCGGGAAAGCGGCGGGTTTCGCCGGTACGGAATGCAATGCGGCTCACAGCTTCCAGCGGGGCGAAAAGCACACCGGTCCCCACCTGTTTACCATTCACAACGACACTGTAAAGCCGCGTTTCGGTGTTGGCCTGCACCTTAATGTCGTAGCGCTGTCCTTTTTGGTATTCCAAAAGCGTTTTGTTGCGGTAGCCTGCTTTTAACCTGAATATCCCGGTTGAATCAAAAGACAAACGAATGCCCGGCGTACCCTTTGCATCGAGGAATTCTATGTCTAATAAACCGGTGTCGTTCTGGCTGGGCGTCACCGAAAATTCGGCATCCAGCTTTTTCGTCGCGGGAATCACGCGCTCAACGCGGGCATAGTCGAAGTGATCTGTATCTTTGATAATCAATGATTTACCATTTTGACCTTCACCAACACTTACCGGCGCCTGCAAAGGACTGTAAATATTCCATTCATCAAGTTCCTTACCATCCGGCATTTGCGCAAAGCGGTCGGTGGCGTGCTTTTCGGCCTTCTCGCGTACGGGAACGGGTATTCCCGACACCCAGATATCTTCCTTATTCATGCTGTAAGTCACCCAGATATTGCCGTCCGGTGGTGCGCCATCGCCTTCGGAAATACCACGGACGTATTGCGGGCCGTAGGATTTATAGTTGCCTCCGTAGCGCATTGAGGTGATTTCGCCATTTACTAGCAGCAGGTTTTTGTAATCCAAACCATCATCACTCACCGAAATCGCCAGCGGCCAGCGGAACTCGGAGGGATTATAAACCGTCGCGTACTTGCCGTCCGACGTTTTTTGCCCCCAGATTTTCGCATTACTATTCACAAAACCCGGCGCGCGCCTGGGATTGTACAGCCACGTTTTGCCCTCGTTCCTGCTGATACTGGTCAGTGCATTTTTCCAAAGACCGACCACACGGCCGTCGGGTAAGTGATAGGAACTGAATGCCTTATATTCCCCTTTCAAACTGATCACCGGGTCATTACGGTCAGCTTCTTCCACCCATTGCTGGGTTACGAGCTTATTGGCCAGCAGTTCGTCGCAGGCTTCTACAAAGCCTCTGTCCTCGCTTTCGGTGTACATTGGATAATCCGAAGGCGCTTTCCAAGACGCATTGTGCCGAATAAAATAGATCGGGCCGTAAGTACCATCTTTCCTAATCTCCCGCACCACCCGTCCGACCCCGTGACCGTCGTTCGGATCGTCTTTGGCATCGAGCACCATTCCGAAGTAGGCCAATGTGAGCAAACGGTTGCTTTTGGAGACATAAAAACCCATCCGCTGATGCATTACCGCGTACAAATCTTTCGCTACACCGGGGTGTCCCTCCTTTTTCGTACCGTCGGGAATTTTGTAAGGCGGGAAAATCGCAACCGGCTTCGTCCAGGTTTTACCGCTTTTCGAGGTTTGTAAAAGGGTCTGTCCCGGCGGGATGTGCTCACCGACGGGATTACTGAGATAATTCAAATAAAATGTACCATTCCAGTAGGCCAGCATCGGGGCGTGGTTATAGGTCCAGGTAATGGCCGAATCCCTGCTCGCATCGGTGCGGTTGGCCCGTAAAGTCTGGTACGAATGCACGCCGATGGCGGGGCTCAATTGTCCATGGTGGTAGTCGACATTCACAAGCGTTTTGCCTGTGTAACGAATGGTTTCCTGCGCATTTGCCGTTCCCATCGCCATCAAAAGGGCGAACATTCCTGCTAATTCCTTATGCATACCGTTATTTTTCCAACACCAAAACCCAATCGTTCCCGTTTCTAACCCCTCCGGGCGGGTCAAATGTTTTGATTCCTCTGTTTGTTACTTTTCCTAAAATCCGGGTTTGCCCTGTGCGCGGGTCATACCAGCTCGCATTCAACTTGGCACCACCTATTTTCCCCATATTAATCTTCATATCACGACCATTCCAGGTGTAAATCAATGCATAATCTTTCCCACGGGTGGCCAGCAGGCGATCGTAGCGTTCGCCATTTTCGGCAAGGAGCGACTGGTCGGGCACGCGCTCGAAATAGGGTTTCGAGTGCATCAGGTTTTTCAAATGGATCATCTGACCGGCCCCGGGATCGTCAATCGCCTCTTCCCAGGAAGGCAGTTTCGGGTCTCGTGCGTACCGCATTTGCATTACGCCATTGTTCCCGTACGTGAACCCGCAAGCGCCCGCGAACACCGACCAGTAAGCATATCGCCGCACGTCATCGGCCGTCCAAACGGGCAATGTCTTGTCGTGCAGGCCGTACCAGATGTTTTCGTACGATGGCTCGCCGTCGAGCACCGGTTTGATGGGCGTGCGGGCATAATCAGCCTCTACATAACGCCAGTTGTCCTCGCCATACCGCAAATCTTTGGCCTCATTATCCTGTGTATACGTGCGGTGGCCCGACTGGAACATATTGAAATCCAACCAGTCGCGATCATGAAACCATTTCGAAGACTGCATTCTGCCAAACGGATGAAAGGTAATGAGATGGTTCGGATCTTCCGCCCGCAAGGTACTGCCAATCGCTTCCCAGACATCAGGAACAACGTCACCCTGAATGTCCCCGCCATTGATCCATACAATATTGGACCGATCCCTGTAACGCCGCGCCAGAAACTGTGCATAGGCCCTCGCCTGCGCCGCGCTCGTCTTCCCGTTCTTCACCGCGTTGCCCCAAATAGGCACCATACCGATCTTAATGCCCTTCTCAGCAGCTTTTCCGACGACATAATCAACGTGATCCCAGTAATCATACTCCTCCGAACGCTCAAAAGCATTCCCGTCAGTCACTTTCGGCTCGCCCAAATCGTGGTTTGTCAAAGCGGAATCGCCATATACATTCACCGTTCTCAATGCCTGCACCACCATTACCTGCACCACATTAAAACCTTTTTGCTGCCGATCGGTAAGGTAGCGATCAGCTTCCTCCCGGGTGAGGCGATTGAAAAGCAGCCAGCCCGTATCGGCAAGCCAGAAGAACGGTTCCCCGTCCTGATCTGTGAAAAACCGCCCGTTTTCAGAAATTTTCAGCGTCTTCGACTGACTATAAACAGGCTTTGTGCCGGCGATAAAACCGGCACAAAGGAGCATCAGGAGTTTAAGGTTCAAGAGCTTAGAATCCATGCGTCAATACCCTGCATTCTGCGTAATCTTGGCGTTCTGATCCCTGACAAAGTTCGGAATCGGGAATACCAGTTTGTTTTGCGTTACGGGCTTGCCTTTTGCCACCAGGACATCTATCACGCGGTTGGTGCGTTTTAAATCAAACCAGCGATGAAATTCGAATGCGAGCTCCACGCGGCGTTCGTGCTCTACTGCCAATGCTACCGTGTTGTATTTCGCGGGGTAACCGGTTTCTCCGTACAATGGCAATCCGGCCCGTTTCCGCACCTGATTCAGGTAAGTGGCGTCGCCGGTCGCCTCGGAAAGTAACAGCAGCAGATCGGCGTAGCGCAGCACCATGAAATTGTTGTTCGCGGCGATGTTCTGGTTGATCAGCGGCGCGGTTTTATCCTGCCATTTTTTAGGGAATTTAGCTTTGGTAAAATTGCCTTTTGCATCTGTAAAGCCGGTATCGATCGAAGCCTCGCGGCGGCCGTCGCCTTTTTCGTATTCATTCCAGATATCGTCCACAACCTGATTCATACCTGCGCCGTAAAAGCCCAAAGCATTGGAATTCGGGAAAAATTCGAGGTAGTAGTTGCTGTAAGGCGATGTCGCCGAGCCTCCCAGGAACTGGATTTCAAAGATCGACTCTTTCGTATTTTTGTTTTTGGCATCCCAAAGCGATGCATAAGCCGGCAGCAAATCGTATTGCTTGCTGTCGTATACCTCTTTGAGCTCCTTCACGCCATTGGTTTTGTCGCCAACGGCCAGGTACACCTTCCCGAGCAAGGTTTGCGCAGCGCCCTTCGTAGCCCGGCCGGTGATCGCCGATGCAGCCGGAAGTTTGGATTTAGCTTCCGCCAGGTCTTTGGTAATCTGGGCGTAAATCTCAGTCGCCGGGGTACGCAGGATGTCGTAGGCTTCCGCCGCGCTTACCGGACGTGTTACCAGCGGCACATCGCCCCAGAGCTGTACCATATTATAGTAATACAGCGAGCGCAGGAAGAGCATTTCGCCTTGTGTCTGGGCCTTGTAGTTGGCATCGAGATCGGCGCCCTGGATCCTGTCCAAAATGATATTGATATTGTAGATCGAACGGTAGAAATCCTGCCAGAATTGGTACACCATCGTGTTTGCAGGAGCGAGCGTATAGTCACGGAACTGCCATTTGTCGGCTTGGTTGCCCGAAATGTTGTAGATCGTGACGTTGTCCGACATCAGCTCGCCGGCGTAGGAAACCGGGCCCTGCGGGTGATACACGGTATAAAGCGTGTTGTAGGCCGCATTGGCAGCGAGGTCGAAATCCGATTTTGTTTTGTAAAAATTCTCCGCACTCGGGTTCGATACCGGCGCCAGTTCGAGAAATGAGTCCTTGCAGCTCCATTGCGTAGCGATCAATGCGGCGAGGGCTATGGATTTGATATATCTTTTCATTTTTCGTCTTTTAAAAATCAGCCTTAATCCCAACAGTAATCACCCGAGGCAGCGGATACGATCCATAATCAACACCCTGGAAAGCGCCCGGTACAGGTGCATTACCACTGCTATACGAGCTGGAAGTTTCCATACTCGAAGAATAGGAAGTGGTACCATAAGTAGTATTCTCCGGATCGTAACCAATGTATTTACTCCACAAATGCACATTCTCCGCATTCACATATACCCTCGCCCCACTCACTTTCAGCTTTGAAGCCCATTTGCCAGGCAGCGCATACGATACGCGCACATTCCGCAAGCGTACGAACGTCGCATCCTCGACCCAATAGGAAGAAAACTGCTTCTGCAACCCGAGGTAATTCACCGACGGCTTGAAATGCTTCCCATCGCCAGGATTGCTTTCCGACCGCCAATAATTGTACATATCGGCGAAGAAATTCCGGCCATTATCCCAGGTACCGAGGTAGCGCACATTGTTGTTGGCAATTTCGCCGCCGAACGAGCCTTGGAACAGGAACGACAATTCGAATCCTTTGTAACCCACCGTATTGGTAATACCGGCGATAAAATTGGGCTGGTAATTACCCAGAACTGTCCGGTCGGCATCGCTGATCTTGCCATCTCCATTCACGTCACGCACTTTCGGATCACCCGGTGTGGTGCTAGTGTGGTGCGGATAAGCATCTATTTCGGCTTGATTTTTGAAAACCCCGTCGAAAATGTAGCCGTAAAAATTGGAAACAGGCTGGCCTACTTCGGTACGTACGGTCACTACGTTATCGACATACTGGATAGGTGCGTTGCCAGGGCCAAGTTGCAGCACTTTGTTGCGGTTTCTGGAAATGTTAAAATCGGTTGTCCAGGTAAATGCGCCCGTCAGGTTTTTGGTTGAAATATTCAATTCCACGCCCCGGTTGCGCATTTTACCAATGTTGGTAAGCTGAGTTGAGAAACCGGTAATGTCGGGCACCGGCACGAAAAGCAACATATCGCGGGTCACAGAGCTGTAATACTCGGCCGAAAGGTTAATGCGGTTATTGAAAAGGCCTAAATCAACGCCGATGTTGAACTGATTCGTCTTCTCCCATTTCAAATTCGGGTTCGCCAGACTACTCACTTTCAAACCATTGGCCAGGTTTGTCCCATTCACATATTGCGCCGCAGCCAGCAGACTGATCGCCCCATAGTTCGGGATCTGGTTGTTACCGGTCACCCCGTAGCTCGCGCGAAGTTTCAGATTGTTCACAGCCGTCACGCCCGACATAAATGCCTCGTCCGAAAGCAACCAACCCGCCGAAACGGAAGGAAAATAGCCCCATTTGTTGTTCTCGCCAAAGCGCGACATTCCGTCTCGGCGCAGCGCTCCGGTCAGGAAATACCGGTTTTTAAAATTGTATTGAACCCTCGCCAGGTAGGATAGCAGCGACCATTCGCTGGCTGTCGTGTTACCGGCTGTCACCGTTCCGGCATTCAGTGTGTGGACGAGGTCGTTCGGGAAATTGTTGGCCGCCACGTACATGGTTTCGTCGCGCTGCTTCTGACTGGTGTAGCCAAGCAGGCCGGTCAATGCATGTTCGCCAAACTTCTTATCGTACGTCAATGTATTTTCACTCAGCCAGTTCAGCATGTACGCATCGCTCGCATTGCCCTGAGCGGCCAGTACAGCAGAATAGCCGTATTTCTGTTTATCATTCCAATAAAAATTGCTACGCGTATTGTAAAGGTTGCCGCTCAGGCTCGTACGGAACCGGAGCCCGTCGATGAGTTCGTATTCCAAATAACCCGTCGCCAGCGTATTGAACGACTTCCGCCCCTTATCTACCTCGCGTGTAAGCGAGTACGGGTGCCAGAGGTTCATATCGGCAAAAGAAGTAAAGCGAAACCAGGTCGAATTCGGATCGCGGAAACCGAGGTTGCCGTTTTCATTGTAGACGGGAAAAATAGGGTCGCTTTGCAGGCCGAGGCTGATCACGTCACTTTTGCCTTGCGTACCCTCCGTACGGTCGAAAATAGAGGTTATTCCAATATTCAAACCTGCGCTGAGCCGTTTCGTAATCTGGGTTTTAAGGTTTGATCGCACAGCCAGGCGCTTGTAATAGTTAGCGTCCAGTACAGCCGTCTGATCCAGATAAGCGCCTGAAAACATGTACTGCGTCTTTTCGGTGCCGCCCGTGATCGTCACTTGCGCGTTATACGAAGGTGCCGTGCGGAACATCACATCCTGCCAGTCGGTACCCTTCCCGAACTGTTGCGGATTGGTCGTAAAGTCTTCCGGAATACGCAATGTCGTCGGACGGGCGCTGTTGGGATCGCTCGCATTCCCCCCTTGTGCGGTCCATGCGTTGTTCTTTGCATCAATGTAAGTCTCGATATACTGCTGCGCATCCATCATTTTTACGCGGCGCGTTACTTTCTGCGAACCGTACTCGACGTTCGCACTCACATTCACCTTGCCTGGCTTACCGGTTTTCGTGGTCACGATAATCACCCCGCTCGATCCGCGCGACCCGTAAATCGCGGCCGAAGAAGCATCTTTGAGTACTTCGATCGACTCGATATCCTGCGGGTTGATCAGGTTGAGATTGAAGTTTTCCAACGGCACGCCGTCCACAACGATCAGCGGGTTGGTACCGGCGGTAATCGAACTGATCCCGCGGATTTTAATCACCGGCGAAGCACCCGGGGCACCTTGTGATTGCGAAATATTTACACCCGGCAGCGTTCCAGCCAGCGATTGGCTGACGTTGCTGAATGAACGGTCTTTGAATTTGTCATAATTGACGGAAATAACCGCGCCGGTCACCGCCCGCTTGCTTTGCGTTCCGTAACCTACTACCACCACTTCTTCGAGTGATTTGTTTTCAGGCACAAGCCTTACGCCGATGTCGGTGCGGGTACCGACAGTTTCCTCCACAGATTTGTAACCTACAAAACTGAATACCAGCACGGTAGCCTGATCCGGAACTTCGATCTGGAAAGCTCCGTCCGAATTGGTGGTCGTGCCGCGCTGGGTGCCTTTGATGACGACACTCACACCCGGCAGCGGGTCGGCGTCGCTTACACCCGTCACCCTGCCCTTCACGGACAGCGTCTGCGCATGAACCGCCGGAACTACCAGGAGACATGCCAGGATGATGCGTAAGAGTTGTTTCATAAACATTCAAACGATTAGGGAAGTAGTGATTTTCTTTTTCTTTCTTTTATATTCTAATTTTTACGAAAAGTATGAACAATTTTATTTTAAAAAAATATTTGTAAATTTTTTCTGTCTTATTTTTATAAATAATTGTTAAAATCGGGTTTTTGTTACTTCAAGATGCGTAAACAGGGCATTTAATTGCCTTTAAATCGAATCAAAAAGAACTATATTCGTAAGTATAAATATATCATCAGGAAATAAATGGAAAGAATAACGGCACGGTATTACATTGAAACCCCCTATCCAGTCGAAAGAGCAGCAACGGTGCTGGCCGGCGAGCAATCGTCGGGAACATTCGTGGCGGTGCCGGGCGAGACGGAGGAGCTGAAAAACCGATTCGCAGCCCGTGTGGAACAAATCGAACAC
The DNA here is from genome assembly GCF_052044875.1 of Dyadobacter sp. 22481. Taxonomy (NCBI): domain Bacteria; kingdom Pseudomonadati; phylum Bacteroidota; class Cytophagia; order Cytophagales; family Spirosomataceae; genus Dyadobacter; species Dyadobacter sp. 22481. The sequence goes on from NZ_JBQENV010000003.1 coordinate 278,210, forward strand.
CTCGAAACCGTTGCTCAACCAGCCATTCCGGGCGCTTCTTCCCCCGACGGATTGTATCGCCGTGCATTCGTAGACGTTTCCTGGTCGGCAGAAAACTTCGGACATAACCTCCCTACGCTTATCTCGACCTTGCAGGGTAACCTGTACGAAATCACGCAGTTTACAGGCCTGAAACTCATGGATATCCGCTTCCCGGAATCTTACGCAAACTACTATTACGGTCCCCGATTCGGCATCGACGGCTGCCGCGAGCTTACAGCCACCGATATCGGCAAACCGCTCATTGGAACGATCATCAAGCCGAGTGTGGGACTTACGCCTGCGCAAACGGCCGAAACCGTGGGGGTACTGGCAAATGCAGGCATCGATTTCGTGAAAGACGACGAGTTGATGGCCGCCACCGCCAACTCCCGCTTCGAAGACCGCGTGGATGCGGTAATGCAGGTCATCAACCGCCACGCCGACCGTACCGGCAAAAAAATAATGTACGCATTCAATATCAGCGACGAAATGGAGCCGATGCTCCGGAAATACGAGCATATAGTCAAATCGGGCGGAACCTGCGCGATGATCAGCCTCAACAGCGTCGGCCTGTCGGGCACCAAGCGCATATGCGACCTGGGCGAGCTAGCGATCCACGGCCACCGCAACGGCTGGGGCATGCTGAACCGCCACCCATTGCTCGGTATCGAATTTCCGGCTTACCAAAAACTCTGGCGGCTCGCCGGTGTGGACCAGTTGCACGTGAATGGCATCCAAAACAAGTTCTGGGAATCGGACGATTCCGTGGTACGCTCAATTGCCTCGTGCCTCGATCACGCACCGCTGGATAAACCGATCCTGCCGGTAGTATCCTCCGGACAATGGGGCGGACAGGCATTTGAAACTTACCGTCGCACGAAAACCACCGACCTGCTTTACATGGCCGGAGGCGGCATCATGGCACATCCGGGCGGACCTGCGGCCGGTGTTGCCGCATTGCAGCAAGCCTGGGAAGGCGCTGTAAACGGCTTGACACTCGAAGAAGCCGCACGGCAATATCCGGAATTCGGGCAGTCGGTTGAAAAGTTCGGAAACCTGCAATTCGACCGCGCATGAGTTCCAGCAACGTGCTCCTGGCCTTTTATGGTGACGATTTTACAGGCTCCACTGACGCGCTGGAGATCCTTGAACGAAACGGCGTCCGCACCGCATTATTCATAGAACCACCGACGCCGAAAGACCTCGCCCGCTTCCCGCATATCCGGGCATTCGGCATCGCGGGGATGACGCGCGCGATGGCCCCGGCGCAAATGGAGGCTACGCTCCGCCCTGCGTTCGCGGCGCTTAAAACTTCCGGTGCGCGGCATATTCATTATAAAGTCTGCTCCACGTTCGATTCGTCGCCGGCCATCGGCAGCATCGGCAAAGCCATTGACATCGGAGCGGAAGTATTTGATCCGAAATTCACATCATTAATCGTGGCGGCGCCTGTGCTCGGTCGCTATTGTGCATTCGGGAACCTATTTGCAAGGATGGGCATCGGCAGCAACGGCCACATCCACCGACTCGACCGCCATCCTAGCATGAGCAAGCACCCGACCACACCGTCGGATGAAAGTGATCTACGGCTGCATTTGAGTAAGCAAACGGGCAAACTCTGCGGCCTGATCGACATTTTACAGATCGAAAAGCCCCGGAAAGAGACCTCGGCATTACTCCAAACCATTGTCGAGGGAAATGATATTGTACTTTTCGACGGACTTTACGAACACCAGATGCGGCGTATCGGCGCACTTATCGACCCATACGGAAGCCCCGCCGCGCCGCACTTTTCGGTTGGTTCATCGGGCGTTGAAATGGCGCTGACCGGATTCTGGGAAACCGAAGGTATTGTCCAAAATCGCACCCAATGGCCCGATCCGGGCGAATCCACACCGTTACTAGTTATCTCCGGCAGTTGCTCGCCAGTCACAGCGCAGCAAATTGAATATGCATTGGCGCGCGGTTTCACCGAAATCGCCCTCGACACACCCGCCATAGCAGCGGGAACGCACGACGCTGCCTTTTCAAACGAAACAAACAAAGCCATGCACCTGCTCGCGACAGGTAAAAGCGTGATCATCCACACCAGCAAAGGCACCCAGGACGAACGTTTTATACAATCTAATAACGTTCTAAAAAGCAAAGGCCTATCATCTACGGAAATTCAGGCACTTACCTCATCCCTGTACGGCGAAGCGCTGGGCAGTATTGCCCGATACGTTATCTCGGCCTCTCCTACCAAACGCATTGTCATCGCCGGTGGCGACACATCGGGTGTGGTAGCACGGGCAATGGGCATCAAAGCGGTTGAAATGATCGCCTCTTTGTCCCCCGGCGCACCACTCTGCCGCGCATTTGCGCCCGGCACGGTTGCTGATGGGCTGGAAGTTGTTTTTAAGGGCGGACAGGTTGGTGGGGAGGATTATTTTGAGGTGGTTCAAAGAGGAAGCCGCACTGACCGATAGTAAGTCAGAGCATTCCTTCTGCTGATCCATATATAGTGGTTGATAAATAGCACTCCAAACCTCCTATTAACTTCGTATCTTTATTAAAATCAATGTTTCAAAATCATGCAGCACTGGCAGGAACGGATCAGCATTAATCCTGAAATAAGGTTTGGAAAACCTTGTATTAAAGGTACGAGAATAGCTGTACGTGACATACTGGGTTGGCTAGCGAGCGAAATGACATATGAGCAAATCATCGAAGACTTTCCACCAATCACCCGTGAAGATATTCTTGCTGCCCTGGAATTCGCGGAAAACGGGGAAGAAAATTCTAAAATTCTGATCACAGCAACATGAAATTTCTTTTTGACGAGAACATATCTTACCGAATCGTCAAAAAGTTAAAAGCCTCATTGCCCGATTGCATTCATGTTAGTCAAACGCCACTGAGATACGCCTCCACAGACCGCACCATTTGGGAATACGCCAAGGCCAGAAGTTACATTATTGTAACCTTTGATGCGGACTTTAAAGGCTTGGCCAACGTACTCTCATTTCCCCCAAAAGTCATCCTTTTAAAAACCGGAAACTGCTCCACAGAGTCCGTAGTGACCTTATTGCAAAATAGGCTGGGGGAAATCTCAAAGTTTAACAAATCTGAAATCTATGGCGTGATGGAGATCTCCTGAATCTCCTCCCCCCGTCTTATCTCTTTCCGCCGCCAGTAATTCGCCAATATCGACCCTGAAATATTCATCCAGGGACTAAATACAGCCGCGGCGAGCCCGACCGTCCCCAATTTCCCCATCGCCCCTGCCAGGCCCGAGGCCATTCCGCCATTTTGCAACCCCACCTCAAATGCCATTGTACGCGCCGAGGGTTTATCCAGGCCCAACAGTCGGCTTAGCCAATACCCAAAAAAATACCCGGCCGAATTATGCACAACCGACACGAAAAAGAGCAAAAACCCGACTTGCAAAAGATTGTCGCGACCGGCCGCGGTGGTTACGCTGGTGAAATAAATAATACCGAACATAGAAACGTAAGGCATATACCGGTCAAGTTTTTTGAATGATAATGTGGCTAAATGATACACCAAGCCTACCAGCACAGCACCAGCGAAGAATGACAGCACTTCCAGCGATTGCAATGCAGGTTCGGAAACCGCTTCGGCCAACCACGACCACAAGCCGAAAGTCAGCGATCCCAGCCACATCAAAGACACTAACGCTACTCTATAAACGTTTCTTTTTCCATGAGGCGTCGAAGTTTTCATAAAGTCGTGGATCAACGCGGCGCCTATGGGCACAATGACGATCTTGATGATCTCCATCATCATATCCAGAAACCGGATCTGAATGAGCGTTCCCGCAAGAATTTTCATCAGGAACGGGGTCAAAAATGGAGCGGCGAGAGTCGTCATGGCAGTTACGGCCACGGAAAGCACGAGGTTCGCTCTCGCAATGTAAACCATCACATTGGAAGCCAATCCGCTCGAACAAGAACCTAGAAGGATGATCCCCGCTGCAATTTCAGGGTCGAAATGAAAGACCTTAGTCAATGCAAAACCGGTAAGGGGCATGATGGTGAAATGGCTGCACAGGCCAACGAGAACTCCTTTACCCGAGGTAGCAAGCTCCGAGAAATCACGCAGGCTCATCTGTATGCCCATTCCGAACATGACAAATTGCACCACGATCAGTATCAGCCACTTATTTCGCAGATCAAAATCTCCCACATGCAGCAAAGATTGCGGATATGTCATGCCGGCCACTACCGCAGCAGCGATCCAGGCCGTGTATTGATACCCTTGCAAAAACGGGACTGCGCCCATGCCGATAGCCGAGGCGACTGCCGTACCCAGCGCGGCTGCCCTGAACAGCTCATCAGCCTGTGTTAACCATGCGAAAGCCAGTAATGCGAGGCCAAACGAGGCCAATGCAAGACATATTTTCCTGAATATCAGCATCATTATAATGGGTTAATAACCGAAGCCAGGTAACGTACCGCTTCCGGCGGGCTAGCTATAATCGGAACCGTTTTCTCCGCCTCCGACAGCGCGTCCACAACACGCGCCATCGACGCCTGCGCGAGCAGGATCACATCCACTTGCGCAGATAACTCGCGTAACGCCTGCGCGACCATCTGATCGTGCAAACCCGGATTTCCGCCCATCAGCGCGTCGAAAGCACCCTCGCAGAGCCTGGTGGTCAATTCAATTTCCTTTCCCGCAATTCGGGCACGACGCGTTACCAGATCGGCGGTCGGTTCCAGCGTAGTGGGCAATGTCGCCACCACGCCTACTTTCTTTCCTTTCGCAACGGCCAGATCCGCCATAGGCTGATCAACACGGAGCACCGGCACCGACGAAAGTGCGGCAGCGGCCTCCACAGCTCTTCCGATGGAGGAGCATGTTACCAGAATATGGTCCGCACCCGCCGCCTCGGCCGAGGCCACATAATCGACAACCCGGCGGGCCGTTGCCGGCACAAGCTTCCCTTTCGCGATGACATCCTTGATCAGACTATCGTCGACGATATTGAACACATTTACGCCCGGCAGGTATTCACGGCATAGTTGCTGAAAGATCGGCACGAGCGTGGCCGAGGTGTGAATCAATCCTAATGTTACTGGTTTCATGAATGAGCTTTCGGAAATCAATTGTGGACCTTGTAGCGGAGTGAAACGAAAAAATCTTTCGTTTATATTCTAATTATTTCGAAATTTAACTAAATAGAATAATTTCACAAAGATAAACCAAAAAAAGACCGGACATCGCCCGGTCTTTTTAATCCTTTACTATCTATGTTAACCAATCAAAGTCTTTGTCATTCCCGGTATTCTTTGATCCGGAGCGCCAGGTACGGCGTCACAGGCAAGCGGATCGATGTTCTTTTCTTGTCATAAATGCGGTAATCACTTGTTTCGGAGATCTCGAAAACCTCTGGTCGCACATCGACCGTCATGTTCCAGGTGTCGATTACTTCTACCTTAAACTTCCTCCCTGCTCTCGGCCCGCCCTTGCGCGGAAGGCTGAATTGCCATTCAGGCTGCATATTTTTACCCAAATACACCAGGTAATAACTGCTGTCAGCACGCGACGTGTGATGGTCTTTCCACGGATCCGATAATTCCAGCGGACCGGGCGCCTCTTCCAGTATCTTTCTCAAAAAACCAATCCGTGCCGGACTACTGCCAATCAGGCGGCCGCCTTTGGCCCAAAAAATAGTGTCGCCCTCGTTTTGATACGTCTCCCCATGCGTTACATACGTACCCGCGATCACGCCCTGCCAGAATGCTTCGGTCATTTCCTCTCCGCTCAAATGGCCCCAGCGCTGCTGCAAATCGCCTTCATAACACACTTCGTCGTAAACCATGGGCTTGAAGAACACATCTCTTAGCAGCGTCGCCCTGCCAAAGTCCTCCACTGCCGAACCATTCTGAATACTGACATGCGTAAATTCCGACTTCCAGTTGTCGTAGTAAACGCTACCGTTATGGATCGAGCAAAGGTGGCCATATGGATCTGCATCCACTACGGCCTTCGTATAAATGTCCCAATCGTCGCGCGGCTTCGTTTTGACGTAATCAAACTCATTGGCCATCGACCACCATACATTGCGGAATGATGCCAACCGGGCCGTCAGGTATTGAATATATTTAAGGTCGTTCTCCCTACCAAGACTATCAAATCCCCAATGACCCTTATCGTAAGGATGAAAAACGATCACATCTGCTTCGATACCCAGCTTTTTCAGATCGTCAATCCGATCTTCGAGGTGTTGAAAAAAAGCTGGCTCAAAACGCGAATAATCCCATTGAAATTTGATTTTACCTTTCGCATCCTTCTTTTCAGACGTTTTTACATAGGGATAGTACGGAGGCTCATTCTCCACATGCGAGTAATATTTCGGAAAAACACACATCCTGACCTTATTGAAGGGTGCATTCGCCAGCGTTTTGAGCGTAATTTCTTCCAAACCTTCGGGCTGGTGCGTCCAGGCATACAGCGTTGTACCGAACGGATAGTAGCGTTTGCCATCCGCATATTTAAAATGATACGTGTCAGCCACTTGAACCGGTCCGTGGTTATCCTTCCCTGGCTCTACACAAGTGAAAGTCCCTTTTTTGCCGTTGAGTGATTTGCTGTTGCTGGTCGTTAGATACTTCCATTTGCCTGTTTTTTGAGGCATAAACCGCACCTTATACTGGCCATTGCCATCATAAAAGCCCGCCACTTTTACCTTTTCCGTACCATTTGAAAACTCGGCCGACAGATTCACGTCAGCGAAAGGATTTCCGGTTTGCGGTCCTGGCAGCGTCACTTCGAACCGCTCCCACCGCTCCACGGGGCGCTCCACACCATCCTGGCCGGAAGCACTAAGAATACACCAAAAAAAAGCAAAAAACAGATAAAAAAACTTCATGATCAATGTGTTATATAAACTTGCGGAACAGAGCCCACGGCTTCCTGCCAACCGCGATAGACCGTTTTTACCGCATCGTTGGCAGCATTGGGCGCGACAGACAAATGCCCTGCGTTTAATTTCTGCAAATAGTCGATATCAGGATAAACACCTGAATATAAACCCGAAAGATATGCTGCGCCCAGTGCCGATACTTCCGGAAATCCGAGGTTAACGACCGGTTTTTCCAGTAAATCCGCAAGCATCTGTACGACGAAATTATTGGAGGTTAACCCTCCGTCAATTTTCAATTCCTGCAATGCGATCCCCGTATCAGTTTCCATGGCCACGATCACATCTTTGATCTGAAATGGAATGGATTCCAGGGCAGCGCGTACGATATGGTTTTTATTTGAATTAAATGTCAGGCCGGTAATCGACGCTTTGCGGTTCATGTCCCAATGCGGCGCACCAAGTCCGCTGAACGCCGGAATAAGGTAAACGCCGCCGCTATCTTTCACGGAAAGCGCCATGGATTCCGTCTCCCGGATGTCGTTGAAAAATCCGAGATGTGTTCTAAGCCACTCGATCGTCGCTCCGCAGGTCACAATCACGCCTTCCAGCGCATATTCTACCCGATCGCCCGCACTCCACCCGATCGTCGTCACCATTCCCTGATGAGACGCTTTCGGCTCGGGGCCGATATTCATTAAAATCGAAGACCCGGTTCCTAATGTAGCCTTCGCAATACCCGGGAAGAAGCAACCTTCCCCAAATGCAGCCGCATGCGAGTCGCCGATCATCGCTGTGACCGGTATGGATGCTGATAACAAACCACCAAAGTCAGTCTCGCCGAAATGCGAGGACGACGACTGGATATCAGGCAAATGCAAGCCATCCAGTCCAAACGACCGGATCAATTCCTCGTCCCAGGAGCGTGTTTCGAGGTTAAAGAAAAGCGTGCGCGACGCATTGGTATGATCGGTGAGGTAAGCGCCTCCATTAGTCAGCTTGTAAAGAAGCCAGGTATCAATCGTGCCAAAAAACGCGTCGCCGTCCGAAATAGCTTTCCTGACACCTTCATGATGAAGATTCAACCAGATTACCTTCGAGCCGGAAAAATACGGATCGGCCAGCAGGCCGGTTTTTTGCCGGATCATTCCTTCCAATCCCGCAACCCGCAATTCCTCGCAAACCGCTGTCGATCGCTTGCATTGCCAGACTACCGCATTATGCAGTGGCTTTCCGTCATTATCCCACAGCACGAATGTCTCCCGCTGATTGGAAATTCCGCACGAACGGATGTCCTCTATACGTCCCTCTTTTGCCGTAAAATCCGCAATGCATTTCGCAACCGACGTCAATACATTCTCATAAATTTCCTGCGGATCCTGTTCCACAAAGCCGCCATCGAGGTACATGGTACGCAACGGTTCGCTACCCCGCGCCACAACCTCTCCTTTTTTATTAAAAATGACGGATTTAGTACTGCTCGTACCCTGATCGATCGCCAGAACAAATGGGCCGTTCAACATTCCGGAAGCCTTGTTATGAACTTGTTAAACCATTCTTATTATTAAAACAAAGAAAAGAAAAACAATCGAAAACAAAGCTAAAAATAGATGGAAAAATATTAATTTATTTATGTGATATATTAGCTAGGATGCAATTTTATCCTCTAAATTCAATTGCTTAAATTTTAGTAAGACATTTTTGCTGCAAACGAATAGCATTACAATGCCGCCTAGACCTAGAAACATCAGATCAACTCCGGATTCAGCCGTACAGACCGTCCGATCAAAAGACAAGCAAATAATTTTTAGTGCAGAACAAATTGCCAAACAATCTGCAAAAACGGTTACAATGTTTCTTTCCTGAACATTCTGGAATCCGTGCTTAATCGCTGCAACAACCACATAAATTAAACAGCCCAGTAGACTAACCGCCAATGTGACGGCATACAGGTTAAAATACTTTTCCATACAATCATTATCGTAATTAATGATTGCAATCAATAACCGACTGTTTTTCTGATTGAGCCCCGACAGCAACTTCGCCGGAAGATTTAATGGATTCACTTTCTTTTCTATCAAACCAAAAACCAACGGCTGCGCCGAGCACAAAACCTCCGATTGCACCCGCAGGGCCCAAAAAAGCCCCAATTGCAAGACCAAAAGTCACTCCAAAGGAAATCGGCGCTGCTAATTCGTTTTTATTTTCTGTATTCGTATTCATATCCGAGTGCGTGGTTTAAGTCTGACAGAAGATTTACTTAATGTCAAAACTAGCACTATTTAAAAACCATGTCAAGACTCTAACTTTATTTAAACGTTTACAATCGTTTAAAAGCGATTAGCCACACATTTAGAACAAATTACGTCATTTCTTCGATTCTCCGGCGTCACTTTCAGGTTCACCATTTTACCTCCTTTCCACTCTCCTTCGACGACCGTATTCAGCGGTGCGTGGAGCTTAAATTGCACATCCCAGTCGTCTGGCCAGGCGGGCAGAATGTAGATCGAATCAGCATGGGTCTGTATGAGCATTTCCTGCAAGCCGATCATCCCGGAGCCGCCCCAATTATGGTCGGGTACCCAGTCGTGGCCGGGACCCCAGAATGCGGGGAAGCGGCGGCCGGAGTTTTGCAGCTTTTTAATGGTCAATGCGGCAGCTTCTTCCGTAAGCCCCAGTCGGGCGCAGAAGATATTATCCTGGTGCCAACTGGTGTGGTTGCGGTTTTTGATCGCTTCGGTGTCGTATTTCCAGGTATTGACAGCCGTTTCAAGATCAGGCTGACCGATGCCGTAAATGCCGTAGGGAAAAACTGGGTACAATTGCGGAATTTCAGTGTTTTGGATACGCTCCCACGCTTGTGCGGGAGCGATTGTCCGGTGGCCTTGCATTTCGCGGAAGCTCAGCGGCGGAACGCGCCTCAGTATCTCCTTCCAGTGCGTGCGCTGCGCCTCACTGCCATATTGCGAGGGTAATGCTACCATCCTTTCGAGCACGATTTTTAAACCCGCAACCGTCGTCACGGAATTATAGGCCATTTTATAAGTTTCAGCGGCGCTGCCAGGGAACAGAACCAAATGCCCATTCTGATCAAGTTTCGCCGCGCCACGTTGGGCGGCCAGGTATTGGTAATGCTCGTCGAAAAACACGACACAGCTTTCGATCAATGGAAGGTACCGCGTAATGTCTGTTCCGGTAAAATGCTGCTGGTCGAGGATCATCAAACAAAATTCCAGCGAAGTATCCCAAAGGTATTCCAGCCATTTGTTGTATTCCAATCCCGGATCATAGCCAGCAGGCCGTTTGGAACCATATTCGGCATAGTTGGGCAGGCCGAAATTCTCGATTTGTTCCGTAAACGACGCCCCATTGTGTCCCCAATAGTGCTGTGTACGGATTTCTGCATTGCCTAAAATCCGCAGATAAAATTCAAACTGCGGCTTCATCATCTCAAAATCACCGCTTTTGAGCATCGGCCAATAAACGAGCCGTTGGTTTTGCGCGGTAAAAATGCCACCTCCCCAATTTCGGTGATCGGCTGTAAAATGATATGATCTATCCACAAAAACAGGGTCATAAGTAAAGAGCCCACCGTTGAATTTGGTCGGATAGGTACCATATGCATTGCATCCGAGCATGTAGCGGAAAAGCTGATAGTTACGTCCCACCTGCCATACCGGTGAGGCGCTATCTTTCTTGCTGGCATTCAATGCAATATAACTTCGCTGCCAGTATTGCTTCCACCATTCAAGCGTTTTAACCCACGCCGTCGGTTCTGCTTTGGCAACAATTTCAAAAAGCCCCTTCTTCCAAACAGCAAAGTCCTTCTGCTGATCGGTATGCAGGTAAATATTCAGTTTAACGTTCCGGGATGGGGATTTGCTTTTCAATCCGAACCCGGTGAAAGGCGTATCGGCATACTTACCGCCCGATATTACCTTGTCGGCGACCATGCCGGGCCCCGCCATCCAGCCGCCGTAAGTCAGGTTTTTCAGCGGGTTCCAAAGCTTCGATTTGACGTCTTCCAGTTTTTGCTGACTTACAATGGCATCAAAAACCGTTGAATCGCGGTTCCGGTGGTAAAATAGCACGCCGTTGTTTTCATACCGGACGCTGTCGGGAAAAACGGCGATGCCAGGTTTTGCCCATTTATAAGAGCTGGCGCTTCGTGCATTGCCTTTCAACTCGCCGGGAACCGTCCGCCAGCTTTCATACCAGGCCTGTGCGGAAACGGGGCTGCTGCCATTGATATCAACGTGGATCACGGGTTTGAAAACATCTACCCAAACCTTGATAATGACGATCAGCTTGCCTTTTTTGCCGGTTACTTCAACATAACCCTCGTTCAATTTCAACTCCTGCTGAAAACTGCCGCCCGCTTCGAACGGACTCGGCGAAAGTCGCACACGCACGCGTCCGAGCTTTGGCACTACATTGTTTTCATCAAAAACGCCGCTGCGCGAAACATAGAACAGCAAATCGCCCTGCTCCACCCATACATTCAACCCCACATCGCCCCCGCCGCAAGGCATCGATTCGCCGGAATTTCCGCTCTGGCTCGTCCATTTCAAATTGTACTGTTCCGGCAAGAAACCCTGCGCATGCCCCCCCCAATGGCCTGCAACTATTAATAAAATCAGAAAGAACCGGCAATAGCAGCGATACATGGCGGATGGTTGAGAGGATCAAACTGGGAAGGCCAGCGTTAAAATCAGGATTGGAAAACCGTTTTCATAAAAGCGGTATTCGCGCTGAAATTACCTTTCACATCGCGCGGCCTGGCAGCGTCCCGCGAGCGCTCGATGACGAGCCAGCCTTTCCAGCCCATTTTGTCGAGCGTGGCTTTCACTTTCTTCATGTCCAGTCGTTTGTTGTTTTGCAGCCAGACGCCGTCCTCGTCGGTGCAGTGTATCTGGCAAATGCGGTTTTTACCTAAAATACGCAGCTCTTCGCAAAGATCGCGGCCTGCTTTAAGCGGATTTGAAAAATTGAAATAGATCTTAATGGACTTGGATCCGATCTCTTTCAGCAATTCCACCTCTCCTTTTGCGTCCAGTGCAGTTTCAATCCCAATCACCACACCAGCCTTTTCAGCCATTGTACCAACCGTTTTTAGCCTCTCTACGATCGCAGGCCGCAATTCCGGGTTTTTGACCAAATCTCCCTGAATACCAAGTGGTAAAAAAGCAATTTTAATACCCATCAGTTTCATGGTATTAATACAATCGCCCACCGGCGTCTCGGCGCCATCGCGTTTCGCGAACGACTGCGCATAAAAACCGGTCATGGCCAGCGAACAGATTTCGAGGTTCAACTCCTTCGCTTTGTCGAGATATTGCTGGCGCACGGCCGGGTCGGCGAGTTTGTTATCGAAAGTAGGCCGGTCACCCAGGCCGCCCATGTCCACTTCAAGGCCGTCGGCACCGATTTCGTCAGCAAGCGGTAATGCGCTTAGTTTCTGTCGTTTCAGGATCATCAGATCGATCACAGCAATTTTATAGCGTGATTTTTTCACCGGACCAGCCATGGCAGCCACCCACGGCGAGAACGGCAGCGCCGCCAGTCCGGCAGCGCATGTATTCAGGAAATTTCTTCTTTTCATTGTTTCTAAATCAAATAGGCCACTGTTCGTCTACGATCGCTTTGCCTTTCAGCTTCGACGGATCGATTTTCACGTGCTTGATGCGTTGCCTGCGCCAGGTGTACACAATGTGCACCATCCCATCGGCAGTCTGAATCACAGACGGATACGAATACTGGCTGATCGGCGAGTCTTCCAAAACCAGCACCGCCTCCCAGTTCTTACCATCTTTCGAAACAGCCACATTAAGCGGTGTCCGCGGCCCTTTTGGTTGACCGACCGGCGGTTTCACGTGATTATACACCAGCAATTGCCGGCCGTCGTTCAAAGTCACGGCATCGGTCCCGGAGTTATTGTTAGGTAAACTCGATGGCGCCACCTCCGACCACGTCTTACCACCATCTTTCGACCACGATTCGACGATCGAACGGCTCTGGCTGCGGCAAAGTATCTGCATGTCGCCGTTCGCATAGGTAAGCAGGCTCGGTTGAATGGCCTTGATCGTTTTGCCATCGTTCAGCGGCCCTACTTTCCGCCATGTTTGACCAAAATCGGGCGTTACTTCGAAATGCAGGCGCCAGCCATTCTCGCCCTCGGTGCTCGACGGGCACCACAGCTCGCCATTCGCCAGCAATACCGGCTTATTTTTCACGGGCCCCAAATAGCCTTCCCGCAATTCAACGGGTTTCGACCAGGTTTTGCCATGATCTTTGGAAGTGATCAAAAAACCTTTCCAGCCCGCCACATTTGGTCCTACCTTGTAAAAAAGCATCAGATCGCCCTTCGGAATCTGGTACAAGACCGGGTTCCAACAGGCATAGCGCAGCTTTTCGTTCACTATTCCATTGGCCACTTCGACCGGCGCCGACCATCTGTCGTTTTCCACCCTGCTTACCCAAATCCCTACGTCGGGATTTCGCTCTTTCGTACCGCCAAACCATGCTGCAACAAGCCCGTGTGGCGTTTCCGCAATGGTGGAAGCATGACTTTCCGGGAATGGAGCGGTGTCAAAAATGTTTTCATCTACCAGAATACCTTCCTTAAAATTCTGTGCGTTGGCCGACAGTACCAGAAGGGCCGCAGCACCGCCGAAGAGCCATTTTCGTAGTATTTTTCGCATGGTTTGGGTTATGTTATGGGTTAATTAAAAGCCTTGAAATCGTATCGGAAGAAGCCGCCTTTTTGCCATTTACAAAAACCTGCAAGCCGCGTCCCTTTTTATAATGGCTCCCGTCGCGGTCCCAAAGAATAGTGAGGCGCTTGCCGTGGTAATGCACGTCGTCGAGGCAAAACCACTCCCATTTATCCTGCGGTATGAGGGGATTAACTTCGATTACCTCGTCCGTACGAGGGCGCAAACCCACGAGCCCGGTGATAATCAAGTCATTAAATGTCGAGTGATTATAGTAGAGGCTGCGCTCCTGATCACCTTTGAGCCAGTAACCCGTCTTTTCGTCCAGGTATTCTCCGATATAAGGCCTGCCACGGTAATACTGCGACTCTACGTACTTTTCCAGCAAACCAAAATAGGTCGTATCGGCGACCACTTCCGGCTTGGGCGCATTGAGGCGGTTGGCAAGGCCGGTCAGCGTCTGTGCGGTGGCAAAAGGCCACACTGCGCCGTCCCACTCGCATTGGCAGCAGCCGTGCGTTCGGAACTCCGGGTGCCTCCGCTCGGCAGTTGTAAGGCCGAATGGCGCATTGAAACCCTTTTGGTCGGAAACCTGCTTCCACGCCGCATCCTGTTCATCATCAGGAATATTAAAATACCAGGGAATAAACCCGATCGCCTCGCGTACCCCGGCAAAAGGCCCCTTACCGCGCTTCTTTACCGTTTCAAAAAAGGAGCTGTCGGCATTCCACAATTTACTGCGTATCAACCGCTTCAAGGTATCCGCTTTACTTTCATAGAGCCCTGCTAATGCCTGGTCGCCCTTCAATGCGGCAATAGCCGAGAGTGCTTTGGCATTACCATACATATAGCTGTTGATCGTGGGACGCGCATTCTGCTCGCGGCGGCCTCCGCTGAGCGATTCTTCCATGCCATCTTTCACATCTGTTTGCCAGAAAAGCCCGCTTTCGGTCCGGCGATCTTTTTCCCAGGCTTTGTATTCCGAGTCGAGGTCCGGCAGCATATCGAGCAGATACGCCTTGTCTTGCGTCACTTTGTAGCGATTGTAGAGCGCATCGGCCGTCCAGCTACTGAAATTGAGCAGCTTTTTCATGCGGGAACCGTCATTGCCCCGGAACCACACATGCACATTGTCGTTCAGATAACGCTGATCGTGCAGCCAACGGCCTTCGTAAATGTGATGGCCGAGCGCGCAACTGATCATATTGTATTTATCTGCATAATTCCTGTCGACCAGAAACTCGGTAATCACAAAGCCCTGCGGCGTGTTGTGAATGTGCTTCCGGTAGGTCCACCAGCGGTAATAGTAGATCTCGCGAAAATTATCCTGCGGACAGTCGAATAGCGGGATATTGGCCTTCATCCACTCCCACGACTGCGCATTAGGGATTGCATTCACCTTATTTTCATCCTCCATCCGGTTGAAATACGCCACATGATGCCGGTAATCTTCCGCTTTCAAAACAGCCGGACCGGCTGTTTTACGCGCACAGCCCGTCAAGCCTGCCAAGATGATACTTAATATTCCAAAACCAATTTTTAGATACCTCATTACTTTTTCGAAAACCAATAGATAACCGGCCCCGCCTCTTTGGAAGACAGCGAAACCATTTTCCCTCCTTTCATTTTTTCAGGTTTACCCAAAAAAACGCCCGTTCGTGCATTGATACGATTCAATTGATAACTGCCTTTGAATTGGGTGAGGTCTGCCTCCCCTGCCCCCTCCTGATAAATGACCAGCCCTTCGCCTGGTTTGGCTAAAACATATTGCCTGTTGCCCTGCGGCTCCTCTTTCTTTTCCGGTTGCCCTTTTACATCTAGGGGCTCCATCACTGAAACCGCCTCCAAAAGCGCCTTAGGCAGGTCCGGTACCGCACTCACCGAGCCACCCGCCAGCAGCACTGCCCACGCGTTTTGCTCGGCACCGTTCGCATTATAGAGCACCGCTTTTTCCGGATATTTCTTTTTGTATTCCAAAACCGCATTATAAACCGAGCGGAATGAGACTTTACCCATTTTCTGGATGCGCGCATGCTGCCGCGGAGCGAGGCTCTTGCCGCCTTCGGGTGCATAATCGGTACCATTTTCGCGGCGGTGCCAATAGCGGATATCGATCATGTCAACCAAGGCTGCATATTTGGGATCGGCCAGGATCGCGTCCTGCACGTCTTTGGTGGTGCTTAATGCTACCAATGCGTTTTTGCCCTTTTCCCGCTCCCATTCACCGATCACATCCAGCCAGAACTGCACAAAATGCAGCGGCCCGGTATATTCGGCACTAATGAACTGGATCACACCGCTCTGATCCACGAAATTGTCCAGGCATTGCCGGATGTAGGCCCGGTGCAATGCTTTCCGCTCCGCATTGCTGACATCGTAAAACTGATCGGCGATGAAAATGCGCTTGTCGCCCGCATAAGGTGGTGGTTCGGGAAAGCCTGTCTGGTTGATGTTATTCGCAGTCCGCCACGGGAAATCCGCGTAATGCGCACCGGCTTCGAGGATATTGTGCTGGAAATAGTTTTGGTGGTACAACAAAAGTCCTTTCTGGTCGGCCAGCCTCACAAACTCGCGCAGGCGGTTCCAGTACCATTCATTATAATGCTGTAAATCGTATTTGCTCAGATCGTCCCAGGCGGCATCCTTCCCGCTTCGGGCAAATGGCTGTTCATAGAATGGGGGCCAGGTTTCGCCATCCATGCGGCGAATGCGCTCGTGATCGTCGCGGCGTCGGTCGTACCAGAGGCCATAATTATGATCCACGACGGTAATGTGCTGCTTTTGCAGCGAATCGGTCATTTCCGACAAATCATCGGTCCAACCTTTACCCACGCGGCCGGGCACATAGCGGGTAATGTGCGGTTTCGCGGCATTCACATCGTGTGGGCGTATGCTGCCCCGCCACCAGGGAACTTCGTAGCGCGCACCGGTGACGAGTTCGTTGCCTCGCACCAATCGTCCGTTGCGGATGGTCAATGCAGGGAGTGTGCTAGTGTTTTTGGGTGAGTTAAAATTGATTTCATCAATGGATTTGACCGCACCGCCAGCCACGGAGGAGACCTCCGGGGAAACGGCCACTGTCATAGGGTTGCGCTGCGCAGATTGATCGATCCAATCTGTCAATAAAACAGCGGACCGATGCGAACCTGCGACCAATG
This sequence comes from Dyadobacter sp. 22481, assembly GCF_052044875.1. Classification (NCBI taxonomy): domain Bacteria; kingdom Pseudomonadati; phylum Bacteroidota; class Cytophagia; order Cytophagales; family Spirosomataceae; genus Dyadobacter; species Dyadobacter sp. 22481. The sequence goes on from NZ_JBQENV010000003.1 coordinate 294,970, forward strand.
CAGCGGCCTGGTCGAGGCTGGGGCTACTGGATGCTTCCGTTTCCTTCGGCAGGAGAAAAGATCTGGCCAAAACCTGCTTTCCAAGGCGCTCTGCCAGTTGTGCATAATAGAGGCTGCGTGGCTGAATGTGCTCATTTACATTCTCCCAAAAACCATCTCCCGCAAAAGCCGCCCAAGCCCCGAATGCAAAGTTTTGCGTCCCCGGCGGTGCGAAATTCTCGATCCGAGAAGCCGAGCATTGCCAGAATACCGAATTAGCGGCCGTCCAACCGGCACCCTGACCGTCCTGGCCTCTGTTTTTAAAACTCAATGCATTCCCATCCACATTCACGATATCAAACAACACACCGGAAGCCCAGCTGTCAGTAGCCCCGCTGAAACCGTTCGATAACCGGGATTCGCATTGCACGAATGCATTCGGGCCGGGGGCAATGTAGCCGGTCGCGAAATCATGCAAACCATTTTCGGCGTAGCAACGCTGGAAAAGCGTCTGCCCGCCTTGTGTAAAAAAGGTATTCCGCCGCTGCCCGGCAATCTCCGAAACCGGCTCCAGCGACTTGCAATCCTCGACGGTAACTTTCGAAGCCGATTCATAAACCGCGACCGCCGATCCCGCCAAATGCCGGAAGGTAACCTGCCTTACCCACGCATTTTCCGAATTTTCGAAAGTAATTCCCATCCAGCGATGGTTCTCGTCTTTCAAGTTTTGGGGATCAAATGTAGATTCAATACGGATGTTTTCAATCCCAACATGACCAATACGTCCTGCCCATTGATAAGGCACTACAAAACCGCCGCCAATTTGGGCGTCCAGTGCAGTCGTAATGGGCGCATCGATGGTAACTTTCCTGCCCGAAACACCGGTTACCGTCCGGTCCCAGCTCATATCGCGCTGCCCCGGTTTCCAGCCGAGCCAGCCTGTTTCGCCACCGAATTCTTCCATTTTCAGACTTCTGATCCATTCGGCGGTAGAGGGCCGCAAAACACGAATGCGGTCACCAATTTTTAATGAGCTTGCGTTTTCAATCTCAAAACTTAGCGCACTCACCGGCACATAACGGTCAGAAACGCGCAGTTTAGGTTTAAATACCACATCATTATTCCCTAAAACCCGAATCACCGTCTCCCGCGTACGCCCATCCCCGAGCAGTACTGTTCCATGCTCTCCCATTCCGACCCCGCGAATGACCACACCTGACTTCTTCACGACAATACCAGATAAAATCCGATGCGTTCCGCGCCCGAGCAACACAGCGCCCCGCAACCCGTTCGCATCCAACGGCAAGCTGCCCACGTAGTCGATCGCCGCCTGAATGCGTGCTGTGGCGTCACCCTCTCGGGCAGGCACAGTCACGCGTATGGGGGCGTCCGGGATCGCCTGCGCTCCCGCCATGAAGCCCGCATACGAGAAATCGACAATGCGGTTGCCGAGCGAATCGGGGGCATAGGCAAGCCGGCCGTCTTCGGCCAATGTGACCGGCGAAGGCATTTTCGGCTTCTTTTGCCCAAATGCCATGGGTACCAAAAGAAAATACAATCCTGTCAGCGACAGGATCGTATCGAATTTCATCACCTTAACCAAGTATCTCAGTCTGTCCAAAGCAATACTTATTTTTGGCCCGGCGCACTTTTCAGCGAAGCCAGGGTATCATGGTTGTTTTTAGGGTTTTTCCAATCCATTTTCTTCTTCGGATCGATGCCGTTGATGAACTTCTCGATGTTGGAATACCCATCTCCGCTCATGTCCTTGCGGGCATCCGACGGGTCTTTCGGGTTCAGGCCGTATTTAACTTCCCAGTCGTTGGGCATGCCGTCGTCGTCCGAATCCGGGTAAGGCGTTCCTTTATACTCGGGGTAACCTCCTACCTGTGAAATGTCGGTGATAATGCCGTTTTTGTACGAATCGATCGGCAGGCGGCGGTGCTCAAACTGCTTCTCCGGCAATTTTACATTATCCAGCGGATTGATCTTCCCTGTACGTACCTGTGTCGTCACGCGCGCATCCACGGGATCGCGGCGCGGAAGCGTGGCGCCTGCATTCGCGATCACGTAATCGAACGACTCTTTCGCGCTCATGATCGGGAACTGCGGCATCGGAAGCGGCTCGTGCCATCTGATGTTGTCTGTGTATTTACCCGCATCGGCATGGTCTTCCACCTGTACGCCGCCATCCCAGTTGTTTTTCGTGACTTTGTCGTAGCCTTCCATGATGTTTCCATTCACATAAGCACGGCCGTAAACCTGGTATTTCAACTTGCTGCGGCCCGCTTCCGGTTTCAGGATCCGGTAACCAATCGGCGAGTCTTTCGGCGTTTCGGGACCAGGCTTGAAGTAGTTGTTCACAATATTATACATCGCGCGGTAGTCGCCGCCGTCAATGGAGCGGTGCACCCAGTTGAAGACGACATTGTTTACAAAATTGAATATACCGAACCAGCCGATCGACGGGTTACGGCCCGCATTATTGGCCCAAAGGTTACGCATGAACGTGCAGTTCTCGCCACCCAACGTACTCCCGAATGCGTGGTTCCAGGTATCGAGTGTTTCGGAAAAAATGGAGTTCTGAATGGTGATGTTAACAGTCGGCAACTTTTGTTCCTGCGCACCGGTGCTGTCGTTGTACATATGCCGGTACATCGACATATTCTCGTCCAATCCCCAGCTTGCCGACACGTGGTCGATCATGATGTTGCCGATCGGGTTACCGCCGATGGAATCGTCGCGGCGGCCAACGAATGTCTCCCCACGGCGGAAACGCATATGCCGGATCACGACATCGTGGGTATTGATCCACACGCTTTCACCCGCCACACAAACCCCATCGCCCGGCGCGGTTTGCCCCGCAATGGTAATGTACGGCGCGCGGATAATGAGCGGCGTTTTCAAACGGATAATACCCGCCACATTGAACACGATAATGCGCGCTCCGCCTTTTTCGCAGGCGTCACGCAGCGTCCCCGGACCACTGTCGGCAAGGCTTTTCACGACATAAACCTGCCCTCCACGACCACCAAAACTGAATGCACCACCGCCCTCAGCACCCGGAAACGCCGGAATGTCGGACTGCGGCAGATCCACCGGACGTGCTGCCCAGGGAATATAAGGCTTACCCTTTTTCGCCTCGGCTTCAATGGTCGGCAATGCCTTCTGCCACGCAATCTCCGACTTGCGCTCGGCCTCCGCCAGGAGCGAATCGCTCGTTTTTTTGGCGGCTGCGGAGATTTTGGGGTACTGCGCAAAGACGGCTGTGCCAAGAAGCATACCTGCTAATGCCAGTTGGAGTGAATGTTTGGGAATAGGATTCATTTGTACGTTTTAGGTCTATGGATTAGTAGATATTATCGGATGCACGTTGTCGCGGTACGGACTGTCTTCGACCGCCAGGCGGCCCCGTCCGGCGTCGAAGGGTATTGCGAAATGTCCACCTATTTCAAAGGATCAAACGTCCCCGATGGCCAGCCGATATTCTGTTCGAGCCGTGGGTTGTTGGTCAATGCCTGCTGCGGGATGGCGAAGAAATAGTACTCCGGTTTCCAGTTAACGAGGTATTTGGTATCCAGCTTTTTAGGCACGATTTCTAGGTAGTTTTTGTAAACAGAGTCGAGGTTCATACCGTCGCGGCGTGCTGCGAAATCTTCGGGAGCAGATGATTTCAGGTTAATGGTCACCCCGTTGCGGCTTTTGCCGTTCAGCAGGGTTTCAAATTTCTTCCAGCGGCGCAGGTCGTAAAAGCGCTTGCCCTCGAACGCGAGCTCCACTTGCCGCTCGTGCAAAATAGCTTCAAACATTTCCGCACGGGTCATTTTAGGGTTCAAACCATAATAACCATCCGCCCCTGGGTCGATACCGGCACGCTTGCGAAGCTCGGTCAGTTGGGTATACGCCTCGTCGAGTTTATTCACGCCGCAGGCAGCTTCCGCCAAATTGAGCATTACCTCGGCATAACGCATTTCGATCCAGTCGGTGCCGGCATTGGCCACTGCGCCTGGTGCGAGGTTCGGGTCGATGGCTTTGCGGACATAGAAACCGGTAGAAGTGGCTTTTTGCTCAACGGTTTTATTGTTTACAAAATAGGTCCACAACCGGTAGTTCGTGTTGCCGTTGATCGCCCAGGTAGCGCCATTGAATGCGATGGTCTGGTTGAAACGCGGATCGCGGTTTTTATAGAAAAGCTGTGGGTCGTAGCCGGAGCCTTTTTCATCGATATTCCTGCCATTCTTCATCGGAAATGTCTGCACGATTTCCCAGGTAGGCTGGTTGGAACCGCCCGCGGTACCGAGGTAAGATGGCCGTGTATTGTTGTCCCAGGTCATATTCTTGTTGATCTGATCACCCACCTTGTTATTGTAGCAGGTAACCCAAACCGCTTCGGGGTTATTCACCTCCTGGAACCACAGATCACTGAAACTGCTGTGGAGCTTAAAACCATTGGCAGAGAGCAGCTCGATCGCTTTTTTGTTGGCGTCATATGCCGCCTGCCAGCGCTCTGCCAGGTCGCCTGGGTTGTGTTGCGGACTGGCATAATGCAGGAGAATGCGGCCTTTGAAACCTGCTGCGGCACCGCTCGTAATGCGGCCCCAGTCGTTGGTGTTGCCCCAACGACCGGGCAGGGTGGAAATGCTGTAATCGAGGTCCTTCACGATGAGCGCAATGCTCTCGGAAGTACTGCTGCGCGGAATGGCCGCTTCTTCCTTGGCCTCCTCACCTACCCCTTCGAGCGGTTCGAGCACCATGGGCACACCACCGTAAAGCTGCACAAGGTCCCAGTAGCGGAAAGCGCGAAAGAACGTTACCTGCCCCATCAGGCGCTTCCGGGCATTCTCACTCAAACTGCCAGTCGGCAACTTGGCCAGAAACTGGTTGATTGAACGGAGCTTACCATAGTTGTTCGTCGCATTCACGCCTATCCCGAAATCCTGTACGGTATTGACCTGCACCGTGCCTTCGAAAAACCGGCTTTCACCTCCTATCTCGTCGGTACATTTCAGGAAATCGCCCGTGGGCCAAGTAGGCAGGTTCTGGTCATAAACATAATCCACGTAACCCTTTGCCAGCAGGGTGTCGTTAAAAACCTGCTCCTCGTTGAAGGCGGATAGGTCGGTTTTGTCGAGTATATTTTCACAGCTTGTCAATGCAAAGCCGAGAAATGCTGCTATTATCCAATGCTTTTTCATCGCTGTACCGATTTTTAGAGTGTAAGGTTTAATCCCAATGACCACGTGCGCATCTGCGGGTACACATTATAGGAGCCCGAAGCAGCCTTGTAGTCGTACGGGTTGAAGAAGGTGGCCGGGTTTAAGCCCACACCAATAATTTTTGCTGAACTGATTCCCAACTTTTTGGCGACATTCTGGCTTAGCTGGTACGACACATTCAGGCTGCGCATATTGAACGCAAATGCATTGCGGAACCAGAATGACGACACCATCGAGTAGGTTTCTTCCCAGTAAGGATCGGGATATTTCGCATTCGGATTTTCCGGTGTGTAATGGTCGGCCCAGAAAACGGGGCGGGATACGTCCTTCGCGGCTTTTTTGCGCGCGTCGCCATCTACGAGGCCTTGCCCGCCGAACGAACCGGCCGTTACCACATCCACCTTAAACCCTTTGAAACCGAAACCGAACGACAGACCGAACGTGTAGTGGTTATTCTCCTTTTTGGTCAGATATTCCTGGTCATCCTCGGTGATCTTGCCATCCGGTGCGGCGTAACTGCCGTCGGTCTGGCGCGGGCCGCGGATATCCTGGTAGTAAAGCATCCCCGGCTTCGGCGCGTAACCCATAATGGTATAATCCGGGTTCTTTTCAAGGAAACGGTCCACATCTTCCTGCGAACGGAACATGCCCAGGTAGCGATAGCCCTGCAAGCCGCGGTCGCTCGACCGGCCCGTGGGATCCTGCCAGCTGCCGCGGTTGGTAGTGGCCACGTCCACGAGAATATTCTTGTTGTCGCTCCACGCGAGGAATGCGCCGATGTTGTAATCGATGTTCTTGCCGATGCGGTCGCTCCAACCGGTTGCAAATTCGAGGCCGAACGAGTTCACCGTTTCAAAGTTCTCGGCCGGCATCACCGAGCCGATCGTAAGCGGTACTGACGAGGTGAGCGTCGTGAGCAAATTGTAACCATGGTCGTGGTAAGCATCGATGGTCGTCGACAGCCGGTTGTTCAGGAACGATGCGTCGATACCCACATTCTTCTTCGTCACATCGTCCCAGCGCCCGTAATAGTTGGGCAACTTTTCGAGTTTGATACCCACCGTACGGTCGCCGTTGCCGCCAAACAGCGCGCCATTTGAAGCCTGCGGCGTGTAGCGTTGCAGCCATTGCCAGGCCGCCGTGCGGTCGCCGCCCAGGAAGCCAATGGACCCGCGCAGTTTCAGGTTGTTGATGAAAGGTAATTTTTCGCGAAAAAACCGTTCTTCGGACATCACCCACCCTGCCGAAAGTTGCGGGAATGTACCCCAGCGATATTCCGGAGCAAACTTCGTGGAAGCGTCGCGGCGGAAGGACACTTCGAACAGGTAGCGGTCGGCGAAGGAGTAGTTCAGGCGGCCTACATAAGAAAGAATACCGCTTTCGTTGGCCGCATTCGGGCCAATATCTTTCGCACCAAATGCCGACATCAGGTAATCGTTGCCGCCTTCAAAGATGCCTTCCTTCATCGTGGCAATGCTTTCAGTGTAAATTTCCGATTGCTCGACCAGCGCCAGCGCACTCACCGAATGCCGTCCGAAATCACGGGCGTAACTCAGGTTGAAATTCAGCTGGTAACCGTCGGTGTAGCCAGGGTTGAAGCGCAAGCGGTCGCCGTTGTTGAGGCGGGTTGGCGCATTGGGCGTGCCGCCGTAAATGTGCTTGTTTTCTCCGAGCATCGAGAAGCCGTAAGTTTTATAATAGGTCCCAAACTGCTTGCCCCAGTCGTTGCCCAGATTCTTGTTGTACACCGTGCGGAGTTTCAGACCGCGGATGAACGGCACATTGTATTCCAGATAAGCATTGACATTCAGCACCACATTCCGGGCGCGGGTGTAGTTGTTCAGTTTTTGTGCCTCGAAGAAATGGAAGCCCGTTGCCCCCGATCCGCCCGGCAGCAATACCGGTAGGCCGTCGACGTAAGGTGGGATGAACTGCGGTGTATTAAGCAGGTTAGTCACATCCTTTTCGACATTCTCCCCGCCTTGTTTCAGGTAAAACAGCTTGTTGTCGGACAGGTTACCGCTTACGCCCAGTCCTACTTTAATATGCTTCGTCACGTTCACATCCGTGCTCGCGCGGAAATTCCATTTCTTGTAGCTGATATTATCGACATTACCATTCTGAGCGAAATAGGTTGCCCCAGCGAAGAAGGTCGCGCGCTCGGTACCGCCGCTGATATTCACCGCATGGCGGGTGTTGAACGACGGCTTCCAAGCCATATCGAACCAGTTATTGTTGTTGTTTTTGAAATATTCGAGTTCGTCGGCCGAATAATATTCCGGGTCGTTGGCTGCCAGGCCGCGGCTTCGGTTGAAGTCGTTCAGATAGGTCGCATGCTGAAAGCCGTTCATCATTTTGGATTTATAGGAAGCATCGGAAACGCCCACCGTCGTCGTGTAGCTTACGGTTGGCTTGCCTGCTTTTCCGCGTTTCGTACGCACGACCACTACCCCTAATGCCGCCCGTGCTCCGTACACCGCCGCCGCGCCATCTTTCAGGATCGAGAGATTTTCGATTTCGGAGGCATCCAGCAGCTGGAAATCCGCTTCCGAACGGATCACGTCATCGATAATATAAAGTGGGGAGTTGCTTCCGCCGTCTTTCGAGGCTTTTGTAGGGTTACGGATAACGATCGAGGCAGGCGTGCCCGGACGCGCCGTACCGCCCGAAACGTTGACTCCCGGCAGCTTGCCCACCAATGCGGAAGAGATATCGCCCACGGGCAGCTCCTCCACGTCCTTCATTCGTACCGTCGCGACCGCGCCGGTGAGGTGCGAGCGCTTCTGCTCGCCATAACCTACCACCACCACATCTTCGAGTGCTTTCACATCCGGTTCGAGCACCACCGTGAGCGAACCCCGGTTGGCCACGTCGATCGTCTGTTTCACAAACCCGACGTAGCTGATAATCACGTTAGCGCCGCTTTCCGGCACATTCAATGTAAATTTCCCCTCGACATCGGTAGCTGTTCCCGAATTGGTTCCCGAGATAAGGATCGAAACCCCTGGCATCGGTTCCTTCGAAACGCCATCGATCACAACCCCTTTCAGTACGCGGTTCTGCGCCTGCACAGCCAAAGCCGCCAGCAGCAGGGTAAAGATGAGTAGAAGTGGTTTTCTCATGTAATTGAGTCATTTAGAATATAACTATTTCAAGATATTCGCCGGTTTTCATTGATAAAGTCCAATTGAAACCACGATCAAGTCTATTTGACCCCTTCGATTCCCCCAAACATTTTACGGGATTTATTTCTGCACACGATACCGGGAACGATTGCATTGGGTAGTACAAGTTCTACTCTGCACCAAGTTAGTGTAAATTCGACACATTTTCGATTATTTGCTTTTAGTAAAAAATTGAAAAACAATCGAAGCATTTATTGCACTATTCAAATACAGTAAGCTGACACTTTTTCTCGCATTTGCATTGTTTTGAAACCGTCCGCGTGCGGCTTCTGGTACATCGATTGCTTATCAAGAATCGGTATAAATCCAAATTTCTATCCCTAATGCACAAAAAGCATCCAAGCCGTTGAATCCATCCCGGAAGCTGTGTATGTTTGAATGAGTGCTACTTAGAAGGGATATGGTGAAGCAAAAAGTTTATCGGAAACACATACAACTTACTGACTTTCAAATCAAAAGATTATACGAACTCAGTGAGTTCGACGGCATCGACCCGGCGGAGCATGCTATGCGTGCCATTGATGCCTATCTGAAAAGCAAAAAGACGGAAGTGCCTGCCAAGAGCCAGGTGCAAATCCGCACGAAGGTAAAAGACCAAAGCAACGACCCACAGATCGAAGGTGCGGTGTGGCTTTCGGGAACCGTGAACCAATACGAGTTTTCGGCGCTCATCCTTAAAACACCTGCCAAAACAGCCATGGAAAAGGGGCGTATTTCCAAACTGTCGATCTGGGACCCGGTAGTTCGAAAAACTACAAACAACTTCATTGGCGCATGTATCGTCAACTACGACCGTGGCTGGGACATCCGCCCGAGTCGTCGCGCCGAAATCTACTACCATCCCGTAAAGTCATTGCTCGACGAATTTATCGCCGCACATTAAAAAAGCACCTTACCACTAAATAAATAGCTGATTTACAAATCGCTATGACTGACCGGGTATGGCTAATTTCGCGGCATGAAAACAATCACACTCGCGAACTGGTGTCTTCTTGGCCTCTATACCGCCTTTCTCATTGGGCTGCTTTTGTTTAGCCGCTCCGGCTCGACAGACGACCGGCTGGCCACCGCGTATATCGTCTTGCTTTTTATTCCGCTGGGTATCCTGGCGGCTATCAACCTTCTTCCATTTCAATTTACCCGCATTGCAGTTCTCGTCCTATGCGTTACCCCGCCCGTAACAGCGTTGCTTATGCTGATCACGTCGCCCATCATCGGAAAATGGAAGACCGCCACCTGGGCACGCGAGAGCGCGGAATTAGCCGATGGTTCCTACTATTTCAAAGATGACCAGCGCAGGAAACTGGCGATGTCCATCGTGGCGCTCGACGCGGAACAGCTCGCCGAAGACATGAAACAACCGATACCCACCCTGAACCAGACAGCCCACGAGCAGGTCACGTTGCTAGACTTTGCGGCAATGCAGGGACTCGAAGCCGACACCGCGCGCCTGATCGCCTGTTTGGAAGTGCTTTTAAAGAATGGCGCGAAAATTGACAATGGCGACCCCGCGCATACGCCTACCCATTTCCTGGTACGCGGCTACTCCCCCGCCCTGCTGAAATGGTTCCTGGAAAACGGCGCCGACGCCAATGCGCGCACGGCCGGCAAAGGGATACCTCTTTTGTTCGATGTCGTATGCGGTGAAAACTCAGAACCAGCCAGGCTGCAAAAGGCCGAACGGGTACGGATGCTGCTGGAACATGGGGCCGATCCTAATGCGAAAATCCCTAAGGCCGACGAGCTGACGCTGGAATCGTCGATCCTGCTAACGGCGGCCGATCTGGAACTATGGATGATCTGCGATATGCTCATCGAAGCCGGGGCCGATATTCATTACCAAACCCCGGGTGGTTCAACCATCGCCAGTTCGGTGGGATACCAAATCAAAAATCACCATTCTTGGGGTAAAACACCACCCGATGATCTGATAAAGCTTGCCCAACGCCTCAATTTGCCCGTAGCGTCAGGTACGCCGCAATGAATGCGATAATTGCGGCAATAGGTCCCAAAACAAAGGCCGCCGTCATGGTCGCCTCCATCGACTTGTCGTGGGAGTTGGAAGATAATTTTGTAATCAAAAAATAACCACCCACAGCAGCGATCAGATAGGCAGCGATCGCGATAAGCAGTGACAAGAAGAAGATTTTCATGCAGAGGAAGTCTAGGTTATCCGGAACCCGGCACCTAAATTTACTAATCCACCTGCTTTCCGCACTTAAAAAATGGTACAACCGGACGACTTTTTATTTGCCGACGTTGAAAAGGTAAAACAAATACCTATCGTTCAAACCGTATTAGAGGTAATCTGTCGCTCAACAGGCATGGGTTTCGCAGCTGTGGCGCGCGTCACGGAAGACCGCTGGATCGCATGCAGCGTGCAAGACGAGATCGGGTTTGGGCTTAGCGTGGGTGAAGAACTGGAAATCGGCACCACCATCTGCAACGAAATCCGCGGCAGCGGCCAGGCCGTCGTGATCGACCATGTGGACGAAAACGAATTTTACAGCGGACACCCCACCCCCAGGATATATGGTTTTAAAAGCTATATTTCCCTACCTATCACCTTGAAAAGCGGGGCGTTTTTCGGAACACTATTTGCCATCGATCCGAAACCCAACCAGTTGCAGAACCCGCGCGTGATCGGGATGTTCCATCTTTTCGCGGAGCTGCTTGCATTTCACCTCGACAGCATCCAGCTCATGGAGCGCACCCGCGCAGCCATGCACGACCTGGCCACTCAATTGCTTGTTCCGAACGACGAAACCAGGCAGTATCGTCATATTTCGAGCCATAATTTGCAGGAACCGCTCCGGAAGCTGCGGACTTTCAGCGATATGCTGGTCAATGCTACCGACCGCTACGAGATTGAAAAGGCCAGGGAACTCGCCGTGAACATCCGCAGTAGCGCGCAACAGTTCTCGATGATGATCAAGGACTTGTCCGACTTCTCGGGACTGAAAGACAGCGACGCACTTACCAGTGTGTGCCTGGACCACGTCGTGGCAGACGTTACCACACAACTGCAGCCGCAGATCGAACGCCGGAATATCACCGTCGAAACCGACCGGCTGCCGTCGATAATGGCCGTACCCCACCAAATGGAACAGCTTTTTTTCCAACTGCTGGACAATGCCGTCAAGTTTTGCGGGCACGACGAGCCGCCACGTATCCGGATTTCCAGCCGCGAGCTGGCACTGCACGAAATAGACGATCTGCTGCCGGAGCCCCTTCAAATGGCTTACGCGGAGATCAGCGTGGAGGACAATGGTATCGGGATCGGTGATTCCCAACTCGAAAAAGTGTTCGACATATTTGCCCGTCTGCCGACCGGCTCTTTCAGACAAGGAGAAGGCGTAGGGCTGGCCTACTGCCGTAAAATCGTTCGCAACCACAAAGGCATCATCAAAGCGGAAGCTAACCCGGGAAAGGGCACGACATTTGTTATCACCCTTCCATTGTCACGTTAACTACCCGAAAAAAATGAAAATAGCGACTTATAATGTGAATGGTGTGAATGGCCGCCTGCCCGTCCTGCTCCGCTGGCTGGACGAAACCGCGCCGGATATCGTTTGTTTGCAGGAATTAAAGGCCCCGCAGGAGAAATTCCCCGAACAGGCAATCCTTGACGCCGGCTACAAGGCCATTTGGCACGGGCAAAAGAGCTGGAACGGCGTCGCCATACTTTCGCGCGGCGACCTTCCCCGCGAAATCCGCCGCGGGCTGCCCGGAGATCCGGACGACACCCACAGCCGCTACATTGAAGCCGAAATCGGCGGTTTGACCGTCGGCGGCTTGTACCTCCCGAACGGCAATCCGGCCCCGGGGCCTAAGTTTGACTACAAACTTAGCTGGTTCGACCGCCTCATCACGCACGCGGAAGGACTCCTGGCGGCAGAAAAGCCTGTGCTGCTCACCGGTGATTTCAATGTAATGCCGACTGAACTCGACGTGTACAAACCCGAAAGCTGGGTCGACGACGCGCTCTTCCGGCCCGAAACCCGTGCAGCCTTCGCGAAACTGACCGCACAGGGCTGGACCGACGCGCTCCGCACATTGCATCCCAATGAAAAGATCTACACTTTTTGGGATTACTTCCGCAATGCATTTGCACGCAATGCCGGCTTGCGCATCGACCATTTCCTGCTCAGCCCGCAACTGGCGCCAAGGCTCGTAGGCGCGGGGGTCGACAAACAGGTGCGCGGCTGGGAAAAGACCAGCGATCACGCGCCGGTCTGGATCGAACTGAAAGATTAAACCTATTCACGTATGAAGACGCTTATTTACGGGTGTATGCTTATCGACGCCGCCGCAGCGCTGTTTCTTTTCTTCTCACTTTTCAGCAGCGGACAGGATTCGGCGGGGAAGGGTATGGTATTTCTCCCGATCCTGGTACTTATAGCATGTGCCGCCGGTGCTTATTTCCTGCTCGGGGCGGGACATTCCGGCTGGGCGCTCACGATAAGCGGGTTTCCCGTGATCATCATTGCCTACCTGGCGTTCATCAGTTTTACCTAAAGAATATTAAAAGCTCCACGGGTGCGTAGATTACCACCAGTTTTGCTTTTTGAGATGATAATTCAAAGCTCTCCTATGGAAAACACAATAGCCCGGATCCTGTTCATAATGCTGGCAATCTGCCCGTATTTAGCGCATGCGCAGCAACCTAAGGTATTTAAGGTTAAAGCGGGCGAATATCCCGACAAGGTAATTCCCTATGCCGACCGGTACCAGTTCGGCCAATTCACGACAGGCAAGGCAGATTTTGTCGATGGACGCACGTCTCAGGCACGTTTCAATTACAACTATATCGGCGGGCATGTGCTTTTTGTGGATGCCAAGCTGGATACCCTGGAAATCATCGATAAGGCGATCCTGAAAAACATCACGATCGGCGATAAATCCTACCGGTTCGACAAGCGTTTCGGATACTGCGAGGTTGTCGGCACCTTCAACCGCGCCAGCCTGGGCAAACGTGAGGTACTGGCCAGGATCGGCACCGAAAAAGGCGGGCCCTACGGTATTTCCTATACAGCATCCTCCGTCACAACCTACCGCTCGTATTCCAGCGATCAGGCCGCCGCGTCCAAGAAACTCAATCCCGATGCGGCAGGCGTATTCTCCCACCGGACAGCCTATTACCTGATCGACAACAATAACCGCTTCTACATCCCCACCGCCGGAAGCCTCAAGAAGCTCTACCCTGCACACAAAAAGGCGATCGATCAATACCTGAGAACAAACCCGGCCGACTTCGGTAAGGAGCAGGATTTGATCCGGCTGCTTACTTATTGCGATACCCTGCCAAAGTAGTTTCATCGCAACGTTTCGGAGCCACTTTGTGTCACTGGGGATACAAACTTAAAACGCTTCGGATATGAGAAAGCTCCTGCCTGTAATTTCCCTCTTTCTGGTATTCAGCTGCTGGCCTCCTGGCATGGACCCAGACAAAAAAGATGGTAAGTTTCTTTCCGACGTCGTTAACCTGGAAGAGATCAATTCGGAGTATGACGATTACAATTCGGACCTCCCCAACAATCGTCACGGAGATTTGGAGCTTGTGTTTTCGTCGAGACGGGAGAAAAAAGATGTGCTGAATCTGGTGCATATGCATGCCTATATGGATTATGACAAGCACCTAGGTCTGAAAAAAGGCCGAAAGCAGACGGGAGGTTATTTTTCAGGTGACATCTATAACAGTGCACAACAACTGGTCGGCAAAGCAAACGGTAATTTCAATGTGTATGGCCCGAAGTTCCTCTCGCTCCGGGACGATTTGATTAATTATGGCACGGAGGATGACCTGTTCCTTTTCTATGCCGACGATTCCTCCGGTAAAATGGATATCAAATATACCAGGCGTGGCACTTCGGCCCCCGAGCCTGTCAGATACCTGAATTCTCCCGCGAACGACGCCTACCCTTCCTTTTCCTGGACAGGCGATCGTATCTATTTTTGTTCCGATCGCGATGGCAACTTCGATATCTACGAGGTAAAAATCCCACGCAAGGAAACAGAGAAAATTACCATTGAAAGCATTGTAGCACCGCCAAAATACGAGCTAAGAAAAGTCGAGGAACTTTCGGGCCCCTACAACGACAAATGTCCTTACATCCAGCAAGACATGATGGTATTCGTGTCCGACCGGCCCGGAGGGCAGGGAGGCGAAGATATCTACTATTCCGAATACAAAAACGGCAAATGGTCCACACCGATCAACGCAGGACCTCGGATCAATTCTTCGCATAATGAGTACCGTCCTATTCTCCCCAGCTTGCCGAATTTCAATTACCCGCTGATGCTCTTCTCCTCCAACCGCCCGGGGGGCAAAGGAGGGTACGATCTCTACATGACCGGTCTTAAACGGGACTGGTAGATCGGAGATTACCGAAGAGATTAAGCACCAAAGGCCGCCATCGCTGGATACATTCAGCGGGGCGGCCTTCAGTATTTACGGGCATGCAAGCCAGTATAGTCGAAATGTTGAAATTATTTCACAAATAAATACCACACATGTGGCAATTTCTTGTAGTAAGATTTCAATTTGCCAATAGAAGTAATTTCTCGAATTATAAAATATGTATCTTTCGCCATGAACCGGACGATATCAGTTAAGACCATCCGCTATTCTCCCGACCCTTCCATTCATCATCCTCAAAATGAGCCGATTAATACAGATTTACTAAAAAGAACTACGTTATGAAAAACCTGGAAATGATCGGCATTAGCCCGATGGAGCGACCGGATACAGGCCTGGCGCTGGCACTGTCAGAAGCAGGCGCCTTCCCGGTAATCCACCTCGGAAGGGATCAACAAATCGCTACGAAAGCGTTGAAAAAAATGGCTGCCAAAAGTAAAAAGCCCTTTGGCGTATGCTACTCCGACAACACCCTCCTGAACATCCATTTACCAGAACAAGTAACCTTAGCAATACTACCATATGGTCTGACTTTTCCTAACCCGTCATATTCTCTTCAAATCATCTATCAGGTCCTCAGCGTGGACGAAGCACGGCAGGCGAAAGCGTCAGGTGCAACAGGCCTCATCGCCAAAGGCAATGAGGGGGCTGGCCTGGTTAGCAACGACTCTTCCTTCATCCTCTTTCAACGTATAATGAAGGAGGTTAGCGGAATTCCGGTATGGGTGCAAGGCGGGATCGGCGTCCACAATGCCGCTGGGGTAACGGCTCTCGGCGGACGCGGTGTCGTACTCGACAGCCAACTGCTGCCATTTGCCGAATGCGCTGCTCCGGCTTCGCTGAAAGCCATCAGCGAAAAGCTGAACGGCAACGAAACCCGCGTAATCGACGGTTTCCGTGTGCTCGTACGGCCCAATTCGCCCCCATTGCCCGCACAACCCACACGCGAGGACCTGCAACCGCTATTACACACATCCGATCTTGACAAGGGGTACCTCCCTCTCGGGCAGGATATTGCCATCGGTACGGATCTTGTTAAACAATATAAAAAACTTTCGCGGCTCGTATTTGCCTTCAAGGAGGCCATGCACGGCCATTTGCGGCAAGCCAAACATCTTAACCCGCTCGCAGCGCACAATGCGCTCGCGCAGGCACTCGGCACACACTACCCTATTGCACAGGGCCCTATGACGCGCGTCAGCGATGTACCCGCATTTGCGGCAGCCGTCGCCGAGGCCGGCGCACTGCCTTTTGTAGCATTATCACTCCTGAAAGGCGAAAAGGCCCGCAACCTGATCCGTGAAACACGTGAGCTGGCAGGCGACAAGCCATGGGGCGTTGGTATTCTCGGCTTTGCAGACGCTGATCTGCGCGAGGAACAACTTGCCTACATCACCGAAGAGAAACCACCGGTGGTGCTCATCGCAGGCGGCCGTCCATCGCAGGCCAAACCATTGGAAAAGCTGGGTATCAAGACATTCCTTCATGTTCCGTCGGCGCCACTGCTCGATATGTTCCTGAAAGAAGGGGCCAAACGATTCATTTTCGAAGGCCGGGAATGCGGTGGCCACGTAGGGCCGCTTTCCAGCTTTGTACTTTGGGAAAAACAGATCAACCGGCTTTTGCAGGAAGAACAAACCGAGCAGCTCGAAGTGTTTTTCGCCGGGGGAATCCACGACGCGTTTTCAGCGGCGATGATTTCCGTAATAGCGGCACCATTGGCCGCCCGGGGCGTTAAAGTAGGTGTTTTGATGGGCACCGCTTATCTCTACACCCACGAGGCCGTGGCTACCGGCGCCATTCTGCCGGGTTTCCAGGCTCAGGCATTGGAACATACCGAAACGATACTGCTCGAAACCGCACCCGGGCACGAAACCCGTTGCCTGAAATCGCCTTTTGCAGCTGACTTTAATGCGGAGAAGGCGCGAATGGAAGAAGCGGGACTGGATAAAAAAGAGATCTGGGCGGAGCTCGAAAAACTGAATGTCGGCCGGCTCCGCATTGCTGCCAAGGGCATTGAGAGACAAAGTGAAAACCTGGTCGCGATTGAACCGGAAGCGCAAACGAGGCGTGGCATGTATATGATCGGCCAGGCGGCGGCGATGCTCGACAAAGTCATGACCATGCATGAGCTGCACGAAGACGTGGCGACCCAAAATTATACATACATCGAGCAGGCGTCTCTGCCAAAAGTCCCGAGAAGAAAGAAAAAAGCGTTGAATGTTGCCATCGTCGGAATGGCTTGCATTTATCCCGGTGCCCGCAATATCGAAGAATTTTGGGGCAATATCCTGGCCGGCAAAGACTGGGTGACCGAAGTCCCTGACAACCGCTGGAACAAGGAGCTATATTACGACCCTACCGTTTCCGACGGCAGCAAATCGCATTCGAAATGGGGAGGTTTTATTCCAAAAATAGATTTCGACCCCGTAGAATTCGGCATTCCGCCGCAGTCGCTGGCGGCTATTGACCCTACTCAACTGCTGAGCTTGCTCGTAGCGAAGCAGGCGCTTGAAAATGCGGGGTATGGAGCGGATACGAACCGCGACAACGTATCGGTGATCATCGGCGCGGAAGGAGGTAACGACCTTGCCAACAACTACGGCTTCCGCTCACTATACACACAGTTTTTCGGAGAAATCCCCAAGGAACTCGACGACGCATTACCCAAACTGACCGAGGATTCGTTCCCGGGCGTGCTCGCGAATGTGATCTCCGGCCGCATTACCAACCGCCTGAACCTGGGCGGTCGCAACTATACCGTCGACGCGGCCTGCGCTTCCTCGTTGGCGGCGATCGACCTGGCATGTCAGGAGCTGATTCTGGGCCGCTCCGAAATGGTCCTCGCCGGTGGCGCCGACCTGCATAACGGCATCAACGACTACCTGATGTTTTCCAGCACCCACGCACTCTCCCGCAAGGGGCGCTGCGCTACTTTCGACTCGGAGGCCGACGGTATCGCCCTGGGAGAAGGTGTGGCCATGGTGGTGCTGAAACGCGAGGAAGACGCATTGCGCGATGGTGACACCATTTACGCGGTCATCAAAGGGGTGGGTGGTTCGAGCGACGGTAAGAGCCTCGGTCTCACCGCCCCGCGAAAATCGGGACAGGTAAAGGCCCTGGAACGCGCTTACGATCAGGCGGGGATCTCCCCGGCGGAACTAGGCCTGGTGGAAGCGCACGGCACCGGCACCGTAGTAGGCGACAAAACCGAGCTCAGCGCATTGACCGAAATGATGCTGGCCTCCGGCGCATTGACCAGCCAGACGCATTTAGGCTCGGTCAAAACGCAAATAGGCCATACCAAATGCGCAGCCGGACTTGCGGGCCTCATTAAGGCTGCATTGGCCGTATACCACGGTATCAAGCCGCCGACCATTAACCTGAAAACACCAAACACTTACTATAACCCCGAAACCAGCCCTTTTGCGTTCCAGACCAAACCGGCCCTTTGGACAGACAATCGCAGGGTGGCGGGAATCAGCGCATTCGGTTTTGGGGGGACCAATTTCCACGCCGTAATCGAGAATGCGTCGGCCCAAAAGCCGCGTAAATCGGCAAAGGCGTGGCCTGCTGAAATGCTGGTATTCCGTGGGGACACGCTTGCCGAAGCGTTGCAACTTGTCGAAACTGCCCATGATATTCTGGGGAACGAATCGGTTTCGTTGCGGGATGTGGCGAATAGCTTGAATTTGTACGGCGAAAAGCCTGTGCAGCTTAGCATTGTAGCTGAAAGTAATAGCGATGCACGTGCCAAGCTGGCCCTGGCGCCAACCGGTACAGAAGCGAAAGGTATTTACTATACCAAAAACATTGCTGGCAAAGTAGCGTTTATGTTCCCCGGCCAGGGCAGCCAGCGTGCGGATATGGCGCGCGACTTGTTCGTGGCATTCCCTGCGATGCGGAAGTTGTTAAAAAAACATCCTGCCTATCAGCAGATCATCTTCCCGGATGCTGTTTTCAACGAACAATCTGCGCGCATTCAAAAGGAGAAAATCAAAGATACACGTCTTGCACAACCGCTGCTGGGTATTGTCGACCTGGCGATCGCCGAACTGTTGAAAGATTTTGGTATACAACCTGATATGGTAGCCGGCCACAGCTACGGCGAGCTGCCTGCATTGTGTTTTGCAGGTGTATTCGAAGACAGTCAGCTCGTTCCGCTCAGCGAAAAACGCGCCAAATCGATCCTGGACGCGATCGGCGACGACAAGGGTGCCATGGTAGCCGTGAATTGCCCGGAAGATGAGCTGACCCGCATTGTGTCGGAGATCAACCATATTTACCCGGTTAACCACAACTCGCCGCGTCAATGGGTGCTGGCAGGCACCACTCCCGCTATTGCAGAACTGACTGCAAAACTGACCGACCTGAAAATATCCTTCCGCCAGCTGGAAGTAGCCTGTGCGTTCCACAGCCCGCTTTTGGCAGGTTCGAAAGCACTTTATACCGAGGTGTTACGCGACGTACCGTTCAATGAACCTGCTGTTACAGTGTGGTCGAATACCAACGCGGCGCCCTATCCTGTTTCGCCGGAAGCCATTAAGGAACGCCTCGCCGACCACCTCGTGAGACCGGTGCGTTTCTCGGAAGAAGTGGGGCAAATGTATGAAAACGGCGCCCGTATTTTTATAGAAGTAGGCCCCGGGAAAGTGCTTACAGGCCTTACCAAGTCGATTATAGGTAAAGAAGAAATCTGCCTCCACACCGAAGACAAAGACCAGCCGGGCATCGTGCAACTACTGCACACCCTGGCTGGCTATGTCGCCACCGGCAGAAATATCGATTTTAACAAACTTTTCGAAGATCGCGACGCCCGGGTGCTCGATCTCGACAAGCCGGAACAATACCGCAAGAGCCTCACCACCTGGCTCGTCGACGGCCAGATGGCGCTTCCATTGCACGGAAAATTGCCCGCACACGGCGCATTGCCGGTAACCGAGCCGCTCAAACTCGCTGCATTTCAGCAGCCGACAGTTCCGATAGGTGCCACTGCGGCTGGCGCAGCAATGGCTGGCAGTACCGAGGCCGAGCGGGTTGTTCACGAATACCTGAATAGTGTGAAATACCTCATTCAGGCCCAGCGTGATGTGGTATTGGGCTACCTTGGACAATCTGTGCCGCCGTCGCGAAATATCGACGTGTACGAGCCTGCCCCGGGAGGACTTGCGGCCAATGCCCCGTCACCGTTGCCGATTGTGATTGAAAAAGCAACTCAGGCCGCGCCTGTACCAGTTACTGCCAGGCCGGTTATCGATGTGAAAGCATTGGTCATGCAGGTAATCAGTGATAAAACAGGCTACCCGCAGGAAATGCTTGGCATGGATATGGATCTTGAAGCCGACCTGAGCATCGATTCCATCAAACGCATGGAAATCATCGGCGAGTTACGCAAGCAGCTGGGCGGCTTCGAGGCTGGTCAGCAAAGTGAGGAGACGGTGATCGAACAGCTGGCGACTATCAAGACGTTGAATTTACTGGTTAACTGGATTACCGAACACCAGCAGCAAACCACGGTCGTCGTCCCCTCCACCGAAAACGTGCCGTTGAGCAAACTGTCGGTGACGCAGGACGGCATTATCGAAGAATGGTCGGAAAGCCGCATTAAATCGGTGCTTCTGGAAGCTGTGAGTGCAAAAACAGGCTATCCACAGGAAATGCTAGGCATGGATATGGACCTCGAAGCCGACCTGAGCATCGACTCCATCAAGCGGATGGAGATCATCGGTGAACTTAAAAACAATATCGACGGGCTAATTCAGATTTACCAGGAGCGCGGCGAAGAGTTGGTCGAAAAACTGGCGTCCATCAAAACGCTGAACGGATTGATCGACTGGTTGTCGGAAGCACTGACCGGCGCGCAGGATTCCATCCAGAAAGCGGAAA
The DNA here is from genome assembly GCF_052044875.1 of Dyadobacter sp. 22481. Lineage (NCBI taxonomy): Bacteria > Pseudomonadati > Bacteroidota > Cytophagia > Cytophagales > Spirosomataceae > Dyadobacter > Dyadobacter sp. 22481. The sequence continues at coordinate 315,654 of NZ_JBQENV010000003.1, forward strand.
GCCTGAATGTCGTCCCCATTCCGAAAGCAGTATTGAACGAAAAACTATCGCGCCTCCGCTTCGGGTTAACACCCTCGGTTATTCCGGTACTCGATCCCGCGGCACTGAAAGGCAAACGGCTCGCAGTAACCGATGATGCCGGTGATGTTGCGACGTCCATTAAGTCCCTTTTCGAGCAGCATGGTGCGGAAGTGAGCATTATCTCAACCGATGAACCACTGCAAGGCTTTGATGGGCTGATCATCCTCAACATTTTCACTTCCCGCCTGAAACCGACGATCATTGAGTCGTTCTCACTGATCAAGAAGTTGGATTTCGGCAAAGTAAAATGGATTTACACGGTTTCGGACACCCAGAGCGCGCTCGATAAGGATACCGACGTGAAGCTGCTCCGGCATTTCCAGGGCTATGCCGGTCTTTTAAAAAGCCTGGATAAGGAATATGACCAAACCAAATGCCGGTTGGTGAGCTTCACCTCACAGCTTGCGGCGGATAAAATCGCGGGCATCACATTAGACGAAATCCTGCATACCGACGAGCCTTGCGAAGTGGTTTACGAAGGTAACCAGCGACAGACTGTGGAATTGATCCGCTCTGAAATCGCGACGGGCACCGATCCGGATATTCATTTGGACAAAAAATCGGTTATTCTCGCACTCGGTGGCGCACAAGGCATTACTGCCGAGCTGACCGTACGTTTCTCGAAAGATTACCCCTGCAATTATGTACTCGTAGGACGTTCTACCGACCCACGTACAAGCGCCGATCAGTCGTTTGCAGGCTTAAAAAACAAGGAAGAAATCCGTAAACGCATCATTTCCTCCGGAGCATTTAAAACCCCGGCGGAGATTGAGAAGAAAACGGAAGAAGTCCATAAAGCGAACCAGATCCTCGGTACCATTTCGGCACTCGAAGCTAATGGTTCGACGGTAACTTACCATTCCCTCGACCTGCGTGACGAAAAGGCGCTGATCGCGGTGGTGGAAGGTTTGTACAACCAATATGGCCGCATCGATGGCGTGATCCATGGCGCGGGATTGCTGGAAGACAAGCTGTTCCACCAGAAAACACCGGAATCGTTCGAGCGGGTAATGTCTACCAAAGTAACGCCATTACGCGTTTTGGCGGAGCATTTGAAGGATGATGTGCAGTTTGTGACCCTGTTTTCGAGCGTGGCCTCCGTTTACGGCAGCCGCGGGCAAACCGACTATGCCGCCGCCAACAGCGTGCTCGACAAATATGCCCGGGAGCTTCAAAAGAAAATAAAAGGCAAGGTAACGGCCATTAACTGGGGGCCCTGGAAGGGTACAGGCATGGTATCGCCTTCGCTCGAAAGGGAATACGAACGCCGTGGTATTCCGCTGATCCCGCTCTACGACGGCATGGAAACATTTGTCAATGAACTAAAATACGGCACCGAAAGTCAGGTGCTGATCATGGCCGAATAATGAGCGCGACGCATTGAACAACTTGTGACCATCATGAAAAGAAATGCAGATATTGCCATTATCGGTATGTCGGGTATTTTCCCCGGGGCTGGCGATTTAAACGCCTTCTGGGAAAATATCCGAACCGGCGTAGACGCCATTGAAACCGTTCCGGAAAATCGGATGGGCAGCCTTTTCTTCGAGAAGAACGGCGTCGCTGTGGACCGGTTTTACTGCCGTCGCGGTGGTTTTATAGACAATTATGCCGAATTCGATCCGATCCAGTTCGGCATATTACCCCTGGCCGTGGAAGGCACCGAGCCTGAACAGTTACTTGCATTAAGCCTCGCCCATCAAGCACTGGTGGATGCCCACGCATTCAGTAACGGCGCCAATTTTGCCAAAACGGGTATTATCATCGGCAAGGGAAACTACACCGGTCCGGGCGCTACCCGCGCGATCGAGATCGTGCGTACGGGGCAGCAGATCGTGGAAGTGCTGCAAAGCATTCTCCCCGATCTCAAAAGCGAAGATTTTGAAAAGATAAAAAGTGAATTTCAGCAGAAAAAAGGCCGGTTTTCGGCCGATACTGCGATGGGCCTCATTCCCAACCTCACGGCCTCGCTGGTAGCCAACCGCCTCGACCTCGGCGGTACCGCCTATACCCTCGACGCCGCCTGCGCGAGTTCGTTACTGGCGATCGACCACGCCGTGCAGGAACTCAACTCCGGCCGGGCCGATATGATGATCGCCGGCGGTGTGCACGCCTGCCAGAATGCGCCGTTTTGGAGCATATTCCACCAGCTGGGCGCATTGTCCAGGAATCAGCAGATCCGACCGTTCGACCAGCGTGCCGACGGGCTGCTTATCGGCGAAGGCTGCGGTTTTGTGGTATTAAAAAGACTTTCCGACGCGATTGCCAGCGGCGACCGCATTTATGCTGTGGTGCAGGGCGTGGGCGTATCGAGCGACGGCGCGGGCGCGAGCGTAATGAGCCCCACCGTGCACGGGCAGGTGAAAGCGATCCGCCAGGCATGGGAAATGGCCGGTATCGGCACCGACCAGATCGGCTACCTCGAAGCACACGGAACCGGCACGCCGCTGGGTGATAAAACGGAACTGGAAACGCTTGCTGCCGTATTTGGGCAAGATGGCGCCAAAGCCGGGATTGGCTCTGTGAAATCAATGATAGGACATGCGATGCCCGCTGCGGGTATTGCTGGGATTATTAAAACCGTACTCGCATTGTACCACGGCCAGCTACCTCCTACCCTGCATTGCGAAGAACCCATAGAAGCATTGGCCGATACGCGTTTTGCACCTGTGAAGCAACTTACCGACTGGCATCAGTCGGGTTTGCCGCGTTATGCGGGTGTGAATGCATTCGGATTTGGCGGGATTAATGCGCACGTTGTGCTGGAAGGTTGGGACAAATGTCCGGAAGATAGTGCAGACAATGTATTAAGTAATAGTTCAAACGTCCGAATTCGAGACGAAGTTTTACTGCTCGCTCGTCCCACGCACGAGGCACTTCTTACGGCATTAGAAACCGGCGAAAAAGAAACCGCCTCCGGCAACTACCGTGTCGCGATTTTCGAACCCACACCCGAGCGCATTGCCAAGGCCATTAAGATTGTTACTAAAAACAATATCTGGCGAAACAAACAGGACATCTGGTATACCAGCGAACCTTTGCTCACTAACGGCGGTAAAACTGCATTCCTTTTTCCCGGCCTCGACGGCCTGGCAGGAGGAGAAATCGACAGCGTGGCTGATTATTTCCAACTGCCGCGCTTTGAGGCGAGCGAAACCGGCGAGGAGCAATCGGTTTTCAATACTGCCATGAAACTGCTCGAAAAGAGCAGGATACTCGATTCCGCCATTAAAAAACTGGGCGTAAAACCCGACATGAATGCCGGCCACAGCCTTGGCGAATGGCTTGCCGGCCGCTCATCCGGACTAGCCTCCGAATCATCGGTATTACAACTTCTTACCCGGCTGAACCCGGAGCTTTTCGAAGTAAAAAATACGAAATTCCTCGCTGTTGGCTGCGGGTATGACCAGTTGAAACCGTGGCTGGAAGGCCGGGAGGATATTTATCTATCGATCGACAACTGTCCGCAGCAGGTCATTCTTTGCGGTACTATCGAGGCTGTCGAGGATTTTTCTACCATTTTACGCACCCATCAGATCTTCCATCAGCAGCTACCGTTCCAGTCCGGCTTCCACTCGCCCTTCGTGAAGGACAAGCTGGACCGGATCTTGGACGGTCTGGAAACGATGGAGTTCCAACCCACGGCCATTCCGCTCTGGTCGGCCACGACGCTAAATATTTATCCCGAATCGTTCGATGAAATCCGCTCGCTGAGCGTCGAACACCTCGTAAAACCGGTGCGCTTCCGCGAGCTGACCGACAAGCTGTACGCGGAGAATGTGCGGATGTTCATTCAGGTCGGTTCGGGCGGGCTGGTAGGCTTTGTAGATGATACTTTGAAAGGCAAGCCATACAGCGCCATTGCTTCGAATGTACCGATCCGCGGCGGTTTGCAGCAATTGCAGCGGGTAATGGCCGCATTGTTTGTGGAAGGCAAAAATATCGACCTCGCATTCATGGGCATCCAGGCACAGCAGCCCGCGCAGCGCAAGCCAATGAAGCTGCAATTGGGTTCTCCATTTGTAACAGAGCTGGATTCTTTGAAGAAAATTACATTTACCCCGCCGAAAAAGGAATTGGCGATGGACGATGTGGCCCATCCGGTGATGCAGGCACTGTCGGCGAACCTGGATGAGATCGCCTTCGTGCAGTCGGAACTTGCGGGGCTGTTCCGAAACAGACCGGCGGCCATACCCATTGCCCGGCCTGCTGACTCACAAACGGCCATTAAGCCACCCGTGCAGCGGCAGCCGCAGCTGCCGCTGCAACGGCTGCCGTTCAAAAAGCAACTCGACATTTCACTGCAAAACAGTCCATGGCTCATCGACCACTCGCTTCTCAAACAAAAGCCTGGCTGGCATTGCGTGGAGGATATGGACCCGGTGATCCCGATGACGATGATTTTCGAGCTTTTCGGCGACATCGCCCGCGAGCAGGCACCCGAAATGCGCGTACAGAAAATCTTGGGCATCAAGGTATTTCAGTGGATGAATGTGGTGGAACCGTTCCGCGAGACGGTTACCGGTGCGTGGAAAGCTCCTAACCGCGTTTACCTGGATCTGGATAAATATGCCAATGCGGAAGTACAACTTTCGGAAACGAAAGGGATACCCGAAACACAGGGGTACGACATCGGCGAATCGCTTGGCATACACATTACACCCAAGCAGATTTACCGCGAAAATATGTTCCACGGACCTGCCTACCAGGGAATCAGGGAGGTAAAAAATGTGGCTAAAAACGGCATTACCGGCCTCATTGCCGGTGGCTCGGGTAAGGGCTCGCTACTCGATAATGCAGGCCAGCTTTTCGGCCTCTGGCTTCAACTCACATTGACCAAGGACCGCATTGCATTCCCGGTGAAAATCAACGAAGTAGAGTTTTACGGCGATATGGAAGATCAGGCGGGCGTTTTCGAATGCACCTGCCGCCTCACCGAGCTTACCGACGAGTTTGCCAGCGCCGATTTTATCCTCAAACGCGATGGAAAAGTATGGTCGATCATTCGTGGCTGGCAAAACCGCCGTCTGGAAATCGACGACAAGCTCTGGAACGTCTCCATGGCTCCGTTGCAGAATGTACTGTCGGAAGAAGTGGCGCCCGGGGTGTTCCTTTTCCGCAATGCCTACCAGCGCGTTGTTTCATGGGATTTTATTCTAAAAAGATATTTCAACCAACCCGAAAAACGGCACCAGCGGGGATTAATGCCTACTAAAAAGAAGGAATGGATGATCAGCCGGGTGGCAGCCAAAGACGCCACGCGTATGCTCCTGCTGCGCGGGCGCAAGGAAGCTTACTTCCCGATCGAATTTGAAATACGGTCGGATGAGCTGGGCAAGCCGTTCCTGGATGGTGCGATGACAGGCGGAATCCACATTTCGCTGGCGCACAAGAACCTGGTAGCGGTTGCCATCGCCAGCGAAAAAGGCCCCGTTGGGATCGATATTGAAGAAATACAGCCGCGGAGCACAGGATTTACCGAGATCGTTTTTACCCCTTCCGAAATGAAACTACTCGAAGGCCGCGACGCCGATGAATGGATGACGCGCTACTGGGTAGCAAAGGAAGCATTTGGCAAAATGCTCGGCAAAGGGCTAATGGGAAACCCGAAAGGCTACCAGATCGAGGAGATTAAAGAGGATGCATTGCGCATCCGGGATACATGGATCAATACTATCAAACATTTTAATTACATCATCGGATGGACCAACTGATACAGGAAAACAAGCTGAGCAAAGAACAGATTTTCGAAACCCTCAACCAGTTCATTACCGAGGTAATCGGCGAGGAGTTTGTGGAAGAAATGGATATTACGCCTGCCAGCTCATTTACGAAAGACCTGGAGATGGACAGTATCGAGATCGTCGCATTCTCGGAAAAAGTCAAAAACCATTTCGGCCCGAACATCGATTTCACCGGCTGGCTGTCGAACATGGACCTCGACGAGATTATCCAGCTGAAACTCGAAAATATCATCAATTATATTCAGGAATGCCAATAATCGATCTACCGAATATCCGCCTCCACGTGCAGGAACTGAACCCCGCGGGCCGGGAAACGATCATCATGGTCCACGGGATGTTCAGCAACCTGGCTGTGTACTATTTCAATATCGCCCCCATGCTGGCGAAGCATTACCGCGTGGTGCTGTTCGACATGAAGGGGCACGGTATGAGCGAAAAAGTACAAACCGGCTACGACCTCACCTCGATGACCACCGACCTGCGCGACCTGATGGACGAGCTCGGCATCGAAAAGGCGCATTTGGCCGGTTACAGTTACGGTGGATTGGTAGCATTAAAAATGGCGACCCGTTTCCCGGAGCGCGTGGGTAAACTGGCGATCATCGAAGGCCCCGATCCGAGCGAACAGGAGACGCTCGCGATCATCGACACGTACAGCAAAGAGTTTCTGATCCATTACATCGAAAACTTCGCAGATACCACCCGTTTGCTGGCTGGAAAAAGGCAGTTGGAGAAGAACCACCGGATGTACGAGTTCTTGTTCAATGAAACTTCCATCCGGTCGGATATGGAGGGAGAAAAGGCATTTTTTAATGATCCTGCGGTGGCAGCAATCACGAATGACACTTTGCTGATTTATGGTGAAGAATCCAATTGCGTGCCCTCGGGCCGTACGCTGGCTTCGAGAATACCAAATTCGAGGCTGGTACTGGCCCCCGGCGATCACAACGTGCCCGTACAGCAACCGGAGGTGATTGGAAAGGAGCTGATAGAGTTCTTTGTGAGACATGACGAGATGATCGTGACTGGTGCTCCGGCGGACTGTGGCTGAAGCCACCAGTATGGCATGCACCAGTGTCCCCAGGCTGAAGCCTGGGGTTGCACTGTCGAGCGTGCTTAGATATAGTGGCGCAAGTGCGACGATAGCACAACCCTAGGCTGAAGCCTAGGGCAGAGCGCATCGCAGCCACCGAGATAGATAGATAGATAGATAGATAGATAGATAGATAGATGTCAAAATTCGCTTTTATCGTCCCGCCGCTAACAGGCCACATCAACCCGACGCTCAGCGTCGGCGCGGAGCTTCTCGCAATGGGCCATGAGGTGGCGTGGATCAGTCTGGACGAGCAGTTGCAGACAAAATTACCCGCGGGAGGCCAGCTGCTGGTGATCCGTTACGACCAGGCCGATTCCGAAAAGCAGGCCAATGCTGAATACCTCGACATTATCACCAAAAAGAATGTGTACGGCATCGAGAGCATCAAGTTCCTGTACGAAGAAGTACTCGTGCCATTGAACCGCTACATGTTCGACGGTATGATGCAGATCCTGCAAAGTTGGCAGCCCGACGTCGTCATCAACGACCACCAGGTTTTTGCTGGCGGTATGGCGGCGCATTTGCTCTATATTCCCTACGCTACATCGGTAACCGCTCCCGCAGCCGTGAAAATGATGGAAGATTTGCCCAAAATCCACGAATGGGAGGTGAAGCAGATTATCGGCCTGCAACGGGAACTGGGCATTGAAGGCGAAAAATCGCTCGCTACCTCGGAGTTGCTCACACTCGTTTTCACGTCACGCGAATTTTTCGGTGAAATGGAGCTTCCGGACCATTACCGTTTTCCCGGGCCCGTAATCGCCAATCGGGTTGCCGATATTTCTTTTGATTGGGCAAAATTAAAGAGTCAAAGCGTCCCTAAAATCCTGATTTCTATCGGTACTACATTCGATCATCAGTTCAAAAAAGACTTTTTCACGAAAGTGGTTGATGCATTTGGCGGGGAGGAAATTTTTGTGGTGGTGGTTTCAGATGACACTTTGTTCGAAACATGGCCTTCCAATTTTTTGATACAACAACGTGTGCCCCAGCTTGAATTACTGCCGCACCTCGACGGCGTCGTGTGCCATGCGGGTCACAACACCGTTTCGGAGGCATTGTCAAATGCCCTGCCGCTTGTAGTGGTGCCGATCGCTTACGACCAGTCGCACGTAGCCGGGCGCGTGGTAGCGAACGGGTGCGGCGTAAGGCTCAATTTCAACCGGTTTAAAGCTCCGCACCTTAAAAAGGCGGTCAACGATATATTAAATGATCCGGCTTACCGGATCGCGGCGCAGCGCATCCAAAGCTCTTTCGAGCGTGCGGGCGGCACCGGCACCGCGGCGAAGTGGCTAGACCAGATACCAGTCAAAGTCTTCCAGAATGTCTTCCAGAATGGCTAAATTTCTATTTGTAGTACCTCCGTTTTTCGGGCACATCAGCCCTACGCTCAGCGTGGGCGCAAGCCTGCTTGCCCATGGCCATGAAGTCGCCTGGACGGGGCTGGTCCCCCTCGCAGACAAACACATTCCCGAAGGCGGGCGCTACATGCTGCCCGAAGCGGAACTCGCGCCGCATCACGACGAGATCGAACGCATACTGAAACGCCAGGACGACGGCCCGTCACTTTCAGGGCCCGAGGTAATGAAGCTTGCATTGGAAGAGACTTACATTCCTTTTGCGAGGATTATGGTGCCTGGCGTAGCACGTGTTGTCGACGATTTCCAACCGGACGTCATCGTAAACGACTGCATTACCTTTGCCGGGGCATTAGTAGCCCATCTTAAAGGCATTCCGTGCGTGACCACCACGCCCGTACCGCCGGATGTCATGGGCGACACGGCCAACTCGGCCCCCAAAATATTCGAATGGCAGCAGAACCTCATCAAAGGCCTGCAACGCGAACTTGGCATTTACACGGACGAGTTTGTGATCCATTCGCATCAGATGAATATCGTGTTCACTTCCAAAGAGTTTGCCGGATTTCCCGAGCCGGAAGCGCATATGAAGTTTGTAGGCCCGGTTAAAGGTCGCCCGAATGAAACGCCTTTCGATTGGGAACGACTCGAAAGGGCTACTACGCCCAAGGTATTCGTATCGCTTGGCACCTTGCTGGTTGATATCAGAAAAGAGTTTTTCCTGAAACTCATCGAAGCATTCGGCAACGAGCCGATTACCATCGTGGCGGCTACCGACCCATCGGTGATCGACGAATGGCCCGAAAACTTCATTGTGCAAGGCTTTGTACCACAGGCCGATATTATTCCAAAAATGGATGCGGTGATCTGCCACGGCGGCTTCAACACGGTGAACGACTCGTTCATGAACGGCCTGCCGATGCTCATTACCCCCATTGCATACGACCATTTCCATACTGCCGCGTTGATCGAAAATGCCGGTTGCGGCATTAAGGTACGATACAAACGCCTGCGCGTTGCCGATGTAAAAAATGCGATGCGGGAACTGCTCGAAAACCCGAAATACCGAAATGCGGCCCGGCATATCCGCGACACTTTCAATGCGGCTGGCGGCAATGCGAAGGCCGTGGAACTGCTCGAAAATTTCGCGCTGGCAAACCATGTAACCGAAAATGCATAGCCGATGAAACGAAACCTACTTTTTCTGGAAAGGGTGCTTTTTGGCGATGGTAGCGAGCCTTTTCACGGGGTTTATGCACTAAAAATCAATGGGCAGCTCAACCGAGGACAACTCCGCGCGGCGCTTGCCCGTTTGCAGGAAAAGTATGCGATGCTGCGCACGGCCATTGGTATTGATGCTACGGGGCTACCTTTTTTTCACACGCCGCCTTCCCGGCCGGATATTCCACTCAGAATTGTGGAACGGGCGGATGACGACGACTGGAACCGTGAAACGGTCCGTGAGCTGGGAACATCGTTTGATATCAAAAATGGCCCGCTGCTGCGTATTACCTGGATCCGCTCGACCGAAGTTTCCGACCTCATTATGGCCTTCCACCACTGCATGTGCGACGGCGGCTCGGGCGTTGCATTGCTCAATGATCTTTTGACCTTACTCGACGCCCCTCAGGCGGAAATCGGCAAAGCACCGGCGTTTCGAAACATCCGCGACCTGATCCCGGCCGAATTATTGCACAACCGCCGCAACCGCTTCAAAGCAAAGTTTTCGGCTGCGTTGGTACATGCAGGGCTATCGCTGGGCTCATTGTTTATTTCCACCAAAAGGAAATCCGGCCCGCGTTCGGGCGGCCCGCGCACGGGTGATTACCTAGTCAACTGGAAGCTAGGTTCGGAACAGTCAAAAGCGCTTTTTAGACAGTGTAAACAGGAAGGCGTCACGGTCAATACGGCCATCGGGCTGGCATTAATGGAAGCTTTCAAAGCAATAAATGGCCCAGGCGCGCATGGCAAGGCTACCTGCCCGGTGGATATCCGCCGCTATATGCCCGAAGTGAAGCGTGATATGCTTTTTTCGTATGGGTTAGCTTTGAATATCGGCCTCAAACAAGCTTTCGGAAACAGTTTTTGGGAAAAAGCAAAAACACTGCAAATCCACGTTGCCAAGCAGATGGCCAGGCTGGACCCTTATGAGTTTACCATGATCATGGAGGCTTCGCATCGCTCCGTCCATAAGCTGCGCCGCTTTTTGACCTACGCCAAAGTGGGCAACGATTTTATGTTTTCCAATATGGGTAAACTCGATATTCCTGCCCAATTCCGGCATTTCACAGTCGAAACGATTTACAGCCCGACGGTAATAGGGCCGTTTGCGAACCCTAATACGATCATTACCACCACTTTCAAAGGCCAGATGGATTTTTCATTCGTATCAAACCAGGAATTTATGCAACGGGCAACCGCCATGCAAATCCGGGAAAAAGCAATGGAAATCCTCTTTGAAACCGTATTCATACCAGATTCCGTACGCCTATGAAAAGAAGGATGGTTTTTCTGGAAGCCTCCATGTACGCTGGCGCGGATACGCCGGTGAACGTCGTGTTTCCGGTGAAAGTCGAGGGTTTCTTTGAGGAAAGTGCCGTAAGGAATGCATTGCAGAAAATCCAACAAAAACACCCTTTCCTGCGTGTAACCGTAGAAACCGGAACCGACGGCATTCCGTCGTACGTCACGCAGGAATTGATAGAACCCATTCCATACCGCATGATTGAAAGGCAGTCGGACGACGATTGGCTGGCAGAAGCAGAAGCCGAATGGAGCACACCTTTCAATGCAAACAGTACCCCATTGGCGCGACTCGTATGGCTCCGCTCTGAGCAGGTCTCCGAACTGCTGATCGTTTGCCACCATTGCATCGGCGACGCCACCTCCATTATCACCCTCATGCGGGAACTACTCGAATGCCTCGCTGAGCCCGGCACCACGCTGCATCCCTATGCTCCTTTCTGCCCGGAAGCGCTTGTTCCTGCCGAAATGCGGCAAAGCCAACTCAACCGCCTGGCCGGAAGGTCGCTGGCCGTTGTTACCCGCCTCTTCCTTTGGGGGGTAGCCTGGATGAAGGCAGCCCAAAAAGACCGGTTTTACACGATCCGCTGGAAACTCAGCGAAACAGAAACGGCCACATTGCTCTCTGCATGCAGGAAAGAAGATATCAACCTCAATGCCGCATTAATTCTAGTCTTCATGCGTGCATTTGGGCGCGCTCGTAATGTGCGTACGAGTGGGCAAATGTTTTCGTCCGTCGATATGCGCAGGTTCTTACCCCAGATCGGCAAGGATCACCTGTTCGCGTTTCCATCCATGGCCGGATTGAAAACACCGAAAGACAGTACCGGCTTTCGTGCCCAGACAATCGCCGTGAAGGAGAGTTTGTACAAGCAATTAGCGAAAACAAACGCACCTAAGCTACTGTTTTTCAGCGAATACCTGCTGCCATTATATTCCCGGACCAGTAAATATGCCAAAGCTGGTAGAGGTGGCCACGATTTCGCATTCGCCAATATCGGCCGCATTCCGTTGAACGAAACTTACGGGCAAATCAGGGTCAGGGAAGTGTACAGCCCATTTTCACGATTTCCGATGGGGAACCCTTCGAAAGTTTCGGTATCGACATTCGGCGGCCGGATGGACTTCGCGTTTCACTCCGAAGAACAATATATAACCAGGCAGGATGGCGAATTCATTATCGGCACTGCCATGGCCCTGCTCAGAAAGCATTTATTGGAAGCTAAACCCGTTACTATCCAGGATTGAGATGAACAGACCAATGATTGTAGGAGAACGGATCATGTATGCCGATGGACTTGTACCCGTCAACTGCGTCTTTGCGGCTTCGGTTGAAGGACATTTTTCCGAACAGCAGATCACATCCGCGCTTGCAAAAATTCAAAACCGGCATCCGTTATTGCGCACAAATGTAGCGTGGAGCAGGACAAATATCCCTGTATTTGTTACCAACTCATCCATTTCGTCGATACCAATCGACATTATCGAGCGGACATCCGACGTTCATTGGGAAGAAGTAAGTCTGCTGGAATGGGAAAGGCCGTTCGACCTAACCACAGAACCGGCCGCGCGGCTGGTATGGCTCCGATCCGAAACCGTTTCCGATCTGTTGCTGGTATGCCCGCACTGCGTTTGCGATGGTTCCGGATTCGTAACGCTCATGCGCGAACTATTGCTGCTCCTCGACGATCCGGAAATGAACCTGGAACCTTATGAAGGTTTTCAATCGGTCGACGCGCTGGTTCCCGCTTCCGTCCGCGAGAGCCGGATGATACATTGGAAAGGCAAGCTGTTTTCATCGCTCGCAAGAGGCCTTTTCGCGATTTTGAATCCTAAGCCTGCGCCGCGTGAGGGAAGTTACTATCTCCTTACGCATACCCTCGACAAAGAAACGACCTCTGGGCTGATCAAAAAATGCAAGGCCGAAAAAACGACTGTCCAGGCAGCATTATGCACAGCCTTGTTGCTCGCATATCAGTCCGTTAATGGAAAAACGTCGCGCAACAAAGTCATCAGCCCCGTCGACATACGGCGTTACCTGCCGGGCGTCGGTCATGATCATCTGTTTGCATTCGCGCCCATTGTAGAGCTTTCGCTTAGCAGGAAAGGGGCGCAACACGACTTATGGCAGGAAGCACGGCACCTGAAACAGGCACTTGTTGAAAAAGCCGACAACGTCAACGCGGCGGAGATGCTATTCATTACCGAATATTTCCACAGTTCCACCAACGCATTGCTCAGGCACATGCGCTCCACAACAGGCAGCCACGACATCACCATCTCCAATATGGGTGTGCTGGACATACCTTCGCGCTACAACAATTTCATTGTCGGAGCCATTCACAGCCCCTCGGTGGGGTTTCCCTGGCGCAACCCCAATACACTGGTAGTAAGCACATTTGCAGGAAAAATGAACTTTTCCTTCTGCTCCCACGAAAGTTTCCTGCCCATGATCGACGCGGAAAAGATATGCCGGGAAGCGATGTGGATGCTTTTGGAAGACACTCGTACTGCGGCTCCGCAACAGGTGTAATAGATCTCTCTTTCATTATCCGGGTTAATTTGTAATTTTGCTAACTCACGTTCCAATGCGGCTCTGATTTAGATCATCCAAACAGATCACCGCTCGCTGAAATTCATTCATTTAAACATTACACAAAATGAAATATTCAGGCGATACCATTTCCAAACCGGTCGTGGGACGTGAAGCAGAAGCGCTGTCACAAGCTATCAAAACTGGCGGCTACCTGGCCAACGAAGAAGCCTGGGCCACTATTCACAGGATCACCGAACAGATCAAAAAGGAAAAATCAAACGCGCAGAAGTAATGCCCTATCCCAAATTCTCCGGGATAGATTTTTCACAACACGATGTCACCGAATTCAATCCAGATCGAACGGATGTTGGGATTGGTTTTCGTTGTGGTCGGGGTGAGTTTGTATCCTATATCAAAGGTCAGAAAATTCGAAATGAGCTAAAAAGCTTCACCAGCAAATGCTGGCTCGTGAGCTGTGAAGAAGGCCTTGCGGCATACATTACGTTACTGACGGATAAACTAACAATGGGGGCACCCATTCTCATCAATGAAGATGTTCGCTATACTACTTTTCCGGCCGTAAAGATTGGCTGGTTGGCAGCTGATCCTCGGGCCAAAGGTTCCGGCCGGAGGCTGATGGACTGGGCGATGAAATATGTCATATTAGAATTGGTTCCGCGGCTCGGAATCCGCTTTATGACCGTGGACGCATTATTCGACGCCGACTTGCCGGAAAAGCCGTACGATGCATCCGGATTTTATGCAAAACTGGGCTTCCGTTTTACAAACCCCGACGAGCTTCTACCTCCTGCCGATGGTTTTAGGACTATGTATTTTGACCTGATGCCACTTATTCAGCAAATCAATGCTATAAAACACTCCTAACTAGCCCTATTCCCTTTCAACAACATCCCCATTGCATCGCTCAATGACCCGGCGCGGTTTACTTCGCCGGAGTTGACGAAGAAGATTTCGTCGGCGTTTTCGATGGTGTTGAGGCGGTGGGCGATGATGACTTGCGTGGTAGATTCCGGGAGCTGTTTCAGAATATCGCCGAGCAGCTTTTCGGTAACGGTATCGATGTTGGCCGTGGCTTCGTCGAGTATCAGCAACTCGGGGCTGCGCAGGACGGCACGCATGAATGCGATGAGCTGTTTTTGACCCAAACTCGCAGTGTCACCGGTTGCGGAGACTTTTGTTTCCAGGCCGTCTTCAAACAATGCCAGTATTTCCCCCAGATTGGCGCTGCGGATCACCTCTTCCAGTTTTTCGTGGGAAAAATCCTTTAATTGATCGTTGCCGTAGAGGATATTCTCACGGATGGTGCCGGAGAAAAGGAACGGCTCCTGCAAAATAAAGCCGATCTTCCGGCTCCGTTCTTCGGGCGTATAGGTGCGGATGTCGCGCCCGTCCAGCAGCACAATGCCCTCGCGCGGGTCGTACAGGCGCGCGATGAGCGAGGCCGTGGTGGTTTTTCCGCCGCCGGTCGGGCCGATCAATGCATAGGTTTTGCCCCGTTCTAGTTTGAAATTGACCTGATGCAGGATTTCACGGCTGTCGTAACCAAACCGCACGTCGCGGAATTCCAGCAATGCGCCGTCGGTTTTACGGGTTGTTTCCGGCTCGGGCAGGAGATCGGTTTCCAATGCGAGTATCTGCGAAACGCGGTCCCAGCCCGCCATCGCAACCTGAAAACTGGCCCATAATGCCGCCAGTTGACGCAACGGATTATAAAAATTGGTCGCATACGCCAGGTAACTCACCAGCAGCCCTACACTGAACTCGCCCAGGCTGATCAGGTGAATACCGTAAGT
This sequence comes from Dyadobacter sp. 22481, assembly GCF_052044875.1. Taxonomy (NCBI): domain Bacteria; kingdom Pseudomonadati; phylum Bacteroidota; class Cytophagia; order Cytophagales; family Spirosomataceae; genus Dyadobacter; species Dyadobacter sp. 22481. Next base: position 330,806 of record NZ_JBQENV010000003.1, read on the forward strand.
CAGCACGACGAGCTGGGCAATATTGGAAAATAACGAATACGTAGGCAGGAAAACGTTGTTCGCCAGGCCCGCGCGAATGGCCGTGCGGTAATTTTCCAGGTTAGCCAACTGGAAACGCTGCCTGAAATAGTCGCGGCGGTTGAAAGCAATCACCACTTTGAAATTGTTCAGGCTTTCCTGTATTTCTGCACTCAGCGCACCGGTACTTTTGAGGTTTTTGGCATTGGTAGCCTTCACCCAGGGCGACAATACGATCGTAAAAAGCAGGATCACAACGGCAGGCGCCAATGCCGCCGACCCCAGTTTTACATTAATCACCATTAAGAAAATCCCCGCACCGAGCATCGTAAAAATACTCCCCACAAATTGCATCAGCGATTGCGAAAAGAACTGGTTCAGCTTATCGGTGTCGTTATTGACCCGCGAAATGAGGTCACCGGCCTTGTTCTGGTTAAAAAACGCGACCGGAAGCTGCTGCAATTTGTTAAAAATGGCATTTCTGAGGGTAAACAGCAGCCGCTGCCCCACCCCGCCCATCAGTTTGGTCTGGGTATAGGCGGTTGCAAGTCCGAGCAGATACATCACGAGCAGAATACCTCCGAAAACGAGCAGCCCATGAAACTGTTTCGTCACCACGTACCGGTCGATCGCGCGGCCTATCAGGTACGGGCCGACCAGGTTCACAGTAGTATTCAGCGCAATCGCGCCCAGTGCCAGCGCCAGGTTGCCGCGTTCGTGGGAAATCAGTTCCAGCAACTTTCTGAGCGCTTTCAGCGTCGAGGTTTTCTGCCGCTCTTCTGAAATTTTATTAAGATCGTAGTTCATAGTTGCTGGTGCTTTGTTGCGAATTGAAAATCTGCACGTATTCGGGGCTTGTCAGCATCAGCTCGTCGTGCGTGCCGCAGCCGATCAGCTCGCCTTCCATCAGTACCACAATCTGGTCATAATGCTCGACGGCCGCTATTTTCTGCGTCACGGAAATCAATGTAATGCCGGGGTAGTTCCGCTCCACATTCGCCAGGATCTTCTTTTCGGTCATACTGTCGACCCTCGCCGTAAAATCGTCGAGCAGGAGTATTTTCGGATTCATAGCCAGTGCCCGCGCAAGCATAATACGCTGCTTCTGCCCGCCAGAAAGGCTCGCACCGCGCTCCGAAACAACGGTATCCAGGCCTTCGGACAAGCTTTCGATGAATGCCGTCAGCTCTGCCGTGTCGATCGCTTTTTGCAAAGATTCGTCCGTTACCGTCGTGCTGAATGCAATGTTTTCGCGGATACTCATATTGAAAATGATACTATCCTGAAAAACAAAGCCGACCTGGCGGTGAAACGACTCGCTGTCGTAATAATCGATCGGGTGCTCGTCAAAAGTAACCCTGCCTTCCTGCGGCTGGATAAGCCCGGTGAGCAGGTACAGCAACTGCGTTTTGCCCGCGGCTGTCGGGCCGATCACGGCAATCCGCGAACCAGCATTTACCGACAGATTGATATCTTTCAATGCCGGTTTTTCACCGTAACGGACAGTTACCTCCTCCAATGCGATATTACCAAGTAACAACGCGGTAGAAGCACCTGCCTCCACCGGATCCGAAACATTCAAAACAGCCGAAATCCGCTGATAGGAAGCTGTGGCCTGGGCGATCACATTGCTCATAAAACCAATGACAAGAATTGGAAAAATAAGAATGCCGAGATAACTGTTGAATGCGGCGAAACTGCCCAGGGTCATATCGCCCTCGATCACGAAGTGTCCGCCTAACACGAGGATCGTCAGCATCGAAACGTTGGCCGTAAACGTCACCACCGGAATAAGCCCTGCAAAAAGGCTCAGGATGGCAAGCCCGAAGCCCTTCGCTTTGGTATTCGCTTCCAGGAATTTCACATATTCAAGCTGCTGGGAATTCACGACCCGTATCAATGCAGAGCCGAGGATGCTCTCGTTAATGATCTTATTAAGCCAGTCGATCACCTCCCGGCTTTGTACGAACAATGTGCGGACTTTCTTCAAAGTAAAGGCAAACATCCCCCCGATAATGGGAATGATCGCCAGGACCGTCAATGCCAGTTTCCAATTGATGCTCAGTAGCAACACACTCGCCCCGATGATGAGGAAAAGCGACGAGACGATCGCGACAATGGCCTGGGACACAAACATTTTAATCGAATCGATGTCGGCCGTAAGGTTGGTAAGCAGTTTCGCGGCAGTGGTTTGTTCGATAAATGCGTGACTTTGTTTTGAAATCTTGTCCGACAACCTTGTCCGCAAGTCGCGGGCTACTTTTTCGGAAGCGTAGGTCTGGATAATACTTTGCAGGTATGCAAATACGAATATGAAAATCACCGCGCCGGTGAACTCGACCAGCGTCACGTTCAGGTCGAAACGCCCCTGGGTGTAATCATCGATCCCGTCGGCCACCAGCTTGGGAAGCCAGAGGTTGATACCGTTGCTCAGCACTGCAAACAGCAAAAGCAGGAAGACCAACGCCTTGTATGGAGCCAGTAAGCTGAATATGCCCGGCTGTTTGGGCTTTCCGGGGTTGGCTTTTTCAGACATATGGGTTTAGATTAAATACGGCGGCAAATATAGCAAGGTATATTTTTGAATCACTGCCCGTTACCGTGGTTAAATTTTGGTTAAATTCCCGGCCGTCTAAATCCAAACCGCATCTGAATGAGACTCCTTAACCTCTTTTTACTGACATTAGCAATTACGCACTTCGCCATGGCCCAGCAGGCCAAACCGTCGCCCGGCAGGCTCCCGAACATCATCTACATCTATGCCGACGACCTCGGTTACGGCGAACTGGGCTGCTATGGGCAGCAAAAGATCCAAACGCCCAACCTCGACCGCCTTGCCAAAGAGGGTATCCGCTTCACGCAACATTACACAGGTACGCCCGTGTGTGCCCCCGCGCGTGCGATGCTCATGACGGGCAAACATGCGGGCCACTCGGCCATCCGTGGCAACTTCGAACTCGGCACGTTCCGCGACGACGAGGAACGCGGGCAAATGCCTCTTCCGGCAAACGAATTCACCGTGGCCGAACTACTCAAACAAAGAGGCTACGCCACTGCGCTTACCGGCAAATGGGGCATGGGTATGAACAACACCGAAGGCACGCCCTCCAAACAAGGTTTCGATTACTACTATGGCTACCTCGACCAGAAACAGGCCCATAACCTCTACCCTTCGCATTTATGGGAAAACGATCGCTGGGATACCCTCGCCCAACCCTGGCAGGATGTGCACCGGAAGCTGGACCCCGCCACAGCCACCGACGCCGACTTCGATTCGTTCAAAGGCAAAGAATACGCCCCGTCCAAAATGACCGAAAAGGCATTAGCATTTATCGAACGGAGCAAGAACGGCCCGTTTTTCCTGTATATGCCTTACACCATTCCCCACGTATCGCTGCAAGCGCCGGACGAGTACGTTAAAAAGTATATCGGACAGTTCGATGAGAAGCCCTATTACGGCGAAAAGGGTTACGCTTCCACCAAATATCCGCTCTCCACCTACGCCGCCATGGTCACCTTTCTGGACGACCAGGTTGGTATTATTTTGGACAAACTCAGGGACTCGGGTTTGGACGGAAATACAATCGTCATGTTCAGCAGCGATAATGGCGCCACTTTCAACGGGGGTGTGAACCCGCAATTCTTTAACAGCGTAGCCGGCTTGCGCGGCTTAAAAATGGACGTTTACGAGGGAGGTATCCGCGAACCGTTCATCGCCCGCTGGCCGGGGAAAATTAAGCCAGGCCGCGTAAGTGACCACATTTCCGCCCAGTTCGACCTTTTAGCCACGTTAGCCGAACTCACCGGCCAGGCAACGCCTCCTACGGATGGCATTTCCTTTTTACCCGAACTTTTAGGCCAAACCAACCGGCAGCAAAAGCATCCCTACCTCTATTTTGAATACCCCGAAAAAGGCGGCCAGATCGCCATCCGGATGGGAGATTGGAAAGGGGTCAAAACAGATTTAAGGAAAAATCCGGCCAACCCGTGGCAGCTCTTCAACCTCAAAACCGACCGCGGCGAAACCACCGATCTCGCAGCAAAATACCCGGATATCCTGAAAAAACTGGATGGAATCGTCAAAAAGGAACACCAGGAACCCGCTAATGCGGCCTGGCAGTTTGTACTGCCGGTGATTGCGGCGAGTGATAAATAATATGACCTACACAGAATATCGTCCGCATCTGGCACTGGCGCCCTACATCGATGCTTACTGGCAGGTAATCGGTGACAATATGCCTATGGCCGTCGAGACAATCCTGCCTGACGGTTGCTTCGATATTATCATGAATCTCGGCGACGACGAGTTGCCGAACCCGAATGGATTCTTCATGAAAAATGAACAAAGCTACCTGGTCGGGACGATGTCGCGCGCCATTGAAACGACTGTCTCTCCCCAATCGCACCTCATCGGCGTGCGTTTCAGGCCTGCCGGGTTTGCTGCATTTTACCGGTATGAGTCCATGCACGCGTTCACCGATCAAACAGCCGAGTTCGAGCATAGCATTGACGATCGGTAGTTTTGTAACATCATCAAACAAAAACTACCATGCAACAGAGACTGAGCGTAATAATGCTGGCCGCTGACGACCTTGCCACGCTTCGCAACTTCTACAACGATTACTGGATTGGAAAATCGAAGCGGCCAACAAGGATATTGTTTTTTTTAAGTTGAACGGAATTCTGCTTGGTCTTTATGGACGGAATGATCTCGCGAAATTCCATCATGCGAATCCGGAAGGAAGCGGTTTTCGGCCGTTCAACATGGCATTAATGGTCAATTCCCGTGCGGAAGTGGAGAACATTTACGATGAATTGTGCCGGAAAAGCGTGAAAATCGTGCACGAAATTGTTGAACCTCCGTTTGGCGGTTGCTACTTCCTGTTTGCCGATATTGAAGGAAATATTTGGGAAATTTCACATAACCCGTTCATCCGGGTCGACGGGTCCGGCAATGTGCTCGGCCATCAGCCAATCGATCATCTTTAAAACCCAAAAAAATGGCAAATTTCGCATATACAATCCTGTACGTCAAGGACGTAGCAGCATCGATCGAATTTTACGAAAAAGCATTCGGCTTTCAACGAAAATTCATTTCTCCCGACAATGACTATGGCGAGTTGAGCACAGGAACTACCACGCTTTCATTTGCACAAACAGCCCTTGCTAAAACCAACATCCCCGGCGGCTTCATCGAAAGCGACCCAGCCGCAAAACCGTTCGCATTCGAAATCGGGTTTACAGTCGACAACGTGGAAGAGGTGTTTCAAAAAGCACTAACCGTTGGAGCGACGCGCGTTTCAGAACCTAAAACCAAGCCTTGGGGCCAAACCGTCTCGTATGTACGCGATCCGAATGGGTTTCTCGTGGAGATTTGCACGGCGATGGAGTAAATGGCGCATGAATGGCGCGAAGCAGGAGCTTCGCACCATCACGGCTCAACGGGAAAGGGACCTTCTTCAAACGCTTCTTCGTGGTAACCTTTGCTTCCCACTTCCCGGGCCAGTTCGCTCCTGAAATCGGTACCGTCGCGCAGGCTTTGAAGCACGCGTGCAAAATCATATTCGGGCGACCAGCCCAGCTCGCTCCGCGCGCGCTCGTTCACATACACGCGATCGATTTCCGGAAACAACTTCCAGCCTTCCGCCTCAAACAACCCTTCACTTTCCGGATAGAGTGTGCGGATTACCGCCGCGGCGTCGGTATGCAGTTCCGCGAGGTGGGCCGGCGTAAATGGCGTGGTGGCCGAGATAATGTATTTGCCGAAACCGATCGCCGGAGCTTTCTCCACAGCCGCTAAATGCGCGGCAACAGCATCAGCAATGTCGACGCGGCGGTAAAGCAGCTCCAGTGCCTGCACATTGGGCGTTCCGTAAAGCTGGCGGGTTTCAGCATTGTCGTCGTCTTCGGGGAAAAAGCGGGAGGTCCGAAGGATCAGCACCGGCAAGCCGCTTTTCCGGTAGAACAGCTCGCAGAGACTTTCCGCGGCCAGTTTGGTAACACTATATATGTTTTTGGGCTGCGGGGACACGTCCTCGGTAATCCAGGCGGCCGGTTCGCCCTTCGCAGGGTTCATCGCCGCACCGAATGTGCTGGTGGTACTGGTGAAAAGAAAGGCCGAAACCCCTTGAAGCACCGCTTCTTCGAGCAGATTGAGGGTACCGGTAATGTTGGTATCCACAAAATCCTGCTTGCTGTGCGTCGCCACGTGCGGCTTGTGCAAAGTAGCGGTGTGGATGACGGTACGGATACCGCGCATCGCTGTTTTAACAAAACCCCTGTCAGCGATATCACCTACCAGGTCGGTGTAAGGTGAATGGTTGACGTCGATGCCGATGGCTTGCCGCCCCTCGGCCCGGAGGGTACGCATGAGCGCCTCGCCCAAATGCCCTGCGCTTCCTGTTACTAAAATACTCATGGCTGTTTCAATATTATTTCCGGCAAAGGTATGGCTGTCCGGTTTTGAAAAAAAGATTGATCCTGTTCAAATCATCCATTTTCGCTCGGTAGTGAATGAAATGTTAAGCCACATCTTGTAATCTCCCCGGATGCCGTCGTACAGTTCCTGCCTGATCGCGTCGAGTTGCTTCACTTGCGTATGCGCGAGTTCTTCGGGTAACAAAAAATCGATTTCGATGGTGTAGCTGCTGCCGGTTTTGATCACACGCACATATTCGTCGATGAAACCGTGCCGCTTCGAAATTGCTTCCGCTTCCTGATGTATTTTCTCCTCCACCTCGTCGTCGGGCGCGAATTGGAGGAGTTCGCGGATGTTTTTCCAAAACGTACTGACGGGAATGCGCAGGAAAAGCATGGAGATGATGATTACCATTCCTGGATCGAGGTACGGGATAAGGTAAGCCAGGGACGTTCCGCGGAGAAAATACCCCAGCGACAGCACTACCAGTACGCCCGTACTCAGCAGCGCGTCGAGCTGCCATTCGGTGGCTTCGATCCGCACATACTCCGAGCGGATTTGCAATGCCATTCTTCTGAAATACAACCAAAGTAAAAAACAGCCGATAATGGAGGCGATCAGGTAAGGCAACGCAATGTCGAGCTCGACGATCTTTCCGCCGCTGATAATATCCATGACCGAAGTCGCCAGCGAATACAAGCAGAGGAAAATGATCACCGCCGACTGCAGCGTCATCGAAAACGGCTCGAATTGCGCCCGGCCGAACGGAAGGTCGTCGTCATCGGGCTTGCGGACGAAGTTGTTCACCAGCAGCGACACACCCGACAGGCTGATCCCCACCATCGAAAAAAGGGCGTCGAAAATGATGGATTTGGAATCGCCGGCAATACCGACGACAATGGCCCAGATCGTAAATGCCGAGCCGGTAATGATCGAAAGTTTGATCAGCCGTCGCTCCCTGAGCCGTTTTTGTCTCTCATTCATAAAGCCGGGCAAACGCAGGATACCACGCGATCACCCTTAATAAGTTAGAAAGACCTTTGAAGGAAAGCAAGTTCCGGGGAGTGTGTTATCAATTTGTGAATACTTGCTAAGGCGTCCCCGCACGTCCGACACCAAACTGGTCCCCTGCGCGTACAGGTTTATCGCCTGCAAACTGAATCTCCACCATCTTCTCGCTGGCCACATTATTGTGAAATTCATCCGTCAATATGCCAATGACTTTGCGGGTTTTCACATCGATTACCTCCCCGCTCGACGGATACGCATGCCGGCCATCCAGGCTGAATGTAACCCAGCCGGGCATGTCCTGCACGGGGATCGTCGTGAGCTGCTGGTAAGGTGGTTTTGCGCTGAAAACGTGCATGCGCATATTATGGCCGTCGCAAAGCCATATTTCCTTTTCATCGGGCGTGAGGCCTATGCCGTGGCTCGGGTTGCCGTGCCGTCGCACGGGGCCGCGCTCCCATCCTTCTACTTCGATGTGCGCTATTTTCGTGCCTTTTTGAATGTCGCCCACTTCAAACCCCAATAGGCTATCGACCGTGATATAGGCCATCGATTCGTCTGCCGTAACGGTGAACGGCCGTACGTAGTTGGCAAACGGACCTACTTTCCGGGTCAGCTCATGCGCTTTGGGGTCGGCAATGTGCAGCCATGGACTGGCGATATCGCCCATGTACACGGCATCGCCCGAAGCACCGTAAATTGTATTGTGCGCCCTTTTGTGCACATTGATTTTCTTGATAATATCGCCCGTTTCACAACTCACCACATTCCAGAAACCTTTTTCCAGCGATGGCAGGTACATGGTACGGCCATCGGGCGAGATCGCCATCCGGTCGCATCCGCCTTCGAAAGCTTTTTCCCAAACTACCTTTTCCGTCGTGAGATCGATGCGTTGAAGCCCTTCGAGCGTGCTGACATAAATGCTGTTCAGCGGAAGGCTAACGGCTACTCCTTTAACGTTGGAAGGCTTTCCGTTGGGATGCAGCCCGCGAGTAGTGATTCTTTTCACGAACCGGTGACTGTTATCCATATCAAAAACCAACAACCCGTGCCCCCCGTAACCCAGGTAATCCCTGATACCGGGCGTGGCTACGTACAGGTACCGCTTAGCGCCTGCGGTTTTGCGCGCTTGCTGCGCAATACCCGCGTGGATGAAAGCTATTTGGAGAAAAATCAACCAGAGACAGATCCTTTTCATATTCAATTATAAAGTTTAGGAAGCAGAAGGCAGCTTGTAGCCATTATGATATTCTTTGGCGATCAGCTTATTGGCTTCGTCATCCGTAAACTTCCCTTTTTCCTTATCCCAATAAATCTTCTTGCCCGTACGGTAGGCAATGTTGCCCATTTGCGAGAACACGGCAATGTCCGAACCCACCTGAATAGGCGCATTTAGATCGGTCATTTGTCTCGATTTGATTACTTCAATGAAATTCTTCGCATGCAGGTCGAGGCCATTATCCACCGATTTCTGGAATGATACGGCTTCCATTCGCTTGGCTTCGGGGATTACCTCCCAGCCGTCGCGGTTCAGTACCAGGGTACCATTGTTGCCGATAAAAGCGATGCCGTGCCCGCGTGCGTACGGACCGCCGTCGATGCCCATGGCATGTTCCCACTGAATATTGAATTCGTCGAATTCGAAGACGGTCGTAAGCGTATCGGGGGTTTCCGCGCCGGAATCTTGGTTGGCAAATTTACCTCCGGCTGCCATAATGCTGTTAGGGGTAGCTGATTTCATGCCTAATAATGCATAATCGAGCAAATGCACGCCCCAATCGGTCATGAGCCCACCCGCATAATCCCAGAACCATCTGAAATTGAAATGGAAGCGATTGGGGTTGAACGGCCTGTTCTGTGCCGGTCCGAGCCACATTTTGTAATCCACACCGGCTGGCGGGTTACCGTCCGGCAGTTTGCTGATCGGGTTGACCCACGCAAAATACCCCCACACTTTCACCAGCCTGATTTTCCCAAGCTTGCCGGAATGCACAAAATCGATGGCATCGCGGAAGTGCTTCTGGCTCCGCTGCCATTGTCCCACCTGCACCACGCGGTTGTACCGTTGCTGAGCAGCCACCATCGCGCGGCATTCGGCAATGGAATTCCCGATCGGCTTCTCAACATAAATATCCTTCCCAGCCTGGCAAGCCTCCACCATCATCAGGCAATGCCAGTGATCCGGTGAGCCGATCACCACCGCATCGACATCCTTGTCGCCCAGCAACTGCCGGTAATCGCCATAAGTTTTGACCTTCGCGCCGCCTTTGGCCAATTCGGCAGCGCGCTTGTCCAGCACATTTTTATCGACGTCGCAAAGCGCCACACATTCCGTACCCGGATTTTTGAGGATAGCATTCAGATCGGCCCAGCCCATTCCGTTGACCCCGATGGCCCCGATGCGGATTTTATCGGCAGCAAAAACCGGTGCGAATGCGGAAACGGAAGAAGGTACAATGGCTGAGAGGCCGGCGCCGGCGGCTAGTGCCGAAGCGGTACCGAGAAAGTCGCGTCGTGAATGGGTCATGGGTCGGATCAGGTTGGTTGCTTTCTAAAAGTGACCAATGGTCCTATATTACCCATGATGCGGGTAAGGAACGCCGGCGACGTCAAGCGTTATGGTTTCACGCCGCCGGCAAGGGCATTAGAAGGGGTTACGGGGAGTTGTTATAATGCTGTGAATCAACCGGTCCAGCTCTTTCTCCATATCTTTCAGGCGAGCCAGGACATCGATATCACGCGTGGCAGCATAGGAATTTTGCAAATCCCTGACTTCCTTGATCCGAAGTGCAAAACTGAGGAGCGTCATGAGTTCGTTGAATTGGTGTATCAGAATATGACGGCAAAGTAAATGCGAATCCTGCGTTTGTGTAATGGGGTAATGGGATTATAATAAAAATCTAATCCTGATTGTACGAAATGTCCTTTCGGGATATTCCACTGCCTTTCCGGGCTAACCTGCTTCCAACCGGGGAAACTAATTTTGCATCATCAAAACAGTGGAGCGCAACTTCACATCACCTGTCACGAAACATCGAAAACATGAAAACGAACATCAAATGGGCAGTAGTTGCCATGTCGCTATGGGTTGCTTCATGCAGTACTGGCTATAAACATCTGAAAACTTCGAAAGAAACCGGTTTCTCAGTCCGCAACTACCAGACTTTCGACCTTCAATATACTTTCCCCGAAGGAGCGGACACGCTCGCACCGCGGTTTGCAGAGAGTAAGCAGTTGGCTACCAAAATGATCGCGGGAAATATGGCTGGGAAGGGTTTGGTTAAAAGCGATAATCCGGAACTGATGGTCAACCTGTCGGTACAATTGCAGGAAAAAACGCAGACCCGTGCCACCGACTTCCGGACCGACGGTTTGCCAAGATACATGGGCCAGCGCCGCTACTCCTGGAAGAGTGAGGAGATCGAGGTAGGAAAATACCAGGAGGGCACGCTGATCCTCGACGTCATCGACACTAAAAACGACAAGCTCGTGTGGCGCAGCGGTGTAAAGGGCATCTTACCCGACAATAACGCCAAAGCCGAAGCCGGTCTTACGGAGGCTATCAACGAGCTGATGGGGAAGCTGCAATAAGGCATTGACCAGGTAATTGAGGCCCGGACATCGGATAGGTGTTCCGGGCTATTTGCTTTTGTATATATTTATACGTCGGTTAGCCTTGTTTTCCCGGATATACATTTGCCATGCCTGCCTCAAAACCGCTTACGATCACCTATAAGAATGACGATCAATGGTTTGCCCAGGTCGGCCCGCAACTCGATGCTATTTTCGATGAAAACTCGCTCACGTTCGACAACGAGATTGGCAAAGGGGACTTTTACCGGGTGAATATCGACCAGGGCCTGCGGGTGAGGCGGGTAACTGCACGATTTCACAAGCCGGTGGTATTCAAGCGGAAAATCACGCACGACCCGGGTTATTATGTACTCGTTTCAAACCTTAGCGAGCAGTACCTCGAAACCCGCACCGGCGAACAGCAGTTCAACCTGGGTTATGGAACGGAAAACGGGCTGTATTTCAGCTCGCCCCAGCTCACGGCTTCCTACACTTTCAAACCCGGTGTGCAGTACCACCTCATTTTCATTATATTAACTTACGAAAGGATCCATAATTTCATTTCCCGCCAACCCGAGGCACAACAGCCGCTGCTCTTATCGTTTGTAGACCCCAACAGGCCGGTTTACCACGTCGAATGCCTCGATACCTATTCGCTGAACCTCCTGAAAGAGATGGACAAGCAAATGCACGACGGACGCGGCAATAACCTGCTCATTCATTCGCGGTGCCTGGAACTCTGCTATCATGTACTGCAAAAAGTGGAAGAACGGAGGTCGCGGAAATCCCAGGCGGCAGCTGTACACCCTTCGGACATACTGAAAATGAACGAAATCCGCCGGGCGCTCCTCGAAGATTATCAGCTCCCGTGCCCGCCCCTGCATGTGTCGGCGCAACGCGCGCTGATGTCGCCTACGAAGTTCAAAAACCTCTTCAAACAACTATTCGGCCACACCTACTATCAGTTTTACAAGAATGTGCGGATGCATAAGGCGAGAGAGTTGCTGTTGACTGAAAGGATGAACGTGTCGGAAGTGGGTTACCTGCTGGGCTACAACAACCTGAGCAAATTCAACAAGGCATTTAAAGATGCTTTTGCCGTGACTCCGGGAAGTGTGGCGTCGTTGACGCCCGCATTCAACCCGCATTAAGGTTTTTGATAATATAAAAAACCCGGAGCAAGCTCAGCAACTTAGCATCCGGGTCGAAATCAACAACAAAAAACCAAACCTCTGCTACGAAACTAAACGGCGTGGATAAGGCCACCAAATTTTATAATCCTGCGGTGCGAATGGGATTTCTATCGGCAAACGCGCTATATTGGTGCGATTCGCGACCTTGTACAAATATGAAGAAAATCGCATTGTTCATTGCCCTGGCGCTGGTTATTGCCGCCTGCCGCCAGACATCCGAAAAGAAAACAGAGATCGCCGTCCGCGATACCACCATCACGGTCGAAAACTCTTTTACAGAGCTTTTTATCGATACGACGGCCCTCAGCTCCTACATTACCGCACATTCGCTTGACGATAGCCTGAGTGCTAAACTCCGCAGCTTTTACAACCACCGGAATTACCAGTATGCCTGGTTTTTCCCCGATGGTGTGGCCGAGTTTGTCCCCACTTTCCAAAGTTTGCGGAACGACTACATCCATTACTCGGGCGACAGCACGCTGTACAACCCGTCGCTCGACAAGGCAATCGACTCCCTGTCACAGTTGAAAAAGATCAGCCCGGACAATGCACTGGTGGTCGATGCGGAGCTGGCGTTGACGGAACAGTTTTTCCGCTATACCGACCTCGCCTATTCCGGCGACCACAAGATCAACACGCAGGAACTCAACTGGTTCATTCCCCGCCGAAAACTCAACCCGGAGGTTTTTCTGGATTCGCTTCTGAAAAACAAGGGGCGGAACGTTACCGCTTACGAGCCGGTCAACCGGCATTATAATTTGCTGAAACAGAAAGTCCTGGAATATTATACATTAACTAAAAACGGCGAGCCGGACACCGTCGGCACCACCAGAAAATTCCGGGAGGGCGACCGCGACACCCTGCTCGTAGCTTTGAAATCCCGGCTGCATTTGCTGGGCGATATGCCCGAGCCGGACAGCACGCCTGTGTTCGACACCACGCTTACTAACGCCGTTAAGCATTTTCAGCAACGTGTCGGACAAAAACAAACAGGTGTTACAGGCCCCGCGTTTTTTAAAGAGCTGAATGTACCCGTTGCCAGCCGAATCCGCCAGATCCTTATCAATATGGAGCGTATTCGCTGGATGCCGGCCGCCCCTCCTACCGACTACATTCTCGTGAACATCCCCGAATTCACTTTACATGCTTACGAAGATGGCAAATTGTCATTCGATATGGTGGTTGTAGTGGGTTCGGAAGCCAATAGTACTGTCATTTTTTCAGGTACTTTAAATCAGATCGTATTTAGCCCCTACTGGAACGTGCCTGCCAGCATTCTTAAAAAGGAAGTTTTACCGGGAATTAAGAAGAACCCTAACTATCTGGCGCGGCACAATATGGAGTGGAATGGCGGATCGGTGCGGCAAAAACCGGGCAAGTCCAACTCGCTGGGTTTGGTCAAATTCCTCTTTCCAAACAGTTACAGCATTTATTTCCACGATACACCCAGCAAAAGCTTATTCAAGGAAAGCCAGCGGGCGTTCAGCCACGGGTGCATTCGTCTTTCAGAACCTAAAAAGCTGGCGGAATGGCTCCTGCGCCGGGATAGCACGTGGACCAGCGAGAAAATTACCGCCGCGATGCACGCAGGTAAAGAAAAATATGTGCGCCTGCGCGGCAAGAATGAAGTACCTGTTTTTATCGGCTATTTCACGTCATGGGTAGATCAGCACGGCAATTTGCAGTTCCGCAAGGATGTTTACGGGCACGACCACAGGATGGAGGAGCGGCTGTTTGGCAACACCGAAATGCCCTTGGCGCAGGCGGTCGTCCGCTGATATACCGGAGATGCATTCCGGGCGCCACATGCCGGGCACTCCATGCCGGGCACTCCATGCCGGGCACGATTTTAGTTCGGACAGTTTTGCAGAGGTTACCCGGATGTTACCGGTTGCGGATTGATATTGTGAAAAAGCCGCCTTACCTTTGCTAACATCGTTAGGTAAATCTTGTATTACCATGGGAATCCTCGAACGAAAAATTCGGCAAAAAGAAAATATGCGGACCAATATTCTGGCGGTAGCCTTGCAATTGGTCAAAGAAGAAGGCTGGCAATCCCTGTCAATCAGAAAGATAGCCGATGCCATCGAGTACAGCGTACCGGTGATCTACGATCACTTCGAAAATAAAGAAGCGATCCTCTTTGAACTTTCTATGGACGGTTTCCGGTTACTCGATAGATTGTTGGAAAAGGACAAGCGCAAATACGCGGATCCGGAAGAACGGCTAAGGGCCCACGCCGAGACTTATTGGAACTTTGCTTTTAAAAATCCCGAATACTATCAGCTCATGTACGGTTTGGGAATGCCCTGTTCAAGCCCGGGCAAGGCAAAACCAGAGTTCAACAGCTTCCGCGACCACATAGGCGAAGCGATCGAAGGAATCGTTACCGATAAAAAATCTTCGGATGAGGAAACTTGCTTTAAAATTCATGCGTTCTGGTCAGTACTCCACGGTCTGATTTCAATCGTAATGATGCGCTGCTCGGATATCGACGACTCTCAAATGAACAAAAAAGTTATGGACGACTCAGTGAACGCTTTCATTAAAAACCTGTAATTTTTTTTCTTTTGGGTTAACACCGTTAGTAATAATAACTTCACTACCTATTCACAAACAACTGATTATCACCGCAAAAATGTCCACATCCATGAAAACCGTTCAACTAAAAACAGCAAAAGGGCTAGCCGCATTTCTGCTACTAGCCGCGGGCTCCGCAGCCATATATAGCTGTGGTTCATCCACCGCCAACGCACCCGCCTCGGCACCGCCTGCGCAGGCATTGCCGGTTATCACTGTTAGCGATCACGAAGTGACCGCGCACCGTGAATTCACCGCGTCCATCCAGGGTAGCCGCGATATCGAGATCCGCCCGCAGGTGGATGGCTACCTCGATCGTATTTCCGTAGACGAAGGCGCATACGTACGCAAGGGCCAGGTGCTGTTCCATATCGACGCCCGCCCATATGCCGAACAGCTCAATACGGCAAAAGCGAGTCTCCAATCCGCGAAGGCGTCACTGGAAAGTGCCTCAATCAATGTCGAGAAGCTTACTCCGCTGGTAGCCAACAAGGTAGTATCCGACGTTCAGCTAAAAAGTGCGAAAGCGGCGTACGATGCAGCCAAAGCTAATGTAGCCCAGGCGCAGGCAGCCGTGGACGCAGCGAAGATCAACGTAGGTTACACTTCGGTAACGGCTCCGGCTGATGGTTATATCGGTATTATTCCGTTCAAAACCGGTAGCCTCGTAGGCAAGAACACCGTAGAAGCATTGACCGTTCTATCCGAAACGAAAGACATCCACGTGTACTTCTCGATGAGCGAGCTCGATTTCCTCGATTTCAAGCAGGAATTTGAAGGTAATACCATCGAACAGAAGATCAAAAACATCCCGCCGGTTGAACTCGTACTGGCCGACAACAGCATTTTCCCACAAAAAGGAAAGGTGCAAGTCGTTGAAGGACAGTTTGACAAAACCATGGGTGCGATCAACTTCCGCGCAACGTTCCCGAACGGAAACGGATTGCTGCGCTCCGGTAACACGGGCAGGATCCGCATCCCACGCCTGCTTGCGAAATCGGTACTGATCCCGCAGGAAGCCACATTCGAATTGCAGGACAAGGTGTTTGTCTACACCGTGCTCGATAGCAACAAAGTGGAAGGCCGTCCTGTGACAGTCGCCGATCGCAGCGGACGTTATTACTTGATTTCCAAAGGGTTGAAGCCAGGAGAAAAGATCGTATACGCCGGACTCGACAGGTTGCGTGACGGAATGGCCATTGCGCCGCAGAAAATGTCGATGGACAGTCTGCTGCACGCCAATCCGATCTGAGTAGCCGGGTGTAAAAGGTTTACGAATTCCACACCAATTAGCAGGGCACCATCGCATTAACCAATGCGATGGACCGCTCCCGCTTTGCCAAAACACTCGATCATGAGCCCCGTGAACGGGGACAAATTCAAACAATATGTTTCAGAAATTTATAGAAAGGCCCGTCCTTTCGACGGTAATATCCATCCTGATATTGCTCCTGGGGATCATATCGCTCACCACGCTGCCGATAACGAAATTCCCCGACATCGCGCCGCCGACGGTTCAGGTAACCGCCGTGTATCCCGGAGCGAACGCAGAAGTAGTTGCCCGCGCAGTGGCGACACCCATCGAAGAAGCCGTGAACGGGGTTGAGAACATGACCTACATGACGTCGTCGTCGAACAACGACGGTACCATGGCCCTGAACGTGTACTTCAAACAGGGTACCGACCCCGATATCGCTGCCGTAAACGTGCAGAACCGCGTTTCCAAAGCGGTAAGCCAGATTCCGCAAGAGGTTGTACAAGCCGGTATTTCCACGCAAAAGCAACAGAACTCGATCATCATGTTCGTGGCGCTTTCGAGCGAAGACAGTACTTACGACGAGACGTTCCTTTTGAACTACATTAAGATTAACCTCGTGCCTCAGTTGCAACGTATACCGGGGGTCGGTCAGGCCCAGCCATTCGGTACGCGTGACTATTCAATGCGTATCTGGCTCAAACCGGACCGCCTCGCAGCCTACGGACTTTCGCCTCAGGAAGTAACCGGCGCTATTCGCGAGCAAAGCCTTGAAGCCGCTCCGGGACGCCTCGGAGAAGCCAGTAAAGAGGTTTTTGAATATGTTTTGAAATACAAAGGGAAACTCACGCAAAACAAAGAATACGAGGATATTATCATCAAAGCCAATAGCGATGGCTCGGTGATCCGCCTCAAAGATGTGGCGCGGGTGGAGTTCGGTTCCTACACTTACTCTTCCAATGGTAAACTGAATGGCAATGCATCGTCGGGTGTGGCAGTGTTCCAAACCGCCGGTACCAACGCGAACGACATTCTGATCCAGTCGGAAAAACTGATAGAAGAATTTTCCAAAACATTGCCGAAAGGTCTGAAAACGACCATTATGTACAACTCGAAGGACTTTCTCGACGAGTCGATCAGCCAGGTACGTTCAACGCTCTTCGAGGCCTTCATCCTCGTGTTTATCGTTGTGTTCATATTCTTGCAGGATTTCCGTTCGACGCTCATTCCGGCTATCGCCGTGCCTGTGGCGATTATCGGTACATTCTTCTTCATGCAGCTTTTCGGCTTCACCATCAACTTCCTGACGCTCTTCGCATTGGTACTCGCGATCGGTATTGTGGTGGATGATGCCATTGTGGTCGTCGAGGCGGTGCACTCGAAGATGGAACGAACGAACCTGGCCGCCAAGAGCGCTACGATTGAATCCATGAACGAGATCTCCGGTGCGATCATTTCGATCACCCTCGTGATGGCGGCGGTATTCGTGCCCGTCGGGTTCATGGAAGGCCCGGCCGGTGTATTCTACCGACAGTTTGCATTTACATTAGCCATAGCCATTTTGATTTCCGCATTGAATGCATTGACGCTCAGTCCCGCACTTTGCGCATTGTTTTTGAAAAACCCACATGCAGAAGAAGGCCACGACGGGAAACGCAAAGGTTTCGGCGCACGCTTCTTTGCTGCATTCAATGCAGGGTTTGAGTCGATGACCGGCCGTTATGTGAAAAGTCTCCAATTCCTGATCCGCCGCAAATGGGTGACCATCGTCGGATTGCTGGTGATCTCAGGCACAACCCTTTGGCTGACTAAAACAACACCAACCGGCTTCATCCCGACGGAAGACCAGGGCTTCCTCCTGTACGCGCTCAACACACCTCCGGGCAGCTCGCTGGACCGTACTGCGAAGGCCATGGCACAGGTGGATAGCATTGTGAAAAAGTCCCCTATCGCCGACCAGCGCTACATTGTGGAGGGTATGAACATCATTTCCAACTCCAATGCATCGCCTTACGGTGTGGGCTTCATCCGCATGAAACCGAAGGAAGAACGCGGAGAAGTACAGGATTTCAACCAGATCGTGGGTATGATGTCGCAGCAGGTGCGGGCGGTGAACGACGCGAATGCGTTCTTCTTCACCTTCCCTACCGTGGATGGTTTCGGTAACGTCAGTGGTTTCGAGTTTATGTTGCAAGACCGTGGTAACGGTTCTTTGGAGAAACTCGGCACGACGACCAACGCATTCCTCGGAGCATTGATGCAACGTCCTGAAATCGCTTATGCATTCACAACGTTTGCTACGGGTAATCCCCAGTTTATGCTGGAAGTCGATAATGCGAAAGCGAAACAATTGAATGTGCCCGTGAATGACTTGCTGCAAACGCTGCAAATCTACTTTGGTTCAAGTTTCGTGTCGGATTTCAACCGGTTTGGAAAGTACTACCGCGTAATGGCGCAGGCCGATCCGCTGTACCGTAAAGACCCATCGTCGCTGGATGGTATTTATGTTAAAAACACCGAAGGCGAAATGGTGCCGGCCAACCAGCTGGTGAAGCTGAAACGCGTGTTCGGACCTGAAACCGTGACCCGTAACAACCTTTACAATGCTGTTATGATCAACGGAACGCCGAAACCGGGTTACAGTACCGGTGACGCGATCCGCGCCGTGCAGGAAACCGCTGAGAAGGTTTTGCCGAACAACTACAAAACCGAATGGACGGGTATGACGCGTGAAGAAATCAACTCCGGCTCGCAGATCATCCTGATCTTCGTACTCAGCCTCGTGTTTGTATACTTCCTGCTCGCGGCACAGTATGAAAGCTACATCCTGCCATTCGCGGTGATCCTGACGATTCCGCTTGGGGTATTCGGTTCCATGCTGTTCATCAACTGGATGGGCATCGAGAACAATATATATGTACAGGTTGGACTGATCATGCTCATCGGGTTGCTCGCGAAGAATGCGATCCTGATCATCGAGTACGCCGTACAGCGCCGCAATGCGGGTATGAGCATCGTAGAATCGGCATTAGAAGCTTCACGGCTCCGTCTGCGCCCGATCCTGATGACCTCCTTCGCATTCATCGTCGGTCTGTTACCGCTGATGCGCGCCACCGGCGGTTCGGCCCTTGGTAACCGCTCGATCGGTACCGGCGCGGTAGGCGGAATGCTCACGGGTGTGATCTTCGGGGTGTTCGTGATCCCGGTTCTGTACGTGATCTTCCAGTATTTGCAGGAAAAAGTCGTCAAAAAACCGGTTCAGCCGAAACTGGCCGAGGCAGAAGCGATCTAGTCCATTATTAGAATAACATCATGAAAAATATATTTAGATTAACGCAAATACCCGTTCTGATCCTGCTGGTAACCCTGCTCGCCTCTTGCAAGGTGAGCAAGGATTACCAGCGTCCGGAACTGGCACTGCCTACGGAATACCGCAATGTGCCTTATGGCGATACCGCTACCATCGCGGATATGGGTTGGAAGCAATTCTTTCCCGATACCACGCTGCAACGGCTCATCGAGCGCGGCATTGCTTACAATTATGACCTGCAAATCGCGCTGAAACGCATCGACATCGCGCAACAACAGGTGAAGCAAGCCCGATTGCTGCAACTCCCACGCCTCGACCTGCGCGTTGCGGGCACGTACAACAACCCTTCGAACAATAGTTTGAACGGGCTCAGCGCCAGCAGCTTCCTGAAATCGAGCCATATCGAGAACTACATTGCCTCGGTGGATTTGTCGTGGGAAGCCGATATCTGGGGCAAGATCCGCCGCCAGCAGCAAGCGACCATGGGCCAGTACCTGCAGACTTATGAAGCCACCAAAGCCGTACAAACGCGGCTCGTAGCCGATATTGCGAAAGGTTTTTTCAACCTGCTCATGCTGGATAAGCAGCTCGAAGTTGCCAAACACAACCTCGAACTGAGCAATAATACATTGAAACTCACTAACCTGCTGAAAGACGCCGGCGAAGTAACTTCGCTCTCCGTACAGCAATCGGAAGCGCAACGCGAGGCCATCGCATTGCTCATTCCGCAGCTCGAACAGGACATTACCATTCAGGAAAACGCATTGCAGGTACTGACCGGCCAAATGCCGAATGCGATTGACCGGAAAGTAAAACTGGCCGATTTCAAAGCGAATGACAGCCTCGCTACCGGCGTACCGGCAGCGCTCGTGAGCCGTCGGCCCGACGTGCGCGCCGCTGAAATGTCGGTGCTCATCGCGAATGCGCAGCTAGGCATAGCGCAGGCTAGCATGTACCCGTCGCTTGTCATTTCAGCCAGCGGAGGTATCGAATCGTTCAAATCGAGCAACTGGTTCAACATCCCGGGTTCGTTATTCGGTATTGCGGCCGGTACCATTGCCCGGCCGATTTTTGCCAGAAGACAATTGAAAACCAACCTGGAAGTCGCCAAAATCGAGCGTGAGCAATCGGTACTGGAATTCCGGCAATCCGTTTTGAACGCGGTGGGTGAAGTTTCCAACTCGCTGGTTCAAACAAAAAAATTGAAAGAGCAGGAAGCCATTGCGAGCAACCAGGTCAACATTTTGACGCAAGCCATTTCCAATGCACAGCTGCTTTACCAGAGCGATATGGCCAACTACCTGGAAGTGATCACTGCCCAGAGCAGTGCATTGCAGGCCGAGCTCAACCTTGCATTCATCCGCAGCCAGTCGCTCGTAGCACGCGTAGACCTCTACCGCAGCCTGGGCGGCGGCTGGAAATAGATTCCACTCAGACCTACATACACTATAGTTAGCGTCTTTGTTAAGTGTAGTAAGCACAAAAAGCCGTCAGACTCGATCCGACGGCTTTTGTATTGTATACCAAATGTTGTTCAGGGCTTTGTGAATGTCTCGGTAGTGTCGTCCACACCCATAATCACGGTCGTGGCAATATCAATGAACAATCCATGCTCCACCACACCGACAATGCGGGTTAGCTGATCGGCCAGCAGAGCGGGGTCCTGAATCAACCCAAAGTCCCCATCAATCAGCACATTCCCCTGCTCGGTAATCAATGGTTTGCCATCCACCAGCCGGATTTTGCCTGATCCATTGAGTTTCGTAATCTGGGCTAAAACATAGTTCTGCGCGTAAGGAATCACCTCTATCGGCACTGTAAACTTGCCCAGGAACTCAACTTTTTTTGTAGAATCCGTGATAATGATTTCCTGCTTCGAGAGTGATGCGACCACCTTCTCCTTTAACAGAAAGCTGCCGCCGCCTTTGATAAGCTGCAAATCGGCAGTAAACTCATCGGCGCCATCTATCGTAATATCGATCGAATCCACGTCTTCGATTTTCAGTAAAGGAATATTCAACGACTCGGCCAGTTCACGGGTCTTTTCGGAAGTGGGTACGCCTTTGATATCCAGCCCATTTTTCACCAGTTCACCGATTTCTGCAATGGCAATATAAGCGGAGCTCCCGGAGCCGAGGCCGACGATCTGGCCATTGCAGAGGTATTTGACCGCATCTTTCGCGGCTAGTGTTTTTTCGTATTTGAGATCTTTCATTTTGTGATTGTAAATACTGAGAACCAACTACTTCCTGGCCACTTAGTCCGAGAGTGTCTCCCAAATTAGCATCAGACCAAGCACTATACTAAGAATAGCCGAAAAAACGAGTTTGGGGGTGCTTATTGGGGTGTCTTTGTAATCGGCATCTTGTATTTTTTTTACCAGCCAATATACACCCATCGTCACCAAGATGATTCCTCCGACAATTTTAAGATAATGGGCCATTGTGTTTATTCCGTGACTGTTCTACTGCCCAACGCATTTGATCACCATCGCACACCCGACAACAATCAGGATTACCCCTGCCGATATCCATTGACCATTTCCAAACGTCATTTGAAAATCCTTTCGTGTCACCCTGTCAGCTATCATTAAAAAACCTCCGATAATAAGTAGAAAACCCATCGAGAAATTATACCAATCCATCGCTATTAGTGCCATACATTGCTGTTTAGGTTGCTTCCGTTCCCACACTATCTTCATTTGCAAATCTCCGGCTTTGCGCGACGGATCTTCCCAGTCTCGTCGGTGCTAACTGCTATTTCTGAATCAACCGCATCACCGTATGTGTGATTGGTAATTATGTATTGATGTTTCGGTAATAGTCGAAAGCTATCTACTGGCAGCGCAACATCTCCCCTCGTCAGTGTATAAGATGAGCTTGGTGAATCCAAATGAAAGACATTCACCCCCTCCGTTCCAGCCTTCCTGTGAAACTCCCATACTTCTCCCTTTTCAGATTCAATGAATAAATATGATATGTCTTTGCCATTACACGTTTTTATTGTTTGTGCTTCAAGGTCGTAATGGATTTGATTATCATAACAAGACATGGCTAATAGCATCATGGCTCCTACTACGCAATTTATAATCCCCTTTTGATTCATGACTCTTGTTCTTTCCTGTCTATTTTCACCTGTTTCTTGCGCATTCCTTCACACGAACGGAAAAATTCTTTCTCGCCATGATAATCATAACCGCATCGCCATTGCTAAGCATCAATTCTTCCATTCTTCAACGCCAGAAGTTTTGCATTGACTTTCTTTGCATAGTATTCCCGATCCATTTTAAAGAAAAGCTTCCACGCTTCCATTCCGCCAAGAGCGAATGCGTATACCGTATTGTCATCCAGAAAAAGGCCATATTCATACCTGGATATACCGATGGTCTCAACCTTTTTAAATCTTTCGATGCTGACGATCTGCTTTTTATACAGGTTCTTGAAATGGATATTCCCGTTTTCATACCATATGCTCCAAAAGTCACGACTGCGGTAATGAAGGAAACCAAAAACAGCTGCCTCAATCATAGCGATTGCAAGCAGGTTCGGGTTAAAATCCCAAATGAAGAATGGCACCAGGGACACAGCATTTAATCCAGTGAACACCCACAGCAAGGCCTGCATGGCACCCGCGTCATAGTTGCTAATTTTCATCTTGTCGTTCATCGCTGTTGACGGGTAAGTCGGCTTCTACTTCATAACGGTGATATCCGAATCGGCGGCGCCACCATATGTGTGGTTTGGAATTGCTAAGACGTTCAATTCCATTTTTCAGTCTTCCAGAAAACGTACGGGCGTTCGGATCCTCATTTTCTTACACGTCTCATTAAAGTCTGAAAGAACCATAGGCCCCATTACACCTTGCTCCGGCATTCGTAGCCTTTCAACGTCCGTATCAACGATATAATAGAGTGGCTTCCGCGTGCTTTTCGGCTCCAAGAAAAACTTTGGTCTCTGCTTCACCAAAATATATTTCCCGCTTAAGGCGTAACCAACAACGGTTGGCCCAACTACTCCCACATAATCCCGGTCATTGACACTGAACGAAAGCGAACGCTCCTCCGCGTCATAATCCATATCCACCAGGTAAAAATCCTGTGTTACATGCGTTGTGTCCATGCCCTCACACGCACAGGTAAGCAAACCGAGGAGAATGAACTGCAAAAACCATTTGCGCGGCAAGGTTTTTGCACAGAATCCGGCAAAGGGAGGCCCCTGGCCGGTTACGGAACATATTTTTAATAAATCACACATAACAACAGCCTTATGCCCAAATACATGCTTACTATGTCTGCGAAAAAAGATGGGGTAATTTTAACCAACTCGTACAGTTTCGAAGCAAAAACACTTTTCTCCGAAGATATGCTGATCAACGATTTTCGGGAATTTTATCCGGGTCACGAAGATATTCGTGTAATGTCCTACATCGAAATTGCGTCCGATCTTCGGATGAGGCCCATCATCGATAATTCGCCGGTCCTGAGCAAGCTAGCTTACGCATGAGGCAGTGGCCGGAAAGTGATGAATGCGGCAAAGGGACCTTTCACCATTTCCCGCGCTCGTACTGCACCGGCCAATGGACCCCTTCCTTCAGATCCCTTGCCGCTTCCAGCGGGAAGTAAGGGTTCCGCAAAATCTCCCGGGCCATGATCACCATATCAGCGTCGCCGTTTACGAGAATCGTCTCGGCCTGGGTCGAACTTGTGATCATACCGACGGTGCCAGTCAGAATACCGGTTTCCCGTTTGATACGCGAGGCAAACGGCAGCTGATAAGCCGGACCGACGGTGATCTGCTGGTGTGCCGCGAGGCCACCGGACGACACATCGATCAGGTCAATTCCTTTTTCTTTAAGTACATGCGCGAGTTGCACGGATTCATCCGGGTTCCAGCCGCCTTCGGCCCAGTCGGTGGCGGAAATGCGCGTGAATAACGGCAGATCGGCCGGCCATACCGCTTGAATCCCTTCGATAATGCGCAATAGTAACCGAATGCGGTTTTCGAAACTCCCGCCATACTCGTCGGTGCGGTGGTTGCTCAACGGCGACAAGAACTGGTGCACAAGATAACCATGCGCGGCGTGGATTTCAATCACTTTAAAACCGGCCTGCAATGCCCTTTTGGCGGCGGCGGTGAAGTCAGCAACAACTTTATCGATACCCGCAACGTCTAATGCGACCGGCTTAGGGTAAGTATCCGAGAATGGAACCGCCGACGCCGACACCGTCTGCCATCCCCCCTCGCCCTGAGGCACCTCGGCACGGCCCTTCCAGGGTACCGCAGTACTGGCCTTCCTGCCCGCGTGAGCGAGCTGCACGCCCGGCACGCATCCCTGCGCGCTGATGAACGCGGTGATCTGCGAGAGTTTTTCGATGTGCTCGTCCTTCCAGATGCCCAGGTCCTCGGAGGAAATGCGGCCTTCGGGTGATACGCCGGTGGCTTCGGTAATGATCAGTCCCGCTCCGCCTACGGCACGGCTGCCGAGGTGGACGAGATGCCAGTCGGTGGCGAAACCATCGACGGACGAGTATTGGCACATGGGGGAAACGACGATCCGGTTTTTGAACTGGACGCTTTTAATGGTAATCGGTGAAAACAGCTTTGACATGTTGGCAGAATTAGATTGGGCTAATATAGACTATCAACCCGCATTATCCTGCAAACGTGCGATATTCCTGAACAGGATTGCTTTATCCGACTCCGAATGCGCGAGTTTAATGGCCGTCTCATAATGCGTAGTAGCCTGCGTATCGTCTATACCGGCATAGAGATTGCCGAGCAACGAGTAGTAAAAATGATTATTGGTCAGGTTCAAATGCTCCGCCTCCCCGATCGCGGCTTCTTTTCCACTCACTTTAGCAAGCGCGTAAATCCGGTTCAATGCGGCGATGGGCGAATACTCGATGGCCAGCAAATGGTTGTAAAGATCCAGGATATGCGTCCACTTTTCGTGCGAATCTTCCTTATGGGTATGCCAATAGGCAATGCCGGCTTCGAGATGGTAACGGCTCAGTTTTTCACCCGTCGAAGCACGGCTCAGATAATACGTCCCGCGTTCGATGAGTTCCCGGTTCCAGAGCGATTCGTCCTGATCTTCGTAGAGCACCATTTCGCCATTCCGATTGGTACGCGCTTCGAAGCGCGACGAATGGAAGCACATCAGCGAAAGCAATGCACTCGCTTCGGGGCGGTCGGTCAATTCATTGTCTATTAAAAGGAAATTGAGGCGCATGGCTTCCGCACAAAGCTCCTTACGCAATGTAGTGTTCTGGGAAATAGAGTAATACCCTTCGGAATAGAGTAAATAAATGGTGGTCAGTACGGTTTCCAGCCGCTCGCCGATCTCGGGCACGCTGGGCTGTGTGATGCTGATCCTTCCTTCTTTCAATTTTTCCTTCGCGCGTTGGATGCGCTTGTACACGACCTCCTTGTTCAGCAAAAAAGCATCGGCGATTTCCTGCACACCAAAACCGCAAAGCAGGTTCAGCGCGAGCGCCACCTGCGACTCCGCCGGAATAAGCGGGTTACAAACCGCGAAAATCATCGCCAACTGGCTATCCGTGATATTTTTTGGCGACATATCGATATCTATTTCCGCTTCTTTGTCCGACGAATTGCGGATCTCCGACGCCACCTTTTGCTCGAATACCGTATTGCGCTTCAGATAATTCTTTGTCCGGTTTTTTGCAACGGTATACAGCCAGGCGGCAGGGTTTTCGGGCACTCCTTTGATGGCCCAGGTTTCAGCGGCAGCCAGAAATGTATCACTCGCAATGTCCTCGGCAACCTCGACGTGCTCGATCCCGAAAAGGTAGCATAGCACGGCCACCAGTTTGCGGTATTCAGTCCGGAAAAGGTGCGGCAACAGTTCTTTTTCCTCCATGATAGTAAGGTCCGGCGGGAAAGCCGGACCTCGCAAATATCAAAAAGGATCAGCAAACTGCAATCAGAGCGCCTTCCGGATTTCCACATTTCCGCCGAATTCCAGAATAGGCACAGCTTTGGCAAACTCGGCGGCCTCTTCATAATTCGCAGCCCGGATGATCACCGCCCCGCCTATCGCCTCCTTGATCTCCGCATAGGGACCATTGAGCACAGTCTTCTGGGCATTTACCACCAGGCCTTCCCCATCCCACCGCCTCTGGAGCACAATCCGGTCTTCGGAGGCCATCTTATCATACCAGGCATGCCATTTCTGGAAATGCTCCTGCAATTGCTCGGGGGACGGCTGATTTTCCCTGTTCTGAAAATCGCGTCGGAATACCAATAAGAACTCGTCCATGATTCGGTACTGTTTTTTTAAGTGGCTAAGTTGTTTGAATGCGAAATCTAATCAGTTTTGGGCAAATCAACCGAACTGGCCTACCTGGTAAGTCCCGATCGCGGCCGGGAATGCGATGTTAATGCGGTTCCAGCTGTTGATCGCCGTAACGACCATCGTCAGGTCTACGATCTCTTCTTCTGAAAACTGCGCGGCCACTTCCTTGTACACCTCGTCGGTCACATGCAGGGCATTAACGGCTTCGGCCCATGTAAATGCGGCACGTTCGCGGTCGGTATAGTAGGGTGTCTCGCGCCACGCGCTCAGGCCGTACAGGCGCTGCTCGGTTTCGCCCATGGCACGCAGCTCTTTGGAATGCATATCAAGGCAATAAGCGCATCCGTTGATCTGAGATATGCGAAAGTCGATCAGCTCTACCAACTGACGGCCAAGCGTCGATTTTTTGATATAGCCATTGATACCGAAAAGTGGCTTTACTGCATTTTGTCCTTTTTCGAAGAAATTAAGTCTGGTTTCCATTTTTGAGAAATTTTTGAGTTAAAAAACCTAATGACAACCGACTTTCCTGATCTGGACAGAACTTGGAAAAAAATTTCAAAAAAAATCTCCGATCCTCAAATGGAACCGGAGAAAGAATATTTAACGTAAATAAATAGGCTTAAAGAATAGCAATGCGCTGCTTTTGCACCATTCCGCCCTGCCTCCTGATATGAACCTGGTACATCCCCTTAGCCAGTCCTTTGATCGGGAGCTTGTCAGGAACGCTGCTGGTTTCATACACCTTTTTACCCTCGGTGCTGATAATCTGAAGCAGGACAATTCCTTTGTTATCTTCCACGTTCAGCACATCCGAAACGGGATTAGGATAAACAATCGCAGGTATCTTGCCTGCTGCGTCAAATTTAAGCGTCACAATCTGGCTGTAAGCATAGGAACCGTCGAGATCTTTCATTTTGAGACGATAATAGTTCGGTCCGTCGGCGGGTGTAAGATGAATCCATTGGTAGTCGACAAGCTTGTTGCTTTTACCCGCCGCATCCTGCTCACCAGCCTTGTACCACGTTGCAGCATCCATACTATGCTCAATTTCAAAGACAGCACTGTTGCTTTCCGCAGTCGTTGCCCATTGTAAAAGCGCGGTGCGGTCTTCGATAGTCGCTTTAAAATGAGACAGGGTTACCGGAAGCGTCGAACAACCAATTTGCACGGCAGCCTGAGTTTCACAACCAGGACCGTTTCCACTGATGGTCGCAGTGTTCGTGCTGATAAAACTACAAACCGCGGAAATCGAACACGAGGTCAATTTGATATTGTTGCTGATTGCCAGTCCACCGATTGTGAGCGCAGCAACCCTCTCGTTGGAGCCCGTCCGTCCCCCGCTGATACCTGCGCCCAGGCGGGAGATGCTGGTCAGCTCCGGGTTGCCACTGATCTGCAACCATCCTACATTCGTCAACCCCTCCAATCCCGATAAACCGGTCAGCAAGTCGTTATTCCGGATGATAAAGTTGGTTGCCGAAAGCAGATTATCCAATCCCGCCAGGCTGGTAAGGCCGCCGTTTTCTCCCACCACCAACCAGTATACGCCCCTTACATTCTCCAATCCCGATAAATCAGGCAGCAGGTCGTTGTCGGTGATATATGCCTCGCTCAAATAATTAAGGTTAGTCAGGCCATTTAAGCTGGTAAGGTTCTTATTTGAGCTTACGTGCATCTGATATGTGACGGAAGTTAACGTCTCTAATCCTGAAAAATCCGTCAACGCATCGTTTTCCCCTATGTTGATCCGGCTCACGGTGGTCAGGCTATTCAATCCGTTGAAACTGGCCAGGCTTTTGTTTGAACCTATCGCCAGAATGTCGGTGACGGTTGTTAAGGCTCCTAGTCCGGCCAGGCTGGTCAGTGAATCGTTGTTGGTAATGTAAAATGTCTTTGCATCCGTCAGACTATCCAGCCCTTCCAGATCAACAAGCCCCTTATTGTAGCGAATATGGGTAGTACCGCCAACAGATTTCAACCGCTCCAATCCTGTCAAATCAGTCAAAAGATCATTCGTGTAGATCAATAAATGCTGGGCCGCCGTCAGGTTATTCAATCCGTTCAGGCTCGAAAGGGCCGGATTATTCTGGACCGTAAGCTTTCCATTTATTATTTCGACATTTTGCAATGGGCTGAGGTCTGTAATATCCGCTCCTGTAACGGTAATATCTCCGTTAACTGTCTTACAGGTTGAGCTAAATGAATTAACCAATGCCTGTGAGTCGAGGCGCAGATTCGTAAAGTTGCAGGTTTGGGCTTTCAGCGCAGAGAAAAGCAGTGCATTAAGCAGGCAAATTTGGGCAAACTTGCATAGAGTTGTTTTCATGAGCAGTAAGATTAACGTTGAGTATGACGGCTTGAATATAATTGATTTATAGGCGAATAACTATTACCAAATAGTAAAATTTCCTGTTCTGTTTGCATCTATCGGAGTCTGTTTAGAACAAACGCAGGTACACGCACTCAAGGCCGATCTGCACGCCATTTCCGAGGCCGTGGCACATATTGTCGGACAACTGATCAGCAAAGGGAGGCGACTTGCCCACGTCTCCCCTACGCTACAAATACGGGTACTGAGTTATCGTACCACGATTATCTTCTGGAACTGCACAGCTCCTGCTTTTGTCTTGATTTGCCCCACGTAAATCCCCGGGGTGAGACGATCTACGGAAATACCTGCCCTGGTATTTTCAAAAGACCGTAACATGATCCGTCCGGCGCTGTTAACCATCGTGATCGATTCTATTTTTGCTGCTTCTGCCGGATCACAGTATAGTTTGTCGGATACGGGATTAGGGTAAAGGATACTTCGGAGCTTCTTCCCAAATAACAGGCTGATCGTCCTGCTGTATGCAAAAATACCATTCGTGTCGACCATTTTGAGGCGGTACAGGTTTGCCTGGCCATGGGGATCTTCATCCGATGGATTGTCGTCTGTGAAAGCGTACGACCTGAGCTGATCACTTTTAACGGCCGCCCATACACGTCCCAGCGTTTTCCAGTTATGGCCGTCACCACTTTTTTGAACATCAAAGTATGCCGAATTGCTTTCCATGGTTGTCGCCCAGCTCAGCAGCACCTGGTTTTCTTTCTTGACAGCTTCAAAAGTGATGATTGTAACCGGCAGCGGAGGCCCCAATTTGAAAATATAAGCAGACCCGAAGTTATCGTCTGAATAAGCCCCTACTAGGGTAAAATCTCCGCTCATCGATGTCGCAACACCAAAATTGCCACCGTGGGAGACATTTTGCATCGGCCCCCAATTATCGAGCCCTCCCAGATCTTTCTTAAAAAAATCAGCCGAACTTTGTCCGCCCACCACGGCATAATCACCGCTGATTGCCACCGAAGCGCCCCCGCCGGGCCGTTTTTGTACTTGCCCCCAATTATCAATTCCTCCCTGATCTTTCTTAAAAATATAACCTCCCTTTGTATAAGCCGCCACAATGGCATAATCGCCGTCGATCGATACAGACCAGCCAAAGGCGTCGCCGCTAGCACGGTCGGCGGCCGTGACTTTTTTCACTTGTCCCCAATTGTCAGCTCCCCCCTGATCTTTCTTAAAAATATAGGCGGATCCTGATCCATCCAAACTATTGGTTTCCAGGCTGTCTTCATCTTCAAAATTGGCTCCCACGATGGCATAGTCGCCACTTATGGAGACAGAAACGCCGAACCAATCTACGATGCCGCGTACAGAAGCCGTAATTTTTTTCACCTGCCCCCAGTTGTCCGTACCACCCTGGTCCTTTTTGAAAATATAAGCCGAGCCCGAATTGTCCAGCGTATTGGTTTCATTTACGTCGTCGTCTTCCAAATACGCACTTACAATGGCGTAATTGCCGCTCATCGATACCGAATAACCGAATCTGTCTTGTACATCACGTGTGGAAGCCGTTATTTTTTTCAGCAAACCCCAGTTATCCGGTCCTCCCTGGTCCTTTTTGAAAATATAAGCCGAGCCTGCATTGAACAAAGTATTGGTCTCCAGCGCATCGTCGTCCTCCTGGTGAGCGCCAACAATGGCATAGTCCCCACTGATTGAGACGGAAACTCCAAAGTTGTCACCGGACTCACGGACAGGTGCCGTGATCTTTTTCACCTGGACCCAGTTTCCGGCATCGTTGTAAAGGATATAAGCAGCTCCCGTAAGTGCGACCGTATCTAATCCATTTCCGTCTTCACTTTCACGATAGGATCCAACGATAGCATAATTTCCGGATATTGACACGGCAGATCCGTACTCATCGTTGGCGGTTCTTGCCGAAGAAGCGTCATTGTTTTGTGCTGTAACTTTGATCATCTGATTCCAGCTTTGACCAAAAGTATGAACTGTGCTGATCAGGAAAATGGTGTAAAAAAGGACCATTTTCAGTAAGGTTTGCAGAGGAGGTTTCATATCAGTTAAGTTTGATAGATTGAAAACTTTAACCAACAAAAACAGTATAATTATGTAACCGTTTAGCTATATGAAGTTACACAATTTCCCTCAATATTCCTATTTTAAGACAACCTTATTTCCCCCTGGCCGGACAGATTTTATGCCCCTTACCACCGCTCCTCGGCTATTTCCTTTTCGATGCGTGCATTGATATCGATTCGCGCGTCGCGGAAAATGAATACCGTCGTTCCCCATTCGCGGGCGTAGCGGTTTGTCACCGAATCTGCCGCAAAGCCCGTCGCAAATAACGGTCCGGTTTCCTTCATTTCGGCCTCCCGCTCATGCCAGCTTTTGACGCGGATGAGATGTTTGTACTTCTTTGAAAGGTCAAACCAATCCACATAATCCGCATTGAAAGTTACGGCACGGACGCCCGTTTTGGAATAGTAATTAATGGCTCCGGCCTGCCCGTAATTATCGCAAAGCACGAGCGTTGCCGCTTTGTCCGGCATCAATGTGTAGGCTGCATCCACTTTGCCCGCCAACTCGCGCCAGCCCAGCATGTCGGCAAAATCCTGGGGCAACTGGTGATCCTTGCCATCTTCCCAGCGCAGAAGTCCCAGTTTTCGATAGCGCTCCGGATTCGCGGCGATCTGTTCCGGCGTTTTGTTAGGAAATGCTACATTAAACAGCGGTATAAAAAGAGCAACGGGGATCAGAACGAACACGCCTCGCAACCAGGCCACATTCACTTTTGAACCAATATAAACCGCCCCGAAAGCAATGTAGACCGGGTAAATGCCGATCGCGTAATAACCCTTCGCGCGCAGGTATGTGAAGGCTGCCAGGGTAATGATGATGGAGAAAAAGAACAGGCGGTAGGGTGCAAATGGCTTGTAGGTTAGCAAACCATAGAGCCCTGCCGCAATGACGAATAAAGAGCCTATGAAAAACAGCAGTTGCTCTTTCAGAAAATCGGCGCGGTTGACGTTCACGAGCTGTGTTTCGGCCAGCAGTTTCATGTGGTGAAAAACCGGGAACTTGTGTTGGTATTGCCACACGAGGTTGGGTGCGATTAACAGCAATGCAAGTAATAAGGCTAGGCAAACGTGCTTGTTGAACAGCAAGTTGCGCTGCGGCGTGAGCAGTATGGCCGGAAGCAGGCCCACCGCAGCGAACGCAATATTGTATTTATTTAAAACACCTAACGCGAACACTGCCGCAAAACCGTAAAGCCAGCGATGGTCCCTCGACTGAATAAAACTGATCAGAATATAATACAGCGCCGTCCAGCACAGGACATCGATGGAATTTGGTTGAAATAACTGATTTAACCTTAACAAAACCGAGAACAATACGCAAGAGCCAGCCAGGACGCAGGCATATAGGCCTCCCCCCAACCGCTCGACTGTCCGCCAGACAACAAGCATCGTCAACGCGCCAAACAATGCCGGAAAGAACCGGACCGTCCATTCCCCATTCCCCAAAACGCCGATCAGCCAGGCAATCCAGGAGGTAACCGGCGGCACCGACATAAAACCCCACGCCAGGTGGTTGCCCTGGTCGAGGTGAAGATATTCGTCACGGTGCAGGTCGTAACCGGGGATAATGAGGAAATATTGTAACAGGAATTTCAGGGCGATAAATGCCAGAAGCAAAGCGCTTTTTGGGGTCATAGGGCTGTCAATCAATAAAGTATTGGCATGGATTTTGTCCTGAATGCAGGCAAAAATTCAAATATATATGAACACATCATCAAACTTCAACAATATACAAAAGGCAGGTGCAGCCACCAAGCGCGTGGAACGCGACGGTGCCAATAATAGCCTCTGGCAAGCCAACGTAGCGGCCGAAAGCCCAGAAGCAGCCCCGCCTCCTCAGGTATTTGATACCCTGGTCGTCGGGGCGGGGATTACCGGCCTCACCACGGCATTGTTGCTTCAAAAGGAAGGTCGCAAATGTATCGTCGCCGACGCCCACGCGCCTGGATACGGTACCACAGGAGGTACCACGGCACATATCAACACTTTTGCCGACACCACTTTCGGGGAAGTCGAAAGTGATTTCGGGCAGGAAGAGGCGCGCCAATTCGCAGGTGCCATTGCCGAATCGGTTGCGCTGATCCACAATATGGTAGAAACCTACCGGATCGATTGCGATTTTGAATGGAAGCAAGCTTATGTATATGCTGAAACCGACGAGGAAACCAAACAGCTCGACGACCTCTACGAAAGCGCTTTGCGCGCAGGCGTAGCAGCCAAACTGGCCCCGAATGCCCCTGCCCCGCTGCCATTTCAAAAAGCCGTCGTTTTCGGCAAGCAAGCACAGTTTCATCCTTTAAAATACATTCTCGGGCTCCAAAAGGCATTCACTGAGCTCGGGGGCGTGGTTGTTGAAAATATGCAGATCGACCAGATCGATTCCGATGGCGATTATCATACGGCACGTTCGGGTGAGCGGGAGATCAAAGCAAAATCCGTCGTGTATGCAACGCACATTCCGCCCGGCGGAATCAACGTGTTACATTTCCGTAACGCGCCCTACCGCAGCTACGTCATTGCGGCGACCTTGAAGGAAGATGCCTATCCCGACGCCCTGATCTACGATATGCAGGACCCGTACCATTACTTCCGCACGCACACCATCGACGGCCAGAAATACCTCATTGCCGGCGGTCACGACCATAAAACCGGCCACGGTGATCCGGTACAGGCATTTACCGACCTGATCGACTACACCAGGAAATGCTACCCGGTAGAAGAAATCGCCACGCAATGGTCGGCGCAATACTATGTTCCCGCCGACGGCCTGCCCTACATTGGCCGGTTACCGGGCGCTGAGGCGGGCATTTACGCCGCCACAGGCTTCAACGGTAACGGAATGATCCTCGGGACGGTGTCGGCCATCGTGCTCAGCGAACTAGTCTCGGAAGGTACAAGCCCCTACGAGAAACTGTTCGATCCGGGCAGGATCAAACCGGTAGCGGGCTTCACCGAATTTGTGAAGGAAAATGCGGACGTAGTCGGCCGTTTTGTAGGCGATCGTTTTGGCATCGAAGAAATCGAATCACTGGGCGATATCGCCGCGGATAGCGGCAAAATCGTCGAATATGAAGGACAAAAAGTGGGGATTTACAAAAAAGAAAGCGGCGAAGTTACCATAATCGACCCCGTGTGCACGCACGCAGGATGTATTGTGCAATGGAACGACTCAGAAAAAAGCTGGGACTGCCCATGCCATGGTGCACGGTTCAGTTGCCAGGGAGAAGTTCTTACCGGCCCGGCCCGGAAACCGCTGGAGAGAATCGAGGCAGCGCAGGTTGCACCCAAATAAAACAGTAATGGCGGCCCCGTCGAAACAGGGCCGCCATTCAGGAAAAATGCTTATCCGAAACGTGCACTACTGCGCCGTCGAAGCCAGCACTGCCTGTGCACTCATTACAACCATCAGACTACCGGATGACTTCGAAGGGTTTACAAAAATCATATACACATCATGGAGCTTGCCGTCGGCCGTCGGAAGTTTTACAGGGATATCGAGGGTCGATGGCTTGAAATCCAGCTTGTCCGTCGGTTCCAGAAATGCCGATTCACCAATTAGTTTACCTGTTGGGCTGTCGAGCCGCAGCTCCACCTTCCCACCCGAGGCATTCAGCTGCGGTTTGGGCGCCATAGCCATCACCCGGAAAGCCGATACGCCATTCAGGTCGACCTGTTTCAGGCCCATGTAAGCGCCCGACTTAGCTGGAATAGCAAGGTTATTGCCGCCATAGGACATTTTATTAACGTCGTCGTACACATCGAAACCATGTACGTCCAGGATCGAATTCCGAAGCACGAATGTCTGCTCTGAACGAAGCGCGGGCAAGCCCTTGGCGCCTTTATCCTGATATGCGGCGCGCAATACGAAAACGCCCTTACCCTTGTCGCCATTCGGTAATGTTGCTGTATAACTGCCTTTGACAGGCAACGAGGCTTTCTCCGCGGCATCGCCGGAAAGGTTCAGGATATACCTGACCATCTCCGCAGCGTCGGTGGCCGAAAGTTGCGGGTGCGCGGCCATAGCCGTTTCGCCCCAAACACCTCCTCCGCCGCTGATCACCTTCTTAGTGAGCATTTCCACCGCCGAACTGTTGCCTTTGTATTTGCGCGCAACCTCAGTATATGCCGGGCCTATCGATTTTTTGCTGATGCTATGGCAAGCTTTGCAATCGCTCGCTTCGATCAGCTTCTTACCGGCTGTCGTAGTCGCCGACGCGTCGGCGGAGCGGTGCCCCTGGGCAATGGCTACCTTATCGAAGCCTTCGGGCAGGTAATCGATATTGACCGCCACAGCATCGGCATCGATGCCGCTTCCCAGCGCACCGTCTTCTTTATCTTTCACCTTTACGTCATATTGAAATGGCTTACCCGGCACAAAAAACGACTTGTTGGCTCCCGGCATATCCAGGCTCAGCACCGGCGCTTCGTTACCGACCGTGACGTCGAGCGACTGCGTCGAAATACCGCCTTTACCGTCATTCACGGTTAAAGTAGCCTTGTAAAGGCCCGTTTTGGCGAGTGTCAGCTGCGCATCCTGGCCGTTAATGTTTTTTGTAAATCCGTTTTTAGAAGTAATTTTCCAGGAATAAGTCAATGCATCCCCGTCGGCATCGTCGGTACCGGCCGCTGTAAGTTTTAAGGCCAATGGCACGGAACCGCCTTGTTTATTGGCAGCCAATTCGATCTTCGGTTTACGGTTACCCCCATTGTATTCGATGCGGATCAGGCGGGCATCGTCGTTGGCGGAGAACCAGCCCGAGCCATATTCGAGCATATACAGGTCCCCGTTTGGTGCAAATTCCATATCCATCGGATTCGAGAATTTGTAGCTGGGCATGAAGCGCTCCATCGAAGCGTAATTACCTTCCTTATCCATAGTGACGGCCATAATCCAGCCCCGCATCCATTCATAAGCAAGCAGTTTACCATTGTAATAGGCAGGAAAAGTGCCCGGCTGAGGCGCCCCCTGCGCATTCTTGAAATCGTCCGAATAAAATACCGGCCCGGCCATTGCGTTGCGCCCACCCGCGCCCACGAGCGGGAACTCGGGCGAGGCGTCATAAGGATACCAAATGAATGCTTTTTGTGCCGGCGGCAGCACTTTCAGACCCGTATTGCTGGGAGAATTATTGGTCGGTGCTGCAACATCCCATTTCTCTCCCGATTGGCTTGCCGTGAAATCATATTTGTTGTACGCTTTGTTATCACCTACAAAATGGGGCCAGCCGAAATTGCCGGGTTTTCGGGCCTGCCCTACTTCATCATGACCGGCCGGGCCGCGGTTGGCATCGGGTTTTGCGGCATCGGGTCCCACCTCGCCCCAATATACGTAGCCGGTTCGCTGATCTACCGAAATGCGGAACGGGTTGCGGTGGCCCATTGTGTAAATTTCAGGACGTGTTTGGGGCGTTCCTTTCGGGAACAGGTTGCCTTCCGGAATGGTGTATGGAGCAGCCCCTGCCGTTCCATCGGACTGCGGTTTGATGCGAATGATCTTACCGCGCAAATCGTTGGTATTGGCCGATGATTTCTGCGCATCCCAAGCCTCGCGACCGGCGCGTTCGTCACTCGGGCTGTACCCGTTGGAGCCGTGCGGGTTGGTATTGTCGCCTGTGGAGAGGTACAAATTGCCATCCTTATCCCAGGCAATGGAACCGGCGGTGTGGCAGCATTCCTCGCGCTGCGTGGGCACATCGAGCAATATCCTGCGCGAAGCAAGGTCTAACTCGTCGCCTTTCAGCTCAAAGCGTGCGAGCACGTTCTTCGATTCGTTCGGGTCGGAATAGTAGAGGTAAATCCAGTGATTTTGTGCAAAATTCGGGTCTTTATTCAACCCCAGCAAACCATCCTCGCCCATCGACTCCTTACCCTCCTTGCTCACATATTTGGTGCTAACGGGAAGTTTGGCAATGGTTTTCAACTCTTTGGTTTTGGTATGGTAAAGCAGTACCTCACCTTTTCGCTGAATAAACAGGATGCGGCCGTCGCCCAGCACGCTCAGTTCCATTGGCTCATCCAGCTTTTCGGCCAGTATTACTTTTGAAAAACGGTTTTCTTCGGGGCGTGCTTTGGCGAAATCAACCGGCTTGGGCGTGTCGCCGCCGGTAGCGTAGCGAATGCCCGCCCAAAGGTGGTTGAGGAAAAGCGGCTCTTCAAACGTTTCGTCGGTATGCCCCATGGCGGTGTAGAACGACCGGCCACCATCGAACTCCTGGTACCAGCTCATCGGATGGAAATCCGGGTTTTTACCCCCCTTATAGCTTTTCTCATCGATTTTAAGGACGACGTTGATTTTCGGAGAAATGTTTTTGAAGCTGTAAAACTCATCGCTCCGCTCAAATTCATCGGGCATACCCTGTGTGGCCCAGTGGTTTTTCTGCGTTACGATAAACTTTCCTTTTTGCACATTATCGGGCATGGGGTGGTCGAGGAACCAGGCGCCGGCCAATGCGCCGTACCATGGCCATTCGTATTCCGTATCGCTGGCTGCGTGGATGCCCACGTAGCCGCCTCCCGCCTGAATGTAACGTTCGAAAGCGCTTTGCTGCTCCGCGTCGAGGATATCACCTGTCGTATTGAGAAATATTACCGCGTTGTATTTTTTCAGATTGCTTTCCCTGAACTGGGCGGCATCTTCCGTAAAACTGACGCCAAAGCCTTTCTCTGCCGCCATTTTGCCCAGCGCCTTTTTCCCCGCGCCGATCGACTGGTGCCTGAACGCCGCAGTCTTGCTGAAAACCAGCACCTGCATTTTGGGTGCCTGTGCCATAACATGACCTACCAGGAGCCATGCACAGCAGAGGAGCACACCCTGTATTTTTTTCTTCATCTGGTTAATCGTTTGAATTGTGACCTCCAAATGTACAGTAAAAAGCATTATTGTCTATCTTTGAGACAATAAAATTTATTCAATAAATTGTTTCAACAATGCAATAAATAGTCACATTGCCGTCATTACGCGTATGGACTTGAACAGGTCTGCAAAATGTTTCCGCCCTCCGTTTTGTGCAGGAGAACCGTTTCTGCGATATTGCCGGGTTAAAATTGAGCGACTATTTCATAGCGATTACTACATGAGGGATATACAATCACCGAGCGAACAGGATTACATTCAGCAGCTTTCCATCGACTGCGTCATTTTTGGCTACCAGGATTCGCAGCTTAGCGTTCTGGTACCCAAACTGAACTTCCGGGGTGATTTCTGGGCTTTACCGAGTGGTTTTATTTACCAGGACGAGGGGATCGACGAGGCCGCACGCCGGATACTGGAAGACCGAACGGGCATTAAGGACATTTATCTCGAACAATTCAGGGTCTTTGGTAATTCGCCGCGCTCCAACATCCGTTTCCTCGAAAGGCTTATCGAATTGAATGAGGATACCTTGGGCGACAAGCGGTTCGGCCGTAAGGAGTTCGACTGGATCACCCGGCGGTTTGTCTCGATAGGATATTATGCGCTAGTGGACCTCAACAAAGTGGTCCCACGCAAAACCGAGCTTGACGAATCCATTGACTGGTATCCGGTGCGTGCATTGCCTCCGATGATCATGGACCATCAGGAAATGGTAAACAGTGCGCTGGAAACCTTGCAGCTCAACCTCGACCAGAAGCTGATCGCATTCAACCTCCTACCCGAAACTTTCACGATGCGCGAGTTACAGGAGCTTTACGAATCGATCTTCGACCGCGCATTCGCGAGGAACAATTTTCAGAAAAAAATACTCGACCTGGACGTCCTAGAACGCCTGGAAAAGAAGTTTACCGGAGCTGCCAACAAAGCGCCGTTTCTGTACCGGTTCAGGAACGGGAATCCATAGGCGGGCATTTTATTTAGGTCTCAGGATAAAAAATTTTTATGTGCGTGTGGCTGCAAAGCCACATAGGGGTCGGCGGGGAGCCACTACAAATCATGCACCGCAGGTGAATATTTGTATCGGCAATAATAATCGACCACCCCGTGATGATGAAACCTGAGAGCACCCTGAAAGTATTAGTATTCGATCTGCACCCGATTTCCCGTAAAGGAATCCGGCTTTTGCTGGATACAATGGACCTGCGTTTGAAAGTGACCGAAGCCTCCCGCACGCGTCAGTTTTACAAATATGCGACCTCCCAACGCTACGACCTCGTACTCCTGAGTGTGAACGACGTAGAGCACTTCGACCACGAAACAATCTCCGCCATACTGCCCAAAACCGCCGTGCTCTACACCGAAGAAGGTGCTGAAAACGCGATGGACCTAATGGCCCTGGGAGCGGGAGCCTGCATATCGAAGAAATGTACCGACGTTGCGTTAAGGGAAGGTATCTTGGCCGTCCTTCAACGGCGGCGGCACGTATGCGCCACCACCCAGGCCCATGTGAATGCTGAATACTGGCGCTTCAGGGCCATCAGAAATGGCGCCGACAGCTATCGCCCGCGCGTACGCCAGCTCACTTCCCGCGAACGCGAGGTAGCGTCGCTACTGAAAACCGGTCTCAAAACCGGCGAAATCGCCGACCGCCTTCAGATCCAGCACAGCACGGTGAGCACCCTGAAAGCACGCGCGTTTCGCAAGCTTTCGGTGACCAACCTCGTGCAGGCGATCCATACACTAGACTAACCACACCAAACTCCGGCCCCGCCGGCAAGCCTCTTCGCCAATCAGCACCTTTACTATGCTTCACGTAATTTTATACGACTCTCACCCTATTATCCTGACGGGTCTCAAGGAGTTTTTCAAAAACATTGAAAACGAGTTTACGTTCTTTGAAACGAATACCATAAGCGGCCTTTCAAAACATCTTTTGCATCATAAAATCGACCTGGTGGTAGCCGGTATCAATGAAAAAACGGGCATCGACACCAGGATGATCCAGCGGCACAGCGCTATCCCGTGGGTGATCATGTACAACGATAATCTTTATAAAAAAGCATTGTCGCTTGTGCTTTCCGGTGCCGGCGCGTGCATTTCCAAAGGAAGCAGCGACCTGGAAACGGAGACCTGCCTCCGGGAGGTACTGGAATCGCGGCGGTACATTTGCGGGAGCACGCTGGAAAAGTTCGGCTACGAATTTCTGTTCGACCCGGGCAATCAGGCACAGATACGCAACTTCCTCAAATACAACCTGCAAAGAAAACCCAACAAGCTCTCTCCCCGTGAGCAGGAAGTGGCGAACCTGCTGATCAGCGGCATGAAGACTTCGGAAATTGCGACAGCATTGAGCGTCAGGCACAGCACGATCAGTACCATCAAGCGAACGGTTATGTTGAAGAAAAATGTCATAAACATTGTTGAACTGGCCTCGGTATTGTCAAATTAAATTGGCCCGCCGCCATTTTGTAATTCAGTGTGAAATGCGTTAATTTCAGTCATTACGATTGAACCGTAATCCCGAAAGGCCTCATTTCAACTATGCCGCTTTCTATACTCATTGCCGACGATCACCAACTTGTCCGAAAAGGACTTCAGATGGTCGTTAAAGAAGTCCTGGGATTCAGTACAATCGTAGAATTCGCCGAAACAGGGCGGGAAGTGATCGGGAAAATTACCGCACAGGAATTCGACCTGCTGATCACCGACCTGAACATGCCCGAAACCAACGAACTCGCACTGATCCCTGATATATTACGCATTCGACCGAAGCTGAAAATACTGGTCGTGACCATGAAGCCCGATAAGGTTTTTGCAGCCCGATTCTTACGCGAAGGCGCATTCGGGTACGTAAACAAGACAGAACCGGACGAAGTACTGGCCGAAGCGATCCATGTGGTGAGCCAGGGCCGCAGGTACATTTCCAGGTCCCAGAACGAAATTTTTTCCAACGCATTGATTGGCAACGTAACCAACACGCCTTTCGACAAGCTCTCCAAACGGGAATTCGAAGTGGCGCTTCTGCTGCTCAAAGGTTATGGTGCGCTCGAAGTAGCCAATACGCTGTCGATCAGCGCTTCCACAGCCAGCAGTTTCCGTTGTCGCGTTTTCGACAAGCTGGAAATCAAGAACCTGCTAGAATTGAACCACCTTGCGCAGACGTATCAAATTGATGCAGATTTTGAAGGAGAATAGTGAAAGTACTGCCCCGCCCCGGCTCGCTGGCGATCGAAATGCTTCCCTGAATGTAGTCGAGCATGGTATGGATCAGCAGGCTGCCGGTACCGCGGTTCCCGGCCTGTCTGTCGCGGCTCATAAACAGGGCGATCTGCTCGTCGCTCAATCCCAGGCCCGTGTCGCTGATCGAGATCAGGAGCTGGCCGTTTTCCTCCCGGCATGAAAGCCTGATCTCTCCGTCATAGGTGTTTTTGTTGGCGTTATCGATCAGGTTACGGATTACAACGGAAAGTATCTGGTAATCTGAAACACATTCGAGGCTGGTATGCACGATGGCAAGCCGGTTATGGTTTACTTTAAAAAGCTCCTTGTAAAGCGAAGCGATTTCCTCAAACAAAGCATTTACCGGAAAGAGGTTCTTATTGATTTTGAACCCCTGCTGCTGCGTGCTGATCCACATAAAAAACTGCTCGGTAAAGCCCAGGAGGTTTTGCGTGCCCATATGCAGATCGCCCAGATAGGCGTCGAGGTCGGAGGACGTGAGATGCGTATGGTTTTTCAAAAGTTTGCCGCTGATAAGGGAGATAAACCGCAGCGGCGACCGCATATCATGGAGTACCATCGTAATCACATGGTCCTTGAACCGGTTACTTTCCAGTAGTGCCATTTCCGATGTGGCAAGTTCGTCCACCGCGTTTTTCAGTTCGGAGGTTCGGGCGG
Source organism: Dyadobacter sp. 22481 (assembly GCF_052044875.1). Classification (NCBI taxonomy): domain Bacteria; kingdom Pseudomonadati; phylum Bacteroidota; class Cytophagia; order Cytophagales; family Spirosomataceae; genus Dyadobacter; species Dyadobacter sp. 22481. The sequence goes on from NZ_JBQENV010000003.1 coordinate 372,653, forward strand.
AAATGATGTTTTCGAGTTCCTGGGCTTCCTTTTGCAGCTTCGTGAGCCGTCGTTTGAACAGCAGGTAACCGATCCCCACCGATAAGCAAACGCAAAACAAATAGAACCACCAGGTGGTATAGAACCATGGCTGCACGTCGATAGGCAACACAAACTGCGTCGAGCTGTCCGACATGTTTACATTGTTCCGCCGCACCAGAAGCTTGTAATCCCCGGGCGGAAGGCTGGTGATCGATATCTGGCCATTTTTCTCGACTTTATGCCAGTCGGGTTCCAGCCCGGCTACCTGGTATTCAAGATCGAGGTTTTCGGGGTTGCCAAAATACGGCGACGAAACCTGAACGGCCAGCCGTTTGAAGTCGGGTGAAAGCGTAATGCCTTTCGCATTGAGTGTAACCGGTCGGCCTTTCACCGTCAGGCTATCCGCAAAAATATCGCGGTTGGGATAATAAGGTTTAAGTTTATGGGGATAAAACCAAACCAGTCCTTTCATTGAAGGAAGTGATAAAAGACTGTCTTTCAACCACACATAAGATGGATCGCATCCTCCGTTGAACTCGTTCGTGGGAAGACCGTCGGTCCGGTCGAACCGAAAAAAATTGACCTTCTCCTGCCGCCGTTCGGCATAGGCCAGCAATTCGCTTTTCTTAACCTTAAAAAGACCGTTATTACTTGGCAACCAGAAGAAGCCGTGACCATCCTCAATAAATGAATGAATGGTTGTCAGGGCCTGGCGCGGACCCGCCGGCATACGGTAGAGTTTCTTGTTATGTAAGAGATAAAAGCCTTTTCCATAAGTGGAGATCCAGATCTTGTTGGGGGCTTCGGCATGCACCGTTCGTATCGACATGGATTCCAGCACCGACTTATCGACGCGGTTCCGCTCGTAATCGTACCATTTCAGCCCTTTCTCAGTACAAACCAGGAAATAGGCAGGGCGGATCTGCTTCGCAAAAAGGATATTCGCCTTTTGCGGAAACGCTTTGATGCCTTCGGCTTTGTCATTCACAAGTTTACCGAATCCCCTGACCGATGCAAAGAAGTACTGTCCTTCACCAGCCTCGCTCATGTGGACGATCCCATCTTCCGACGCCACAACCCGGCTGTGGCCGCTTATAATATCCAGCTTGCGAAGTTTAAAGTTCTGTTCGTAGTACAGCTGCCGGTTGTCCGGGGTGAAAAACCAGGAAGCAATGCCGGAGTCAATCGGCAATTGCCGGGGTGGCTGATCTATCGAAATCAGTGTGTTTTTCACGATCAAACGGTCATCGCCAACCTTGACCTGTGCATAAAGGCTCTGGTCGAGGACAGGGGATGGAAAAGGCGGAGCAGCAAATTGTTTTTTTTGTACCACAAACAGCCCGTCGGTGGTTGAACCGAGGTAATAGGTTTGCTGCTCCGGCGAGAAGCGGACACAACTTAAAAAAGGTACCTGAATACCTGCCAGCCCGATTTCAGAATCGAGGCGGCCATTGCGTAGAATCACTTTGTAAAGGGTCTCACCCGCGTACGCGTAAAACCCGTCGGGGCTGGGAAAGGTGACAAAATCGCCGGAAAGAAAAAGAGCATCCGAAGCCAGAGGCCCTCCAATGGACGCATAAGCAGGGATCAAACGGCCGTTTTTCCAGGCCTCGACCCGGTTTCCCGGTAAGATGCACGCCAGAAATTGCCCGGCAAACAGGGCATATTCCGGCTTCCGACCTGTATAGTCCCTGATTTCCAATGGTCCTTTCTGACTTCCTGAAAAGTAGATCAGGCTATTCTCATTTCTGAGATAAACTTCATTATTTGAAATACTCGACGAAAAGAGGAATGGCTTCTGGCCCAGGTGACGGTAAAAAGAGGCTAGTTTAAGCATCATTTCCTTCTCGTCGACCGCCACACCCTGTCGCCCTACGTGTACGGACCACGCCGGCAGCAGCACCGGCCCGGGTGCTGCATGCTGCCCCGAAACTGCTACTTTAATGTTTTGCCCCCCATACAGCCGCGCGTATAACGTGCCGCGCGCATCGGCAGTAAGGCCTTCCACCCGCGTCGACTTCATCCCCGGCAATTCGGAGGTTCCGTAAGTGACAAACCGTTGGCCGTCAAACCGCACCATCCCCATTTCCGTGGCTAGCCAGCAATAGCCCCATTCATCGAATGCAATATCTTTAACACTGTTCTGGGGAAGGCCATTGTCGGTATTGTACTGCGAAACAATGAAACGCTCCGGCTGCGCAGCTGTGGGAAAGCCATGCAGAATGAGAGAGATCAACGCGATCAGGAGGGTTCTCATAGATCAACTGTACACTATATAGGGACTATTTATCCTGAAATTACTAAAATATGCGACTTTCAAATAATTACTTCTTTCTGTGCTAGAAGTACTACGTCGTACTCCGGCTTCCATCTGCGAGGAAAAAAGTCCGCTCCCCTTGTGTAACCAAGAATTACCCTGTTTTTTGTAGAAATTTTTCTACAAAAACCGTCTACGCTCGGTACAACAAATTCATCTGCAAGTACTGACCTTTCGGACAAGAAATATTTCGACAGCCTTGTACCGCGGCATTCGCTGCGGCAGAGCGCCCCTTTATCAAATCTAACTTCAAAACAATCTCACCTTATGAAAATCAGACAATTACAGATCCATAAACTACGCGCTATCGTGGCGGTTTTCGGACTAAGCCTTTGTGCTTTCCCATTGTTTGCCCAGGTCAAGATCGGCGACAATCCGACGACCATTAACGCCAATTCCATCCTCGAAGTCGAAAGTACCAGCAAAGGATTGCTACTGCCCCGTCTTCCACTTACACAAACTACAAACCCCTCTCCACTCAATGCACACGTGGCCGGTATGACCGTTTACAACACGGCTACCGCCAACGACGTTACACCCGGTTTTTACTACAATGACGGAACAAAATGGGTTGCTACCGCCGGGGAATCGAACTATACATACACTTTTGGCGGAGGCCAGCCCGCCGGAAGCTGTAACGACGGCGAGCTGTATACGGACACGCTGGAAACCAGCCCGACCTTCGGGCAGCAGTTCATCTGTAAAGGCGGCAGTTGGGCAACCTACGTCTCTCCCAATCGTACCGCGTGGTACCTGAAAGGGACAACCAATGACGCAGGTGGCAATAAAGTCGCCTGGATTTACCGCAACGGTTATGTTGAGGCTCGTAACGCGGACGGCCTCAAACATACCCGCATTACTCCTGACGGCGGGCTCAAACTTTATCGCGACCCCAGTGCCAATGCCGGCGTGACCAACGGCTATATCGATTTCACCAATACAACCAGCGATAGCTATCCAATGCGTATCGCCATGCGCAGCGATGCTACACTGGGAGACCTGGCCTTTACGATACAGGATCATAGCGGCGTGCGTATGGCCGTTACCCAGGCGGGCCTCGTCGGGATCGGAACAGGCGTTACCGCTCCCAATTCCCGCTTGCAGGTAGCGGGCGTTACCCGTGTGATGCCCGCAGGAGCATTTACCGGAGCGATGATCCTAGGAACTTCCAGTGAGGACGGCGTTGAACTCAATCCCGCCGGTACACTCGCCGTGCAGCGCTCAGCGGTAGGCGCAAACCTCTATCTGACGAAAACAATCGGTGGCGGCGAGGCATTGAACTGGCAGATATTCAACCGTTCGGGCAATACCATCGGATCTATCAGCAGCCCGGCCAACAACGTGAACTCCGTGCAGTACAATACGACTTCCGACGTCCGCTTGAAAGAGAATATAGGTAAAACAAAATATGGCTTGTCAGATTTGATGAAGATCCGCGTAGCCGATTACAACTACAAGATCGACGAGAAGAAGAACCGCCTCACCGGCTTCCTGGCCCAGGATCTTTACAATATCTTCCCGAATGCAGTAACAGTAGGCGGTAAAAACCCTAAAACCGAACCGTGGCTGGTTGATTATGGGAAAGTAACCCCGCTGATCGTGAAGGCCGTGCAGGAGCAACAGGCGCTGATCGAACAGTTGCAGGCGCAAGTGACTGAATTGAAAGCCAGAAATGCGTCGCTTACGGCAGAACTTTCCGTAGAAACCCTTTCGCGCGAAGAAGTAGCATCACTGCGCAGCCTGCTGAAAAATGCGTCGAACATCAATACTTCCGGTACAGCCATTGGTAAATAACCCTTCCTGCAATATGAAAAAAGCAACTTATTCAGGATCATGGGTGCACCGCGTTGCATTCCTTGTGCTGATCGCCTTGTCGGGAGCAGTACAGGCCCAGCAGGGGAGTTCGGGCAACACCTATATTTTTGGAGGGGCCCAAATGACCTTCTTCGGGACGCACGATTTTATAAACGGAGGCAGCGGCGCATTGCCGGGCATTATCGGTACGGTGCGGTCCGACCCCAACGGCGTCCTTAATTTCGCGGAGGCCGCATCGCATACCGGCGCGTCCGACGCCGCCCATGTGGATGGTTATGTAAGGAAATACGGCACTTCCCAGTTTGTTTTCCCCGTAGGTGACAATGGCTTCTACGGCCCATTCGCTGCGGCTGCCGACGCTACCAACGGTGCTTACTATCATTCGGACCCTACTTCGGCCATCACCGATAACCTCGGAGGCGGTAATTATCCGGTACTTCCGGCTGGCGGCCCGTTTCCATCGGCCACATTCGAAGGTACATTGCAAGCCGTCAGTACGATCGAGTACTGGGATATCAACGGAACAAACGCCACGGCGATTACGCTCACCTGGGATGCGGGCAGTAATATTTCCAGTCTCACGAGTGCACAGCCAGACAAGCTGACCATTGCCGGCTGGAATGGCTCACAATGGGTACCGATAGCTTCCAAGGTGGATGTAAATTCGATTTTAGGCGGAACAAGCAGTCTTACGGCGGGTTCTATCACCACCACCAACACCCTTGTGCCCAACACCTATACGGCTTACACATTTGCCTCGCGTGTTACACCGCTGCCTGTTACGCTGGCCGCTTTCGATGCGAAACCGGAGGGGCAGACAGCGCTGCTGACGTGGGTTACCACGGAGGAAACCAACAGCGATCGCTTTGAGATAGAGCGCAGTATCGACGCCAGGGCCTGGACTGTGATTGGTACCGTGAAAGCAATGGGCGAAAGCATTGTACGTAAAGAATACAGCTTTACTGATGCACGACCATCAGGCGGACGGAACTTCTACCGCCTCAAGATGATCGACCGTGCGACGGGCGTGCTTGACGGTACATACGCATACAGCCGCATCAGACTAGTCGAATGGCACAATGCCGGGCAATGGGTATTTCCAAACCCTGCCAGCGGGCCTGTGTACGTCAGCAATCCGACAGGCATTACCCACGTCTTGCTGACCGACCTTTTGGGCCGCCTCCGCCAGGATATAAAAGTGGCTGCCGACGGCGAGCTGGATATCAAAAATGTACCCGGCGGCACCTATTTGCTGAAAGTGTCACGCAAAGACGGTACCGAAGCAACAAGCCGTTTCTTCCTGCGGAAATAGAGAAAACACCGGGAGGCTAACCATGTCCTCCCAGTAGTTTCTTCAAAACCAAAAAAGGTATCAAATGTGATTAAGCTGTCAATTAATTTTTATTGAATCTCGTGTTCTGCACCACGCCGTCGGCCGATTCCACTTCCACCACATACATCCCGGCGCGCAGCGGCCTGATACCTGGCACTGAAATCACTTCGGCCGGATTGGTATAGCTCCTGGAAAGCATGCATTTGCCGTTCATATCCACGAGCCGCACCATCACTTTCCCTTCCAGCGACTCGCCGAGCCTGATATTCAGCTCGTCGGCACCGGGATTTGGATAGATATTAATGCGGGATTTGGTATCGTCCGAGTCCCTGTAATTCACCGGCCTGACCGCCGACCGCTCCGACTTGCCGTCGAAATCGACCTGTTTCAAACGGTAGTAATTGATGGCCCCGGCAACCGGCGCGACGTCGTGGTACGCATAGCTTTGTTCTTTGGAAGAATCGCCCGACCCCGCCACTTTGCCGATCGCCCTGAAAGCCTTGCCGTCGGTGCTGCGCTCGATGACGAACTCCTTGTTGTTGGTCTCATCGGACGTTTTCCATTGCAGCAATGTGCCGGTATTTGATTTTTCGGCCGTGAAACCGATAAGCGTCACGGGCAGCGTCGTATTGCTGAACTCCACAATGGCGGCATCTGCGGCTGGTATGGTGATGGAAAATGTGCCTTGCACATGCGTTGCCGTTTGGCGGGCGTTCTGGGCGCCACTGAAAAGCTCCCGGGTCGAGTAATTGTCGGAACCGCTCATACCGGCTCTTTGCAGATTTATGTTAAAAGTCTTGGCCGTTCCGCCGTAGTTGAAAATAGCGAGGTAGGATTTGTTACCTGCATTTTTAACAAACAACTCATTGGCCTGATTGCCCGTATTTCCCTCGACAGGTGTAAACACAATGCCGCTTGCTGCCAGATTAAGCAGGTCTTCGTTTTGCAGGAGCGTCTGCGCTTTGGCGGTCCATGCGCCGGTAGCCGAGAAATCGTCGCCGGTTACGAGCGTGCCGGTAACAATGCCCGAGGCAAAACGGGCACGGTTTTCACCGTCGGTCTGCGTCCCGAAAACGAGGTGATCGGCGTCGAGGTGATTGTAAATGTGCTTCTGCCACCAGCCGTAGGTCGTGCTGTTCAGGGTGTAGGCGGTTTCGTTAATGTCCTTGTAAGCATCGCACGCGATCCTCCGCATATGCGCATAGCGCCCGGTGGCGAGGTTGGGCGAAATGGCCGCATAAACCAGCATTTTACCATCCAGCTGGTCGGTGAGATACTCCATTCCTTTGCGGTAAGCTTCCATCCCGGTGTGAACGGTGTTGTCGTAGTAGCTGTCGGCTTCCAACGCCGCGTGGCCCAGGAAGTCTATTTTAATCATTTCGAAACCACAGGCAATGAACTTGCCGATCACCATTTGCAGGCGGGCTTTGGTTCCCGGGTGTGTGGGGTCGAGTGCATATGCGCCGTCAAGTTCGACGGGATTCCCATTCACTTTGGTCCAGGCGTCCTGATAGTTATGGGTACTGCCTTCCATTTGTCTGGCAAATTTCCCCCAATCCACAAAAGGTGCCCAGTAAATGCCCGGTTTGAAACCCTTGCTTTTGCAGTAGTTTGCAAATTCTGCGAGTTCGGCGAAGTTGCCGTTCAGGCCGCCACCCGACATATTATCCCAATAAGAATCCAGGTCGATGTAAAGGGTATTATCGCTGTTCCGGAAATCGGGCACGCCGGTGGAGAAGAAATCCGCGACCGACTTTGCTTTGGGCAGATTAATCGAAGACTGAATGGCTCCCCAGCTATTCCAGCCAAAGGGCGTTGCACCCGTCCAGTTGAAAATGTACCGCGGCTCGGCCATTGCATTTGCCTGTCCGTACGTGTCGAAACCTGCACGCCAATCGTCACCATAGCTCACCAGAATGCGAGGGGAGCGGCAGGCTGTTTGCCCAACCGACACCCAGCCGTGGCCGCGTTTGTCGCGGGTAACGCTCTCCTGCGTCCAGCCAGCCACTACCGCCACATAGTTGGTAGCCCCCCTGCCCTCGCCCACGAGGTTAACCCCGGTTTTCCAAACAGCATGCTCCACTGAGCCGATCACAAGGCCCTTCCGGTTGGCATTGTCATAAATCGAGCCCGCTTCCGAGCTGAAAAAATTGGCATAACGGCTTTCCTTGGCATCGTAGCGGACCCAGGCATCGTTATCGAACGGCACAAACAATGCGCGACGGTCCGTATTGGAATGAATATCCACGTAGTTGGAAACGAGCGGGGCCATTTTGTAAGAATTGGAACCATTCCCTGTCAACACCAGCTCGGTAAAGAAATGCTCCTTGCCGGTGTAAGTATAAAACACCTGCTGCATGCCAATCGCCCCGCTTTTGGTCATGGTAATTACATGCTTCGTGCCGCTGCCGAACGCATCGGTAACCGGACTCGAAGAATAAGTGCGGCCCGTAAAATCGGTGCTCTGATGCACCTGATCCGAATAGGCCGTGGCGGTAGCTTCGCCGATGACCTTGTTGTTATCGAAATACACCGAGTAATATCCATTGGCAAGGTCATAATCGATCCGGCTGTTCGTCCCGAATGCAATGCTTTGGATATTAGGTACATTGATCGGCGAGAACGTGATTTTGTCAATATTCGGGCCGTAACTGTTGGGATTATCGAGCCGGATGCTGTTGCTGCCGGCACTCAGCACAATGCGCACGGTAATAGCCGCCGGTGTTGACCACCCACCCGAAGCCGGGCAGGAAATGCTGACCGGCGTTCCGCCATTGGCTGTCGCATTAATAGTTCTCGGGTCGCCGGTGCTGTAAGTGACCGTCAGATTGTAGGTTCCTGCCGCGGCTACGTTCACCGGGATCACCACGGCACCATTGCCGAGGTTACCCACCTGGCTCCCGCCCGAGCAACTTCCGCAGCCCTGGATGTCGGCGCCGTTGGAAAGCACCCCGCTTTCGGCCTCAAAACTCTGGCCGAAGGCATTGGCCTGCACGAGCGTAAGCGCTCCGAGACACAAGCCAACCAGTCTGCGGAATGCCGCGCGTCGGAACGCCGGGCGTCGAAACGCCCGGTACCGCATTGAAAATAATTTCTTCATACCTAATGATTTACAGGTTAATGTTTTTCAGAAACGGAAGTTAGTAGCCCGCATTCTGCTTCAAAGCCCCACCCGACGCCTGGATTTCGCTTTGCGGGATCGGCTGCCAGTAGTTTTTGTCATGGAACTTCCGCCCTTCCAATGCGATGATCTTTACATATTCGATCGAACCGTCGGTCTTCTTCTCAGGCCGTACGCCGTAGGCCGGCACGTTTTCGGTGATATTGGCGATTTTCCAACGGCGGACGTCGAAGAAACGGTGCTCTTCGAATGCCAGCTCCACGCGGCGCTCGTTGCGGATGCGCTCGCGCATGGCCGCCTGTGTGAGGCCGGCGGGCAAGTCGGGCATGCCCACGCGCTTACGGAGCAGGTTAATGGCGCTGTAAACCGAAGCATCCGGACCAGCAGCTTCGTTGCGGGCCTCTGCGTAGTTTAGCAGGATTTCGCCATAACGAATGTATTTCCAGGGCTGAGTGGCCGTCTGGTTAGCATTGCGGATCGGGCTTTGGTCATTAATGAATTTGTTAACATAATAGCCCGTCTTGGTGGTATTCCAGTTTTCGTTACCGTCCTTGCTATCCTGCCCGCCGGGCACAAATGTCTCCACTTTGCGCTCGCGGTAAGCAGCGCCATTATACAAAACGGTCATTGTTAAACGCGGGTCGCGGTTTTTGTAGGGGTCTTTCGGATTATAGCCCGATTTCGGGTCGGTGATTTTCGTACCGTCCATCATTTCATAATCGTCCACCAGATTCTGCAAAGGCGTATTGCCAGCCCAGCCTCCGTAGCCGTTCGGGCCGTTCACGAGTTCGAGGTTGGTATGCTCGTTGGTAGGTGAATAGAGGCGGATGAAAATGTCTTCCGAAGTATTATTGGTGATAAAAAGCTTACGGTAATCATTGTAGAGCGAGAACGCATTCTTGTCCATCACCACTTTCGCAGCGTCTGCTGCTTTCTGCCATTTCGCCGCGTCGTTCTGGTCGTTGTTATATAGCGGGCTGGCTGCGTAAAGCAGCAGCCTAGCTTTCAATGCCAACGCCGCATTCTCGGAACCACGCCCGGGGATAACCGTCGATCCGGCCAGCCCCGCAGCAGCCGCGTCCAGCTCGGCAACGGTATAGGTAAGGCTTTCTTCGATGCTTTTGCGCTGGTAGAGTTCGGTGTAATCCCGGTCTTCCAATGAATACACCTTGTCTCCGATGATCGGAATGCCTCCGAAGTTACGGATCAAGTCATGATAGCGATAGGCGCGGATAAAGCGCAGTTCGGCTTTCAAACGTTTTTTACCCGCTTCGCTCATAGGCACCTTGTCAAGGTTCGCCAGGCCGTAGTTGCATTCGCGGATACTGCGGTAGCCGCGTGTCCAGGTGTTGGAAATCCAACCGGTGCGGTCGGGAGCGGCATTGCCCTGCTGCACGAAATAGGTATCGTTATCAAAATTACAGATCGACTCGTCGGTGACGGAGCTCATCCAGGCATCCTCAAACCCACGCCCGAAACCCGGCTTGTCGCCTTCGGTCGAAAGCTGCACGCCTACGTAACGGCCTACTACATACGCATCCGCGAGCGCAGAGTCGGCGAAGATAGCCTGGTCGGAAATAATGTCGGTCGGTTTGGTATCCAGGAACGCGTCGTCGCAGGCGGTAAGGCACGCAGTGACGCCGGTCAGCAAGCTAAGTATCAGTTTATTCAATCTCATGTCTTTGTCAGTTTAGAATGTCACGTTCACGCCCACGTTGTAGATTTTCTGCTGCGGATAGAAGAATGCATTGCCATTGTCCCCTTCCGGATCGAAATCCTTCACCTTCGTGAATGTGAGCAGGTTAAATCCGTTGGTGTAGATCCGCAAACCACCCAGCCCGATCCTCGAAATGATTTTCTGCGGCACATTGTAAGCCAGTTCCACGTTTTTCAGGCGCAGGAAAGCGGTATTCTGAAACCAGAAAGTGTTTTTATAACTCCCATTCACACCCGTGCCCGTGCGCGAGTCTATGCGTGGCGAGTTGCCGTTCGTGTTGGTAGGGCTCCAAGCATCTTGGGCACGCGATTGCATCACGCTGCTGAATTCGCCCGCTTCCACCACCACATATTGCGCCACACGCGCCTGGCCTTGGAGGAGTACATTCAACGTAAGGTTTTTCCAGCCACCGCCCAAATTCACGCCATAGGTGATCTGCGGCACATTGCTGAACTGCGAACGGATGCGGTCGGCTGCGTCGATCTTGCCGTCTCCATTGTAATCTTCGTATTTGAGGTCGCCCATGCCCGCCCCCGAAACGTGCGGGTAGGCGTCGAGTTCCTGCTGAGTTTTGAACACGCCGATGGCACGATACATGAGGTCGGCATTGGGATTACCGAGGTCCGAGCCAAGCGGCATGCCGGTGGCGCGTTGGTAATCGAGCGTGTTGGGGGCTTCGTCGATGAAAATCACCTCGCTTTTGGCAAATGCAAAGTTACCGCCAATCGTGTAGTTGAAATTGTTTTTGCTACCCGTATACTGGATCTGCGTTTCCAGACCGCGGTTATGCACCTCGGCAATGTTCTCTTTCGGAATTTGCGCACTGCTGATACCCGTCAGCGCCGGAATGCTCACATTGCGGCTGGCGAGAATGTTCGTACGGTTTTCGTAAAACAGGTCAAGGTCGAAGGTAAGCTTTTTGAAAAGCGTCGAGTTGAGGCCCACATTATACTTTTTGGCCACCTCCCAGGTGATATTCGGATTGGCAAGCAGTGAATACTGAATGAGCGGCACGTTGTTGGCATTGTTGCCGGTCGAGAATGCGCCGTTGCGTACCTGGAAGTTGTCGCGGAACTGGTTGGGATTCACGCGGTCGTTGCCCAGCTCTCCATACGACGCCCTGATTTTAAGATCATTGACTGCTCCGCCGGTACGGAACCAGGGTTCTTGCGAAACCCGCCAGCCCAATGAAATGCCTGGAAAGAATCCGTAGCGGTTGCCCGGAGGAAACACGGAAGAGCCGTCGTACCGCAACTGAATTTCAGCCAGATACCGGCCCATGTAGTTGTAGTTCACCCGCCCGAACACATTCCGGCGCGATTTCCGGTAGCTGCTTCCGCTGTTGCCGAAATCCACCGGCTGCGCTCCGCCCTGGCTCAGATCAGGCAATTGCGTAGTGATAAAGTTGTTACGCGACGCGCTGAAAAACTCCTGAGTCTCGCGGCTCTGCTCATAGGCGATGAACGACGACAATCCGTGATCGCCGAAGTTTTTGGTATAATTCAACTTGATATTGCCTGTCAGCAACGCCCGGTTGGTCTGGCTTTCGTACATCTGTGCCTGCGCGGGGCCGCCCAGCACGGTGCTGTATTGCTGGGTGGTTTTGTTGTATTGATAAACGATCCAGTTGGTTTTCATCTCCTTGGTGAATGCAAAACTCTGGTCGGCGGAAAAGAAGCCATCCACCGACAAACCATCGATCGGCAACTGATAACTAGCTCTGAGAATGCCGTTCGAAACCGTGGTAGGGCTGTTGTTTGTACCGGCCAGCGTCGCCATCGCGATCGGGTTCTTACCTTGTTCCACGCCAGCGCCCAGCTTGCCATCGGGATACCTGGCAGGTAATGTGGGATAGGTTCTGTACAAAAACTCAAACACATTACTCGCACCGAAACCCGCAATGTAGCTGCGGTTCTCCCGTCGGGTCGCCAGCTGGATACCGAAGCTCAACTTGTCGTTTACATTGACATTCACATTCGAACGGACGCTGTACTGGCGGTATTTGTTCACGCCGTCGCGGTAAAGACCGTCCTGGTACAACGTCCCCGCCGACACGAAGTAGTTGATCTTCTCGGTGCCGCCCGAAACGGAGAGGTTATGCTGGTTCTGTCGTGCCACGGGCTTCATCAGCTCCTTTACCCAGTTGGTATTAGCGTAATTAATCGGATCGGAACCATTGCGAAACTTCTCGATTTCGTCGGTGCTATACCGCTGGTTCATCCCGCCCGACGGGTTGCGGTAATAGTCGATCGTATTCAGGATTCCCGCGTATGTAGGCGCATCCACGAACTTGGGCAGGCGCGTAGGTTGCACAAATCCCTGGTTGAAAGAATAATCGAACCGTGGCTTTCCCGAAACACCTTTTTTGGTAGTAATCAAAATAACCCCGTTCGCAGCCTGCGCACCGTAAATGGCCGCCGAGGCGTCTTTCAGTACAGAAATGCTTTCTATATCGTTCGGATTGAGGCGGTCGAGCCCTCCTATTGCATTGGCGATCCCGTCTATTACGATAAGCGGGTTGCTGTCGCCCGTAGTCGCCCGGCCGCGGATCAATATGCTCGAACCATCCGAACCCGGCTCGCCCGAGCGGTTGTTGGCGATCAGACCCGGCAAACGGCCGGCGAATGAGTTCGAAATGTTCGCTTGCGGGCTGCGGGTGATTTCAGAGCCCTGCACGGTCGCTACCGAACCGGTAATATTCTTTTTAGATTGTGTACCATAACCTACCACCACCACCTCTTCCAGCGACTTCGAATCTACTTTCAAAGTCACATCCACCACCGCCAGCGCGCCCAGGGTAACTTCCTGGGACAGGTAGCCGACGAACGAAAATATCAAAACAGAAGGCCCGGCACTGGATTTATCATCAGGAATGTCGAGTGCGTAGGCACCTTCCTCATTGGTAACCGTACCGCGCTGCGTGCCTTTCAGCACCACGCTCACGCCGGGGAGTTTATCGCCCTTGTCGTCGATGACGGTACCCGTAAGCCGGATGTCCGCAGCGCTCGTCGTGCCGATAGTTTGCGTTTCAACGGGAGCGAGCGGATCCTGCAAAAACGACACTTTGCGACTGCGTTTGAGGATAATCTGGCCGTCGCCGGGCTGGTATTCGATCTGCAAAGGAATGAGGAGCCGGTCGAGCACCGTCGAAAGTTTCTCATTGCTGGCGTTCAGGCTTACTTTGGTACGCACGGGGATAATGCTGCGGCTGTACGCGAAACGCACGCCGGCCAGGTTCTCCAACCGGTCCAGAGCCGTGCCCAGCGAGATATTTTCAGCCTGAATGCTCACGTTCTTAGCGAGCAGGTCCTGCGCATTGATATCCCTCGCATAACCGCCCGCTGCAATCATTCCGATCAGGAAAAGCTGTAAAATGGATAACCGCATAATATGGTATGCCGTCTTGCTTTTTAGGAAAAAATACATAAGTTTGAAATGGTTAATATGAACAATAGGAAGCCTTGCATCACCGGCCAGTGATGTTCCATCAAGGTCTTCGTTCAGGATCAGGGGTGCTTCCATCACTCCTGATTTTCTTTTTGAAGCGGGTATTATTTGGGCTGGTTGAATAGAATCATACGGCGGAAATTAGGTGTCTGTTATGTTGGCTATTGACTGGGTTCTCTGCTATTCCGAAGCGGCACATCCTTCGCCGCGGATCACGATTTCATCATTTTGCATCGCATAGCGCGCATCCACGATCTGCATCGTCATATCGAGTATTTCCGAAAGCCTGTTTTCATCGAACGTCGCTTTCACGCGGCAGTTTTCAAGGTTAGGGTTTTCGAGACGGATCTTGACGTCGAATTTATCTTCAAGCCTTTTCACTACTTCCCCCAGCTTCGCATCGGTGAAAGTAAGGGAAACGGGTTGCCACAACGGTGCTTTTCCGGCCACTTCGGGCACTTCCCCGCTGCGAAGCTCTCCCGAAGCGACTTTGAAGACCGCCTGCTGATGCGGGAGCAGCATTACCTCCCTGCCTTTGTCGGCCGTCACGGAAACTTTACCGGTCACGACGGAAACTTCATATTCTGCCTCTCCTTTGTTGGCGCGCACATTGAAACTCGTACCGAGCACTTTCACCTGCACCGATTCGCCGTGCACGAAGAACGGTCGCGACGGATCGTGGGTTACCTCAAAAAACGCCTCGCCTTCGAGCGAAACCTCTCGGGAATCTTCCTTGAAATCTTCTTTGGCGTAGGTAAGGCGCGTACCGGGGTTCAGCCACGCTTCGCTGCCGTCGGGGAAAATATGCTTGCGTACCTGACGCGTTTTGTTGACAATAGCAACCGTATTCGAGCCGAATTTGAATGCGGATTTATTTTGGGACAAAACATACCAGGTTGCAATGCCGCCGATCAACAGCACGATCGCCGCCGCATAATTCATGAACACCCGAAGGCGTCGAAGCCGCAATGGCAGCACCTGCGCTTCGCCGGGCGACGCCTCGCCGGGCGACTGCCTGCGGATTTCGTCCTGTACCTTACCCAGATGCCGGAGCTGGTCGAACGCGGCCTCGGCACCGGTTTCCTCCGATAGCGACGCGTACCATTCGTCGACCAAAAACACTTCTTCCGGCGTGCATTGCCCGTCGGTATAGCGCTTCAACAACTCGGACGAGATATCCCTTTTATTCATAAAATATGAGTAATGACCTTTTATTTCAGTTCCCTATAAACAGGACGCAAGGCAGGCAGGCATCCCTAGTGCGTTTTGAAGAAATTTTATAACAAATACTATTTGAATCCTTATTACTTTTGAACGAAGTTGAAGAATGCACCCAATGAGTAACGCTTACCGCGATAGTGACGACCTCGAATTATGGCAGCTTGCAAAGGTTTCGGACGATTCGCTGGCCTTTGCCGAGCTACACCGCAGGTATTCGTCCCGGCTTTACGCCCTCGCGGTGAGGAAAACCGGCAACATTGAAGTCTCCGAAGATCTTGTTCAGGATCTTTTTGTGCATTTATGGCTGCAACGTGCGGGCATCGCCATTGAAAAAGCATTCAATCTCTACCTTTTTTCCGCACTTAAAAACCGCATTATTTCCTATTTGCGCAAGCAGATCGCACAGCATACCGTGTCGCTGAACGACATCGACCTGGAAACGCTTTCGTCACAATCGGCCAATCTGGTGCAGGAATGGCTATCGCTGAAAGAAGTGCAGGAAATCTACTCCCGCGAGCTCGCGAACCTTCCCGAGAAGAGCAAGCACGTATTCGAAATGAGCCGTAGCGGCGTTCCCAACAAGGAAATCGCACAAATGCTTGACCTTTCCGAAAAGACCGTCGAGTTTCACATCAGCAAATGCCTGCGCGTGCTGCGGGCCAAATTCGGCTATGTGGTGAATGTGCTGGTGTGGGTGCTAATGTCATCCTGAGCGCAGTACCAACGCTTCGACCGCCCGGCACGCATTTTGCACGTATATAGGCAAACCATCCGCTTGCCATGCCTGAATTCGCCGATTGGAGAAAAATCCTCATGCACGACCATCCCTTTACTTTCCTGCTGGAAGTGGTGGTCAGGACCATCATTATGTTCGTAATCATCCTCGTTGCGCTTCGTGCTTCGGGAAAGCGGGGGATCAAACAACTGTCTGTTTTCGAGCTGGTGCTTATTATCGGCCTGGGCTCGGCGGCGGGCGATCCGATGTTTTATGAAGATGTGGGTATTTTGCCCGCGCTCGTAGTTTTCCTGGTGGTGATTACACTCTACATCATCGTCACAAGGCTTTCGGACCGCTTCGTAAAGGTTGAAAAAATTCTGGAAGGCGAGCCGCTCTACGTGATCCGCGACGGCAAATTGCTTCTGGACGCATTCCGCGACTCGGGGCTCTCGCAAGATGAATTCTTCGCCGCGCTCCGGCTGAGCCATGTGGAGCACCTCGGCCAGGTACGGACCGTGCTCATCGAAACATCCGGCGAATTCAGCATCCTCTTTTACGCCGATGACGAGGTCAGGTACGGCCTGCCCATCTTCCCCGACGAGCTTAAACGCAAGTTCGCCGGCAACAAAAACTGCGATTACATTGCCTGTGCTAAATGCGGCAGCGTGCGCAATGGCAGGGAAATCACCACGCTCCCAACCTGCCCCGAATGCGACACACACGAATGGATAGAGGCCTCGAATGCGAAACGGATTGGGTGAGGTTCGTGACGGCCGACGGTCGACCGTCACGAATCTCACCTGTATTTCGCCAGCACAGCGGCATGCAGCTTATGGCCTAGCCCGGGCGCGTCGGGTACACGGATGAAGCCATTTTCGAACCGCTCGGCGGGCGATAGCAGCTCCGCACGCCACGGGACTTCGCCATAGGCATATTCAAGAATAGAAAAGTTGGGAATTGAGGCGCAGACCTGCACGCTGGCGGCCGTGGAAACCGGGCCGCTGGGATTATGCGGCGCGATAGCGATATTCCCCGCCGTTTCCGCTAATGCCGCAATGAAACGCAGCTCCTGAATGCCTCCGCAATGCTTCACATCAGGCATGATCACATCGAGCGCACGCGTGGCGATCAGTTCCGCAAAGCCCTGGCGGCCAAAAATGGACTCGCCACCTGCCGATGGCTGTTGTGTGGCATCGGTAATGGCGCGCGTTTCGACCGGGAATTTCTGCGGATCGACGGGCTCCTCGAACCAGTATAAATGGGACTTTTCCAAACGTTTGGCCGTAGAAATGGCCAGTTCCTGGTTCAAATGGCTGTGTACGTCGATCAGCAGATCGGTATCCGGGCCAATGGTCTTCCTTACAGCCTCGATGCAGCTTATCGCATAGTCGATATCAGCTGCAATTTGGGTTTCAGTCGCGTTTTTCAAAGGCTTCATATCGTCGAAAGGTGCTAGCTTCACGGCTTTGAAACCGCTTTTCAATGCATTTTCAGCATTAGCCTCGAATGCACTGATCAGCCGGCGGCCATTGGCGTCCCGTTCATTGGTAGCCCGGTTGATATTGGCATACACCTTCAACGCATCGCGCAACTTACCGCCCAGCAACTCGTAAACAGGCACGCCGAGCGCCTTTCCTTTCAAATCCCACAAAGCATGTTCGATAGCACTGAATGCCGTGATGGCAATCTTGCCCCGCTCAAATGCCTTCTGAAAACCACGCTGCCGGTACTGCTCCACCGCGAAGGGCGATTCCCCTTTCACAAGTTGAAACAGACTGTTCAGCTCCGCCCGTAATTGCCCGCCACCATCCTTCACCGCAGCCGAAAACCCATGCGAAGCCTCGCCAAGCCCCGTAATGCCCTTGTTGGTCAGCAGCTCGATAAAATGCCAGTTCCCGCGCTGGTTCACTTTGACTTCATGAACGCGGATGTCCGTAATGAGGAGCTTCGCATCCCGCGCAGGAAAATCCGGCGCAAGCAAAGGCAGCGAAGCCATGTTTTGAAGAAACCGACGACGTAGCATCATGGTATCACCTCCTTTACAGGCCGCTTGTATCGCCCCTTCTCATCCACCGGACGGGCATCGGCGTAGTCGGGATTGACGTAGCCAGTCGCCTTTTCCTGCTTGCTCAGCTCGCCGAGCAGCTGTTTCTTTAACTTTTCGCCGCCTGCCGATTGGTACAGGTTGGTGGTCTCATTCGGATCTTTGGACAAATCGTACAGCTCCGACCAACCCTCTTCGCCCGGGTACTGGATCAGCTTGCCGGTTTCGGTGCGGATAGCCTTGATGGTGGGCGTATTGAAAGGTGTTTCGTAGAAATATTCATACAGAAATGAAGTCCGCCAGTCTTTGGCCTTCTCTTCAATGAGTGGTACCCAGCTCTTGCCCTGGAACGACGCCGGGGCCTGAATACCCGCCAGATCAAGCAAAGTCGGCGCGTTGTCGAGGTTCAGAACGATCTTATCGATCTTCTTGCCTTTGGGAAAACGGGCCGGGTAACGTACCAGCAACGGAATGCGGATCGACTCTTCATAGGCCGCGCGTTTATCGCCGAGGCCGTGCTCGCCGAAGAAAAACCCGTTGTCGCTGGAAAATATCACGACGGTGTTCTCGTCGAGTTTCAGCGAATCGAGCGTGCGCAATACACGGCCGACATTTTCATCCACGCCCTTGATCGCGCCGAAGTAGTTACGGATCTTCTGTTCGTTGTTTTCGGTCCATGACTTACCGGTGCTGGTATTCTGGGCTGCATTCTGTCCGCCGTTGCCGTTTTGACGGCGCGGGGTTTCGATCTGGCCTTTGTATGGCGAATCGAGATTTTCGGTGGCAGGTTTCGTGAGTTTTACATTCGCGAAAGTGTCCTTATGCCGTATCGGCGGCTGGAATGGGCCGTGTCCCGATTTAAATGCGAGCGTTACGAGGAATGTCTCGCCCTTATGCTGGCGGATGTAGTCAATGGCATTTGTCGTAGAAACATCGTCCACCCAGCCTGTGCTCGGCTCAGGTTTTCCGTTGATTTCGATCGGGCAATCAAAATACTGGCCCTGGCCTACGAAACTGGCCGAATATTCGAACCCAGGGCGCTTGCCGGTTTCCTTACCCATATGCCATTTCCCGAAAAAGGCGGTGCGGTAACCAGCCTTGTGCAGTTCCGTAGCATAAGTGACGGTCGTGTCGGTCAATCCTGTATGGTTATTGGCAATGCCATTCAAGTGATTATAGCGCCCGTTGAGCATCGTCGAACGGCTGGGCGAGCACAGGGAATTGATCACAAATGCACTCCTGAACCGCACACCCTCGCTGGCGAGGCGGTCGAGGTTGGGCGTCGTGAACCACGGGAACCGCGCCTTATCGCCCTGCTCTTTCTGGACCACGCTCAGTGCATCAAAACGCTGGTCGTCGGTATAGATGAGGATGATGTTGGGCCGGGCCTGACGTGGCCCGGCCACCGGTTTTTCCTGCTGCGCGACGGCGAAACTGCCTGTCAGGAGCAAGAGGTTGGTAAGAAATGTTTTCATCAGTTCTCAGGAGCAATAGGTAGTGGTAAATAATCTCTGTTTAAAATCATCCATTCCTGCAAGCGGGTTTTCAAATCCTGCTCGACCTTGGCTACTTCCGCTTTGCCCGACAGGTTGTTGGTTTCATCGGGATCGGCCTGTAAATCGTAAACTTCGAACATCTTGCGACGGTCGGCGAAGAGCAGTTTATCGTACTTCTCGTCCAGTTTGCCTTCTGCGTGCTGCTCTTTTAATTCCAGCCAGAAGGGCTGTCCCGCAAAATCGACCGGATGGTACGGAATCTGCCAGATCGCATTGTAGATCAGCTTGTATCTTTTGTTAAAAATCGTCCTGCCCAAATCGAAATTGGAAGAGTTCGTAGGCAATCCCTGTCCATGCGCACCGCGAACGGCAAAGATGTACTCGTGGCCTCCCTGCTGCGGATCGGCGAATGCGGGCGTGAGGCTTTTACCGGTGATTTCTTTCGGAATAGGTACACCTGCAACAGTGAGGAACGTAGGTGCAATATCAATGCCCGAAACAAGCGCATCGCTTACCTGCCCACCCTTGATCAACTTCGGATGGCGGATAATCAGCGGGACATGAATACCGAGGTCGTATAATGTGCCCTTGCCTCGCAGCAATGCACCGCCATTATCGCCGATGAACACAACGAGCGTATTTTCTTCCAGCCCCCGTTTTTTCAAATCCTCCAAAACACGGCCCACGTCGCTATCAAGCCGCTGAATTTC
The DNA here is from genome assembly GCF_052044875.1 of Dyadobacter sp. 22481. Taxonomy (NCBI): domain Bacteria; kingdom Pseudomonadati; phylum Bacteroidota; class Cytophagia; order Cytophagales; family Spirosomataceae; genus Dyadobacter; species Dyadobacter sp. 22481. The sequence goes on from NZ_JBQENV010000003.1 coordinate 392,613, forward strand.
GCCGAGATACGACGCAAAGTCAGCCCGGACGCCTTTCGTATCCGGCCAATGGCCCGGTAATGTGAGGGATTGCGGATCGGGTTCAAAGTTTTTAGCATTGAAAATCCGGTGCGGGTCGCTGTAACCAACCTGCACGAAAAATGGCTTATTCTTCGGTGCCCTGTCGAGGAACTCGGTGTACTGCTGGAAAATGCTGTCACGGTTACCGGTCGCATTCAGGTAGTCGACGCGGTTTTTGAAGGTTTCCAAACCATATTTTTCCAGCACAGCCACCGTTTCGGGTACACGACGGTTGCCGTCGAGGTGGAAGTTCCGACCCAGGATACCGGTGTAATAACCGCCCTTGCGCAGCAGTTCCGGATAGGCCGTCACCGAGGCGTCCAGCGGGGCCGAGAAGCGGGTCATCTGCACATCGAGCGTGTTACGCCCGGTCATGATCGCCGCCCGCGAGAGCACGCATTGCGGCGCGGTCGTGTAAGCGCGCGTAAAGCGTATCCCCTCCTGCGCGAGCCGATCGATATTCGGCGTCTTGATCTGCGGATAGCCATAACTGCTCAGAAACGGCGCGCTATGGTCGTCGGAAACGATGAGGACAATATTGGGGGGCTGGGGCGCTTTCTTCTTCTGAGCGTGGGTAGGCCCGAATATCATGGTAAGTAGCAAAGAGGCAACGATTACTTTTTTGATCATATTTCTATTTATTTATCGAAACTTCTACATAATACGGCCCCGTCACCCCTCCCTGCCCTTCAAACCACGACTCCACGAGGTAATCCCCTTTTTTTAACCACACTTTATTGATCGGGACAACATTGCTATCTCCTTTCGCAACGGCGCTCCGCTGCACATGGCCTACCCGCACGAGGCTTCTTGTGCCTTTGGCGATGGGCGCGGTGTGAATGGAGCGAAGGTTGTAATAACCGTCCTGCGCAATGGTGATATTCCAGTAGCCCGTCGCTTTGTCGGAGAGCCAGGCGCCCATATTGGTCCCATTGGCATCCTGACGCGTGAGGATGGACACCGGTTCGTGAGGTGAGCCTACGATCACGTGTCTGGGTGTCAGATTGGAACTGTTTGAAATATCGGTAAAGACGCTGTCCAATCCTTTTTTCAATTGCCTGGCCAACGCGGGTTGCGACTGCACGAGGTTGTTTTGCTCAAAAGGATCTTTTTCCAGGTCAAACAATCCGAACGTGTCCAGGTCGTCGCCGTCCGCATTAGATGCTAAAAGTTTGTAATTGTTTTGGTAAAAAGCCGCATTGCGGTAGGGTTCCGGCCAACCGCGGTTCCAGGAGTTGTAAAAAGTGCGCGAAGCCGCCGGCTTGCCCTGAATGGTCTTTAACGCAGAGCGGCCGTCCGTTTTAATGCTGGCCGGCAAAGGTATTTTCGCGGCTTCCAGCAAAGTGGGTACCACGTCGATATGTGCCAGTAATGCATTTACATCCTTATTCTGCTCAAAAAGTCCTGCACCCGAAATCAGGAACGGCACCCGCGTACCGCCTTCCCAGGCGCTGCCTTTCAATCCGCGGAAGCCGGTATTGAAGCGCAATTGCTGATTTCCATTGTCAGTCAGGAAGATGACGATCGTGTTTTCTTCAAGACCTAGCTTTTTAAGTTCTGCGAGAATGCGGCCCACATTGTCGTCGATATTGGTCGCCATGCCGTACACTTTGCGGGCTGCTGCCTTGTCGTTGTCGGTCATTTTCGCCCACGCCTTGCCTTCCTGCCGGTCGGTTTCGGTGTCGAATGCCAGGTCCTTGTACATATCCTCATACTTTTTCGGCAATTGGAGCGGGGTATGTGGGGCATTGTAGGAGACGTAGAGAAAGAACGGCGCAGCCTTCTTTTCTTTCAGGAATTCCAAGGCCTGATCGGTGAAAACATCCGTGCAATAGCCCTGCCGCTGTACTTTCCGGTTGTTTTCCGAAAGGGTCGTATTAAAGTAGCTGCTGTCGGTGCGGATGAAGTTCTCGTAGAAATCGCCGGGCTGCCCCACGCCGCCACCGCCGTGAACGAGGCTGTACTGAAAGCCCTGGTCGGATGGGCGGAACGGATAGTTATCGCCCAAATGCCACTTACCGACAATGCCTGTTTGGTAACCGTTTCTGGAAAGAATTTCGGCCAAAGTGGTCTCCCCGGCAGCCATTATAGCCCCGCCATTGTAGGTATCGTGCACGCCCGTGCGCTGGTGATAGCGCCCCGTGAGCAGGCTCGCACGCGTGGGAGCGCATACGGGTGAGTTGTGGTAATTGGTCAATCGCGTAGAGCGCGCCGCCAGCTGATCGATATTCGGCGTTTTTACGTGCGGATTTCCCGTGAAGCCGAAATCGCCATAACCCTGGTCGTCAGTCATAATGAGGAGGATGTTGGGTGCCTGACGGCTAACGGCACGTTTCTGAGCATAGACGGCCGACCATCGACCGCCGATCGCCATTATAACCAAGATTAGGATCGTGAGCCGCTTCATTTCGCTTCCTGCTTTTTGGGATAAACCCTATCAATGGCAGCGCCTTCGTCACCCTGCTCTTTCATCCAGCCTTCGAGCTTCGTCCTGAGCCCGGCAATGCGTTGCGCATATTGCGGGTCGGCGGCCAGGTTTTTTAGCTCAAACGGATCTTTTTCAGTATCATAAAATTCCACGGCAGGCCGGTTTTGAAAGCGATCGGTAATCTTTTTGGCATTCGGGTCGGTGATATCGTCCACCCACGAAAACCACACGGTATTGCGGTCTTTGCGGTTGCGGTCCATCATGAAGCGGTTGTAATACTGCTTGTCTGGTGTGAGGTTTAGGATCAGCTTGTAACGATGGTCGCGGATGCTGCGGATCGGGTACGGATCGCCTTCCGGGATATTGTTATGGATGCCAAATGCATAATTACGCGCCTCTTTGCTTTTACCGGTAATCACCGGCAAAAAGCTCCGGCCGTCGAGACCCGCAACAGGCTTTCCGCCCGCAATGTCGATCAAAGTAGGGGTGATGTCTTCATATTGTACCAATGCCCGGGTTTCCGACGACGGTTTCACTTTTCCCGGCCATTTCACAACCATCGAGCTGCGCTGGCCGGTGTCGTACAGGTTCCATTTTGCCCCGGGGAATTGCGCACCCTGCTCGCCGAGGAAGATCAGGATCGTATTCTTGTCCTGCCCGGTTTGTTTCAGCAATGCATTGATCTCCCCTACCTGATCATCCAGCCGCCGCACTTCGGCGAGGTATTTTACAAATTGCCTGCGTGTAACGGGCGTGTCCACCCAGTTGGCTGGCAATTTCAGTTTCGCGGCATCGAATTCGGTCGTGTCGCCTACCGTCCATGGTGCGTGCGGATTAATGCTCATAACGAACAGGCAATAGGGCTTGTCGCTGGCGGTAATATACTTCTTCACGTCGTCGAGGCGGTAATCGTCGGTGGGCGCCACGCAGTTGGGTTCGAAACCTTCGACAATATCGAACGGAAAAATGCTTTTGGGCTTCGTCACATGATCCTTGCCCGTGAGCCCTACCCGGTAACCAAGGCCTGCCAGGTAATGCCCTACGCTTTTCAGGTTGTCGTACACCGGCTTATGGTTCTGAAACGAGCCGTGCCGCACCGGATACAGCCCCGTGAAAAGCGACGCGCGCGTGGGCACGCACATCGCTTCCGAGGCAATCAGGTTCTGAAATTTCAACCCGTCCTTCGCCAGAGCATCGATATGCGTTGTTTTAAGGTTTTGCCCACCATAGCAGCTCAGTTGCCGGCTATCGAGGTCGTCGGCCATGATGATGACGATGTTTGGTTTTGCGTCGGCCGGCTTTCGACGGCCGACCGCCGCTGTCGACAGCAATATGAAAACGTTGAGAATAATGCAGATTTTAAATGATTCAAGCATATGTTTTGGTGATTGTCCTTGTGATAATACCCTACCACCCCGGATTCTGCTTCCCTTGCAACTTCGGATTGTTATCGATCTCCTGCTGGGGGATCGGGAACAGGTAGTGCTTGGGTTGCGCGTTCGTTTTACCGGCGGCGTGCAAGGATTTAATAAGGTAAGAATCAGGCCCTTCTAATGGTTTATAGCGGATCAGGTCGAACCAGCGCGAGTATTCGAATACAAATTCCAGACGGCGGTCTACGCGCAGCGAATCGCGGAAACGTGCCTGCGACAACCCTGAGGTAAGATCGGCCAGGCCCGCCCGCCGGCGTACTTTGTTGTAGGAAGCATATGCCGCGGCAGTAGGTCCATTCTGCTCGTTTTCGGCCTCGGCGTGGATCAGGAGTACATCCGAGAAACGCAATATGGACACGTTCGCCGCCGATTGCGAAAGGTTACCGGCCTGTGCAGGGTCCCACCATTTGTTGAAATGCGGGTTGGGCTTCGTACCACCTGTTGCAGGATCTTTCACAGTCAGTTTATAGGTCTGCCCATTGGCCGGACTTACAATGGAAGTGATAAAACTTACGTCCCGGCGCTTGTCGTTCGCTGAATAAAGTTCGTAAATGCCGGGCAACGGCTGCTCGGCGAAGTTGCCGTTCAGACCCGGGATGCCCGTGGGCGCTTCCCGCATGGCCTGGTTGTTGCCGTGCGAATCTGCATTGGATTCGAACTGGGCCGAGAAAATATGCTCTATACCGTTTTTATGAGCGGGCAAAAAAGCATGCGCATAGTCAGCGAACAACCCGTAGCCGAACGGCCCGTCGATTACTTCTTTCGATTTCTGGATCGCATTGGGATAATCGTAGCGCGTCAGGTACACCTTCGCCAGTAACGACCGCGCCGCGCCGCCGGTAGCACGCCCGGCATCTCCCGCACTGTATTTCGCACCCGATTTGGCGAATGGCTCATTGGGCAGCCCTTCGGCATCCTTCAAATCCTGGATAATCTGCTGATAAACCTGCTCCACAGGTGTGCGCTCCACGTACAGGTCGGCCGGGCTGAGTGAAGTGGTTTCATGCAAAATCAGCGGCACATCGCCATACAGGCGCACAAGGTTGAAGTAAAACAATGCACGCAAGAACTTCGCTTCCAGCACAAGGCGGCTACGCAACGTTTCGTCCATCGCAATTTGGGGGATTTTGTCAATGGCGATGTTCGCACGGTTGACCGCGTCGTAATGCTGCTGCCAGATCTCGCGCACGCGTTGGCCCGTGGACGAATGCGAGAGCACCGATTGTGAGCGCACATCCGCATTGGTCGCGCCCGGGCCCGGCTGCACATCGTCGCTCATCATGTCCATACCTGTCGAAAAAAGGATGTGGTAGGGCGTTTGCCCACTAGAATTGAGGCGGAAATATATCGCGCTGACGCCGGCGAGGGCATCGGCCTGGGTTTTGAAAAACTGGTCGGAAGAAACGAACGATTTCGGTGATTCTTCCAGGTCCACGCAGCCGCCCAGCAATGCAGATAATGCTGCGGCCAGCAGGCTTTTTTGTATTTGATAACTGAATTTTCTCATGGTTGTTTTCCTAAAATCTTCTGATCAGAATGTGAGCGTCAAACCGCCCAGAAAGGTTTTGCTGGCAGGGTAAACCCCGTTGTCGACGCCTTGTGTGAGCGTGGCCTGCTCGTTGCGACTCACTTCGGGATCGTAGCCCGTGTATTTCGTCCAGGTTACCCAGTTTTGCGCGGTGACGTAAAAGCGCAATTGACTGATCCCTAACTTGCCCGTAATCGAAGCCGGCAGCGAATAACCCAGGCTCAGGTTTTTCAGCCGCAAGTACGACCCGTTTTCAATATAGCGGTCGGAGACGGTCACGGCCGGGTTTTCGATGGCCCGGTGGATCACATTGCTCGGGTTAGTGGGCGTCCAGCGGTCGAGCATGGTGGTGGAGCCATTAATGTAGCCTGTACCGAGTTCGAGGTTGGCCTGATTGGCATTGTATACCTTGTTGCCCGACTGCCCTTGCAGCAGCACATTCAGGTCGAAATTTTTGTAGGAGAAATTATTGGTTAATCCAAAAATAAACCTCGGCTGTGCATTGCCTACTATCACACGGTCGTAAGCCTGGGTGATGGTACCGTCGGGCGTCCCGTTCGCGCCGCTCACATCCACATACCGCTGGCTGCCGGCCTTGTCGTTCGCATTAAACTTAGGCAGGTTCGCGATATCGTCGCCGGACTGGAATATGCCGTTGGTTTTCAATACTAAAAAAGAACCTAGCGGATAGCCCACCTGCGCGATAGACACGCCAGAAATCACCGAGCTCACACCGGGGCCAAGGCTTAGCACTTTGTTACGGTTGGTAGAAAAAACAAAATCTGTCGTCCAGCCAAGTGCGCCTTCGGAATTCACGGTATTGATCGACAGCTCGATCCCCTTGTTCTCCACGCTTCCGTAATTCTGGAATGCATTGGGATAACCGCTTGTGTAAGGCAGCGGCACGTCGAGCAGCAGGTCGGTCGTTTTCTTGTAATAGGCATCCAGCGTTACATTCACGCGGTTTTTGAATAAACCCAAATCGATATCGGCATCATATTGTGCGGTTTGCTCCCAGCCGAGGTTGGGGTTGGCAATGCCGTTCGGCGCATAACCCGCCACGAGTTTCCGGCCGAACAAATAGCTGTAATACGCTTCCTGTGCGAGCGACGTGTAGGGTGCAATCTCCTGGTTGCCCGTCACACCTCCGCTCACACGAAATTTCAGGTTACTGATTTCCTGCACATTACGTATAAAATCCTCCCGACCCAGGTTCCACGAGAATGCAGCCGAAGGAAAGAAGCCCCATTTTTTGTCCTTACCAAGCCTCGAAGAGCCATCCGCCCGGGCGGTGAGCGTGAGGTTGTATTTGCTACGGAAAGTATAGTTCACCCGGCCCAGGTACGAAAGCAACGTCCATTTGAAATAATTGGACGAGGCATTCTGGAAAGTGGTACCGCCGCCGAGGTTGTGGTAGCTGAAATCGTCGCTCACGAAAGTAGCACCGCGGGCTATGGTGTTTTCGGTGGTGGATGCCTGCTGGGTGATGCCCACCACGGCATCGAGGGCGTGGTCTTCGCTGAAAGTTTTATTGTAGCTCAATGTGTTCTCGTTCAGCCAGCCGATGGTGTTCTTATTCCCGACAATGCCCTGGCCGTTAAGCCCGCTGCCTTCCTGCAAGGTAGATGGCAGGTAGCGGTTCTGTTTATTGAGCAGAATGTCGGTACCGAGCGAAACCTTGGCTTTGAGGCCGTCGGCGATCTGGTACTCGCCATAAGCGTTGCCGAAGCCGCGGAAAATGTGGGTTTCGTTCACTTGCAGGAATAGCGTTGCAATAGGGTTGGCCAGCGGGGTGTCGTAAATGCTTCTTAATGTAAAGCCGTTAGCACTGGTAGGGTCATAAACAGGCATGGTCGGCGGCATTTGCAGCAGGTTGGGCACCACGTTTTCCGGTGCTACCTGGGCCGACGACTTGCTGCCCGTAAAATTGAAACCGATCTTAAAACGCTTCGTCATATCGCGGTCGATATTGATCCGGAAAGAGTAGCGCTCGAAGTCTGTATTGTGCAATATCCCATTCTGTTTAAAATAGTTACCCGACAATGCGAAGCGGGTCTTCTCATCCCCTCCCGAAAACGAAAGGCTGTGGTTCTGGATGGACGCCTGGCGGAATGCCTCGTCCTGCCAGTCGGTACCGACGCCCGGCCTCCCCAGGCTATCGATTTCCGTCTGACTGAACGCGGGTGCCTTTTTGGAGTCGGCCATCGCGTCGTTTTTTAGTAGCGCCCATTGCTGCGCATTCAGCAACGAAAGCCTGTTCAATACTTTCTGAACGCCATAGTAGCCGTCGTAGGTGATCACATTCTTGCCCTGCTTCCCTTTTTTGGTGGTAATAATCACCACGCCGTTCGCACCGCGCGAGCCGTAAATGGCTGTGGCGGAAGCGTCTTTGAGAATGTCGATGGATTCGATATCGCTGGGGTTCAGGGTAGATAATGCGTTGATAGTGGGGCCGTTGGTAACGCCCGCATCGGCATAGCTGTTGTTGTTGTAAACCGGGAATCCGTCGATGACATACAGCGGTTCGTTCGCGCCGTTGATGGAGTTGCCGCCGCGGATCTTAATGCTCACTGAGCTTCCCGGCTGCCCCGACGATTGCGTGACCTGCACACCCGCCGCACGCCCCTGCAAGGCGCGGTCGAGCGAACTGATGGGTACACCTTTGAGATCGCCCGTAGAAATGGATGATACAGAGCCGGTTAAATCACCCTTTTTCTGCGTTCCATACCCGATCACAACCACCTGATCGAGCACATTGGCTGTTTTCAGCACCACATCAATGGGCGCGGTCGAGAGTTCATAGACTTCGACGTCCTGTTGCTGGTAGCCGGTAAGGTTAATTTGCAACGTAAAGGGAAACTCTTTGCCAGCCGGGATTTCAAATGTCCCGTCCGGGTCTGTTACGGCATATTTGGAAGTGCCTTTCTGGACGACCGTAGCTCCCGGCAGCGACTGGCCGGTATGGTCTTTCACAAGACCCTTCACGGTTTCTTGTGCGGAGGCCAGCGTGGCGGCCAGCATCAGCATTGTAAACAATAAAATTAGCTTCATGTATGACGATCAGGTGAGTAAGAAATGGGTAACGCTTATAGGTAAACGCAAGCTGCTATAACACTCCCCACAGACAGAAGCATTATAGCAGCAGGTCGAAATTGAAATACTATTGGGTGAGAATGCGGCAGTTAAAGCGGAGCGATTTCGGGCTCGTCGAGCAGCACTTCCTGGCGGGAGCGAATGCGTTCAACGAGTGAGTCATAATGCAGCAGGCCTGAAGCTTCCACTACGAGGACCCCCACAAACTCGCGCCCTCGCCCGATGATGTTCAATCGCTGGATTCTGACCCCTTTGACCGATTCTACCAATGAAGTGATATGGTGTACACTGAGCGTCTCCGGATATGTGAGTTTGAGTTGATAGGTTTTCATGCGCCTCGTATTTAGTCGTTTCTGAATTTTATCAATCTAGTAATTTTATAGATTTAATATACAAATATAATAAATCAAAAATCATAGCCTGCTTATTTCCCCAAAGATCTGATATGATACCACTAGAACCCCGGACTTAAGTCCGGGGCAATTGATCTCCCGGGCAATGGATGTCGGGAGCAATACAAGCGGCTAGTCTAGCAGCAGCTTGTTGGTCACGATCTCTGTGTTGGGTAATGGAAACACATAATTCGCCTGTGCAGGTACCACTTCGGGGGCCACTAGTCCGTTGCCGGATTTGGCGGGAAATGGTGCCAGGTTACGCAGGATATCGATCGAGCGGAGCCCTTCGCCCAGCAACTCGATTCGCCGTTCGTTGAGGATCGTCGCGACCAATGCCTGCTGCGTGCCGGTTGCCTCTTTGGGGAACTCGTAGCTCGCGTCGGAACGGTTACGGACGGCTTTGAGCAATGCAGTGGCCGTGGCGAAGTCGCCAGTGCGGGCTGCGGCTTCGGCGTAGTTCAGCAGTATTTCCGAATAGCGCAGAATGGGCAGGTAATCCAGGAATGGTGATGGCTTGGCATATTTCGTGAGAAACTGCACGCCCGAGGCCGTCCGCGCGAAGGTGCGCCGAAGGTCAGTCGTCCGCCACCCGGTATCGCCCCAGATGCCGGCCGGATTGAGGTTGTACTCCGAATTGGCATTGATCACGTAAGGGAAAGACGTCTGTCCGGTCACGTTGTCGAGCTCGGTCATCGGCACGGAAAGGATCGATTCGGTGCTGGTGTAATTGGTCGTAAAAATTTCGACGATACTGCCCAGTTGATGCTTCACGCCCGTTGCTGCCGCGAATGGCGGGGTAATGGAAACAATCTTTTTTGCTTCCTCCACCACTTTCGCATACTTTCCGCTGTTGAGATATACCCTGGTTTTGAGCGCAATGGCCGTATTGCGGTGTGCGCGGGTGGTATTGAGCAATGCGGTGCTGTAATTCAAAGGCAGGTCGGCCTCGGCATCGTCCAGGTCTTTGATGATCTGCGCGTAAACCTCGGCGACGGTACTTCTTTTGAGATCGTTGTTAGCCGTGGTGGTTTCCGCCTGCAACCGGAGCGGCAAGCCTTTCGAAGCGCCCTGATCTTCATTATAAGGTCGCGCATAGGCGGTCACGAGCGCGAAGTAGCTCAGTGCCCGCACGAATTTCGCCTCGGCTACATATTGCTTCGCCACCGCTTCGCTCACCACGCCCGGATGCTCGCCAATGCCCTTGATGAGGATATTGGCGTTGTTAATCGTCTCATAACCGCTCGCCCAGAAACCCGCAATGAAGTTGGAGCTCGCATTCAGCGTATGGTTCCAGGCCTCAAACGCAGTAAAAGTATTGCTGGTGCGGTTGATAAACTCTTCGCCCCTTACTTCGGAATAGGTATAATAGTTGCCCCCGTAAAAATTACCGCCTTTGGCCGATTTGTAAACCCCGTTGACCAGCCCCAGAACGCGTTCCGGCGTTTCAAACGCATTGGCCCCGGTGATAGAAGTTTCGGGAACCGGATTGAGCAACTTGTCGGAATCGCACGAGGGCAATAGCAATGCAAATGCGACAGAAAAGCCCCAACCTATTGATCTATGGCCTATTTGAGTGAATATTTTCATATTGATAATACCTGATAATTAGAAACTAAGATTAACCCCGAGTGTAAAAGTCCGCGCCTGCCCTACCGAGTTTTTCTCGATACCGGGCGTGGTGTTGGAATTGCCGTTCACCGACGATTCGGGATCGGTGCCGTTGTACTTCGTAAGCAGGAACAGGTTCGATCCCTGCGCGTAAATGCGCACCGGCCCTATGCCCGAATTGCCGAACGCCGAAGCAGGCAGCCGGTAACCCAGCGAGAGGTTCTGCAGACGGAGGAAATCGGCCTTTTCCGCATTGGTAGAAACCGGAAACGAAGATCCGCTCGACAGCTGGTCGTTGTAAACGAGCCTTGGAATGTCGGTCACGTCGCCGGGTTTTTGCCAGCGTTTCAGGATTTCGGTGGAGTTATTGTAAGCGCGCTGGTCGAGCAAAGTGGCACGGGTGCCGTTCATGACGTAGTTCCCCCCCGCGAATGTCAGGTTCACCGAAGCATCGAATGCACCATATTTGAATGTGTTGGAAAAACCGCCGTACCATTTCGGCAGCGCGTCGCCGATCAGGTAGTAGTCGGCACCGGTAATGGCGGCTGCTTTGGAACCGTCCAGGTACGTCCAGTTACTTTCGCCCGGGCCTACAATCTGGCTGTATTGCACCTTCTCGCCTTTGGCATTGATGAAAATCCGCCGGCCATTCTCCGGGTTCACACCCGCCGTTCGGGCACCGTACAGGCTGCCTACCGAATGCCCTACGCGGGTCACGTTTGTCGTTTCGTAAGCGACATGCGTGGTACCCACAATGTCGGTATTACCATCCGAGAGCGCCGTCACCTTGTTTTTCAACTTCGTGAAGTTGACCGACGCATTCCACGAAAATTCGCCCGAGCGAACGATATTGGCCGAAATACCGAGTTCCACGCCCCTATTGAACATCGTGCCTACGTTGCGAAGGATCGAATTGCCGGGAATGCCTTTCGATACGGCCTGTGGTGCGCTCAGGATCAGGCCGTCGACATTGTTGTCAAAATAGGTAAGGTCGATCTGGATGCGATCGTCGAACAGGCCCAGGTCGGTACCGATGTTGGTTTGCCGGCTGGTTTCCCACCCCAGGTCGGAGTTACCCGCCTGCGAGATCGCCCAGGTGGGCGAGCTTCCGTACAGACCGCCGTTGTACAATTCCAGCGAGCCGAACGCATTGCTGATATTGCCATTTCCGACCCGGCCCCAACTTGCCCGCAACTTCACCGAACTCAATACCGAGGCCAGGCTCAGGTTTTTGTAAAATGCCTCCTCCGACAACGCCCAGCCCCACGAAATGCCGCCGAAGTTTCCGTACTTTTTGTCCAAACCCAAGGCGGAATTACCATCGCGACGGAAGTTGACCGTTACAAAATACTTCTTGCCCAGGTCATAACTCACGCGTGAAAAATACGAAAGGTACGCCCGCTGGTCGAGCTCGTTGCCTGAACTGGTAATGGATCCCCAGTTGCCCTGGTAGTTTTCAAAAAACGGATCGGCCCCTTGCGAACGTGATGCGCCCCAGGCCGAATTATTGAATTTCTGCACATCATATCCCGCCAGTACCGACACCGAATGCTTGCCGAATGTGGGCGTGAACGTCAATGTATTCGTCCAGTTCCAGTTGTCGCGCAGGGCCGATACGTTCACGGCATTGCCTTTGGTGGAATAACCGTTGCCCTGCAAAGCGCTATCGAAGGTTTTGGTCTCCGTACGGAGGCGGTCGATTGCGTAGCTCGTGCGGAATTGCAGGTTTTTCAGGATTTGCGCCGTCGCGGCGAAGCTGCCGATGATGCGATCGTTGGACGACGTGTAATGGTTTTTGTCCAGCTGCGCCACCGGGTTACCCCAGTTGCTCACCACCAGGTTATTACCCATTCCGATCGTGTTCGGGCTGGCGGTGCTGATGTTGTAGGAACCATCCGGGTTGTAGGCCGGCACGTTTGGCGGCAATGCGGTAGCGAGCCGCGCCAGGCCGACCAGGAAAAAGTTCGAACCCGGCAAAGAACCGGCGTAGGGCGATGCATTGTTGGTAGTATTGTAGGAAACGCTTCCGTTCAGTTTCAGCCATCGGTTCACCTCCTGGTCAATATTGAAACGGGCCGATTTGCGGTCGAACTCATTGGCACGGAGGAAGCCGTTCTGCTTGCTGTAATTGGCTGAAAAGTAATAGCTGGTGCTTTGCGTACCGCCCGAAACGCTCAGGTTGTGGTTCTGGGAAACGCCGGTGCGGTAAATGTAATCATACCAGCGCGTGTCGACCGGCGTGCCATCGGGATTATTATTGGGAAAAAACAATGCGGAAGGTACTTTATCATTGTTTTCATTTCCTCCTAAAATCTTGGCATTCAGCACCGCCTCGTTCTTGATAGCAATGTATTGACTGGCATTCAGGAGCTCGGGAAGCCGCGTTACTTCCGATACGCCCGCCCAGGATTCGACGTTGATCCTCGGCTTACCCGTTTTGCCTCTTTTGGTAGTAATTAAAAGTACGCCCGCAGCCGCCCGTGAACCGTAAATGGATGTCGAAGCGGCGTCTTTCAGCACGTCAATCGACTCGATATCTGCCGGGTTAATATCCCCCAGCGGGTTGTTTGGCACCGCGGTGCTCGTCGAGACATTACCGGTGTTGATCGGAATACCATCCACTACCACCAGCGGGTAAGAGCTCAGTGAAATAGAGTTAACACCCCGGATACGGATCACCGGCGGGTTATTGAGCACACCGTTGGGCTGAGAAATGCTTACCCCCGCCGCGCGTCCCGCAAGTGCCTGATCGAAGCTCTGGATCGGCTGTTCCTTAATGGCTTCGCCCTTCAAGCGGACGGCCGAACCGGTGAATTCCGCCTTGCTTTGCGTGCCATACCCCACCACCACGAGCTCGCTGAGCTGGCGTGTATCGGGGCTCAGTTCCACGGCGATCTGCGTTTGTCCGCCAACAGGCTTTTCCACGGACGCATAACCGATAAAAGAGATGACCAGCGTCGCATTTTCCGGCGCAATAAGCTGGTATTTACCGTCCTGATCAGTTATCGTGCCATTGGAAGAACCCTTGACAATCACCGATACGCCCGGCAGCGGCTGGCCGGAGTCCTTGTCGCGTATCACACCGGTGACGGGCTTGTCTGCCCTCACAAAGGCTGGCGCCAATGGCCGCGAAGCATAAGTCTGCTGTGGCGTGGACAACCCGAGCAACAGTGCCGCCAGCGCGACCCTGCCTGTATTACCGTACTGCTCTATACGCAAATTTATAAAGTAAGGTTTTGTCATGTTAAAATGGGTTTTAATATGTTCTGGGAGTGAAAAAGCAATGGAACTGGCAATCAGCCTCTTGCGGGCGCTCAGCCAAATGCTGGGCGCCCGGTTAAGGTCAATGCGAGGAATGTGAATAGTAAATCGGAGAAATCCGGAATGCTAACGCGGATCAGTGATCTCCGTAACGTCTCTCGCCCGCCGAAACGGCCAGCGCCAGCTTGTTCTGCTTCGGTGGCAGCGGACAAGTCGCATAAGGAGAGAACGCACAGGGTGGGTTGATGGCTTTGTTGAAATCCAGCCAGGCCGTACCGTCTGCCTCGACGGACGAGTACAGGAACCGGCCCGAGCCGTAAGTCTCGTGTTTGTTGGTCTGGTCTGCGAAGATGATGAACAGGCTCTCGGGCTTGCCCACGGCGTCGAGGTTGTACTCCTTGCTGTCGACGGTGAAAACGAGTTTGCCAGGCGACACCTGGTCGTCGGTGCGGCCTGTGATGTCGGTAATCGACACCGTGCGGCCCTGGGTTGGTACAAAGCGCGCCTTCACCCTCCATTTTTCCTGTACGGGGTATCTTTCGATGCCCGTAAACCCTTTCAGGTACTCGCCTTCCAGGTCACGCAGGCGGATCGCGTACTTATCGCCGCGCTTAATCACAAACCACCGCAGCGGACCGTGTTTCAGCGTCACCGGCTTTCCGCCGGGGAAAATATCCAGCTCGGTCACAGGCTGATCGCCGTTAAGGATCTCCGCGTCGGGCTTTGCTTTGAGCGTGATTTTGTCATTTTGCAGCACAAACTCGCCCAGAAAGGGGCGGCTTTTGCCCTCCGGAAACAAAATATCGTTCTCTTCCGCACTGCCGAACGTGTTTTTGCCTTCCTTCAACCAAAACAGTCCGGCCAAATTCAGCCAGCCCGATTCCGCTTTCAGGCTCTCGACTCGCTTCTGGTGCCAGTCACGGATTTGCTCTTCGTAGGTATTGTCGGGTACAGCAAATGCGGACAGCACCCACGCCGCCAGCCCCAGTAGATGATAAACAGGCCTCTTCATATTCAGTTGTTAGTTAAGTGATACATAAGCTCTGCTCCGCAGACGGCTCGTCGACGGATAGGAAATCGTAAAATGGTGGTGGCTGGTGCACAAAATTAATTAAACTATTTAGTCTACCAATTTAATAGTTTAATATTTTAAGGAATTTTATTTTTAGTCAGCTGGCTGGTATTCCATACCTGCAAAAACCGCCCCTTGACCTTACAATAAGAACCGGGAACCCCCTTGCGGCATTTTTCGTAATTTCAGCTTATGAATACTAAAACGGCGTTTCCAACACTTGGCATCGATGCTTTCGACTCTTCTGCGGAGTCGGGTTACAAGCTTTTACGCCATGAGGTGGACGGTAAAAGCCGGATCGAGAAGCCGCATAAGCACGATTTCTTCATGCTTTTTGTGGTGCGAAAAGGCGGAGGCACGCATTCCATTGACTTCGTCGATTATGCCGTCGCGGAGGGCCAGGTGCATCTGCTGTTCCCCGGTCAGGTACACCGCTGGGAGCTTGACGAAGATACGTCGGGTTTCCAACTGATGGTTGGGCGACGGGCTTTTGAGACTTCTTCCAACTTCCTGCGGCTGTCGTTTATAGCTTACCGGAACCACCAGGTGATTGATTTGCCGCACGCTGTCTTCGGCGCATTGTGCTACGAGCTCGAAGCGCTTGAAGGAGAACTGGGTACGGCTGCGGTGGATTGGGAAATGGTACAACTTCGCAGCCGGGTGGCGTTACAGTTGGTGAGCCGTGAGGCCGAGCGCATTTACGAGGATATCGGCACTTACCGCGCCAACCCGATCCTTTTCAAATACCACGCATTGGTGGATACACATTTCAAAGCACACAAAACCGTGGCATTCTATGCCGATCAGCTAAATATCTCACCCAACTATCTTAACATACTCTGTAAAAGGCATTTGCATGTACCGGCCACTTTTCTGATCCACAACCGCGTGGGCCTAGAAGCGAAGCGTCTGCTGCTGGTTTCAGGGCAGTCAGCGAAAGAGATCGCATTTGATTTAGGTTTTAGCGACCTTCCTCATTTTTCCAACTTTTTCAAGGCCCAGACAGGTCTCTCGCCCCGGGCATTTCGGAATGCGTTATAAATTCTACAAGTTATAGCATAAATAGCGCATCGTTTCAAAGCGTTATCGGGGTTAATTTTGCAAAAACCTTAATCCCAGCCACATGGAATCCATTTCCCGCAAAACGTTCATTCAAAGTTCCGGTTTATTGCTGGCAAGCGAAATACTGGTCAAAAAGCCCGATGCGTTCGCTTCCGGCGCGGTGCTGCGAGCGAATAAACCCGCTAAGAAATGGACGCTGAAAAATGTGCGGCTGGAAACAGGTTTCATGTATGAAGATGGTGAGGTGATTGCCACTGAAACCGGCCTCTTCCGCGTCGAGATCGAGGACGGTAAAATCAAGGCGGTGTTACCCAATGACCCGAAAGCAGACGCTACTGATGCAAAAGGCCAGCTAATGCTGCCGGCGTTCAGGGATATGCATATCCATTTGGACAAAACTTTTTACGGAGGTCCATGGAAGGCGCGGTTGGCGAAAAACCGGTCGGTAAAGGACATGATCGTGTTCGAGCAGAAAACTTTGCCCGAACTCCTGAAAACTTCCACATACCGCGCGGAAAAAATCATCGAACTCCTGCAATCGAAAGGGACCAACTTTGCCAGAAGCCACGTAAACATCGAACCGACCTCAAAGCTGGATTCGCTAAAAAATCTGCAAAAAGCGATTGAAAATAAGAAAGATACATTCGGAACGGAGCTCGTCGCATTTCCGCAGCACGGGGTTTTCTATTCGCATTCCGAACAATTGATGAAAGAGGCTGCCGCAATGGATATCGATTTCATCGGTGGACTCGACCCTAATGCGATCGACGGAAGCGTGGAGAAACAAATCGATTTTATAGTCCAACTCGCGCTCGATCACAGCAAGGGTATAGACATTCACCTGCATGAAGGCGGGGAGCCGGGCTTGCGGACGGTCGAATACCTGACCCAAAAAGTATTGGAAAATCCGGCCCTGGCAGGCAAAACGTTCCTCAGCCACTGCTTCGTGCTGGCGCGCCTTGAAAAACCAAAACTGGAAGAAACCGCTGAAAAGCTCGCACATGCACGCGTAGGCGTAATTTCGACCGTGCCTTTTGGTAACACCATCATGCCAATCCCGACCCTTTACCGCTATGGCGTGAACGTGATGACTGGTAATGACAGCATTGTGGACCATTGGAATACATTCGGCACGGGCAGTGTGTTGCAGAAGGCCAACATGATGGCGCAGCTTTACGGGCAGTCGACCGAGCTGGACCTGTCGCGCTGCCTGAAACTCGCCACCTGCAACATCCTGCCGCTCGACGAGAAAGGAAAACAGCAATGGCCGAAGGCGGGTGACGAAGCAAGCCTGGTGCTGGTGGATGCGAGCTGCTCGGCCGAGGCTGTTGCGCGTGTTTCGCCCGTTAAGGCGCTCGTGCACCACGGGAACCTGGTTTACCGGAATTGAAAAACGGTCAGGGGCAAGTGATTATCAGCCCTTAACTTGGTGGATATTAACCACTTCATTACCTATTTTAGCACACCGGGTGCAAGATCGGGCAAGTGTATTTGAAACGATATACTTTGCAACTTCAATCCTGAATCCCAAGCTAACCGGTCATGAAACGCCACCACCTCCTGACATTTGTCCTTATTGGAATACTCCAATTCCTTACCCATGCGCGCAGCTTTGCGCAAACCAAAGAACTGTACATTCCTGCCAAAGCCATGCGGGTGCCCGACGGCAACGATTACAACAGCGAAGAAAGCGAGTTTAGTTACAAACGTATGGTGCAATCGGACAATATCGCGATCTTTTGGCATAAGGAGTTCGGGAAAGATCCGATGGCGAACCCGGACTCCACCCGGCGGTTCGATGTACAAAATGCATTACGCGAATGTGAGCGGTTTTATGATTATTACGTTAATGATCTAAAAATTGTTCAAAAAGGAAAGTCACTTACCGACCAGTACAAAATGATCCTGTACGTGATCGGCGGCACCGAACAAACGGCTTTCGGCGGTGGGGTGGAGAACAAGATCGGCATACTCTGGACACCGGCGGTGCGCATGTCGAAAGCCCCATATGGCGCCCTCGCGCACGAGCTCGGGCACGCGTTCCAGTACATGTCGCGCTCGGACGCGAAAACGGGCCCGCGCGGACCTGTGATGGAAATGTCGGCACAATACATGCTCTGGCAGGTCTATCCCGAATGGATGACTTTCGAAAACTACCACTATGTAAGCTATCTTAAAAAGACGCATTTCGCATTCCTGCATCCGCAGAACATGTACCACTCGCCTTACGTGCTGGAATACTGGTCGGAGAAGCACGGCAAGGAGTTTTTCGGCACATTATGTCGCTCCACGCAGGAGGGCGAAGACCCGGTAATGACCTACAAAAGGCTTAATAATCTCAGCCAGGAGGTATTTAATGACGAGATGTTCGAAGCAGCGAGCAAGTTCATAACGTGGGATTTGAAAAGGATTGAAAAAGTAGCGGCGCCTTATGCCAACAAACATGCTACCAAACTCACGGCAACCGAAAACGGCTGGTACCAGGTTGATTCCCTGAATGCTCCGCAAAATTATGGCTATAATGGCATCCCTCTCTCGATTCCCGCTGCCGGCAAATCGGTAACCGTCGACTTCGAGGGCATTGCAGGCGCAAAAGGTTACAGCGACGTGAAGACCGACAAGGCCGGCTGGCGCTATGGTTTTGTGGCACATACCAAAGACGGTAAGCGCGTTTACGGAAAAGTCGCACGGGAAGCGAAGGGCAAAGCTACATTCAAACTCCCCAAAGACACGCAGCATCTCTGGCTCGTCGTAAGCGGAGCGCCTGCCGAGCATTGGCCCGTTGCTTTTGGCAGGCAAGCTGCGCAGCAGAAAGAAGAGCAATGGCCGTACCGCATTAAACTGACCGGAGCGTCTCTGGCTGAAAAGTAGCTCCGTGCAACGTTGCAGGTTGTTCGATGCCGCCACTGCCGGTCATTGAGCCGGGTCGCGCTCGAATCCGCGGCGCGGATGTGCAGGACATGCAGAAGGCACCTGCCTGCTAGGCGATCAACCCCTTAATAACCTTACCATGCACGTCGGTAAGCCGGTAACGCCGGCCCTGATGCTTGAATATCAGCTTCTCATGATCGAGCCCGAAAAGGTGCAGCAATGTCGCCTGGAAATCGTGCACATGTACGCCGTCTTTCACAACATTATAGCTAAACTCGTCGGTTTCGCCATAAACCTGCCCCGTTTTAATGCCACCTCCCGTCATCCACATCGAAAAGCAGCCGGGGTGATGATCGCGGCCGTAATTGTCTGCCGTAAGCTTGCCCTGCGAAAAGCTCGTGCGACCAAATTCCCCACCCCAAACCACGAGCGTGTCTTCCAGCAGGCCCCGCTGTTTTAGATCCTTCACCAATGCAGCCGACGCCTGATCGACATCCCTGGCTTGTTTGGCAATGTTTTTGGGCAGATCACCGTGCTGGTCCCAACCCATATGATAAAGCTGGATAAACTTCACGTCGCGCTCAGCCATACGCCGGGCGAGGAGGCAATTTGCAGCGAAAGTTCCGGGCTTGCGCGCGTCCTCTCCATACATTTTGTAGATATAATCGGGTTCCCCGGAGGTATCCACCGCGTCGGGCACCGAAGTCTGCATTTTGTACGCCATTTCATACTGGCTGATCTTCGACTGAATTTCCGGATCACCCCAAAGCGTATATTGGTGCTCGTTCAGCTCTTTAATGCGGTCCAATGCGCGGCGGCGGTCTTCCTTATGCACGCCGTACGGATTTTGCAGGTAAAGCACCGGATCCTTGCCGGCCCTGAGCTGCACCCCCTGATGGTGCGATGCCAGGAAACCGTTCGCCCAGGCTGCCGTGCTCAACGGCTGATCACCGGTTACACCTTTGGAAATCAACACCATAAAGTGCGGCAGGTTCTGATTATCGGACCCAAGCCCGTAACTAAGCCAGGAACCCATCGATGGTCGGCCGCTTTGCTGTGAGCCGGTTTGTACAAACATCACCGCCGGCTCGTGATTGATCGCCTCCGTAAATACCGATTTCACAATGCATAACTCATCCACAATGCCGGCCGTGTAAGGTAAAAGCTCGCTCACCCACGCGCCCGACTGCCCGTACTGTTTGAAATCATAGATCGATTTGACCAGCGGAAAAGTCGACTGGCCGGCCACCATACCGGAATTCCGCTGCGTCGACTTGATAGACGCCGGAATTTCCTGGCCATGCCATTTGGCCAATGCAGGCTTATAATCAAATGTTTCCAGCTGCGACGGACCGCCGCTTTGGAACAAGTAAATGATCCGCTTGGCTTTCGGGGAAAAATGCGGGCCCATTACGAACGGCGACTCTGCCCCCTTGTCCTCCTGCCTGCGTGCACCGGGCGAGGTACCCGCCTGCAAAATGCTCGAAAGCGCGATGGAGCCGAAACCAAGGCCTGCCTTCGTGAGGAAATCCCGACGGTTGAGTTGCGTTAATACCTTTCTCAGATCTTCCATAACAATATCATTTGCGGGTATGCCCCTCGTCGGTGTTCATGATCGAATTGGAGACTGTCGCCAGGGCGGCGATTTCCTCCGGTCGCAACGTCGTATCCCACTGGCGCTCGCCCGTGCGCAGGTATTCGAGCGCCTGCACGGGCTGGGCGCGAAAGCGTTTGAGTTCGTCCGCGTAGAAATCGGCGAGTATCTTTTGCTCCGTACGGTCGGGTTTTCGCCCTGTTATCATTCTGAACGCAAGACCGGTTGCCTCCAATCCGCTGGTTTTGCATGCGTGTAGAACCTTCTCCGCCAATGCTCTCGCCGCTTCCACATATTGGGGGTCGTTGAGCAGCACCAACGCCTGCAAAGGCGTGCTCGTGGAGCGGCGCTTCGCGACACATTCACCACGTTCGGGCGCGTCGAAGATCAGCATCGACGGTGGTGGTGAAGTACGTTTCCAGATCGTGTACAGGCTTCTGCGGTAAAGGCCATCGCCGGGTTCCTGCTGGTATTTGTAACGCCACACCTTATCGCTCAGCTCGTCCCAGAGGCCCACCGGCTGATAAGGGTAAACGCTCTTTCCTCCAATTTTACCCACCAACAAACCACTGATAAACAATGAGTTGTCCCGTATCATCTCCGCAGTAAACCTGAACCGCGCACCTCTTGCCAGCAATGCATTACCCGGGTCTTTTTCAAGAAGCTGCGGCGTTGCTTTGGATGTTTGCCGGTAAGTTGCCGAGAGCATGATCAGCTTGTGCAGCCTTTTAATATTCCAGCCGGATTCCATAAAATCGACGGCCAGCCAGTCGAGGAGTGCGGGATGCGACGGCAGGTTGCCCTGATTGCCAAAGTCCGCCGAGGAGCGCACGAGGCCATTCCCGAAATGCATTTGCCAGATCCGGTTGACAAACACCCGCGCCGTAAGCGGATTGTTCCGGTCGAAAAGCCAGCGCGCGAGGCCCAGCCGGTTCTGCGGAAATTTTCCTTCGAAAGGCATTACCGCATCCAGCGCACCCGGCGTCACCCGCTTGCCGGGCGCATTATAGGCACCGCGTGTGAGCAGGTAGGTTGGGCGGGGTTTGGGGAGGTCGCCCATCACCATCAGTTCAGGAATACTGTTGATCAGCTTGTTCTGCTCGTCCATTCGGGCTTTCAGGCTGTCGCGCAGCATTTGTGCTTTTGCATTGAAACGGGCATTATAAAACTCCTTTACCATCAACTGTTGGTCTGCGGAAACCTGCGTTTTAAGCATTCCTGCCGCCTTTTTTGGGTTATGGTTAAATAAAACTTCAAGGGCTGTGAGCGCCGTGTCGTAAATCCTTAGCTCATCGATCCCGCCGTCCTTAAATGGAATGAGCAAGTTTCGCTGCCCAACCATAAATCCCTGAAAACCATAGGTATGAATATCTTTTTCGTATAAAATACCCTTGTAGAGGTTGTCAAAGTCGATCGCCGTTTTCGCCGCCTCCCCATTGACGTAAATTTTGGCTCCGGCCGCTTTGCTCGAACCATCGTAAGTGACGGTAACCTTCGTCCATTGCTTTACGGGCACAGGAGCGAGTGTACTTACTTGGATAGCGTTCTGCGGGTAGGAATGAGCGATAATAAACTGTAACTTATTGTCGGCCAGTCGCAATGAGTACCCTTTATAGCCGAGGCGCAGGTCTTCGCAATGGTAGAATATGCCCGCGTCGGGATAGACGGTGTTGGGGTTAATCCACAATTCAACCGAAAAAGGCTCTGTCCTTTCGTGCCAGCCGATATTGTTGCCAAGCTTGATGGAGTTGTAATCCGACACAAAATAAGCATTACCCCTTACCCCGGGTTTCAGAATGACTTCGTTGCATTGCGCCAACTGTTTTGGGTCAAGCGCATTGGGCATAACCGCCTTGCCATCGGCTGTTTTTGTAGCTTTTTCGAAAGGATACCACGCGACCAATCCCTCCCGGATCTTTTGATTGAGCAGCTTTTCGGATAATGCCCCTGTGTTAAGCCACTTTTTCAGATCGTCTTGCGAATTGTCGTTGCTAGCCGCGAGTTGGTTGGTCAGCCCCGTGATCTTTCGGTCGAAAAAGCGGAGCAATGCTTCGTTTTCCCTGCCGGTAAGCAGCAATGCAGGGCCGGGTGTCTGGTCGGGACCGTACACCGGACTGCCGGTTTCGTTCGTGCTGTTGAAAAGCCCGAACATTTTGTAATATGCTTCCTGGCTGATCGGGTCATATTTGTGGTCGTGGCAGCGGGCGCATTGTACCGAGAGGCCCATAATCCCTTGTCCCAGTGTCTGCACGCGGTCGGCATTGTATTCCACCCGGTATTCTTCAAAAACGATCCCTGCCTCGGAGCTCTTCTTGTGCAGGCGGTTGAATGCAGTAGCGAGAATGGTTTCTTTGGTTTTATCAGGTAAAAGGTCACCCGCAAGCTGCATGGTAACGAACCGGTTGTAAGGAAGGTTGCGGTTGAATGCGCTGATCACCCAGTCGCGCCAGGGCGAAAAGTCGCGGTGCTTGTCGTCGAGATAACCATCACTATCGGCGTAGCGCGAAACGTCCATCCATTCGCTGGCCATCCGCTCCCCGTAAGCAAGCGATTGCAGAAGGCGATCGATCACCCGGGAATAGGCTTCGGGCGATTTATCGGCCACGAATGCGTCTATTTCGGCCAATGTCGGCGGTAAGCCAGTAAGGTCGAAGCTCGCCCGGCGGATCAGGTCTTCGCGGTTTGCTTCCGGAGAAGGAGCCAGTTTCTCCTTTTCCAGCTTTTCGAGAATAAAATGATCGATCGGCGTCCGCGCCCACCCAGCCAGTTCCGGTTCCGGTAGCTCAGGCTTCTCGGGTTTGATGAACGACCAATGCGGTTTGTATTTCGCCCCCAGCTCGATCCACCGTGTGAGTACCGCTATTTCTCTGACAGACAATGCAAGATTAGATTCCGGCGGCGGCATTTTCATGTCCGGGTCCTGCGAAATGAGCCGCGTATAAACTTCGCTGGCTGCCAGGTCACCGGGGACGATCGCGTGGCGCTTTGGGGCTTTTTTCAGTGCTCTATAAGCGCCCTCCTCGGTATCGAGCCGGAGCCCGCCCTTCTGCTTTTTGGCATCCGGGCCATGGCAGGCGAAGCATTTGTCAGAAAGGATCGGCTTTACGTCGTAGTTGAAATCCGGTTCCGCGGGTATTTCTCTCAATGCCAGTTCCACTTCTTCCGGCTTTTCCACGCCGCAACCGGCCATGAACAGCATGCACATTCCTACCGCTGCCACAAGGTTCCCGCACTTCCAAAATGCAAATTTCTTTACCCTCGACTTCATGGATTTTCTGTCTTAAATCAATCCTCGGAAGTTAAAAGCGGGAACGCCTTATTTTTTAGTCACTTATTGCAATTAAAGTTTTTAATTTAATTTTTCCAATATCACCACAAGTCGACAATTACACATTCCAGACGCCTAATCCAGTCATTTACCGTCTTTGCAGCGCCCACACATCTCCTTTCCAAACCGGATTGGCGCCGGTGTGTTTGCCGCTGAAAATCCACATCTGATCGTGGAATACGACGCTGTTGCCGCCGCTGCGGACGCTCCAAGGAGCGTGTTCGGCGTAGCGGTACCAGTCGGTACCATTAGCGGAAAACCATACGTCGTTCAGGGCGCCTTTGTGATGGTCGGTATTGAGGTCGCGCCCCCCGAATAGCCACAGCCTGCTGTCGTACACGTGCACGCCCGCGTCGTAGCGCTTTTTCCAACCAGCTTCGGCGGTGAGTTGTGTCCAGTTTTTGCCGTCGGCGGAGCGCCAGACGTCCGCCATCCCCTGCGCACCGACCATATAAAGCGTATCGCGCATTACCACCATTTGCGGCGAGTCTCGGGGCGACCAGGGCGCCTTAGCTACTTCCCGGGTCCATTTCAGTCCGTCGGGTGACGACCATACGTCGTTTTTCATTTCGAGCGATTCGAAATCCCGCGCTATTCTGGTGGTACCTCCGAATAGCCACATTTTATTTTTGAATACGACCAGTGCCTGGCCTTTCCGGGGTTCCCATTCCGCATTCACAGCCTTTTTCCATTCTGAACCGTCCTTGGAGTTCCATATTTCGTTCGTCAGTTCCCTTTCCTGGTAGCGCATACCGCCGGTGAGCCAGAGTTTACCGGCGAAATAAACGCCGGTCAGGTAGATGCGCTCACCCCAGTCGTTCTTCGCGTGGCGCGTCCAGGAAATGCCGTCTGCCGACGACCACGATGCTTTTTGTCCTATCATCCAGAGGTTACCTCCGAATGCAACATGCGGCACGAGGCCCATGGGGAAAGTGCCTTGTTTCCACTCGTACTGGTGCGAACCGCTTCCAGCAGGGAGCATTTCCTTCCACGTGTAAACGGGTTTAAGCGGCGCGGGTCCCCGATCGCGGGTAAAGCAGGCCAGTATCGAAACCAGAAAGGTGATAATGAGCCAATTTCTAAGCGTTTTCATAGCGAGGCATTTGATGATATGTAAAGGAAATAAAATGCCTGCGCCGTGAAAAATAATGTAGACGAACCGCTGAAAATGTAGACCAGCGAAGCTGCTCCGGACCTGTGGACTACTTTTCCAGTATCCCCTTTTCGACGCTTTCGTTAATCAGCCCTTCGGCATATTCCCACAATGCCTCCGATCCTTCTTTGATGACTTTCTTTTTCTCGTACACCTTCTCATATTTCACCCCAAACTCTTTCCAGGTCCCGCCGCTATTGGAGCTGTTTTGAAGGAGCGGTTCCAGGCGGTCCATCGACCGGGCAAATTTGGCTTCGCCGGTCTGCCCTGCTTCGAATTCCTCCCAGATGGCGATCAGTTCGCTGGCCTGCTCAGTGGGTAGCATCCCGAAAATCCGGTTCGCTGCAAGCCGCTCATCATCGGTATTGGTGTGGTTCTTTTGGGTGTCGTAAATAAAGGTATCACCCGCGTCGATCTCGACAATATCGTGTATCAGCACCATTTTGACGACTTTGAGAACATCGACCGGCACATTGGAATGCCCGGCCAGGACAATGGCCATCACCGCCAGGTGCCAGCTGTGTTCGGCGTCGTTTTCATTCCTGTCGCTGTTGAAAAGCCTGGTTTTCCTTTGAATATATTTGAGTTTGTCAATCTCTTTGATAAACTCGATCTGCTGTAAAATGCTGCCTATGTCCATGACCTTGCTGATTGGTTATTTCAAAAAGTGAAATTACAAGGCATTTCCGGCTATGACAAAAAGCGCTCGGTAAGTTCGAGTGCCTCTGTGAAATGAAACAGTTGATTTTACCGGGTTATTTTTCCCGGACAAGAATGCTCAAACTACCTTCGCATGTTTCCATGACCAGGCTATCCGGGGCAGTTTGCGTCAGTTTCATTTCAGGACAGCCCCTGCACAATGCATACGAACAGATCGGGTCCAGCTCAACCGGCTTAGCAGGCTTCGGGACAAAAGCCGTTCCGTTCAGGGAATAGCTCGATGGAATGCAGCAGGGCACATATCCGTTCCCATTCAAAAGTACCCCATCATACCGGATTTCATACACATGCGAACTGGCTTGCGCTACCGGCTGCGTAACGGTCGAGTCGCCGTATATTTGCTTATATTCAACCACTCGCCATTTGCCAACGATCGAGATCACTTCAGGTGCCGGATCGCGGTTTTCCTTCTTGCATTGGACAAATACGAACAGGGCTAAGATAAAAAGTGAAAGTGTTTTCATAACGATGTGTTTTATCAGGTAGACTCTCCCGGCCCATTATCAGTTGTAACCTAAGTTTATTATTTTACAACGGAATATTACTATGCTTGAAACAGTGAACTATGTTTTATAGCCGACTTCGTCAATCTTTCTGTGCGTCGGCAGGCGGCGCCTGCGGCAGGCTATTGCACTGTTTTTGCGTGCTTTTGCTCTTTCTGGCCAGCCCATGCCGTTCGCAGGACCAGAACTGGCAGATAGCGGGCACCGTTTATGACGAGGCCGGGAAGGCGCTGCCATCGGTCACCATTTATCTTAACAATACTTCCTTAGGCACCTCGACCGACAAAGCCGGCAACTTCCGCATTAACGTTCCTGCGCGCTATAAAAAAGCGGAATTGGTCGCCTCTTTCGTTGGATATAAGCCGGAAGTAAAACTATTGCAGGCAACGCCCGACCGCACGGCGAATGTGGTCTTCAAGCTTGATCTGAACAATACCATACGCGAAGTCATCATTAAGGGAAAGCGCGACAAGCATTGGCGCCGCAAATGGAGAATCTTCAATAACGGCCTGCTGGGAGATTCCCCATTTGCCAGGCAATGCACCATTTTAAACCCCGAATCCATCACCCTCGGCCTCGATGAAGCGACCGGGCGTGTGACGGCAACGAGTACTGAGCCTGTACTCATCGAGAATTTGGCACTCGGCTATCGGATCCGTTTCCATATGAACAAATTTGAGTCAGATGGGAAGAAGACGTTCCTTTCCGGGTATAAATTCTTTGAGTCTTTACTTGCAGACAATCCTGAAAAACAGCAAAGACAACTCCGCAATCGGGATATGGCTTTTAAGGACTCCTTCCGCAATTTTTTGGTCGCACTTTCCAAAAAAAATCTGGAAGCCAACGGCATTGAAATGTTTACCATGAAAACAACAAGGGAATTCTATCTGACGAAAATCCCTTTGGAACGCGAGGTGATCAACGGCAATTTCACTCCCGTCACTGCCGACTCGGTCTGTGTGTTCGATAAAACCAGAGGCAACTTTATTTTGCATTCCAGATATCCGCTGCTTGTGTTCCAACGAAGGCTCTACAATAGCGCTTCGGTTTTCTCTGACTACCCGTTCAAATATTCCCAGATCGTCCTGCCGAATGCGTACTGCTTATTTACAGACAATGGATGGCTGGTAACGCCCAACGGCATCACTATTCACGACGCCTGGGCCCGGGAAGGCTTTGCCGAAATGCTCCCGATCGACCATCCACTCCCCGGAGACGATACGCCTCAGACACCGGTTGCCTCCATTCAAAATACAAGGCAGGTCAAAGAAACCGCAGATTTAAAACTACCCACCATTGAAAGCCAGCAAACCCTTTTGGATAAAGAGGGACTGCTACAACCTGCGGCGAAACAGGATGATGGCCTGGTCAAGCCGGATTACGTCCTGTCGGTCAGTGAAAGCGACAACTCAGGCTCCGTTTTTGACCTGCTGAAAAGGATACCAGGCCTGCGCGTAACCTTCGACGGAGCATCCAATACCTACAAGGTCCATTTTACAGAGAATAATACGAACATTAACGCGAGCGGCAGCTTTGACAATACGGTGGCGCTAATGCTCGACAAAGTCTTTTACAGCGGCGCAGAAACCGTTGTCCCCATACTCAATTCCCTGACCGTCCGCGACATCAAATCCATCTCCGCCGTCAGGTATGGAAATTCCGCAGCATTTGGAGCCAGGGGCAGCAATGGGATATTGGTTATCACCACGAATAAATAGCAAGGCATCTCCTCAATGCATACTCGCTTCAAAAATTCAAAAAGAATTCAGAATTCAAAGGTATGTTTAGCGGCAAAAGAAGTATTTAAGCCCGACTGACACCACCAAATACCGGAAGAAATGATTACTGCCACTCAGGGAGTTGGAGCAAAGAGCATACCCTATTCAAAATCAGATTTTTTAACGCGTGCTATAATTTTAGCCGCATTACTTACCGGGATCTCGACGCTGACCAGGATTACCCTGATGCTGAAAGCCGGCAACGGCGTAGATTACAGCGTCACCAATGTTCTCGGCATTTTCGGCATCGGCCTTTTCTACGATCTGATCAATTCCCTGTATTTCGTTCTCCCCGTGATGCTGCTCGGCTGGGTGACGCCCAGCAGGTTCGCGGGCAAAAGGGGATTCAAAATCATCGCCTTCATTTTGCAGTTTATCCTGGTGTTCCTGCTTTTGCTGAACGCCGTTTCCGAATGGGTCTTCTGGGACGAATTTAGCTCCCGATTCAATTTCATCGCCGTCGATTATCTGGTCTACACGCAGGAAGTGGTAGGCAACATCCGACAGTCATACCCGGTAGAGGCAATTATAAGCGTGCTGCTGGTGCTTACGGTGTTATTGACCGTGCTCGTATCCCGCATGGCCACGCGATGGACCTTTCGTCCAATGCGCTTCGGTAGGCGATCGCTGGTTCTGGGTGTGTATTTACTCGTTGTTGCAGCGGCTTTTGCGATGGTCGACAATAAGTTAAGGCAATTTAGCGGCAACGTCTACGTCAATGAGCTTGCCGGTAACGGAATGTACGAGCTATTTGCGGCCTACCGCAACAATGAATTGGATTATAACCAGTTCTACGCAAAGCTGGATGAGCAGCAAGCATCGTCGCTGATACGCTCGATGGTCCAGACACCGGAAAGCCATTTCACTGACGGCAAGCGCTTCTCAATCGAAAGGGACATTGTCAATACGGGCACCGAACTACACAAAAATATTGTATTGATCAGTGTAGAAAGCCTGAGTGCCGACTTCCTGGGAAGCTTCGGGAATACGCAGGGGATCACGCCTTTCCTCGATTCCCTCGCCGGCCAGAGCCTTCTTTTCACCAATCTTTACGCGACGGGCACCCGTACGGTCCGCGGCCTGGAAGCATTGTCGATATGCGCCCCGCCCACGCCCGGCCAATCCATCGTACGGCGGCCGCATAATGAAGATCTTTTCTCCATGGGTAGCGTGTTAGGCAGCAAAGGATATCAGGCCCGTTTCATTTATGGCGGTTACGGCTATTTCGATAATATGGGTTATTTCTTCGGCCACAACAGCTACGGGGTGATAGACCGGACGGCACTTTCGAAAAAAGAGATCGACTACGAAAACATCTGGGGGGTAGCCGATGAAAATCTTTTTGAGCTGGCCAGCCGGGAGATCAGCGCGGCGACGCAGACGGGCAAACCCGTCTTCGCGCACATCATGACGACTTCCAATCACCGTCCTTACACCTACCCGGAAGGGAGGATCGATATCCCTTCGCACACCGGGCGGGATGGCGCTGTCAAATACACCGATTACGCGATCGGTCAATTCATCCGCCTCGCGCGAAACAAGCCATGGTTCAACAACACATTATTTGTCATCGTTGCCGACCATTGTGCATCCAGTGCGGGTAAAACCGACCTTCCGGTCAACCGGTACAAGATTCCGCTGCTAATCTACTCGCCAGGGTTTGTCAAGGCAGGGACCATGCCAAGGCTTATGAGCCAGATTGACATCGGGCCTACTATTTTGGGACTTCTCAATTTTTCTTATCGCAGCAAGTTCTTTGGATATGATATTTTTAAGCTCGAACCGGGCCGGGAACGGGCATTTGTAAGCACATATCAAAGCCTTGGGTATGTCAAGAATGATTCGCTGGTTATATTGAAGCCCCAAAAAGTAACTGAAACATTCACCCCGGACTTTAAAGATGGCTCTGCGCGCCAGACTTCCCCGAACAGGCATTTAGTGGACGAGGCCGTGGCGTGGTACCAGGCTGCAAGCTTTCAGTTTAAACACGGGCTCATGAAAAGATAGTCGCCACTAATGTATGGTACATGAATGTAAATATTAATCTAAAAAATATAACTTTGGCAAAAATGTAAACTTGACACCTATTCACTGCAATGCCGGATAGCCAGCCAGTTTCGGACCAGCAATTGCTGGAAGCTTTGTGCTCCGGGCACGAATGGGCCTTTACGGCTATTTATGACCAGTATTGGTATCCGCTGTACCGGGCAGCATTTCACAAACTCGGGCAAAAGCACATTGCCGAAGAGATCGTACAGGACATTTTCACCCGCCTTTGGAACGAGCGCCGCAACCTGCGGACTACTGCATTGAATTACTATCTTTTTTCGGCCGTGCGGTTCGAGGTCATCGATTATATCCGGAAAGCCGGGCCAAGAAGCCGGTATCTTGCCTATTATCAGGCTTTTGCACGCCAGCACGAGCATTATACCGAAGATGAGGTTGCTTATAACGAGCTGCTCCACAACATTGACGAAGGTCTCAAACCCTTTCCTGAAAAGACCCGTGAGATATTCAAACTCAGCCGGATAGAGAGCTGGACGGTGGCGCAGATCGCCGAACTCATGAACTTGTCGGACAAAACGGTTGAATACCATCTGGGCAAAGCCTCCAAGGCTGTCCGTGAATATCTGAACGAAACCTTTCTCCTGTTACTCCTCAGCATCTTCTCCTGACCTTCATTTCAAATCAAGTAGCACCCAAGTTGCCCGCATTGCATTTTTAGAAGAAGTTTATCCCTAAACTTCGCATTTCTTATAAACTTTTCAAGTTATTTTAAAAACATTCAGGGACAATACCCGACTAATACGGTTTAGAGGTTGAATCAGACAAAAGGTAGTCTGAGCCAGCCAACCCCCTGAACCTGTGAATTACGACGAAATTGAAAACCTGCTTTTGAAATACCGGGCAGGAAAATGCACTCCCGCGGAAAAGGACCGCATCCATCAATGGTATGAACAGGTACAAAGCGATGTACCGCAAACCGAGCTTTCGGACACTGAAAAATCTGTGCTGAAAGCCCGGATGTGGACGGCCATTCAGCACGACAGGAACGCGCCAAAAAAGCCGATTAGATTTTTACCGCGCTTATCCGGCACAGCAGTACGCCTGTTTTCGTCGGTGGCTGCGGTACTCATTGTGTCGCTGTCGCTGTTTTATTTTTATTCGGGCAAGTCCTCTTCTGCCAGGTCCGCGAACGTTGCATTGCTACTGGAAGCCAGTCGTGAAAGCCTGGTTTCCAGGGCTAACAAAACCACCCAGCCTATGCGCATCAAACTGAGCGATAGCAGCGAAGTGACCCTTGCTCCCGGTGCCGGGCTTACCTATCCGCGCCAGTTTTCGGCCGGTAAACGGGAGGTCCAGCTTAAAGGCGACGCGTTTTTTAACATAACCAAAGACAGCCGCCGACCCTTTTTTGTGTATAGCGGAAAGCTCGTAACGCGTGTCCTCGGGACCAGTTTCTGGGTGAAAGAAGGCGGTGAAGAGCATCAGATGCAGGTTGAAGTCGTTTGCGGAAAAGTTTCTGTATTCGAAAATGAAAGCATCGGAGCAGAAGAACCAACGTCCCAAAACAAGCACCAGTTCAATAAGGGCGTGATCCTGACCCCAAACCAACGTGTGACCTATTTTGAAGAAAGCGGACACCTGATGACCAGCCTCGTCGACCAGCCTGTGTTACTCACCGCGCCCGCCGAACTAACGGCAGCGATTTACAAGAACATTGCATTGCCCGACATTTTTCAACGCATGGAAGATGCTTACGGGGTAGATATTGTGGTATCGGGGGAGGCGGTGAATGAATGTACGTTTACCGGCGATCTTACGAATATGTCGCTTTTCGACCAGCTCGACCTGATTTGCCAGTCCAACGACGGCTCTTACCAGGTTCAGGGAACGCGCATCCTGGTTTCGGCCACGGGCTGCAAGTAATTTTTGTTTAACCTAAATAGAACACTATGCGATAAACCCGTCCAAAAAGCCCAAAAAAGAAACCGGCAGAAAGCTATCCTGCCGGTCAGTACTTTCCTACTGCCGGAAATCCGCCAAGATGCGGCAGCGGGACATTCATTAGTTATAAAAAACCTTTCTAAACTATGAAAAAAAACCGATACCGAAAAAACCGGGCATCGCTTTGCTTGCTCATGAGAATTTCTTTGGCCCAGCTTATCTTTTCAATCGTCTTTTCCAGCCTCACCTACGCGGCGCACGTCAGCAAGGCGCAGGAGGTATTGGAACGGAACGTGACGCTCCACGCCGATAGGGTGGAACTGGCGAATGTGCTCGACCAGTTGGAGCAGAAAGCGAATGTAAAATTTGTGTACAGCAATAAGGCAATCCGCGCCGAGCGTCCGGTTGCGCTCCATGTCGTCAATCAGAAACTGTCGGCGGCATTACAAACACTGCTCGCACCGCTGCAAATTTCCTACCAGGTTACACCATCGGGACGCATCCTACTGAAAGCCAACAAGGAACTGCAAATCAAAAGCGCGGGGCAAGTTCCCATTCAGATGAGGGATATGCTCGCGCAGTTACTGAAAGGCAAGGTAAGCGACGAGAGCGGCGAAGGCCTCCCGGGCGTGAGCGTGCGTCTGAAAGGCACCCAGCTGGGTACATTGACGGACGCCTCCGGCAATTTCGAGCTCGAAGTGAGTAATGTGGAAGCCGTGCTGGTATTCAGCTTTGTAGGCTACAAAACGCAGGAAATCGCTGCGGGTGACCGGGCGGTAATTAATGTATCGATGGCTCCCGACTTCAAATCACTCAACGAAGTGGTGGTGATCGGGTACGGTAGTTCGCGGAAGCAGGACGTAGTCGGCTCGGTGGATATTGTATCCTCGAAAGACGCCGGCGCTACCACCGCCACTAATCCTTCGCAGTTGTTGATCGGGAAATCGGCCGGTGTGCAGGTATTGCAATCGAACGGCACGCCGGGTTCCGACGCCCAGATCCTCATCCGCGGTACCGGCTCTTTTACCGGCGTCGATCCGCTTTACGTAATCGACGGTATCCAGGGCAGCAAAACGATGTTCAACACGCTGGCGACCCAAGATATCGAAAACATCACGATCCTCAAAGACGCTTCATCCACGGCGATTTACGGTTCGGCAGCGGCCAACGGCGTCGTGATCATCACTACCAAAAAAGGAAAATCGGGCGCGCCGCGCATCAATTTCAATACCCAATGGGGCGTCGCCAAGGCATGGAAAACGCTGGATTTGCTCAATGCGTCGCAGTATATCGACCTGCTGAAAGATTTTGCGGCAACGACCAATTCCGCCTTGCCCGCGAAATTCAATACGCCGGATGTAACCACTGACCGTACCGATTGGCAGAAAGAAATATTCAGGTCCGGGCTCGTTTCGCAAAATGACCTGAACATCAGCGGCGGAGGCGAAAAAGTAGCTTACAATTTCTCGTTGGGTTATATCAAACAACAAGCTATTGTCAAGAATTTCACCAACAGCAGACTGAATGCGCGGTTTGCGCTGGACGAAACTTTGGGGCGCTTTCATTTGGGACAAAGCCTGAATATCCGCTATACCAAGGACGACGGACAGCTAGCGAGCATTTCCGACGCGGTGTATTATGCACCCTACAAGCCCATTTTTGACGCTACGGTTCCGGGCGGCTACTCCAATACCACCAATGTCGACGATTTCAGCAACGGTAACAACCCGCTTGCGGCTATTAACCTGAACCACCCTGTCAATACCGGCTTCGTGTTCTTCCCGCAGGTATTTGCCGAAGTGGATATCATCGGCGGATTGCGGTTCAGGACGCAGCTTTCGGCAGAGATCGGC
This sequence comes from Dyadobacter sp. 22481, assembly GCF_052044875.1. Taxonomy (NCBI): domain Bacteria; kingdom Pseudomonadati; phylum Bacteroidota; class Cytophagia; order Cytophagales; family Spirosomataceae; genus Dyadobacter; species Dyadobacter sp. 22481. The sequence continues at coordinate 426,301 of NZ_JBQENV010000003.1, forward strand.
GGCGGCAAGACCCGGAGCTACCAGTATGGCTACACGGGGGGTAACAACCTGACCAACCCACAACAGGCTACCCTGGGGTTCAACAACTACTCGTTTTACACGCTTGAAAACTACTTTTCCTATAATAAGGTATTTGGCAAACACAGTGTTTCTGCAACGCTCGGTAACAGCTATCTCGACCCGGGAAATTCGTCGGGCCTCAATGCGACCGGTACGAAAATCCCGAATGATGCCATTCAGAATATCAGCGTAGCGCAATCACAGGCGGTCACCGGTTCCAATTATGGCTATGCGCGCTCATCGGTTATCTCCTATTTCGCACGTTTGGGCTATACTTTCGACGACAAATACATCCTTACGGGAAGTTTCCGCCGCGACGGCGCTTCGAACTTCGGTGCCAACAACCGGTTTGGAAATTTCTACGGATTGGGCGTTGCATGGCGCTTTATCGACGAAGAGTTTATCAAGAACAACCTGAACTTCCTCAGCGATGGCAAGTTGCGGCTCGGACTTGGCAGAACGGGTAACAACACGATCCCGACCACAGGCGTGACGTCGGTACTTACTTACAGCGGTAGCCCTAATGGTAACCTGGTCTATTCACTGGGCACCAATGAAGGATTTAATCCAGGCACGACCATCAACACGTTATCCAACCCGAACATCCGCTGGGAGTCGACCGACCAGACCGACATTGGCCTCGACCTCGGGTTCCTCAGCAACCGCGTGAGCGTTACCGTTGACTGGTATAACCGCAAAAGCTCCGGCTTGCTGGTGAGTGTGCCGGTTTCCGGAAGCACGGGAGCATCGGGCAGCGGCGGGCAACCGAGCAAGTATGCCAATGCGGCCAGCGCGCAAAACAAAGGGGTGGAGTTCTCGGTAGGCTACCGCGACCAGGCACGGGGAGGTTTCCAATATAATGTAAGTGCCAATCTTGCCTACAACAAAAACATCGTCAATTCCCTTGGAAGCGAATTTGCCGCTCCTATTCAGGCAGGCGCATTCAGTAACCTTCCTACGTTCACCTACACGGCTGCCGGTTCGGCCATCGGGTCGTTCTTTGGTTATGAGGTAGCGCATGTGGCCAAAGACCAGGCGGAAATCGATGCATTGAATGCAAAAGCAGCAGAGCAGGCAGGCGATGCCACTACCAAATACCAGGCTGGCCTTTTACCCGGAGATTTTATTTTTAAAGACCTCGACGGCGATGGCAAGGTTACTTCCACCGACCAGAAAATCCTGGGTAATCCTATCCCTAAGATTGTGTACGGTTTCAACGCTGGTGCGAGCTACAAAGGCTTCGATCTGAATGTGGTCATCTCGGGTGTTTCCGGTTTGAAGATTCTGAATGCATTCAAGTTCGTGACCGATAATGAATCGACGGGGCACAATGCTTCTACCGAGATCCTGAAAAGATGGCGCCAACCCGGCGATGTGGCCGAGCTCCCGCGCGCAGGGCAGAGCGCAACGGGTGATGGTAACCTCCGCCCTTCCGACTGGTGGCTTGAAAACGGCTCCTATCTGCGCCTTCGTAACGTCACTTTGGGCTATACCCTGCCCCAGAGCCTGATCAGCGGCATCAACGGCGGCAAGGTCTTCAAAAGCATCCGGGTGTATGTGGCGGCACAAAACCTTCTGACCGTCACCAAATACAAAGGTTACGATCCTGAGGTAAGCACCCAGAACGGCGGCAGCTACATCTTCTCTCGCGGTATCGACGACCGCCAGCAGTTGCCGCAGCCGAGAACTTTGCTTTGCGGCTTGCAGCTTGGGTTTTAATGGTTAGAAGAAAACTTACTTGAAGTGAACATGAAAAAGATCATATATTTCTTCCTGGGATTGACGGCCGCCGTTCAGATCGCAGGCTGTGACGAATCCAAACTGGAACTAAAAAGCCAGAGTGCGTACGATTTCGACACTTATTTTACTTCCGCCGACGGGCTTAACCAGGCGGTGGTCGCTACTTATGCTACTTTGCTCCACAACGGGCTCTGGGCACGCGAGTACTATTTCATTTTCGACTTGCTCGGCTACGAAGCAAAGAAAACGACCAACCTGCAAGGCGACATGGCGCAGCTGGCCGACTATTCGTTCGGTACCAGTCAAACACAAATCGCCCAGCTTTGGAACAGCCTGTACCGGCTTATCCTGCGGTCCAATGTTGTTATCGACCGGGCGGGCGTCTGGAATCCCACAGCAGCGGCCGATCAGCAGGCCGCGAAGCAGTACATTGCCGAAGCACGTTTTTTGCGGTCGTATGCCTATTTCAACATTGTAAACCTATGGGGGAAAGCGCCGCTGATTACTGCTTACGACAGCACCGTGGCGAATAATTATCCTTCGCGTGCTTCGGCGGAAGCGATCTGGGCGACGATCGAAAGCGACCTAAAACTGGCGGCAGCCGACCTGCCTGTATCCTACGACGCCGCAACCGGACTCGGCAGGGCAACCAGAGGCGCAGCAGTGGCATTGCTCGGAAAATCCTATTTGTACCAGAAAAAGTGGGCCCAGGCAGAAACAACGCTCGCTCAACTGACGACAGCGCCTTTCACCTATGCGCTCGACCCGTCGTACGAGAACCTGTTCAGCTCGACAAACCAGAGCAGTCCTGAAAACATTTTCCAGATCATGAATGCCAAATGGACCGACTGGGGGATTGGTAACCAGTACTACGTTTTCGGCGGGCAGGAAACATGGGGCGGCAAAGCAACCCATTCCGACCGTGCGCAGGAATATGGTTTTAAAGACTGGTTTAATGTTTACGTGCCGACTACTACCGTCAAATCGTTTCAATATCCCAATCCTGCCACCAGCGCCAATTACGTAGACCCGCGCGCGAAGTTTACTTTTTATGGCAGCAAGGAAAGCGGCGGCGACACCCAGTATTGCCAGAAATGCGCAGGCGGCCCGATCGACTTCCCATTCAAAGCCGATGATCCTCAGGGATATTATGTCTGGAAAAAATATCAGTATTACACTGAAGTCGCCTCATACGGAGGACCGCAAAGCTCGATCAACGGGCAGGTAATCCGCTATGCCGACGTGCTGCTGATGCTTGCCGAAGCGCAAATCCAGCAGGGCAAAACCGGCGCCGACCCATTGGCATTGATCAACCAGGTACGGAAACGCTCAGGCGCGGTTGCCTACACCACGCTGGGCGCACAGGCCGACGCGCTTAAAATCCTCATGCGCGAGCGTCAGGTAGAACTTTGCGGCGAACAAAGCCGGTATTTCGACCTGATCCGTTGGGGGATTGCGAAACAGACGATCAACGCGCAGCGTGCAGCCGAGCCAGGAGACGGGAAGCAACCTTTCCAGGATAAAAACGTCTTGCTCCCGATCCCCGACGTGGAAAAGAATTACAATCCGAATGTTGCCAAAGACGTAGCGAACGCCTGGAATTAATCAGCGGACGCTTTGAATTGAATTGAAAACGGGCTGTTCCCAGGGTTTGAAACCTGGGCCAGCCCGTTTCGTCATTTTGCCCCTTTCCCCAATGCATTCCCCGCGCTAACCCGATGAAATTTTTTCGTCAAATTACTATCAATAAGTAATAGAAGTAGATTGACAAGCGAATCGCTTTATAAACATTGGGTCACAACTTCTAGGTAACAGATAACACATTTTTTTACAACAGTCCGGCAGAGCAACGCGCTTGCTTTGAAGCGACTACTATGTGCATTCTTATTTTTTTAATCATAAATCAATTTCGTAAATCTAAAACCTATCAGTTATGGCAACCTTCACAATCAATTTCACTAACAATTCGAATTCGTCGGGTGATTTTTGCGTATTCCAGCAAATTCACAACAGTCCAAACCCCGACGTTTTTCCTTTGGCATGGCGTGTAGAATTTGCGCAGCCGGGAACGCGGTTAGCCATATCATGGAATACCGATCTCTATTTTTTCTGGGCTAAAACCGGCGAATTATTGCCTGGGGTAGTTTTTAATCCCGGAGCAAATGCGCCCACCGATCTGACCCGGGGAAACCAAATAACACTCACGAAGAGGGACCGTGATTACCAATTCATCGATCAGCAGGATTCTTATCAGCAAGGGTCATTACGCATCATGTCCGATGCCAGCACGGCCATCCGTAACGCCAGCATAGGCTATGGTATGTCTGGTGTACCGCAGTTCGCCGTGCAGGCACAGCCCAATATGACTTTTCAATTTACGCCCCGTTTCGAATTCTGGGTGACGTTCGGAAATCTCACGCAAGGACAGGTATTGGATCCCGACCAGATCGATAATCCGGTAAAGATTGATTTTCCGCATGGTATTTTTTCGATGAATGCTACGCTTAATGCGAACAACGCCTGGACGATCACACAGGGCCTGGATTAAGAATGACCGATTCTTAAAAATGACCATACCTTTAAATTCCTCTATCTAAAGATCTATTCCTTTGAGAACACTTCACTTTAATCTCTCCCACCTGGAAGCCCAGGAAGGGTTGATGCTCCATGCCAATTTCCAGGATTATCCGTTGCAGGCGCATACCTCGCTTACCCGGCAGCATGCAGCACAAAACAATCCGCTTTTTCAGCACCTGCATGCCGGGCGGTTAACGCATTTTGTAACGGGTGTCGATACCCCCCCATCGCGGCCGTCGCTGATACAGATTTCGGTTCCCATGGTAATTAACGGGCAAACTATACAGCATATCATAGGCATGCAAATAGCTTTGCCGGCAGAGGGTGTGGCACGGGCCCTGAAAATGATCAGCCAAAATCCCGAACCGGAAGACCAGCTGCCTCATCCCAAACTGGCGATGATTGCCGCCAAATCGTCGGGCCTGTTGCAAGCATTGCCTTCGTTGACGAGCGCTACTGGATTGGGCCAATACGTTGACCATTTCGACACTGCCGTAGCATTGCTGTTCCAGCATCCCTCGCTCATTAACCTCAATGAATCGGAACACGGCAAGATCCCTTCGTATATTATCGAACGTGCCATTACAAGGGCCATCGGGCGGGACAACGGACTTCCCAACATCCTCGAAGAACTGGGCACAAACTGGTCGACGGAAGTACCCGTTTACGAAGAAAATGCCGACGGCTCCAAAACGCACATGCAGGACCCCGACAGCCCGGGCACTTTCCTCTATACCCCGCAAATGCACCCACGGGTGATAGCGGAGATTGAAGGTGCATTGAAGTATGCTTTAACACGCGTACAGCAGGATAACGAACTCCGGGGCCAGCAATGGAATGTCCAATACGGGATTGGCGCCGATGCCAAATCCGCGCTGGCTGTCGCACCCGGCCAGCAATTGAAGGCCAACCTGAGCAAATGGATACTTTCGAACAAAACGCCGGGCAACGGGCTTACCGTTTCTCCTAATGTGCGGATTGAACCCAGCAACCCGGAAAAAGGAAGTTATGAGGGCATGGGTTTGTGGTCCGACGATCCGAAACATGAAAAAAGGGACCCGCTCAATACAGAAATGGTGGCACTGTTGCTCGCCGAAAAGGTTTATCTTAAAATCAATACACCCGATATACCGGCACTGGCATTTGTCCCCATCAAGCTCAAACAGATGGGTAACGGTGGTCCCTATATCGGCTCGATAGACCAGGGTTTGGGGACGGGGAACGTCAAGGCAAATTTTACGCTCAACTCTTCCAAATCGGGATTAGATTATACCTTAAAGTGCACCAAACTCGACCCGAATGCCAGCGCCGAATTCGCTGTGCTGGACGGAGACACGAAAAGGGTAGTGAAGCAACTCGAATGGGTCAATACCGAGGGGTCGTCCTGGCGAAATTACATTACAGTAGATTGTACCAACCACTGGCTCCGGCATTTGGGCGCCTATGTACAGTTTATCGACATGGCCGGAAATCCGATCGCGGTAGATTCGTCGTGGCCCGAGCAGCTTCCCGGATTTTTACGCCCGGGTTTTCAAAAGGATTCGACCAAGAAATACCTCGAGATGCTCGGACCGATCAGCACGGCATTTGGCATTCCGGTATCCGACGAATCCGCTACGATGCGTTTTCCCGTTCACAAAGATGCCCATACGGTGAGGTTGCTTTTAGGAGGCCTCGGGACCGGCGAATTCGACTCGGGTGTTTGTATGCCGGGGCTGACCATGACCGTGGCGCTTGAATTGGCCCTGCCCATTTTTATGCTTACCGCCGGCGCGGCCATCACCAATTCCAAATGGGTAACCGATTTGATGAAAGACAAACGAGTACTTTTTGGTGTAATCGCATTAGGCCTCACGCTCACCGGCCTGGATACCCTCCGCACGGGCGATTCGAGCAAACCGTTGCTCCGGTTGGCTAATGCGGCCGGCCCGCTGCTGCTGAAAACGGGCCTCAAAACAGTCATCACTTCGGTTGTCGCTTCGGCCACCGCAACTAAAATGCTCCCTATCGTGGGTACTGCATTTCAGGTAATGAGCGCATGTGTGTCGCTTGCCCAGCTGGGCCAGACCATCGCGGCTGTCACGCAGGCCCCTTTTGTATATCAATGCGATATTGTGGCTTCCATGGACGTGGAGATAACACTCGTTCCCGACACTACTTTTAAATACTTCCCGCACCTGGCCGTAAGCTATAAAGTACAACTCGTGTACGATAAGAGTGCGACGACACTGGTTTACAATGGCGCCCTCAGCGGCACTGTATTGAGCGATCCAATCAATGTACGCTTCAACGACGCGCCATCAGGAGGGAATGTGAAGGTATATGTATTCTTCTACGCCCGGAACGGATGGCAGGCAGGACAGGGAGAATCGGCCTGGTATGCCGCCGAGGGCAACGATGGCACCACACTTCGCATCCGGAACGTCGAAGTAGTGAACAATATCGTGCCGTTAACTAAAAAATCCATTTACAGCCATAAGGTAAAAATTGCCATTGAAAATGATGTACACGTCTGGAAGGAAAGTCCTGCTCCAACTACCACCAGAAAAACGGCAGCGCCGGACCTGAATCACGAACTGCGTAGTTTAAGCAGCATTTCCCTGGCCCAGCGCCCGACCTCATTAGGTTACAGCTGGCAGGCAACCGGACTGAATATCGCCCGTGACACCAACCCCGACGGGCCGCCGGTTAACGATTCGCTGTACATTACCCAGAATATCTCGATCCTTCAACATCCCGAGGCCGGGTATGCGGCTACCAGGGTGGGGTTTGACTATGACCCGGGCGTTGCCTACGATATTGCCACCAAAGACGATGGTACGGGACATAATTTTATCATCACCCGTGGTAGGGATGACAATTACCATTTGCGAAAGGTGAAACTGGCCTTCGATACCGGGAAGCGCCAGCCTATCCCTCCTGAATTCAATCCCCGGGATAAGGAAAGCTGGGGCAGGTTCTCTGCCACATTGCTTCGCTATGTCGTTCACCCACAAGGCTATGTATTTGGAATCAGTGCGAACAATTCGAAGATCTACAAACTAAAACTACCGGCCAAATCTACGACCGATGATCAGGCTATTTTCGCGAGTATGGCTTCCGGATTAGGTAAACGCGACGGATTGATCGACGGGCCCGTGGCTATTGCCGTCGGAATAGACGGCGTGCTGCTGGTATTGGAAAAGAACAATAACCGCATCCAGGCATTCGACATCAACTGCAACCCTGTGGCAACCTATTTCACCAACAACGGGACCAAATCATGTTTCCTTAATCTTCCCGCCAAACCCGGTGTGGAATACCTCGATCTGTCGGTCGAGGGCAAGGGCTATTTGTATGTGCTTACCGAGGAAAACGGCGGCGGCCAGCCCAATGACTATGTTTTAACCATTTATACCCCCGATGGCCAGCAACTGGTTACCACAAGTGGCGTAGCCGCAGCAAAACTGGCACTGGGCCTCGACCGTAGCTTGTATACGCTCAATTATGAATGGATTTTCGGCAAAGGCCGGCGCACCGAACCCTCCATAAGTCTTTGGGTCCCGCCGGCACCGGAAGCCCAGTTTTAACACCAGTATTCCCTCACAAAAACCAACCATTCAAGATGAACAATCTGAACGAACCCAACGAAAGCAGTGAATCAAATGACATGGAGAATCCCGGCCAGTTCGTGGCGGCATTTTTCATGTGTGTGAAGGCCGGAGACCCGTCGAGCCGGCACCGCGACGATAAGTACATAAGGGAAACACGCATGTCTCCGGCAGGCAGGCATCTTGGATTCATCAACTGGCAGTACCTTGGCCCTGATGTTCCCTCGTTCATTACCGTACTTTACCAGAGTCCGGGATCGAGCGATTTTAATGTTCAGCTAATGGCCATGCCCATGTCGGGATACAATGACTATACCGGCGCATTGGCAGAGCAAATCTGGGAAGAGGTGGACGGTATGCGCAGAAAAACCACCCGGCATTTGTGGGGCATGTTTCCTGGCCGCAGCAGGTCAGGGCTGTCTTTTAATGTCGATATGAATGGCAACAGGGTCGATATTGGGTTACGGGGCCGCAACGGCGAACGCGCGGTAGCCAGCTCGAACGGACCGGGAGAGCACCAATCCGCTTTGTGGAAATTCAACGGCGATGAGCGTAAGCTGGACATCACGATGACCAAACTCGGTCCATTCGATTATACCCTGAACATCCCCAACAAAGAAGAAATCCTTTCCGGTGACGAGCATGCCGACGCGGATTTTTTGAATATCAAGTTCTACGACATGAACCTGAGGGGCAGTAACCTGCCACGGGCCAACTTTTCAAAAGCTTCACTGGTAAATACCAAATTCGACCTGGGCGTGCTAACGGGTTGTAATTTTTCCTGGGAACATGATTCGTACCCAATGGAGGCCCTCATGAAGAAGGTTTCATTTACGAGGGCCGATTTAACCGATGCACGGTTTGACAAGCGCCCATTGGAGGATTGTAACTTCGACAAAGCTATTCTGGTCAATACGAGTTTTAAAAGGACCTATTTTAGAAACGTCAGCATTAAAGGCGCAGATTTGGCCAAAACCGATTTTTCGGAGGTAGATTTTAATGGCATTGTCATGGATGGGACCGAGAAACTGGGCCGCACGGCAGCAACAGGTACGATCTTCCGAAAAGCGACCATTCCGTATTCAATGATTGGAAAAGACTGGCAGTACCTGGATTTAAGCGAAACCAGGTTCACCGGAACGATAGGCGCTGGAAAACTTCAGGCCACCGGCGTAAAACTGGTAGGCACGCAGCTGCCCGGGGTTAACTTCGCAGAGGCTGTTTTTATTAATGCCGACCTTTCCGGGGCAAATCTGACAGGGGCTGATCTGACAGGGGCCGATTTTACTGGAGCCAATCTCACAGGTACAATCCTAACCGATGCCAAACTCAATAATGCCATTTTTACAAGAACGACGCTGGCCTCGACGGTGTTGAACAATGCTGATTTAACAGGTGCCAGGTTTACCGAACCACCCTTGTTTGGCCGCACGGTAGATAACCGTACGCGTTTACAGCGGGCTACTGTCCCCCTATCGTTTCTGGGCGCAAATTGGAGCTTTCTTGACCTTACAAAGGCTAATTTGCTCAACAAAGAACAGCTTCCGAAAGATTTGAATGCAGCTTATGTGATCCTGGACGAAGTGAACCTGAACGGGGCCGATCTGACCGGCGCCAATCTGGATCACGCACAGCTGAAAGGGACGCAATTGCCCAACAGCATCCTGACCGGGGCCAAAATGAATAACGGCATATTGATCGGAACAATCTTTACCAACTCCTACATGTGGCAGGCCGAAATGCAGAATGCCGATATTACCAATGCCGAATTTTCGGGCGCCGAACTTTGGGGGTCGAAGGCAAACCTGACGGGCGCAACTGCGGTAAATGTATCCTTTAATCACGCCTATCTGGCCAATATGGATTTTTCCAATATCAAGGATAAGGCGTTCCAGGGTTGCAATTTTGCGGATGCCTGCCTGGTCAATGCCAAGTTTATGAATACGGTACTGGGTACTTTTAATGGTAAACAGACTTCCCTGGCCAATACGTGCCTGCAAGGTGCCCAGTTCGAAGGCGCTAATCTGACGGAAGTAAACCTCACCAACGCAGCCATTGCCGCGGCAGAAGGCACTTTCGAGGCAACCATCAAGAGCAAGACCGGCGTCCAGCGCCTAACTTTTGATCCGACTGGCATTCCTAGTGCTACCACCTCCCCAAGGACAGTTTGCCCGAGTGGGGAAAGCGGCCCCTGCAATGCACAAAAATGGACGCCCAAAAGTCCAAGCCCAAGGCCAAATTCCTGGAGTTACAAGGGATTTCAGAAAAAAATCGAAGAGTAGTTTTTTGGAGGGATAGCCAATGGGGGGATGCGTATCAGCGTCCCCCTTTTTCGTTACTACCCGATCATCCGTTGCTTGTTCCCTATTATTCCGGCTTCCGCACCGACATGGTGTCGTAGCGCGTGACCGTAAAGACATCGATGGCTTTGCGGTCCGGTTTGAAAGAAGACCGATAGTTCAGGATCGTACCGGGTTTCCAATCGGTTATTTTACTTTCCTGGACGTCGGGACCCACGAGTACCGATTTGGATTTCGAATCGGTTGCTATGTATTTCAGCTCGGTATGGATGTTCACGGTGTCGGGCGTATTCCAGCTCACCTGCAATACCTTCCGGGTCGAATCGTAGGAGGCGGTACTAATGGTACGGTTGAGCAAGCCGTTTTCATAATTTGCTCCGAATGTCCTGCCATTGAACCGCAGCGGCACCGACCGGTTACCCTTGGCATCCAGTGAATACATTTCAAAATTGTACGATCCTTCCTGCAACGGATTGATCATGATCCTGACCGTATCGCCGATAAGGTCCGAGGGAACGGCGGCTTCCAGGGAATCGGCTCTATTGTTCCAGTAAAGCTTATAACCGGTCACGCGCGGATCGGCGCTGAGGACCCACAGTAGCTGCGTTCTGTTTCTACCCGATGCCACCAGCACAGTATCGCCACGCCCGGGGTAAACAATCTCCCCGCCTGCCTGGTATTTTTTGAAATCGTCCCAATCCGTACAGGATACCGACGCAAAAAGAAGCACCAGCAATCCTGTAATTTTATGTTTGATAGCCATCATAGCTCAGTTTTAAATTATTTGGTATCTCCCCAGAAGGTGAGTTCGGTAAAATGGACAAACTTGGTATCGGACCAGTTCTGGTGGATCTGCATCCGGATATAGCGCACTTTGGGTGCCGAAAGCGGGAACACAAACTCTTCCCCGGCCGACATATAAGCAATATCGTCACCGGTATTCACGCCGTAAGGGCTCCCCGACGGCTTGATCGACTCACAATCCATGAGCTTAGTCCAGCCATTGAAACTTCCGTCTGGGTTGGGTGCTTTTTCACTGCCCCACATCGTCCATTTTCGGGGGTTACCGTGTTTATAAAACCAGTCGCCCTGCCGTTGCCACAACCGGAACCGGCTCAGCTTGGCCGCCGTCCCGAGGTCGAATGTGAAATGGATCGGCATGTCGCGGTCCGAAAGCGGGATGGTGTGGAAGCCAGGTTCCGTCATCTTCTCGTCCCACAGATAGGGTATCTGCCACCCGTAACCGCTCTCTTCGTCGGTTGGCAGCACATATTCCCGGAAGCGGGTTTTATCCAGTTTCTTTTCAAAGAATGGTTTCACCTCCTTGAAAACCGTATCGGAGTAATTGTTCCAGCGGTCGCGCACATAGACCCCGAACTTCCTGCTGAGAGTATCAAATCCCCGGGCAGCAAAGGAGCCGCCTTTCATTTGCGTGTACAGGGTTTCCACCGGAATATAATCGCCATTATTATCTGCTGTAATCACCACGATCGCCAGCTTGGCCTCGGAAGCATTACTAAAAGCGACATTCACCCCGCCGAAGTCTACACCCAGTTGCAGGGAGTTGAACACAGTTTGGACGGGCGGGGCCTCCGGGGCTATTTTCACCGTGACGGGCTCCGATTTATTGTCGCTTTTATCGACGGAATACAGGGTTACCTCGTAATCACCGCCAGCGGAAAACCCTTCTACCGTCACTTTGTTGGTGTAATGCGATGCCTTCGCCTCACTCACTACACCGGTGCTTTTATTGATAGCATATTCGGCCACTACATATTGCAGGTCTTCATCTTTCGGCAGCGAATAGGTGATGGTAGCCCCGCCGGCGAAGTTGACGACCGAGGTATTCGTCACCACGCCGGGCTTCACAGCATCCGCGCCGAGGGGTTTACGGATGTCATCGGTGTCCGCACAGGAGCATAGCAATGCGAGCACCCACACGATTGAAACTAATATCGATATCTTTTTCATAGAGCGCGGTGTTTACCAGCCAGGGTTTTGAACAAGGTTCGGGTTGACAATCAGTGAGTTTTCTGAAATAGGCCAGAAATAGTCTTTGAGGCTGAAACTACTCGTATAAATCGGCTTGACCCGGTAATAGTTAACCGCCTCACGTTGGGCGATATCCCAGCCATTCACGGACCTTTGCAGGTAATTTTCCGCTACTTTCCATCTGCGCAGGTCCCAGAACCTTTTCCCTTCGAAAACCAGCTCGATCAGCCGCTCCCGCTGGATAATTTCGCGCAAGCCTTCCTTACTACTGAATTTCGAGGATTTGTTAGAGAATTTCGTCCACGACTCCACTACCCCTTTCAATCCGGCCCGGGCCCGGACCTTGTCTATCCAGCCATATACTTCGGCGGATGGTCCCTGCGATTCGTTCAATGCTTCGGCATATAGCAGGTACAGGTCCGCAAGGCGCATAATCGGGAAGGGGTAGCCCTCCACGTTGTATTGCTGTGCCGGGTCATTAATCGTGTTGTTATAATTGGCCAGTTTTTTGGGCCAGTAGCCTGTCACCGAATACAGGGAAGCCCCCTGCCTGCCACCGGTTTGACCCAGTTTTCCTTCCAGTACCCAGGTGTTGTCGTCGTCGTTTTTCCCCTGCCCGAACCAGATTCCCCCGTCAAAACCGAGATCAGCGTAGAAACGGGGCTCCCGATCGAAGTTGAGCTGTACCGTAGTATAGCCCTCCCGGATGTAATAGCGTTCGCTTTTCAATGCCTTTCGCAATGCGGTGAAACGGGTACCATATTTGTAGCTCTTGTCCTCCTCTATCGGCACTCCGTTGTTGCTGTAAAACATTTCGGCGATATGGAGCGGGGGCGCGAGCATGGAACCGATGTTTTCATTGGGAATAGTGCCGGTAAACGGACTCAGCCGGGCTTGTGACAACGACTGAAAGCCCCGGCTGCCACCACCCGTTGAATTGGAAGCACCCCATATGAGCTCGACGTTCCACTTGTCGGTGACGGCCGCTCGGATCGACATCAACCGTTGGGTAGAATCCGAAACCTTGGTGGTTACCGAACGGGGAACAAATTCGTACAGCCTGTTACCATTTGCCTCGCAGGCGGTGATCGCCTCGCGGCAGGCTTGTGCGGCCCGCTGCCATTTTTCGGGGCTGGCGGTGTTGCTGAACAGCGGCTCATTATCCTTGTTCCTGAAATTGGCATAATTCTGGTTACCATTGTAAAGCGGGCTAGCGGCCGTGGTGAGTATCTCTGCCTTGATAGCCAGCGCAATAGGCTTGGTAATCCGGCCGAGTTCCGAAAACTCATTGGGTAAAATTACCGGAAGATCCACTGCGGCTTCGTCGATCAGGCTCACGGTGTAGTTGAAAACCGAATCGACATGCTGCCGCTTTACCTTCACCTCCTCCACCGACGCCGAAATAGGAAGATTCTTTTTGATGATCGGAATCGGGCCGTACATCCGTACCAGGTAATAATGGTAATAGGCTTTCAGGAATTTCACTTCTGCCACCCATCGTTTCTTCTCAAAATCGGTGAGGTCGCGGACTTTGTCGACGTTTTCCAGAAATATATTGCATTCGCGTAGCGCCTGGAAATATTTGCTGTCCCAATAGTTGGCAATAGGTGAAACGATATTCTGCTCACCTCTTGCAATCCGGTAAAGGTTACCATTGATATTCCCCAGCACCGGGTACACGGTCGCAAATTCGTCGCCCGTCATAAAACCGGGATCGGCCCCTTCGTTACCGAATTGCGGAAGATTATTATAGCAGGTGTAGAGGTACTTTTCCGCATCTGCACGCATTTTGAATGCATTATCGATCGTCGCGACGTTATCCGGGACAATATCAAGGTATTTCCGGCAGCCCGCGGTGGTCAGCACGAGCAAGGCGGCAAGGCAAAGACTGTTGTACAGTAATTTCATAGTAGGTTGCTTAGAAATTCATATTCAAACCGATATTGAAAACCTTCTGGACCGGGTAACCCAGGCCATTCCCTCCCATTTCGGGATCCCACAGCTTGAACTTGCTGAATGTCAGCAAATTCGTCCCGTTGAAATAGATCCGAAAATTGGTCAGTTTCAGCTTTTCCAGAAAACGCCCCTTGACGGTATATCCTGCTTCCAGCGTTTTCAGGCGGATGAATGACCCGTCGCGCATGAACCAGGTGCTCCGCTGCGAATTGTTTTGGTTTTCTACGGTCGACATTCTGGGCCAAATTGCATAAATGTTACGGTTCTCTTCCGACCAGTGGCTGTCCGCAAATGCTTTCAGCAAAGCATTTTCACCGATGAGGTTGGCCGGAAAAAGCGCGTTCCCATTGTTGTCGCTGCTGTAATTGATAAAGGGAGCGGAAGCGACGGGATTGATAAAAAACGATTCCCGTCCCAGGCCTTGAAAAAAGAGCGAAAGATCAAATTGTCCGCGCCCGGCCGAAAGGCCAAACCCATAGGTAATTTCAGGTGTTTCGGGGTGGCCTATTGCCACAAAATCCGCATTGGTAATCTGCCCGTCCCGGTTAATATCCCGGTATTTGATATCCCCGGCCCCATACACCCCGAAGTTCTGGCGGGGCGAGTTCTTTACATCGTTTTCATCGATAAAGAGCCGCTCGGCAATCAATCCTCTGGGCTGATTGATCGATTGCCCTATCCTTGACAGATAACGGTCTTTATAGTCCGGCTCTTCAAAAATAGAGAACACTGTCCGGGCCATTGTCAGGTTTCCCCTTGCAACAAGCCACGCCCCGTTTTTGAAATTCTGGTTAAAATCCACCGCAAGGTCAAATCCTTTTGATTTCGCCTCTCCCACATTGGCCGACGGAATAACCGATAGCCCCATTGTGCTGGGGATAGAAGCCCTTTCCATGAGGATATTGGAACGCCGCTGTTTGTAAATCTCGGCAATGACATTCAGTTTCTGAAGAATGGAGAATTCCAATCCGAGGTTGGTCTGATGGGAGGTTTCCCAGGTAATATCCTTGTTTTCATACCGGCTGATCGACACGCCATTACGGGTAATTCCTGAATTGTACCCGAAAGACGCCCCCCTGTTCTGATTGTTCAGGTCAACCTCCGAAAGGAAAAAGAAACGCTGATCGGGCCTTCCGATGGCATCGTTACCCACTAGGCCGTACGAACTGCGTATTTTCAATTTGTTGATGAAGTGTTCCATTGGTTTCCAGAAACCCTCGTTCGATATCACCCAGGCCCCGCCGATAGTCGGGAAAAAGCCGAACTGCTTGCTCCTGTGAAAGCGCTCCGAGCCGTTATAACCGAAGTTGAATTCCGCAAAATACCGGTTATCGAACGAATAGGACAAACGCCCTGAAACACCCGTGTTCCTGCTCGGTAGCGATTGTTGCAGGGATTGTACTTGCCCCGCGCTCGAATTGTCTTTCAGGCTCTGCTGCAAGGTCGTCACCACTGTGGCATTCAGTGCGTGTACCTCGCGGAAAACCCTTGAATAATCCAGTGTACCTTGCAGGTAAAGAAAGCTTTCCAGGTTTTTCGCACCGGGTTTGTAGTTCAGGTATTCCGTGGCGGGCTCATTGAAGAACTCATTGCTGGTCTGCTGGTTAAGCCAGTTGAGCGTGTAGGTGTCCGTTTGCTTGTCGTACGAGCCGGCGTTGTAAAAATAGGGGTTGTAGGCCCTGGTAACATCGAAATACGACGACCGATTGATATTTGCCAAACCTCTCACGCTAAACCCTTTGGTAATGAAATCGAGCTTTTGGGTCAGTTCCAGCTGCGTCAGCATTTTGGACCTTGAATATTGCTTATACCCTTTCACCATATCCGCGTAAGGATTCAGGTATTGTCCGAGGTCAAAGTTCCCGAAGAGAATATGGTCAGTGGCCTCGTTGGCTTTGTCGGGTGCATAGTAGGCCGGATAGGATGTGGGACTGGTTTTCAACGCTTTCTGGTAAATGCCCGAGCCTCCGTCGATCGGGCCGTTGTAATCATCGAAATTCCCGTACAATCGCACGATCAGCTGTGTTTGCGGGCTTAGGTTGATATTGACGTTGGAGCGGACGGAGTAGCTGTTGAGCTTGACGTTATTGTTGAAATTATTCATCTTGTCCACTTTCAGCATACCATTGTCGTTGCTGAATGAGGTCGCCACGTAATACTGGGCCACTTCTCCCCCACCCGATACGCTAAGGTTCGCGCGGCGGTTCTGGGTGTACTTTTTAAAAAGCACATCGCGCCAGTCGGTCGAAGGATATACGTATGGGTTCTTGCCCTTGCCGGTATTTTCGATCTGGTTTTGCGGATATTTGATCGCCGCGAGCGGGTCGCGCGTGAGCTGGGCCTCATTATACAATTTCATGTAAGTGATCGGATCGGCCAGTTCCACATTCTGGGTCGGCATGGAAACCGAATTTTCGATCCGGAAGTTGATCTTCGCCTTCCCCGCTTTCCCCTGCTTGGTGGTCACATACACGACCCCGTTCGCACCCCGTGCCCCGTACAAGGCTGTGGCACTGGCGTCTTTCAGGATCGAAAAGCTTTCAATATCGTCGGGTTGCAGCCTGGCCAGGTCCGTTACGGTTAGTTCTACGTTGTCGACCAGTATCAGCGGTGAATTGTTGTATCCGAATGTAGTAATCCCGCGGATAAAAAACGTCGCATTGTCGACACCCGGTTCGCCGCTCCGCTGGTAGCCGATCACTCCGGAGAGACGGCCCGCGATGGCTGTCGTGAGGTTACTCGCAGGGATTTTCAGTTCGCCCGGACGGATCGTCGTCACCGCGCCCACCACCGCTTCCTTGCGCTGTTTCTGTCCGTAAGCCGTCACCACCACTTCTTCCAGCGCCTTGTTATCGACTTTAAGTACCACATTCATAATCGATTGTGCCCCTACCTGCCGCTCGTCGGAAATGTAACCCACGAAAGAGAAGATCAGGACCGCATCGTTGTCCGGAATGGCGAGGCGGTAAGTGCCGTCGGCCTCCGAGGTCGTTCCTTTTTGCGTCCCTTTCAATACGACGCTTACCCCGGGCAGTCCTTCCCCTTTTTCATCGGTAATCTTTCCGGCTATTTGCTTTTCCATGAGCGGCTCGCCCACATTAACAGGCAGCATCCCGGTTGGCCCTTTTCCTTCATCCGGCGTCCTGGAAAGGATGATCTGATTGCTCTTCACGACCTGGTAAATGATGTTTCTCGGTGAAAGCACCCGTTTCAGAAGATCTTCCAGCAATTCGTTCTTCGCTTCCAGGCTGATCTTCTCCTCGGTGGCGATCACCTGCTTTTGATAGGAGAAGGAAAGATCGCCCTGTTGTTCGATATTTTTCAGGACGGTTTTCAGTGAAGCATTCTTAACGCTTATAGATATACGTTGTTTGAGCAGCTCCTGCGAATACGTTGGAGACGCATAGCTTAGCCCGGCTGCGAACATGGCAATGAAGAGTTGTTTCATCATCATGCAAAGGAATTGAAAAACTTTTTTTTCACTCGTAAAAACGCCCATACCTGTTTTGGTTTTCATTTTTGAATAAACATCCGGGTCCGCCGGGTACGGCAAACCGTCGTCAATGGCGCATTTCTCCTCAGGTAGACAATCTGTTTTCCATAGTTGGATTAGGTTAGGTGGCGTTCGCAATGAGGCCATTGCGAAAAAAAGACATAGCTATCCGGTGCCGGATGACCGGTATGGGCAACGAAAACATGTTTTGCAATGGGTAGCGCCGGAAACGTCCGGCCGCTCTATTTATACAGGTACAGGCTCTGGAAAAAACTAACCCTTGTAACGAAATTATTTTTTGTTTTTTTATCAATTATCGAAGAAATCCACTACCTGAGCGGAAACCGGGACCTTTCCGCCATCAGAAACAACCTTTTGCATCGATCACAATCTGCGCGTCGATTTCCTTGTAGGTACCGCCTATCGTGCGGCAGATCACATCCAGGTTATCGTACAGCGATTCGTTACGGATAGAGGTCGAGATAATGCATTTGGATAATAGCTCATGGTCGCAGAGGATCTGCACGCCATATACCTTCTCCATTTCAGCAAAAACTTCGGTTGCCGGCACCTCATCGAACCGGATCTTTTTCGTCTCAGCAATCGGAGCGATCGGCAATGGTTCTTCCACCAGGTTTTTGACCAGCATTTCACTGTCGCGGTTAAACGTCCCTTTCTGATTAGGCAACAATACCAACCCGGTTGTTTCCGGATCGCCCGTCTGAATCCGGCTCTGCTTGTACACCGAAACCCGCCCGGTCCTGACATGCACGGTCACATCCTTGCTGTTCTCAAATGCCCTGATCTCGAAGCTCGTTCCCAGCACCTTCGTCACCGTCTCGTTGGCGTAAACCAGGAATGGACGGAAAGGATCTTTGGTCACATTAAAAAATGCCTCTCCGCTAAGGAAAACCTCGCGCTTCTGTTTTTGGAAATGTGTGGGATAGCTCAGTTTACTATTTTTACCTAACGTAATGACGGTTCCGTCTTCCAGGCGTACTTCCATAGCCTCATTGCCCTGGTTTTGCTTTTCAACAAGCTGGTTTTCCACTTTTGCGTGGGTAAGCAGTTCTTTGTAGGTAACCCGTTTCCGGTCTGTCCGCATGGTTTGAAAAACACCAAATGCAGCGATGAGCAACACGCAAGCCGCGATCAGGAACATTTTGAAAAGTTTCTTCCCCGGAGTTGCCGGCACGAACGGCTCCTCCCGGCTCTCTGCCGTGGATTCAATCCTTGCCCAAAGTTTCTGCTCATCTATAGAAGGTACCGCTTCCCGCTCGGCCCGGTGCAGGTCCAGCACGATTTTCGAAGCCTTTTCCAGCAGTTCTTTTTTGTCGGGATTAGCGCGGACAAATTCTTCCCACAACAATGCATCATCATCTTGCAGCACCCAGGTTATGAAAGAATCATTACTTAACAGATCCTCAATATTTAAACTTTCATCATTCATGGTCAGGGATAAATGGTACGCGCACAATTAACAGGTGCAACAATGGTTGAAAACTAACCTATCTTCCAGCATTTTTCTCAAAATCATTTACACGATCCATGCTTGCATTTCGCCCATGGGCACCAGCAGCGAGAGGATGGTCAATTCGCCGAGCCTTGTGCGCAGCACAGCATAGGCTTTATAGAGCAGGTTGCTTACGCCTTGCTTGGACAAACCCATCAGCTCCGATATTTCGTCGAGGCTCATTCCGTGGTAAAAACGCAGGTTAATGACCTCTTTTTGCCGGTCGGAAAGGCTCCCGACCGCGTGGCGCACGCGTTGCGTACGAACATCCGCGCCCTCAGAATCGATGTGCTGTTGCTCACTGGAAAGCGCCACCAGATAATCCAGGAACCCGTCGATATCTTCGGCTTGCTCAAAAATATTGTTTCTCCCATTGCGTGAAAGCCGGTTACGCAATGCGCGGAAGAGGTAAAACCGGATGTTGTCCGCATCGTTGAGATGCTCTTTTCTACGCCAAAGGTCGATGAAAAGGTCGTGTATTGCATCTTCGAGCAACTGCCTGTCGGGCGTAAGCCGGTGGCCGTAGCTGGTCAGACTCTTAACATGGCGTTGGTACAGCGACTGAAAAGCCTGCATATCCCCTTGCCTGAAACGATGCCAGATATGCAGTTCAGCACTCAAATCTGATTCAGCTCTCGTAAAAGTAGACATCCCGGTCGATCTCCGTTGGATAAATGATGTGAAGTTTTTTGACAAAGAAAAGGATTTCAATCAAACACGCTTTATTTAATTGCAAAAAATATTGAAAATATACAAAGAAAATCCATCGGGTTGTGCGCAATGGCTTTCGCCTCCACGCAACCCGATGGACATGCAAGGGGGATAGCGTACACATTGGATCCGGGGACCCGCTATTTCGTGATGATCACCTTGCTCATTTTTGTTGAACCGTCCGCGAAAACCAGCTTGATAGTGTGGAGCCCGGGTTCTGCCGTACCGATGTCAATCCCTTGCGCAGTCATCTTTTTGCTTTCCAGCAATTTAAACCCCGCCACATTGTACAAAACAACAGATTCGACGGCCGCGTAATTGTCAAGAAATAGCCTGCCGCTGGCTGGGTTAGGATAGATGCGCACTTGAAAAGTATCGCCAAAATCGACGCGCTGGATACGGCTGTATGCAAACGAGCCGTCCCTGCCCTCTACCGCGCGGTCGACCATTTTCAACCGGTAATAGTTCAGGCCCCTCCCCGGTGCCCTATCTTCAAAAATATAAGTTCTAAGCACTGTGCTTTCTCCGCTTGAAGCCTGCACTCCGATCTGGCGCCAGCCCTGACCGTCGCCGCTACGCTGAATTTCAAAGCGGTCGCTGTTGGTTTCTTCGGTCGTTGCCCACGTGAGCACCGACGACGATTCCAGCCTGCTTGCATCGAAAGAAACCAGTGTGACAGGCAAACTGACGCAGGTTACGTCGAAATTGTCGCCGGAGATAGTCCAGTTCTTACTGGTAACGAGGGACTCCCTTGCCGCAGATGCATCTGACCCATAGGTTAAACCAGTTGCCGTTAACGTCAGGCCGGCAGGGGTTGCCGCATTGGTTCCCCAGCCGATAAGGGTACTGCTGTAATGCGCGCAATCGATACCGCTGCCGGTAAACATATGGTCGATGTTTACTGCGCTGTTCAATGCCCATTTACCTAAATTTTGGTTAAATGCGGCCGCGCCATTGAACATATAATGGGCTGCGGTCACCTTGCTCATATCCCAGGCATCAAGGGATTGATTAAAGGCCGGCGCGCCGTAGAACATATATTGGGTTGTGGTTACGTTACTTACATCCCAGCCGTTAAGGGGTTGGTTGAACGCCGATGCGAATGTAAACATGCTGTTCATATCAGTAGCCGTGCTCACACTCCAGCTGTCGAGCGGTTGATCAAACGAACTGGCATAATAAAACATCCCGCCGAAATTGGCCACATTACTTACATCCCAGCTATTGAGTGGCTGATTGAAAACTGTTGCGGCAAAAAAAAGGGAGAACATATCAGTTACATTACTGACGTCCCAATTACCGAGCGGCTCGTTAAACGCCCGGGCATTGTAGAACATTTCCCTCATGTTGGTTACATGGCTTACATCCCAGTTATTGATATTGGGTGCGCTGACAAGACCGGTACAGCCTGCAAACATGGCAGACATATTCGTAACGTTGGTCAACACGGGCGCGTCTGTCGCGGAAATGGCGGATAACGTCGTGTAGTTGATGAACGCTCTTTCAAAAGTTGACCATACTGCTGTGCCCCATTGTTCTATGGCTAACACGTCTTGAAAAGAACTATTAGAAAGAATCCTATGGAAGGGTGTAGCGCCAACGGGCCTGATAGCAAGACGATAAGTACCCGGAGCTGGCATCTGCAGTCCGGTATAGTCTGTATGAACGCCAGGAATTGATCCGGAAATGCCGGCAGGAATGCTCTCATAGTAAATAGTATAGTCACCTTGTGCATCGATTATTATCCCCTTTTCAAACCCGAGTAGATCACTCGTCTTGCAAACGAAAACGAAATCGGATGGGGCAATCTGGGCACGTAAGGGTGTGTTATCAAACAATGCGAGGAAAATCAAGACAAACCGAAAGAGGCGGCCGGGGAGGGCATATTTGGTTTTAGGAAAGATCTGTATCATATAACGTCTGGTTAGCTTTTCTGTTGGCTGTTTAACGCATCGAAGATATTCGATGCCCCATATTATGACGTACTCATTAAAACTATACGACTGTCGAATAATCGCGACGGACACATATACGGCGACCGGGAGGGGGTATTGAAGACAAACATTATTTTATTTCTTTGTATTAATTGGTTACATTTTGCACGTTATCCGACCGTCTCAGCCACTTGAAATCAATCCGCCAATACGCCAAATTCATTTGGGTTCTGTTGCTTACCACCGCATGTTTGCCCGGTGGGCACGAGCTCGTTGGCATATGGCACACCGAATTGGAGACAATCCCCGGATTTCGAAGCGCGCTGGACATCCAGCTGAGTCAGGAAATCACGGGCAAATGGAGCGGGCGGTTCGAGATACCGGAACTGATGGCGGCCAGCGAGCTGCAAGCTGTCATCGTGCGGGATTCGAAGGTCGAGCTGAACCTCGGCGGCGGGGCGGCATTTAAAGGTGCGCTTTCCGGTGACAAAAAGACGATCAAAGGTGTGCTGAGCCTCCCTGGACAAAAGCCTGAAAATTTGACATTTACCAAATTTTCGCATTGGTCGGCCCAGGTACCTGCCCGGACCGGCAAAGACGGCCAGCCCGTGAAAAGCTGGAAATACCAGCCTCCAATGGCAACCGGCGATGGCTGGCGGGTAGGGCCGTTGCCTAAAACAGTGGTGGGTTCGGAACCATTGAATGAGCTGTTCGACCAAATTCTGCAAGGAAAATTCCACGGCCTCGACGCCTTTCTGGTAGCCCAGCATGGTGAGCTGGTCCTCCAAGAATACTTCTACCTGGGCGGCCGGGAGCGGCTGCACAGCATCCAGTCGGCTACCAAAAGTGTAACATCACTCCTGTTCGGCATCGCGCACGACCAGGGCCTGATCAAAAATCTGGACAAGCCATTGAAAAGCTATTTCCCACAATACGCCGACTCTACCGAAAAAAGCACCTCATCGCCGACTTTGCGGCATGCGCTGACAATGTCCGCAGCCCTGGACTGGACGGAGGACATTCCGTATTCCGACCCCAAAAATGACGCCGTGCGGATGAACCAGAGCAGCGATCTGTACAAATATGTTTTATCCAAAAAACCCGACCCGGTGGACAAGCCGGGCAGCAGGTTCGAATACAATAGCGGCCTATCGATCCTTTTGGGCGGTGTTTTATTGAATGCCACGGGAAAGCCGGCCGATACCTACGCCAGGGAAACACTTTTCAAGTCCCTGGGCATAGATCATTTCGCCTGGACTATCCTGGGCGGTAAAGTGCACACCGGCGGCGGGCTGTTCCTCCGGCCAAGGGATCTGCTGAAAATCGGACAGATGGTGCTCGACAGCGGAAAATGGAATGGCCAACAGGTTGTTTCCAAAGACTGGATCAAAGAAAGCACGGCGTTTGTCCTGCCAATTACCAAAGAGAACAAGGACTTTGGCTACGGCTACCAATGGTGGCGCGGAACGGCCAGGACCGGTGTCAACGCGTTCCCGGTCATATATGCGGCCGGTTATGGAGGGCAAATGCTGTATATCGTTCCGGATCTCGACCTGGTGGTGCTCACATTCCACCACAACCCCACCGACAACAACGGCTCCCATAGCATTACCTGGAAGAACATGGAAAGTGTTGTTATTCCTTCATTCAGGTGATCATTTGTAAACAATTCAACTCGAATCATCATGTTTCGCAATTATTTCAAGATAGCCTGGCGTAACCTTGCCGGGAACAAGACTTACTCGGTAGTTAATATCGGAGGGCTTGCGGTGGGGATGACGGTTGCCATGCTGATCGGCCTGTGGATCTATGATGAATTTTCCTACAACAAATACCATCAAAACTACGAACGGATTGCGCGGGTAATGCAGCAGCAAACCCTCGACGGTGAAATTAACACGGGCGGTAATGTCCCCGCGCCGTTGTTCAAGGAGCTCAAAACCAACTTCGGAGCAGATTTCGAACGGGTAGTGTTTACTTCCTGGGTGCAAAGGCACGCCCTGGCCTATGACGGGACCAGTTTTACAAAGCCGGGCAATTTCATGTCGGCAGGCGCGGCAGAAATGCTATCTCTGAAAATAATCGAAGGAAGCGCGTCGGGGCTAAGCGATCCCGCAACAATACTGCTCTCCGAATCGACTGCCAAAGCAATTTTCAAACATTCCAACCCGGTGGACAAGATGTTGAAGATCGATCAGAACCTGGATGTGAAGGTGGTAGGGGTTTACGAGGATATTCCTTACAGTTCCGAATTTCATGACCTGGCTTTCATAGCGCCATTCGACTTGTTTGCTTCCTCTACCGAATGGGTGAAAGGGGCATTGGAAAACAATGAATGGGAAAACAGTTCTTTTCAGATCCTGGTGCAGCTATCAGAAAACAGTGATGTAAATGCAGTTTCCGAGAAAATCCGGGACATCAAGCTCCGAAAAGTCAGCGGAGACGAGTTGAAATTCAAGCCCCAAATCCTGCTGCATCCCATGCGTCGCTGGCACTTGTATTCGGAGTGGGAGAACGGAAAAAACGTTGGAGGTCGTATTGAATTTGTGTGGCTTTTTGGCACGATCGGCGTATTTGTGCTGCTGCTGGCTTGTATCAATTTCATGAACCTGAGTACGGCGCGTTCGGGAAAACGTGCCAGGGAAGTCGGAATCCGAAAGGCGATCGGTTCCTTGCAGCGGCAATTGGTGGGCCAGTTTTTCAGTGAATCTTTCCTGGTTGTATCGTTTGCCTTCGTCCTCTCGCTGGCATTGACCCGCCTCGCTTTGCCGGCTTTCAATGAAATTGCCGACAAGCAAATACTAATTCCCTGGAACGACCCGATCTTTCTCGCGGGTGCAGCCGCTTTCGCACTTCTGACTGGCTTCGTGGCAGGCTCCTACCCTGCTTTCTATCTATCTTCATTTCAACCTATTAAGGCACTAAAAGGCAAATGGAGCTCTTCGGGAATGCGGGCGACCCTGCCGCGAAAAATTCTGGTAGTTGTTCAATTTACGGTTTCAGTCATGCTGATGATCGGGACAGTGGTTGTTTACAGGCAAATTCTTCATGCGAAAAACCGCCCTATCGGCTATACTAGGCAAGGCCTCGTGACCATGCTGGTAAACAACAAGGACATCCATGGGCATTTCGATGCGGTGCTGGACGATCTCGTCAAAACAGGAAGCGTAACCTCGATAGCAGAGTCGGCTTCCCCGCCTACCGAGGTTTTTTCGGCAAATGTAGGCTTCGACTGGAAAGGCAAAGATCCCGGCCTGCATTCCGAGTTTGCGACAATTGGTATTTCACATGGTTTTGGAAAAACAGTCGGGTGGAGCTTTATCGCCGGGCGCGATTTTACCAGAACCTTATCCTCGGACTCCGCCGGGTTTGTCGTCAACGAAGCGGCAGTGAAATTTATGGGCCTCGGAAAACGCGATTTGAACGACGCGATCGGCGAAACCGTAACCTGGGATGGAAGGCGTTTCAGGATCATTGGCGTGATCAGGGACATGCTTATGGAATCACCTTACGACCCCGTCAAAAAGTCGATATTTTTCATTCATCCCAAAGGCGGCCGGTTTGTGACGGCGAGGCTCAACCCGGGAGCTAACGCGAGTTCGGCATTGAAAAACATTGAAGCTACTTTCAAAAAGTACAGTCCCGACTCACCGTTTAGCTTTCAGTTTGCGGACCAGGAATATGCTTTGAAATTTGCAGCCGAAGAACGGATCAGCAAGCTGGCAGCCATATTTACAGGCTTGGCCATTTTCATCAGCTGCCTCGGTCTTTTCGGAATGGCCTCTTTCATAGCGGAACAGCGGACGAAAGAAATAGGGATACGCAAAGTGCTCGGCGCGTCGGTTGCCAGCTTATGGCAGTTGCTTTCGGGCGATTTTATCATTCTGGTGGCGGTTTCTTGCCTGCTAGCTACACCCATTGCATGGTATCTGATGGATCGCTGGTTGGAGAAATATGCCTATCACACCCAGATTTCCTGGTGGATTTTCATGATTGCGAGCCTGGGAACGCTCGCAATCACGCTCATTACAGTGAGTTACCAGGCTGTTCGCACCGCCTTGCTAGACCCTGTAAAGAGCTTGCGCACGGAATAGGCATGCCTGCTCTTAATGCCGATTGGCAACTTTACCTGACAAGAAACGCATTGGCTGGGTCGGTGCCGGTGAGCAGGTCTTCCCGTGACGGCTTAATGGTAACGTCGGGCAATATCCCGCGCCCGGGCGTCGGCTCGGGCTTCACGGCCGAGTAGTATCCGCCGAGCGGGATGCCCAAATCAAGCCCGGTAGAGGGCAATTTATATATAGCGAACGTTCCGCTGTTGTCGCCCTGGTAGGTCCCTCCGGATTCCTCGCCCATGAACACGCCCCGGTTCTCGTCGCGTGCCACGGCCAGAAATTCCGATGTTACCGAATAGCTCAGGCCGTCCATCAGGAACACGACCTTTCCCGTGTAAGCGCCGCGGCGTGGGTGATGTGTGCCAAAGTTCTGGTGTTTTTTGAACACCAGCCTACCCTGGGAGTCTTTTTTGATAACCAGCCTGGCCAGACCAAGAAACCGCGGCAGGTACACATGCCCGCGATCCGGAACATCTTTTTTGCGTTTTACTTTCACTTCGATGCGGTCGTAATACCGGAAATCCTTCGTTGCGATGTGGGCATAAAGATGCTTCCCGAGGGCATCGTTACCGCCTTCATTGCCCCTCACATCAATAATCAGCTGACGTACCGGCCGACTGCCGATCTCGGTAAATACCGAATCCAGAAAGTGCCTGAAATGCTTGTCGCCTTCGCTTGAATAGAAGTTCGCGATCCGGAGACGGGCCACCGTATCCGATGGAAAGTCGAGCTGATTGAAGCCGGTTAAGTAGGAGTTCTTCCGATTAAGTGCCTGCCACGCACCGAGATTAATGCCCATCATTTCAATAACCGTACTGGTTTCGGTGCCGTCCGTCAGGCCCACTGAGAATGACCCGGTACTGCCCTGGATAAAATCGGCATACCAGGCGCTGAAATACTGCTGGATCTGTGCATCGGCAGATGATTGCACGAAGCCGTCGACCATCATATGAGGGCGTAACGCACGTAAAACCGATTCGATAGATTGCCCGTTGATGTGCATTACGTACTTGCCGAGGGCCTGCGGATAGCTGGAATGCGTCACCAGCAACCTGTCGGAATTATCGAAACGCACAATCATTGGTATCAGTTTGTCCGTAAAAAAATAGAACGGGAATTCTTTCATAGGCGCAAAGAATTTGGTGTGCCCGCAGCGAAGTCGGGCCAGCACGGGATTCACCATCCTAAAAAACGACACGAAAGTTGTAGAATCGGCACCGGCGACGACGGTTTTGACGGAATCGAGCGAATGCAGAAAACGTTCACGCAGCTCAAAGCGGCCGAGGCCCGGATGAAGGGCTACCACGGCCGAGCGGATCATGGCGAGGTCTGTGAGCAATGCGGCGGAAGAAATCTTTTTCCCGGGCAGGGATTGTGCCCCGGTTGCAAAGCAGGTAACAAGTTGCAGGAGGAATGTAAGTAGTATACGGCGTTTCATTTTTCAAAATTTTACGCAAATTTGGGTCGAAACAAAGCAGGGGTCGTCTTTCCCGACAAGTTCAGACCTCTTCAATGTACACTTTTAGCACATTCTCCCGGCAATCTTGATTACAGCACTCCTTCTTTCAGGGATCATCCAGGGCGGCTTCCTCGCTTTTCTATTACTTCGGAAAACGGCCAATCAGTTGCCCAACCGAATCCTGGCAATGCTGATCCTGGTGGTCATGTTCCATCTTTTCCTGATCTGCCTGGACGTCCGGGGCCTTTTTACAACTTACCCGCATTTCAGCAGGCTGTCCTGGCTGCTGCCGCTTTTGTATGGCCCGCTCATTTGGCTGCTTACTCAAAGTATTACCGATCCGGACTTCCGCCTGCACCGCCGCCAGCTGCTTTCGCTCGTTCCTTTTTTGATATACCTGGTCATTTTAACACCCTACTTCGCGCTGCCCACGGTCGAAAAGACAGCATATTTAGCCGACGCCCGGCTTGTAGCGCAGGCGGATTTTGGCTGGATGAACACCCTTACCAATTTCATGCACGTAGGTTTTACTGCCTATGCATTGGCGGCGTTTTACCGCAACATCAGGAAACGCTCGGAGTATTTTTCAAACAGCGAGCTCATCGATATCCTCTGGCTGAAAGAATTCCTGTGGATCGTATTTTCGATCATGCTTTTTTCGGTAGTCACCTTCTACGCCCATAAGTACCGGCTGGCTTACCTGAGCGGCATTTATCCGTCCCATTTTTTACTGGTCGTCATGCTCGTGTACTGGATTGCATTCAAGCTCCTCAATGAAAAAACCTCGCTCGCTCCCGTGATCGAAGCTGCTGCCGGACAACTGCCGGCGGATCAGGCCGAACCGGCTGCCAAATATGCCAAAAGCAGTCTTACCGGACAGGTTAGCGACGACATTGCGGAGCGTCTCAAAGCGTTGATGCATTCCCAAAAGCCCTACCTGAATAATAACCTGACCCTCAGCGACCTGGCCGCACAGCTCAACATCCCGCGACATCAATTGTCGCAGGTGATCAACACGGTATTTGGTGTCAACTTTTTCGAGTTCATCAACCAGTACCGGCTGCAAGAATTCAAGAAGCAGGTACTGGACCCTTCCAACGATCACTTGTCCATTCTGGGAGTCGCCCTCGAATGCGGCTTCAATTCGAAGGCCACCTTTAATCAGGTATTTAAAAAACTGGAAGGGATCACTCCTTCCGACTTTGTGAAGCGATATAGGGAAAGTGTGGAGAAATAGGCCCGCGCATAAACGCCTGGGACGTATATTGCGGTACTGAAATCATTCACGAATGTATAGGATTTTATTAACCATTGCCCTGGCGTTGGTTTCCAGTGCTGTTTTTGCCCAACTGAGGATCGAAATTACAGAGGCTCCGGCGCTTATCTCTCCTGGCTCCTCGCTTTTTCTGGCCTCGGACCTGAACAACTGGAGTCCCGGTGACCCCAATTACAAGTTCAAGACGGACCCGACGGGCAAATACTATCTCGATATCGCCAAAGTTCCTCCGAAGTTCGGGTACAAAATCACGCAGGGAAACTGGACGATGGTGGAGGGCGATTCGGCCGGAAAGCCTGTTTCGGACCGGATTTATGACGCGTCAAAGGAGGCAGACAGGCATCTCGTACGCATTCATATACGCGGGTGGGAGAAAAAAATAGTTTATACATTCATTATCAATAGTCTCCCCAAAAACACGCCTCACGACGCACAGATTTTCATTTCCGGTAATTTTAATAACTGGGAACCGGCCAACCCGCTTTACAAAGTCTATAAGAACGTCGATGGCACATACAGGACCACCATTTACACCGACAAAGACCCGGTTGAATACAAGTTCACGCGGGGTAGCTGGGAGTCGATAGAGGGCCGGCAAAGCGGCAAAGCACTCCCCAACCGGACAATCTACCGCGATTCAAAAGTCGATCATACGTCCATCAATGTGGAAATAGACGGTTGGGAGGACCTTTCTGCTTCTTTCCATTTCTATTCGCTTTACGATCTGTTACTGCTTTTTGCCGTCTTTCAGGGCATTCTGCTGATCATCGCGATCCCTTCGATGCAAAACTATAACCGTGCGGCGAACCGGTGGCTGGTAATTACCATCGCCGTAGCCTCGCTGATGATCCTGCTGCGGACAATAGGAGGCTATCGCGAAGCTTCGCAGGCTTTTGGTAAAATATTGCTCCTGCCGGATTTCATTCTCTTTCTGTACATGCCGGCCTTTTATATTTACTTGCAAAAGCTGCTTTTCAACCATTCTGAAAAGCCGGTGAGGCAATTCGCCCTCTTTTTGCCGGTATTGCTCCAATGCTTTGTTTATTTGCCGTTCTTTTTGATCAGCGATAGGGAGCTGCATCTGCAATTCCTTGTCCGCGACGCTAAACTTTTCGGGGTGTTTCTCGGCACAGGCTTGCTTGCTTTGGGCTGGAATACCTATTTCTGGTTCCTTTTCCGCAAAACTTTCCGGTTTTACAGGGAGCAGTACCAAAGTCATTTTTCTTACGAACAAAACCTGCATTACCTGAATACCGTCATGTTCATCCAGGGGCTTTGCCTGGGGTTATGGTACTTCCTTTTTGTGATGCTCGGGCTGGGTTACTGGTTTGGGTTTAATGTCACCCAGATCGTCGAGGGCAGCGTGGACGCCATCTGGCTGGCTTTTTCAACGATTACTTATTTTGTAGGCTATTTCGCGATTCACCAGCCGGAAATCTTCAAATTATCTTCTCAACCCCAGTCGCTTTTCGAGGCGGCAACGAATGCGGCGGACGAGGAGGTCCCGGAAGGCTCGGGGAGCAGGAAGGTCGAACAAATAGAGGACATTGCCGGGCTGAAACGGCAAGTGGAGGAATTCATGGCGAAAGACAAGCCCTACACCAACCCCAAACTTAGCCTCAGCGAATTGGCAGGCAAGCTGAAAATATCTCAGCATATCCTGTCAAGAGTGATCAACGACGGGTTCGAAAAGAACTTCTTCGACTTCATTAACTCCTACCGGATAGACGATTTCAAGAAGCGGGTCGACAACCCCAGGTTCAAGAACTACACCCTGTTGAGCATTGCTTACGAAGTAGGTTTTAATTCTAAAACCGCATTCAACCGGTCCTTCAAAAAAATCACCGGACAGACGCCCCGCGACTACTACAACGCTAGCCGTCCGGAGGAATAATTGACCTTTTTCATTTTAAATTATCAGGAAAATAAGTGCCATTTTATAAAGTGGCGCTATTTTACTATTCATAAACTGCTGTATTCTAAATAATTATGCAACACAGTACCCCTAATACTTAAAAAAACGCCGGATCAGTGAAGTGGGACGACAAGGGCTCTGAAAGCAGGTAGTTTTGCCAGAAATATTTTGATAAATAATTGGATTTAGCCGGTTAGACCTATCAGGTATTAAAAAGCAATCGCTCACATTTTATCCCTTTATGATGAAACAGCTTTACCAGAAAACAGTCTGTTTTGCCCTTTTGCTACTTCTCGGGAATTTTGCATTAAGGGCCCAAAGTACCGTCACCGGAGAAGTTACCGACGAGCACGACGGCTCAGTTCTACCCGGCGTGACCGTCATTGTCAAGAACAGCGCATTAGGTACCCAAACCGATGAAAAAGGAAGGTATTCGCTATCCGGCGTTCCGGCCGGGGCCAGGCTTGTTTTTAGCTTCGTGGGAAAGCTCACGCGGGAGGTGGATCTCGGAAACGAGTCGGTGATCGACGTCGCGCTGGCCGACAACTCCAAGGAATTATCCGAGGTGGTGGTCATCGGCTACGGTACCCAGAAAAAGCAAGAGCTGACAGGCTCCATCACGAGTATTTCTGCGAAGGATTTCCAAAAAGGGAATATTCAAAGTCCCGAACAACTGATCGTTGGCAAAGTAGCAGGGGTTTCTATCACTTCGAACAACGGACAGCCGGGTTCTGGCAGTACCATCCGCATCCGGGGCGGCGCGTCGTTGAATGCGAGCAACGATCCGCTGATCGTCGTCGACGGCGTACCCCTCAGCGGCAGCAGCCTAAGCGGTGCGCCTAACCCGCTGAGCCTGATCAATCCAAATGACATCGAAACTTTCACCGTACTGAAAGATGCATCCGCGACAGCCATTTACGGGTCGCGGGCATCCAATGGCGTTATCCTTATCACCACCAAAAAAGGACAGAGCGGCACCCCTGTGATCCATTTCAGTACGCAGGCGGCCGTTTCCAAAATCATCAAAAAGGTGGAGGCGCTCAATGCCGATGAATTCAGGGCTTACGTCGAAACGAATGGAACGGACGAACAAAAAGC
The DNA here is from genome assembly GCF_052044875.1 of Dyadobacter sp. 22481. NCBI lineage: Bacteria > Pseudomonadati > Bacteroidota > Cytophagia > Cytophagales > Spirosomataceae > Dyadobacter > Dyadobacter sp. 22481. Next base: position 458,030 of record NZ_JBQENV010000003.1, read on the forward strand.
ATTGCTGGGTTCTTCAAAAACCGATTGGCAGGAGGAAATCTATCGTACCGGGGTGAGTACTGACAACAATCTGAGCGTTTCGGGGGCTTTAAAAAATACGCCTTACAGAATCTCGCTGGGCTACCTGCTACAAAACGGGATATTGATCACCGACAAGTTGCAGCGTCCTTCGGCTTCGATCAATGTAAGTCCGAGGCTCTTTAACAAGCATCTCAGAATCGACCTGAACCTGAAAGGCGCGCAAACCAGATCGCATTTCGCTAACCAGGGGGCCATTATCAACGCGGTCCAGTTTGACCCTACCCAGGCAATCATGGATGAGTCGAGTCCTTTTGGCGGCTACTTCGAATGGGTCACCAAAGACGATGCGGGAAAGATCACCCTCAATCCCAATGCGCCAAGGAACCCGGTGGCGCTGATCCGCCAGCAAGACAATAACGGCACCGTTACCCGCAGCTTCGGCAATGCGCAGTTTGACTACAAACTTCATTTCCTGCCCGATCTTCATGCGAACCTTAACCTGGGTTACGACATTTCGAAAGGACATGGGACAACATTTGTCCCCGAATATGCCGCACAAAACTTCACTACCAGGGGACAGAATAACCGCTATTTACAAAAGGTCGACAATAAGGTGGCCGAGTTTTACCTGGCCTATGCGAAAGATATCAGCAGCATTAAAAGCTCCGTGAGCGCGACAGCGGGCTATGGTTATTACAACAACGCGACCAAAAATTACTTCTACCCGAATTTCAGCGCCGACGGGCAGATCATCGAAGGCTCTCAACCAAAATTCGATTACGATATTCCTGAAAACACGCTGATTTCGTACTATGGCCGGCTTATCTACACCTACAACGATAAGTACATTCTGGCTGGCTCGATACGCACGGACGGTTCTTCGCGCTTTTCACCTGAAAACCGCTGGGGGGTATTCCCGTCCGTGGCGCTAACTTGGAGGCTCAACCAGGAGGAATTCACCAAATCTTTCAAGGCGCTCAGCGACCTGAAACTTCGTTTGAGCTACGGTGTCACGGGCAATCAGGATGGCATCGCCAACTATTCTTACCTGGGCATCTACTCCGTAAGTTCCAACGCGTCCCAGTACCAGTTCGGAAACACTTTTTACAACATGACCGCCCCGGCTGCCTACGATCAGAACATCAAATGGGAACAGACGGCTACGGCCAATGCCGGTTTGGATTTCGGCTTTTTCAACAACCGGCTTTCGGGGAGCGTGGATGTTTATTACAAGAAGACGAAGAATCTGCTCAATACCGTTCCGGTTCCGATTGGCTCGAATTTCAGCAACCAAATCCTGACCAACGTCGGTAATATTGAAAACAAGGGGGTGGAATTCTCCGTAAATGGCTCGCCCATTGTCAAAGACCAGCTAACCTGGAATATCGGGTTCAATGTTACCTACAATAATAACAAGATCACTAACCTCACCGCCGTCAACGACCCCGAATTCGCAGGAAATCTCGCGGGCGGAATCACGGGAGGCACCGGCCAGAGCATTCAGATCCAGTCGGTAAACTACAACACGTTCTCTTATTTTGTTTTCAAACAGGTATACGATCAGGAGGGCAAACCACTGGAAGGCGTTTACGCCGATCTGAACGGCGACGGGGCCATTGACCAGAAAGACCAGTACCGTTACAAATCGCCGTTCCCAAAGGTTATGTTTGGTTTCAATACGCAGCTGACCTATCAGAAATGGAGCCTGAGTACCATTTTGCGGGCCAACATCGGCAACTACAATTACAATAATGTGGCCTCCAACTTTGGCGTGCGGCGGAACATCCTGAATCCCAACAACATTCTGGGAAACAGCACGACCGACATTTACAATACCAACTTTTTCAACAACCGCTACCAGTCGGATTACTACGTCCAAAATGCTTCCTTCCTGAGAATGGACAATGTGGGTATCGGCTACAATGCAGGCAGGATTTTGGGCAACCGCATGAACCTGAAAATCAACGCCAGTTGCCAGAACGTGTTTGTCGTAACCCGCTACAAGGGCCTCGATCCGGAAATCAATGGCGGTATCGACTACAATTTATATCCAAGGCCGAGAACTTTCGTACTGGGCCTTAATCTGGAATTTTAATTCAAAACTCATTAGTTATGAATATCTTATACAAAACGCTGATAGCGTCCGTCATCATTGCAGGCGGAGCATCGTCCTGCACGAATGACCTGAATCTTTCACCAACCAATTCCATAACCGCCGAAATTGCCTACAAAACACCTGCCGACTACAAGCAGGTACTCGCCAAGGTATACGGCAGCTTCGCACTGGCGGGTAACAACGGTATCAACGCTTCCGACCTGGCGGGTATCGATCCGGGCCAGGCCGACTTTTTGCGGCTTTTCTGGAACGCCCAGGAGCTTACTACCGACGAAGCGGTTTGCGTGTGGAACGACCCCGGCATTCCTGATTTTCACAACCTTAACTGGACGGCCAGCAATGTGCTTTTGAGCGCACTTTATAACAGGAGCCTTTTTCACGTGACCGTCTGCAATGAATTCATCCGTGAGTCGTCGGACGAAAAATTAGCCAGCCGGAGAATCGCAGGCGGGGAGGCTGACGAGATCCGTCGGTACCGGGCCGAGGCCCGGTTTCTGAGGGCTTTCCAGTATTGGGTACTGATAGACCTTTTTGGAAACCCTCCGTTCGTAACCGAGGCGGATCCGATAGGCAAGTATATTCCGCCCCAAATCAAGCGCGCTGACTTATTTGCCTACATTGAGTCGGAATTGAAAGCTGCGGAACCTGTTTTGGCCGAACCGCGTAAAAATGAATATGGCCGTGTAGACAAGGCCGCTTCATGGGCGCTATTGGCGCGGCTTTACCTGAATGCGGAAGTTTATCTGGGCAAAGGCCAGGCGAAATACGGGGAGGCGATTACCTACTCGGATAAGGTAATTCAATCGGGTTACTCGCTGATGCCCGAATACAAACATCTGTTTCTTGGGGATAATGATCTGAACAATCCGGAAGTGCTGCTATCGATCAATTATGACGGGATCAAGACACAGAACAATGGCGGTACTACCTTCATTATCAATGCGGGGATCAATGCGGCCATGAACCCGTCGTCGTTTGGCATTCCCAATGGCGGGTGGGGAGGCAACCGCGCTACGAAAAACCTGCCATTGCGCTTTGGCGATTACAGCGGAAACAAAGATAAACGCGCGATGTTTTTTGGCCAGAAGATCGAAATGGATGATCCTGCCTTATTCACCGATGGCCTGGCGATCACCAAATTCAGGAACATCACGCGCGCCGGTGCCATCGTGCCTTCCACGGGCAACTCGTTTTCATCGGTCGATTTCCCGCTGTTCCGGCTCGCGGAAATGTACCTGACCTATGCCGAGGCCGTCAAACGCGGCGGAACGGGCGGTAGTGAGTCGACCGCACTCTCCTATTTCAACAAAGTGCGGGAGCGTGCATTCGGTAATGCGAGCGGTAATGCGACGGCTATCAGCCTCAACGATATCCTCGACGAACGAGGCCGCGAACTGTATTGGGAGGCACATCGCCGGACAGACCTTGTCCGGTATGGACTACTCACTTCCGGCAGCTATTTATGGCCATGGAAAGGCGGAGTAAAAGAAGGCAGAGGTGTTTCCGAAAGCTTCAATCTCTTCCCCATCCCGGCTACCGACCTGATCGCAAACCCTAACCTGAATCAAAACCCATGAAGAAAAATAGCATACTATCCGGTTTCCTCGCCCTGATCGCATTTACAGCGCTCTTCTCCTGCGAAAAAGACGAAATCAAGGCCATCGCCACCACCGGCTCTGTCCCTGTGTTGTCGGTAAACAACTCCGTTCTCGCATTGAGCAGCGAGCATTCTGCCAAAGAAGCCGTTGTCCTTTCGTGGACGCCTGTGGATTACGGCTTTGCCAGCGTGATCCGTTATACCATTCAGTTTGATAAAAAGGGAAGCAATTTCCAGAAACCGGTTGAAATCGATGCGGGAAATTCCCTGAAACGGGCCTTGACCACCTCGGAGATTAACGGCCTGATGATTAACAAGCTTAAACTCGTTGCCGGCCAAAAGGCAGATATAGAAGCGCGTGTGGTATCGTCCCTCGGCGCGGACGCCAAGCGGATGGATGCCATTTCAGAAACTAAGAATCTGTCCGTGACACCTTATTTTGTCGTAATAGTTTATCCGGCGATCTATGTCCCTGGCAGTCATCAGGGCTGGGCTCCCGAGAAAGCACCTAGGCTGGTTTCTGTGAAGGATGACAAAACCTTCGAGGGTTATGTGTATTTCCCGGAAGAGAGCACCGAATTCAAATTTACCAATGCGCCCAACTGGAATGAGGGCGATTATGGCAGTGGCGGCCCCGGCAAACTGGGAACTACCGGCAATCTTGTCCAGAAAGGTTCGGGTTATTACCTGCTCAAAGTAGATTTGAACAAAAGCACCTGGTCGTCGTTAAAGACCGCCTGGGGCGTTCTGGGCTCGGCTACGAAAGGAGGTTGGGATAAAGATCAGGACCTTGCTTTCGATCCAAAAGACGGGGTTTGGAAGACTGAACTGGCCCTGACGGCGGGAGAGATCAAGTTCCGGGCAAATGACGACTGGACCTTGGCGTTCGGTGACGGCAATGCCGACGGCATACCCGACACGCTCGACAATGGAAATATCCGCATCGAGGCCGCCGGGACCTACCAGATCACCCTCAATCTGAGCAATGCAGGCAACTATTCGTATTCTGTCACTAAAAAGTAGCTTCTCATTATTTCATGGATTTCACTAAAATAAAAGGGAGCTGCCTTTCCGTCTTGTCGCTTCTGACAGCGGCCGCCACCCAGGCACAAACCGGCAATCCGCCCGCTGTCTGCTATGAGATATTCGTCCGCTCGTTTGCCGATTCAAACGGGGACGGTATCGGCGATATCAATGGGATCACCTCAAAACTGGATTATCTGAAAGAACTGGGTGTGGACGCCCTCTGGCTGACGCCTCTCTGCAAATCGCCGACCTATCATAAATACGATGTGATGGATTACCGGCAGATCGATCCGGAGTTTGGTACGATGGATGATTTCAAAAGGCTGCTATCGGAGGCCCACAAGCGGAAGATCCGCATTATCAAGGACCTGGTGGTAAACCATACCAGCGATCGGCATCCGTGGTTCCAACAGGCCCGAAGCGGAAAACAGAATCCTTACCGCGATTACTATGTCTGGCTGGATCAAAAGACCATCGACTCCCTCGGCATTGCCACCCGCGAGAAATCGGGGGATTCCTGGGAGGTAAACCCCTGGCATGCATTAAAAGAAGGAGGCGCCGAAAAGTATTATGGGCTCTTTTGGAGCGGTATGCCGGATTTGAATTTCGACAACCCTAAAGTGCGTGAGGAAATCTATTCCGTAGCCGATTTCTGGCTCAAAGAAGTGGGTGTGGATGGGTTCAGGCTCGATGCGGCCAAGCACATTTACCCCGACTGGGAAGCAGAGAAAAGCCATGCATTCTGGATCGAGTTCAGAGAAAAGATCCTGCGCATGAAACCGGATGCCTATCTGGTCGGCGAAGTATGGTCGACACCGGATAAGGTGGCACCGTATTTCAAGGGGTTGCCAGCCAATTTCAATGTCGACGCCGCCCTGGCAACGCATCAGATGCTCAAAACGGGGTTAGCAAGCGACCTGATCGGGCAATTGCAGCAGACCTATCAGGCCTATGAAGCAGTGAACCCTAACTTTATAGATGCGATTTTCAACAACAACCACGACCATGTCCGCATTGGAACTACCGTTGATGGTGATATCGACCGGATGAAGCTCGCCGCCAGTCTGCTCCTGACGCTTCCGGGCGAACCGTATTTGTATTATGGAGAAGAGATAGGTATGCTCGGCAGCAAACCCGACGAACACATCCGCGAGCCTTTTTTATGGAGGAAACAGGCACAGGATCAGCAACGCACCCGCTGGATGAAACCATTCTACTCTACCGACGATAGCGTCCGCAACCTGGAAGCACAAATGCAGGACTCGACCTCCCTGTATCACCATTACAAGAGGCTTATCAGGCTCCGTCATGAACATCCGGCATTAGGGCAGGTGGCACCAGCCAACCTTCTTCACGCGGGCGTTGCCCAGGAGGGCGTTCTCGCCTTCACCCGGCCGCATGCCAGCGGCGACGTGCTCGTGATCCACAATGTAAGCGGCACGGAAAAGACCGTCGAACTGCCCGCCGGGGCACGCAACAAAGGACTATTGTTTGTTTCTTCCGGCAAAACCAGCATTACTGCTTCGAAGTTGAAAATCCCTGCCTATTCATCGGTCGTTTTGCAGTAAATTGGGCGCTTTCCTAACCCTTATCAAAATGAACAAACGCGTTCTGCTCTTTTTATTTTTTCTGGCCTGGCCCACTCCCACCCGCGCGCAGCTTCGATGGCAGCTATCTACCGGCGGCGGCATTCACGGGGCGCCGGCCGTGACCGGGTCGGCTGTGTATTTCGGAAGCGACGACAAAAACCTGTATGCCGTAGACAAAAAGACAGGCAAGCAGATCTGGAAGTTTGCAACGGCGGGGCCGATCAGGTCGACGCCTGCTGTTACAGGGAACAAAATCATTGTTAACAGCGCAGATGGGAGCGTTTACGCTCTTGACAAAGAAAAAGGCAAGCTGCAATGGGCCTTCAAAACCGGCGGTGAACTGACCTACGACCTTTGGGACTACTATTTATCTTCACCAGTCGTAAATGAAGGCATAGTATACCTGGGCAGCGGCGACAGCTCAGTGTATGCGATCGACAGCGAGTCGGGAAAAATGGTATGGCGTTTCCAGACTGGCGGTGTCGTACATGCCTCACCGGTGGTGCAAAACGGCAGGGTTTTCATCGGTAGTTATGACGGTCATTTTTATACACTGGATGCCAGGACCGGCAAGGTGGTTTGGAAATTCAAAACAATCGGCGACCCCTCATTTCCAAAAGGTGAAATCCAACGGGCTGCTTACGTGGATCAGGAAAGAGTGATCTTTGGCAGCCGCGATTTCTTCATTTATACACTAAATGCAGAAAACGGGGAGGTAGTCTGGAAAATGAAGGAAAAAGGCAGCTGGGTTATCGCCACTCCCTTGTCCGACCGGAAAAGTATTTTTGTCGGAACCTCGGACACACATCAATTCTATTCGCTGGATGTGAAAACAGGCCAGGCAAACTGGATATTGCCATTAAATATGCGTGTTTATGCCACTGCGCTATTTGTCGGCAACTCGCTGGTTTTCGGATGTTTCAACGGGAAAATCTATTTTGTAGACCCCGGGACGGGGAAGGTCAACAGTACATTTCAGACCGAGCAAAGCAAACGGAATTATTCGCAGGTTTATGATGCGACCGACCATATCCGCAAGGACTTTGATATGTATGGGGACAACTATATCAACGCCGAGAAGCAAATACTTGCGCTGGGTTCCATTCTCTCAGGGCCAACACTAGATAATGGCACCCTTTATTTCGGTGACGCCGCTGGACACTTGTATGCACTGAAAGCCGATCCTTCTGCGATAGACTAACAAACGCATTAATCTACTTAAATAATAGATCAAATGAGTTAATTTTGCGAAAAAACTGACTCATTTGTTGCGTTTGGCCTTTCGAAGCATGAAAAAACGCTACCTGACTGCTATTCTTATTCAAATTTGTGTGGGAAAGGGCCTTTTCGCGCAGTCGGACTCGCTACGCCGTGAGCTGACCGTCGATTTTGAGATCAGGCCCCGAGCCGAATACCGCGACAATTTCATGTGGACTCCCGCTGATACCCTTATGCCGGAGGTTTACACCACCCAAAGGAACAGGCTTAGCATTACTTACCAATCCAACCGGCTCAGGCTGCATGCATCGCCGCAAGAAATCCACGTCTGGGGCGAATCCGGGCAGTTTTCCCGCGTCGGTAATGTCAACTTCTTCGAACTCTATGCCGAACCGAAAGTTACCCCCAATTTTTCTGTAAGGATTGGCAGGCAAGCACTTTCACTGGACAATGGCAGGATATTTTCCGCAGCGCCCTGGGGCCAGCAAAGCCGGACGCATGAAGGGGTCAGGTTCCTGTACAAAAAGAAATTCGAGACCGATCTGACAATCGTATTCACCAGGCCCTATGCGCAGCATTTTGATCCCGCCTACTCCCCTGTCGCCTCACATACCTACAAATACCTTTTTGTACACCACCTGAAATACAAGTTCGCGAATCAGGTTTTACTGACGACGATTAATACGATCGACGTATTTCGCAGGGTGAGTGGTAACAAACAATACTATGAGCGGATCACGAATGGCGGGCGGCTGGACTACACAAGCGGGTGGTTCTACGCGACTGTCAGCGCCTACTACCAGTACGGGCAAAATGCGGCGTCGAAGGCAATACGCGCCTACTACATTCAACCTGAAATCAGCGTGAACACCGGCAGGACATTATTCAGACTGGGAGCGGAAATCCTGAGTGGCAGTAACAGTCCGACGAGTAAGGAAGTATCCGCATCATTCGTACCGCTTTACGGAGTAGCCTGGAAATTCATGGGCAACATGAATCTTTTTACCAAATTCCCAGCGGATGTGAATGAACGAGGACTTGTCAATCCGTACTTGTTTATCCTCTATCAGGCAGGCAAAAAACTTTCTCTCCGAGGCGACTCTCACCTGTTCTATTCGCAATACCCGCTGCTCAGAGATGGCAGCGAAATCGGCGGGACCTATCTGGGATTTGAGAGCGATTTGTCCTTAAACTACAAGCCTGTCAAGACGCTGGAAATCATTTATGGGTTTTCATTCGCAGTAGCCAATCAGCGCATGGAGTTGCTCAACAAGGTTCCCGATTCCGGCAAAATACCGGTATGGAGCTATCTGATGGTTTCTTTCACACCGCGTCTGCTTTCCCGTAAGTGGGTTGGGACGCGGTAATTGCGTGTTAATTCTGCCAGTAGGTTGCAAGCTTTATCCTGAAAGTTGTGCCTTCTCCCCGCCTGCTTTCAATACTAAGACCTGCCCGCAGCAGTTCGCATAAGCCTTTCACAATGGACAGGCCAATGCCTTCGCCTTTATGGGAAAACGCTGTTTGAGGGGAAGGAGTAAGGAGCATTTCCTGATGACAGCTGTCGTCCGCAGTCATGTTGACGTTTTCCATCGGGTGAAGCGATGAATCATCCGTCTGTGCAAAAAGATCGCTCTGAATGGCATTTGGCAGTCCAGGGCCGGAATCCTGTACACTAATGGTCCAACAATTGTCATTTTCCAAAGTCCATCCCACCGATACCCAGCCTGATTCGGTATGCTTCAAGGCATTCAGTACCAGATTTTGTACGATACGCTGAAGGTGAATGGGATCGGACTCGACCAGTAAGCTAGCCGGGCCTTCGCAATTTAATATAAGGCCGCGATCATTGGCCAGTGGCTGGTACCTCGACACCAGGTCCGTCAACATTTGGGCGGCATCGATGCATTTGATTTGCAGCACCTCCTGCCCTGCTTCGAGCCTGGCCAAATCCATCAGCTGCGTAACCAGTGTGCGGCAGTTCACCAGGTTGCGGCGCAATATCTCCAACAGTTCCTTGCGTTCCTGATCGGAGTTATTCACCATTTCTAAAAGCGAGGCTGCGCCCTGAAGTGCTGTGAAACTTCCCCTGAGATCATGGAAGGAGTTGCGCAACAAATCACTGCGCTGCTTCCCGATTTCATTTAATTCGGCTAGCGTTTTCTGCAATGCTTCCGCCCGGTTCAAAGCAGCCTGCCGTTGCAGATCGGCATACTGGGTGATACTGCCCGTGTTGATCTCGTTACTAAACTCTGCGAGGTGTTCATAGCTGAATGCCAGACTGGCATTCGTAGAGGGGTTGAGCTTCCAGAACGCCCTAAGCTCTCCAAGCAAAAGACGGTTCAGGTGGTGCATTTCGGCCGATAAATCGGAAAGGTCATATCCTTTCTGCCACCGATGAAGTCCATGTCCGGCTGTTAATAGCCTGAAATCCTCTCTATCTGCTTCGCCATTCAAGCGCTGCCCCAGCACGTTAAGCATTGCAGGAACCTGGTTGATAAATTGTTCCCTGCTCAGGCTCTCGGCCCCTTTCAGCGAAAAATCATTCCCACAGGCTGTACGCCAGTTGTCGAGCAGGTCATGCTGTCTTTCCGCGAGGAATAGTGTAAGGTGCCCGACGGAAGATCCGTCAGAATCATTATAAGATATCATTGTGGAACCTGGTAAATTGCCTACGTCCGGCAGGAGCGGTTTGTCCGGAAGTTGTTTCCTAATTAGGCAACCAGGCGTTTAGTGCAAGTAGGGAGGTTAAACTAAATGACGGATTTCACTCATCGCGTCAGGCTTGGAAATTGTTGCTACTTCCAAAGTCAGCAATTATTATGCCAACAAAAACCATTGCACTATGCAAAAGACCGTAGCAGGAATTTTCGTATGAAAGGTGGCATTCCATTTGTTACCTTTACAATACTCCAATTTTCCGGAGTTTGTGCATCTGAAAAGTCGTTAGATATCAGCCTTCATGGATCAAAAATCTACAATCCCCACACTATTCGAATGGGCCGGTGGAATGCCGGTTTTCGAAAGACTGACGGATTTGTTCTATCAAAAAGTACTGAAAGACCCGATCTTGGAACCGGTCTTCAAACATATGTCGCCCGAACATCAGCAGCATGTTGCGCATTTCATCGCGGAGGTTCTCGGCGGTCCCGAATGGTACAGTACTGCTGAGGGAAGCCATTTTAAAATGGTTCAAAAGCATTTGGCCAGGCACCTCACCGAGCAGCATCGTCAACGTTGGGTTTCGCTGCTTTTGGAAACAGCAGATGAAATCAATCTGCCCGACGATCCGGAGTTCCGTTCCGCTTTCGTAGCCTACATCGAATGGGGCACGCGGATTGCTGTCATCAACTCTCACAGCAACGAGCTGCAAATGAACCCCGAAGAGCCAATGCCCAAATGGGGCTGGGGCGTTCCGGGAGGTCCTTTTCTGAGATGAAAGCAGGTGCCCGTATCACTGCTTTCAAAGCATACGTAAAGGTTGCCCAGCTTACTTTTTACACTATTGGTATCGGTAAATCCTGCTTGTTATTGACTGATGGCGGGCCTCACGTTCTTAAATTTTTCAATCATACGTTGCAGCCTGGGACGGGTGTACCGTTCAACAAGATGTTGAATACCAATAGCCATATGGCGTTTCGCGCTGAATAGGCAAATAGAACGTAGCCATTGACTATCAAAACGATTACGGCCACAACGATATGCCCAACTTCGGCCACCCGGGTTCCTCGCTCGTATGCTTGAAAGTCGGAAAGGCTTTTTTTAATGGGCGTCTGCTGTTGTCTGATCTTTTCCCATCCACTTTTGATTAAAATGGCCCGATACCACTCGATGCCCAGCATCCGGTACAACGCCCCTTGTTTTTCAAAAGGATAGGAGTTAAAGTATCGTGAGTGCAAAGTCGGCCTGAGCTGAGATTCAAGTATCGTGAACCAGAACATCAGGGCGAAGTTAAATCCTAAACTAAAGGCTCCGGAGGTAATATCCATATAAAGCAGCATGAAGCTTAAAGTTGCCGTCGCCAAACAGACTAGAAGCACTATTTTGACCCATTTAAGAAGCATGAGAGAAATATCTTTTCCTGTTATTTTTTGATTAATTGGTTCTAACCGTTTCCTGGGGTTGAATCTAAGCACTAAATGGGAAATGTTCTAGCCGCGCGATTGAAATAGAACCACAAGCGTTTTATAACAATACATCAATAGCCGCCCTGAAAAACAAATTCGGTTTTTCAGGGCGGCTATTGATTGATAGGAATACTGTAAAAACTTACTGTTTAATTAATTTGATCGTAACGGTATTTTCCCTGTTTGCCATCCGAAGCAGATACAATCCGGTTGATTTGCCATTCATGCTAATCGTATGGTTCTCCTGATTTGACTTTATTCTCAAATCCTGCTGCATTAACCGGTTACCGTTGATATCGGTCAGCGTCATTTGAATCGATTGTCCACCGGCCCCGCGAATCTCGGCGACAGCCTGATCACCAATAAAGGGGTTACCCTGGATAATCACTTCAAAAGCCTTCGACTCCTTATCCGCGCTTTCCGCGGACAGTCTTCCGCCGGTAGCATATGGCTCCGTTCCATAAATAAGCGTTCCCTGGTAATACACCCCAATGTGGGCGTTTTCCGCGAAACTCCCCACTCGTTTGTAGGAATAATCATTGGTATGACTGAAAGCCGACCAGTCCGATTTAGCGATCCTATACTGGATATTGCCTGTACTGCTCGATGGATAAAAGCTACCAACGGCAGGATTCACACTTAATTCGAGATAGGTATCCGCACCGGTAACGGCCGGGGTCACCGTCACAAACTGCCCGCTGACATTCGCGGCACTAAGTTTCGCGTAATCTGTCCAATAGTTCAGGCTGGCGGCAGTTTCTCTCGTGAACCAGTAGCGGACTTTTACATCCCCGTAGTTGACAGGCATATTGCCTTCGTTATTGATTTTCAGATAGGTACTGATCGTGTTGGAATTCACACTTGAGCTCTTGTTTTCTGAATAAACTTTAAGCGCGACAACCGGCGCGACAAGGGTTGGCTCCGTGCCCCATACCAACAATCCATTCCGGTAAAGGGTCATGTGGTCATTCAAAACGTAAGCGGATGACGCCAGATAAGCATAATCGTCCGCTTCGTTCAGCGAACTGCCGTCGGTGTTCGCAAACCTCGATTTAATCTCTCCGGAATTCCCATTCGCTGCCAGCGTACCTGCCGATGCATCGAAACTGTATTCAATATAGGCATAGGCGCCGTTGCGCGGCTGGGCGAGCGCAACGTATTTCATTTTCACTTTGCCGCTGCCTAGTTGTGCATAATCGACCCACGTGTTGATACCGGCATAATTCTCGGCAGTGAACCAGTACCGGGCCGTAAGTTCGCCGTAAGCCACCGCAACGGAATCGTTATTGACAATTTTAAGATTAGGTTTGATCACATTGTTGGCAGGCTGACCGGAATCTGCATTCTGGTATTGTATTTTAAGTTGAAGAGGCGCGACCGTCAGCGTTTGATTTACAGAATCCGCCGCATAATAATGGCCATTGCCGGCTTGAACGGCTATAATGGTGGTGGTTCCTGCTCCTGTTATATGCAGCTTTCCTCCGACAACCGTGGCCACCGTCGTATCCGAACTGGTGTAGCTCACGGGCAATGTCGAAGAGGCCGTCGCCCCCGGGACGAAATCGGTATCTCCGATGACCTTTTTAGCCAAAGCATTGAAGGAAATTGTTTGATTTCGTTTGATCACCAGCACCAACGTGTCGGTAACTTCCCCCCAGGTGTTACCGGCTTCCAAAATGACGGGAAACGTGCCTGTAACGGTAGATGTACCCGAGATGATACCGGTGCAGGTGTTCAGGCTTAAACCTTCGGGCAGGCCCGTAGCGCTGAAATGATCTGGCCGGTTGGTCGCTTCGATGGTGTAACCGAATGCTGTGCCAAATACGAGGTCCCGGGTAGCCGTGGAGCTTGTAATGACCGGAGCGTTGGCTTTCAATCCCCAAAACTCGACTTCCGCGACATTGCCAAACCCATTGCCCGGCGACAGGTACCGGACGTAACGGTATGGTGTGGCATTTGAAATGATCTGTTCCGTCAATACCCCGACCGCCGGTTGAGCAGTGACCGTGAACAACGTTACCGCATTGCTGAAATCCGAAGTATTGGCCCCTTGAAAAACGCCGCCCACCATTCGTACAGGGAAATTGGCCCGTGGCGCGTAACGCACACGTGTAATCACGCTAACCCCGCCGGAACCAAGGTCGTATCCAACCCACCCGCTACCCTGCGGAGCATCGAAGTAGGTGTCCAGGTTGCCATCCACCGCGGCAGCTTTGGTGGTGGCAGCTACATTGCCAAACGAGCCTTCGGTACCTACGAGTGTACCGCCGGTTAACTTCCCTCCCAATGAAAGGCCGGAGGGAGACGTGTCGGGCCCTTCTCCTACATTATTAATGGCTGATACCTTATAGAAATAGGTATTACAATTGGTAGCGGCCGTGTCGACATAAGTCAACGTATTTACATTGGCAATCACTGTATAAGGTCCGCTAAGGGCAACGGCCCGCTTCACATTGTAACCGCTTGCGCCCACAGGAGCCGTCCAGTTTAACGTCACGCGGTTGTTTCCCGCCGTAACCGACAACGGTGCTGGTGCTGCCGGAGGTGTCGAAAGGATCATGATATTCGATATTTCCGAAGCGCTTAATGCACGGCTGTAAATCTGAAATTCATCTATTTTACCTGCTAAAAGCGGATCCGGAAATTGCGATTTGCCGATCCAGTTCTGGGTCGCATTCCCCAAACTGGAAGGTTTGAGGGTCAGATTGACGTTTCGTCCAACCTCAACACCATTTACATACAAAACCCCCACTGTACCCGACTGCGTCATAGCTATGTGCGTCCACGCGCCGGTGGCGATCACCGAGCTGGTGGTTATTTGCTGTTCGCCGGAACCCGTGGTGATTGCATAACGCAATGTCCCGTTAGCTCCGTTTTTGGCCGTCAGAAACATGTAATTTGTCGTCCCCGATCCAAAATCAAAAATACGTGCCCAGTTCGGGGAAGCGTCCAGCTTCACCCAGGTTGCAACACTGAAATCGTTCAATGAATTAACCAGGCCCGCCGGTAGCGTAACAAACCCATTGGCAGTACCATCCAGACTGACGGCATTGTTGACCACACCCGGCACCAACGTCGCGCCGGAAGCAAGCGTTCCGTTTCTCCCACTCCATGAATCGACCGCCGTAGTACCTCCGGTTTCATCGAATTTATAATAATTAGCCTTGCCAGGCACCGCACTCGACTGTGCTGAATTGGCCGACTCACCTATCGCATTTACTGCCGAAACAACATAATAATAGGTCGTGGAGCTTGTCAAGGGGGTATCCATGTAGCTGGTCGTGGAAGGACTGGCAATGGTCGTATATGGGCCTCCGCTCACTGTGGCTCTTTTTACATGGTAAGAAGCCGCACTTAAACTGGCTGTCCACGACAGGTTAATCTGGCTGGCAGACGCAGAACTAGCCGTCACGCCCACTGGAACGGGGGCCAGCGCAAGTACCGGTGTGGCATTTACCTCCGAAGAGTTGGGACTTTCACCTGCAAAGTTCGTGGCCAAAACGACATAATAGTAGCCGGTACCGTTTGAAAGCCCGGTATCGATATAATTCAGTGCGGCAAGACCTGTCGCAACCGTGGTGTAAGGCCCGCCGCTGACCGTTGCGCGTTTTAACGTATAGCTTGCGGCGCCGTTTACCGCATTCCAGTTTAACGTCACTTGCGTATTACCCGGCTGGGCAGTCAGGCCTGTCGGGCCCGGAAGTACCGTGCTGTCCCCGCCTGCCAGGGTCACGTTATCAAAAGTAGAATTGGCCAACGCGCCCGTCGCACTGCCTGAGCATGAAGCAAATCCCACGTAATAGGTATTGCCCATTGCCACCGTGCTGGTCGCGATGGTAACCCAGGTTTCACCATCTGAAGACTGATAGGCCGTGAAAGTATTGCCCGTCCGCTGTATCCTGAACCAGGCAGGGATCCACGTATAATCATTCGCACCTACCCAGCTCATATTTCCCCCCGCAGCGGCCCGTGTTCCCACACCCGCCTGCCGCCAGCCCGCATCGCCCAGCTTCATCACGACCGCTTTTGCGTCCGGAGCCAGTGATTCGCGGAACATAATGCCCGTTTTACTTAAAGTCCCGCCCACCGCCGATAGCCGGGCCGTCATGGTGAAATCGCCGGTAACTATTCCATAAGTGTAGCCAAACGAATCGGAAGTGCCGCCTATGCCCGTTCCCGAACCATTGACAATGAACGTGCTTCCGGAAACATTGGCATAACTGGCACTGCCCGCCGCACTTACCGTCCCGATATCTTGCCTCGCCCAACCGGCCGGCAAACCCGCTGCGGCCATGGGAGTGGCCGTAGTTTGAGCCGAAACACCACTCGTGCCTGACTGGTTATTGGCAGATATCACATAATAATAGGTTGTACCATTGGTCACCGTGCCGTCCGTATATTCCGGATAGGTGTTCTCTTTCCAGGAGGCAATGGAGGTGTAGGGCCCTCCGCTCGTGGTAGAACGCAGTATGTTGTATCCCTGGGTGGTGGCCTCATTTGCGGGTGTCCATTTCAGGAATACCCGGCCCACACCAGCCGTTGCACTCAGCCCTGCGGGCACAGGAGGAGCCGGCGAAGGCGGGTAAGGCGAAGCTGCTGCGGTCCGCGTGAATGCCAACGTGCCGTAACCAAAATGGTCGGCACTCCCGCGCTCAGGCCTTACCAATTGGGCCATTGACTTTACATTGGGAGCGCTTAACCCTTTGCGTACCACATAATGGTTGTAGATCATTTCCCAAACGGGACGATCATCCAGCCGGCCCATTCCATTAATCGAAACCCAAAGCTGGTTTGCATTCTGGCAATTATTGTAGGCGGTATAAGGGACCGGCAATGACAAATTGGTTCGCGCCACATATTCTGCCCCAGCCAACAAACGGCTGTTGTCATAGCCGTACAAGTCGAGCCCCTGGTTCCAGGCGATCTCACATACAGACGCCAGCATTCCTACCGCAAGCTGTGCATGTTCCTGGTCCCGTCCGCTTTCCTGCCACTGCCCGAGATTGCCCGCGTGTACATAGGGAATCGTATTCATGATGCTTCCCATCCCTGCGCCGTTTTTAAAATAATCCACGGCCTCGTCGTATTTGGCCTGATCATCGCAGAGCACCCCCATCGCCAGAATGGCGCCTATGTTACTGATGTCCCAGTTGGACCAGTAGTTGCTGATACAGGACCCATTGTGGTTTACAAGAAAATTATGGGCTACCGGATAAAAATAGGTGAGCATCATGTTTTTAAAGCGCGAAAAATCCGTCGGGGCCCATCCGGGATAAATGCGCAGCAATTCGGCCGCCATTCCAAAATCAAAAATAGGGATACCACTCAAACCGGGTATATCCGTACCGGTGGGAACCTGGTTCACCGCCGAAGACCATGCATTACAGATCCGTACCGCACATTCGGCATAGGTGGTGTCGCCGGAAATGTACCAGCGAAGCGCATTAAGGTAGGCGGCATGCGCGTCGGCATCGGCCCGCTGGCGGCTGGAACCCATATTTGCCCTTGCGGCGGGCGCGTAGGTGTTCTGTGCCTGCGGATCTGTAATGAGTTTATTCCAACTGTCGATCCAGGGATGTTCACCGGCAGCCACCTTCGTTTTCATCCGGTCCAGGTCTGCCTGCGTGTGTAAACCACCGGGGTGTGTAAACGTCTGGGCCTGCGCTGTCGATCGCGCCCCGCCCAACAACCAGATGCACATCCAAATGAAGGTAAGTAGTGTTCTTGCATGAGGTAATTTTACAGTGCTCATAGTCATACATTTAGATAGTAAAATTTAACATATTACGCTCATCTCAGTTATCGAAGGAGGTGTTGAAACGGTGATCGGTGTGACGGGATTGGCGATGAAATATCCGCCAACCCCGTCAGGAAGGTATCCTTGGTACTATAATTTTCGAAGCGAGGAAAGCAGTTATTACCAGCCGGGATTTTGAACCAGATTAGGGTTCAGCTGTAACTGGTTTGTAGGCAGCGGGATCAGGTAATTTTTCTCGGTGAATTTACGCTCATTAACCGGATCGGCGATCACGTCGCCTTCGGCCGTCAACGCCGGGGGGTTGGTCGTGTATTTGGTGGCGTATTCGGTACCAGCCCAACGAACGCCAAGGACAGGCTTGGCCAATTCGGTGTGCGCAATATACCAACGCTTCAGATCGTCCATCCGAAGGCCGTCCCCCTGCAATTCCACAGCTCGCTCGCGGCGTATTTCTTCCTGCATTTTCAATCCGTTGGCGGTAGCAAAGGCATTGCTGAGCTTCGGCATGGTGCTGTTTACGCGGCTGCGGACCAGGTTAAGGGACTTATCCAGATCCTCATCACTGATGGATCCGGTTCTTTCGTACACGGCTTCTGCATAATTGAGATACACCTCTGCCAAACGGATGACCGGGTAGTCGTATCCTTCCTGCGAGTTGGGGACTTGCCTTTCTGCCGCCCATTGCTGGTTGCTGTAACCCGTTATATCATTGCTCCATGGATCGTGGGGCAGGCGTGCATTCTTTAAATCGGTGGCACTCCAGTCCCAGTTGATATGCCAGTTCGTGGCATTTTGCCAGTACCGGTAACCGGGCACCATCATAAAGTAGCGCATCCGGTTGTCGCGGTTGGCAAATTCGGATTTCAGCGTGGCGCGACTGAACGGCAGCTTCGTTTTACCGATCGGCAAACCGTCAGCGGACAGGTACATATCTGCCATAACGCGGCTCATATCTGCCCCCAATGCTCCGAAAGAAATCTGGTTAGGGATCGTTTTGAGCAGGTTGTTCGACTCATAACGAACCGCCAGAATGTACTCCTGGTTGGCAGACTTGGTGATATTGGCAGGATTAGATTTCTGGTTTTCAAGAATAAACAAGTATTTCAGCGCTGAATCGCCCAAAGCTTGTGGCTTGAACAGCGAGTAAGCATTGCTGGTAATCACCGTATTACTATTGCTGATCGATTTATCCAGCAATGCATTGGCTCTTGTGGCATTTTGGTTCCTGAACTTCAACCACGTGCCTTCGTATAAGCACACCCTTCCCAAGAAGGCCTGTGCCGCACCTTTGCTCACACGCCCTTTATCGACGGCCGTAATATCGCTTTCCAAAGGCAGGTCCGCAATCGCTTCTTCCAGGTCCTGGATAATGAAATCGATGGTTTCGTCGCGGGTGCTGCGTGCGGCCTTCAACTCGGGAGATTCCGTGGTGAGCACATCTTTGATCAGGATTACGCCTCCGTAGGAAGTAAGCAGTTTGTCAAAGTAAACATATGCACGAAAGAATTTCGCCTCAGCCACGTAGGTCTTGATCTGATCCGGGCTTTTGAAGTCTTTTGCTTTTTCCAACATGTAATTGATGTTGTGTATCCATTTGTAGGCATCGTTATAGTTGCCGTCATTGGAAACGATCGTATTGGTGCCTCTTGCAAAAGAGCCCCGGTCGGCGCCCAGATCGGACCCGCTGTGCCCATCCCCGTTACCGTTGTTAAAGGAGCGCAAGTAGTCATAGAATTTGTTAGTCGCCAGTTTAAACTCCGTAGCCTCCTGCCAGAAGGAAACGTCCGACACACGGTCGAGCGGTTGCAGGTCCAGGGCATCCTTGCAGCCCGAGGGTACTGCAATGCATGCAGCCGTCACCAATGCAATGATCAGGTGGTTATATAGTTGCTTTTTCATATTTCAGTTTCTCGGATTAGAATGTAACGTTTACACCAAAAGTCAACAGCCGGTAGAATGGGTAGCGTTGCGCCCCGCCGTCGACTCTGTCGGTCTGTTCCGGGTCCCACTTATCCTTTACCTTGGTCAGCTCCCAGAGGTCGCTACCTGAAA
This sequence comes from Dyadobacter sp. 22481, assembly GCF_052044875.1. NCBI lineage: Bacteria > Pseudomonadati > Bacteroidota > Cytophagia > Cytophagales > Spirosomataceae > Dyadobacter > Dyadobacter sp. 22481. Next base: position 477,531 of record NZ_JBQENV010000003.1, read on the forward strand.
AATACACCCGCAGTTTTTCAATTTTCGCCCGTCTGGTCAGTGGCTGGGGAAGCGTGTAGCCGAGCACGATATTCTTTAATCTCACATAAGCCCCGTTTTGCATGGACCAGTTTGAGATCTGATAATTGTAGCTGGCATAGTTCCCGAATCCCTTGTTGGTGGCCGTGGTCAGGATTGGTAATTCAGCGTTTGTGTTTTCGGGCGTCCAGGTTTTGCCCACCCACCAGTCGGCATGGCCTTGCCAGATCGTACCGAAGGGCGTACTCCAGTCGGAGCGACGGTAGATCTTTCGTTGTCCTACCCCTTGAAAGACCGCAGAGAAATCAAAGCCCTTCCATTCGGCACCCATATTGAAGGCAAAAACATAGCGGGGGTCGCTCCTGCCGAGATAAACTACGTCGCCATCCGCGACTGGTTTGCCGCTCGCGTCTTTTTTCCCGAGCAGGTACTGGTTGGCCCCGGCGTTGGTCAGCTTGCCGTCGCCGTTGATATCCTGGTACATATTGATTCCCCTGATCATCTGCGTAGCTCCCGGCATGTTCGTGATACTGCTTCCCGGCACGAGCCCTGCATAAGCCGCTGCTTCATCATCCGTTTGAATACGGCCAGCATATTTCAATCCGAAGTAAGAATCCAGCGCATATCCTTCGATTTTGTTTTTACCGGCAGCAACGATATTATTTCCGCCGTAATTCACGAGTTTGTTGCTATTGTCGGTAAGGGTACCGTTGATGTGGTAGGAAACGCTTCCGATCTTATCGCGCCAGCCCAGGGACATTTCCCATCCCCACACTTTCAGCTGGCCGATGTTGGCCGTCGGGGCTACGGCGCCCAGCACAGCGGCGTAGGTTTGGGGCAGCAGCATATTCTTGTTCTTTTTCCAGAAATAATCGAAACTGCCCGTCAGCCTGTGGTTGAGCAATGCAAAGTCGACACCGATATTGGAGTTGCGGATGGTTTCCCAGGTCCGGTTCAGGCTTACGAGGGTGTCCGAGGGCGCGGCGGTAACCGAGCGTGAGGTATAGCCTCCCAGGATAGCACCTGCGTTGCTGAGGTTCGTCAGCTGGATATAGTCATAAAGCCCGATCCCGGTTTGGTTTCCCACGGTACCAATGGACCCGCGCAGTTTCAGTTCATCCAAAAGCTTGACATCCTTCATGAAGTTTTCCTGGGTGATCCGCCATCCAGCCGAAACTCCCGAGTAGAATTTCCACCTGTTGGCTGCGTCGAATTTGGAAGAGCCATCATAGCGGGCATTCGCTTCGAACAGGTATTTATCCTTAAAAGAGTAATTGAAACGGCCGAATGCGGATGCGATCGCCCAGTGGTTAGCCACTTCGACGTTCGAGCGGGTGGTGTTGTCGCCCAGGCTCAGGCCAAGCGCAGGCACATCGTTGCTCGCCAGGTATCCTGTGCGGCTGGAAAAATAGTTGAATTCATCCCGTTCATAATTACCTCCTACCAACACGCTGATATTATGGCTGTTGTTCAACACCTTCTTGTATTCCAGAAAAGCATTGGTATTGAAATAGGCATCCTTTCTCAGCGAGCGCTCGTACCAGGATTGCGCCTGTGAAGGATTGGCCTGATACTGGTAGCTTTCCGTATAGTTATAGATCTCCGAAATGTATTTGTACTGGTTCTTGCCCTCCGTCGCTGCCCAGTTGTACCCGGCCTGCGCAACGAGGTTCAGATGTTTGGCGACATTGAATTCCAGTTTCGTATTCACAAACACCCGGTTGTTCAGGGTCTTATTCTCTCCGCCCAATTCGAGCAGCCAGTTCCGGGCGGGCTGCGTGCCCCATGCGTAAGGCTTGCCATTGACCGTCGCTACCGGGAATCCGGGCTGCGAACCGAAGTTGATTTCCCCCTGACGACTTGGTACGATCACGTCGTTTTTTTCGAGCGAGATATTGGTTTCCAGTTTAAAACGCGGAGAAAAAGTGTAATCGAAAGCCAGGCGGGTATTGTAGCGTTTGCTGGAATTTTCGCCCCATTTGAGCATACTGCCGTCATTGAGATAACCAAAAGACAACCGGTAGCCCAGGTTTTCATTGCGGGCAGCCAGGCTCAGGTCATGCTGGTTGGAGACAGCCCGGCCGTTTCCCCACAAAAGATCGATCGGATTGGTATCGAAGAACGTATAATCTTTAACATCCGTAAATCCGATCGTTTCACCGCCCGCAATATATTCGGGGGTATTTTTATCGATGTACCCGCTGGCAGGTCTGTTGATCCACGCCCTGGCGTACTTGGTCCAAATCCAGTTTTCGTCCGGCACTCCGCCTGTGGAGGCATTGGAGATAGCTTCCAGCAAATATTTACCATATTGGTCCCCATTCAGAAAGGAAGGCCGTAAACCCATCCTTTTTTGCGATACCGAGCCATTGTACTGGATGGTCGCTTTCCCTGACTTAGCCCTTTTGGTAGTGACCAACACCACGCCCCCTGCCGCGCGAGCGCCATAAATCGCCGCCGAGGCGTCTTTCAAAAAGGAGATATTGTCTATGTCCTGTGGGTTAATGGAGTTCAATGCGCTTGAATTGACGAGGGGAATGCCATCTACAATAATCAAAGGTTCGGAGCCATTGGAAGAAGCGGCGCCCCTGATCTGGAAATTCCAGCCCTCCTGCCCCGGCGCTGCCGAGCTGCGGGTCACGATCACACCCGGTACCTGTCCTTGCAAGGCAGCCAACGGATTCGAAACGACGCCGCGGTCCTGAAAAACTTTCGAATCGATTGAAGAAACGGCGCCGGTCAATGTTTCCTTCTTTTGCTCACCATACCCAACCACTACCACCTCTTCCAGCGCCTTATTGTCGACCAGCAGCGTTACATCGATTTTCGACCGGCCGTCTACCTGTATTTGCTGCGATGCGAACCCCACGAATGAGAATACCAAAACAGCATTATCCATGGGCACAACCAGTGAGTAATGGCCGTTGGCATCCGTAGAAGTACCGGTAGTCGTTCCCTTTATCGTGATATTGACACCCGGTAATTTCTCCCCGTTTTCGGCCTGGACCTGCCCCGAAACCGACCTTTCGGAAACCGTGGCCCGGTATTCGGACGATTGGGAAGCATCCATTTCATGCGACCCCGTTTTTAACGGTGCCGGATCAGGTTCTTTACTTAAAATGATAAAATCATCGGCAACGGAATACCCTATACGTAGCGGTACAAGCAGCCTTTCCAGCACTTCCTCCAATCTTCCGTTTTTGACCGAGATACTCACCTTTCGGTTACTCACCACACCGACCACATAGGAAAAACGGACCTTTGTGGATTTCGATATCTTGTTCAGGACGACTTTAAGCTCCATGTTTTCTGCCTCAATACTCACCTTTCGGTTAAGCATTTCCTGCGCAAGGCCAGTTCTTGCGTGGCTCATCCCTGCCAGCAACAGTATCAACACGAACGGGACGCTGATTTTCATAATTAAATAGGCACAGTGATGCCACCAAATTCTTTTTTTCATAATTTGACACGGGTTTTTGAAACTTTTAGATAAAACCTTCCCCTGACTCTTTCCTGAGAGCTTCGTTGAACGCGAGAAAATGGGGAGTTAAACATAGTCGGTGATGCTGGACACATCGCCGGCTTTTTTTAAGTAGTTTTTATTTGCATATCCAATTGATTTAGTTGAACAAGGTCTTAGTTGCAGCCTGCTCCTGAAATCACCACTTCGTTACCCGAGACGACATATTTGGCCTGTATAGTCCGGCAAATGATGTCGAGTTTGGTAAAAAAAGGCTCTTCCCTGAATGGAATAGTAATATTGCAGTTGCCGAAAGTCTCTACGTCGTAAATAATCCTGATCCCGTACGCTTTTTCCAGCGATTCGAATATTTTGGAGACGGGCAATTCTACGTAGTCGAAGCTAAGTGTTTCCTCCTGGCCCTGCAGAACGACCGGATTTTCCACCAGTTTTTTAGAAATCAAGTTCTTTTCACTGATATACTCCGCCTTCTGGTTTGGTACCAGCAAAAGGCCTTCTTTTTGATCATTTTCAGATTCCTGCATCCTGTACACGGCAACCCTGCCCGATTTCACAGCCACGGAAACATCGGCGCCGCGGGAGGAAATCTTAAAACTCGTACCCACCACACGCGTTACGAGTCCGCCGGTGTAAACCAGAAAGGGGTGTTTTTTATCCTTCGCTACTGAAAAGAAAGCGTCTCCCTTCAAATAGACATCCCGGGTGGAGTCACCCAGCAAGTGTTTCGAATAACTGATCCGGCTGCCTTTCGAGAGTGTTATCTTACTACCGTCGGGAAGCGCGACCTCATGGTCGGCATTGCGGTCGTTTGCGATTTCAACCAGCTCTGATCCGGATCCTGCCGTAAGTTTCTCGTAAGTGTAATCCTTTGTGCTGCTATTTTTCCTTGTCAGCAGCCATGCCAACCCAACGGTGAGCAACAAAACGGCAGCGATTTTATACCAAATACCAACTGCAGCATAAAAAGGTGTGCTGATTTCGTCCCGTCCATCGACGCTCGTCATGATCCGCTGGATGTTATCCGAAAGCTTTTGATCCGAAAGTTGTGACGGCAGGTGTTTCCATTCCAGGATCAGCAGCCTGGCTTGTTCCATTTCGGCCCCGGCGGCGGGATCCGAGTTCATCAGCATTTCCCAGCGCGTTCCCTGAATGGGTTCCCCCGAATGCACCCATTCCACAAACTGGTCATCCGCGAGAAAAAAATCAATATTGTAATGATTATATTTATCCATATCTAAGCACAATTAGGAATTGCTTGTACTCATATGGTAAACGTTGTGTTATTATCTCATCAAAAAATATGAATTATTTTACGGCAAAATCACAGAATCAAAGTAACTAGCTGATATTAAAAAACTTACAAATCAACAATAAAAACAGTAAAGCATTGAAACAGGCCTTCCAGTAGCTGCGAAAAAGTTTGAGCGAGAGGGACAGCAGATTATATACCGCAGGCTCCGAAATGTTTAGCACCTCGGCTATCTGGGAATTAGACAGGTTCTCAAAAAAACGCAGGTGCAGAATTTCCTGCTGGCGTTTCGTGAGCTTTAACATGACAAAGTCGATCCTGGAAAGTTGCTGCTCGGTCACTTCCACGCGGATAATCCGGGTTTCCGCATCGTCGGTTTCCTCAAAAGGGCTCTCATCCTCCTCGTCCGGAAGCTCTTGGGTCAACGACAGTCTTTTCTTCGCCCGCCATATCTGGTTCCGTAATGCGCTGAACAGATAGAGTTTCAAATTAGCGGTCGGCGTCAGGAACGCGCGGCGGTCCCACAGGCTTAAAAACAGGTCGTGAATGTCGTCACTCAGCTGGTCGTGATCCCTTTGAAACCTAAAACCATAATCGAACATAGGACGATAAAAAATACGCAAGATCTCTTCAAAGGCATCCTTGCTGCCGCCTTGAAAAGCTTTCCACAATTCTTTCTCCTGCTCAGACATCCTGTTGAAATATCCTTTAAAATTATCATCGCTGCAATCCGGGAAAGGCTCCTGGCCTGCTAAATTCAGGTGCATACCTGTCCCTAAGGCAAGAGCCTGGCCTGTGTCGTTGTGTCTCGGTTGGTTTTAGGAATAATTTTGTAAATATCAGAATTATTTTAATAATAATTGTAGCCTGTACAATTATTCTATCGGCCGGAAAGGCAGATTTGAGCTTTCATTTTCGTCAGCTCTCCCAGCAGCTTGGTTTCGCGCACCGCTTCGCTTTTGCCCAGCCCTTCGGCCATCCGCGCGATTTCCAGGTTCAAAGTATCAATCTCGGTATTCCGCTGGCGGCGAATGTCCTGCAAAGTCGAAATCAGCTGGCCGTCTGAGGCAATGCTGATTTCCAGCAAACTGTCTTCGATGTCTTTTTGAACTAGCCATATTTCTTTCTGATGTGCAATGAAAAGGCATTCCGAAATAATCCTGCGTGCGATTTGCATCGCGTGCGGGCTGCGGGAAAAGATGCCGTTGTCAACTTCCAATAAAGGGCATACAGAATTGAACACACAGTTGATGATGACCTTTTTCCAGATAATGTTCTTCAGATGCGCTTTGCTTTCGAAAATAAATTGTGGTGTGGTCAGCTGGCTTACGATCTTACCGAGGTTATCCATGCTCCCGCGTTCAATACCGACGGGACAGGCAGCGACAGGCTTGAACTGGACAGTCGCATCGTCTATCACCTGGCTGGTCACGAAAAGAACGGCTCGGTATATTTCCTGAAAATTCTGTGCGACGAAAGGCTGCTCGACACCCAGACCGTTTTGCAAAAGTACAATCGGAGAATTGCCGATCTTTTCTTTCAAATCAATGGCAAGCTGTTTGTTTGCGTAAGACTTGCTGGCCACCACAATGATCCCATCGATCGCTGAAAATGTGTTTAGAGCGGCCACGGTAACCTCGGCTTCCAACACCGTTCCATCCGGCATCCGCGCTGAAAAATGGGCTGATTTATGGCTTCCGTCGTTGAGGCTACCTCTGATAATCGTAACCCTTTTGCCGGACAGTCTAAGAAAAACTGCCAGCGCTCTGCTGATCGCACCCAAACCGACGATGTAAATGTGTTCCATATTCGAATCCATTGTTTGGTTACTATTTCTGTTCGTTACAAAATTGAAGAACGAAACGCCGCAATAACAGATGCAGTTTTGTTATTTTAAACAATAACAGTTTCTAGCAAAAAGCCTGTCAGCTCAAAAAAACTAAAAAAGCTGACTGGTCCCATTACTTGCCAGAATAATGCGAATAATATCCCGCCCGAAATCCGCGGCTTTCGCTTGTCCGAAATTTTTGATTTGGGATAATTGGGTTAATGTGCCCGGCATTTTCTGCGCCACCTGAGTTAAGACGGCATCCGACACGATCGTATATGGCTGTACGTTTCGCTGACCGGCAATACCGGCGCGCCATTCAAGCAATTTATCGAAGAGCGCCGCATCGACTTTTGGCTGCTTTTTGCCGCTCGCCACCGGCTTGGTCTCGCTTTTATCAGACCGATAATCGCTCAGCGCCTTTGCGGCCGTTGAAACCAATTCATCGAGGCTCCTGGTTTCGGACAACATCAAAAAGATTCCCGTTTTCAGCCCGATGCTATGCCTTAGCCGCGCCGCGGACAAATGGAAGTCAGGGTCCAATGCGCGCCGATCGCATTGAGCGAGCAATTCGCCTATTTCCTGCATGACTTCATTGAGTTTGAAAAAGAAATAGCCGATGGCCTTGGTCAGTCTTTCGGGCAAGGCTGGCGCGCTCCGCCCCTGAGAAGAATCCAGGAGCGCCAATAACTCTTGCCTGCGAAAGCTGGCTGAGACCTTTATCAAGTCAATATTAATCCATTTCGATACAGCGTCGGTCTTCTGCCGGACAAGCCCATCAAGCAGCTCATTTCCTCTGATAAACCCTGACACCTGTTCCCAGGACTCCGCCAGGATTGAAAAATCGAACAGATCTATCACCGCCTCCCTGAGGCTGTCATGCCGCTGCGCAGCCAGGCCCGAGCCATCGTACGCGTTAATCGAGGCATTTTGCATAAATGCTTTCACTGCGGGGGCCACCATAACACTGGCTGAACTGACCGGTTGAAGCAGCACAAGCCCATCCAGCGAGCGGCATCGGCTCAGGGCCACATACACCTGCCCGGGCGCAAATGCGGTGCGGACGTCGACCACCAGCTTGTCGAAGGTCAGGCCCTGGCTTTTATGAACGGTTACAGCCCAGGACAGTCTCAACGGCAACTGCGTGAATGTTCCCGCGCTGGATTCGCTGATTTTCCCCTCGGTCTCCGATAGCGTATATTTCACATTCTGCCAGATTTCCGCACTTACAACAAAGTCGGAGGCATCATCGATAAATGTGACATGAACACGCCCGTTGTCGATCCGCGAGACCCGCGCGGCCCGCCCGTTGTAGTATTGCTTTTTACCAGAGCTATCGTTTTTAATAAACATCACATGAGCTCCTTCTTTTAGAACCAGTTCCTTCTCGGCCGGATACGCCTCGGAAGGGAAATCGGCGGAGATAGTCGCGCTGAACAGATGCTCGGGAGCCTGCAACGCGTCGAGCCGCTGCTGGTTGATCTCCTTGACCTTATTGTTATGAGTGGAAAGTGTAACATATTCCGAGAGCTCAGAATCCGGCTGGGAAATGTACCGTGCATTAAGTGCAGAAAGCGTCGCTTCCGTTACCTCACCATTTCTGACATTGTTGAGGATGTCGATAAACACGGGATCGCTTTGACGGTAAACGCGCGACAGCTCAAAGGTCAGGAAGCCCGACGAGCCCCAAACCAGACTATCAAAGAAATACGGGCTTTTATAGAAGCGGCTTAGCAAATCCCAGTCGTTGTTGGCAACTGGCGGCAACTGGTAAGGATCGCCGATCATCAGCAACTGCACTCCTCCGAAGGGCCTTGCCGATGCCCTCGTAAGCCTGAGAAGGGCGTCTATGTAGTCCAGCGTGTCGGCGCGCACCATACTTATCTCATCGATGATCAACAGCTGCATTCGCCGGAGCATTTTCTCTTTCTCCGGGTTCACAGACCGTATGGCTGGCTGTGGCTGGCTCTTTCCGCGTACACCAGGCGTTAACGGGCCCAGCGGAACCTGGAAAAAAGAATGTATCGTAACGCCTCCCGCATTAATGGCCGCCACGGCCGTCGGGGCGACGACGACCATTTCTTTGGCCAGGTTCAGACGGATATGTTGCAAAAAAGTTGTCTTACCTGTTCCCGCTCTTCCTGTCAGAAAGATAGGTTTATCGGTCAGTGTCAGGTAATCGAGGATAGTTTGATGATGAATGTCGAGTTGCATGCCGGTTTTTTACTGCAAATTAACCTGAATCCGAAGTCCGCGGAAATACTTTTCTGATTTTTAGCAAGCCAGGAAACATACACCTTTGGGCAGACGAGTGCACTACCGGAAAGTACCGGGGCTACGTTCCAAGACTTCCAGCCGCCGTCCCCTTGTTTAATAATAACCGTCAGATAACTAATAAGTTACAAGCAGTTATATTATTGAAATTTTATTATAAATTAGAAGAAATAAACAATCTATACATACATGAAAACAGCTCTTCTTATTCTCATCGTATTCATTGTCCCTCTCACATCCCACGCGTTTGGAACCATTACTTATGCGAGAGCTCTTGAACCCACATCCGGCGTTGCGTTTCCTAATCCGAATGCTCCAACGGTATATGCCGGTCAGAGCATAAGACTGAGTGGATTCGCGGGAGGCCCAGGCGGAATTAGTCCTTTTTTTTGGTTTGGCGAAGGGTTACCTACCGCCGGGGGCGACAGAGAATCGTTGGTTACATTGCAGAATTCAGGAATTGAGCCAAGAACTGTTATTTACATTTTTGCGGAAGACGCGTCCAGCGAATATAAAGCTGTGGTGACAGTGACAGTGCTTCCTGCGCAAACAGTGTCCCCCGAGCCTGTCCTCACAGGACTTCCCATCTGCGCTGGTAAATATGTGCCCATAACAATTACTTCCTCCAGCTGTCCCGGAACAATCAAATGGTATTACATTAAACAGCAGGGTAACTATCAAATAAAAAGCTACATGCCTGAATATAACGGTTTGACAGCCCTGGTACTATCGCCGATGACCACTCCACGGTCTATTTGCGCCACCTGCACCGTGGGAGGCATTGAAAGCCTGGGCGGCAAAAGATTTACCATTTACCCCAACGGCGTTTCTGGATCACTGGAAATCCTTGCCGAAACTGATCCATCCGAGCCTCTTTGTCCGTGGACAAAAGTCAATCTCACGGCAACCGGGGTAGGAATCGATGCCGCATTGGTAAAATGGCATAAAAGCGCATCGGGATCCCCCCAAAACATTGGGACAGGTGCCAGTATTTCATCCACGGTAAACGACAAAGATACATTTTTCGGCGCCAGATATGAGGATGGGTGCAGTACTCAGAATGTTGATATCGATTACAAAGTAAATCCACCGGCAGCTGTCGCTGCCACCAGCTCGTCGCAAACCTTCGTATTTCCGAACTCACTTTATGCTTCGGTGTCAAAGGACTGTCAACAAATTGCTTACTTCTTAACCTTACATGACTATATAGATTCCTTTTCAGGGAAGGAAATAACTGTAAAGGTGAATGTCGAGCCCCAAGTTGGTGTGTATAAGGGCCAGCCATATTTGCAGCGACATTATGATTTTGAACCTGTCCAGGCCATTGCCCCAACTGCCAAATACCAAGTCGGCCTCTACTTCACCCAAGCCGAGTTTGATGCCTTTAACGAACACAGTAGTGTCAAATTGCCGTCGAACAACTCGACCGAGGAACTGGAAAAGTTTTCGAACCTGAGGGTTTGGCAGGCACACGGGCTGCCGTTGTCGCAACCCGCAACTCCCGGTAATTATTCCGGGGGAGCGGTCACCGACTATTTGGCTGATACCGAAACGAAAGTAATCTGGGACAATGAGCTGGACTGTTGGCGGATTAGTTTTTGGACTACCGGCTTTTCCGGTTTTTTCATCACGATGGATAACGCGATAGCATTCCCGGTAACACTCGTCGATTTTTCCGCAAGGTTGAATGAAAAAGTAGTAGACTTAAACTGGCAAACTTCGGACGAAGTCAACAGCGATCACTTCGACGTTCAGCACGGAACAGATGGAAAAAACTGGGCAACATTGCATAAAATAGGCTCAGCTGGCACCAGTAATACAGCCAAAAAATATTCTTACCGGCACGAAAACCCGGTTCATGGCGAAAATCTTTACCGGCTCAAAATGGTCGATTCGGATGAAACCTACACGTATTCAAAGATAGTATCGGTGAATTTCGCTGGCCCGGGCGGTCTGCGAATTTTCCCTAATCCGGCATTCGACCAAATTGTTTTCCAAAACGAAGTACCCCTCAGGAATTACCAGATATTAAGCGTAACTGGAAAGGTCGTACAGGAAAATAGGTTTGAAAACGCGAGCAAAAGCGAAGCAGATATTTCTTCCCTCGCCGCCGGAGTGTATATTGTCAAGGTGACGGATATCCATGGCGAAAGCACTAACCGGAAATTTGTGATAAAAAGGTAGCGCGGGAGTATCAGCGCCGTGGTCTCTACAAATTTGAAATAAATCCGGGGATTGGGGCGGCATACCAAATAAATTCCCTTTTTGGACAAGCCCGGTCATCGAAAAAGATCACCGGAGCATAGCTTTAATTGAAATCACCAGGGAATGGAATCAAATCTGCGGCAACATATCGAGAAGCTGGTGCTTTTGACTGACGAAGAATTCGCGTTTGTTGAAAAGCATTTTATTTTTAAGAAATTCAAGAAACACCAGTTTATGGTGCAGCAAGGCGAGCCCGTGCCTTATAACTATTTCCTGCTTTCAGGTTTGACCAAGCTGGTATATACCGACGAGACCACCGAAAAGCAACATATTTTGGCCTTCGCGATGCAAGACTGGTGGGACAACGACTTTCAGGCATACTACACCCGCACCAGGGCTACACTCTCCATGGAATGCCTCGAAGACACCGAAGCGCTTTGCCTGTCATTGGACGACTTCAATGCCCTACGTACCGGTCTGCCAAAAATCGAGCGCTTCTTTCTGGAAAAGGTGATTGCCGGCTTCCTGGCATCCCAACGCCGCATTCTTTCGTTGATGACTTCCAGCGCGCAACAACGCTATGAACAACTCGCGGCGCAGCATCCTTCATTACTGCAACGTCTTCCCAAAACGCAACTGGCGGCTTATCTGGGCGTTTCCAGAGAAACACTCAGCAGGATGAGCTTTTAGTGTGAGGTACCTCACAGCAAAGTCGTGAGGTACCTCACGGGATGATTTCCCGCGCCCTCAGTAGGTTTGCATAGAAATCAACTGAAGCAAAAATGGAAAAGATAGTCATCAATCCCTGGCAATGGCAGAACGAGCGCCACTATGCGCAGGGTATAGAAGTGAAGCACGTTGAAAGCACGCTGTACTGTGCCGGACAAGCAGCCGTACATGCTGATGGTACATCGAGCTCGGCAGATATGCAAACGCAACTGCTGATCGCGATAAGTAATCTAGAAAAGGTCATCAGCGAAGCTGGCTACGAATGCAAAAACATCGTCCGGCTAAATGTTTACACGACCAATCAGGAGGAATTCTTCAAATGCTTCGGTACGTTCGGTGATTGGGTTGCGAAAAACGAAATCAAACAAGCAACAACCTTCTTTGAAGTGAAATCGCTTTTTGAAACGTTGTCAGTGGAGTTGGAGGCTACTGTTGTAAAGTAAGTCCCGGGGGGCTGCCCTGGCTTCACATAAAATTGAACGTTGAATTTACCGTTGTTCGGATTCGGCCAGGCTATTAAGCCGCTTCGACTGGTAAATTCAACGGTTATCAAAAAACATGCTGCACGAGAAAACCATCGACCATCTGCTGACAACCCATGAGATTTGTCATGAGCCGTCACAACCGCTCTTAGTTGATCTTTATCACGCAGTTACAATCTCCTCTCGGCTTCGCTGATTGGTAGGTCGTTGATACTTGCATACCGGCGTTGCATGAGCCCATGCCCGTTGAACTCCCAGTTTTCGTTTCCATAGGCACGGTACCATTGCCCCGCTGCATCGTGGTATTCGTACTCGAATCTTACCGCGATCCGGTTATCGGTAAATGCCCAGAGTTCCTTTTTGAGCTTGTAATCCAGCTCTTTGCGCCATTTGGCGGTAAGGAACCGAACCACATCCTCACGGCCATTGATAAACTCCGAACGGTTTCGCCATTCGGTGTCCTTCGTATACGCGAGCGATACACGCACAGGGTCCTGGCTATTCCAGGCGTCTTCGGCCAGTTGCACTTTTTGAAGTGCAGTTTCCAATGTAAATGGCGGGAATGGGGGTTTTTGCTCCATGCTATATACTGTTGTGTTAAATTTGTGATAATTCGAAAACCGTCGGGTGCCGTCTAGCCAAGTTCCGCTATTTGCCGGATCATTTGATTCGTAAAGCCCCATTCATTGTCGTACCAGGCCATCACTTTCACCAGATCGCCATCGACCACACGGGTCATTTCCAGATCGACTACCGCGGCATAGGGGCTCTGCTTAATATCGGTCGAAACGAGCGGCTCGTCTGTTACAGCCACCACCTTTTCATATCTTGCAGAAGCAGCCTCTTCCGTCAGGATTGCATTGATCTCCTCCGCGCTCGTCGGCCGTTCGGCTATAAATGTAATGTCGGAAATGGAACCTACCGGAACAGGGACGCGCACGGCCACGCCATCGAATTTGCCGGCATATTGCGGCAATGCTTTGGTTGTGGCAATGGCCGCGCCGGTTGCAGCCGGTGCCAGGTTAATGCCTGCTGCCCTGCCCATGCGCGGTTCTTTCTTCGAGGGAGCATCTACCAGCGCTTGCGAGGCTGTGTATGCGTGCGTGGTGTTCAGAATGGCCTTTTTAATGCCGATCCTGCGGCCCAGGATTTCGATAATCGGGCTGATATTATTGGTAGTACAGCTCGCGCAGGAGAAGATCGACGTTTTTCCTTCTTCGGTATTGACGCCATGAACGATCGTAGGCGTATCCTTGGTAGGACCCGAAATGACCACAAAGCGTGCACCCGCTTTGATATGCTTTTCCGCATCGGCGTAGTTGGTAAATACGCCCGTACTCTCGATCACCACATCCACTCCGAGCTCCTTCCAAGGCAAATCATCGATAGACCTGGTCGTTGAATACCTGATTGCCTTGCCGTCTACCAGAATGTCGTTCCCTTCGACCGTTACATTGTGGTCGTACTTGCCATAAACGCTATCATACTTCAAAAGGTAAACCGCATTCTCGATGCTCATCATATCGTTGATACCCACTACTTCGAGCCCTTCCGTTGCAGTGATTACTTTCAAGGCTGCCCGGCCTATCCTTCCGAAACCATTAATCGCTATTCTTTTCATTGTTTTATATTTAAATTATTATACAGAACAGTCTGTCTATTTTTAGATAAAAAAATTTTAAATTCTTTTCAATAACACCTCTGCCATCTTCCTGGCCTTTTTTACCGGCCAGGTATCCCGGTAAATTTTCGATTCTACGATCGCCCCTTCATACAAAAGGTAGATCGAGTCGCCCACAAAATCGACGTCAAGGCCACCATCGCCTTCCAATGCCTTCTCCACAAAACCCTTCACATACTGCCTCAGCTTTGCCTTATGCTCGATAATCTCCTTAAACATCAGCGGACTATTGCCACCTACCTCCGACAGGATATTAATGAACTTGCAACCCAGATAATTGTCTTTTTGCAGTGTATATTCCAAAAAATCAAAGCAAGCAGTGAGCTTCTGCCCGGGCGCCTTTTTGGCACTCGTCCATTGCTCAATGCCTGAAAACCACTCTTCCCTGCCCTCTTTCAGGTAAACAACACCCAGTTCATCCTTCGACCCAAAATGCTGATACAGACTCGCCTTGGCCACATTCGCCTCTGCAAGGATCTGATTGATTCCCGTGTTGTTATATCCCTGGCTGTGAAACAGCCTCGTTGCCGTTTCCAGAATCCGCTCCCTCGGTCCAAGTTTCTTTGTCATGTCACAAAGATACAACAGTTATTATTACAGACAAGTTTGTCTATATATTTTTCTCAAAAGTTATTTTAGAGCAGCACATTCAGCTCCATGCTGTGGAAATCTATTGATTCATTAAACGCCTCATTGCGCGGACGGAGGGGATACGGATGTCCCCCAGCTCCTATTGGGTTCGTTACCCATTGTAAAAACGAGCTTGCCTCCTTTCATCAATTCGTCACGGTACAGCCAGCAGTTCTGAATCTTTCGCCCATTGAATGTCAGGCTTTGAACATACACATTCTCCTTTGAATTGTTCTTTGTTTCGATCACCAACAGTTTTTTATCGCCAAGACTTATTCTTGCCTTTTCAAATGCCGGACTTCCAAATTCGACAATTGGTCGCAGGTCGGTAAACCCCTTGACGTCAAATAATCCCAGACTCGCCAGCACATACCACGATCCCAATTGGCCCTGATCTTCGTCCTGGCCATATCCGTAACCGTGAATGGGTTCAGTTCCATAAAATTGATCGCAGATCATGCGTGTCCATTTTTGCGTCAGCCAGGGTTGCCGCGAAAAATTAAACAGCCAGCTAATGTGCAAACTGGGCTGGTTACCGTGGTTGTAAACCGCGTTGATCCCTGCAAATGCATCGATGGACTTTCCACCGCCAAAACCATTTTTCTGAGCGTCGTTAAAAATCCCGTCGAGCGTTTCATTAAACTGCCCGTTCCCCAAGGCACCGATCAGCGCGGCGGGATTGTGCGGAACATAGTAGGTATACTGCTTGGCATTGCCTTCCTGAAAGCCGCGCCATGCCTGGTACGGATCAAAATCCTTGATAAATTCGCCGATTTCCGTCTTTGGCTGGATAAGTTTATTGGCCGGATTAAGCAATTTTCGCCACCCGTTCGAATAATTCATGAACATCTTATAATCGGCGGTATTGCCCAGGCCCCTGGCCATTTGAGCGGCAGCAAAAGCACTAAAACTGTATTCCAGCGTATGGGAGGCCGAAAAACTGGATCCCGTTGTATCCGATACATAATTGCTCCCGTTCTCGACCTGCGGAACGTAGCCTAATTTGAGAAATACTTTGGTATCCATTTTCCCGGACCCCTTCAAGCGGTTTTCCCAGCCAAGCTCGTTCTTCCGGACAGCCTGATAGGCCAGGTTTACATCGTAGTCCCGCAGGCCCAGCTGGTAAGCCGCAGCAACGGCCAGGCCCACAAAATTGGTACCCACTCCGGAAACGAATTCACTGTGGGCGATGCCGTCCCCGAACCATCCCCGGTCCTTGTAAATGCGCAGGTGTGTATTTACAAACCTCTGGTACCATTCCGGATAAGAAAGCGCCCATAGCTGGGTAATATTCCAGAAAGCGCCCCATATAGCGTCGGTATTCATGAAACCGTACTTCTTTTCCTGTTCAGACAGCGTCCCGGACATCCCGCCATGTTGGGGGTAAGCCCCATTGAAGTCACTTGCAATACCGCGGCCCAACAAGGCATGAAACAGCCCCGTATAGAATTTGATCTTGTCATTTTCATTCGGCCCTTCCACGTAGAGCTTACCGAGCTCTTGCCGCCAGGTTTCGCTCGCCAACGATTTGGCCCCGTCGAATGTAAGATCTTGTGCCTCCGCCAGGAGGTTGGCTTTGGCGTTCGCGGTGGAGGTATAGCTTAACCCAACCTTAATTTCCAAAGTCTCTCCGGCCGAAGTATGGTAATTCAAAGCAAGTCCGGCGCCCTTACCACTTATACCCGTCTTACCTTCCTGAATACCTTCCGAGCTAAATGCGGTTACGGTTTCCGGCTTTCTGCTGAGCTGTCCATATATGAACATCGCAACTTTGCCCTCCGGATCGTAGCTGGCCACATATTTAGGATAGGTACTGACGTGACCTTCAAAATGGGTATCATCGATCATATGGATTGCACTGCCGGTTACCGCCCCGCTTTCACCTTGCGTTTGCCCTATATCAAGGATGATGCGGGCCTGATCCGATTTTGGAAAAGTGTAGCGATGAAATCCGACCCTTTGGGTTGCAGTAAGTTCCGCGGTGATCTGATAATCATCCAGCAGCACCTTATAATAGCCCGGCTGAGCGACTTCGCTGTTGCGGGAGAATGCTGAACGGTAACCGCTTCCCGGCTTGTCCAGCTCCCCGGGATTTAATTTCAACGGACCTGTGGTAGGCATAAAACTTACACCACCTACTTGCCATTCATGAAAATGTACAAACCCTTCGATCGTATTTTGCCTGACATCGTAACCTACCGCCTCCCAGCCACTCGCGTTACCATAGTGACCGTTGGTAGATGGGGCAAGTTTAGCCATTCCTCCGGGCACCGCCGCCGGTGTGAAAAAGAACCATCTGCTATGCGCGGTACCGATATTCGGATTTACATATTTTAAAACATCCTGCGCATCCGCGCCAAAGGTGACAAAAGAGGCGAAGAAAAAGGCAGTTGCTTTCTTAAATGATATTTTCATTTTGGTCAGGTTAAGTCTAATTTTCACCCTGTTCAGACAATGCGCGGAAAAATGGAATCATATAATCGATCTATGCATTGCCCTGGTGATTGGGTGGCGGAATTCAGGACCAGGTCAGAGCTGGTGGGTGATTCAAAATCCGCATTGATGCCGGTGAAATTGCCTATTTCGTTATTCCTTGCTTTTTGATATAAACCCTTAACATCCCTGGATTCACAGATCGCAACCGGGCAGTCGACAAAAACCTCAAAATATTTCTCTCCCAGTTCGATGCGGTTTCGATTGCGTTGGCTTTGCAGAGGTGTAATAAAGGAGCAGATAACCACGATTTTTTTCTGAACGAGCATCTTGCTTATTTCCAGGACCCTGCGGATATTTTCGGATCTATCAGCTTCCGTAAAGGTCAGGTCTTTGTTAATGTTCGATCTGATCAAATCCCCGTCCATTACAAAAGTAAAGAACCCGTTTGCATTCAGTTTCTCTTCCAGACCGGTTGCTATGGTGCTTTTGCCGGCACCCGACAAGCCCTCTAACCAAATCACAAGCCCGTTCTGGTCCAGGTTACTTTGTCTCATTTAGAAATGCGGATTGATTGACCAAACAAAGGAAACTTCCGTTCAAAAGTGATTCTTTATTATATAAAAACGGTTCACCCGTCGGCGTGGTAACACTACCCCCACTATACGTTAAAATAGCTTGCCCGGCTGCGGTATCCCATTCCATTGTCGGCCCGAGCCGGTAGTAAATCTGTGCTATTCCTTCTGCCACCAGGCAAAATTTCAAGGAACTTCCAACTGAAACGCTTTTCACGACCGGGTATCTGGCCAGCATTTCCGCTTCTTCGGGAGCGCTGTGCGTACGGCTGCCCACTGCTGTCCAGCCGGAAACCCTTCTATCCACTTCCAATGCAGTTTTAACGCCGTTTGCATCAATTTTCCATGCGCCATCAGCTTCACTTGCGTAATACATGAGATCGGTAACGGGCACAAAAATCACCCCCAAAATGGGCCTGTTTTTGTGGATCAATGCAATGTTGACCGTGAACTCTCCATTCCTTTTCACAAATTCCTTCGTCCCGTCCAGCGGATCTACACACCAGAAATAATCCCAATGCTTCCGTTCTTCAAATGGAATATTCCGTCCTTCCTCCGATAAAACGGGAATGTCCGGTGTGAAACCCTTTAGTCGTTTCGTGATCACCTCATTGGATGCTTCATCCGCCAGTGTCAGCGGCGATTGGTCCGATTTATACGTTACCGCATCTGATTTTGCAGGATCGTTGTAAATTCTCAGAATAGCCTCTCCGGCCTCCCTCGCAATAGTCAGCAATTCGTTTATATCAATATCCATTATTAACCCTGTCAAAAACCTAACTTTTAACCATTACAAAACGGGCATCCGGCTGCTTACCGAGCGCAGTAATTCTTCTTGCGCCTTCCTTTTTAGCAGGTCTTCCGGTTTTAACTGCCGCCTGACTTCCTGCTTCATTTTCAGGTTGCTCTCTGAAAATAAAGCAATTTCCTCCTCGCTAAAATCGCGTTCCTTTTCTGTCGGAAAATGCTTTTTGTATCCTAGTTTTTCAAGGGTATCTCCCGCAACTTGCTCAAAGATCAGAATGTCCTCTTCGCTCAGTTCTTTCAGGAATTTGTTATGATTATCCGACAAAACCGGCTTCACGACATTCTGCCACATCAAACCGGAGTTTGCCGTTTCTTTCGACTCATCAGATTGATAATATTCCATTGCTGCATCCGAATACTCGGCACCGATGAAACTACATAATTCGCTCAAAACCCTTTGCGGCTGGCTAAGTAAATCCTCATACCGCACCTGTATCACTCTCCCGGCACCCAATGATTCTCTCAACTTAATGGATGCCTCCTGTTCCTGCTTCCATTGGCGGGCAATATGGTAGATATGCTTTTCCCCGACTATCGCCTTTTTAAAAGACAACGCTACATCTCTCCCATCTCTGAACAAATGTAAATACAGCGGCTTTTCGGTATATTTTTCAAGTTCTTCGGCGTACCGGATGTTTGCCATGCTTTTGCACATCCAGATCGCCGCACCTTCATGCTCAGCCTTCATTTCATAAATGATCCGCGTTATTTCGGGAAGTGTGGGACGTTCGACTCTTTCAATAATCGCTTTCCGGTCCAGGAGAATGCCTGGCCAGGGCACGGGATTATATTCTACCAGGAGACAAACATCTTCAACCAGCCGGGCGAAATTCTCCGGGTTTTCCAAATCGCCATATGCCGGGAGCAAAGGCATAAACCTTTCCAGGATATGGGGCGGATGCGGTGCGGAAACTCCTTTCAGCTGATTTAACATCAATCGTAACAGGTTGGAACCCGACCGCTGGGTCCCTATCATTTGAATACAAACCATAGCTATAAAATCAATAATCCTGCAATTCCAGCTGCGGGTATGAGGTACACCGGATCTACCTTAAAGCGCATAACCAGAAGCTGGGCCACGACAAAAACAACCACCGTAAAAACTGTAAATCCGCTATTAGCCATCATCGTATAAGCCGCGGAGACGATCATCCCGATGATAGCCGGGCGCAAACCTTTGAAAACCGCAATTAATGCAGCCGATTTGCTGATCTGATTAAAAAAACGGGTACAAATAATCGTCAGGATCGCCGTTGGAAGGAAAATCGACAAGGTTGCGTTCAATGCGCCCCAAAATCCCGAGAGCTTGTATCCGATAAAAGTTGCGCTGATAAAGATCGGGCCGGGCGTAATTTGTCCCATGGCAATGGCATCCACAAACTCTTTGTTGGTAAGCCATTTCATGCCATCGACTATCACTTTCTGCATCGTTGGTATGATCACGTAGCCGCCGCCGAACTGGGTCAGGCTCATCGTCGAGAACGTCAGTAATATTTGCCGGTGCAGATTGACGATCACGTTTTGTCCTTCGTAAAAGTAAACGAGTGCCGCAATCACTGTAACGAGAATAATGGAATAGACGATAGCTCTTCTCGGGGTTTCAGTAGTCTGAATTTCAAGCTGTTTTTTCTTTTTTGCCTGAATGGTCTTCACTGGTGGTGCTTGTCCGTAATAAAAATAACCAATCACACCGCTCACTACCAACACCGCCAAAGTGGTAAGGTAGGACTTCGAAAATGCTGCAATCGATGCGGAGGCAATGGCAATCAATATCTGGGGCCAGTCTTTAATACTTTTCTCACCCATGCTAACGGCAACGCTGATAATCACGGCCGCAACAGCCGGAAGGATTCCCGCGAAGAAATGATTCATGGCCGGGATATCTCCAAACGCTAAGTACAAATGGGAAAGCACCAACATGAGCACGAAAGAGGGAAGCAGCACTCCAAAGATGCTTATCAATGCGCCTTTAACACCGCCAAGTTTGTAGCCTACAAATGATACCACATTCACGGCCATTGGACCAGGAAGTACCGACGCCAGCGATATGCCTTCCAGGATAGTCTCATTTTCAATCTGCCCGTCTTTCTCTACCACTCTTTTCTGGATCATGGAAATGAGCGCCATAAATCCACCCCACGACGTCGCACCTATCCTCAGGAATGTCAGGAAAAGGTAAATCAGGCTGGGTTTCATAGGCTATTTGTTCACAAGATAGGGAGCAACCAGATTGCCCGGGATAAACTCGGCGCGATAAGGCATGATCCTGCTTTTGAGCATCCACAAAAACCGTCCTTCCCTGTTTGTAAGTACTACCGTGTTGGTTTTGGAGCTGCATTGCAGGATGGTTTCGCCTGTTACCAAATAAGCGCTGCCCATTCTGGCGGTATAAATTTCTTTGGGTAAAATGATTTGTCGGGTAACGGCTGCTGTTTTGCTTTTTTCGTCGAGTCTAAATGTCAGCGTACGCGTTTGTTCGCGGCTGGTACCGTTATCAAAAAGCATCAGATCGCCTTCCGCATTTTTATGTACCGCGTGGCCCTGGTCGAAAATACCTTCCTCGGGGATCACAAAATCGCCTTTCTTGCCAAATTTCCAGATTACCTTCCCGGTTTTGGCATCGATTTTCCAGACCTGCCCATTGTTGTAAAATGAAACCAGATAATTGCCGTCGGTATCGAAGTTGACGCTGTTGGCATGCATCCAGTCTTTCTTCTCCTGCATGATCTTCGGATCTTTCAATGGATCGAGTACGTCAAAAACCGACCAGCTCCATACTTTTTTCCCTTTTCTGTCGAGTACAATGATTCCGTCACTTTTGACAGTGTCTTTTGCAGTTCCGCCCACGCTGGTAAGGTCCATGATCCTCGTCTGCACGCTCAACGTTACTATTTCACTTTTCGGGTTCAGGATGATTTCGTGGTGTACCGTTTCTCTGAAATCGCCTTCACCTTTTTTGAGATGCAGCAGCGTATCGCCGGTCATGGATAGTTCGAGAATTTCATTTCCATAGCTCGTCGGATATTCCTCGGTTCCGAGAATGGATAAAATGGTTTTGTTGTGTGTAAAATGTGTGGTTTTAAATCCGGTACCATTCACCTGATGATACCAGCGGATCTCACCCTTTGAATCCAGCATAAAAATAATCCCCGGGGTTTCCCGGCGGGCGATGAGCACAAAACCTTCTTTGAATGTCTGTGGTAACACCGCCGGATCGGGCGCGATCACCCGGAAGAAATCCTGAATCCAGACAGGATAACCGGGCGTTTTGAAATCGTATACTTTACTGCTGGTTTCCGCTCCCCCGTTTGTCGAGATGATCTGATAAAGGTATTGTGAGCTGGGACGGAGATTGGTAAGTACAAGGGCGTGCTCAGTACCTTCGGGAGAACTTGGTGTGGTGTATTTGGTAAGCGAGTCGCTTTTTGTCCAATAGTTGATGCGAAGACTGTTTTTATGAGTTGTTTTTACATCAATTTTCACTTTCAATGTATTTCTGCCGGGCGCGCTCAGGCTGATCGTTTCAATACCCGAGCCACCACAACCTGTCAGGAACATTCCAGCCAGGAAAATCAGAAAGTTGAGTAAAATGCATTTCATAAATAAGAGAGACGTGGGTCTGCGTAAATATAGTAAAGTGCTTCGACCGCCGGGCGCCCCCCTGCGCTCAGCATGACAATCTTTTGTCACCCTGAGCGCAGCGGCGGCCGCTGCGGTTGAAGGGTTATTGCCTGTCGCTATTGCTTAGGCTTGGGTTGAGGTCTACCTGTGTTTGTGGATAGGGAAAATACTTATGCTTGTTGATATCAATACGTGGAGCCTTTCCGATGGAGGAGAGATAGGTGTTCACCACTGATTGATATTTCCCCATACGGATCAAATCCTCGCGCCGTTTGCATTCGAAGAAGAACTCCCAGCCACGCTCTTTCAGGATCTGGTCACGCAATCCGTCTTTCGTGAATGTACCGGCAGCGCCCAGCAATGTAGCTTTCGAGCGTGCTTTTACCTGATTGATCAACTGAATACTTTCCGCATTGGGTCCATTCAACTCATTCAAAGCTTCGGCGCGGGACATCAGGATATCCGCATAACGGATGATCGGGAATACGTGCCCGTCCAGGTAAGTGGTTGACCCTTTGGGGTCCGCATATTTTTTCGACGCCACGTTCGGCAGATAATAATAGCCGGCGGGTGGGTTGGTTTGCCCGGCGGGAGGTTGTACATAATGCAGGCCGTCACTGCCGATATAGTCATAAAAGAACATTTCGCGACGATCGTCATTCTTTTCAAATGTATTCCAGAAATACCACGTGATCGCGAAATACTGCCACCTGTCGGTTACCTGCTTATTGTTGATAGGCCCAAAATGGTTCATCATTTCGGTGCCATCCACGAGATTGTTGGACAGCGCGCTAAAAATATTTTCGGAACACCATTTGTTGTTTTCTTCAAAAAGTCCCGAATAGGTAGGGTAAAGAGCGTACTGTTTCAGGTCCATGATCTGCTGGGAAACCTCAACCACTTTTTGCCACTGTTTTTCACGCATATACAATTTGCAGAGTAATGCCAGCGCCGAACCCTTTGTGGCTCTGCCAACATCATTGGTTGGATAAATCGCGTTACTGCTGTAATTCGCCGGTAAATTTTTTGCGGCATATTCCAGGTCGGCTATGACCTGTTCGTTGATTTTTGATAATTCCGTTGGGGGGGTATGAGCTCCATAGTCGGGACTTTGTACGCTTTTGGCTACGGAATCTTCCGTCATCAAAGGCACGGGACCGAATGCATTTGTCAAGTCAAAATATCCTAGCGACCGCAAGAATTTTAGCTCGCTTAGAAATTGCGTCTTTTCGGCATCCTTCAATGAAGCGATTTTCGGGATATAATAAAGCGCATTATTTACGTCGGAAACGAGCTTAAATTGGTGTTGCCAGGCATAAGCCAGGTAGGTATTGCCCGGCCCCCAGTTGGACTCGGACATGAGGCCAACGTCTCCGCCAGACGCTGCATGCCCGACATCGGTTGTGAGGTCAGTAATCGTTACCTGAAAACCAGCATAATACATCCACGAATCGTTCGTTCCGCTGGGCTGTTTCAGCCTCGAATACGCTGCATTGACTGCCGCAATGGCATCGTCTTTCGATTGGAAAGCGTTGGCGTCGGTGAGGATGCTGTACACTTTGGGTTCAATCAGCCCTTCGCAGGATACTGCAAGGCACAATAGGAGCAGCGATATGATTGATATATATTTCATTGTCAGAATATTAAAAGTTAATTTTTAAACCAAGGGTATAGGAACGGTAAGAAGGGAACGCCGTATAATCCAGCCCCGAAGCAAGGTTGATAGCAGCGGTTGAGACCGCAGAGGGAGGAGTCCCTCCAATGGCTGCCGTACCTGAATTGGAAGCCCTGGTGTTTGATTCTGGGTCGGTTCCGGTATAATTGGTTATGGTGAAGAGATTTTGAATAGTTCCGTACACTCTTACATTGAGTTTTTTAGCTGTGCCAATCGGGAGATTATAACCCAAAGTGATCATTTTGCAACGCAGGAACGAAGCATCCTCTACAAAGCGGTCATTGATATAGCTTCCATATGAAGTGGTTGCATAGCCATCGCGTGGAATGTCCGTGTTCTGGTTGTCCGGCGTCCATCTGTTTAAAGCGGCCGTTCCATAACCGGATTCAAGAACTAATCCGTTACCGTTGAAAAGACTGTAACCCAGGGCACCTTGCATGAATATATTCAGATCGAAATTTTTATATCTGAACTCATTTCCAATACCATAAATATAATGTGGGTTAGCATTCCCGAGGTAAGCGCGATCATTTGCATCGAGTTTGCCATCATTGTTGACGTCCACATATTTCGGGCTGCCGGCTGGTGCGCCGGGTTGCGGCGTATAGGTTTCGCCTGTTTTGATCACCCCCGCGTACTTATATCCAAAAAAGCTGCTGAGTTCCTGGCCCTTTTCCAGTTTGGTGAAGTCAATAGCCCTACCACCGTAAGGATTGGCTGTTTGGGTGATAATATACGGACGACCACCCAGATTCAGTACTTTTTGCTTGTTGTAGCCGATGTTGAACGAAGATTTCCATCTGAAACTCCCTTTTGCAATATTTTGGGTATTGAGAGAAAGTTCAAGACCACTGTTTTGAATAGAACCTGCGTTCACGATCTGGGTAGTGAAACCCCACCAGTCGCCAACCGGAATATTCAACAGCAGGTCCTTCGTTTTTTTGCGATAGTAGTCGAAAGTTGCAGAAATACGCCCATTGCCGAAGGCAACATCCGCACCAATATCAAGCTGGGCGGTACTTTCCCATTTAAGGTCAGGGTTGGGCAGACGACTGGCGGCTGTTCCGCCGTAAGAATTATTACCGTCCAATGTTACGTTAACGGGGGAAAACGTAGTCATGTACGCGTAATCCCCGATGCGGTCGTTACCTGTGACCCCGTAGCTCGCTCTTAGTTTTAAGTCAGAGAACACATTCAGATTCTTTACGAAATCTTCATCACCGAGACGCCAGGCGACTGAACCGGATGGGAAGTAACCGTAGCGGTTGTTTGGTCCGAAGCGGGACGATCCGTCTCTCCGGATGGTAAAAGTGGCCAGGTATTTATCTTTAAAAGCGTAGTTAATACGTCCGTAGGCGGAAGCAATTTTAGTATTTGTTTTGGAGCTTGTTGAGAGCACGCGTTGCGTACCGGCTCCAAGATTATTGTAAAGAAACGCATCTGTACTAAAATTTTGAACAGCCGAAAAATGGTTTTCGACGATATCGTCTTGCATCGATACTCCTGCAACAGCATTAATAGAATGCGCCCCGAAGGTTTTGACATAGGTAAAATAACCTTCTACAAGATTTCGGGCAGCCGTATTTTCCTGGACCGTCGCACGGCCCCTTACTTTTTCTCCGTCTACAAGGGTACGTGGCAAGTAAGTGCCTTCCTTCGATGCGTTGTATTCCGTACCGGCATTCACCTTGAAGGATAATGCATCGGTAAACTGGTATTCTATAAATGTGTTGATATTGATCTTGTTGCCATAAAGGTGGTTGACGGGTTCCAGCAACCAAGCAATGGAGTTATCGCGGCCCTGAAATCTAGCGTATGTCCCGTCAGCATTGTAGGCAGCTATTGCGGGCGAAGCAGACAGGATTCCATACATCACATTGGATGGCTGAATGTTACCGTCATAATTTTTGTACATAGAGAAAGTATGCGCCCCGTACATATTCGCGCCCATTTTAAAGCGTTTACCAAATTGTTTATCCAAGTTTAAGCGGATAGAATACCGGTCATAATCGGTATTTTTAAGCGCTCCGTCCTGAGAGAAATAGTTAAGTGAAAGCGCCACGCGAGTATCCTCATTTCCACCACTGGCAGTTAAACTGTAGCTCTGTACTTTTGCATCACGGGTGGCCAGCTTGAACCAGTCGGTGTTGGTCCCGCTCGCCAGATCTGTCGGTGTGTAGGTAGGGGGCAAACCTCTCTCCTGATTTTTAGCATTGGTGATTTGCATGGCCTGTAAACCAGTCATTTTATCATATGAGCTGGCTACTTTTTGAATCCCATAGTAGCTATCCAAAGTCACCGTAGGCTTGCCCGTCTTACCTCGTTTTGTGGTGATAATCACAACACCGTTTGCACCCCTTGCCCCGTATATGGCGGTAGCCGAGGCGTCTTTCAATATCTGAATATCATCGATATCGTTCGGGTTTATCTCTTTTCCGGTTTCGGACGGAAATCCGTCTACCACATATAGCGGTTCGTTGGTCGAGGAAATGGAATTTCCACCTCGCACACGGACGACCGTCGAACCACCGGGAGCGGAGTTGGACTGGCTCACCTGCACACCTGCCGCTCTTCCCTGAAACGCCTGCGCTACGTTGGAAGTAGCACCCCCGAGGTTCAGGCTTTCATTACCGATGGAGCTTACCGCGCCTGTCAGGTCCTTTTTCTTCTGCGTACCATAACCCACTACTACCAATTGGTCCAGTGTCCTGGAATCCTCTTCCATGGTGATGCTAAACTGATTCTTATTACCAACGGTAACCTCAGTGCTCTTGTAGCCAATAAATGAAAAGCGAAGTACCGCCTGACTGTTGGGTACATCCACAGAAAACATTCCCTTCGCGTCGGTAATTACGCCGGTGGTAGTTCCTACAACAGAAACATTTGCACCGGGAATTCCACCTCCCTTTATATCTGAAACCGTTCCCGACACACGGCGTGCGTCACCCGACGCAACCGTCGCCTGCTGAGAATAGCCCGGTCCAGATAAAAATAGTGAAACAAAAATGAGTGTAAATAAAAGTCTAGGTGTCATTTAAACTATGTTTAGGGTTATTACTGATTGTTTTATAAAGCATTGCCAACACGAGAGGAACACAGCCACTAAGTAACTGATAGCAAGTACTTTAAAGGATGCAAACAAATATATCAAATATATGTGCTCGTACACACGCCAAATTAAATATTCCTGATCTTTGAACCTTTAGAAGAAAATTTTACTGCAAAAGGGGAAAGAAAAATATTTTTTAACTTTTCAGGCCATTTCGTAAGCCAACTTGCCGCTTACCGACAACGTTGCGTTTGATGTGTGGTCCTTACAAGATGTTACCCGGACTTGCGACAAAAGAGCCCAGGTGAATGAGAGATTACCATCCACTTACCTTACCATCGCCTTTAAGTAGTGAACCTGATTGTTGACCTTATTCCGGATTTTGATGGTATAAAGTCCCGGCAGGATTTCCGATTTTCCCTTTATTACCCAGCCTGCCGGCGCCTCGGAAAGTTCCTTGCTGACAAGCAATTGCGTTCCGTTTAATGCTATGAAAGAAAGATCGTAGTCCGCAGGGCTTTGCATTGCTACACGGAATTCCTGCCCGACAATCGGGTTTGGGAACACGTAGAACGGAGCAAGGTCCTTGCTACTGACCACATTTATGATCCTCGAAAAAGTGAATTTTCCATCAAAATCGAGCTGCCTGAGCCGGTAATAATAACGCAAGTGCTGTTGTACATCCGAATCAAGGAATGTGTACTTCGATTTGACCAACGTTGTATTGCCGCCTGTCACAAGTCCCTTGGTCTCGAAACGCAGCCCATCCAGGCTCCGCTCGATCTCAAATCCCTTGTTCTGCTCTTCCTGGGCCGTCTCCCATGTTAATTTAATGCCTTCCGCATCGGGCTTGCCGTCAAAGCTGATCAGGGTTACGGGCAAAGGATCCTGTATTGTAATAGAAAAGTCTTCAATCTGGCCTGAGCCGTAATTGACCAGCGTACGGCCGGTATTGTACCCTATGATCGTACAGGCGTCCGAGGTCGAAGCAGGGTCGGCCAGCACTCTGACACGCAATGGAATATTGCGTAATGCGGTTAACGGCATTGCGATACTGCCCGATATGAAGTTGTCATTCCCGCCGGGTGTCGTTCCCTGGAACACCAGCTCATTGTTGGCTACGCCAGTGGTAAAAATCCCGTCGTTGTTGTAATCGATATAAACCTTTACACGGTGTGAATTAGTGTAGTTTCCCCGGATCGAGACCGGATATGAATGGCCCGAGTTCATAACCGAAACGTCGGTACAGGTGCGGTCCACATAATTGGCACCATCTTCCTGCGAATTGCCCGAATTTTTGTTGATGGTCCCGAAGGTGAAGTTTGTAAGGCCAAAATAGACACTTAGCCCGTTCGATGCCGTTGGTGAACATTGCGCTGCGGGGGTTACCTTCTGCGCGCAGCAAGGAATAGCCAATGTAACCGAATTGCCGCAGCCGTCTCCATCCTCAATGTTGATTATCGCCTCTGCTGTATTCGGAATACCCGTAATGGTGTTTCCCGCAACTGTACCCGCAGAAGAGGTTACCAGATAATTCCGCGGATTCTCGAACTGCACCTGCCAGCTATCTTCGGAAGAGCAGGAGGTCACGACATTCCTGATACCGGGATTATAAAAAGTAATGGATTTTGAAGCCGTCAAACCGTTTGCACAGGTCAGCGTATAGTTCCAAACGGTGGAGCTACCTGCGCCGGGCAGTGGTTTAGTCCCCAATCCCGACTCATTGATAGCGGAGCCGTTACGGGTGATCGAGGATACTTCGCTGCAAATACAGCTAACCCTGGTGGTCGGGAAACCATCCAATGTACAGTACTCGTCTGGCCCAGAAATGACTGCTGCCGCTGTTGGGGCCGAGGGCGCTAACATAGGCGAGGCAAGCAAAGTCGCGTGATAGGTTTCCAGGGTCGCGCGCATCGCATTCACCTGGTCATTGGTAAACAATTTGTCGCAGCCGCCACCAAGGTAGTTCATGATGTTCTTCTGAATATTCCCGTACGGAGTATTCGTGCATGGATTTATCAATGCCATGGCGGCATCCGAACACCCCCAGTTATGGTCGCAATTACTTCCTATGCCATATGAAATTAACGGAGGAGTATCGACAAGGCCATCGCCGTCGCCACATCCGCAGTCACTCCGGGAAGGGAACGGGTGTCCGAGGCCCAGATAGTGGCCCACCTCATGCGGCGTTACGTAATCGTGCCCGCCGCTCATTTCCCCGGCCACCCCGATGAACCCCTCGGCTGGCCCTCCAACACCCGATGCTCCATTGTCAAGGCGGTTGACGATCCAGACGTTAAGGTAAAGGTCCTTGTCCCAGGTAACCCAGCTTTGCACCTGTCCCCAGGTCACCCCCTGGTTGAAAACCCCTTTGGATACATAGGTCGCGTTTCCAGACGCATCAAACCGGGTAATTGCGCCCGCCGGATATGCAGAGCAGTCGGGCCCATATTTTGCCAGCTCAAACGCTATGTCCACATCCGGGCTTCCGAGGTAATACCCCTGCCCGCGGTAAGCGTCGTTGAGATTGGTGATAATGCCATTAATCTGTGCGTCAGTAATCAACGACGATGCTGTGCTGGGTTCGATCACGTGGACAACTACCGGAATCCGGTACAGGTCGTTGGTACGGAGGTTGGCGCCGTCAGACTTTTGCTTCAAGCGTTGCCGTATCAGAAACCTGATTTGATTTTCAAGGACCGAGTCGGGCTTGTACCCGCAAAAGCCGTTTGCAGTTTGCAAAGCAGGTTCGTTGGAAACCTGACAAAAAGCACCTATGCTCACCAAAAAGGCGCAAATCAATAAAATTAGCTTCATTTAATAACCAGTTAGTTGAAATAAACAATTTCTAACGCAACGGGAGGGTTATTTCACGGAATTCTGAAATTGCACCGGAATTCTGCTGAGCAAGTCTTTCAATTCAGGGTCACTGTCATCAAACAATACAGGAAAAAACCGGCCATCAAGTACCTGGTCCTGCTCCATCGCGGGAAAAGCCGCCAACGCATCCAGACGCTCATAACCGGCTGTATTCCCTAATGTTTCGTGCCCCATTGCATTAATGACCACAGCCCTGCGGGACCGCTCGGAATAGTTGGCGTAGGAACCGTGCATGGTGAGCGGATGGTGAAAACTTGCGTAGCCCTTTTTCAATTCGTTAGCTACTTTTTTCTCAAAAACAGCTTTCTGATCCTCATCCAGCACCTGCCTCACTGCATCCATATCGCCCGCAAGGCCGGTAATGGGCAGTAAACCCCACTTATGGCTTCCGGGAACGTAGTAGAGGCAACCATTCTCGACACTGGCGTCATCCAGACCAATCCAGCACGTCAGGTGATTCATGGGTTTAGTGAAAGTCCAGTACGAAAAATCCTGATGCCAGGCTACGACGCCCCCATGCCTGGCCGGTTTGCAAAACAACTGGTCGTGAAAAAGCCGGAACGGCTGACCTAAAAGCTGATAGGCTGCCATACGATACGCCGGAGCCCAGATCAGGTCGTGAAAACCGGGTGTGACCCGCCAGGCGCCAATCGCATGAAAAAGTACTTTGTCGGGATCTTCGGATTCGTTACGCTCATAATGATAAAACAACTTCCTTTCCTCGCTGGTTGCCGACTGCAACCTTACCAGCTCTGTATTCAACAGATCCACCTGCTCCTCGCTCATGATCCGGATACCCGCGACATACCCATTCTCCCGGAATGAATGGAGCTGATCTTCTGTCAGTACATATTGCTCCCATTCGGCTGCGGTTGTGGGCTGCGCGAATATGCTGGCTATCGGGTTGCTGAAATTCGCCAGGTCAGCAGGCGATGTTACCTTGTCGTTTTCCATTTTTTAACACTTTAATGTTTCATCCGAAAATCTAAAATTGGCGTTCCATGTGTATTGGCTATTACGATTTTGTAATCGTTTCCTCCATGTTGTATAAAGTGTTGATCACCCGCATCAACGCCGCGGCCCGGCTTTCATTCACCTTAGCCTGGTGAGGATATTCTCCCACATTTAATACCTTAAATGCCTGTTTCTTATCCTTCGAAAAAATCGAAACTTCGTTTTTGTAATATTCCGTAAGCAATTTTAATTCTTTGTCTGTCGGAGATCGGCAGACAATCCGTTGGAATGACTCCTTAATGTTGGCCTCTGCGTCCGTAGATTTTAAAGTCAGCCGCTCAGCCAGCACCCTTGACGCTTCCAGGACGGTCGGGTCGTTGAGCATCACCAATGCCTGCAATGGCGTGTTCGTTTTGGACCGTTTAATCTCGCAATGGTCGCGGTTACTCGCATCGAAGATAATCATCGAAGGTGGCGGCACTGTGAGTTTAATAAAAGTGTACATTCCCCTTCGGTACAATGCCTCTCCCTTATCCTGCAGATACATCCGCAAACTGCCCCTACCCGAGGACGCTGCCTCCCATAATCCCTTAGGCTGGTAGGGTTTGACACTTGGCCCGCCGACCTTTTGGTTCAATAATCCACTCGTCGAGAGCACCATGTCACGGACCAATTCAGCTGGAATGCGATACCTGGGTCCACGTGATAAATAAATATTGTCCGGGTCAGCTTTGAGTTTTTCGTCGGTAACCTTGGCCGACTGCCGGTAGGTTGCCGATGTCACGATTTGCTTCACGAGCCTTTTGATATCCCAGCCATGGTTCATAAAATCAACGGCCAGCCAGTCGAGCAGCGCCGGGTTGGTCGGCAGGTCTCCCTGCATCCCAAAGTCACCGCTGCTTTTCACAATACCGCGCCCGAAGAACTCCTGCCAGACCTGGTTTACAAAAACCCTGGCCGTGAGTGGATTACTTTTACTGGTCGTCCATTTGGCAAGTCCCAGCCGGTCCTGTGAAAATTTGACAGTGTCAAATTTCATAACTGCCGGCAATGCCGAGGCTGTCACCCGCCGTCCGGGCGCATCGTACACCCCACGGTTTAATATATACGTAGGCCTGAGTGTATCCCGGTCGCCCAGCACGGAAACCATCAACGCGCTTGTGTCCGGCCTGTTGATAAACGATAACAATGTTCGGGCTTCCTGGTCCGAAATTTTCATGACCGGCTGTTTGGCGGGTTTCGTCTGCTGGCTATACCCTTCATAACCGACTTCCCTCGAATTGTTGAAAAACGCATACAAACGGTAATAATCTTCCTGCGAAACAGGGTCGTACTTATGATCGTGGCATTGCGCACATTCGACGGTAAGCCCTAAAACACCGGTGCTGAAAGTTTTGGTCTTATCGATATTATATTCCACCCGGTATTCTTCCAGGATTACGCCTGCCTCTTCCGTGTATTTATGGTTCCGAAAAAATGCTGTTGCCAAAATCTGCTCTTTGCTTGCATTCGTCAGTAAATCCCCCGCTATCTGCCAGGTAAGGAACTGGTCATAGCGCATGTTCCGGTTGAATGCGCTGATCAACCAGTCGCGCCAGGGCCACTGCGTGCGGTATTCGTCGTCCTGATAGCCGTAGGAATCGGCATAGCGCGCTACGTCCAGCCAGTGCACCGCCATTTTCTCGCCATAGGCTTTCTGGCCCAGCAGGTCGTCCACTATTTTTTCGTAGGCCTTCCCGCTTCCGTCGGCCTCGAACTTCTTTTGCATTTCCAATGTCGGCGGCAGGCCCGTAATGTCCAGCGAGACCCTTTTCAGCAGGTGGCTCTTGTCAGCTTCTTCGTTAGGGGTAAGTCCTGCACCTTCCATTTTTTGTAATACAAAATGGTCTATCTCGTTTTTGGGCCAATCTTCTTTAGAAACTTCCGGTACAGCTGGTAGTGCGGGCGCGGTAAACGCCCAATGCTTTTCATATTTAGCGCCTTGCTCGATCCACTTTTTCACCAGACCGATCTCATTTTCGTTCAAAAGCCCCAAATGCGATTCCGGCGTGGGCATTTGGTAGGACGAATCTACCGAAGTAATCCTTTTATAAACTTCCGACTGGTCAGGCTTGCCCGGGAAAATCGCGACGCCTTTACCATCTTTGAATTTCGCATAGGCGCTTTCGGCTACGTCCAGCCGTAGCCCTGCTTCGCGTTTCTTAGCATCCGGTCCATGGCATGCAAAGCATTTGTCCGACAGGATCGGGCGGATATCAAAGTTATAACTGACTGATCCGCTAACAGATCCGTTTTTCAAGGTCCCGTTCTTTTGAAAACAAGAAACTGCGAAGAAGGCTACTATGGCCGACAATACGATCAGCCGCGAAACGTAATTTTTCATATTGAGAATCGCAGGACTCTATAAGTCAATTTTAAAAAACAGTCAGTTATGAAGCTGGCTGGCTGTGTCTTGATATCCTTCATTTTAGATTGATTCATCCGTTTACTACATGTACAATAAGACCGCCTGTCTCTGAAAATCTCCAAAGCCTGTCCCTGAAAACTCTTGCAAAGTTTGGGCTTCTCCTCTTCTTATGTTTGTTCTAGCTTTTCAAATACTTGACTTATATTGCCTTTTTTTATAACAAATCTTATCAATTGCGATAAATGAAGGCGGTTTTCGAACATGTCAGAGCTGGGAGCGGTGAATCTTTGATTTACAAAAGGATAACTCTCCCTGTATTTGATGCTCCATTTCACTTCCACCCGGAATACGAAGTAACTTATATCAAAAGCGGTAGCGGGATGAGATATGTAGGAATGGGGGTTGAGCCATTCGGCCCCGGTGATTGCGTGCTCCTCGGCCCCGACCTGGCACACTGCTGGATCAATCACCCCGAAAAAGACGGCAGGGATGTAGAAGCTTATGTCATACAGTTCAATGGCGAATTGTGGAATCAGAATTTAACTAAATGGCCAGAATTTGAGGGAGTGATGCGGTTATTGGATTTTTCGAAAGGAGGAATTGTCTTCCATGCCTCACAGGTAGAAGACCTGTTCGGTAAATTTGATGAAGTTGCCCCCGCATACCGGATACCCCAATTACTGAATCTCTTACTGCGGCTGTCCGAATCACCCCATCGGACCTTGACTGCCACCTACGCTGTTTATGAGGACCACCAACGGTTTAATTTGGTATTCGGCTATATCATTAATCACTTCCGGGAACAGATCGAACTGGAAACTGTGGCAGAATTGGTTGGATTGACGCCTACGTCGTTCTGTCGATATTTCAAAAAAATGACGGGTAAGACCCTTTTTGATATCGTCTTACATTACAGAATGGAAGCGGCTGCACAGCTGCTGGCCGCCACGGAACACCCCATCAACCTGGTGGCATTTGAATCCGGATTTGAAAGCCTCAGCTATTTCAACCGTGCGTTTAAGAAATGTAAAGGCAGCGCGCCCAGAATATTCCGTGAAAAATACCGCGGGAAATTGAAGCAGGCCAAAATAAGATAGCATCATTAAATTCTCATCAGGGCGCTTCCATAGCGGCTAAGCCCTTTTGATTGAAAATATTGCCGTGCCGGCAATATTGGTAGACATACCCGTAATCTATGTAAGTCCCATCTGCGGGATAAGCCTGAAATTTGTGTTATCAATTTGGAATTTGAAAGGCATTAACAGAATGACAAGCATCAATATGAAAACTTGAAAATTAGCTAGCAACGGATTAGAGGTATCTGCGATAGGTTTGGGGTGTATGGGTTTGAGTTTTTCATACGGTCACAGTATCAGTAAAGAAGACTCCATCTCCCTACTACGGGCAGCTGTCGAGAAAGGAATCACTTTTTTCTACACGGCGATCGAAGGAAGCCTCAAACGGTTGGGGACAGATTACATTGATCTGTTATATCAGCATCGTGTCGACCCGAATGTACCTATCGAAGATGTAGCAGGTACTGTCAAAGACCTGATCACAGAAGGAAAAGTGAAATATTTCGGACTGTCGGAAGCAGGCGCTAACACGATCCGCAAGGCCCATGCCGTGCAACCCGTTTCTGAGCTGCAAAACGAATATTCACTCTGGTTCCGCAAGCCGGAAGATGAAATTATCCCGCTACGGGAAGAGTTAGGTATCAGGCTGGGTACAGCCATTTCAAGAAAAAGCATGGCGGCATTCGTGGCGAAAGTCATCAAAAACCCCAGTTACATCAAAATGAGAATCCGGGGATCAGCAAGCCATCATTAGCGAGCTCATAGTACGCAACAAGTCCAAGCAGGGAGGAATCAAAAATCTTCCCCGCTTGGACTTTATGTATCCGATTAAAATTTACTGGATCGCTCCTAACATGGGATCTGATACAGCATCACGGTCGCCGGATACCGTGCCGTGCGTTGGCAAGTTGGCGCCTCGTATCAGCAAAAAACCCGCAACGTGCGGGGCAGCCATAGAAGTACCGCTCAAAGTGGCATAACGCCCACCCGAATACGTCGATCTGATGCGCACACCATATGCACAGATATCAACACTGCTTCCGTAATTTGAAAAAGATGCAAAACGGTTGTTCTGATCCATTGCCGAAACCGTAAAAACATTGGCATGGTTAACCCGCGCTGGAGAATAATTTGCGACATCCTTACCATCATTTCCGGCCGCGATCGCAAACAATATACCGCCATTGGCCGCCTGAATAATCGTCCGTTCAAGCGTCGTGGATGTACCTTCCCCGCCCAGGCTCAGATTAACGACATCGCCCGCATGACCATTCTGTATCACATAGTTCACTGCCTGAATAATCCCCGAAAGTCTGCCCTCTCCCTCATCGTCTAAAACCCGCAGTGCAACCAGCGTGGCTCCGGAAGCTATTCCTGTAATGCCAATGGTATTATTGACAGCACCGATTATTCCCGCTACGTGCGTGCCGTGGCCATTTTCATCGTCCGCAGAGGTTTGTCCGCTGATAAACGATCTGCTACGCCCGGCGTCTACATTCAAATCCGGGTGGTCAAGATCAATACCGGTATCGATGATCCAGGCGGTTTTGGTTGTCTGCAAATCCCCGCGGCCGTATCCTGTTTGAGAGACATTCCAGGTCAGAGTGGATGTATTGGCGAGGTCGACACAGCTACAAACAGACATGATCCTGTCCGGTTCCACAATCGTTACAGCCGGATCCTGTTTCAGCGTCTTTGACTCCGCCTCTGTCAAATGCGCCAGGAATGTGGTTTGGTCGCCTGCTACGAGCACCTCTGCCTGTGCATTGGCTATTTCTTTGCCATTTAAAAACTGCTCGGCGATTGATTCCGCTGCGGCTAACCGGGCAGTGGCCGATTTCGGTAATGTTTGTGCGGGTTGGTAAGTGACAATATAAGCCCCGGCAACGACCTGACCGCTATTCGCAGAGGCTGCCACCAGGCAATCGGCAGAATACTCAGGCTCCAAGTCATCGTCGGTCTGACACCCTAAAAGCGCAAAACCGAACAGAACAACATTAGTGGCTGATAAAGACAGGTATCGCAACATGTAAATGTACGGATCAGGTTAAAAATCAAATTCCAGTAGAAACGTACATTTATACCATGCGTGTCGCAGTTGGTTTATTTCAGATAGTAATACGCAAAAAAGATCCTGAACGTGTAATGATTTCTAAAAATTTCCGAATCCAACTTTCTTAGTTTGCATGTTATGCTTGCAGATTAAAGTCCAAATTCAGACACCACAAGAACAACCTTGCCGTTGACGCCACCAGCCGACACGTAATCCTGGGCTTGCGCGGCTTCCTCTAAGCTGAATGTTTTTGAAACGATCGGGCGGAGTTTACCCTCCTTAACCAATTCCAAACCCGCGGTCAAGCTGTTCGCTGTGATATTCGAACGGATAAAACGTGCGTCAACCTGGTATTTTTCAGCCAATTCAGCGGACGGTGGGGTTACTATACTGAATAGTTTACCTCCTGGCCTTAACACTTCGAAGAGTTTATGTTGAGACTCACCACCGGCACAATCCGCCACCAGGTCGACATCCTTGACCAAGGCCGTAATGTCTTGTGATTTGTAATCTATTACCTGATCTGCGCCCAGGCTCCCCACTAACGCAATACCTTCTCCAGATGCCGTCGCGGATTTCCAGGAAATTATCCCTCACCGGAACGTTAATTAGTTCTGAAAACCGTTTGATAAAGTCAAAACCCGGGGCCGCTGTGAATTCTAATCATTGCACGAAGTAACTGGTTGACAAGTCTAAGGTTCCGTAAATTTACTGAGATAAGTCACTTTCTTCCGGTAGGTTCTCAGAAACTCTCAACAGTCATAGCTAAACGCTGTGGGAGATTTAGGCAATCACGACTTCACAGTCCCGTTGAGTAGATCAGGGTTTCGTTCCACTTGTCATAAGAACCTTTCCTCTCGATGCTTTAAAGTGGGCAAATGATTAAAAGTTTTGCACTGTTTCTAATACTACTGTGCCCCACGTATATAGTGCTGGGACAGACCAGTAATCGATTTCCGGCACCATTTTACAAACTCCGCACAGACGGAGAAAAAGCATTTTACCTAAAAAAAATAATAAGCGATTCAATCAATGCACAGGCCCACAACCGGGTCCCTGAATGGTGCCACATTGCGCTCGGATTTGCTAAAAAATCAAAAAAGGACACATTAAGCCCTATTTTATATCAATATCTGGGTAATGCGTATGATGAGAGCCGCCCGGATAGCGCAGCCATTTATTTCCGGAAATCGCTGTCTGCATACCGGAATATCCCGTTGAAAAAGAAATTATACCTGTTACAATCGCTGTCCTACAACTATCAGGCACTCAACAAGAAAGACTCCCTTATCAAGTATATTCATGAACTTAAAAAAGCGGTTGAACCATTGTCTGACAAGGATAGCCGGAAGATCAAAGCTACAACTACCATTGCGAGCAGCTATGCAGCCCTAAACGAGTATGAAAACGCCATCAAAAACTACCGGCTTGCGGTAAGACAAAGTATGCTGATCAAAGATTCGGCCAGCATTGTCGGCGCGCTGGTAAATATCGGACTAACGTATAACCAGCTGGATGATAACAGATTGGCAATCTACTACACCTTGCAGGCCCTACCCTATCTGGGAAAAAACGATTACTACAAGTTAGTGACATACTTCAATCTGACGGACTACTATTCAAACACGGAGAATCTGGATTCCGTCCGGTACTTTTTAAAAAAGGCTAAGGCTATCGCAGTAAAACTGAATGACGATGCGGTGATCAATGCGATCGGGATCAAGCAAGCCCGGGTGCTGATGGCCGAAAAAAACTACGCGGCTGCGAAAGTTGCGTTGCAGGAAGGTCTCGATTATCTGTTAAAAAAGGAACCGGGCACTGAACTTGTCAATTGCCTGCTGACATACGCTTCACTGGATACGGCCCAAAATAACTACGCCGACGCCGACAGGCATTTGAATTTGTTGCAAGGCTTTACCAAAAAAATAGACGTGAAGGTCTATGAATTGGAGGCGCTCCGATTACATATTGCCGTAAAACAACGGTTGGGACAATATAAGCAGGCTTTCGAACTTCAAAAGAACTTTATTGCGCTCAATGATTCGATCAAAACGAATAATACGCAAACCGAACTGGCCAAACTCCAGACAGAGTATCAGACTTCCAGAAAAGAGGAAAAGATCCGATTGCTGCAAAAGGAAAATCAGATCAAAGATCTTGAAATAGAGGCCTCATTCCGCAATAAAATGTTGCTCATCACACTCATACTCGGCCTTATCTTTGTGTTTGGGGTTGTGTATTACATTCGGCAGCTTCGTAGTAAAACTGTACTTCAAAATCTAAAAACTACATTGGAAATGAAGGCCTTGCGCAGCCAGATGAACCCGCATTTCATTTTCAATTCATTAAATTCCATTCAAAAGTATATTTGGGAAAACCGGCAGGAAGACGCATCCGAGTATCTGACGAAATTTGCTCGACTGATCCGGCTGGTACTGGAAAATTCGCTTTACGAATCCGTAAAACTGACCGACGAACTTGCGTCCCTCAGGCTTTACGTAGAAATGGAACAGCGGCGCAATAATCAAAAATTTGACTATACCATTTCCGTGGCCGAAAACATTGATACCGAATCGACACTGATACCGCCGCTACTGCTGCAACCATACATTGAAAACGCGATCTGGCATGGTTTAAGCCAGAAAGACGGGCACGGCCAGCTCGACATCGTCATAGAAAAAACAGCAGAAAACCTAATTTGCCGCATCGAGGACGATGGCATCGGGAGAGCAAAATCGGCGGAGATAAAGGTGGATGGTATTCAGAAAAAATCGCTGGCGATGAATATTTCAAGTCAAAGGATCGAATGGCTGAAAAAGGATTCCAATGGGCGATCTTCTGTGGAAATTATCGATAAATTCGACGGTAACGAGGCTACCGGCACGACCGTCCTGCTCACTTTACCACTTCTGCAAAAACATGATTAACTGCCTGATTATCGACGACGAGCAGCATTGCATTGACACACTAGCCGCCATGCTGAAAGCCCGGTTTTCCGCAAAAGTATCTGTTGCCGGCTCCACGACCGATAGTCGCAAAGCAGCTGAAATGATTGAGCAGCATCAGCCAGACGTGCTTTTTATAGATGTCGAAATGCCCTATTTCAATGGTATACAGGTAGTTGATGCTATTCCAAACAGGAGTTGCGCGGTCATTTTTACAACCGCCTACGATCAGTATGCATTACAGGCGCTCAAAACCGAAGCTGTCGACTATTTATTGAAACCGATCAGTCTGCGGGAATTGGGTGAAGCCATCGAAAAGGCGGCTCAGCGATTACAGCTTTTGCGTGCGGAAGTTGTAAAGAAAGACCTGCCGCTGCCTCAGAAGTTGCTTTTACCTACCAGCAAAGGTCTGCTGGCTGCCAGCATCCCCAGCATTATCCGGGTGGAAGCCGATAGTAATTACTGCCGTTTTCACATTGACGGAAAGCCCGAAATAGTGGTCGCAAAGACATTGAAGGAGTATGAGGAAATACTGGTACCTTCCAATTTTTTCAGGGTACACCAGTCTCATCTGATCAACTTGCATTATGTCGAATACTTCCACCCTGGCCTGGAAGAATATGTGATCCTGACCAATGGGGAACAAATAGAGGTTTCCAGACGCCGCAAAGCCGAATTTCTTCAAAAACTGGCTGCATTATAGCACCATATTAGTTTTCTGACCGACCAGTTTCCGGACAAACCGCACCGGATTCTAGGAATAGTATGCCATCTGCTCAAAGCCCGGAAAACTGATTTCGGGCCGGTTTACCTTGCATTGAATCTAAATCACAAGGTCTAAACTAAATCATCGTCATGAAACGGAACATTACCTGGACGGCCTGCATACTCGCATCGCTTTTGATTGCTTCCGGTATCCGCCGCACATTTTTGCCGGCTGGTAAAATCACCACTGTTCAACCCGGTAGTCAAATCGCCCCATATGCTGTATTTAAACCTAAACTTCCTGCATTTCCCGGCCAGACTAAATTGTCGAATGTCAGTAAAGGGGAATCAGGTGAGGATATTGAAACACTGAAAGGCGGCGACTGGTACAAAAAGGTAATCGGCGAGATGGAGCGTAAAAGTTACTTTGTGGCACCCTCGGGTGACAGCGTCAATAGCATTAATCCAAAACAGAAAATGCAGGCCGTGTATAGATCCGGCGGTTTTGCATTGTCGAATATGCCGGATCGCCAGGAGCTTGAAAAACGAGGAAACGGCGTTTCAAAAGACTCTTCACGGCAAAATTGGAAACTGAATATGACCGTGGAGGGCTTGTATGCGGACGGTGTACTGGCCATTTCAAATGACCCCAATTCAAAGGTTGCTACCGACACGAATGAAGTTACATTTACTCACCATAACCAGCTGGTCGTGCAGTACCAGAACCGGGAAGATGGTGTGCGGCAAAATTTTATTGTAAAAAATAAACCTTCCGCAAATGCCAAAGAACTTCGGGTTGAAATGGGTTTTTCGGAAGAGTGGACCGTTAACCAGACGGATCAAAACGAGCTTCAATTTGCATTGAAAAATGCCGAAGGAGACCTAGCTACCAAAGTGATTTACAAGGACATCAAGGCCTGGGACGCTAATGGAAATATCCTCGCTGCAAAAATGGAAACGGGTAATCATCAAGATTTTAGTCTGGTCGTGGCGGTTGCCGATGCAGCTTATCCTGTGACCATCGATCCGCTTTCTACCACCGCCAATACTACATTAACCGGCCCGTCGGCCAATGCCAGTTTCGGGTGCAGCGTGGCCAGCGCGGGCGATGTGAATGCGGACGGCTATGGAGATATAATCGTAGGCGCTTACGGGCTGGCCGCCAATGCGGGTGCAGCGTACATCTATATGGGCAGCGCGACGGGATTATCCACCAGCGCGGCCAGGGTGTTGAACGGACCGGCAAACAGTTATTTCGGCTACGCTGTGGCAAGTGCAGGTGACGTGAATGGGGATGGGCGAGGCGATGTGATTGTGGGTGCCTATCAATATGCAAACAACGCCGGTGCAGCCTACATCTATTACGGAACTGCCACCGGAATCAATGCCACGCCAGCTACCATATTAACCGGGGCAGCTGGCAGTTCGCTGGGTATCAGCGTATCCGCGATCGATCTAAATGCGGATGCATATAGTGACATTATAGTCGGTGCACCCAATTTCAATGCCGGTACCGGCCGTGCGACGGTGCATCTGGGCAAGTCCACAGGGATTTCTCAGACACCGGATTATATTCTGGCCGGTACGGTTGCCAATGGTCGCTTCGGGCGCAGCGTCGCTGGTGCAGGTGATGTAAACGGGGACGTTTTCGGAGACATGATCGTCGGGGCAAGCGAAGCGAACAAAGCCTATGTTTACCACGGAAATGTGGATGGCATGAATGCGTCAGTCGCATCCACATTGACCAGCCCTGCATTTAATACATCTTATGGCCTGAGCGTGTCGGGTGCGGGAGATGTGGATGGCGACGGGTACTGTGAAGTGATCGTGGGTGCCTACGCGAACAATGCGGCTTATGTGTACAAAGGCAGCGCCGCCGGAACGCAGACGTCGCCGGTAAAAAGCTTATCCGGTTACGGGGGCGTAAGTGTTGCCGGCGTTGGCGACGTCAATGGTGATGGCTATGCAGATATTATGGTGGGTGCGAGCGGCACCGGCACTTATGCAGGCTCCGCTTATCTTTTCCAGGGCAGCTCATTGGGATTACCTGCTGCACCCAGCCAGACTTTCCAGGGATCTGTGTATTACAGCTATTTTGGTGTCAGCGTCGCTGCTGCGGGAGACATCAATGGAGATGGTTACAGTGATGCCATTATCGGCGCGTCGGGTACTTCGTCCAACACCGGCTCCGCCTATATTTACCTGGGCAGCCCAGTCATGGTCACATCGCCGGCAACGTTTTTGACCGGTACTGGCGACTTTGGGTACAGTCTGGCTCATGCGGGAGATGTGAATGGCGACGGATATGGTGATGTAGTTGTAGGAGCCAGCCACAACAGCTCGAGTTATGGCTTTGTCTACCTCTATCTCGGCAGCGCCAGCGGGCTGGCTTTCAACACGTCGTCTGTGGCAGGTACGTATGTGCAATCCGACTACTACGGGTTTAGTCTTGCCCGCGCCGGAGATGTGAACGGCGACGGTTTCAGCGATATCATTGTGGGCACACTCAATGCCGCGAAAGCCTATATCCTGCATGGAAACGCACAGGGACAGCTGGTACTAGGCGCGACGTTGCAAAGAACCGGCGAAGCACGCTTTGGGTTTATCGTTGCTGGTGCGGGTGACATCAATGCGGACGGTTACGATGATGTGATTGTCGGATCAGGCACAGTTTCCAAAGCATATGTTTACATGGGATCTGCATCTGGTGTCGCCACCACGCCCACAACCACACTCACCCGGCCGGACACAAACTTTGGTCGTGGTGCCGGGGGAATAGGAGACATCAACGGCGACGGTTATGCCGATGTAATGGTGGCAGCCTGCCACGAGGTCGCTGCACAGACCTTTCCTGAAATGGGCTATGTATACCTGGGCAGCGCCGCCGGCTTGTCCAATGTTCCATCGACAGTCATTTTCCCACCCTCCGGGGCAAACGGCTTCGGTATGCGGATTGTAAATGCGGGAGATGTGAACGGCGACGGGTACGGTGATGTCATGGTTGGTGCATCAAGCTCTTATTCACTGGCTGGTGGTGCCTATCTATACAAAGGAAGTCCATCCGGTATTTCAAGCAGCAATTACACCCCGTTCCTGGGTGCTTCCGGCGAATATTTTGGGGTAGGCGTCAGTGCGGGTGATATTAACCGCGACGGATACAATGACGTGGTGATCGGCGCCTCCGACAGTAAGACTGTCCGAATTTACAAAGGCAGCCCGGCTGGTCTGGTTTATTCAAATACCATTAGTGGATCTGTCAACGGGTTTGGTTTCAGTGTCTCGGCATCGGGCGATGTCAATGGCGATGGTTACAGCGACCTTATTGTTGGGTGTACTTATGGTAATTCAGCATTTGCGTATCTGGGAAATGGCGCAGGCAAACGAGATAACACGCTCCGGCTTTACAATTCCGATCTAACCTCCCGGATCAGTGCTTCCAACAATCTGGCTACCAACTTTGGTGTCGGCCTTTTCGTTCGGCCTGCCGGTGGAACAGCTTATGCAAGATTAATATGGGAAACAAAACCGCAGGGCGTACCATTCAGCAGCGGATCTTCCATTACCAATTATGTAGGCAAAACAGGTACTGAGTCCTACACCAACATTGGCCCTGCCGGTGTAGAGCTGAAAGCTGTGGTTGCCAAAATAGCGCGCTACACCAGGGTCCGGGTCAGGGTGGAATATTGGTCGGCCGACCGCCATAACGGACAGACTTACGGTCCATGGATTTATTTACAAAACCATAATTTGGGTGTTCTAAACAAAAATGTACCGTCTGCCAGAGTGGCTGCGTCCGAGTTCTTCGAAGCGCCGCGGGAAGAAGTAAAGAAGACCGCATTTAAACTAACCGTTTATCCAAACCCCGTTGTAGACAAGCTTAACCTGAAACTGGAAGATGGCTTTAAGTGGAACCAGGTAAGGAATATTCAGATCATTAGTACCAATGGAAATATCATGTACAATGCCAGTCAGGTGCAGCACGGCGAACTAAATGTATCGACGCTGGCCAGTGGTATTTACCTGATCAGACTTGTTCACGACGACGGTAAGGTCTATAATTCGAAATTCACGGTCATCAGGTAACACGAGATTTGTAGCTGGTATATCCTATGGTAGTTGCATAAAACTTGCACCGATCACGAAACAAAAGTATAGCGGCTTGTCAAAAATGGTTGTCAGTAAAACTTGAGATTTTATGTGATTTGCTTGAGAATAGGGTGGTTTCGCGGGAAGGCTTGCAATTGTAGCGAAACGATGCGACTCGTTCACTCACAATTGCAAGCCGGGTAATTCCATTAGTTATTATTTTTCAACGAGATCGCAATCCGTAACCAGGCCGTCGGAGGTCAGATGGACGAGTATGTAGGTGTCCGGCAGATTGGATTTCAATTGGTAAGTTACTATTTCGCTAACGTCGCTTTCATGGCGTTTAATTCCCCGGCCCGCGACGTTTTCTGAATGAATAAAAGTTAATGATTTCAAAGTTTCCGGCTCTCGCATTCCTCCTGCGAAATCGCGTTTGGCTCCCAAAGTGAGGCTAGATGCTTCTTCTAACATTTTACCTCCTTTTACCATAGCCTGCAAAGCCGTCATGATTTTGGGTGTGCGTGACGGATCAGGATCGGCATTGGTTTGATAGGCAAGCGGCCCGATGCGCGGTACTGTTCGCTCATAGTGTTGATCATTGTCTTGAAGCGTGAAGCCAG
The DNA here is from genome assembly GCF_052044875.1 of Dyadobacter sp. 22481. Lineage (NCBI taxonomy): Bacteria > Pseudomonadati > Bacteroidota > Cytophagia > Cytophagales > Spirosomataceae > Dyadobacter > Dyadobacter sp. 22481. The sequence goes on from NZ_JBQENV010000003.1 coordinate 521,994, forward strand.
TCACATTTTTATTGGCGTCGGTAATAAAGATCACAGAAACATTGCGGTCAGTCGATGTAAACTTATTAGGAGCGACGGGTACAAATTCTTCATCAACAAAACCATCTTCCAGGGTAAAGAGTCGCTGACTCTCAGCCTCAAAAGTGACCATTCGATTATTAAATAATTCATATCGCCCTTCGAAAGCCGTTAAGCTTTTGGCATCCACATCTACCGCGGCCGGTTTACTCTTCACAGGAAATCCATCCCAGTGGTAATAGTCAGCGATAAAGTCAACAATCCTGCCCATCATATGGGAGTTATCATTCGCATTGATCATGATCACAATGCCTTTTCCTTTGTCCACACTAGCGGTAAGTAACGCATCAAAACCCTCGTCGCGCCCATTATGACCGAAGCGGAGCGTAGTACTGTCACCCTGCAGAAAAACGCCAAGTCCATCCCTGTTTTTCTGATCTGTCAGCATCTGGCGGGTCATGGACTGGGATAATACACTTCCTGATTTTCCAGCATAGGCATTCTGAATACTGATCGCGAATCGAGCCAGATCGGACGGCGTAGTCCACAGTCCCGCTGCTGCCATCTCAGGATAAATGTGCCAGCGACCTTCGACTAAACTTCGATTGTTGTAGTGACCGGTTGCCGTCAATTTTGCCAGTTCCGGAGGTAAAGGCTGTTGGTAGGTACTGTTTTTCATACCCAATGGCGAAAGCACATTCCTTTGCATGAATTCCGGGAAACCAGCACCGGTCACATCCACCATCAGTTGTTGCATGGCGGTATAACCGCCACCTGAATACCTCCAACGGGAGCCCGGAACAAAGTCTACCCGAACCGGTGGTGTATTGGCTGGGGCTGTCCCATCCAGAATCTGAACTACCGAGGGGATCTTCGAGCCCACAGCGTATCCCGGGAATCCGTGCACGGTAAGACCGGTGGTATGGCTGAGTATGCCGCGCAGTGTAACCTTTTTCTCATTTGTAAATTCATTATCAGGCACTTTCCAACTTTTAAGTTTGACGTTAACATTCTCATCCAGAAAAAGTTTATTCTGTTCAACCAAATATAGAGCGCCCATAGCCGCAACCGATTTACTAACAGAACCCGCCTGAAACAAGGTATTCGTCGTGACAGGCACTTTTCCATCCTTATCAATAAATCCATATGCCTGAGCCTTCAGGATTTTTCCGTCCTGGATGATAGCCAGCGATAAACCGGGAATACGCCGTTTCTGCATTTGGCCCCGGATAAAATCGTCCAGATCATCCGCATGGACGTGAAATACAACTACTAGAAAGGAAAGGATTAGAAAGAGGCGTTTGTTTTTCATGGATGGTTTGGTTGGAATGTTTTTCAATGATTTCAGCCACAGCGGTGGATCGCAAAGCTAAAAAGTTTCTATCCTATCGTCTGTTAATGAGCTGTAAAAGAAGGTTAATGAAATGTAAATGCCGCGCTTGGCCGATCAAGGGTGGGATAGCGCAATTACTCGCAGAGTAAACAGGATGTCCGTGAGATATTTGACCCGGAATTGCAAATGGCGACCGATCCAAAATTTGCTTTGCTAATCATTCAAAAGACCGGTGAAGATGAAATCAATTGAGAGTTCAAAACAGGCTGTATGGTGTCAGCTTATTCTAAACTTAATTTTTGAAGTTTATCTCTTATCTCCGAAGTGTTCTTCAATTTTAATGCCCGCTTAAAATAATCTATTGCCTGGGGCTTTTTACCAATGGCTAAGAAATAATCACCCATGCCATCATAAACATTAAAGCTATTTGGGTAATACTGTACGTTGGTCTCAAAGAAAAAAAAGGCCCTTTCAAAATCTTTCTGCTGCAAGAAGGAATATCCTAATTGGTTCATCAACGGCTCAGGGGGTTTCACCTGGTAGCCCCGCTCTTTTGAAACGAGACCGTAATGCGCATCCATATTTTTTTTCAATTGTACAACAGAATAAGCTCTATCCAAATATTGGTTCTGTGGTTGATTTAGTGGAAAACGGTTGCTGTTAAAAATGAAGCGTAGAGCATCATATTCTGCTATCAGGGGTATCGAGGCATGGTCGTCGTCAGCATAATATTTGTAACGCCAACGCAATCCGTTAGCCGCGGCTTGTGCCAAGTTATCTTTTAGCATCAATATCGATCTTATGTGAAAAGTAATTGCAGTAGTATCTGATCTAACCTGTACGGTATCCATATCAGCGTTCATCGTGTTAGCAATACCTAAAAATAGGCTCTGTTGCTTCCAGCTCTGTTGACGCAAAAGCTGCCTGGTTTGTTTGAGCAGGTTACCGTGGTCGTAAGACATACTGGGGTCTAAGGCGACATAGGCGTTGAATAGTGAAGGATGCTTTAATAAGGTGTTTAATACCATAAGGCCACCCAATGAATGCCCGATCAACGTGCGATACGGTGCGGTGGCGTAGTGCTCATCCACGTAAGGTATTAGTTCTTTTTCCAAAAACGTAGTAAATGCCTCTCCGCCACCAGAGGCAGGATCCATAGTACTGGGAGAAGGGGTAAGGTCGCGATTCCTTTTGCCTGGTAGATTAGGAACACCCACAATCACCATTTGAGGAAATATAGTATTGCCATTATGAACACTAAGTTGCTGTATCATGGTTACCAGCGAGGCGAAATATGCGTCGCCATCCAATACATAAACTACTGGATATGCTGGCTTGCTGAAATAAACAGAATCATAACTCGGGGAATAAATTAAAATCGGCCTTTTTTCTTTCAGGACCTCAGAGTATACCGTATCCACTTGCCCCATTACGATGGGCTGCGGAACGGACTGCCCTTTTGCCAAAATGGAAAGGCACAGCAACCCTGTTAAAAAACATAATTTTTTCATGGCTGGTATTTAAAAGATAATCTCTAAATTAAGATTTATCCATATGTTGGTAAAAGAAATGTACCAACAAGCACCTTGCTCTCAGTCAGCCACTTAATACATCTCGATTCGTCCCTTTTGTGCGAAAACAACCTTTCTTGTGCGAAAATGAACCTTTTGTGAAGCCTTACCCAAAAGGAGACACGACGCCGCTGTTTACATGGAGTAAATGGACGGCGTTCAGGCTTACTCCTTCACAACCTTAAACCGCTTTTCTCCCTCCTTTGAAGTCACTTTAATTACATAAAGCCCATTGGCCAGGTCAGGTGAACCGAGATCCACTTCCAGAGCAGGCATAGCTGGCCGTAGCAGTAAAGTTGGCACCGGCCGGATCTTCGGTAATGCCAGCCTGCTTATAGGTTCGGCTGATGATGTAATTAGCCGTGGGGGTCTGTGCCAGGCCAAAATAGGAGGTAGTAGCTAGCCAACCCAGGGCCAGCCATCGATAAAGATGATTCATACGCAAGGCTTCGCGGAAAAATTGGAAAATGTCTTCAGTGCAAGCGTTGGCAGGCACTATATGGAGGACAAAGTTGAGGCTCTCTGCATCGGGTTTCAATCACCCGAAAGGGGCAAGTTGGGGGTGTTTTAGGGGTAGCGACAAGAACCAAAGCAACGCCTTACGTTGCCGTCTTGATAAGCGAGAGCTTGGAGAAAGGAAATGTACCAGTCTATTAAGAATAGGATAAACCTTAATCATACTACAATTCCTGCTTTTTGTCAGGCCACCAAGAATGGCAGTTAGCTTTTATACCCGCAAAAGACTCATTCGTATCCATGAAATAATCAAAAAAAGCTGTTTTTAAATAGTAATGAGGCTTTATTTAACTATTCTCAAGAAAAAGCAAACGATGTCATTTTTTCCAGATTTTTGTTCTGACCCCAAACTGCACCTAAACTGCCCCTTAGGGGTAATTGCCATTTGCGCATTTGTAAATTTGCTTTGTAGAACTATTTTTAATGATATGCGTTAAAACACATTAAGTTTAAAATAATTCTTTTGATAGCATGAAACCAATGAATCTAAAGCGTGCTATTTCACTTTATTAACAGACATCCAATATTTAATAGCATGAGTATCAGTTCTTTAATGCCCCGGTTTAATTTACCTTCACCTAATGACGTTCCTGCGCTTGCACAATTAACTTCCCAAGAACGCAAGATACTGCTAATGACCCTCAATGATTACTCTTGTAAGGAAATCGCTGATTCGTTAAACATCGCTTTTGAAACGGCTAAACGACACCGAAAGAATATCATTCGCAAACTAGAAGTGAGTGGAAAAACCGAATTTCGTCGATTGCTTTACCTTTGGACAGTAAAATCTTTGGCTAGCGTGCAGAGAGATTTGCAATAATTGCATATACGTTTTGGCGGCATCAGAGAATTTCGAACCGGAACTTCAATAACAGTTGCTGTCACGACGAACCTATCCATATATCTTTAAGCTTAATCCCAACAAACCACAGATAGTGAGAAGCCTGATGCTTATCAGATTGCTCGTTTCTTGTTGTATCACAACCTTTGTCATTTACAATAAACACCTGATTCATGCATTCATAAAAAAAATACATTTATTTCTCTTCACATTAATACTCTTTGCTGCATCGTGTAACCAATCGGAAAACTCGGTTTATCCAAACGATTCGGGGCAAGCAGGCGAAATAACACCAAAAACAGCTTTAACGGTAGCAAAAAATTTCGACGCATTTATTTCCGTCGTATCGGCCAAAGGTGACGTTAAAAATGCCCGCACCGGCAACAAAGAAAAAACGGTAAAAAAAATCAACCCTTTTAAAGATTCAGATAACAAAATACTCTATTATGTAATCAACTATCAGGGGGGTGGATTTACCGTTATATCAGCAGAGAAAAAAATGATGCCCATAATCGCCTTCTCGGAAACAAATGATTTCCCCGTAGACAGTGAATTGCCTGCTGGTATAAAAGAAACTATGGGAATCTATCAGGCGTCAATACAAAAACTTCGGAATGAAAATGCCCCAGAAGATCCAAAGGTTGCGCGGGAATGGGCAAGATTCGGCGATGCATCCGCACTCGACGAGCTTATCAAATCCGGGGCAAGAACAATGGATGATCCAATCGACCCTCCGTGCGAAGAGGCTCAGATCTACGCCGCGCCATTGCTGACAACAAACTGGGGACAAGGATGTGGCTATACCGCGCAAATGCCGCCCATGTCGGGTTGCACGATCATATGTGACAATGCCTACACAGGCTGCATTCCAACAGCGATGGCCCAAGTCATGAACTATCATCGTTTTCCGAATAGCTTTGACTGGAGCGCAATGGGAACATGGCAGCCTGAGACAAATCGTTTGATGAGAGCCCTCGCGAACAGCGTCTCTACAACCTACACCTGCGCAGGATCAAGTGTTGTGCCAACATCGGTACGAAATGCGTTCGTGAATACTTTTGGCTATAATTCTGGCGCCACTTTCGCCAATTTCAACAGCTCTACTATCATGAATGAGATTGGAAATTATTCGCGACCGGTTATATTGCATGGATACAATAGTGCAATTGCAAACGGGCATTCCTGGGTAGCAGATGCGTATATTCAATATTATAATTGCACCTCCGGATGGGGCGAACCCTATTTTCACATGAATTGGGGTTGGGATGGGGTCCACAACGGTTTCTATGCAAGCTATACACCGAACGGGAAAAATTTTAATTACAACAAGAAAATGGACGTTTACATTCGTCCCTAAAATCAATGCTTATGAAAAGGTTAATGATTTACTCAGCGATGGCTTGCCTTGGTTTAACACTCGGCGGCTGCAAGGAAGACATTGAAGACAATGTGCCACCGACTGGGGTTGTGGTCATACAAAATGTGAATGTCAGAGTAAAAAACACGCAGGGCATAGACTTGCTGAATCCCGAAAATACGAATGGTATTAAAACGTTCAAGATATACTATTTGGTTGGAGGAGAAAAAAAGCTTTATAGCAATGCCAATTTAGATGCCTCGGGTGGCTATCGTTTGCTGAAACATCCCGTCAATGGTTATTACTATCTCCAAGTTCTAATGGATGGCGGCCATAATGCCACAGAAACAAAGACATTGTTACAACTTGGTGACGATGTTGAGTTAGACACGATCAGAACTAAATATAACTCAGACCCAACTAATGTCATCCCCGAAAAAATTTGGCATAATAAAAAGCTTGTCTGGCAAACCGCTGATGGAGAACCCACATTTGAGATCGTTTACCCTTAGCCTATCAATATGGACTTGATACCTTTGCTATTAACTACGGTTCACAAGCTTCTTGCCATTGCTTGATAAATTGCAGTGCCTGTTTCTCTTCCCCGGATGCCGGCCCAGCCGTTTGCAAATACAAAAAGTAGGTGCCCGTGATCAGATTATTAGATGAACATATAAAGGAAGAATTCATTGTAAAATTGTTTTAACGCTCGATGAAAAATGGTGATGGAATTATTTTTTTGGAAAATCTTCCATCTGTTTCCTGAACTGGGCAGATTGCAGCTGACCATGGTCGACCGCCCATTCAGCCATGGCAAACAAAACGGGATATAATGCTTTCCCTTCCTCGGAAAGTTCATAAGTCACATACGGCGGGATAACAGGCTTCGACTTCCTAACGACCAAACTACTTGCTTCCAGTTGCTTCAACTGTTGTATCAAAACCTTCTCTGTAATACCTGGAATCGATTTTCTTAGTTCGTGGTATCGCTTCGTACCTCCAAGTAAGTTGAATAAGATGATCGGTTTCCAATATCCTCCGATCCGCTCCATGACGAATGTTACAGGGCAAGCCGCAAAAGCATTGCTCTTATTTTCCTGGATAACCGATGTGTCTTTGATCTCTGCCATATTTGAACATACCATTGGGTAAGTACTTGTACAAAAGTAAGCTCAAATCTAGTTTTGCCCAAACATTTTAAAAACAGGAAAAATGAAAGTAACATTAACAGGTTCGCTGGGAAACATAAGCCGTCCCCTTACAGAAAAATTGGTGGCAAACGGGCATGAAGTAAACGTCGTCAGTTCTAACCCGGATCGGGCGGAAGAAATAAAGAAACTTGGCGCGGCGGCTTCGATAGGTTCGGTCGAAGATTATGAATTTATCAGGCAATCCTTTACGGGAAGCGATGCAGTGTACCTGATGATCCCACCTAGTTTCACCACAACCGACCCGAAAGAGTATATCAAAGCTGTTGGGGAACAATATGCCAAAGCTATTGAGGAAACCGGGGTTAAATTGGCAGTTAATTTAAGCAGCGTCGGGTCGCACATACAGAATGGTCTTGGGCCAACGGGATCAAACTTTCAAGTCGAACAAAAATTAAATGAGTTGGTTGGCGTAAATGTCCTCCATCTGCGGCCAGGGATGTTCATGACCAACTTTTATGGCGCCATACCAATGATTAAATACCAGGGTATGCTCGGGAATAATTTTGGCGGGTCTGTCAGCCTATCCCTCACACATCCCCGCGATATCGCTGAGGCGGCGTTCCAGGCAATCGACCAAATGACTTTTTCAGGAAAGAAGGTGCAGTACATCGTCAGCGACGAAAGAACCGGATTTGAAATTGCTGGTTTACTGGGTGAAGCCGTCGGGAAAACCGGCGTAAAATGGATCGAGTTTTCCGATGAACAGCTTCTGAATGCCTTAATGCAAAATGGTTTTTCGGAGCCAATGGCGAAGGTCTATATGGTCGAGATCGGCATAGCACTTAGGGATGGCAGTTTTTCAGAAGATTTTCGCAAGCACAAACATTTGTCGGTTGGCAGGACCAGCTTTCAGAAATTTTCCGACGAGTTTGCATTGGCTTATGGCCATGTAAATTAGCCCGTGCGACGAGCCAAGACAAACCCACAAACGAGCGTCTTAACTAGGATGATTGCTGATTTTTTGGCAAAATCAGCAATCGACGTTTTGGCGGCTCTTCGTTGAACATTCCCTAAGTGATCCTAGAATATGGAAACAAAAGGATTTGAACTTCGGGATTGCCATTTACAAAAGATCTCCCCTACCCTAATTTTGTCATTTCTGGCAAGTTTAGCACCGACTTTGTATCAAAGCCAAGTTCCGAATATTCCGCTGTATTTATTCCTTTTCACTGCTCATCGCAATAGATTTGAAGCATTTGTAAATCGCCTGCCGAAGCGAATATCGGTAGATTTTCTCCATTTTCTCCTGGTTCGCATCTCTCGATTCCACACCGAAGTCAGCCGTAGATTCGCAAGAAATAAGCTGTTTATCCGTCGCCAGATCATACAAAGTGACCTCCATCTTAACATGGCCCCTTTCTCTTTCGGTCATCGCAGTAGCGGAAAACTCCTTGTAAGCATCAACCAAAATAACGATCGCCTGTACGGATGGCCCAGAGCCATTGATGTTATTCCTGCAAAAACCCTCTATTTCTTGTCGATGCTCGACTGTAACGGCCGGGGAATGCTTGGTATAGCTTTTCGGAGTCGACAAGGTCGGGATTTTCATTTCAGCCCCCGAGACATTTCTTCTGTTGTCGACGATCTCGATACGCTGGATCTGATAGGCCAGGTTTACCTTCGGGACATCCTCGTCCAGTATTTTTGGAGTTTGCCGAGTTGGAGCGCAACTCATAATCAGAGAACTGACCGTTGCAATAAAGATAAAGAAAAGGAAACGTTCAATTATTCTCTTAAAAGGAATGCACATTGTGTTGGTAATTATATTGTCACCGAAGGGCTTTCAGGGCCCTTTGGTTTTATCCGTGATAACAAGCCTCCGGATAATTGATTGAATTATGATGGCTGAACTATTACTCTCGCAAATGTAGCCAGGAAACGTTTAGGATGGTCTTTCTTTTTCAACAGTCCATGTAACGCGCAGATGATGTTACGCTGGCCGGTGGGATTAGAGGCTTCATTGCTCATTCAGTGAATTTTTGAGGAACATCAGCAACCGGTTTGTAGGGTGACTTAGGCACTTTGCTTTGCAGGTAGGATTTACCCGGTTTTGACTTTTTAATGTTCGGCCATCTAAAATGGCGCTACTGTTACATCGTATTCCAAATTCCTAGCCCCATGAATCGCAAAATTTTGATTGTCACCGGAGATGGTGGCGAAAGTTACGAAACCCTCTATGCCGTTCACCGATTTCAGGAAGAAGGTGACATTGCCGTGATTGCTGCCCCCAGCAAGCGCCGGCTTAACCTGGTGATGCACGATTTTGAACTTGGCTGGGATACCTATGTAGAGCGGCCTGGCTATTGTCTGGCCTCAGACCTTACGATTGAGGAAGTGGTGGCAGACGACTATGAAGCCATTTTGCTACTAGGTGGCAGAGCCCCCGAATACCTGCGCAACCATGCTGCGCTTCTGGAAGTAGTCCGCGAGTTTGACCGCCAGGGTAAATGGGTCTTTGCCATTTGTCACGGTATCCAGATCCTGGTTACAGCCGGACTTGCCAAAAACCGCGTCTTAACCGCCTATGAACATGTGCGTACTGAAATAGAGATGGGTGGCGGCACCTATTCAACGGAACAGGCTGTCCGCGACGGCAATATTGTGACTGGCCAGACTTGGCAATCACACCCTGACTTCTATCGCGAAATCTTTGCCTGTTTCAAAGAAGTGGAAGTGATTCAAGATTAATTGCGGAGACGACAGTGGTTTGGAAAATGTACGTCCAATACGTTCCGCGCCTGGATATGATGGGAAATCTAATGGCCCGATCGACCCGGCTCCTTGGCTAATGAACCACCAGTTATAGCTTGCGCTCGTTCAACTAATTTGTTTTCCGCGCTGGTTACTTGACGATACGTATCAGTACTTAACTCCAACAATTCCCTTAAATCGACCAACATCTGCTTAGCCATTTTTCAAGCAACAATCAGGCGGAAGAGTATGTCGGCGGGCCTAGCGAAAATATGTAGAGCCGGATGGTAGGTTTTATCAGCGTGTGCTACCCTTTTTGGCCGCCCAGCCAGATTTCGGCATATTCGCTAAAAGTGATATCCTACCGTAAGGTTAAATCTGCGCCCGTTTCCTCTCCGGTAATCAATTGCTGTTCCATAAAATTGTGCAATAGACGGGTAATAAACTGTGTTAAGCAAGTTTTCAATACCCAAATCAGCTTTCAGGCTTTTCGTGATTTTGTATCCCAGGGATAAATTAAATGTATTATAAGAGTCGATCGGCCCCTCCCCGATTGGATAAACGCCTTTTTCATTGGGTGTAAAGCGATCCCTTTTACCTACATACAACCAGTTCAGGTCTGCATTAAACCGGGCCTTGTTGTACCTGGCGTAAGTCGCAATTTTCGCTGGCGTAATGCGATTCGAGTTCAGGTATTTATCGGTCGGGCCATTAAAATTTCCGTCACCGTCTTTATCGCCTTTGCCTTCTACAAAAGCATAGTTACCTCCTAAAACAAAGCTGGTAGTTACCTGATAGTCAACTTGGAATTCGTAGCCCCAAACCCGCTCCGGCAGTCTTTCGGCAACATATTTACCATCCACCAGAAGTAAATTGGAACCCAGTTTCGATGTACTGTAATAATAGGCAGCCGACACACTCAATGGTCCTAAGGCGCTGCTGAAACCAACTTCATAATTGTTTACAATGATTGGTTCGGTTTGCAGACCGGCCACCGTATTTTCGTTCGCAGCCCTTAATATTCTCCCCAGATCGAAAATAGAAAATGATTGTGAATAGCTGACGAATGGATTGAACCGCTTAAATTTTGAATACCGAAGTCCTGCATTAAATACAAAAGCATTATAATCCAGCTTTCCGCCCGTTACGTCAATGCTTCCTGCACCGTCGGCACCAGTAGCCAAAGTCGCGTAATCCGCAATGTCCATTTTGATATTTTCAGCACGCAAGCCCGTTTTCAGGTTGAGGTAATTAAACCACTGCGTTGTAAGCTGCGCATAGGGAGCAAAGTTATTCATATTGATGCGTGGCACCCAGGAGCGGCCGTCAACGAGATTTTGCTCCGTCTTGTCATTCAATATATCCACGCCATAAGTCACGTCACCCGACAGTTTGGGCGATATAGTAAAAGGTGTATTCAGGTTGAGCCTGAAACCTTTCTTTGTCGAAATAATAGCCGATTGTCCGCTGCCAAAAAATGATTCTGAATTGGAATAAACCGTCCAGAAATCCTGCAAATACACATTGGCAGTCAGAGAAGTCCTGCCAACAATATTTTTATTCGTATACTGGATATTAGCATTGTGGTTGTAGCGGGTTCCCTCGTCAATTCCTTTCCGGGTTCCCCACACACCGATTGCGGGAGATTGTCTATAAACACCGGCTTTGGCAACGTAAGCCGAATGCTGATTGGAGCTGTAATAGTTATACATAGCCTCAATGCGCTGAGAACCACTGAAATTATAACCAACCTTCGCAAACGCATTGTATATTTTCGTTTCGCCCAGTCCGTAGTCAGGAGATATCACCAATCCTTCCGGATCCCGGTAAACGCCGGTTTTTTCGTACATCCCGCTAACTACATAATCGAAGTTGGCTACCCGGCCGTACAGTTGCTGTGAGGCACGGAAGCCCAGCGTGCTATCTCCACGGGTATTGCCAGTAAAGCTCAATTGGCTGTATCCACCGATTTTCTGTTCTGTTTTTGGCGTTTTCGTGATGTAGTTAATCAATCCGCCATCGGCACCGTTTCCGTAAATTGCCGTGGCTCCTTTAATCACCTCCACCCGCTCGACCACCGACGGATCAATCGTGCGGATATCCCGCCCTCCGGCTCTTAGTGGAGTTGATTGCGGTATTCCATCGATAAGAACCAGCAGGTTACGACCACGCAATGTTTGTCCCGAATTCCCGGTTTGATTGGTAGATGCACCCAAACCGGGAACCGAAAACGCCAGAATGTTAGCGATGTTAGGGCTTATGGTAGAGAGTGTGCCGATTTCCTTCGCGTTTACAACCGTCACAGATGACGGCGTTTCAGCCAGCGACTCTACTCTGCGGCCTGCGGAAACAATGACTTCGTCGAGCTGGGAAGAACTTTCTTTTAGTTCAAAATCTAGGCTTTGTTCCGTGTCAACCTCAAGAGTAATATCTTTATCCTGAATCGTATATCCGATAAAGGAAGCCCTGATCGAAATGTTTCCTTTGGGCAAATTACTAAGCCGGTAACTTCCATCACCGTTTGCGGTAGTACCTATATTAGTCCCTTTCACAATGATAGAAGCAAATGGGACCGGTTGTTTATTGCTATCCATCACGATGCCCCTAATAACTCCAGAAGCAGATTGAGCGCAAGCAAGGTGGAAGGATAAAATGGAAGCGACAAAGAATAGTATTGATTGTAATCTTATTTTCATTAAGCGAGCGTTTAATTTCACGCAAAAATAAAATTATTTATACTAATTAAAAATAAACTTGGTATTTACCCGGGGAGACCTGGGCCGGTTTTGTTATCAACCGACCGAACGACCAATGGTTCGGCATTGTTTGAAGGCACTGTTATCTGTGATTTGTCTCCAACTATTCGAGTGATAAGGCATCAAATAAGTTTGAAGACCAGGATACTTATATCTTTTTCCATCCATTTTCGCGCTTGATCCGCCCGTCGAGCCGCTGTCAAGGCAACCGCGCCGGCGAACTAGCCCCATATCAGAAAGCTGGGAGTTTCCGGCTGTCTAATTTGATTTGCCTGTAATTAGATTCCTAGCTGCTTCCATCTCCATGTCCCTTTCTACGAGTACGTCCGCTATCGAATAATTGATCTGGTGGGTCGGCAGGACTCCCCGGCCGATAGGATGCTTCTTGTATTTATAGCCGATGTGTATATTAGGAGAGATACGAACCATTATTTTGCTATTCAGAAGCTGGACAACTATGTTGTCACCCCCGGTTGGTCCCTCATAGGCCCCGCCGCTTTCTTCACCGATAAATATGGCATTGGTAGCTCTCTTGATGTCTGCAATTAAGTCTGCCGCGCTCGAAAAGCTCACGCCATTCATCAGATGAGCGCCATCTGTTGCTGCTCGCTGCCTCCTTCGTTGTTTCTGAGGTCCAATATCAGGTTCCTGATCTGCAAGTCCTTCGTTCTGGTGAATGCAGCACTCAACAGCGAATCAAAATTTGGGTCGGTCTTCGAGTAAAAGGAGCGGGGAACGGAAAGCGTAGCGTACCTCCGAACTTACTTTTTCCTCAATCGAACGTGCTAGAATGCGTATACCATCTTTGAGGGTACGCACCTGGAGAACTAGGAGACACCGATCACCCTAATTCAGACCCATACAACATACTAATAATCAAATACTTAATTCCCGCACCATTCATTCTCCCCGAATTCGGCCCTTGAGTCGGAACTCGGTAATATGGGAAAAAGCAACAGCCCGTAAATCAGTTTTACAGACTTTTGAAAGATTTGATTATTACTCTGGTGGAGATGCGGGGAGTAGTCGGCTGTATATGCCTCGTTACCCAAAGAGTCGTTCAAGACACCATAAGAACAGCAAGGTTTTTCCAGGACGACACACTTTGCGGGGATTTTCTCTTTGGAATGTAAAGAGCACATGTCTCTGCCTATAAATATCCCTTCTCTTTCCAGGTTTTGAACACAGAATAAAGATAGTCGTACGCTTCACCAATAGAAAGAAAAGTCCTCAAATCAACCTTCACGCCTCTCTCACTATAATAGACATCAAACACAGTGCCATTTTGTTCAACAACCATTCTTTCGGGAGGTGTGCCTCCTTCCAAACTGTACATCTCTTCTGAAGCGTCTAATTCGTTCAATTTTGCCAGTAGTTCAACCTTATCCATTATTATTTTAGGGTACACTAAGAAACTCACTCAATGCCACGCAGTCATTGCGTCGGTATCGATAAAGGATATGGGAGAACGGCTTCCGATAGTCTTCCGGATCATTCATCAACAGAATATAACGTGGTTACGCCAATCTAACTGATTTTCTTCCATTACCGAGAAAAGAACCCCGTTGTAACTTCGCCCGTTGCAATAGGCATTCGTAGTGCTAGGTAGCTGCTTGAATGTTCGATAATACTCAATGATGAAGTTGTTAAGTGAAAAAAATAGTCGCCTTAGCCATGATTCATCCACGCTCAGAATTCGTCTTTCCTCTTCCCACATACCCGCAACGTATCTATTTGATTCGATTCGTACCGTGTACATCATTTTAGTCGCTTCAGTTTCAAACATTTCAAACGTAAAAAGGAATGGAGTATCGAGTCCGAAAGCTGTACCCCAGGGTGGAAGCGGTGAAAAGCAACTTAGCTTGTATTGGTAGCTTATTTCTGACATTTAAGACTCATTGTTTGAAGAAAAATAGCCTAATCCATCATCTTGTACAAATCTTCCCACCTTTTCGAGTGAAAAAAGGAACACAGTTTAACACTATGCTCAAAACACGCTAATTTCCAAGTGGCCGATTTCCCCATTGGCAACTACATTTTTTCCGAAATCTTACGCTGGTGGATATTCGGCAGAAGTTGACCATTAGATTTCGTAGTGGGTCAGCGCCCCTGTAATTCACTGTAAGAAGCATTATGTCCACCTGATAGCTTTCCTCTTTGAAAGAATAAGGGTCGTCGGAGAAAGTTGTCTCCGAGATAAAGCTGAACCTATTGTCTACCCAATACTTGAATGAGCCATTTCACCGTTGAGCCGCCTGGGCGGTGATAAAGGCTAAAAACCAGGATGCTTTTTTATTTCGGGCACTAAGGGATGATGATCCCGAAAGTTATCCGCGTTACAGATCGCAGTGTTACCAACAAGCTGTCCTGTCGCCACCCAGATTGAAACGCTGCTCAACGACTCACAACGTTATTACCGTCGTATTACACCTGTGAAATTTCGTCAATCATTCAATTGAAATTACTAGAATCCGTATTTTCCTCCCCATTTTGCCATTTCATTAAATATGGGTTTCAAGCTTTCGCCCAAATCGGTAAGGAAATATTCTACCAGTGGCGGGAATTGATTAAACAATTGATCAAAAAATGAACCCGTCGCATTACCACTGCTGAATAACAATACCAAGTTGCTTGTCAGTGATTGCGAATTCCCTCGCTCCCCATGGGCGGAGCGTTACCTTGTTGAGATTAGGATGCAGGAGATTTGGATACTTCGATGAAATTTGATTGTAAACATTTTCAATGTCTTCCGTTACCAGCCGGAATTCGGGATGATGTTCGTCTGCCAGGCCCGCATCTTCAAACAAGTTGATGCGCAGCTCTCCTTTCTCGATCACGCAAAATGGTCGGTGTGTTTTAATTTCATCGTGGGTGATTGTAAACCCGAGACAGTCTACAAAAGTGGTCAGGGCGTCCCGTATATCTATATAAAATACATTCGGAACTAGTTTAGTAAATTTAATTTCGGACATAGCTGATCAGAGTGATGACGGTTTGAAGATATGCCCAGGTCGCCAGATTTGAAAAGGGACATTTGAGGGGTAATAAACACTTTCTCAAAGCCAGGATCGCGATAGAAATTCCTGGAACGCTCAAAATCCTTGCATCCAACAAACGGCCTGATTGATATCGATTTATGAACCATGATTTTCGATTAAGTGAACGGCAAAATTATCGCTCGCACACGACTAACGCTATTGATTCAAATCAAGAAATGCGAGGTTTCATAATCGACTTCCTCACACGGCTCAATGTTTCGGGGGTTATTTGAAGGTAAGAAGCGAGCATTTTCAGCGGAAACGCCCGAATAAGCTCAGGGCGCTGATTGATCACCAAGTTGTATTTCTCATTCGGGGACATCGCCCTTTCCAAAAATTTCATTCTTGATGTGGCCCCTTCCAGTGCTTTGTTCAATTGAAGGAATGCCAGCGACCGACCTATGAGATAGTGCATCACATTCAGATCCATTTCAAGAATTATGCACTCGCTGTAAGCGCTAACAGTCAACTCCGAAGGAATTTGTGAAATCAGACTCTGATAATTGGTAAACCACTCACCTACAACGTGCAGATCGACAACCTGATTGCCATCAGGAAGCTGACGGTATTGAAAAGCGGAGCCTTGTATAAGGAAAAAAATGGATTTGCAAACCTGTCCTTGCGGCAGCACTACTTCATTTTTTGCTAGTTTTCTTTGCATAACCGAAGCTTCAAACAAGCGGATATCATCGTCAGTGTAGTGACCCGTCGTACACAGAATGTCTGAAACTTTCATATTTATCAATATAGAACGCGGCAATGATAAAAATAATCGTGTACGCTAGAATTAGAAAGAGGCTATTGACCAGGATCCTCTGCCAGAGTAATTTATGTTTCGATTCCACGGTGATGAGTCAAATTACAGTCCTTTTTCAACTTCAAAACCGAGCAGACAAGCTATTGAGCAAGCCCAGGAGAAAGATTATATCAAAGTTACGTAAAAGGTGAATTTGTTTCGAACTATCAAAGCTTTCTCCGCTGGGAAGTGACTATGCTCCTCTGAGCAAAGCCATCAACAGCTGGCAACAAA
Source organism: Dyadobacter sp. 22481 (assembly GCF_052044875.1). NCBI lineage: Bacteria > Pseudomonadati > Bacteroidota > Cytophagia > Cytophagales > Spirosomataceae > Dyadobacter > Dyadobacter sp. 22481. Next base: position 538,356 of record NZ_JBQENV010000003.1, read on the forward strand.
CAAAATCTCCGCCAGCATTGTATCTTTAGAGCCTGGGCAACTGACCAAAAACAGGAGAAGAAATGAGCCTCAACAACAAGCTGATACTTGAAAGTGCCAATAAAGCCATTTCTCGTACAAGCAATGGGAGGTTCTGACGAAATCGAGCGATTATGAACGATAATTGAGAAATAAAAATGAGCCAAATTGCCAAACAGTTGGGCTGATTCGCGAGGAGTTTTGAACACGAGTGTTGCAACTTTGCATTGTCAATATCGACAGCAATGTCTAACAAATATAAAAATGAAACGTACAGCAAAAGCCCATTGGGCAGGAAGCGTGAAAGAAGGTAGAGGAGAGCTCACTACTCAAAGCGAGATTTTAAACAAAACAAATTTTAGCTTTAAAACCCGGTTCGTTGGAGGCGAACAAGGAACCAATCCCGAAGAACTCCTGGCAGCAGCACATGCTGGGTGCTTTACAATGGCGGTCAGCTATGCACTGACGGAAAAGGGGTTTGCAGCAATTGAGCTGGATACTGAGGCAACTGTATCCATGGATAATGCGGGCATAACCGGCGTGCACCTTTCAATTTCGGGAAATGTGCCGGGGCTTGGCTCCGAGAAGTTTGAAGCAATCACGAAAGAAGCAGAAAGAAACTGTCTAATTTCAAAAGTTTTGTCTATTCCTGTGTCATCGCAGGCACACCTTGTGTCTCTATAATTGTTTCTTTCAAGGCAATTCTAATGGTCACTGATTATAAAAAATTCGACTTGTATGGCGAAACCGTCCTTCAAAGGGTGAATGTAAAGTCGTCTTTTGAATTTACGTTCCCCGTTGCCGAGCAAGCCTGTTTCTTATACATGTTGAAAGGAGAAGTGGAATATCAGTCAGGGGCTGATCACTTGAATATTCCGGCCCACCAGTCCCTGCTTCTAAACTGCCTTAAAGCAGGCAATCAAATCAGGGACATCCATTCCAACGACAGTAGTGAAATTGTGATTGTTACATTCCACGCAGAAATCCTCAAAAGAGTTTATGAAAAGGAGCTTCCACTTGTATTTACAAAAAATGATCAAATAACTAATCAGCAGCGCGGGGTAATCAATAATGACTTTCTGATTCAGAAGTACATCGAAGGCTTGCTCTTCTATTTTGAAAATCCATCGTTAGTAAGTGAGGATATTTTGATATTGAAGCTGAAAGAAATAGTGCTTTTGTTGTCGCAGACACAACAGGCAGACATCGTACAGACCATATTATCCCAACTATTTTCACCAACGACCTTCACCTTCAAGCAGATTGTAGAGGCTAATTTATTTTCACAGATTAGCGTAGAGCAGCTGGCTCAAATGAACAATTTGAGTACTTCCTCATTCAAAAGGGAGTTTAGAAGGCTCTATGATGATTCTCCCGCCAGTTATATCAAAGCAAAGCGCCTGGAACGGGCAGCACAGCTACTTTCGGCTTCTAATGAACGTATATCGAACGTTGCTTTCGATTGTGGGTTCAATGATCTGGCTAATTTTACCAAAAGCTTCCGCCATAAATATGGTGTGTCACCGACCAATTATCGTTCGAAGTTCAATCAAAGCTAAGGGGAGTTATGCCCCAATTTTGCCGGCGTCTCAGGAATAGGTCACCGCTGACCCAAATTGCCAAATCATTGGACTAGCCTGCAAAGTTATTTTGCTGCCTGTCAGGCAACTTTGCAGTGTTAATCAAACAAAACAAAATTATGGGATTGTCATATTTAGGTATTTTTCATACCGTTATTGGTGTCGTTGCCATTGTTGCAGCGGTTGTGTCTTTAGTAAAGAGCGCTAAAATTGATCTGGGCAGGTTGTCCGGGAAAATCTATTTTTACTGTACTTTGGTTACCTCACTCACTGCATTGGGGCTATCGAGTGTCAAGGGTGTCAACCCCGGTCATATCCTTGCCTTGCTAATCATGTTATTGGTACTCGTGGCTTACTTTCTCTATTTGAAAAAGCCAGGAAACCGCCGGTCTCGTTTTTTTGAAAACTTCCTTTTTTCCCTCAGTTTCTTTTTGTCCCTACTTCCGACTGTCAATGAGACATTTACCCGAGTTCCGTTAGGGCATCCTCTGGCAAACGGGCCGCAGGATCCACTGATTGCAAAAACGCTTCTCTTACTCTTTGTCCTGTTTATCGCAGGCTCGATTTTCCAATTCAGAAAGCAAAGCCGGATCAATAGGTTGATCACCAATCACCCTCGTTCTGGCTACAAATCAGCTTGATTTGGCTACAATCGCACCCCGACAAACCTGAAATTTGGTTTCTCAAATTTCAAAGTAAAAACAGATGGAAGCAAAGAAAAGTAAAGTAGCGCTGGTGACAGGTGCCAATCAGGGAGTGGGATACCAAGTGAGCAATATCTTCGCTCCTTCCGCAGCAAATAACCTTGCTTCTGATTCACCCATTCCACCGGCAACTCCGGTGATGATCTTTGTTTCCTAATCCTGCCATGACTTTATTGTTTTGATTCAAGGGCAAAATTAGGTTGACCTATTCGGGCAAAAATTGACACAGATCAATGAATTCGCTTGTTTCAAATCAAACTGACAGTTGCTCGGTATTTCCTATTTGTAAGAAAATACTAATTTCGGGTAGCCTTAACAGACCAGATTCCGGCAGAACTCACCGGTTTAACCAACATGTTCGACAAGCTGCGCAAGTATATCGACCGGGTCACATCGGCCGTGATCCCCGACGAAGAATTCGTATTTATAGAAAAAGCATTTGAGGTTAAACGCCTCAGGAAGCGGCAATTTCTCTTGCACCAGGAGACGGTTTGCCGGTATATGGCATTCGTGGCCTCAGGCGCGCTGCGACAATATAGTATCGACAGCAATGGCTTTGAACATATTACAAACTTTGCCATCGAAGATTGGTGGATCAGCGACCGTGGCAGCCTTATCAGTCAGACTCCGTCCAGGTATAACATCGATGCGGTTGAAGATTCTGTGCTGCTGGTGACGACACTCGACAAGCTCAATGTCCTCAAAGAACAGTCGCTCTCCTTTCTTAAAATGGCGCACATCCTGGATCAAAACCACTCTGTCGCCTCCCAAAGACGCATTGAGGTCGGCATTACGATGACCGCAGAAGAGAAATACCGGTATCTGATGGCGGCCAACCCCGAGTTTTTACAGCGGTTTCCCCAAAACATGCTCGCTTCCTACCTTGGTCTCACCCCTGAAACAATGAGCAGGGTACGAAAACAGGTACTGGCCAGATAGTTACCAAACAAACAAAGACCGCCTCATAGTCATGTGGGGCGGTCTTTTGCTTATTGCCTTGCACCTTTCGATAGTCAAAAAAGTGACATTCGAATTGATCTATATCAACTGCATTTCTTAATCCAGGTCAAAATTCCCAGCGCGACCATGCCCCAACTTTGCATCATCGAAAGCGGCCAACAAAAAACACCAGCCGGTATTCGTCAATGACCAAATTCTTAACTACTAAACAAAAACATCATGGAAGCGACCGCCACATTGAACCCAAAAGCAGGACTTGGAGCACTTTTGACCCCGGATAACTGTGCATTGATACTGATCGATCACCAACCGTTCCAGTTTGCCGGGCTCAGAAGCCACGACACCCAAACCATCATCAACAATGTGGTGGGACTCACCAAATCGGCCAAAGCATTCGGCGTGCCTACCCTGTTTACGACGGTGGTCGAGCATCGGGGCGGGTTTTTGATCAAACAGCTTCAAGACATCTTTCCCGACCAAACGCCGATCGACCGCACGTTTATCAACACTTGGGAAGACACCCGGGTGACCGACTGGGTAAAAGCGACTGGTAAAAAGAAAATTGTCATGGCCGCCTTATGGACCGAAATATGCCTTGCAATGCCGGTTATCCAGGCATTGGGGGAAGGATATGAGGTTTACATTGTTACGGACGCATCGGGTGGCGTAAGCCTTGAAGCGCACGAAATGGCCGTGATGCGCATGGTCCAGGCTGGCGCTGTGCCGCTGACTTGGACGGTTTTTGCCTCCGAGCTGCAACGTGACTGGGCCCGCACTGAAACCGTGCCGGCGCTGGCGGAAATGCTCATAGAACACATGGGCAACGTAGGCACAAGCCTGAGCTGGGAACTGCAACTACTCGCAACGCCCCCTACCGTTTCGTCAGCGGCGCCGGAAGGTATTTAAGTCCCCAGACATCAGTACAATCATTTCGAACACAGCCCGGCGCCTTCGTGGTGCCGGCCAAACCAAGTTAAAATCATGCAGCAAACAATCGGAATTATCGGCGCCGGCCACATCGGCCAGACCGTTGCCCGTCATCTTATAAAGGCAGGGCATAAAGTTATACTTAGTAACCAGCGCGGGGTGGATGCGCTTCAAGGTCTGGTAGCCGAGCTCGGCCGGAACGCAAGGGCCGGATCGGTCCAAGATGCCGCCCAGGCGGAGATCGTTTTACTTTCATTGCCGTGGTCGCAAATACCATCCATTACCGGCATTGCCGACTGGAATGGGAAGATCGTGATCGACGCGACAAACCATTTCATCTCCTATGCGCCCGACTTCAAAGTAGAAGACCTTGGAACAAAAGCATCCAGCGAAGTAGTGGCCGGGCTTCTTCCCGGAGCAAAAGTGGTCAAGGCATTTAACACCATCTTTTACAAAACGCTTGCCGAAGATCCCCGGGTAGCCGGTGGTAACCGTGTACTTTTTGTTTCTGCCAACGATTCCGCAGCAAAAGCACAAGTAAGCCAGCTCATCGAATCGATCGGCTTTTCGCCCGTAGATCTTGGTGATCTGGCCACCGGCAGCAAACTGCAACAGGCAAAAGGGCCGCTGGCCACCCTTAACCTGATCAAATTGTAGCAAAAAAAAGCCGTAGCCCACACTGGACTACGGCTTTTTACCGGTTGACCGAGGCTACCATCCCTGCTCGGTAGGTAATACAAATACTTCCGAAACGTTCACATGGGCAGGTTGCGACACCGCGTACAGGATGCTGTTACCGATGTCTTCGCCAGTCAGGAAGGTCATCTGTTTGGCGAGCTGCTCCATATCATCACGGTATTTAGCATCGGAGATGTGGTCGTACAGTTCTGTTGCGACCGCACCGGGCTGGATGTTGGTGACACGGATCTTGAATTTGGGGGCAAGCTCCATTCTCAGACCATCAGAAAAGGCGGCGATGGCGAATTTGGTGGCACAATAGATCGAAAGCCCTTTGAAAACCTTGCGGCCGGCGATCGACGACATGTTGATGATGTGTCCCGAGTTCTGCTCTTTCAGGTAGGGCAGCACGGCGGCCGTCGAATTGAGCACGCCTTTAATGTTTACATCGATCATCTGGTTCCACTCGTCTACTTTTAAGCTCTCGATGTCCGACAGCGGCATCAGTCCCGCATTATTGACCAGAATATCAATAGTGCCATAAGCAGCAACAAGCTCTTCAACGCCGTGCTTAACGGATTCAGGATCAGTAACGTCCATTTGAATAGCAAAGGCTTCTCCGCCGGATAAAGTGATCTCATTTTTCAGCTCGTTTAATTTGTCTATTCTACGGGCGGCGATGCCGACTTTGAATCCGTTTGCGGCCAGAACTTTGGCAGTACCAGCGCCAATCCCACTTGAAGCGCCGGTTATCAGGGCTATTTTTGATTGCGTTTCCATTGCTTAAATTGTTTGAATCTGCGGTTGATAATTGTTTTTTGTTCAGATCTGATGTTACAAAGGTATACTGTGAACCTGGCCTTGCAGATGCAAGCTTCAAACCGATAATTGCGAAAAACAAACAATCTAGCATTCTCTTCGGATACAAAGAAACGGCCGGTTTTCACAGCCTACTTCGCATGTGAAACCCGGCCTTTGGCCTGATATGGAAAGTGTATGTCTACAAGTTTTCGGGCCTAAACCTCTCAGGGAATGAGATGTGCTCACCTGAAACCATAAAAGTGCGCCCACCCCGTGTGCCACCCCATTGTCATCATATTGTCCTATCCGTCACAGCTTGAACTTACCAGCACGATCGGGCCTGGTTCCAGATACCGACGGATGCCGTCGACTGGAAAATCGCTTTTTTCATAGCTCGTTTTCATGATGTGTAATTTTTGGTTGTATTAGCAAAGTTCGTGCTACCCCGCAATGCAGCCATTGCAACAAACGATCAGATCCTTTCAAATATCAAACAACAAAAGGGACACCTTGCAGCGCCCCTTTCCTGATGGCAAGATATCATTATAAAGACCTGAATGCAGACGGCGAGACCTCTGTATGCTTCCGGAAAAAGTTGTTGAAGTGGGCCGGCTCCTCAAAACCCAGCGAGTAACCGATTTCGGCGATGCTCCAATTCGTATGTTTGAGCAGCGCCTTTGCTTCGCTGACCAGCCTGGTGGCAATCAGGGCAGATGTGGTCTTACCGGTTGTTTCCTTTACGGCGCGGTTCAAATGGTTGATATGCACGTAGAGCTGGTCTGCGAAATCCTTCGGAGAGCGCATCGTAAATCGCTGATCGGTCGAATCGATCGGGAACTGCCTTTCCAGCAGCTCCGAGAAAATCGAAGTGATCCTCGCATTCGCATTGACCTGGTGGTGAAGTGTTTCGGTAGCGTCCATTTTTAGTGCAGAGTGGATCAGCTCTGTAACGTAGCTAACCAACAGGTCCTGCTTGAAACGGTAATCCGAGCCTATTTCGTCGATCATCTTCTGAAAGATCCCGCTGACAAAATCCTTCTGCTGCTCGTCCAGGATATAAGAAGGTTTGCCGCCAATGGCAAACATGGGCAGCTCACCGAGGTTACTCCTGAGCTTTTCCATAAAAAACGCTTCTTTGAAAATACAGAAGTAGCCCGCGTTCCCCTCGGCAAGCGTCTCCCACCGGTAAGGGACATTCGGGTTAAAAAATATCAGCGACGTACCCTTTACATGCAAGGTTTTGTCGGCATAATGGAAAAGATTATCGCCGGTGATCAGGCTGATTTTATAAAAATCCCTTCGCGCGTAGGGTACAGTGACCTGCCCTTGCGGGTTGACACTGTCTTCCACCACGAAAACATTGAAATCACCGATCTCGCGTTGAATGTTTGCCGGCGTTCCTGAAAATTTGTGCTGGTAAAACTCTTCAAGTGTTTCTGTACTAGCCATAGTTTTTGGATACCTTTGAGAATATGTAAAGATACACAATGCAGCCAGCCACTCAGGCGCCGCCACCTGCGTTTCTTAGCCCAAAATGGATAATTTGGACTACATAATTGCGCATCAGGTCCAGCTTATGGGCATATTCGGAAGTTAGTTCGGCAAGAAGCAGTTCAAAGATCCGGCTTACCGCAGCTGCCTGTACCCCACTCAGCTGGACTCTCCCTTTGTATTTAGCCGTAAATATGGAAAGCCGTTCGATACGTCGGGCCAGCTTTTCGGGCATAAACAACGGCGTGAATGCGCAGTAAAAGCCCTGCCGTCCCGCGAGTGAGCAGCTGCCAGCCTGCAGGGATTGCCCACTGGTAAAAAGCAGATGACCGGAGTCTTCCAGGTGCAGGATCACCCAATAACCGGGCAGTTGCCCCGCTGCAAATGGGTCTTCGGCAGCGAGGCGTTCGATCCGCCCGGCGTGGATATTGGTGGCGGTAGCTTCCATATCAATGAGCTGGTCTTATTTCTGTTTGTAAAGCACCATCCCGGCATGGTACAAAATACCTTCCCGAAAGTCGCCGTCAGCGGTAAAGCCGGTGTCATCTTTATAGTCAATATGATTGCCCGTGACTTTGTAGGAGCCCTGATAAGCGCTTTCATGTTTGCCCCTGGCTTCATCGTACCGGTTCTCGGGGAGCAGGTTATGGCGTATGTACCCGTCGGCTGTTACCCACATGCCGATATATTCTTTACTTTCCTGCACTGTTTGCTTGGTTTTCATAGCGGTTAGTTGGTTCGATTTACATTGAATGAGTAGGATCGTCAGGGTGGCCAATATGCCCGACCTGACAAGTAATCCATGCAGTTCTCATCTTTGCTATTCGTTTAAGTGGTTAAATTTTTGATATAGCAAAGGTATATTGGCCTGACAGCAGCAGGTTAGCAGCAAAGAAACAGCTTCTTGCGTAAATCAAACATTGATTCAATTTGCCAGGAATATCAGCGAATTTCTTTCCGCAAACTTCGTCCAGGCCGGCTGCGTACGAAACCTAATTACATTTAAACACGCATTAGACGATGTTTTTTGAACCATACAGATAGTCTGGATTCATCGCAGCAAGAATTCAGAAAAATCACCGAAGTACACTTTAACGGCTGTCTCTTTAAACTCACAAGCGGACCAATATGAGCCACCCTCAAAATTGAAACTGAGTAGTGAAACGTAATGGGCTTCTTTATTTTGCACACATCCTTTTCAGATTGGCCAGGTATTTCATGGTTGCAGAGGGAGTCGAATCGTCTTCACAACAGACTATAAACCAAATACTTAATTACTCATAACATTCATTCTCCCCGAATTCACCCCTTGGGTCGGAACCCGGAATGGTGGAAAAAAGCAAAAGCCCGTAAATTAGTTTTACGGGCTTTTGAAAGATTTGATTATTACTCTGGTGGAGATGCGGGGAGTCGAACGCCCACCCTATCCTATTTGATTATCAAGCAATTAGACAAAGCTATAAAAGTCTGCTCACCGAAGTGCTCACTAGATTGAGCCGACATACAATAATACTCAATCCTATGCGAATGGTAAAGGAATAAATCGAATTTCGAATACAAAAAGAGTTCAGGTCTGCTTATCGCTGAATAACCCACCAAGGTTGAACATATGGTTGCATACCCAAACTCTCACACCAAAGTTATCATCAATCTACTAGAAATAATAGTCGGCTGTATGTGCCTCGTTGCCCAAAGAGTTGTTCAAGACACCCCGGTCGTTGTGATAACTTGTGGTTATGTAAATAGGAATATTTCTCCCCTCAAACCGCTTCCAGCCCTACATTTGCCAACAGGCTAACCTAAGCATATGTCTTAGAGCGAAGCCTTTTGACGTTGGGAAGGGATAATTTCAATTCACCTGTCCAAACTTTGAACTAACCTGGCCAGGTGGTCTTTTACCTACTGCGGGACGTTGCCATTTTCACGAATCAGGTCCTTCATGCATACATATTCGTCTTCTTCGAGATTCATCATCTGTGCGTTCGTTGTTAATAGCAGGTAAAAATTGTTATCAATTTCTATCTCATACTCAAACATTTGAGTAACTATCTGATCAAACGCTAGGCCAAATTCATAATAAGTGGCAATTTCCGTCGCAATCTTGACATCCTCTTCGTTTAAACCCAGTTTCTCTGCTGCAGCAATTAATACCAGGATCGATTGTGATAATCTTTTCATATAACTATTTAACAGGAAATGCAGTAATAACGTCTCGACGCGTCGTAATTACACGAATTTTTGTGCCTTCATAGTAACCTTCGACGAGATATCTGACCGGTTAACCCTTATTTGTCATTGCAGCCCCAGCACGCCCCGTTTGCTGGCTCGAGTGAACATTTCAAAGCAGCAAGAGCGGGCCATATCAGGCATAGTGGCAGAGCAGCGCCCGGCCGGAGGTTCATAAATTAAAATCAGAAATCTGACAGTAGCTGCTTACACCGCAGTACGTACTTGTGCCAACTGTGGTTGGTACAGGCTAACAATTGTTGCTGTTCTGGTTGAAAGATTTTTTCAAATGACTTTTTAGAAATACTGTGTAGTAGCCATGAATTAAACAGTGCAGCGATGCGAGCTCCAGGTAACTGTTGTTAAATATGCCCTGTATAGCCCCGATTCGGAGCCTTGAACCTGCTTAATAAGTGCGAAGCACATAGACGCCTGGCGTTTCTGTTGAAGATATCCAATTCTTCTCTATCAGGATATCGATTAACTTCTCAAACTTCTGTTCTTTTGCTTCGGCGTTTGCTCCTTGAAAAAGGTGATAGAATTCTTCCGTGACTGGAGGTTGAACGACAATTCCTCCCTGACGCAGATCGGACAATTTGCCGTACCGTGCCTTAATTTCCGAAGCGCAGGAGGTCATTTCCGGGGAATAGCGATAGTGGGCCATACTAGAAGCGGCCCACCAGTAAATTTGTCTAAGTCCGTCAATGGCCGTCAACTCGGTTGCGTAATCGTTCCGGAAAATTATATCCTCAAAAATCCGCCTTTGAGCATGCAGCACAACCCGGAAACGGCCACGCATACAGTTCATCACGCGAAGGCGCTCTATCGGGATCCACCATTGGGTGAAAGGTTTGTCCAAGAATGCCTCAAATTCATCCAGATAGGTTGACGTGTCATCCCTGATGTCGAACATATACCTATTATTGTAGAGAATCAGCATCCTGTTCAGACAGGAAAAGCTCGTCGGCAAAGAACTGTCCGCTCAGCTCTTCATACAAGAACTTAATCAACGGATACGCTTGAATGGCATGCAGGCTCATCTCTTTCACATTTTAAGTCTCACTTTACCTACTTTTCTCGCTCTGATGAACGGATACGCCAAAGTATAACATCCGAGGCGTCAACCCTAATGTAATTCGAGTAAAAAATCTTAAATTATGTCTGGCAAGCATCTGATCGGCAACTATTCGTCAATTAGAACAAAATAAACTGGACTCCCTTCCTTCCCTAGCTAACAGACGAATTTACACACGTAGCGACACCGGAAGAAAATTCCTATATCGAAGCATTTCACAGTATTTTGGAGCGTGAAGTAATTTAACGTAATGAATTCGCTAGCTACTACGAAGCAAAAGAAACAATCCAGCGATTCATCAAACATTATAATGAGCGTCGGTTACACCGTTCCATTGGCTTCACCACACCCCAACAAAAATGGGAAGAAGCTATGCCAAACGCCTTAACCATGCTTGAAGAAATATCCAACTAATAAGGGGCCAAGACAGTCTGGCAATCATTACGTGCAAACTTAACCTCCTTACGGTTTCTATATCCGAAATTCCTGGACAAGGTAGATTTATCTCCGATCATCTGATTGAAACAAGAATTTAAGACTCGCTCGCAAAAGCCCGTTTTCTACGTCACTAATGCACAAAAAGCCGGGCATAAAACAAACTAATTAAAAAAAGATTAGAAATAGTTGGATTGATCTAAACTTAAGCAGTTCTTTGTAACCGATTTAGCAATTATTACGTCTTCTCCCCTAAATGAAGTGTTTCTACTTTCCGTCCTTGCGATGCTTTCCGCATTGTTTGTTTGTAATTACTCGGCCCCAAGTGCAATTGAGAGCTATGCATTGGCAAAATTCTACCGGATGAAAGCTATGCGATAGTGTCAGGTAAGAATTATTGAGTTCAAATCACTCCAATTGTGAGCTTATGGGAAAGAAGGCATAACGCGCGCTTCCTTTAAAGCCTTGAATTATATTCCCGATCAGCTCAATCTTGTCGAAGAGTACCACATTACTTTATAACACGGCGTGCCTTGTGTCATTCCGTCATGGGATTTTTATTGTCCGACCAATTAATATTTTGTTTCATGAAACAAAACAGGAAAGTAGTATCAGGAATAACGCTATTGTTTATTTCATTTTTAATTGCACCTCATTTATCCAAAAGTCAAATCAGTGGAAGGGTATCGTACGGTACCAGTTCTGGTAGTGACCAAGGGATTCTGAATTCCGGCCACAATATCCGCATTACCGCACACGGGCTAACGGAAACCGGTAAGTACGAAGTTGTTGCGCAGACATTGAGCGACCCATCCGGTAACTATCTGCTGAATGTGCCTGAGGGTAAGCATGTGAGACTGACCTTCGTAGATGAATCGAAAACGCTGCAAAGCAGTGCTCACACACCGGTCGTTCGTTTCGTCAAAAGTCCGGCAACAGACGTGAATTGGACCGGATACGTGCCGCAGCATTACATTTCCTCAAATTCATTCCTGGTGTCGCCTGTCTATATTAATGGCAGTGGCAATGATAGTTTTTCAGCTTTGACCGCCTTAGCACTGGAAGATACGGCTGCGGTTAGACTGGCTAGCTCTGAGCAAGTAGGTGCCTTGTGGGGTTTGGCGTACAACAAGGTCACGGGGCATTTATATTCGGCTGCACTGGCTAAACGGCACGTCGGCTACGGTCCGCTCGGCACCGGGGGCATTTATCGTACTAACTGGCATACGCGCCACACAGTCAGCTGGCTAGACCTCAAAAGCCTAGGTATACAGACCGGCGAAGATCATCACGAGGGATTAAAGCGGTCAGTCGACAGCATTAATGTGGACAGTAAGTTCATGGGGGATGTTGGAAAGTTAAGCTTGGGAGGGATAGACATTTCAGAAGATGGCAGGTTTCTATATGTCATGAATTTGTCAGACCAGACATTGTATGGCATCCGGATTCCCGCCGATACATCGGCAAGACCCACATCTGCGGACATCGCTGCGTACAAAAGCCCTTTGTCAGGATGTACCGGCGGTATCAGTCGACCCTTTGCAATAAAGGTTCGCGAAAACAACGTATATATGGGTACGGTATGCGACGCATCGCTATCTGAGTCCGTGGAAGACTTGAAGGCAATCGTATACGAGCTTGACCTGTCCACAAAAAAGTTTAAAGAAGTATTTGCTACATCGCTGGATTATCCCCGTGGTGCAGTGGCAGCTGGTCCGGGATTGACGGCCTGGCATCCATGGACCGACGATTTTAGCAAAGCCTTACATAGTAGCTTGCCTTCTACCGCAGCCAGGCCACAGCCGATTCTGTCTTCGATTGCGTTCGATCGACAGGGAGCGATGATATTGGGCTTTATGGATCGGTTTGGGCACCAATCCGGTACGGGGCAGCCAGATCCCACAGGAAATGCCGGCTATACGGCTGTGGCTGCCGGTGATATTTTGCGTGTATTTCCAAATAGGCCTGGGCGTAGCAACGTAAAATTCAAGCTCGAAGAAAATGCCGTAACCGGTGATTTTTCATCAGAGGGTAAGGATAACACGCAGGGGCCGAGCGGTGGAGAATTCTTTTTTCAGGACGATTTTAAGTTCCGAGACGAGCATCGCAACGGGCGCGTCATACATGAGGAAACCGGGGCAGGAGGAGTATTAGCCTTGCCTTCAACGGGAGAAATATTGATGACAGCCCATGAGCCGACACAGGAATTCAATTCCGGGGGGATAAAGTCATTTTTCAGTTCGGACGGCAAAACCAGTCGCGGTTGGTTGTTTTATGGAAACGCACAGCCCGGTACTTTTGGCAAGTCAAATGGAATAGGCGGCCTTGCTCTGATCACCGGTCAACCTCCTATTGCGGTCGGCAACCGGGTATGGTCGGATACCAACGGCGACGGAGTGCAGGATACCAAAGAGCCTGGTATTACCGATGTACAGTTAGATTTATATGAGGCAGGAACCAAGATTGCGACCACCCGGTCCGACACAAACGGAACGTATCTTTTTAGCGAGGCTAATGTAAACCAAGGACTTAAACCCGGAACTAACTATGAGATACGGGTCAGTCTGAATGAGCAAAAACTTAAACCAAGCCTTGCCAGTGGGTCCTCCGATAAGGAGATCGACAATGATGCGATCAGGATTGGAAACTATGCCGTAATCGCCTTTCAGACCGGATTGTCGGGCGTCAATATTCATGATCTGGACTTCGGGTTCGTTCCTGAAGGCCTCAAAATAGATAACAGGGCGACATCTGAGGATGGAAAACTGGTTGCTTTTCCGAACCCGGTTGTCGAAAATTTAGAAGTGGTTATGCCTGCTTACGGCAAATCTGCAACATTGAGGCTTTCAGATAAGCTGGGACGGGAACTCCAGGTGCATCAGGTCAGGTCGAAAAAAGGTACATATAAAGCAACTCTCCATACGGATGACCTGGCGGCGGGAAATTACATTATTAGTATCAACGAAGGTGGAGTGATTCGAAGTGCGGTTGTAATGAAGCAATCTGAATAGTCAAATTAAGCAAGCAGTTTTCGGTCGCTGAAACGACCGGATCTTAATGTTCCATTCTCCTTTGCAAGGGCGCCAGTTTGTATTTACTCCGCAGAAATGCAGTGTGGATATTACCGCTTGTGTTTATAAAATTTTCCAGAAAGGTATAATTAACAAAGAATGAAAAGAATAGGTTTAGTCTTAACAATTCTCTGCTGCTGCGGTTATGCGTTTGGGCAAAAGAAGGCAAAAGAGTACTCGATCACCTCCGACAGGCCGATTATCATACCGGTTATCGATCTTGATAAAAGTGAGGCTTATTACGAGAAGGTTTTTGGTGCGGAGCCCGTGAAGATACCGGAAGACATGCGGCAGGTGCGGCGGTTTTTGAAAATGGAGAATGGAATGGATATCATTCTTAAGATCGGACGTGTACAATACATTAACCCGGATTCATTGGACAGGCCACATATAAGGGTAACAGTTCCAGCGAACTTATTGGAGAAATATCAGGCCTACCTGACTGGTGAAAAAATCAAAACGAAGGAAAAATCGAATAATGGCGCTGGCAAGCCCAAGCGGAAATTCATCAATGATTTGGATGGCTATGTTATTGAATTGTTACCCCGGTAAAAAATATTACTTCATGAATACTTTTAGATTTGCCCTTTTATTTTTCCTGACAGTCTGGGTAGGAGCATTCGGTCAAACTACCGATAGTTATATACCGAAGGTCGTTCCGCCGTCGCCTCAGGCGGCCAGTTTAACCAGGTATGTTGATATCCCTGTCAGTTATTACACAGGTACTGCCAATATATCTATTCCGATTTACGCAGTGCAGGACGGGAAGGCAAGCCTGCCCATATCGATCAGCTACCACCCTTCTGGTATTAAAGTGGCTGACGAGGCCAGCCAGGTCGGTTTGGGTTGGGCTTTGAATGCGGGGGGAGTTATTTCCAGGACGATAATGGGCGAAGACGACTTTACCCTGAGCAGGTATTTCAGTACCAACAATAACCTGCCGACCAACTATTTCCCAAAGTCGTATTTGCAAGCAGGAACAGCGGTAAGTGGCGACCAGAGCAAATTCAGTTTTGATTTTTACTCTCAGCAATCCGGTCCAGGCCCACTGTCTCTGAAGGTGGAAGACGGTACTGACAATGAATATGAACCGGATGTCTACAATTTTAATTTCGCAGGATATTCCGGAAAGTTTATTATAAGCAGGACCAAGGAGATCATCATGAACGAAAAGAGTGACATTCGTATCAAGATGCTCGAAGCAAACAATGGCGCTGATATTTCCTGGGAAATAAAGACGCCTGACGGAACGACGTATTTGTTTAACCAGAAAGAGACATTCAAATATGCCAGCGGCGGAACATCAGTTTCGTCGTGGTATCTTTCACAGGTAACCTCTACAGATGGCGCTACGATTAACCTTAGCTATAATACGATAGCTAATGCATTTAATTACCCTCAGGGCGCCATCACAGAAACTTTGGGAGTAATGGTGCTTGGGGAAACTTGCAGTAGCGGCGAAGGCCAGGCACCTATTCAGCCCCATACGATTGAGCGTATCCCACCCAAATATATTTCAACCGTTTATTTGAATGAAATTACCTTCCAGAATGGTTCGGTGAAGTTTATTTTCGAAAACAGGGAAGACCTGTCTTACGACAAAAGGCTTAAAACGGTTGAAGTATACAATAAGCCCGGTGGCGTAAAGACGATTTTAAAAACTTACGATTTTAACTATGCTTATTTTAATGGAACAGCGGATGTCGACGTTCCAGCCACCAGCGATGGAAGTGGTTCTGTATCCAAAAGGCTGAAGTTGTTGTCATTAACAGAGAAATCTACGGATGGAAGCGCTCTAAAACCTCACGTTTTCGAATATTTTGAAAGTGCCACCGGATCCTATGATTTGCCGGCAAAAACGTCGTTCGCACAGGACCATTGGGGGTACTATAATGGAAAGCAAGGCAATACAAGTCTGATTCCTACCCATGTTCCTATTGGTCAATCCTCTGACGACTTGCGGTATTATTTCGGGCAATTAACGGGAACTCAAAGGGATACTGACCCGAATTACCTCAAGGCATTTAGCTTGAAAAAGATTACATACCCTACCGGTGGATATTCGGAGTTCAATTATGAGGCCCATGAATACGACGTTAATAATTCTAATAAAAGCGACTATTCATTTGCTGGTAATTTAGGAGGGACCCTGGCAGAGAAGAACGTTCTCCGACTCTATAACATGAACCAGAAAGGCGTGGTTCAGGATTTTGAAGTTGATTTTTCCAAAGCGGCAACTGGTCCCGATAAGCTGACGACCAACCTAAGACTAAACGGCTATGTGAGGTTAAGCAATCTAACGTCGTGCAATACATTGTCAGGCCAATCGGGGAAGGTGTACTTTGAATTAATAGAAAAGTCAACAGGGTTGTCTATCGGGACATATGATATGTTTACCATGCAGGAATGTACAGACAACACGAATGGCCTGCCTTCTCCCTGTATTAGTAAAGGGTGCGGCCAGAATGGTATGACGATGGGTGTGGGCCATACCAACACGATCTATAATATAATGCCGGGTAAATATATCTTGCGTACGAAGGCCAGTGATGGGACCGGGTTTGAGGTTGCTGATTTCTCCTTTCATTTTTACTGGTATGAGCCTTTGGAGGCCACAGAAGGGTCCATGAAAAATGCGGGAGGCCTACGCTTGAAAACCATTACTGCTAATGATGGCGTGCAAAGTAATGTGCGAACATTTTCTTACAGAGTTGCCGAGATCGTAAATGGGCAAACCATCGAAAAGTCAACCGGGAGGTTGATGACCAAGCCACAATACACCTATGCGGAACAAAGGTGGTGTAAGCAAAGTCTCGGAGGTGCTGCTTATCAGTACAAAGATTATTTTGCCATCTTCCGCACTTCAAACAGCATCATTCCATTAAACACCTCGGCCGGCGGATCCGTAGTCGGCTACGATCGGGTGGTTGTAAGCTATGGGGGAAGCGGCGAAAGCGGCCAGTCTATTTTTTACTACGAGAATCAATCCGATGTGGTCAATAATTTCCTTTACTTCCGGCCTCCGGCTATTTCCAGTAAACCCTTCAAGTCAAACGGTAACCTGTTGAGACAAGAGGATTTTGTGAAATCGGGTTCCGGCTTTGTCAAGGTTAAGGAAACAGAATATGAATATTCCTTTAGTACGCCTACATACCAATATGCAGCTGAGCTAAGAACTGTTCCTACATTCATAGGTGGGGCTATCGGCTATGAAAAGAGGCACGGGTTCTTCTACCCGGCCATGATAAAGAACTGGAACTACTTAAAGAGTGAAAAAACAAAAATATACGACCTGAAAACCCCGGGTACACTTGTCGAAACTACCAAGGAATACTTTTATAACAATACCAACTACACCCAACTCAGCCAGACCAAGGCCACAGATAGCAGGGGCCGAAAGATAGTTACCAGCTACAAATACCCTTTTGACTATTCAAGCCAGGTTTATCTGGATATGGTGACCAAAAACATGGTTAATCCGGTCATCGAAGAAACAACCGGTATTGAGAATGGAGCGGCAATAAGCTGGATCAACACCGAATATTTCAACTCGAGTGGCAGCATATATGTGCCAAAGAAGGTCGATAAAAAGATAGGTAGCGGTCCGATAGTTAACCGGGCGGAATTTCTGAGCTACGATACCCGGGGTAATCTTTTGACTTACAAGGAAAACGGGGGCGCTACCACCAAACTGGAATATTACGGTACAACAGATGTAGGTAAAACCGACCTTCTAAAATCAAGAACGGAAGCTGATGGAACAACGGTTTCCGCAAAGACCACCTATGACTATAAATCGCTCGTTGGGGTCGAGTCAATTACAGATCCGGCTGGCAAGGTTACCTGGTACAACTATGATAAATTTAGCCGCCTTTCTGACATCCGCGAAAACAATAGTACCGGTAACCTAATCAAGAGCTTTCACTATAACTTGGCGAATCAGGGAGGTTGGGAAAATGGAATTGTAGATGACCCGGCAGTAGTTGCGCCAAGCACTCCTGACCTAGTTTCTGGTGGTGGCACCAACCAATGTACAGCCAACCTCGTAAAATTGCTGTGGCGGGATGCAAATCATGGGAGGTTAGTGGGGGCCACGATACAGGGCTCCGCCAACGGGATGGATTGGGAAGTGCTTTATCAATTCCCTAGCTCTGCGCCTGTCGGCACATGGCTTACGGCCAATTTTAATAACCCTAATAATTATCCTCATATCCGGTATAATGCGAGAGCTACTGACGGGGTGGGTGACCTTAAGGAGATCCGTTTTTATTATGCAGCAAATGGAACTGAAACTGCCTTGTCCGGCACAGGCTTTGGTTCTGAGCCGAATTTAGCTAACCAGGGCTGGGCAAATGCCATCGACGGCAATGAGACTACCCAATGGCATGCTGAGTATGTTCTTCCTGTGGGCCACCCGGGCAACAGCAATTTTGTAGGGATCAGCCTGCCATGTGCGACCACGCTGATCACCCCAACTTTGCATAAAAGTACCAATGGGGATGTCTGCGCAAATGGCGCGCCGATAACCTTGACAGCCTCTGGTTTCAGCGGACAATTGGAATGGTACCTTAACGATGTGCTGATCAGCGGCACGCAGCCAGGCCAGACGCAATATGTAGCGACGATCGCCGGGGTTTACAAGGTGCGCTCTAAGTCAGGTAGCTCTTATAGTAGTTTTTCGAATACGATAGTTCTAAACCAGACGTCTGGTTGTACTCCTCCCAATTATAGCCGGGTAGTCATTGTGGGGAACAGCATTACCAAATTAATAGCACAGTCGGGCACGGATGGCTGGCAATCGCCTGCCCTAAGTGCAGCCGGAGGTTGGGGACGGGCTTCGTCCACACAGGCAAAAGACTTTGCGCATATCCTGGAAACCCGTTTTAAACAACTCGATCCTAACGCGCAGGTGCTGCCGTTGTGGGAAGCGCCCTTTGAACGGGATTATATCAGCAGCCCTGCGGGTTGGGTTACCTACAATTTTACGGCCCTTCAGAACCGTATTGCCAACAGCTTTGGGTCGTCATCCTGGAAACCGGACTTAGTCATCATCCGATTGGGGGAAAATGTGCTTAATTCCGAGGTCGAGCTTAACAATTTCAAAGGAGGGTATAATACTTTAATCAATAAAATCCTGGAAGTAAGTGCCCCTGGTGCAAAAGTGATCGTGACCAATTCCATGTGGCCGGATCAACCGCTCGCCGATCAAAAAATTCAGCAAGTGGCCAACGAGCGTGGATTGCCCTTCATAAGTCTGAGCGATATGATCTCAAACCCTGTTTATCTGGCCGGAAACGACCCGGTATCCATGGCCGCCTTCCCTAATAATACAGGTGACCGGCACCCGGGTGATGCCGGGATGTTAGAGATCGCCGACCGGATCTGGAGTAAAGTTAGAAATGTCGAATTGCCATCAAATATTGGGGGCAATATCACTAAGGTCAGGTTGTACCCCCGTACGGATGCTTGCTGCATTAGCCGTATTACCGGTAGCGTTATCCAAGGATCAAACGATACATCCAATGCCAATGGTTGGACTACACTAGCTACGATTAGTCAGACGCCAGTTGCCGGATGGAACGAGTATGCCATTCGAACAACTACTGCCTGGCGATACCTACGGTTCTTAGCAGGTCCCAATTGCCATGGAGAATTAAAAGAGCTGGAATTTTACAATGGAAATGTAAAATTAAGCGGGTTAAAATTTGGATCCTCAGCCGCTTTTACCAATGATCCTGCCAAGTACGGCTATAGTTTAGTTTTTGATGGTCAACTGACAAACTTTTGGCATGGGACTGCCGCTGGCCCACAGAACTACGCAGGACTTGATTTGGGTGCAGGCTGCCCTAGCCTGACGGCGAGTGTGCTTTCTCCCGCCAACAACGCCAGTGTAGTGGGTACTGCCAGCACTACAACCACCGGACGGGTAACCACGGCCATCAGTGTTACCACTTGTGTCCCCACGGGTACTACCATCACCAGTGTAGAAATCTGGGCTGCAACCGGTACAGGTGGATTCCCTAACCGGATGGGCTATGCAATCGCTGATGCCAGCCAACCAGGTGTTTACAAGCTATCTGCTGAGGAGGGCTCCGCCAATGGGAAGTGGCCGGTTGCTTATCTTGATCCGGACACATATCGCTTTTATGCCAAAATAAACACAGCGAGCGCCACGCTCACAACCGATTACATTACAGTTACCCTGACTGCACCTGCTGTCACGAGCAATATCACCAAGGTTCGGCTGTCCCCCCGTACCGAATGCTGTATGGACCGTATCGTCGGTAGTGTTATTCAAGGATCAAACGATATATCCAATGCTAATGGGTGGACTACGTTGGCTACGATTAGTCAGACGCCAGCCGCCGGATGGAACGAGTATGCTATTCAAACGACTACGAACTGGCGGTACGTACGCTTCTTAGCGGGCGCCAACTGCTACGGAGAATTGAAAGAATTGGAATTTTACAATGGAAATGTGAAATTGACCGGTACAAAATTTGGATCGCCGTCAGCTTACAACAACGATCCGGCCAACTATGGATACAGTATAGCTTTTGATGGCCTGGTGACAAATTCCTGGCACGGAACAGCTCCCGGCCCTCAGAATTATGCAGGACTTGATTTGGGTACAGGCTGCCCTAGCCTTACGGCGAGTATGCTTTCACCCTCCAACAACGCCAGTGTGGTGGGTACTGCCAGCACTACCACTATCGGCAGGGTGATCACCCCCATCAACGTTAGTACTTGTGTCCCCGCAGGGACTGCAATCACCAGCGTTGAAATTTGGGCGTCAACTATTTCTGATACATTCCATAACCTGATGGGCAAGGCAATAGCTGATGCCAGTCAACCAGGTGTGTATAAGCTGTTGGCTGAAGAGGGAAGTGTGGACGGGAAGTGGACCGCAGCTTTGCTAGATCCGGGCACCTACCGCTTTTACGCCAAAGTAAAAACTGCTGCCACTACGTTCACTACCAATTACATTACGGTGACGCTGACTGCACCTGCTGCTACGAGCAATATCACTAAGGTCCGATTCTACCCCCGCACGGATTGTTGTATTGACCGTATAACCGGTAGTGTTATCCAAGGATCAAACGATATGTCCAATGCCAATGGATGGACTACATTAGCGACGATTAATCAGACGCCAATTGCCGGATGGAATGAATATTCTGTTCAAACAAGTACTGCCTGGCGATACCTACGGTTCTTAGCAGGTCCCAATTGCCATGGAGAATTAAAAGAGCTGGAATTTTACAATGGAAATGTAAAATTAAGCGGGTTAAAATTTGGATCCTCAGCCGCTTTTACCAATGATCCTGCCAAGTACGGCTATAGTTTAGTTTTTGATGGTCAACTGACAAACTTTTGGCATGGGACTGCCGCTGGCCCACAGAACTACGCAGGACTTGATTTGGGTGCAGGCTGCCCTAGCCTGACGGCGAGTGTGCTTTCTCCCGCCAACAACGCCAGTGTAGTGGGTACTGCCAGTACAACCACCCCGGGCAGGGTGATCACTGCCATCAGCGTCAGCACTTGTGCCCCCGCAGGCACTGCCATCACCAGCGTGGAGATATGGGCGTCAACTACTTCTGATGCATTCCATAACCTGATGGGTAAGGCAATAGCTGATGCCAGTCAACCAGGTGTTTACAAATTGTCCGCTCAAGAGGGGAGCGCCGACGGGAAGTGGCCATCAGCTTTGCTAGATCCGGGCACCTACCGCTTTTATGCCGTGGTCAAGACGGCGACTGCTACAGTGATCACCAATTACATTACCGTTACACTGACTGCGCCTCCTGTCACAGGTTGTCCTACCCTGACGGGCAGTGTGATCTCGCCAGCCAACAATGCCAGCGTGGTGGGTACTGCCAGCACTGTTACAGCCGGTAGGGTGATCACCGCTATCAGCGTCAACACTTGTGCCCCAGCAGGTTCTACCATCACCAGCGTGGAGATCTGGGCATCAACCACTTCCGATACATTCCATAATTTGATGGGCTATGCAATTGCTGATGCCAGTCAACCAGGTGTTTACAAGCTATCTGCTCAAGAGGGTAGCGCCAACGGGAAGTGGCCGACAGCTTTGCTCGATCCGGGCACCTATCGCTTTTATGCCAAAGTAAAAACTGCGACCACAACGTTCACCACTAATTATAATACGATTACCCTCACTGCCCCTCCTGTAACAGGCTGTCCTGCCCTGACGGGCAGCGTGATCTCGCCAGCCAACAACGCAAGCGTGGTGGGTACGCCCAGCACTGTTACAGCCGGCAGGGTGATCACCGCTATCAGCGTCAACACTTGTGCCCCAGCAGGTTCTACCATCACCAGCGTAGAAATATGGGCGTCGACTACTTCCGACACATTCCATAACTTGATGGGCTATGCAATTGCTGATGCCAGTCAACCAGGTGTTTACACACTATTCGCCCAGGAGGGCAGTGTCAACGGGAAGTGGCCGACAGCTTTACTCGATCCGGGCACCTATCGCTTTTATGCCAAAGTAAAAACTGCGACCACAACGTTCACCACTAGTTACAATACGATTACCCTCACTGCCCCTCCTATAACAGGTTGTCCTGCCCTGACGGGCAGCGTGATCTCGCCAGCCAATAACGCAAGCGTGGTGGGTACGGCCAGCACCACTACTGCTGGCAGGGTAATCACTGCCATCAGCGTCACCACTTGTGCACCCACAGGTTCTGCCATCACCAGCGTAGAGATTCGGGCGCAAACTAGTACCGGAGGATTCGATACCCGGATGGGATATGCGGTAGCTGATGCCAGTCTACCAGGTGTTTATAAGCTGTCTGCTCAGGAGGGGACCGCCAACGGGAAGTGGATAACACCTCCTCCTCTTGCTCCGGGCACCTACCGCTTTTATGCCGTGGTCAAGACGGCGGCTGCTACGTACACAACCGATTATATTACCGTCACCCTGACCGCTCCTTAGGAAATTGGAGGGAGTCTCCAACAGACTAACAGATTATGACTCATCTCTACCATTTGCGAATTAGGATTATTGGTAGTAGTGAGTGCGACGTTAAAGGTATTTTTTATTAAGAAGATCATTTTTCAATAATAATGATAAAATCGGTTACTTATTTTCGCTTTCTGCTATTGGTGGCAGCTCTTTATTCGCCAGGGCTTTTCGGTCAGAGTACGGATAAGAACTTTGTGCTGGAACGTACTTACAAAGGTGTTAAAACTACTGTCAGTGGCAATATCAAGGAAGCGACCCAGGAGGTGGTCTATTTTGATGGCCTGGGGCGCCCTTTGCAGAACATTTCAGCCCAGGCAAGCCCGCTGGTTTCCAACGGACGTTCTGCCGACCTGGTTAGCCATACCGAGTACGATGCGTTGGGTCGGGTTTCGAAGGTGTATGCACCTTACCCAGAGGAATATGTGTCAGGTTCTGCTGGAAATGGAAGATTTGTTGCCGGTGCCGCCGGTAAATCGGTGGCATTCTATAATGTTTCCACCAATTTCGACCAAAACAATGCCCGGGGGTATGCCCTGACCGATTATGAGGCCTCGCCTTTAAACCGCATAAGTAAGCAGTTTGCGGTAGGCTCGGATCGTTCCGTTGCGCTGGAATACGGGGTCAACGCTGCAAGCGAAGTCCGGTTGTATAAAGTTGCCACCGACAATAGTTTGGTGGACGATAATGCGTACTATGGGGCCAGTCAGTTATCCACAACGAGCACTACGGATGAAAACGGCAACCTGAGCATTGAGTACAAAGACAAAAATGGTAGCGTGGTGCTCAAATCAGTGCTATCCATCAGATCTGTGGGCGCTACTGCGGCTACGTGGCAGAAAACATATTATGTCTATGATGATCTCTCACGGCTTAGGTTTGTCTTGCAGCCGGAGTATCAGCGGGAGGCCAGTGTTACCAAATATGCGTTTAAATACACCTACAATGATCGCGGGCTGTTGGATAGCAAATATGTTCCGGGAGGGGGTACGACACTAATGACTTACGATAGCCGGGACCGGTTGATCGAAAGCAAGGACGGCAATAATAAGATCGCCTATTTTAAGTATGACGAGCTCGACCGTGTGATCGAAACAGGGGAGAAAGTGGGTACAGCCTACCGGGCGCTGGTGAAAACGCACTATGATAATTATACCCCGTCCTTTGGCGGGGCCAAGACTTTTGTCGGCAGCTACGGCAACGGTTATCCTCCCGAGCGCACATTGAATGTTAAAGGAAGGGTCACCGTAACCGCTACACGGGTATTAAAGCCGACTGGCGATTATGACGATGTGAATGACGTTTGGCTTTATGCTACAACCTTTTACGACGAGCGGTTGAACGTGATCCAGACGATCCGGGATCTTTTTGACCTGGGTGGTACTAATAACAATTATGAGCATGTAACAAGGCAGTTACGTTTCGACGGCCGTGTGGAAAAGGAGCTTATCCTGCAAAAAGTGAGTACGGGAGAGCACACGGTTGAAAAGCAGTACGAGTACGATCACGGTGACCGTTTGCTCAGCACCCGCTATATCGTAAAAAGAGATGGCACCGAGAAGAAGAACATTGTGATCGCTGCGAGTCGATACGATGGCCTCGGACAGCTCAAGAAAAAGTTTCTGAATTCGACAAATGCCAGCACTTTCCGGGAGCAATTGGACTACAGTTACATTCCAAGAGGCTGGATGAGCAAAGTAACGGGCAAGACCAGCGCCGGGGAGAACTTTGGAGTGGAACTAAAATATGTGAATGGTACGATCCCGCAATACAATGGCAATATTGGCGACATGCTCTGGAAGCGTGGCAGTGCCTGGGTGGGTTACAAATTTACTTATGACGACGCAAACCGTTTGACAAAAGGAGAGGGATTAAGCAACGATTACAGCGAAACGGTTTCGTCCTATGACCTTAACGGAAATATCAAAGGGTTGCAGCGCAAAAATGGTGCTGCAACCTGGGATAATCTCACCTATGATTATCCTAATGGCAACCGCTTGAACAAAGTGACCGATACGGGAACGGCGGAAGGCTTTAATAATGGCTCTTCGGCTACCGGCACCGATTATGATTACGACGGGAACGGGAACCTTATTCAAGACCAAAACCGTGGTATAGCAAACGGAGGCATACGATACAATATTCTGAACCTCCCCAGGGAGGTGGTGATCAATGGCATCACCATGCAGTACCACTACGATGCCACCGGCTCGAAGCTACGGATGCAGCGCAGTACCGACAACACCAAATACGCCGGAATCTTTGAATACAACAGTAGCAATTATATCACCAGGATTGCGACGGAGGAAGGTCAGATTGCTATCACTAACAACGGCAACAGTATCAATGATTATTCGTTTCAATATTACCTGAAAGATCACCTGGGCAACACGCGGCAAGTAATTAATGAGGCAGGTACGCTTTTGCAGGAGACGGAGTATTTTCCATTTGGGCTGGCGATACCCAGGATGGCAGGGACGAATAAGTATCTTTACAACGGTAAGGAAAAACAGCCGGAGACCAACTGGCTGGATTACGGGGCAAGGATGTATGACCCGACGATCAGCAGGTGGATGGTACCTGATCCGATGAGTGAGAAAATGAGACGATGGAGTCCTTACAGTTATGGTTTTAATAACCCAATGCGTTTTATTGATCCAGATGGGATGTGGCCGTGGTCGTTTAATGTCCGATCGTTTGCTCCATTTAGAGAATTTGGTGGTTGGTTTAAGGGAGATAATAGAGGTTATAGTACGGCATCAAATGCAACTGCAAGGCTCTCCCATTCATTTACTGTTGATCCCTCCAAACATTTTTATTCAAATCAAGGAGCATCGTCTAGCCCGTCTTCACACCCAATATTAGGAACTGCAGTTGCAAGCGATGACAGAGGTACCATATCTAATTTTACATCAACTACAAACAAAGATGGAAGTAATACCGCTTCTTTTACTTCTTCAATGGCTGGGCACAATCCGCTAGTAGCGGGTTCTCCCGATATAAATGTAAAAACTGATTTTACAGTGACTGAAAATGTGAAGGCAGGAACATTGGATGTAAATGCAGTGCAAACAGGCGATGCTTTCCCAGCAGCCGAAACACTTATCGGCGATACCGAAGGAAGTCAATTGTTCATTGGTGTTAGCCCGGCTAATGCGGGTACAATCGGGCCGTTTACCCACCTTATGGGCGATAACAATGATCGAGCAATGATGTCGGCCAACTTTACTGTGACAATGGACAATAAAGGCCATTTCACTGGTGTGAAGCAAGGAGATAAAACCTATACCGTTGCTGAGTGGAACAATATGAATCGTCAAAAATCAACCTCACAGCCTTGATACCATGAAGATAATAGCCTCAAATTGGATTAATATATTAGGTGTTTTCATCGTCACTCTTTTCTACGCTGTTACTTCAAACCAACTTAACAACGATCTCGACTATAGTATCTTTCAGTCAGTAATCGCTGGCTTGATCCTAGTGTGTCTCTATGGCATAATCTTCTGGGGTTTATTCGTAGCATCGTTGATTATTCTGGATTTGTTGCTAATTGTTAGAAAACAAAACAACCTAAGGCAAAAGCTCTTGATTGAATGGATTGTTACTAGTGGCCCTTTTATTTACTGGGTGATTAGGTATGGAGAGTGGGTTTTTTTCGTAGCTATAATTGCATTTGCCATTACTCAATTTTGCCGGGAAAAGCTGATAGTCAAGGCACTAGGAGCTTAGTTTGGAGTTTTTTTGTCGAGTACCATATTCGCAGACTTCTCAGCTTCCTTTGGGTTTATCTAAGCGGCAACGTAAAGAAGAGGTTCGCTAACTTTGTTCAGCCGACCAAGCTTTTGGACATGTTCCGGTTTAGGGCTCCAAGCATGATCAGAGACACACATCTTAGTCTTGATTACATTCATGTCCTCGCCCATGTACCTCACCCGGAAGAATGTTGACCCAGCAGGAATCACCCGCGGTTTGCGCAATAGGGTTGTCTCAGAACGGCCACCGCCAAGGTCTAAGCTGATTGCTTTCAAAATCTCACGCTGCACATCTTCATAGGACATTTGGCGTTGATCTAGATTCCCAAAGCTTTGGATTTGCCTGACAAGCTGCTCTTTCGAAATGGAACCAAGTATTTTTTTGTTCTCTGGTAGCACCATTCTGCATTTTTGATTTATACCTCCTAATAGTCCTACTATTTCGCGACTCCAACGGCGACGAGGATTTGTATTCAATCGTTTCGTCCAATTATCTAGACTCAAAGTACCAATAAGTACTCAACCTTCCGATTCTACCAGCTGTTCGCGACCTGCCGTTTCAATTGATTTCATCTTGTCCACAATAGCGATTGCATCACTAATAACTGATTCGCCTGAGAACAGTCTGGAAATCTCATTAAGTATTTTTTGCTCCATCAGGTTCACGATAATATTAAATCCATGGATGCCGCTCCCTTTTTGCATAAACTCTATCTCATCCTGCGTGAGTACGTTGCCGAAAATTTGAATCATACCGGAATCTGTATTTCAGGTGACATATTTTTCTGTCTCAGCGGCATTTATGAGCAAATAGACCATACGGCCGATCATAGCATTGTAGGCTGTCACCAAGATGTTGAGCCGAGGCCCTATAAAGGGACAAAGGCTTTGAAGCCGTTCTAAGTTCTTGAAAGCACTATCGAAGTACCCTATCTTATCTATCGCAAGAATCTCCTCTTCGAATGAAAGTCCCCTTCGTCGATGCTTTAAGGCGCCATTAGACACCTCTTCGTGAGTCAGGATGTTATTTACGGTCGAAATGAGAGAGGGTACCGAGCCACTGATTTTCTTCGTGCACTCCCATAAGACCTGAACGGATTCAATCTGCTTTTCAACCATCTTCTGTCTGGACTGCCCGCTTTGTCCTATCAAGGATAGTACAATTGAGTTATTCTGAGAAATCTCACCTTTCAATGACTCGATCTTGAGGTCCGCATTATGTTTCCAAAACGACTTCATTCGCTCAACTACCAATTTGGACACAAGAGCGGAAACCGCCCCCGAACTGAGCACGAGTGCCAAAATAGACCCCATGTCAATTTGATTGATCGGAATAGATAAAAGAAAAGGGTTCATTCGTGGCGAGAGTTGATTTCAAAGGTAGTAACTGTCGGTAATCTTAGTACAATCCAATTAAATGTCAAAATAGTTTTTATTCACTGACATTGTATTGCTCGGAAGCGCTGCTTGACAACAGCAACAATAGATATATTACCTACATTTCCCCTTAAATTAAGTCACACTATATCCAATGAATTACCAAGACCTTCAGTTCGTCATCGACGGCGGCGATATCGCCAAGACCATCGAAACCCTCACCTCCCAGGCAGATCAGCCCGACACCAAGAAACTCCAAAGCCAGTGGTTTGTGACCGGCCACGACGTCATGGACCGAACCAAGCGCCGCGACCGCAATGTGCTATACGAAGAAGCTAACGAGGGCAATACAACCTAGCCATTCCTTAGATAAAAGCAGAGAAGACGTATGAAGATATGTAAACAACTCAATCCCGGACCAAACGAACTGAGAGTCCGCTAGAAATTGGGATATCCCAACGGAATGCTTTTTTCAGATTTTTTTTATTGCTACTAGGAGGACCACCATAGTGAAAGTTCCATCCCCATGCATTATCAGTCGAAGTATTAAGTGAGGACGTCCAAAAGATACCGAGAACACCTTTAGTTAAGTAACTGCCATCAGACTTTCGGTGACCGCCAGCAACCGCATCGAACCCGCTGCTGTTAGTACCGTTACCATCTTCATTCCAGCTTTTGACACTTTTTAGGGCTTCACCTGCCATATCCGTACCACCAAATTGATTCACAAGCATAGCCCATTCGTTATCCGTCGGTAAATGCCAACCGCTAGGACAGGCTTTTTTCGCCGCATCCCAAGTGTAAAGCAATCCAAATTCGTTTCGATTATTCTCATGGTCATCATAAGGATGGCTACCTTCAACTTTGTAGTTTAGGTTTTGTGCCAACCAGGTTACAGTTTTGCCCGTCATTGCCTCTTTAAAGCTGATCGTTTTATACGTTTGACCATCTCGCGAGTCAGTGAAGGTACCGGTAGATTGCGCGATTACTGCCTGTGTAAAAAACAAGGAAGCAAGTGTAGTAAAGATGTATTGTTTCATCACTGGTATTTCAGGTTTAGTTGGGTAATTACAACGCTTATCCACCGGAAGTTATTTTTGTAACCTTGAACACATCATGTTTGTCGGAATCGCTGCTTCGCACTCTTTTTCAAAGTAGGTCGGTTCGCCCGTCCATCACAATCTGATTGCCACATGCAAGGAATTGTTCGATATTGGGATAACTCACTTATCAACCATGAAGACCCTGACAACAAATAGATCCGTATCTCGGGAAGAGCTCGTTTCAATCCTAGAACAAGACCTTTCACACGACTACAAATACAAGCTGGTCGATGACAAACGGGAAAAATATGTGCTCGTGAAGAAGAATGCGTTGATAGGTGCCAAGATTTCTAATGTCGCCAACAAGATATCCATCGAAGGCGTGACGCCGACACTCGGAGGATATTTATTCGCTTTTGGCGCTATGTTTTACACCGGTATGTTTCTCGGAGGAATAGCGCAGCCATGGTTTGATTTCGAGAAATCGGTTGGGAAAGCATTGCAGAGCAGAATACAATAAGAAGACATTCGTCGTTCTCCTGTCGGCGAGGTCTAGATGAAAGGTCCACCTTAAGAACGTACCTGTATGAACGCTTCAAATTCGGCAAACGCTGAAAATACACAAGACGAAAAGATTAGCCGCGACTCGGAGGTTGGTGTAGTTGGTCGATCCTTTTTGGAAATATTCCTGCACTTTGTGCTGTCTCTCTTGAAATAATATTACCTGCAAGACCATTTCTTTCCATTTCAGAAATCCGGCCTGCAAAAGTCATTGCCCCATTGAACTAGGGAGAGTGGCACCTGATCTATAAGACGGGATCATTAGAACGACCCGCGTTTGGTCAATCGCTGCCCGGCCATACCTAGGCCGTCTCTGCGGTTTTAAGTAATTTGGCTTCATTCCGTTGCCAATACTTCTAATATTCAAATCTCATGCCCAGACTCTTTATCGCTCTATTATTAATAAGCCTACTATCTTGCCAAAACGACGAATCAAACGGAGAAGAGAAGTCCGAAGCAGATGCCAACGCCATCGTGACAGATACCACTATTGCAACGATTAAATTCGACGCCACGGATATGCCGTATATCTTTGACAAGAACGCATCACCAGCAACACTGACACCTCAGGACCTTGAACAAATTGATAGTTTGCTTCTCGTATGCGTAGCAAATTACAATAAGACGATCAGGCAAGATTTACAATTCATGAAAATTGACCTTGACGATCGACTCTACAAAAAACAACTGGTCGCAGTGGTAAATAGCCTCGGAGAAAAAGAGGTCTGGGTAAACTGCTTTTGTGACGACTTCTCAACCCCATGGAGAACTCGACTTCTTTTGGTCGACGATGGAGGTAGCTGTTACTTCAATTTGAAAATAAACTTGAAGTCCCTAAAGTATTACGATTTCAGTGTAAACGCCTTGGCATAGCTTTGCCTGTACGGGAAAGAAATTACACGGTCAAAACACACAAACGCTCGGCTATGCATATTGAACATGCGCGAGGTCTTCGACTCATATCTTAAACGCCGACTAAACATCATTAAGGCATTAGTCGGCGTGATAGACAAGACGCTGGCCCCGGCCGTGAAAAAGCTGCGCGTGGACGCGGAGATCGTGCCGTACATAATCCAAGCCGACATGCGACGCATGAAGGGTGCTACTTACGGCAAACGACGGGGAAGCCGTCATTTCCAAGATGACCACGTCGGATGGTCTGGCCGGGTCGATGATCCGGTGAGGGAGTTTGAGCTTTTGCAGGCAAAATCATGATATTGCTAAAAGGTATCCTTCTTGATGCGCCCTTTAACACCGATTGTCATAGTCCAATGGGCGCTCTCCTCTAATCGGTTAGCCTTACGCCAAAATATTTCTCACTTGGGTATTTGAAAATCGGTTGAATGTGTATCGAGTCAACGAATGTCGAGTCGAATCCCTGAATAACAGCAGCGCCATCTGGGGCGCAGTAAAAGGCTGCGCCGCCTCCTGATCGTGTATAGAGTTTCCCTTGTAGTTTGATTAAGCCCTTTTCAAGTTCAATTTGAAAAATAACATCTCCCTTTGAATCAATTACTTCTAGCCCCGTGTCATCATAGTTTCTTTTATAGAAATTCTCTTCGTTCAATTCCCATTCATTTTCAGTCATTTCAGCTACAATTTCTCCAAACTTGTCTCGAACTATGAAAGAAACAAGAAGGTTACCAGATTTCTCTGTAACTCCAAGGCCTATTTCATCACCTATACGAAAAATTACACCGTCTGCCGCCCCTGCAAACCATCGGCCAACACCATTTCCAATCTTAATTTCTACAAACGCGTAGCCGTCCTTAATAATTTTTCGCACTTGATCACGGCTACCCGGCGACAATGTTCCGCTAGTCGCTTTCTTTAGGGTCTCAATTTTTGCTTCTCTATCAACCAGCGTCGAGGCTATGAATGCTGAGATAGGAACCAAGATTCCGAACATGACGGTGGCCATTTGACAATACAATTTACCGCGTTTTGAGATTTTTCGGAACACCTCATACTTCATCAGTGAGTTTGGGTAGGCTTCATTGCTCTTTCTTGCCTGTTTAGCCGTTTCAAAATACGTAATTCCATATCCGGACAAAGCCGCAAAAACTGCAAAAAGCAATGAGGAGAAATTAAAAATTAAAATCCAAGTTTCGTTTTCCACTATCAATTGAGTTTCATTATTTATGAAGACCATATAGAATTCATTAGAGCATCATCTAAGCATGCTATTTTTCCTTCACTAAGAATCTTGGTATACTTTTCCACTGTAGTTGCCATACGATTTATGGATTGATCAACATTCAAGCCTTTTTTTTTTTAGATCAGATCTAACGCTGCGGAGCAGGACACCCGCATATGTGCCCGCGAGCCACGTAAAATATGGAAACAACACCTCATCCCTGAAAGCGCTATGAACTATTAGATTGCGGAATCGATATAACAATTGAACTTCTGTCGATACTTGCTCAACTGTACGATTAACTAACTTTCTGTGATCCCTTGCATCGGTAAAATTATTCAATGAAGTCTGGAATTCCGAGCGAAGAACTGGATCCTTCTCCGATTGAATAAGCCGGGGAAGCATTGCCATGAAATCCCACACAAAGAACGAATTACCTTCTGCCACTGCTCGAAATTCGGAAAGCAAATCTTCGGGTATTCCCGACGATTCCTGAAACCAGTAGGCCCTTTCAAAAAAGTAATAGTAAATGTCCCAAATTTGATCATGGAGCTCCGACAATAACATTGCGGCACTGATTACAGCAAGAATTAACTCAATTTTTTCACTCGATGTTCCTCCTGTAATTGTGTCCTTATCGATTCCATCACCATTAAATAGGCATTCGATCGAAATCCAGTAAAACAATAACTGTTCAGCGGAATCCTCTGCAGCTATCGCACGGCCATACCAATAAAGTGCACTGTTAAAAGTTCTGTATCTGATTTGGCCCCAACAACTGGTAACATTCCATCCTCTATATATACCAGCTTCTCAGACGTTAAACTCAACGCATTGAATTGTTGATCTTGAATTTTCGACGAATATTTATTTGTTCTATATGTCCCCTCTGAATTGTAAAATGCCCACGAGGTCGATTCTGCTTTAATGCGCATCTTAGTTCTAAAGTACAAAA
This sequence comes from Dyadobacter sp. 22481, assembly GCF_052044875.1. Classification (NCBI taxonomy): domain Bacteria; kingdom Pseudomonadati; phylum Bacteroidota; class Cytophagia; order Cytophagales; family Spirosomataceae; genus Dyadobacter; species Dyadobacter sp. 22481. Next base: position 571,139 of record NZ_JBQENV010000003.1, read on the forward strand.
GAATGGTCCGATGAACGATTTCAAACTTTGAAATTGCTTCTCTTGCTGCCTGCTTCCCTGTCGCGCCTTTCGTACGCACCACACAAACTGGATATATTTCTGGTTTATCGTAATCTACAAATCTCAAATGCTTAAGGTCGAGCTTCACACCGTTAAAATCTGCAAATTTTTGGTCCGGGGGGAGGAACAGAACATCTCCAATCTCTACTCTCGACGAAATAGCCAGCCCAGTTACATGAAATGCGCAGAAACCTGTAACAGAATCTGCGAAAAAATGGCGATCCAAGTACAGTAACCGATCGGGGAATGAAAGTCGATTGATAAAGTCTGCAACTTCTTGAACCGACATGTCCCATCGGTTAGGGATAAGATAGACAGGGAACCTCGTATTTAGCTTGCCGCCGTCTGTGACTTCGCAGGGCGATACAATATTTGAAAATAACTCTTTAATCTCGTCGACCTCATATCCCCTCAGCACAAGTTCTACGTACAGCTGTTTAATTACCGCTTTGGGCCTTGCAATATTATTAAACGAAGGTGCCTCAGACTCGAGAAAATCCCGTATATAACTTGAAAGCAGTGTGAAATATTCCCCATTATCAAATGCCGCCTTCAAGTTTCGAGAATGTGAATTTATGGCATTACGATCTTTTCTGTTTAAAGCCTGTATCAACTGTCGATACTCGCCCGATCGAGGGATGTAATCAATAAGAGGAGCTTTCAAATATCTGCAGAGGAGCCTTTTAAAGAAATCATGTCTCTTTGCCGAATACTCATTCCAGTTTTCCTCGTCAAATACGATTTCTGAAATCACTACGTGCGGCCCTTCAATGGAAAGGCCTGTTCTTTTTTTAAGGTACCCCTCCGACAGTTTCTCCCATTGAGATTTAACAAATTCCAATCTGGTCATACAAAAAGAATTAAAGACCCGTAAAATAACACATTACGATCTCGGAAAGTATGATAGTAACCGGAATACTTATTGCCGCTGCGCGGCTGGGTATGGTGAAACAAAACACTTTAATCATTGCTTCGATCGCTATGCTTCCCTTATTTTTATTTGCCACTCCCCTTTTTTTCGTCCCGCATCGTCAATGGATTTAATATACTTGTAATGACGGGGAATCATCTCGCGCGGCTCCGGGTCTCTTTTATACTTCTTTTTAAACTCATCGTATGCTTCAAGGGCGTCCTCATGCGCATCAATGGATCGACCAAAAGCAGATTCGCTACCAACAGAGCACAAGGCCTTTTTAATCGCCTCAAGAAAATCCTTCCTACTGAACCCCCGCTGCCTTGTTTCATAAAATCTATATACTATGAACTCTCTCAATGAAAATAGCAGGGGTACAAGCTTCTCGATGGTAGTTCCTGAATATTCCTTCACAATGAAAGGAATGAGCTTAGTACCCTCAGTAGTGAAATAATCCATAAAGGCCCGTTTATCCTCCTCGTCCAACGTCTCGGCCACACATTGCCCTTCGGGCGCAAGCGCCTGGTCCTTCAAGTAATTTATCTTGCTGGTAATATCCTCCGTCGCACGTTGAAACGCCGGATGTAACTCACCGTACGCAATTTCGCTCTCAAGCCTTCTGCGAGCCTCTACAAGCTGAGTTATATCTTGTGATGCTTCTATGTGAGCCCGGCGCCGGCGTTCCATTTCCGAAAAATCAGCTGCTGCTTGCCTCTTGACCACCGAAAGAAATTTTTCCACATAATCCGCAAGCCCGTAAAGTGGATGATCGGCTCCGGCCAACTCCCTGAGCTCCTCGTCTTCGAAGTCAGGCTGATAGCCGTGATCTATCTCAAAATCTGGGATATCAAAATCAGATTGCGTAGAGTCTGACGCCCCATCTGGAACAGACATCCCGCGTAGACCTAGCATCTGGCACTCCTTGATCAAGCCTGTTATGCGATCAATTTTTTCACGCCACTCGTCTGTGTAGCGAGGTTCATGCATCGAGCTCTGCAAATGCTCTATAAATCCAACAATGTCGGTGATGGTCACACTTACATGGTCGGGATGACTCTCATCAATATTTAGGAAGGGTAGACCTGTCATATATTATCAAATTTTGACATCTCGCGGGCTTTAATCTCATTCACCATCCGGTGGTACGCGTCGAAGCTTTTACTATCGCGGTGCCCGGTCCATTGCCGGATTACGTGGTCAGAAACACCCATATAAATCAAGTTTGTCACGAAGGTTTTGCGGGCGCAGTGAGTTGAAAGAAGTTCGTGTTTGGGGTGTACTTCTTCGATTCTCTCGGAGCCGCGGAAATAGACAATAGTCTCCGGATCGTTGAACTTAGCCAATTTACCGAGCTCTTTGAGATACTCGTTCATTTTTTGATTGGTGATTACTGGCAAGGCTTTCCCGTCAGGAAACGGCACTTCCTTGTACTTGTCTAAAATGGCCCTGGAATACTTGTTCAGTTCAACACGTAACAGGTCCGAAGTTTTCTGAGTTACAAACTCTATACAGTCGCCCTTATCGTCGACTTTTTTCAGGTTATAAGCGTCGGAATAACGAAGCCCTGAGAAGCAGCAAAACACAAACACGTCCCGAACACGCTGCAAATATCCTTTTGACTCCTCGATTTCAAGCGTGTACAGATATTTTAGCTCGTCCAGGGAAAGGAATATCACCTTTTTAAGCGACCCGTCCGCCCCCTTGAGTTTCAGCTTGAAATCCAGTGCAGATTTGGTAACAGGATAATCGTTTTTGGCTGCCCATTTTAGAAACCACTTCACAAAATCTATATTCTTTGCTATCGTGGTATTCCGGTTCTTCCTAGTTACCCGAAGATAAGCAACGTATTCAGCTATACGCTCGGCGTCGAATTTCTCAAAACTAAGCGCCGGATCAAAACTGGTCAGATGTTTCTTTAGTATCGCGAACTTCTCGAATGTTTCAGGCCCCCAGTGATTCTCCCTCCCAACAGTCTTAACGAAATCATCGAAGGCGGTAAAGAACGTATCCGCTCTTTTGGCTCGATCATTCATAAGCCGACTAAATTCTTCCTTAAGCTCTATTAAAGTCGGATAAACCTCGTTCACTTCGGAGCTCTTAAAAAATGCGTGGATTCCATTTTCGAGCCTTGCCAACTTATCGTTGATGTCGCCATGGGTTTGGCCGTTCGCATGAATGGTGTTGCTTTTCACCCGTTGCTTCGCCGCGTCCCATTTCTTCTCATCCACACGGGCACCCGCAAAAAACATGACTCGTTTCCCGCCGAACGAAACCGACATTCTGATCGGCACGTTGGTAACAATTAGGGAGCCGTCCGCACTCTTCCTCTTTTCGAGGAAAAACGATATGCTCCTTTTAATCTCAAAAACCTGATTGCTCATTGTGTGTAATCCTTTTATCATACACACACAATTTGTAAATATTAAACAATATTACCTAATCCTAAATAGCCTAAAATTGTCATAATAACCTAAAAATAAAGCATATAGCAATATTAAAAAATCCTGCAAAATATATAGGTTTCAGTCTCTTCCTCTCTGCTGATAAGAGTAGCAAAAAGCAACAAAAGCCTGTAAATGAATCATTTACAGGCTTTTTCTTTTTCGTAGCTATGTCAAAATATTCAAATATTCGCAATATTTTGGTGAGCATTTGGTGAGCAAGACCTTGGCAAGAAATTTGCTCACCAGAATAGCTACAACAAGTTGAATCACAGCCTGTTCACGAGATGAACATCTTGATTTTCTGGCGGCATTGATAGTAGCTTTATTCACTTAAAACCTATCATTATGTTATCTAGAAACCTCACGACGCTATTTTACCTAAAAAAAAGAAGTGGATATGTTAAGGGTGTTCTGCCCATCTATCTGCGGATTACGGTTAATGGTGAGCGATTCGAAATTTCCACAAAGCGCGAGTGCGAGCCAGAAAAGTGGAATTCGGTATCAGGCCGCAAGAACGGGACACGTGAAGACGCCCGTATGTTGAATAGCTATCTAGACTCCATGCAGCTTAAAGTGTATGACATTCAAAAGCAGATGCTTGAGAACAATAACGAATTAACTGCTGAAAAGCTTCGCAACAGAATCAACGGCGTTTCAGACAAATCGAAAGATATACTCGAAATTTTCCAAGACCATAACGACAAATTAGCACTTATGGTCGGCAGTGACTATGCTCTCGGAACTCTCGGTCGGTACAAAACCTCATACGACCACACGAAGGCATTCATTGAATGGAAATATAAAACGTCTGAATTCGATATCAACCAACTTAACTACGAATTCATATCAGAGTACGCGTTCTGGTTAAAAAGTGAAAAGTGTCTCGGCCACAACACGGCGATGAAATACTTGACTAACTTCAAGAAAATCGTGATCATCTGTGTCAAAAAAGGTTGGCTAATGCGAGACCCATTCTCAAATTTTCAAATTTCGCTGAGGGAAGTCAATAGAGAAGCACTGACACCTGTTGAACTGCAAAACATCTCGAATAAAGATTTTGAAAACCAGCGACTAGAACACGTCAGGGACATTTTCATCTTCTGCTGCTATACCGGACTAGCCTATGCCGATGTTTTCAAGCTCAAACGTTCCGAAATCATTGATGGCGTCGATGGTGAGAAGTGGCTTTCAATAAAGAGACAAAAAACGGATACGCCATCTCGTATCCCCATCTTACCCATGGCTCAGATTGTCCTTGACAAATATGCCAGTTCCCCTGAGTGTGTCACAAAGGACAAGCTGCTTCCCGTACTATCGAACCAAAAAATGAATTCGTATCTGAAAGAAATTGGAGATGTCTGCCGAATCAACAAGGTCATCACGTTTCACCTGGCGCGACATACTTTTGCAACAACGATCACATTAACCAACGGGGTCCCCATCGAAAGTGTATCTAAGATGCTTGGACATAGGAATATCAAAACAACTCAACATTATGCCAAGATTGTAGACAAGAAGATTTCTGATGACATGGCCAGACTTAGAAAGGTACTTATCACGCAATAAGATTTTTCTCGTCCGCCACGCAGTGATGCAGAGATGGCTTAAACTCCGGAGAAAGGTGTCTCCGGAGTTCGCATTTCTTGCTAAGTGGAACATCAATATGACTGAGCATATATCCAACTATCAGACCCTTTTGAAGTCGATAAAGGCGAACCAGCAAATTGCTTTAGACTACATTAAATTGTCCATGTAAGCTTCCCCGCATTTGTAGGCTTCCCATTTTTAGAGGAGCTGTGATTTAGACTTGGTTGTTGATTGCAATGGTTAATTTTTCTTTTTTCATGGCACTTTCTTTCAGTTGTACGCGCTTTTGATTTGGTGTTAGTCCCTTCATTGATCTGTGCGGATGCTTATAATTGTAATTGTCAACCCATTTGTCTGATAAAATACGTAGCTGTTCCAGCGTTTTTATACTTTAATTATGTTAAATACAATTTTCAAGCTAGCAATTTTTGTACCCTTAAGCCTAATTCTACGACTCCTCTTTATCCGAGCAATCTCAAATACTCAAGGAAGTTCCTGGCTGTATAAACTCCGTAGTTGATTTTTATAAAAACCGGTTTTATCTTGCATAATCGCAGAAACGACGATAAGATAAGACCGGTTTGAGACTCGCTAACTGTTAATATTAAACAACAATGAAAATATTTTATAACACGAAGGTTAGAAATGTTTCTATTATATTGACGATAGTACATTTTATGGTGATGATTTTTACACCTGGTCTTAGGTGGAGCAATAATCCACAAGAATCCGGGTTTTGGCTAGCAGCTTTGAGCGCCATATTTTCCACGCTTGTAATAAACTGGATTTTGATTTTAGTCTTTACAAAGAAGATTAGTGAAAAGAATTCTTGAACGCAGCCTTTGCTTAATGTGTTCCACCATATATCACGAGTAATCCGGCATCTTTTCTATATCTCAGAATCCTAATAATTGCTTAGTTAACCTGAAGATACGCTCTCCTGTCCCATTTCTATAAGTTATCTATGTTAAATAGAAGTTACACTTTTTCCTTTAAATAACTTTGCAGCAACTTCCAGCTACTCTTCACGTGGGCGACCCACAATAATGTCAACGATTACCGACAGTAATCGAAAAACACTTGTGGTATAATCATGTCACCACCCCAAAGGTGACGATAAAATCCCGGCACTTTAACTGATCTTGAAAGGTTCTCATTCGTATTACATCTTATGGGAAATGACTGGATTGCCATCCAATCAACTATTTTATTTCCGGAAACATTCGTTAGCTCGAATTTAACCCAAGGATGAACTCTTGTATATGCACGATAACTTTCAAAGCGTACACTCATATGGATATTATCATCAGACGTTAAAACTAATGAACGATTTTTCATCGCCGCGGCATTACCAAAGGGATAGTCAAGCCAGGTCCATATTGTACGCTCAATCTCTTTTTGATTATTGCTCACCCAATTTGGGGAATGCGAAGCAACTGTAAGAATTTGATGTAATGGAAACAACTTATGCGATCGTGGTAACTTACTAATTGCGGGGCTAAAGAAGTCCGTATTGTGCCATTTTGTGTCCAAAAACCAGCCATCAAAGTTGCTTGGGCTCTGTAGCTGATAAAGATCTCTTGGTAAACCTCCCCCACCCTCATAATTCATTCCTCGGTAGTAATAACACTTTTCAAAGCTGAACGAATGGCCCCTACCAATTAAAGCGCCACTATAAGATTGCCTAGAAATCGTTGAAATCGAATAGCAATGTTTAAGCCGACAATCTCTGACAACACCGAACAAACCACCCAAGCTCGAAGCGCCATTTATCACTCCTTCTGAATATGAGTAAGAAACCAAACCCCCAAAAAGTATCCCCACAAGCCCGCCAAGCTCCTTATCTCCACTTATAGAAACATAGGAATAACATTCAGTTAAATTACCCTCGGCTCTTCCAGCAATCCCGCCAATCTCTTTGGCTCTTTCTCCTGCTTTTATTTCGGCCTGAACATGACAATTGAAAAAATTGGTTTTGAGAGCAGAACCTGTTATGCCGCCAATCTGAGACCCAGAAAGGTTACGATTCGTGTTTTCTTTTATTGTTCCTTCATAATAGCAGTTGGTGAATTGTCCCAAAGTGCTTTCACCCACTAAACCCCCAGTATCTGAACGGCCAGTCACAGTTCCCTCAACATGGACATCGTTGATCTGGCTACCTTGCATGGAAGCTGCTAAGACTCCGACTCTTCTACTCCCCTTAATGTTTGCCTCGGAAAATCGCAAGTGTTCAACTATCGCATTTGAACCGAGTTTTAGAAAAAGGCCACAAGGTAATTCAGTAAGCAATTCGAATCCCTTAATTGTGAATCCATCTCCATGGAGCACACCATTGAACGTCTTTGCAATTGTATGCTTGTCATTTGGATGCAAACTATTCCAATCTAAATTGTTCATAATCCTGAAGTGCGAATTCAAGTCCTCGTCTCTAATATCTATTAGTTGTTTCATAGTTGTAATACGAAACGCAGTCTGATATGTCTTTCCATCGATACCAGGGTCATTACTATTAGCGTATGGGTTCAGTGAACTTCGAAACCGTCCATTTACAATCTCGTCCTTATAAAAAACTCCGTTATGTTTTATTTCAGATGGCTGAAAAAGTGTTCTATATACGTTGAGACGCTGACCATCTAACACTCGATTTCTAAGCGTTCCCAATCTATCCGCACCATTGTCAAGTTTTCTGATGATGTCTAATAAAGCTATTTGCGGATCAATGCCTTTCAGCAGAGCAATAGTTGCCGTAACAAAAGGAGCAGACATGGAAGTACCACTTTTGTAGCCATAATTATAATTAGGCAAAGTTGAGTATATGTCATCTCCTGGTGCCGCTATGCGACACATTGAAGGGCTATAATTTGATGTATTAGAAAAATTGTCGAAACGGTCACTATTTGCGACCGCAATAACTTTGTTTAGTGTGGCAGGATAAACAGGATTCTGCATGATATCTAAACCATCATTACCAGCGGCAGCGACCAATGGTATGTCGGCATTTATAAGCTCTTCTACTGCATCTTTTAAGGTAATAGAATAATCGTATGATCCTAATGACATATTCACAACCTTTGCTCCCATTCTTTTAGCATATTTTAGCGCTTTAACGATCGCCAACGTCTCATGCTTAGAACCACCGGTCTTACACATCATTATTCGAGCATTTTGAGCCAGACCAGTGGCCCCCCCACCCTTCTGTTTGCGCGCTGATATGATCCCAGACACATGGGTTCCGTGCCCGTCGTCTTCGGGGCTAACATTTGCGCTATTATCTCGAAAATTCCAGGCGCTCACATCATCAATAAAACCGTTTAAATCGTCATCTTTTCCATTTGAAGGGATCTCGCCGTTATTGATCCATATGGCACCGTTAAATGCTTGATGATATAGGTTGATTCCTCCGTCCAGAACCGCTACTGTCACGTCGTTAAGTCTAGAACCTGAATACCTTAATGCACTTAACGTTTCCAACGCGTCAATGTCTGCATCAAATTTCCCGCTTACGCGATTTATCGATCCGTTAAATAGTGCCCATTCTTGGGCTTCGACTGAATACTGATATTGATTCGGCTGATTTCCTTGGTTAAACAATGAGTAATTGGGTTCCGCATATCTAAATAACCCCAAATTCATCAGCTGCTTAGCAAGCGTTTTCGATGAAACAATACCGGAACTGTCAAGGGCTAGAAGAAAGATCTTATCACTTAAGATACTATCCTTAATGATAAGCTTTCGTCCTAAGGTATTTAGTGAATCCAAAGAGGTAGTCAAATCGCGAATAGACTTTTGTTGCTGAAGCTGCACTATGAGTTCATTCGCCTCATAAGAGGACTGAATTGTCACGATCTTGCCAGTAGACCGCATAATATGTCTGACGAAATTCAGTGTTCGTTTTCCATTGGTGTAATCAACACTGCAGCCATCAAATGTGGATGAGAAATGCTGAATTTCACCCTCGGGCACATCTTTACAACTTATACATACTAGCAGAAGAAAGATTAAGAAGCGATCGGACAAATAGTAAAGGATGCACATGTGACTATTTCGAGGATAAAAGCGTTATGGAATTGTGACTTGATGACTAATTTCAAATAAACAAAAATTTCTGACAACTGTCCGCTGAGAAGTGCGTTCAAATCAAATCGATAGCTGTGTTGTATATCGGTCTACTAGCCCACATTTCGTACCACAGAACCTAACTCTACATGATTACAATGCATTGTAGTCCCCATCGCCCACAAAATATGATATTTGAAATGTTGGAGTAAAACATATGTAAGCTCTATTTTCATTTCAGGGTAACTAGGGTACTTAATCTTTTAATATCGTTAATTTCTGGCATAATTAGATTTCAATCTTCTCTTCAATCACTTTCAACCGTTGCAAAATCTCAGTAACCGCATTGGAAATATGCTGCACCTCCGAAACGCGCTCGGGCACATCCTTGGAAAAATAGCTGTGAAACTTCCAGATTTCCAGCACGTCTCCTGCGCTGACCTCGTAAGGCTTATATGCCCGGTTCAGTGATTCCAACAGCATTTTATTCCCTTCTGGTAAAACAGTGACCTTCTTAAATACAAAGTCCTGCTCGCCATCCAGGATCACGATGCACAGCGTGCCCGCCTTTAGGGCCGTCCAGTCCTCTACGTACCGGCAGATCACGTTGTCAGCTTCCCCTAAAAGTGATCGTTGAATAAATGGAGCTTTCCGATTATATTTTCATAAAAGGAGGGGAACATGAAAAAGAATCGATTCAGCGAGGCCCAGATCGTGGCCATTCTAAAGCAGCAGCAAAACGGGCAAACAGTTGTTCAGATTACCCGTGAGCATGGAATCAGCGAAGGTACTTTTTACAATTGGCGGCAACGATATGGTGGTATGGAGGTTTCAGAGTTGAAACGGATGAAGGATTTGGAAGAGGAAAACAGGCGGTTGAAAAAGATGTATGCGGAGTTGAGTTTGGAGCATGAAGTGGTAAAAGAGGCTTTGAAAAAAAAGTGGTAGGGCCTGCGCAGCGTCGTCAGCTTGCGCATTGGATTGTTAAAACAAAAGCTTTTAGCAAGCAGCGAGCTTGCCGATTAGCAGGATTAAGCCGACGGATGTTTGCTTATCAATCCAAGCGTCAACCCGATAATGAAGTTGAACAGGCCATTCAAGCTATTGCACACCGCCATCCTGGTTGGGGGTTTTGGAAGATTCGTTACAGACTGCGCCGACAAGGATATTCTTTCAATCATAAGCGGATTTGGCGTATTTATCGCTTATTAGGCTTGAATTTACCTAGGCGTAAGAAAAAGCGATTACCAGATCGGATTCGACAACCCTTGGCAAAGCCAACAGGGCTCAACCAAGTTTGGTCGCTTGACTTTATGTCTGACGTATTGAAAGATGGACGTCGTTTTCGTACCTTAAATGTATTGGATGATTACAATCGGCAAGCACTGGGGATAGATATTGACTTTTCCCTACCTGCAAAGCGGGTTGTCCGGCTTCTGGAACAGGCAATTGAAACACATGGCAAACCGAACTGCTTACGATGCGACAATGGACCTGAGTTTATCAGCATTGCGTTGACAGAATGGTGTGAATCAAATGAAATAGAACTGTGTTGGATACAGCCTGGCAAACAGACACAGAATGCGTACATCGAACGATTTAATGGCACTTTTCGTCGCGAGGTTCTTAATGCTTATTTATTCCGAAGTTTGCCACAAGTTCGAGAAGTGGTTGAACACTGGATTAACGACTACAATACTCAAAGACCACATCAAGCACTTGGCTTTTTAACACCAGATGAGTTTAAACAAACGGGATAGGCTCTATTCAACAATTGATCATCAAAGAGGGAATAACACAAGAAAATCTCCCTAAAGTTGTACCCCTACTCCTTTCGCACTTCAATACTTAACTTGAAAGTCAACATTCCCCCTTTGTTGTTCTTCAATCATGTCGATCGTTCGTGTTGTATTCCCCGTTTGGTAACTGATCTTTCGCGAGCAGTCAATACCCGGAAGCAGCTAAAACGGTCATTACACAGGTTAGCCGGTCTGGTTGGGTTAACTTGGTATATGGTTCTATCCATCGTTTGAACTTCATGTAGTAGAGTCGGCGACGCTTTCGCCGACCACTTTGCGTGACCTCAAATAAATACCTTGACCATCCATTTCTTTAATTAGTAATTTTGTGCTTGCCTCTTTTTGCAAACCACGCTTTCAGCAATTTTTGACTGGTTTCTTCACATATATAAATTTGATGCTTCAAGACACTTTGCACACAATCATATAGTTCGTCCGGAATCATATTTGTTGAAATAAACCCTAGGGCGCCTTGTCGGGAAAAGGAAATAATGGATTTGAGTACAACATGGTCGTAATAGATAATGATGGGAACGGCCGGATAAGCCTGGAAAATTTTTTCCTTGATATAAGCGCGGTTCATGACTGGCACTTTACGAAGTCCAAGAATTACCAGGTCCGGTTTGAAGTTACCAGTCAACTTGTCAAAAACCTGGCTTGAACTGGCAACCTGAATTTTAGACTGTTTTCCCAATGCTGTTTTCAATACAGCCAGAACGCCGATAAAGCTAAGCGAGAGGTCATGAACGATTAAAGCCTTGATCATTTTTCAAATTTGAATAGCGGGTTGATAGAGGGATAACCTACAAAGACACCTGCCCGCCAACCGGCCAAAATTGGCAAGCTGACGGGCAAGTGCATTTTTGCGTGCCTAGTTCACCTTTTATTTAATGTGAACCAACTTGTGGCTATAAAAGGATCCATCCACATGAGTAACAACCAATATATATGTTCCCTGTGGCAGGCTTTTCACATCGATCACCTCAGAGGTAATCCGGCCTGACTGGTATACATTCACACCAGCCAGATTGTTGATTTTGACCGATGCTACCTTTTTCCAGTCTGTCACTTTCAAGTTTACCTTGTCAGCTGCCGGATTAGGGAAGATGCTGGTTTCAAAAGCAACTTCAAAGCTCACCGAGCGGATACCGCTGTAAGTGAAAGTCAGGTCGCGGTCGATCATTTTCAGACGATAATAATTGTCTGAGCCCGCAGGGGTAAGATCTCTGAAGCTGTAATCAACAGTCGCTGCGCTTTCGCCCTGGGCATTGACCGTTCCGATCTTCTCCCATTTCTTGCCATTCAAACTGCGTTCCACTTCAAAACGGTCGCTATTGGATTCGGCAGTGGTCGTCCAGCTGAGCTGGGCTGCATGCTCAACCGCCTTGGCTTCAAAGCGCACCAAGGTAACCGGAAGCGGCTTGCCCCAACTGATCTTGTAGGTGGTAGGTGGCGATTGTACACCTGCCTGATCTTTATAGGCATATTCATAGGTGATATTGGTATAACCCAAGCCCGTGGCTTTGAATATCATCAGTGCAGGGTCATAGTTAGGGATCACCTGTCCTGTTTTGACCAGCACTCCGTTATACCATAGCTCACCACGGTCTGCCAAAGTGATGATTACCACCGTTTTGTCCTTGTTAGCCCCAGTCAAAATGCCATCCTCAGGGTCAGTGCCTGTCATCTGGGCGGGTGAGGAAGTACCCGCACCTGTGCTCACGAGCGTGCTGTTCAAAGGAATTTCTTGGTTTACGACAGGCTGGTCGATGATATAGATTTTGGGCTCGGCCAGAGGAGGCTGCTGGATACCGAAGTTCGCATCGGTAACATCCACGTTCCGTACCGTTACCGTGGTCAGGATACCATTTACACCTGCGTCGCTTCCCACGCCTGCACCCAGGTTTTCACCTGTGTTCATCCATCCTGCCGGAAGATTCGGAGTTGCCGATCCTGCCAGATTCTGGTGCAATGCGATGTTGTAGGTACCAGCAGCCGTCAACCCGAAGTCATAGCTCCCGTCGGCATTCACCGGAACCGTTTCCAGTACTGTTCCAATAGTATCCAAAAGCGACACATACAGGGTTGGTATCGGGGTCGGCACTGTCTTATTGACGGTCACATCTTTCAGCGCATTGGCATCATGAAAAACATTTCCCCTCAAAGCAACCGGTGGAAGGCATTCAGTGCCAGGGCGAACGGTTACCGGTACCGACAATGCCAGCTGGCATTGTGACTGTGTGTCGGTGATCACGACATTATAATTTTTGTTAGTGGATGTGGTCACCGTCGGAGTAGCCACGAATGCATTGGAAAGACCTGTGGAAGGACTCCATACATATTGGTAACTACCTGTCGAAATCACTGTCAACGGAAGCGCAGTAGCCACCCCGTCACAAACCGCAAGCGGCGTAGTGCTGGCCGAAATCGTGTTGGGTTTTACAACCACTACCACTTCTTTGAAGTTACTGCAGCCGGTTGTCAGGTTGGTCTGCGTCAGACGGTAAGTCTGAGTCTGCGCCGTTGTAACCGTTGTGGATGTACCTGTTGGATTACTTACTCCGATTGTTGGGCTCCATTGCCAGGTCGTATTGGGTGCCGGGGAGCCTACCAGGCTAAGTGTGGTACTGCCGCCAACGCAGATCGTTGTATTACCTGAGATGTTGAAAGCAGCAGGCGTGTTGACCGTCACGACGACTTGGTCGGTTCGAGGACAGCCGTTCAATGTTACCGTAACCGAATAGGTTGTCGTTACTGCCGGCTTCACGGTGGGCTGGGCCACGTTTGCCGCTCCGACGATGCCTGCACCGGTCCAGGCGTATGTGGCACCTGGTATAGCAGGGTTGCCAATCTGGGTAGCCTCACCGGAGCAGATAGCCGCGTCGCTGCCTGCTGACGCCGAGGTTGGGATCACATCCAGCTCATCAGTGAAACTACATCCGCTTGGTAATGTCACTACGACCGCGTAAGTGGTGTGCACGGTTACGTTGGCCGTCGGGTTAGCCGCAGTTGCGCTGCTTAGTCCCTGAGAAGGCGACCAAAGGTAGGTGGCTCCTGCGGGTGCTGCCGGGTTGCCGCCGGCACCAAAACCGATCGCTACCGGACCCGCTGCACAGGCATAAACATCCTTCAAAGCCACCTCAGGGATTTCATTGACTGTCACGGTGACCGCATCCATCATCGGGGCCGAACAGCCGGGGTAGCTTATCTGCAAATTATAAGTGGTAGTAGACGTAGGCGTGGCAACCGGATTGCTACAAGTCGTGCAGCTCAGCCCTGGACCAGTCCACAGATAAGAAGCGCCCGGTATAGGGTCTTTGCCAAGCTGTATTTCTTCCCCTTCACATATCGTTACCGAGCTGCCAGTGTATTCACCAGGGGTCAGATCGTTTTTAAGCGTCACCGAATCCATGGCCATACAACCCGAAGCAGGATCAGTTACCGTCAACCTGAAAACCTGGTTTCCGGTAGCCGAGAATTCAACTTGTGGCTGTGGCATAGTTGCATTGGTCCCATTGGTCCAGGCGGCACCAGAGGGTTGCCAGCTGTAAGTCCAGTTGGTATTTGCCGGTGCGGGAGCACCCAAGGTGACAGTTGCACCGTTACAGATCGCGCGGTCTATGCCCGCATCGGCTACAACCTGCGCAACTGTGACTTTAACCGTATCGATCATTTTGCAGCCAAACTGTGTGTCCTCAATCTCTACGATGTATTCCTGGTCTTCGGTCAGTGTAGCCATAGGGTTATTCACTGACGTGCTGCTCAAACCGGTAGAGGGTGTCCAGGTGTATTTAAAACCGCCACTTACAGGGCTGCCAATAGCAGTCGGGGTGTTGAAGCAAATGCTTTTATCATTGAGAACAATGGTCGGCTGGGTAGCACCGGCCGGATTCAGGTCAATAGATTCAGAGCACGTGAGCGAAGCATCGAACTTGTTGGTGATAGTCAAGGTAAGTGTAGCAGGACTGCTGGTCAATACATTAACTTCCTTGGCTGTCGGATTGTCGACCAGGTGGGCAGGAGACCATTGATAGTTCCATTCATCCGGATGGACGACGTTCTTTGGTGCCAGACGCAGCTGCTCGCCAGGGAACACCTTAGGGCATCCTTGGGATGAGATCGTCTCGATCTCCACATCGCAGCCATCTCCGCAGATATAAATATCTACATCCGAAAAGCAGGTGACGCCGTTAAGTGTTACCGAGCGGCGGAACTTAGTGGTACCTACATTGCTTTTCAGGTAAGCGTCTTCGCCCCCGTTGCGGGTGCTTAATATGACACCGTTACCGCTAACAATGCTCCATGTGTAAACTGCCTCAGGGCAGTTAGGGAAACCTTCATGGGTTACCCAGCGCGGTCCGCATTCGGTGTCGCCCGAATCGGCAGTTTCAGAGTTGATCACAGAAACTTTGACTTCGTCCACGAAAGCACAGCCACTCTTAACAGCTGTCACAGTGTAGTTGACTGAGCAAGGATCTATACCGGATGAACCGGCTGTGAATGTAGGTTTGGCAATGGCAGTATTGTTCAAAAACTGTCCTGGTGACCAGGTATAAGTATATGTGGCGTCGGTAGCAACCCCTAATACGGTATTTGAATTGACGCAAATGGTCTTATCGGGTCCACCAAAAGCCAATACGTTGCCTGGCGCAGTTACCGGGGTGATGGTTACGTCGTCCGTGGTCGTACAGGTAGTCCCATCTTTTTTAGTGGTCGTTACCGTCAAACGATATATTGTCACAGCTGCGGGATCAGCGATCGGTTGCGCGCAGGTAGTACAGCTTAGACTCGCAATGGGATCACCCGAAACACGTGTCCACGCATATTTGACAGACGGGCTTGCGACAGGCGCCGTTCCAATCTGTACGCCACCACTGCCCTGGCAGAATGATACGTTAGGACCTGCGTTGGCAACAGCAGGGACGATAGTCACCTGGTCTGTATCGATACAACCGGCCGCATCGGTTACTTTCAAGGTGTAGGTGGTCGCCTGGGTAACGGGTGTTGTCGTGTAATTAGCTGTACTGGCCACGAGCGTTCCGCCATTGGTGCTGCCCTGGTACCACTGATAAGTAAAGCTTCCTGAGCCTCCGGCCGCAGAACCGCTGAGAGCGACCGTGTTGGTGCCTGCTGCGCAGACAAACCACTGGGGGCCGTCGGCATTGGCAGATGGGGCCGTGTTGGTGCCGATCGTTACCGAAGCGACCGCAGAAGAATCCATCGTTTGAAACACGCCGCAGAACTTGGTTTCAGCCTTGATCAGACGTCTGTAAAAAAGGGATTCACTGGAAGCCAGCGGCTGCAGGTCTTTGAAGACTTCTCCCGGCATATCCTCCCAGGGCCCTGTGGCGCTGGTTGATTTCTGCCACTGATAACCGATGGTGGTATTGTAACCTGTAGGAGCTGTAATTCCCACCGCGCTACCCGTAATCACATTAGGTATTCCTAAGCTGCACGCCTGCTGTGTCAAAGGCGCGATTGTGCTTGAAGCCACGGCAAAATCAGGTGGTAAGGCGTTGCTGGTAAGCTTGAAAACATAGCCCCCCCAGTCGCCCGGAGTTGATGTAGTCGTCAAATTAAAAACACATGAGCTGGGATCAAAATCAACAGTCTGCTGGAAGTTGCCCGTTACGAGTACCTCCCCAGACACGTCTGCGGACAGATAATATGATAGATCTTCTCCAGCTCCACCAAAAGGCTTGGCCCATAGAACATCCCCCGCGGCATTCAGCCCGGCTGCAAACACATCTTTATCACCAGTGGCAGGCAAGGTAAACGAACCGAAGTTAGTGGCCGCTCCGTCATAATAACCAGTGGTGTACACATTGTTGTCCGGGCCAACTTTTAACTTATATACCCAGGTGCCGAGTTTCTTGGCCCACACCCTGGTGCCGCTGCTGTTTAGCTTGACCACTTTGTCCGTCCCTGTTCCAGCGGCGTACACATTTCCGTCGCTATCCACAGCAACTCCGCGGTATCTGCCCGGATCAGGAGCTGAATAGGACCACTGCGTCGTTCCGCTGGTATTGAGTTTGATTACAAACCCGCCGGCGCCCAGGGTCGCCATACCAGTGGTGTTTCCTGCTAAGGGCCCACCGATGTAAACATTTCCTGCGGCATCAACATCCACAGCGTCTACTGTATCAAAGCCAGTACTTCCGATTCTTCTGACCCATTGGAAAGCACCCGATGGGTTTAGTTTAGCAGCGAAGCCATCATTACCGCCAGCCGATGTCACGCTGAAAGTCGTACCCGGGCCAAAAGTCGATGTCCCCGAACCGATATAGCCAACAACAAACACGTTTCCGGCCGCATCTACATCGACATCGTAGCCAGATTCACTAGCACCACCACCCATACGCTGGGCCCATACGTAATTGCCATTGGTGTCCAGCTTTAAAATATAGCCGTCAGCACTACCTGCTGCCGAAGTCAGGTTATTAACCCCTGCGTTTGGATTGAAGTCTATTGTTTGACCAAATTCCCCAACTGCATAAATGTTACCCGCCGCATCGACTTTAATCGCATAAGCAGTCACAGAGCTTAGAGCAGCGCCAATTTGCTTTGCCCAGATAAAGTTGCCGTACTTGTCAAGCTTTACAAAGAATGCGCTTGCATTGAATATTCCTGCGGCTGATGGCGAAGTTAAATTGAACACGCCCGCCCCGGGGTTAAAATCTGCGGTCCCATTGAAATGCCCGCTCACATACACATTTCCGTTTGCATCCGTTCCGACACCGTAGGGGCGTACATCTGAGGTAGTATTGGCAGGTTGAAAAGCCTTAGCCCAATCCAGCCCCACATCCTGGGCTCTAACGCCAAAACCAGCCAGCATCAGCATGGCCAGCAGCATAGATTTTAAAAGTCTAATTGTTTTCATAAACCGTCGGGATTAGGTTAAAAATCAGTGAGTACGGCATCGTATAGCCTGCCTCCTCTAAGTGAATAGTGTTTTTTTTCATATTGGGATTTGTTTAAAAAAAATAACCGGTACTCTCATTTGGGGGATTCTGCATAGGCAACCAGGTTTAAATGGACAATGAGGTAGTGTGTGTATAGAAGGCCCCAGCGTGTGTGTAGTGTAAGGATCCGTGCAGAACCGGAAAGGACATAGCTATCCTGTTCTGCATTCCATGGCTAATGGAGCAGTTATGTGACTGATCTTCTTTGGTAGGTGTCGTCTAGTGCCGGATGGCGTCTATCCCTAGGGAAAAACCTAATCTATTTTCCATGGAAAGCAATTGAAACTGCCCTTAGGGGTAAGGGCCGGGAAAAAGCTGGTTAGGTAGTTGTTTTTCATAGCGTCGATATATGTGATCAAAGAGGTAACCATCTGGCAGGCCTGATGCTTACTGATGTAACCGCTAGTTTAAAATTGATGCCCGAACAAACCTACGCAGAGTTAAATGCAGAATTTATAGAGGTTTAAACTAATATTATAGAACTATCACTACAATTGTAGATGAATTCCATTAAGATAAAATACCTTTAATTGAACATTGAAAAAGCCTCTCAGAAGTGAAGAAAATATTGATTGTTGAAGACCATTTTATGGTAAGAATTAGCCTGAAAATCATGTTAAATGAGGTATATGGTCAGGCGGTCCCATTTGAGGCGGAGAATTTTGACGAAGTCTTACAGCTTATCGCGAGTCATCAGTTCGAATTGATTCTGCTCGACATTGATATTCCAGGCGGCAAAGGAACAGCCATGATCGCTCAGATAAGACAGCAACAACCAGAGGTTGTAATCCTGGTGTGTTCAGCAGCAGACGAAGAAAAATATGCCCTTGACTACATCGCCCAAGGCGCCAATGGATATTTATCCAAATCAGCTCCGAAAAACGAAGCGATGGCTGCCATAGCAACGGTTATGAAACGAAATAAATATGTTAGTCAGATCGTCCAGCAACAGCTGCTGGACGGCGTATCTAATGGCCGCAAAACCAATAGCCGCACACTCTTACTTAGGCAATTATCCTCGCGGGAAGATGAAATCATGAAACTGATGCTGGAGGGAAAATGGATCAAGGAAATTGCAGCGACCCTGGATCTGCGTGCCAACACGGTAAGTACCTATAAAGCCAGGATCTTCGAAAAGATGGGCGTGACCAACGTTTTCGAGTTGTTCAAAAAGGTGAATGCTGCCGAGAAGCCATAGACTTGTTCTGATCCCATATGGCCGGTGTTGGTTGTGGGAATCTAAGGGTAATCCGAGTTCCATGACGGCATTCCACAAGTAAATCGGCGCCGACAAGCGGAGCTAATTCCTTGACCATAACCAAGCCTATTCCGTGATAACTTTCCGGAATAGAATTGGATCCGGGTCTGGCAAACCAGTTCAGCAGTTCGGCGGGCATCCCTTTTCCTGAGTCTTCAATAATCAGATTTACGGCTTGATCCGCTAGTTGGGCGTATGCTTTGATCGTACCTTTATTAGTAAATTTATTAGCATTATCCACCAAATTATGGATGATGATATCCAATAATTGCGGACTCGTAAAAACAGTAACATCGTGCGGGATAGCGTTTACGAAAGTATTAGGACTATTTTTGATGGCTTTGCCATATAGCTGAAAATTCTTTTCTATCAGACCGAATAATGTTACATCTTCCTTTTTAATCTCCCGTTTGTAAACCTGGATTTTGACATATGCAAGCAGCTCTTCCAAAGAGCTTTTTATGTTATGCATGGCGTCTTCCACATTTTTCCCATAGACCAATGCGTGGTCATATTGCTGCTCTATAATCATTTTTCTCATTTCGCCGGCAACCACGATTGTGGATACAAGAGGTGTCCGGACATCATGTGCGATGGAGGCCATTAATCTGGACTGTAAATGCATTTGACTCAGCAATTCACTTTGTGATTCTTCGAGGCTATCCAAGGCTTCTTTCAAGGCCTTCGTACGATCGGAAACTTGACTTTCAAGTATAGCATTTCGCTTTTTAATAGATCTGAACCGGATTTGTACGACGGCAAATGCCAGCAACAGTGCTGCCAGGCCGCTTAGCAAATGAAACCACCAGGTTTCGTGCCACAGCGGCGGCACCATTATGGTTAAGGCTTTGTATTTATAATTGCCGGTTTTAAACCCATTTTTCTTCCGCACATGTAAAGTATAGTTTCCCTTGGTCAACAGTGATATATTGATTACGCCATCGCTATCTATATCCAGCCACTCTGATACCGACGGTGCCGCATTTCGCTTGGTTAATGCATAAGAAAAATTGACGTTATTGGGACTGCCAAAGTACGGCGTAGCAACATATAGCCTGAGTTGGATCTGATCCTGCCGGAAGGTGATCTTGTCTTCTGTAAAAAGAATTTTTTTTCCGTTGATTTCTGCACGGTCAATAACAATGGATTTGTCCGGAAGCTCTGCGGAGGTTTCCTCAGGTTTAAACCAGATAAGCCCATTCATCGACGGGAGCGACACATGTCCTGTGGGTAACCGGACTGCACAGGGTTGACAGCCACCGTTAAATTCATTTGATTTCAGCCCGTCTGCTTTCGAATAATAGTGATAATATAAATCTGCCGGCTTTATCGCATAGTTTAGCAGATCCTCTTTGAGAACTTGCAACAAACCTTTGTTGGTAGTAATCCAGAAAAAGCCCTTCCGGTCCTCGACGATACAATGTGCGCTGGACAAGTGCATTTGCTTGTCAAAAGGGAAATGAGTCAGCCGGTCATTAATCAACAGGAATAGTCCGTCTTTATAGGTGGTGATCCAAACTTTGTCATCGCCTTCCGAAATGTGTAAACTTCGGATATAGATATTTTCGAGCCCTTTAATGTAAAAGACTTTCCTGGTTTTTAGTGATACTTTATATAATCCCTTTTGTGTCGCAACCCACAGTATGTCAGTTGATTGTTGTTGTATGAATGAAATATTGAACAAGTGCCCAAAGAGAAACAGCCTGGGGGTCGGGGCAGGAGCATTTGGATCGACATAATACAGTCCTGCTGTCCTTGTCCCAATCCAGATTTTACCATCTTTTCCTTCGCAAAACGTACTTGCTTCGCCGGGTAACTGCCATTTCATTTCCGGCACTTTACCCGTTGCTTTAAAAAGATAGAGCACGCTGCGGTGTTTGCACCAGATCTTTCCGGTGCGGTCAACCAAAATGCTGGATTTGTCCCAAAACACGGTCTGGGTGATCTGTTCCAGCTGGCTTGTGGACACCTTACCACTTGTCGGATTGAGGCTAAATATGACGCCCTGAGCGGAAAGGATGCTGCTACTATTGAGCATAGCCTGGCTAGAATAAACATTGTCTGTCCCTTTGAAATTAGCTGTAAGTGCCTGAAACGGCTTCCTTTTCAGGATATACAATCCATTGACCGGACTACCTAAAAAAATCCTTTTTGTATTTGCATCATAGTATACGGCCTTGATTTTGTTAGCCTCAAAATCGAATCCGCCCAGGATCAGACGGGAAGTTAACCCGCCCTCAGCATTCTGATACAACGCGTAAAGGGAGTTGCCTAGCAAAATGAAAACCTGATTGGAGCAATTGTTCCAAAAAATCATGCATGATTTCTTCGCCGAGTATAAAGGATGGTTTAGAATATCTCCTGACAACGTAACCTGTTGTCCAAAAGTGGAGTCCTTACCGCTATACCGGATGAATACTCCGTTTTCCAGGTAATAGAGGTCGTTATCCAGCCGGAAAAAATTCCAAAAGCTCTTGTTGGGCAAAGAAGCGGATTTTACCTTCTTTTTTCGAATATAATAGTCAACATTTTTCTTGGTATAAATAAAATAGCGGTCCAGTCCGGTTGGTACCAGAAGAAAACGCCACGGGGCGATGTGGTCCACCGAAGGGCTGGGAAGTCCTTCGGTGACGTAGGGCATGTTTTTCCGGTCCGTAAAAGGTTGGGACAACAACTGCTTTTCATAGAAGCCCTCATCTATGATCGCCTGTCCGCGGGTTACATGGATGTAAGTTTTTTCGTTATTGATGGCAAAGAAGCCATTACTGGACGAAATTGGGTTTGGGTGAAAGGTATGAATACTTCTGTCCGTATAAGAACCACCAAAATTGTCGAAGACTGTAAAGTGCCTTCCGTCAAACCTGGCGAGCCCGCTTTCTGTGGCAAGCCAAATGTTACCTATGGAATCCGATACAATTGATTTGACGCTATTTTGAGGCAACCCGTTCTCATCTGTATAGTGTGTTATGTCGTATGACGCAAGAGAATCTGTATCTCTTTGTTTTGCCTTACAGAATGAGGTGCTGGGCAAAAGAAACATTACAAAAAAGAGCAAATGATAAAAATTCCTGTTCACCTCCAAAATTTCAGTGGATTAAGCATATCGGATATTTCTTGTAGCTCAAAATAGAAGCTATTTCCGGCCATAAACAAGCTATCGAAGTAATTTGTAGAACATTCCACTCATTACCGTGATGTTGTCAACGCTGGATGGATCCCGTGTTCGTTACTGTTGAGATTAATTGAAAATGTAGCGTGTTTATGAATCAGTCGGCGGTGATCCAGCGCAAGGACGGCTTAGTTTAAAAACTGGACTTATCAGTGCATTAACATCTTGAAATTCCGGTAGTTAATTCATAAGTAAAGTCATCTTTCTAAAAAATTCGAACATATTTCTCACACCAAGTTTTTGAAAGACGCGGCGCTTATAAACTGCAATTGTGCTTCGCTTAACCTCCAATACAGATGCTACCTGATCATAGGATTTGTTGTTTGCTAGCATTTGGACAACGATTCTTTCGGTACGTGAAAGCGTCACTTGCCGGATCTTGGGTTTAATTGCCGAAGGAGGAATTCTTGTATATCCCCACTGATATATCTGTTGCCAGCGGGTAGTACGACCTTACCATTCAGATCCAGAATACGCATGCTTACAATTTTGGTGAAATCCTTGACAAACAATTTGCCAATCACCGGGTTGGGATATGCTGCCCCTTTCTCTAATTTTCAAACTGAACGTTCCGGATACGGCTATACGCAAACGTGCCATCCAGGTCGATCATTTTCAAACGGTACAGGTTTTCGTTGGGCAAAGAACCCTTTTCCGCGTGCATATCTGTGTATGAATATGTTTGCTTGATGCTACTTTCGCCTTGACGCTGCCCAAGACAAACCACGCTTTAGCGTCCCGGCTTCGCTGAATTTCAAATCGGTCGCTGTTGGTCTTCTGCGTCGTTTCCCAACTTAATACTACCGTGCCTTCTGATTCTATGGCAGTAAACGAGATAAGCGTCACAGGTAGCGGCTTTTCGAATGGAATGAAATAATCTTCCACTTCACCATTAGAAGCAACTCCGTTTGCGTTGGCAGTAACCAGTCCATCGGTAGTAATCCGGAAAGTCATGACCATTATACCTGCCTGCTTCTGGAACAGGGTAAAATTGATATAATGCTCGATTTTCAACCCGTTACGGTTAAACCCAGGATGCTTTTTATCTCCTACCCAGGGCAGGTACACCAAGTAATATCATCTCTTGGAGGAGCAGGTTGGTATGTCTCGTTCGACAGCAGATTAATTGACGAGCCGATCAGGTCGACGCTGGATGAATCAGTGACCGAGGTACTGGCGGTGCTGCTCTCACAAACCTAAGACGCCTGGTTTAAAAAATCCATCGGTCTGATGTTACAATTGGAAGAATTAAACAAGGTGCTGATCTCAACCGGGTAGTTACGCACGCATTACTGAAAGCGTTTGTCTACGAGGCCATGATCATTTACCGTAAAACACAAAATCATTTGGCTGAGCGTCGGGGGCAACGTCAGTTCATTGTAGCAAAAGACTTCAAAAAGCTACTGAGGAACCATTATAAGACCTTGAAAAAACCTGCCGATTATGCCGATCAGTTAAATATATCAGTTAACTACCTGAATGCGTGCGTTAAGGCTGTCACCGCTAACTTCGTCTCAGATTAATCCATCGCGAGGTTATCGCCGAATCGCAGCGGCTATTATTTTACACAGATTGGGATATCAAGGAATTGCATTAAACCTGGGATTCGAGGACCAGAAGTATTTTAGCCGACTGTTTAAGAAGGTCGTAGGCGTCGGCCCAACTGTATTTAGAGACAAACAATTATCGATCGACTAGTCAATGATGATAAAGTACGATTAAAGGTGTTGCTAGCCAGGTTTATCAAACCATTATCGGTGCTGAGCGGCTGCAAAACCATCAAGTGATGGACGATATAATTTACACTTTAACGACCGATTAAAATTCTCAGAGTGCCCCATAGACAAAATCAATAACCGTCTCGGAACCTGAAACATTCATAGCGGAATCACACACCGTAATTGAGCACTTGCCTGCTGCGTTGACGTTTCAGTGTTTGCTTTGATCAAAAACTTATCTTTGACCAGGAATCGATTAAGAGAGACACATGAATTAGATAACCCGAGAACGCCCGAAGATCGACCGAATAGCATGTCCCTGGTTAATCAGAAGATTCATTGACCCGGATGCAGTTTTCTACTATGTGCCCCGTTTGACCAGGTACTTTCAAAATCCGCTGAGCTTGATGCAATCCCATTTGACATTCCCGGCGTCGAGTTCACGCACTACCAAGACCGCTGCACTTTCGATTGCCTGATCGAAAAGTATAACATTCAAGACCAAGCTGTGAAGGACATGGCACTGATCGTTCGCGGTGCTGATACCGACATGCATTCACTAGCGGCTCAAAGCTCGGGACTTTGGACGATTTCAGCCGGGTTGAGTTTTAACATCACTGATGATTTTGAGCTCCTCGAAAAGGGAATGCTGATCTACGACGCGCTTTACAGCTGGGCCAAACATTTACAAAAACTGAGGCACACGCAGACTCCAACTGAAAAGCTGTTGTTGGAAGTGTTCAATGCATACATACAGGAGAAGTCTTCGCAGCATGGCAAAGCACCTGAGTGGGCCAAGCAGTTGAAAGAGATCATTCAGGATCAGATTGATACTAATCTGAATTTGAGTTTGAAAGAAGTGGCGGCCGGACTTGACATGAACCCTGCATACGTATCAAGGGAGTTCTCTAAGTATTTCAGTGACATGTCCTTTGGAGATTACATCAGGAAGCTTCGCATTGAGAAGGCAATAGAGCTGCTTTCCAATACATCAAACAGTCTGGCAGAGATTGCTTACCTAACCGGTTTTTCTGATCAGAGCCATTTCAACCGCATCTTCAAGCAGCACACCGGGCAAAATCCGTCGGCTTTTCGAAAAACTTTGGCTAAAAAGTAAACTCTATACAAACGGGTTATTTCTGTTCTATTTTTTAGGTAATTGGTTTGATAGTATTGCATTGTCAACCACATTATTTCAAAAATGGAAAACCAAACAATGATTTCGAGAAGAGCATGGCTCGGTGCAACATCGATGGCGGCTACAGCTGGATTAACCGGGCTTTACAGCCCCACCGTTAGCAGCGCACCGGTAAAAACACCACCCTTGTCGGCCGAAGAGATAGCGGCAATAGAAAGCGCAATTGGCAAAAAAGGCACCTATAATGAAGCCCAGGCTGTCCATACGATCGCGCTGCCAAGAAATGATCTCAAAATCGCGATCAAATCCGAAAGCGTCCCGATTTCTTTTGGATTTGGCGGTTGGGTGTCCATCAAAAAGACGGTGGATGGAAAGTCGGCGGTCTTGATGAGCGACACCGTGCTGCTGCAAGAGGAAGTTAACCCGTTGATTTCTGCCGCACAGGCGGCTGGCCTGGAAGTCGGCGCAATCCATAACCACTTTTTCTACGAAGAGCCGCGTATATTTTACATGCACTTCCATGGTATGGGAAGTCCCGCTGAGCTTGCTAAAAAGTTTGCACTGACTATTCAGGATGCCAAAATTGCCCCGGCAAACCAGCCTGCTCCCTCAGCGCCTGCATCGCAAACGGCCAAAGAGATTTTCGATCTAAGCGCCTTGGACGGAATTGTCAAATATGCCGGAGTTGTAAACGGGCCGACTTACAAATATACGGTTGGCCGTCAGAACCTGACCGTCATGTCGATGGGCGCTGAAATGACTGCTGCGATTGGATTGAACTCGTGGGCAAGTTTTGCTGGCACAAAGGCCAATGCCCACATAGCTGGTGATATCGCTATGCTGGGTCATGAAGTGAATACGGTGATCAAAGTTCTGCGTGACCATAAGCTCGAAGTTGTGGCTGTTCACAACCACATGCTTGATGAAGAGCCACGAATGATATTTCTGCACTACTATGGAAAAGGTGCTGCGGACGAGCTTGCCAAAGGCTTCCGTGCCGCGTTGGATGTCCTTGGTAAAACGCCTCATGGCTCGCATTCCAACCACTGACAATGAAATGGATAACCCGCGAGCGGCCTAAAATAGATCGGATTGCCTGTCCCTGGCTGATCAAAAACTTTATTGATCCGGGTGCCGAGTTTTTATATGTTGCCAAAGACAAGGTATTTGAACTTGCTAGCCAACTCGACGCAATTCCCTATGACATTAGCGGTGCAGAGTACTCGCACTATGGCGACCAGTGTAGCTTCGATTACTTTGTTTCAAAGCATGGTATAACCGATCCATCGGTGCTTCAAATCGCCACTATTGTCCGGGCCGCTGATACTGACCGTTTCGAAATAGCACCGCAGGCCGCTGGCCTGTGGGCTATCTCAGCCGGTCTGTCCCATACGATTCAGGATGATCACCAGATGTTGGAAGTTGGCCTGAAAGTCTATGACGCGCTCTACGCGTGGGCAAGAGATCTTCAAAATGAAAAGCATATATGGAAACCTTGACACCCCCTAAAACAGCACAGTACAGCTTGATGGAGCTGACAAAGTATTTTCTTAGACTTGGTACACTTGGCTTTGGCGGCCCAGTAGCATTGATCGGATATATGCACCGTGATCTGGTGGAAGACCGCAAATGGATTTCCGAGGACGAATATCGCGAGGGTTTGGCGCTAGCGCAACTTGCACCAGGCCCGCTTGCCGCGCAGCTGGGCATCTATCTGGGCTATGTGCACTACGGAGTTTGGGGAGCTACGGTTGCCGGTCTGGCGTTTGTGCTTCCTTCATTTATAATGGTCGTGCTGCTGGGCATGGCGTATAAGCTGTACGGTGGGCTGGCATGGATGCAGTCTGTCTTTTACGGGGTCGGCTCAGCTGTGATTGGGATCATCACGTTGAGCTGCTACAAGCTCACTATTAAATCGGTCAGCAAATTGGAATCACAGGCCATCAAAAGCCGGTGGCTACTGTGGCTGTTCTTCATTGTGATGGCAGTCGTTACTGCTATAACCCAGCGGGAAGAAGTATGGCTATTCATTAGCCTCGGGCTTGTTTACATGATTATCAAAGCGCCTCCAAGATGGATCAAAAAGCCTACGACTTCACTGTCTGTGGTTCTGGTGGCTGCAACAGGTTTCTGGGATTTTGATGCGGGCAAGCTCTGGCAGCTTGGGGTATTTTTTATAGAGGCCGGTGCATTTGTTTTCGGTAGTGGGCTGGCCATTATTCCGTTCTTACAAGCGGGTGTTGTTGGCGAAATGGGTTGGCTAAACGAGCAGCAGTTCTTGGATTCGGTTGCTGTGGCCATGATCACACCTGGACCTGTGGTGATTACTGTCGGTTTTATTGGCTTTTTGGTGTCCGGGTTTGCAGGTGCGAGCGTAGCAGCACTTGGCGTATTCTTGCCATGTTTCGTATTTACGGTACTTCCTGCACCCTATTTCAAGAAAATATCAAAAAATGAAAGCATCAAAGCTTTTGTGGACGGGATTACCGCAGCCGTTGTAGGCGCGTTGGTCGGCTCGGTATTTGTCATCGCTACCCGCTCGATAGTAGACAGTACATCTGCTCTCATTGCATTAGCATCAATTCTCGGGTTAATTTATATTAAGAAGCTTCAAGAGCCTTACATTATTCTTGCAGCAGCCGTCATCGGTTATTGCCTTAAAACTTATTTGTAAAAGCATATTGCTCATGATTAGAAAATATTTACTGATACTCACTTTTCTTCTTTCTATTCCTGCAACCGCGCAAAAGCAGGTTAACAAACACAGCGGCGTTTGGCTTGGGTACTTTAATCAAACCAGGCTTAACAGTTTTTGCAAAAAGAGCTATGGGCTTATCTTAATCCTGGACCAAACGAACTGAGATTCCGACAGAAACTTGAACATCCCAACGGAACGCTTTTTTTAAATTTTGTTTATTGCTACTCGGAGGGCCGCCATAGTGAAAGTTCCACCCCCAGACTTTATCAACCGAATTAATAAGTGTGGACGTCCAAAAGTAGCCAAGAGTACCTTGGAACATATAACTACCGTCGGGTCTTCGGATACCTCCTGCAAGGGCATTAAACCCGCTAGTATTAGTGCCGTTACCGTCTTCACTCCAGCCTTTAATGCTTTTTAAAGCTTCACCTGCATTGTCCATGCCTCCAAATTGATCCACAAGCACAGTCCATTCGCTATCTGTTGGCAAATGCCACCCGCTAGGACAGGCTTTTTTCGCCGCATCCCAAGTGTAAAGCAATCCAAATTCGTTTCGATTATTCTCATTGTCATTATATGCATAGCTTCCTTCAACTTTGTAGTTCAGGTTTTGTGCCATCCAGGTAATGGTTTTGCCCGTCGAATCTTCTTTAAAGCTAATTGTTTTATAGTTTTGGCCGTCTCGTGAATCTGTAAAGGTGCCGGTAGATTGTGCAATCCCCACGTTTGTAAAAAACAGGATGGCGAGTACGGTAAAGACATGTTGTTTCATCATTGTTATTTCAGATTTTAGACTACGGGTAAATTGAATTAGAAATGTGGAAAGGGATGTTAGAGATTATCATACCGTATGCTACGGATTTTATGTTAAATGAGAAAACACAGAACAAGAGGCTACCGGCTGATCTATGAAAGTCACTAGTTGTGTGCAAGAAGACGACAAGTTAACCCAGGTCAGTATTATGTCCATGTCGCTGTTGGGGACAAAGTGGAAAAACAGATTTGGTAATTAAATAATCAAGAGACCGTCGTGATCTCAAAAAGAAGGCCCCCGGAGTAATCCGGTGGGCTTTCTTTGTAAAAGCATTTCGCGAGAACCAAAACAACTTCTGCTGCTTTCGAATGGATTCAAATTCTTTTAAACAATCCCGAATTTTTTAGAACGAAAGCAAACGCTTGCAAACGGTTACAAACATGGGCGGTGGTTTTCTCCCTAGCCAGCTATCGCCGGTACGTCGCAAAATGCGACTCCCCGGCGGGCTGGCCATGGGAAAACCCCTGGACCCCTGCTATTCGCCTATCGGCTCATAGCTAATCCTGTAAGACACAATGAAAAATCAAATCAAGAAAGGCAGACCACCTAAGGAGAAGGGCACTGCCAAACGGGAGCACTTTTCGGTCTGGGTAAGCTCGGATCAGAAAAACCAGATCAATCAGCTCATCGAAAAAAGCGGGCTTTCTGCCAGTCAGTTCTTTCTGACTTTGGCGCTGGATGTCCCATTCAAAAGACCCCAGAAAAGAACGCTGCCAAAGGCTACTGCCGAAACAATCCGGATTCTCGAGCAGCTGGCCGGAATTCTATCGCTCGCTATTTTAAAGACCAAAGACCATCAGATGCTCTCCGCGCAGTGGCAACAAAGCAGCCAGCGGGTACGGCTGCTTGCAGACCATATCACCCGCTGGGTTTTTGAAAGCTTCGAGATCCGCAGCTTTCAAAAGACGATTACTGACATCGAGGCATGGATTCAGTCCCTGCCCGATTATCTGGGCCATGTCCTCGGAGCCGGGGAAAGCAAAGAGCAAATCCTTCGGGAAGCTCAAGACATGTGCAGGTCGGCGCGCGAGCTGCTTTTAAAATATGAAAGCTACTACGCGGGGCCGCTAGAGGATCTTGCACCTGCCTGGAAGAACGAGGCGGCAGATATCGCCTCTGTCCCCTACGAAATTGAAAATGCCATCAAAGAATTCATCCAGCAAACCAGCAAATGATTGGAAAAGCAGGACTGGGCAGCTACGCCAAGGGAATTTTGGAGTACTGCTATTATCAGAAAGGTCAGCAGACCACGGCAAGCGAGCAAAGTAAGCAGCAAAGCGTCAGGGGGGAACTTGTTTACATTCAGAACCTTGCCCTTAAAACCGCTCCTGATGGGACGCTGGATCTGGACTATCTTGCCCGGCAGTACACAGACAACCACTCTAAAAATAAGAAGCTTACCAAATACGTCTGGCATCAGTCGTTCAGCTTTTCACCCGGCGAAAAGCCCGGCAATGACAAGATCATGCGGATCTGCAGAGAATTTGCCAAGGAGTTTGGCTTCGAGCAGAACCAAATGGTTGTCTTTAAACACGAGGACTCAGCCAACGAGCACTTTCATATTATCGCCAACCGCATCAATTATAACGGAAAGAATACGGCCGATCATTTTAAAAACTATGCGCGGACCGGAAAGTTCTGCCGCAGGATGGAACATGAGCTGAGTCTTGTGCCGACCCGTGATATGCGGATCAACCGCGCGCTGGGCCAGCAGATTCATTTAGCGGACAAGGCGAATTTGAAGCTTAAATCTCTAATTGATCATTTGATGCCCCAGATCAATTCGATCCAGGAATTGAAAGAACACTTACTTGGGCACGGATACAAGACCTATATCGGGCGGGGCATTGCATTTTTTCATATGCAGAGCAAAATAAAGATAAAGGGTTCTGATATCGGCAGGGATTACTCGCTGGGCCTGCTGGAAAACCGGATTGGTTTTAACGCGACGACAACCCAGAATCCGGAGCTTAAAAAGAGGAAAAGGAAGCGGAAAGGCTTAGGGCTTCATTTGTAAATGATAGGCTAAACCAAACCGTTGCCTTATTTTAGCCTAAAATAACCCATAACACCATGAAGCTAAAAGCAATTAAGTTCTTTTCCCCAGAGGAAAATCTACCTAAGACCCAGCAGGCCAAGGCTGCGCCGCTGCCAGCTGGCTACATTTCTAATTCCGGCAAGCTAGTTTTCCCGGCTGTCGCATTACGAGATCTGGGAATTGACCCTGAGTCTACAAATTTCAAAATCGGTACCCAGGATGGAAAGCGAAAAATCAAATCCTTATATCTTGTTCCGGCTGCAAGTTCGGATCAAACCTTTTCCTTTGAGAAAAGTGGCAGGGGCCATGTAATTCCGTTGGCTGTCATATTGAAAAGGGGAGGCCTCAATTTCGAGGGTGAAAAACTGATCTTCAAGATCTCTACTTTTGATTTTGACAAGGCTACCAAAGGCTATGAGCTGACCATTGAAAGCGAAACGCCAAAACCGGAGTACACCGGAAAACCGCGTGGCAGAAAGCCTCGCGTACAGACGGCGTAGTATTCGCTTTATCGCAAAATATCTCCCAAATGAAAAAGCCGCAGGATCGCGGCTTTTTTGCGATTACTTATTTTTTAGAAGTTCTATTTTTTCTCGCTCGCTCTGCAAAAGACGTTCGTATAATTCAATCACCTTGTCCAGTGGGTTAAAATTGCAAACGTTGTATGAGCCTATCGGCCCCTGGTTTATACTGTTGTCGCTGAAATTGTTAAAGTAATTGAAGACTGCTTCTTCACTAAAATTCTTAATTCCTTCTGGGGTCACTCCAAGAATTTCTGCAATCTGCTCCAGTATCTGATCTTCCACCGTTTCGCTCTGCTCGATTTTCGATACGGTTTGCTGGCTGACGTTCAGTTCGTGCGCGACATACTCCTGCTTAAGACCACGTAATTCACGGATACGTGAGATCTTGTGACCGATATGGTCGGGTTTTGTTGCTGTGCTCATGGTTACAAATAAAGTAAATATCGCAATGAAGGTCAACCCAAAGTCCGGAAGTATTATACAAGCCGTGCGTAGTCGGATACAACCGCCCATGGTTCGCTACGTCAGACCTGATTGGCTCTTTGCTTCTAAAAGCTTGGATCATGGAAAATTTAGGTATCAATGCATCGCAGCCATCACAAAACTATAACGGCGAAGTAGCAGCAGCACTTCAAGAGATCTTGGTGTTCTTTCAACCTGGGGATCTGGAATACTTGCGTGTGGATTTGTGGCATTGGTTGAAGGCGGTGACGGGTGAAAGGCCATTCCTTTTCCGTGGAGAGCCATCAACGGTTATCTCCCTGTATAAGCAGTTGTCCAAAATGATGGATACCGGAAGGCTGATCCTTGATACGACAGGGGCGCTTGGGGATGATAAGCAGCCCAACAATTTTCCACCATTTAGCGAAGAGCAGATTGCGAACGATTTCCAATATATGCGAGAGATCAAGCAGCTGGCAGCTAAATACGGAGGGACGATAAGAAGATTGTCGCTCTTGGAAGCTGAACGACCTGTGCTTGCAATTAGACGCTTTTTTAATGCTTACAGCCAGGATGAATGGAATCAGATTCTGGAAGACTGGGTCGAGTATGGTTTAAGCAAGATGAGTATCTGCGAGGCGACGGGAGAATGCAATGAGGTCTTCCAGTATGAGCTACTCGAAGCACTCATTGAAGCTTTTTCCATAATCTTGAAAGCGGAGCAAAAGGCCTTGCCGCAAAGGTGAAAGCTACGCAGCGACTTTCGATGCGTAGCCTTGATGTTTCTTGACTGTACCGCTTAAAATATCCACGTCCAAGCAGGCCTTTTACCACTGCACCGAAAGCATCTGATAGCCCTTGGTCTTCAAGGTGGCAAAAGACAAAACACCTGCAAGTTGTTCCGAGATCAGGATCGTGCCAGCGGTCGCTTTGGGAAGCGTTTTTTTCCTGGGCCTTTTGAACGGTATTCTCAGCGCCGGTGTCAGAAAAACCTGGCTGGCTGAAAGCCCACTTTTCTCGATGAGCCCACTCACTTGTCGCTTCTGATCCATTCCTGCCCAGCTTATTGTGTGACACAATGGAAAAGCCGCCATTATTCCGTAAGCTTTGAGCGACTTTCAGTAGTCATCCATAAATCGGGACACTTATTTAGCTGCTGTTATGACGAGTTTGCTTGCCAAATGTTAACTTGATTTAATTCCTATTTTCTCGCCAACACCTCGCTCAATGCTTTCATATCTTCGCCGACCTTTTTGTCAATTATTTTTGCGTAGTGCTGGGTTGTCCGTATGTTCCTATGTCCAAGCATCTTAGAGACGCTCTCCATTGACACCCCATTTGCCAAGGTGACCGTCGTAGCGAAAGTATGTCTAGCGAGGTGAAATGTTATATTCTTATCAATATGGCACAGATCTCCTATCTCCTTCAAATATGAATTCATCTTCTGATTTGACAGTACAGGTAAAAGCTGGTCAGCTAGTGTGCACTGCGAGTGATCTTTGTATTTATCTAGAATTTCCGCTGCGGGTGCCAGAAGGGGAACGCGCGAGGCGGTGTCTGTTTTCTGTCGTTTTATAGTAATCCAACGACTATTGTCCGTTCCTACAATTACTTCTCTTCGTTTGAGCTTGTGGACATCCGCATATGAAAGACCCGTGTAGCAACAAAACACAAAAATGTCCCGAACCTGATCCAAACGACTGGTCGGCATCTTTTTCACAACTACCTTGTTTAACTCTGCCTCCGTCAGCACCTCGCGATCAACCTCATGCTTACCCATTTTAAACGACTCAAATGGGTCTTTAAGCAGCCACCCTCGTTTCACACAGGACAAAACAATCTTCTTGAAATTGGCTAGGTATTTCATGGTCGTGTTGTGGTTGCATTTTCGTTGACTTTTTAGCCAAAACTCATAATCTTCGATAAACTGGAAATCTAGGCGGGTGATTTCAATGTCCTCAAGTTGGTATCGCCAGCGAATAAACTCGCGAGTATGAGTCATGGATGTCACATATCGTTTATGGGTGTTGTGTGAAAATTCGCTACCGACTAGCGCACTCAGCCTATCGTTGTGTTCCTGAAACAATTGTATAATCATCCTTTTATCCTGCTTCGCCCCACTTAGTTCGGCCTTTATTTGCTCAGACGTTACCTCAACTCCCTTCGAAACAAGCTCACGATAGATATCGTAAACCTTGCCTTGTAGTATGTCCAGATATGTATTCAATTTCCTGATTTCTTCCTTATTACCAGACGCCCGTCCCGACGATGGATTCCAACGAGCAGGTTCGCACTCCGATTTCACAGCAATTTCGGTGCGTCTCCCGTCAATCGTAATGCGCATGTATACTGGCAATTTTCCTTTTGATTTGCCAGATCTCTTTTTCAAGTAAAAGAGTAAACCAAAGCTTTTTGTCAACATAACATTCATGATTTGAGATTAAAGAAACACTTCATGTCGGCAAAAATCAAGATGTCTACCACACAAACAGGCTTTAAATCAGATAGTTACGACAATTTTGGTGAGCACTATATTAACTTCAAAATTGCTCACCGAAATGCTCACCAGAACTTTGAGAACTTTTGAAAGTTTTGGCAGGGCCGCAAAACGAAAAAAGTCTGTAAATCAGCGATTTACAGACTTTTGATAGCTTTTGGTATTGCTTTTCGTGGAGATGCGGGGAGTCGAACCCCGGTCCAGAACAGGGAAAACCTGCGCCTTCTACATGCTTATCCGTGATTAGATTTTCGAGCCAGACAAGGTGCACGGCGGACCCGCGTCTAAGCCTTAGATACTAGGGTCTCGTTGGTTTTACGCATCAATATACCAACCAGCGCTGCGGTTCGACACCTCTGGACCCACCCGGCAGCACGTGAGGTGGAGAGATGATGGCATTTGGTTAATCCTCCGGATTAAGCAGCCATGGCGTAAGTAGATTCGCCAGTTATTGTTTGAGAATATTATTTACGGGAGGTACTCTCAACTCCCGACATGCTTACACACAAGCCCTCAGCCCGCTGTCAATTCCAGTCACCCCCATTTTGGTAGCGCAGTCTCGGACAAAGCCAAAGTTTGATTGCAAATAAGGTTACGTTTTAAAAACCAGGAAAGTTCGCCTGAATTTTAAAATTTGTGAGCCCCTAAAATCAAGCCCCTGAAAAAGAACTATTTGCCGAGAAAAATATTCAATCATTCAAAATTCTAAAACTCCCACCGGTAACTCAGCACCGGAATCAGTCCCAGCTGTTTTTGTCTGACTATCTTCTGCTGATAAGCATCGTAATAGCTGAATGCCTCATTTCTTGTTCCGGACACATTTTGCAAGTCGAGCGCGAGCGTTGTACTGTATGATGTCCTGCTCTTTTTGAGGTAAATCCGCAGATCCGGACGGAAATAATCTTTCAATTTCGACGCGAATGGATCGCCGGACTGGTACATGGTCTGCTGACTTGTTTTCGATGCTTCAAGGTCAATCGGTGTCTCGCGGAACCCGCCTAGCCAGAGTATTTTGGTATTGATACCCCAAAGGCGTGAGCCGGATTTAAACTCTTTTCCTCCCGTAAAGCTGAATGTATGCCCACCGTCGAAGCGCCCCTTTTTCCGCTCGCCATTCATAACATAGGTGGCACTATACAATGAGCCGGAAACCATCATGTAAAAATCCTGGCTCAATAGCTTCTGGTACGTAGCTTCCAGGCCGTAGTTGCGTCCCTTACCATCACTACCGAGGCTCTCGCCTACTCTCGTTTCAATGAGGTTCAAAGCAGAAAAACCCGAACTATTGGCCGGCACGTCGAAATGCTCCTGCCAGTAGGCCTCTATTTTCAGGCTGTTGTTCCTTCGAAAATTGCGTTGGTAGCTGACTACAAAATGATGCGCTTTGGCAGGCCGCAGATTGGGGTTTCCCGAAAAGCGGGTTGTGGAATAACTCGCGGCATAAAGTTGGGTAAGCGGTAACTGGCTGTGAAGGCCGTACGAGAAACTTAACTTTTGGTTTTCGGCCAGCTGCCAGCGCAATGCAGCCCGCGGTTCGAGCGTACGATGTGTTTGGGCACGCCAGAGGTCCACTTTACTAATGGTAGCGTTCAATCCGAGCTCGCCGACGACGCCGGGAGCGATCGGCAATGTCCATTCGGCAAACGGCTGAAAGAGCTTCGATTTTATTTCCTCATAATTGTACAGCGGTGCCAGGCGGTCGTACTGGAACGTAAAATAGCCTCCAACTTTCAGCTTTCCGCCGCCTGTAAACCGGTAGTTGAGTACCATATTACCATTGATCTTAACCTTATTAAGCGAATCATCTTCAATAGGATACGAATATTCAGGAACATTGGTATCACCTTTATAAAATGCTCGCGAGGTTTGTAGTCCCGACATGACAAACGCAGTATTCAATACAGCGCGGCCACCGATAGGAAGTGCATGCGTAACCCCCGCAGCCCCCATTTTGTTCTTATAAATGATATTATGAGAATCCTTGTAGAACTCCCACTTGGTAGAGTCTGGCTCTGCTTTGAAAGTGTTGCTGCTGATTCCACCCGACCCGAAAACAGTAATTTTGCCGCCTTTTTTCATCGGGAAATGCAGATTGAACGAGAGATCCTGAAAACGAATGTCCTCCCCTCCGAAATTGACACCCATCGAACCCAGCAGACCAGTGAACGAGTAGCGGTAATTGGCCAGGTACGACGCCCTCGATTTCTTTGAAAAAGGCCCCTCCGCAGCAACGTCCAGCCCTATTAGCCCTGCCTGTGCCGTAAACTCATGCCGCTCATCATTTCCCTTTCTCAGGCGCATGTCCATCACGCCCGAGATCGCATTCCCATACTGTGCGGGGAAAGCGCCGTTCAGAAAGTATGATGTCGCCAGCAATTGGGTACTAAGGATATTCACGCCTCCACCAGCAGACATCGGGCGGTCGCTGAATGTCCCGGCATTCGACAAATGGTTCGGATTCACGATTTCCACGCCTTCGAGCCGCCATTGCATGCTGTTGGGCGAGTTCCCGCGTATGACGAGCCCGTTGGCCTGGTCGTTGGCGGCGGCAACACCCGCAAAGGAGGTCGCTACACGCGCGGGATCGAGGTAAGTGGCCGCGTAACGCAGGGTTTGCTCGGCGGTAATGGCTTGCACGCTGTTGAATGCCGGCGGCCTACTGCCTGATACGGTCGCTTCCTGCAATTGCCTGCCGCTGGCACCGAGCCGCACTTCCTGCACATTTTCTTTTCCCGATTCGAGCAGTATTTCCGATATCACCAAAGTCTGATAGCCTACATATGAGACCGTCAGCACATGCCTTCCCACTTCCACACCCTCGAAGCGGAACGCACCCGATTCGTCGGTAATGCCGCCTTTCCCGTCGAGCTGCACCGTCGCCTGCGCCAGCGGCAAGCCAGAGTCGGCATCCTTCACACTCCCGCGCACAATGGATGTCAATTCCTGCGCATAAATAAAACTGGTGGAAAGCAGGAAAAGTAAGAGTGTACGGATCATAAGATTGTTAATTGACATTCAAAACTATCAGTTACAAAAATAGGCCGGATCGTTGCATCGAATATTTTTATTTTTCAATTTTTATTCTACATTTGTAGAGTATACTATATTTTTGTAGAGCAAAGAACCACGGTCATGTCACTCACCAAAGCCGAAGAACAACTCATGGAATACCTCTGGCAAAAAGAGAAGGTCTTCATGAAAGATCTGATTGAATGCTTTCCTGATCCGAAGCCCGCCACCACAACGGTCGCTACACTGCTTAAAAGAATGCAGGACAAGGGGTTTGTAGCATATACCCTGTTTGGCAATTCACGCGAATACTATCCGCTGGTGGAAAAGAAGGACTACTTCTCGAAGCATGTGAATGGTATCATCAAAAACTTCTTCAACGACTCCGTTGCTCAGTTCGGCTCGTTCTTCGCGCGCGATACGAGCATGAGCACCCGTGAGCTGGAAGAATTACGGAACATCATCGACGAAGAAATCAAACGCAAACAAAATGGTTAGCTATCTCATCAAATCCATCGTGTGCTCGGGGCTTTTGCTCGTGGTGTACCATTTCATTCTCGAACGTGAGAAAATGCTGCGGTTCAACCGGTTTTATTTGCTGCTGGCGATGGTATTCGCTTTGCTCGTCCCGCTTGCCACGATTGATATGTCCTCGCAAGTAGTCGAAGAGCTGGCTCCGGACAATATAGTCAACGTGCCGACCGTGCATACCGCAGCGGTTAACGCGCCACTCCCGGTTTTACAATATGACAAGCCTGTTATCCCCGATTACCTGCCCTGGCTGGCCTATGGGATAATCAGCACGGTTCTGCTCTTGCGGATCGGCATTCAAATTCTGACTGTTCTACGGTCCAAATCCGGCCGCAGGATAATTCCTTTCGAAACGGCGAAACTGGTGTTGATGCCCGACGACACACCGACTTACAGTTTTTTCAACTTCATTTTCATCTCGCAGAAAGCATTTGACTTTGAGGCTGTTCCAAAAGAAATTCTCGCACACGAGCTCGCGCATTCGAAGCAAGCGCATTCGATTGATATCCTCTTTACGGAACTACTGCTTGCATTCTGCTGGTTCAACCCGCTGTTCCTGCTTTACCGCCGCGCCATCCGGCTAAACCATGAATACCTCGCCGACGACGCGGTGCTAGCTGGCCCTACCGGCGTCGGGGAATATCAGTTGCTTTTGCTCAACACCCTTCTCTCGCATCGTACCACCACACTTGCAAGTTCCTTCAATTATCCTGTCACTAAAAAACGATTAGCCATGATGACTACGAAGATTAATCTACGCAATCAGTTTATTAAAAAGGCATTGGTTGCATTGCTGCTACCGGTGCTAGCATTTGCGCTGGCGGAAAAGACTTACTCGCAACAACCTGCAACGGAAACCATCCCTAAGTCGGAAAAAGGAGTGAATAATGCACCTGTTACAGGCAATGCGGCCGTTTCGGAGGAAGAAATGAAAGATTTCCTGGCGTTGGTCGAGAAGCATACCCGGCATACCAAAAGTCGAAAAGGACGAATCGATCCGATTGTGAGTATGAGCCCGGAGCAAGAAAATCAGCTTTACGCCACCTATGAACGGATGAGTGATGTACAAAAAGAACGGATAAAGGCGAACAATATCGCCATTTTCAGAATGGATGTACCAGTCAAAAAGGCCCCGGAGCCGGACATGTTCGAGAACTGGAAAAAACCGCACATTTTCGGGATCTGGCTCAATGGCACGCACGTGCCGAATACAGTACTAAACAAATATAATACTACGGACATCGCTGAATACACCCTGCATAGGCTAGTTGGAAAAGGACTCGTAGGCAAGGGTTACAAGTATCAACTGGAACTAACGACAAACGACGAGTTCGACAGAACCATTGAACAGCGCATGAATAACCGTATTGTGCTCGCGAGGGTTACCTGGTTCGATCCGCCAAAAGTGAAAGCCGGAACAAAAAAATAGCAGCAAGAATAGGGGAAATGCGCCGCCCGGTTGTCAGAAACAAAATGAACACTCAATTTAACTGACAACAATTATGAAAAAACTGGCTTCATTTCTGGCCCTTCTGCTATTTGTGGCGACGGCCTGTGATAACGAAAAAGTAGTGGACGAAACGAAACTGCCGGTCAATGCACAGGATTATATCGAAGCCCATTTCCCGAATGCGCGCATCTCGCAGGTAGTTAGGGACCGCGACGATCTCGAAACGAGCTACGACGTGATTCTTGATAATCAGGTAAAACTTGAATTTGACAAAAAAGGGGATTGTTACAGCATTGAAAGCCGCCGGACCGAAAAGCTCCCCGACACGGTGATCCCACTCAAAGTCCTTGAATACGTGCAGGAACATTATCCCGACGCGTTCATCACGGATTGGGAAAAAGACAAAACCGATCAGGAGATCCGGCTATCGGACAGCAAGGAGCTGGTATTCAACCTCGCGGGCACGTTTCTTCGCATTGATGACTAGATAGATCTATTGAATTCAAAAAGCAGGATAACTCGCCCTGCTTTTTTTATGTCCCGACAGTGCTATTTATCGTACTTTTGCGGCTTGTAGCATGACTCCCGACTATGAAAGTTGAAGATATAGAATCCTTTTTTAAAGATTTACAAGACCGTATTTGTGCTGCCATCGAAACTAGGGACGGCGGAGCAAGTTTCCATGAAGATCTCTGGCAGCACCATTCCGGCGGCGGCGGCCGCACGAGACTAATCCAGAACGGCGCCGTGATCGAAAAGGGTGGTGTGAATTTTTCGAGTGTTAAAGGCGAGGTTCATCCCAGGCTACGGGCGCAAATGAACCTGAGCGAAAACGAAAGCCATCAGTTTACAGCCACGGGCGTGTCCATCGTGATGCACCCGCACAACCCGCACGTACCTATTATACATATGAACGTGCGCTATTTCGAGCTCGACAATGGCACCTGCTGGTTCGGCGGCGGGATCGACCTCACACCGCATTACGTGGTCGAGGAAGACGCCCGTGCATTTCACCAGACCTTGAAAGCCGCCTGCGACAAGCACCACGCCGAGTTTTACCCTAAATTCAAAACCTGGGCCGATGATTACTTCTTCATCCAGCACCGCAACGAAACACGGGGAGTAGGCGGTATTTTCTTCGATTACCTCAAACCGGACGAGCCCGGCAACGGGCAGGGGCTCTCCAAAACGCAGCTTTTCGAATTTGTAAAAGAAGTGGGTGAAAATTTCGCCCCTGTTTACACCGCATTCATGCAGAAATATGCAGATAAGCCTTTTACCGAAGATCAAAAACAATGGCAATACCTGCGCCGGGGACGCTATGTGGAGTTCAATCTGGTGTGGGATCGCGGCACGAAGTTCGGGCTTGAAACCAATGGCCGGACGGAATCGATCCTGATGAGTTTGCCACCTCAGGCCAACTGGGAATATAATTTCATTCCGGAGCCTGGTTCGGCGGAAGCGGAAACCCTAGGCTGGCTCCGCAAGGGCGTGGCCTGGTAATGTCCAGGCAACTTCCTTCTTGTAATATAAATGTCCGTTTTCAACCGTCAGCGGCGAATCGAAGTTGTTAGTGTAAAGCTGGCCGGTACCCAGTCCCTGCGGCAATGGATTGTTAAATTTGGCCGCATACTGCGCAATGGCGTTCAATCCGATGTTGGATTCCAATGCGGAGGTAATCCACCAGCCTATATGCAGCCTATTGGCGATCTCGATCCATTCGCTTGTGGCCGTAAAGCCGCCCAGCAAAGTAGGTTTGAGAATAATAAAAGGCGGCGCCAGTTTTTTGAGCAAGGCAAACTTGTCGCGGTAATTGGTAATGCCTATCAATTCTTCATCCAAAGCAACCGGTACAGGAGAGGATGCACAAAGATCAGCCATCAACTCGTGCTGCCCGGCTTTCACAGGCTGCTCGATAGAATGCAGGTCGAATGCGCTTAGTCGGGAAAGTCTTTCCTTTGCATTATCCGCCGTAAATGCTCCATTGGCATCCACGCGCAAAGTAATCGTGCCTTTATCAAATCTTTGCCGAATGGCTTCGAGGATCCGGCATTCCTGCTCAAAATCGATCGCCCCTACCTTCATTTTTAGGGTAGTGAAACCCAGCGAAAGCTTCTCTTCCACCTGCGCCAGCATGTTTTCGTAAGAGCCCATCCAGATCAGCCCGTTCATCAGAATGCCTTCCCCATTATTAGAAAAAGCATTTTTGAAAAGGACCCGCTGACCGCCATTCATGATATCGAGCAACGCCATTTCGATGCCGGCGCGAACAGAAGGCAGGTTTTCAGGAATCAATTGTTCAAGAATAATACCCAGGTTGAATGGAAATACATCCAGATCCAGTTCATTGAAAATCCCACATACATCCGCCAGCCGCGCCTCGAAATCCGGGACATCGTCGACGCTCAAACCGGGTAACGGCCCGCATTCGCCGTAACCGGCCACACCAGGCTTCTCCGAGTCGGTTACGATGATGATCCAGGAAGTTTTTTGTGTAAGTACCCCGCGAGAGGTGCCCGCTTCCTTGCGAAAATGAAGCGTATGTGGCTTATACACAATTTTTAACGGCATGATTTTGTGGTGTCAGATTTTAAAAGGGGCACAATATTAGACAAAATTTACGTAATTATGCACCAGGATGAAAGAGCTGCCCTGGATAAAAAATGCATTCCTGCCCCTCTCGTGGATTTACGGTGCCATTACCGACGTGCGCAACTTTCTTTTCGACAAAGGCATCCTCCATTCCGAAAAAGTACCGCAAAAAGTAGTCGTCGTAGGCAACCTCACCGTCGGCGGAACGGGCAAAACGCCGGTTATAGAATACCTTACCCGCTTACTTTCGAAACAAATACCGACTGCGATCCTCAGCCGTGGTTATGGGCGGCAGACGAGCGGCTTTGTCGAAGCAGATGGTAATGCCTCAGCAACAACTATTGGCGACGAGCCTTTTCAGTTTTATACCAAATTCGGCCAGAGAGCAATTGTTGCCGTGTGCGAAAAACGCGTGGAGGGTGCTTTGAAAATCCATGAAAGACATCCGGACGTCGAGCTACTCCTGCTCGACGATGCATTCCAGCACCGAGCCATTCTCCGCGACATTAATATCCTGCTGAATGACTACAACAGGCCGTTTTATCAGGATTACCCCTTCCCTGCCGGCCGTCTGCGCGAGCGACGCCATGGTGCCGGGCGAGCCGATGCCGTGATCGTAACCAAATGCCCGGCAATGCTCACTGTTTTGGAAAAAGAAAATATTATTGAAAATATCCATCGCTATACCCGCGCTGCTGTACCGGTTTTCTTCGCGACCACCCGCTACGACGTCCCGCAGTCCTACGAAGGCGGGCCTATTGAGTTAAAGAATGTTAAAATGGCAGCCGGAATCGCAAATCCGCAACCATTCGCCGCATATTTGACCACCCAGTTCAGCGTTACAGATCAGAAGGTTTTTCCGGATCATCACAATTACACGCCAAGTGACGTCGAAGACCTGATTAAGAACCTAAAAAACGATACTTTTGTGGTCACGACTGAAAAGGATATGGTCAAATTAAAACCGTTGGTTGTCTCGAAAGGCTGCGCAGCACGTTTTGCGTACGTTCCGGTTTCCGTGGATTTCGGAGATGCAGAAGGGGCTTTCACACAATGGGTCACATCACAGACCGACAACCGGTTTTAAAACGGCAGAACGAGTTTCCCTCTATGAGAATTGTTTTATATAGCTTCCTGTGTGTTTTATGCAGCTTCCTCCTAACCATACCGACAGCCAGCGGCCAGGTGAAGCTTCCGGGCAACATAAGGATGCCAAGCGGCGGCGGAGGCGG
The DNA here is from genome assembly GCF_052044875.1 of Dyadobacter sp. 22481. Classification (NCBI taxonomy): domain Bacteria; kingdom Pseudomonadati; phylum Bacteroidota; class Cytophagia; order Cytophagales; family Spirosomataceae; genus Dyadobacter; species Dyadobacter sp. 22481. Next base: position 614,069 of record NZ_JBQENV010000003.1, read on the forward strand.
GGGCGGTTCACGGGGGGGCGGAGGACAGTCGATCCTCGACGATAGCACCAAGAACGTCTACGGCCCGCAAACGACCCTGCATTTTTACGAGCACGATATTCTCTACAACAAGGATTCGGTACGCTACCTGGTGGACACCGGCCTGACCAACTTCCACCGCTGGATGCCCATGGACAAGGCCTGGGGCAAGCTCGCGGACCTGGGCAACCACGTGACGGCATCGCGCAACCTGCTTTTTCAGCCACGGGAAGACATCGGAACACAGCTCGGCCTCCGGTCTTATGACGCCTATGCGATTAAACAGGACGAAGTCGCTTACGTCGATACCAAATCGCAGCATACCGAGCTGGATTTTATGTCGGGCCCGAAAAAAACCTCGCTCGGAACGTTCGCTTATACCCAGAACGTCCATTCGCGGTTCAATTTCGGAATGCGGGCAACGCGCCTGACGTCCAACAAGATCTATGGTTTTGCCAATACCATCGGCTCAGCGGCGTTGCTCGGCCGGAACTGGACTTTTCTGGCACATACCAGCTTCTTTTCCAAAAACAAAAAATACCTCATCCTGGCACATTACCGGCACATGAATATGAAGGTATCGGAACAGGGCGGCGTGATCCCCAATGTCGACGAAGCGGGTGTGGTAGATAAATATTCCTACGACGGTGCCGCGAAGATCAGCGACAATGCCAACTCCTGGGAGCGCCGCCACGTTTTCCACGTTTACCAGCAATACCGGCTCCTCAACGGATTCCAGGTTTTCCAGCAAGCCGATTTCCAGAGTACCATCGACCATTATACCGACCTGAGTTTGACGCGTGGTCGTCAAAAAGGCATTTATCCGGCAACCAAATTTGATACCAGCCAGACCCGCCAGGACATTTATTACAAGCTTTTCGACAATAAAGTAGGTATTAAGGGGTTTTACGAAGGTTTCAATTACCGGGCTTACATCCGGCAGCGCTTTTACAGCATGCGGGGCGGCGCACAGTCGGTTAACGAAACGGGCGCTCCTTTTGCAACATACCGAACGGGGCTGAAATTCGACAATATCATAGGCGCCTGGCTGGGTTATTACCTGAAAGATTCGGTGCAGTACCTTACCGCGGAAGCCGATTTGAATCTGGGCAAGAATGTCGAATACCGCCTCAAAGCCGAGTTGAATACGCGTTGGGGGAAAGCCGGTTTCCAGAGCATTCAAACAGCCCCCGATCTGCTGGTACAGCGCTACCTGAACAACCATTTCGACTGGCGTAACAATTTCGACCCTACCAAGGTCCAGACGATCTTCGCGTCGCTGGTCCTGAAAACGAAAAAGATCGAGTTTGTACCCGAAGCGCAGATACACCAGATCAACGACTATATTTATTATGACACAGCCGCGGTGCCACGTCAGCTCAATGCAGGTTTCAGATTGCTGCGCGTTGGTTTCAATTCCGGCATTCATTTGAACCGGTGGAATTTCACCACGATGGGATACCTCACGCTAAACGATAATAAGGACGTGATGCGCATTCCGACGGTATTCGCGAGCGGAGAAGTCACCTTTGATTTTGTATATGCCAAAGTGCTTTTCATCCAGCTCGGACTGGCGGCGCGTTACCGCTCCTCATACCTGGCTGATGCTTATATGCCCGTTACCCAACAATTCCATTTACAGAATAATACAAGACTAAATGAGAATGTTGTGGTGGATGGCTTCGCCAATGTGCGGATCAAGCGGGTAAGGTTATTCTTTAAAATGTCTTATCTTAACCAGGGCGGCAACTTCGGCCTTTTCCCGAAAGGTTATTATGTGACGCCCGATTACCTGGGTCTTGCAAGGTCATTTTCGTTCGGGATCAATTGGCCGCTGTTCGACTAGGACAAACTTTTTGACCAATATGGCAACATCACTCACGACGCTCGGGCTGGAACTCCCGACAGATCCCCGCTGGACCGACATTGCTGCCATGCAGATCGGCGATGTATTGATAGACCACGCCTATTGCGAGCAAAAAGCCGCTTCCAGCTGCATCTCCCTGATCGTCCATTATCCTGAAAAAGCACTGCTCGTAGAAACCCTGACACCCATCGTAACCGAAGAATGGGGACACTTTCAAAGGGTTTTGAAGGAATTGAAGAAAAGAAATATCCCGTTGGGCCGGCAGCGTAAAGATGAGTACGTGAACCAACTCATGCAGCTCGCTACCAAAGGCGATACCAACAAAATGTTCCTGGACAGGCTGCTGATCTGCGGATTGATCGAAGCACGGAGCTGCGAACGTTTCAAGCTGCTTTCGGAAAACCTGGAAGATGAATCACTGCAAAAGTTCTACCGCGAACTGATGATTTCGGAAGCCGGGCATTACCGCACATTTCTTGAACTGGCCGAAACTTACGTTCCGGTCGAAAAAGTAAGGGCGCGCTGGAAAGAACTCCTGCACGCCGAAGCCGAGATCATGCAATCGCTCTCACCACGCGGCGACCGCATTCACTGACATATCCCGCATTTCCGATGCCATCATTCCTGAACCTCGTCGCCAAACGCATTCTGGCCAACCATACCTCGCTCGACCACGTGCAAATAGTGGTGCCGACGCGGCGGGCAGCCTTTTTTCTGATGCAGGAATTGGCCGGGGAAACCACCGAGGCACTTATGAGCCCTGGTATCATGGCGATCGACGACTTTGTGGAAAGCATTTGCAGCCTTGAAATCGAGGACCCGGTACACCTGCTGTTCGATCTGTACGAAACCTTCCGGGAGATCGACCCGGATGTGCAATTCGACCGTTTTATGGGCTGGGCGTCGGTACTGCTGGCCGACCTGGACAAGATTGACCAGTACCTCGTCAAAACGGATTTTCTTTTTGAATACCTCTCGGAGGCGCACGCGCTCTCGCGCTGGCAGGAGAGCCTGCCGGAGGGCAAATCGCTGCAAGGCGAAGGCGGTTCGAAACAGTATTTCTCTCTTTTTGAGAATATCAACAAGGTATACCAATCTTTCAGGCAGCGGTTGCTTGCGAAAGGCAAAGCCTACCGCGGAATGGCCTATCGGGAGCTGGCCGAAGACATTAACAACCTGGTGGAAGGCTGGACGGAGAACGAACGCATTTATTTTGCGGGTTTCAATGCGTTCACGACTTCGGAGCGAACGATCGTCACGGCATTGATCAAAGCCAAAAAGGCTGAGGTCCTGTGGGATTCCGACCGCTATTATATGTCGGAAAATACTGTTGTGGAAGCCGGCAAGAGCCTTCGCGACTACCAGCGGAGCAAGGAATTCGGGGAATGGAACTGGACGGGCGACGATTTGCTTTCAACTGAAAAACACATTACCATTTACGGCGTGCCCAATGCGACCCTGCAAACGAAAGTAGCGGGCGAGCTTTATCAGCGCATGAAGCGCTTCGATCCGGACGACGCGCCTATCCCTACCGCCATTGTCCTCGCCGACGAGAACCTGCTGCTTCCGATGCTCTACTCCCTCGACGAAGCCGTGCGTGACCTAAACGTCACAATGGGCCTGTCCATGCGGAATTCGCTGCTTTACACCTTGGTAGACGGCATTTTCGAATTGCAGCAGAATGTGGTCGAGTTTCGGAGCAAGAGCGGCAAAATGATCCGGATCCCGAAATTCGGGCACAAATCCATTGATAAAATCCTGAATCACCCGTTTGTCAGGCATTACGAGTACGTAGCCCTTACGCCACTGGCCGACGGACAGACGATCATACAGCGAACGCTCCGGGAAATTACCGAAGGCAACCAGGTGTTCCTCAGCTCGGAGGAATTGGTTGTATTGGGCGACAACCACCCATTGTTTCAGATCCTTTTCACGCATTGGCAGAAAAACAATGCCCAGCAGGTGATCCGCTCGTTTTACCAGCTCATCGAGTTGCTGCGGGAGGTTTATAAGGATTACAAGAATGCACTCGAAACCGAATACCTCTATCTTTTTTACACATTACTCAAACAATTCGAACAGACGATCGAAGAACGGGCGGAGCTGATCACGCTGCGGACGCTGAAATCCTTTATGTTCGAGCTGATCCGCCAGACGCGCATTCCATTCAGCGGGGAGCCGATCAGCAACCTGCAAATCATGGGGATGCTCGAAACCCGCGCGCTGGACTTCGAACGGATCATTATATTGTCTGTCAATGAAGGCATTATACCGCAGGCAAAGCGGCAGAACTCGCTGATCCCCTTCGACGCGGCGCAGGCCGTGGGGCTGCCTACCCACCAGCATCAGGAAGCCGTAATGTCCTACCATTTCTACCGGTTGCTGCAACGCGCATCCGAGGTTCATATTCTTTACACCAGCACCAACGACGCACCTGGCGGAGGTGAGAAAAGCCGTTTTGTACGGCAGATCGAGTATGAGCTGGCCCAATACAATCCGCTCATCCGGATTGAGAACAAAACCGTCGTTTTTGAAGCCCGGCAACAACAGGAGCTGGAAGAAGTGGTACATAAAGACGATGCGCTTATCGCCGCCATCCGTGCCTATCTCGACGGCAAGGGCATTTACCCGACGCACCTCAACGAGTTCATCCGCTGCTCGATGCAGTTTTACCTCAAACACATTGCGGGTGTGAAGGAAAAAGAGGAAGTGGAAGAAGAGCTGGGCATGGACAAAATCGGCACCTGGCTGCACGCCTCGCTAGAACGCCTTGACCTTGAATTTTTCCTGCTCGACAACGACCCATCCGAAGAACAGATCACGACCGTGCTCCGCGAGGAGTTTGACCGGCTCTTCAAAGGTTATGTCACAGACCTGGGGCTAAACCGCATTTATTATCAGATCGGCGAGCAGCAGATACTTACCTTTCTTCGCCACCATATGGCGCAACAACCACGCAGGAAGATATTGGCGGCCGAACAGCCGCTGCACACGCGGATTCAGCTCGTGTTGCAGGGCTCGTACACTCCCGTGCGCCTGGGCGGGAAGATCGACCGCATCGAACTTGGTGAGGACGGTACGTTATATGTGATGGATTACAAAACCGGCAGCGTGGAGCTGACTGGCAAACAAAAACTCGCCGATCCGGTGGCCCGTGAAGAAGTGATCCGCTTTGATCCCGACCGGAAAATGGGCTATGTACGCCAGCTATGGATTTATGAGTACCTCATGTATCGCCGCATGAAAGAGGAGAAAGGGCTGAGCTTACGCGGTAACACCTACAATTTTGGCGACTACGCCGTCAAATCGGGCTTTTACTCCTTCCGAGACCCGAAAAACCTCATCTCCAACCCGCTGGAACTGACCGAGCAGCTGGCGCCGGAAGAGTTCATCGAAAAATCGGAAGTGATATTGACCGATATCCTCAATGTAATGCTCGACCCAGCTGTTCCGTTCCGCAAAACCGACGACCTCACTACCTGCAAATTTTGTGATTTTACCGGGATCTGTGGGCGGTGATTTGCTGCTCGAAAAATACCCTTGAAGCCTTGCAACCATTGCCCGAACAAAGCGATCTTTTAAAAAAATCGTTTACGGTATGATCGTTGTAGCAAAGTTATCCCTCTTCATTATCTGGCTAATGGCCTTTGTCGTAACCTGCCTTGTAATAGGCGTTACATTCCCGGTTATTGTCTTGTTCGACAAGTTTCAAATGCATTGCAAAGAAGTATCCCAATAATATCAAATCGAATGCCTCTCAAAAAATAAAGGCGGATGAGATCACTCATCCGCCTTTTTGCTGGATACTAATCCGATTATTTCTTCTTGAATTCCAGGTATTGCTCAAAGTCATTTACACCGCTGCTCGATTCTGAAAATTTGATGGTGATGTTTATTTGCGGCACGCCGCCACCGTTTACGAGCCTCGTACCGATGCCGCTGATCCGCTGGTTTAAAGCGCCCCCAATGGTTTGGGTTACATCCACTTTCTCGTTGATTTCAAAAGTATCCTGTGCTGTTGCCTTCACCGCCACCAGCGGGTATTGCTGCGTGATCGGGATCCGTGTACCTGATAACACAATCTCCGAGTCCTTGGTATAATTAATGCTCAGCTGGTTTTTTGACTCGGTAGTAATATCCCATTTATGATGGCTCGTAACTCCTGCATCCACTGTGGTAGTTTCATAAACACCCACGATGTCCTTTGCATAATCCACTTCCGGCTCCGGGTCTTTCTTGTCGTCTTTGCAAGCGCCCATCAGAACTACCAGACAGCAAAAAATCAGCTTTTTCATACTTCAATTTTAAGAGTAAACAATTTTCAAATATAAACACGCATCCTAATTTTCCTACTATAACGGCACCACCCCTGGATACGCATACCGAGGCGATAATTTATTCATTTCAAACTTTTTCAAAACGGCAAGCGGCCCAAATCGACATTACCTCCCGAAATAATGATACCTACTCTTTTGCTTTCAAAAACGGCCCTGTTTTTTAAAACCGCCGCAGTAGATACCGCACCGGAGGGCTCAACCACAATTTTCATGCGTTCCCACAAATACCGCATCGCCTGGACGATCTCCTCGTCGGAAACCGTAAAAATGTCGGCCACCTCCGATTTGATAATCGCGAAGGTCTTGTCACCCAGGTGCGTCAGCAGGCCATCAGCGATGGTATTAATGTAAGGAGCTTTTTCGATTCTATCGCCTCTGAATGATAATACTGCATCTGCCGCCCCCTCGGGCTCGCCTGCGTAGACCTTCGTGTCCGGAGAAAAGTATTTGGCCGACAACGCCGTTCCGCTTAATAAGCCGCCCCCACCTACCGGCGCCACGATCGCATCAAACACCACACCTGCGTCCTCGATCAGTTCTTTCGCAGCAGTAGCCTGGCCTGCGATCACTTCATAATTGTTGAATGGGTGTATAAAAGTCGCGCCAGTGCGTGCGACGATCTCGTCGACCGTCCGCTGCCGGTCTTCCGGTGTGTTTTTGCAAAAAGTAATGGTCGCTCCGTAACCTTCCACGGCCGCTATCTTCACTTTCGGCGAATTTTCGGGCATGACGATGTAACATTTGGCCCCTACTTTCTCGGCCGAAAACGCGATCGCTTGGGCATGGTTGCCCGACGAATGCGTGATAACGCCGTTCGCGAGCTGCTCGGCCGATAGCGAAAGCACCGCATTAAGCCCGCCCCTCGCCTTGAATGCTCCTATCTTTTGCAGGTTTTCGCATTTGAAATACAATTCCGCGCCGGAAACGCTGTTCAGGAATTGCGAAGTCATAATGGGTGTGTGATGAATGTAGGGCTTAACCAGCCCGTGGGCTGCCTCAATGGTCTCTCTGGTAGGTACAGTTCCTGTCATAGGGGTGTATATTATGAAAATTGTTCCTGCTATAAAAAGAAAAAGGGCCCGTCATGTTACCGACGGGCCCTCATCTGAAAAATTTCTCAGTTAACCTTATTTACCAGCATTTGGTGTGTAAAGGTTGAAGAACTGATCGAGTTTCGGTGTAATGATGATCTCCGTACGACGGTTCAGGCTGCGGTTCGGCGCTGAATCGTTAGCCACTTTGGGGAGATATTCTCCACGGCCGCCAGCGATCATACGAACCGGCTCAACACCGTATTTCTTTTGCAGGGTACGTGCGACAGAAGTTGCACGCAACACCGAAAGGTCCCAGTTATCAGCCACTTTGTCCGTCGCGATAGGTACATTATCCGTGTGACCTTCGATCAGGATTTCGATTTCTTTGTAGTCGTTCAGGATTTTCGCCACTTTGGAAAGTACGGTTTCAGCTGCTGTGTTGATAACCGAGCTTCCCGATTTGAACAACATCTTGTCGGAAAGGGAAACGTAAACCACGCCTTTCTTTACTTCGATCTGAACATCTTCGTCGCTTACATCAGCCAATGAACGTTTCAGGTTCAATACCAGCGCCATGTTCAAAGAATCTTTGTGCTGGATGCTCTTGTTGAGGTCGCGGATCTGTGTACCTTGCTGGTCCATCATCGCGAGTGATTTCTTGATGCTTTCCGAACCTTCTTTCGAGATTACCGAAAGGTCCGACATGCGGTCAAGAAGGTTGTTGTTGTTCTTTTTAAGGAAGTCAACTTGTTCTTCCAGCTCTTTCAATTTTGCATTTTTGCTGGTCAGTTCGTCATTCTTTGCCTTCAAATCATTATTCAAGCCAGCAGTTCTGCTATCACAATCATTCAGGTCGGCTCTTGCTTTGTCCAGTTGGATTTGGATCTCATTGGCTTGCTTCTGTGCGGAAAGAAGTTTTTTCTTGCTTGCACATGAGCCCAGTACAAAGAGCATGGCAACGGCTAAAAGCGTTTGTTTCATAATCGTCTTAGGGTTGTTAAAAATAGATAAACACTGTTAAGTAAAACATTTGGTACTACACTGATCGCTATCAATAATCGAGCCAAAACTTAAAAAGTCATCACTCGGGGTGCATTCAAAACGCGAAAGTACAAAAAAAGGGAACAATGTCGTACCGACATTTTCCCTTTTTCACAATGTAATATAGTATTTTACCTAATAAGGCATTGACCAGAATGGATTCCTGCGCGCCTTGATACTGTCGCGAATGTGCGCCGTCACCAGTTCCTCGTATTGCTTATTGTTCAGTTTGCGCCCTTTTACCTTCTTGGGAAGGTTAATATCCTCTGCCGGAACCGGTTTCATTTTAATATCAATGGCACTGATCACGATATCGCCGTCATTGATATCCAGTTCGAGGATCATACCCGGTAAGCCGGTGTACATTTCCGGTCCGCCCGATACCGGCAGATCATTCGCAAACCATGCAGTGATCTTCTGGTCCTTGATGGTATCCTGCGTAACGGCCATCATACACATACGCCCCGCTACCTCCTTGATCTTGTTCATTACTTTCCAGCTGGGCGCTTTCAGCGAGTCCTCGACGATGTAAGTCCTGCCCAGCATGCCGATAATATCCGTTTTGGTCTCCTTCTCGAAGTTCCGGTAAATCTGGTAATCTTTCTCCGACCATGACCAGCCGTGTTCGTTCTCAACCACTTTCGGGTAAGTGTAAACGCTCTGTTTTTCATTGAAATACAGGGTCATTTTTTGTTTGTACTCGTCGTCCTTACCCCAGGTCTGCTTCATCCGGTCTTTTTCTTCATTGCTGAGGAATGTCAAACGGGAATTGATCTTCGTCCAGTGGTATACCCTTTCGTAGGTGATCTCCCCTTCCAATTGTTGTGCGAATAATGGCGCGGAGGAAATTGCCATCATCAATATTAATATTCTGATTGTTCTCATGACCTGGTTTATAAGTATTTAAAAGAATCCATTACCACGTTTTACCGAAGCCGTCATACCTCTCATATTATAGGTAAAGCTCAGCATGAAATACCGCGACAATGTAGCCACACGACGTTCCGAGTAATAATTCTGGTTCGCATTCTGGCTGATACCCAGGTTTCTCTTGAAAACGTCGTTGGCTGTCAGACGTATCTCGCCTTTTTTGCTTTTCAGGATCAATTTATAAACTGAAAGGTTCAGGATCGGCACTTGTTGGTTAAAGCCAAACTGGTCGTTTTTATAACTCCGGTAGTTGAGACGGCCACTGAAATAGACTTCTTTGGGCATCTTGATATTCATCTCCGCATTATAGTTCGCATTGACGATCTTCTGGTTCTGATTGGTATTGATCGAATACTTTGTATCGCTGATATTCCAGTTTGCACTGGTATAAAGCGTGAACACCTCGCTTGGCGTCAGGTCCAGCCGCGCACCGAAGTTGTACCCATCCGTTTTCGTTTCATTTTTGACGTTGTTAATATAAGTCAGGTTATTACTGAAATTAATACCTGTATTTACGCCAAATGTCGCCTTCGTTTTCTTCAGCGGGAACCCGAACCCGATGTAGCTACCGTAATTGTCCCCGCCGCTCACGTTCATGGGTTTGGTAGTCGTTACGAGATCCTGGCTGATCGTCCGGTTGTACACGATCTGGTCCTCATTGTAGTTATAGAAGACGTTAATGTACAAGTTGGTGAAACTCGCCGGATTGAACATCTGGAATCCACCATACACATTGTGGGTCGTCTGCGGGATCAGGTCCGGATTACCTTCCACGATGTAAAGCGGATTGCTGTTATCCACGATCGGCTGCAAGTCGGTAATAGACGGCTCACGCACGTTCAGGCCATATTCCGCATAGAGGTACTTGTTGTTTTTGAGGCTGTAATTCAATGAAACGTTCGGTACCAGTTTCTTGAACGTCCGGTCTACCCGGGTCATGTTCGTCTGTGATTCATCGAGAGCGAACTTGCCTCTCAGCTCGAATTGCACGCCCGCGAGCCCCAATGCGAGGTTCAACCCCTTGTGTGAATAACGCACACTCGTTCCAAGCCGGTTAAAGGTGAAGTCATTGGTATAATAGCGCGTCAGGAACGGGTTCACTTTGTCCACAGTCCCTTCTACGTCGAACACATCCCTGTCGACCTTGTCTTTCCGCATACTGTAATTATAGAACGTCTCCCAGAAAAACTTCTTCGCAAAAGGCTCCACGTATGACAAGCTACCTTTGAAATTCCCGCGGGTACTCTCGGTTTGCTGTAACTGGTTGATCACGCTATTCTTGGTAGAATCCTGCAAGAACAGGTTCACCGAGTTCTGGCGGCGGTCCTCATCCGAATTATTGATATTGTAACCTACACTGGCCGCGAAGTTCCGCCCCTTTTTCTTGAACTTGTGACGGTATAGCAGCAGGTTGGCCATTGCAAACGAGTTGTAATCGCTCAGGTTCTTGACGTCCGACCGGTTGGTAAGCATATTCTCGTTGCGATATGACCTCGTTTCGCTTGAATACTCATTATCCCCGGCATTGATCCGCGAGTTACTGATCAGAATGAGCGTGTTAAGCGAATCGATATTATGCTCAAACCGGAATGCCGGGCGATGGTTTCCAGTAAATCCGAGCGTTTTGTTTTTACCGTCGGTTAAATAAGAATCATTGTCTGTCAGGAAGTTCTCCGAGCTGGTTTGTACGTCTGTGATCGCGCGGGTCGAGTTGTAAAAATAGCTGGTGCTCAGCTTCGTCTTCTTGGTATCGAAGTTGTAATTGGCCCCGCCTGCCCAGTTTTTGGTAAAACCTTCGGAACCCTGGCCACCCCAGTTGGGCTGGATCGTAATGTCGTCGCCACCATAGTAACGCCCGCTGCTAAAACCGAAATCACCGTCGTCGCCCCAATTGAACGACTGGCTGCCTTTGAAGTCCTGGTAATCGTTCCGCGCAATGCCCGACTGGTTGGTATTATTTCCAAAACCCAGCACTGCAAACTGCTGCTTATCATCGAAACGGTTGTAACTCACCTTCCCTTCGAGCCGCGAGTCCGTTCCGACACCCGCCACCGCCTTACCGAAGCCTCCCTTTTTGTGGCTGTCTTTCAATTCGAGGTTCATGGTCTTTTCGCGCTTGCCGTCGTCAACCCCCGTGGCCTTGGCCTGCTCTGTTTTTCCATTAAAAACCTGGACTTTATTGATCGCCTCCGCGGGCAGGTTCTTGGTAGCCATCTTCGGATCGTCTCCAAAAAAGCGCTTACCGTCTACCGTTACACGTTTGATCTCTTCGCCCTGCGCCCGGATGTTACCGTCGCCATCCACCTGCACGCCCGGTAGCTTGCGCAGCAGATCCTCCACCGACGAGCCCGGTGGTACTTTAAATGCTTTCGCATCGAATTCCACCGTATCGCCCCGTATACTTAGCGGCGCCCGGGCCGTTTTAATAACCACTTCATATAATTCCTTTTGCAAGACCTTCATTTTAGCCTTGCCAATATCCACAACATCCTGATTCTTAGGATCTATTATTTCCTGATACGGAACATAACCCACGTAGGATACCTTGAAAATGTAGGTAATGCGTTTGAGGTTCTTCATTTCGAATGAACCGTCTTTGCTAGTCCTTCCGAAGTTGACGAGCGAGGAGTCTTTCGGTAACAGCAACATGATCGTCGCTTCGGGCAATACCGCTCCGGAAGTATCCGTCACGGTTCCTTTTAATGTAAATCGCCCTCCGGTCTGCGCGTGCGCAGCGAGCATGGGAAGGCATAACCATAACAGAAGTAGGATTTTTTTCAAGGCTAGTTTTTGGTGGTTATATGAGTAGAGGTTTTGTAACTGAGGTATTACATTTTTGCAATTATATGGAAAGCAAATCAAGTTTACAACTAAAAATATAGTTAAAAGCTGGTTTTATAAAGATTTGAGAAATATTTAACTTTTATTAAGAGTAACAACTGTGAAAGTACTTAGTTTGGTATATATAAGTTACTTTAATCCGATAAATTTTTTGTTAAATTATTCGCGGCTGGATTTCATTGACCATATTTGCCCTTTAGTTGTTATTGTTTTAGTGTTGAAATGAAAAGTATCGGAGTAATATCGGACACACACGGCTACCTGGATGAACGCGTTTTCGATCATTTTGCCAACTGCGACGAAATATGGCATGCAGGCGATATCGGCTCGACGGAGATCGTGAGCCAGTTACAGGCGTTTAAGCCAACCCGTATTGTTTTTGGGAATATCGATACCCCGCAGGTGCGCGCGATCACGCACGAAAACCTGCATTTTGAAGTGGAAGGCTTCCGGGTGTGGATTACGCATATAGGCGGTGCCCCGCCGCGCTACAATCCACAGGTGATGCCTACATTGAAATCGAATACCCCCGACATTTTCGTTTGTGGCCACTCCCACATTCTCCGGGTGATCCGCGATAAGACTTTGAATAACATGCTGTACATCAACCCCGGCGCGGCTGGGCGTGAAGGGTTCCACAAGTACCGTACATTGCTTCGTTTCAACCTCCATGAAGGCCTCATCAGCCAAATGGAAGCCATCGAGCTGGGCAAACGCGGAGCTTTGGTTTGACAGCAGACCGGCGGTCGGCGGTCAAAACGTCACCTTCACCGTCTTCGTTTCCGAACCGCGCTGCAATACCGCTTCTACGGTCTGGCCCTTTTCGTGCTTACCGAGGATTTCCATGTAGTCGTAAATCGTCCCGATGGGCTCGCCTCCCAGCTTGGTAATAACATCACCTGCCAGAATACCAGCCTTTTCGGCCGGGCGGGCTTTCGACACACCGTCGATCTTTAGGCCTTTGCCGGTATAGCTGTAATCCGGCATTACGCCGAGGGTTACTTTGAAATTGCTGGTGGTAGTCGCCGAATGCGGGTTACCAGCCGTCAGGAACTCAGGCTCCGTGGTTTCCTTATCGAGGCCGTCGAGTAGTTCGGAAATTAACATTAATATGCTGGCTTCGCCTTCGTAATTGATCTTTTCGGGATCATCGGAAATTTTGTGATAATCGCCGTGCCCGCCGGTGAAAAACTGCACCACCGGGATGTTTTTGAGGTAAAACGAGGTATGGTCCGAAGCTCCTACACCGGATGAATCAACAGTGTATTTCAATTTCTGCTGTTTGGCCAGCTCCGGGATCAGCTTGCCCCACACCTTGCTCGTACCCCAGCCCGACACGATAATGCCTTTCTGTGCATCCAGCCGCCCGATCATATCCATATTGATCATGGCCGAAAAGGTATTCAGCGGAAGCGTGGGCTTTTCAACATAATGCTTAGAACCCAGAAGGCCCAGCTCTTCCCCTGAAAATGTAATAAACAGGTAGTTGTGCTTTTCCTTCACATTATTCCCGGCGAAATAACGCGCCAGTTCCAGCACGCCGGCAGTTCCGGAGGCGTTATCGTCAGCCCCGTTATGAATTTTGTTCTTGCTGTCGGGCGAAAGCGAACTTCCCTGGAACCCCTTGCCTAAATGGTCGTAATGCGCGCCGATCACAATGGTTTTGGGTGCGCCATTATCCAAAAAACCGACCACGTTCCGGCCCGTCAGGTCATGTGCTTCCCCATCGATTCCGACAGATACTCCGAACGGCTGAAAATAGCCTTTTGTTCCCGCAGGTTTCAACCCGATCTGCCTGAACGCCGAAGCGATATAATTAGCGGCCCGCACTTCTCCAAGGCTGGCAGTCCCCCGCCCTTCAAGGTCATCGGATGCCAGAAATTCAATATGTTTCCGAATTGGTGCAGTCTGAAACCGCTGACCGAAAGTTTGCGAAGCGCAGGCGAGCGCGAGTAGGGCTGAAAAAGCGTATTTCATTTATAATACCTCCTGAATATCCGTTAAAAACTTCCTGACCCGCATCAGGCGCTGGATGAGCAATTGTGCTTCTTCCTTACGGCGCAGCTGTTCCCGCGTGCCTTTGATGGTACGGCCCTGCTTGTCGCGCTGGTGCATAATCTTGCGGATGATCTCAATGTCGCGTTCGGTGTAACGCCTGCGGTTGCGCGAATCGCGTTTGGGGTTCAGTTGCGGAAATTTCTTCTCCCAGAAGCGTAATGCGGAAGGCTCGCATCCCACCATTTCAGCAACCTCGTTGGTGTCGTAATATAATTTGGTATTGGGTTCCATAACTTTGAAGCGGTTATTACAAAGATAATCGCGCCCGCTGTTAAACCCGGTTTTCCGACAAATTTTTGATTTTTTCGAGCGCGGTCGTCGCAAACTCCTCCGAGGATGCATAATAGTCCCGCCCATCCGGCAACACCGAAAAATCGCCTATCTCCAAATCCAGCATGGTCCCGCTCTCTTCCTCCGTGAGCCGGTAACGGTAACTGATATCATACTGGGAGGGCGGCTGCTCCCATTTCGAAACGTAAAGCGAGAAAACAAGCAGCTCGTTGGGCTCGTATCCGGTAACGGTTAGCCGCGTCATCCCCGACCAATCGATCACTTTGCCGTGTTCAAGATAATAGTCTTCAAAATCCTGGGGCAGATCGTCCCACTGCCGGATATATTTAGGCGCAATCAACACTTCCCACACCTTCGCCACAGGTGCTTCTATCATTATTTTTTTGCTGACTATAAGCTCCTGTGCCATAAAACGATGTTTAGCTTTCCATTTTTTGTTTGGCAAAAAACTGTGCCGCATTAGGTATCCAGTAATATACTTATTGCAAGAAAAGACACACTTTTGATTATCTTTCCCTCCTCTGACACGGTTTTCCCTGTTTCTGTGTCACTTATAATAACATACTATTAACTCAACATTTCTCATCGGTATGGGACAAAAGCAAGACCCGGGCCGCGTTATTCGTGAATCGAAATTAAATAGTATTCAGGTACTGCGGGGCATCGCCGCATTGTACGTCACAATCTACCATTTAAAAGATGTAATGCCCAAAGATGCCGCTTTCAGGAAGGAATTTGAATTTATATTCGGATCGGGCCCGGCCGGTGTAAGCCTCTTTTTCGTGATCAGCGGTTTCATTATGGTTTTCATCACCAGTAATACCGTGCTCTCGGGAAGGAACATTCTGCGCTTCATAGCCAAACGGCTGATCCGCATCTGGCCCGCCTACACGGTCGTTACCCTGGGCTATTGCCTGCTCCATAGCCGGCTCGCACCCAATCCCGAATGGCCTTCCGAGCTATTGCGCAGCCTTCTGTTTATTCCCCTGGGCAATACCCCACCTCCTTTTTACGGCTACGCAGTGCTGAATGTCGGATGGAGCCTCAACTACGAGATCTACTTTTATCTCCTGATAGCGGTTTCCATGCTGTTCTCGCGCTTGCGCTGGTATGCATTCTTCCTAATGATCGCCGTTACGCTGGTGGGTATCCCAACCTATTACGGTGTTTTTACATTGAAAGCGGATAAAATGACCGACCTGGGCTCTCCCTACCTAAATATGGTGACTAACCCGATCATCTGGAACTTTGTATACGGCGTGTTCCTCGGCCTGGTCTATTACAACCGCGCATTGCACGACGGTATCCGCACATTTCTTTCCTGGAATATGGTGGCCCCGACCCTCCTTTGCCTCGCAATATGGCAATTTCTTTCAGGGTTCCTGGGTGGCTTCGGCCCCTTTGAATGGGGACTTGGCTCAGTGGCTATTTTTGCCGTGTTCGTATTTCATTATCAGGAACGTATTCAGAAATTCCCGCCGTGGCTGGTCCGCCTGGGTGATATGTCGTTCTCCGTGTACCTGCTGCACGTGCCTGTCGTTGTGGGCCTGGGCTTTCTGTTCCGCAAGCTGGGTTTCCCGGTTTATGGAGAAGGCACGGCCATGTTTTTCCTATCGGTAGCGGTGACGCTCATTGTTTCGCGCCTTTCCTACGAATACCTCGAAGTGCGGCTGACCTCCTATCTCGGCCAATTGTTGCTTGCCCGCGAAAGAGTTGCAGTAAAAGAGCCCGTCAGCCGCTAAGCTATTTGAGTCCGACGTCTTCAACGGTTTTGTAGGCGTCGTTCGTGATCTGTCGCGGGTTCCTCGACCAGAGCCGTTTCATGAAACCGGCGTAGCGGCCAATCACATATTCCTCGGGATAGCTCAGGTGATGGCCTTCCAGGTTTTCGTAATTGAGTTCAAATGGTGTTTTAAACTTCTTTAACTGATCCGCAGCCATTTTCGCCCCTTCCATAGGTAGGTAGGTAGGGCACGAAAGAAAGGTACCTCTATAATAGGGAAGCACATTATCCCCGATCCGCTGAAAAAAGACGGTCGGCATGGCGTTTGACGCATTGATATACCCGTCGTTGAATATCCCGTAACCCATCTGTGTGAGCAGCGCCCGCACGCGGAAAGGGCTGTCTTCGGCTTTCGGATCGAGGCGGCCCAATGCCTTGGTGATACCCGGCGCGAGCGCTTCAAAATCGGCTTCGTTCATATATACCAATGCAGTGACCGTAATGGCCCCCGCACTGCTGCCTGCCAGCATAATTTGCCGCGTATCGATACCGAATTCCTCGGCACGGTCCACAAAATAGTGGATAGCGGCATACGTATCCTGCACGGCCCGGTACACGGCGCGCACGGCCTCCTGGCTATTTCCTCCGCAGGCATACGTTTCGCTGGCGCCGTTGAACCCCAGCCGGTAGTTGATCGCCGCCGCCGCATAGCCGCGTTGGGCAAGCCCGCGGGCTTTCCCCATTTCGTTGCCCAAATCCCCGAAAAGGAATGCCCCTTCGTGGACCATTAGTACAAAAGGACGGAATCGCAGGGTGTCATCTCCGGGAGCAACAAACTCGTAGTTCAAATCCGTGATGCGGCCCTGGTAGTCGGCCGCTTTGGTAAAAATGCCCTTACTGGATTTCAGTTTGGCCTCGTCAAAAATCTTGCTGTTGCCAAACCGGGCGGTATTGGCGAGCGACGAGTCGGGATTCTTGGCCGGGATCGTGTCGATGATCACGGTATCGGGCTTATTAGGCACCGTCGTGTCGGGACCTTCGCCATCGATCGGTTTTGGAACCGGAGCCGGGTAACGACAGCTCACCAACATCCCGATCAGTATAACCAGACCATATGCCCAGTAAAGTTGCTTCACATTCGTAGGATTAATAATACTTGAACCGGCTTTTCAGAACATGGTAACGGAAGAAAGCCGGGCATTGAGGCCCGGCTTTCCTGATTCTTTACGGGGCTATTTGTACGCGAAATTAACCTGTTTTCGCAATACATGTAACCTAATGCAACCCCGATGAGTCAATTATTTATATTTTTCTTGATAGCGCTTGAATCAGTGCCCGTGCCCTGATCCGGCTGATGGTAGAAATACCCCTCGGTTTTGTTCTTTTTGGTGGCGTCCGCTTGCTCCTTTTCGGAATTGCCCGTCTGCATTCGTTTACCACACGAGATCACGAACAGGAACAGGGCGACCCCGGTAATAACGCCTATGGCTATGATCTTTTTCATGATTACTACCCGTTTAGTTTGCTGATTTGGAAAAACGGTTCTTTCACAAAAAAGATACCAGCACAAACCGTCCCTGACGACGCAGCAATGCTTCTGGTACGATTTTTACAAATGCGTGGTAGTCACCCACTATAAAAAGTCATGGATATCATCATCTTTCTCAAAGCAATAGGCAATCTCCTTTTCGCGGCAATACTGTTGCTGGCAGTGGCGTTTTCGTCGGCGTTCTCTGTTTTAACCTACATGTTCCGTGGCTCCCGGCTATCGGCAGCCGGAATCAAAAACCTTGTGAGGAAGAAATACACGTCGCGCTAGCCCCTACGAAAGCAGGTTTTGCCGTAGAAGAAATTCCAGCTGGCCGTTCACATCGATCAGCTTTTCGATCAGCTCCTTATTTTCTTCCCGGAGGTGGAATATTTCGTAGGCATTTTTAATAATGATGCGCAGTTGCTGCTCGTCCCAGGGCTTATTGAGGTAGTAGTAGATGTGCCCCTTGTTCACGGCGTCGATCACCGCGGTAATATCTGTGTAACCCGTGAGCAGGATCCGAACGGGGTCGGAATAATCCTTTAAAACTTCGATCAGAAAATCCACACCCGTCATTTCAGGCATACGCTGGTCGGTAATGATCACGTGCACGACGTTGTGTTTCAGGAGTTCGAGCCCTTCGCGTCCTGATGTGGCAATTAAAATATTGAAATCTCTTCTGAAAGCGGCCTTGAATGAGTTGAGGTTGTTGATTTCATCATCTACATACAGTACGCTTATTTTTCCTTTTTCCATCCTGAATACTTGGTGCTTGGCGGGGACAGAACTCCTTCTACCACCGAACTAATTGATAATATTATAATATTAATTCTATATTCGCATCAACAGCCACAGCACATTCGACAAATTTTTTACGCGATGCATTTGCGCAAGCTTCTGCTAATAAGAGAATTTTACGAACAAACGTCCAAATATTTCCCCCCCAATGTACCGGAGGTTAGTTTTACAAAAATAAATTCAGCAATTTGTGTAATTATTGAAGCGAGTAAAAATGCGTAATATACGAGATTCAGCGTATGCGATAGCCGGTTCGGTGAATTTTATACGAAGATCGGCACAATTTTGTGATTTGTTAAATCCGGCCACGGCCCATTGAAGGACAGGCTTCACAATTATTCTAAAATGCACCATAACATAGAGATCAACTATATCTACAAACCGGTTTTCATCTCCAAAGAGCGCTACGCAGATAAAGCAAATTTCCTCTCCTTCATTGAAGAATATCGCGGCAAGACCATCCTGGATTTATTTGCTTCGCAGAAACAGGAACTCATCCGAATCCGACATCCCAAAAAGCGGCTCACCAGCGCGGAAACCGAACAAAAATACCATGAATGGGTCGGCAACAAAGACGTTGAAACAGAGGGCATTTGGGTGTATTACCCTTGGTCGGAACGACTCCTTCATTTGGTCGATGAAAATGAATTCGTTGAGCTCCGGACCAGCCGCAACCAATACAAAATCACCCCCGCCGAGCAGCAGCACCTATCCAAACGGGCGATAGGCATCATCGGCCTGTCGGTTGGCCATTCGGTGGCGCTAAGCATTGCTACGGAGCGAGCCTGCGGCAAGCTGAAACTCGCTGATTTTGATACAATTGAACTGAGTAACCTCAATCGTATACGTACGGGCCTTCACAACATCGGAGTCAACAAATGCATTGTGACGGCGCGAGAGATCGCCGAGATAGACCCCTTTCTCGATATCGAGTGCTTTCCGGAGGGTATTACCAAGGAAAACCTCGACGGTTTTCTGCTCGACGGCGGAAAACTGGATATTCTCGTCGACGAATGCGACGATATTGCCCTGAAAATAAATGCGCGAATCCGGGCCGCACAACTGGGCATCCCGGTGGTCATGGAAACGAGCGACCGCGGGATGCTCGATGTCGAAAGATTCGATAATGAACCCGAACGGCCTATTTTCCACGGCTATCTGCAAGGCCTCCCACTGGATAAATTCGAACATATTTCCGAAGAAGACAGGCTACCGCTTGTGTTACGCATCGTGAATGCGATCAACGGGTCCAAAAGGGGGAAGGTTTCGCTGGTCGAAATCGGCCAGAGCATTGGCACCTGGCCGCAGCTGGCCAGTGCCGTGACGCTCGGCGGCGGCGTAGTAACGGACGTTTGCCGGCGCATTCTCCTCAACCAGTTTCATGAGTCGGGCAGGTATTATATTGATTTGGAAGAGCTTGTTGCCGACAAAGCAGAGAAACCGCAAGGGGCACTACGAAACAATCCGCATGCTCCTTTTGACCTTTCAGAGGCTGTTCGTATAGCTGATTCGTTATCGCAAAAACAAACTGAGACAATTCCGGAAGGTATTCTGGCAGATATTGTGAATGCTGCCTGTCAGGCACCTTCGACCGGGAACGACCAGCCCTGGAAATGGCTTTATCGTCACGGCAGGCTATTTCTCTTCCACGACCGGTTCCGGTCGTTTTCTTTCGGTGATTTCGACCAGATCGCTTCGAACATTTCCTTCGGAGCTTCCTACGAGAACATATTATTAAAAGCCAATGAAGCCGGACTCGGCGTAAATGCTGAAATTTTCCCCCTTGGCGAGGAATCGCCCCTCATCGCCGCGATCGATTTCCAGGGCAACGGCAACGGTGCCGAACCTGTTTACGCTCCCGAAGCGGTAAATGTCATCTACGAGCGGTGTACCAACCGCAACCCGTCGAATCCCGTCGCCATTCCGGAAGCCGCTTTCCAGCAATTAAAGGAAGCAGCTCAAAGCGTTGCCGGTGCGGCATTTCATTATTTTTCTGCCAAACAGGAAATAATGGCCATCGGCGAGATTATCGGCGAATGCGACCGGGTGCGCCTGCTGAACCCGGAAGGCCATTACGACTTCGTACACCGCGAAATGAAGTGGACACCGACGGAAGCCGAACTGTCCAGGGATGGCATCGACGTACGAACGCTGGGCCTCAACAACGCGCAGATAGCCGCCCTCTCGATCATCCGCGACCGTGAAATTTCCCAGGCATTAAAGGGAGTTCAAGGAGGTGGCGCATTGGTCGACGCAGCGCTCAAATCGGTCAGTACGGCCTCGGCGCTGGGAATGATCACCATGCCGAAGTACAGTTATAAGAACTTTTTTCTCGGCGGAATGGCCATGCAGCGCCTCTGGCTTCGCGCCGAACAGTTGCAATTTGCGATCCATCCATTAATTTCCCCGTTTTATTTATTCCCCCGCATTACAAAAGGGGAAAATGCGGGCCTAGATGGGCTCGAAGCATCCAGATTACGCACGTTAAGAAAGAAATTCATGGAACTGGTTCCGTTCGAAGACGATGTTGCAGAAGTGTTTTTATTTAAAATAGCGCAGGCAGAAAAGCCCGGGATCAAAAGTTACCGATTGCCGTTGAGCGAAACACTTTTTATTGTAAACCCATAACAGTACATGGTAGCACATATTAAAGCATACCGTGCACCGGATGATGTAGAAACCAGCCTCAGATATGTTGAAGGGCATCGCAGGGTACTGGAAGCGTACGGGGTGAAACAGGTTACTTCCGCCAGCCATAACTGGTTGGAGGACCCGAATACTTATGTAATCATCGTGCAATCGGAAGATGGTAAATCCATCTATGGCGGCACGAGAGTACAGGTCCGCTCGGCGAATCTGAAAATGCCCATGGAGGATGCGATCGCGAAGATCGATAAAAGCATTTACAGTTATGTAGACAAGATTGGAGACCATAACGTGGCAGAATTTTGCGGGCTTTTCAATTCGAAGGAGGTAGCGGGTTATGGAATCGGAAGCGTATACCTCGGCAGAACGGCAATGGCCATTGCGTCGACGGTCGGGATAAAATACCTGATGGGCCTTTGTTCCCCTATCACCCTGGTTATCAGCCAGCGGATCGGGTTCGAAGTGCTGACCGACCTGGGCAACAACGGCACCTTTTATTATCCCAAAGAAGGCTTGATAGCCACATCGCTGATCGCCAGGGATCTGATTAACCTACCGTTTGCCACCGATGATGAACGTGAAAAAATATTCAGCCTGAGAACAAACCCTACGCAAACCGTCGTTGAAACGGGCCGTCGCGGGGACCTAACGATAATTTACGATATCAATAAATGGATGTAAAGTTCTACCGCGGGATTATTGGAACCTTCCTGTTACTCATAAGCTTGCTACATAGCGCTTATGCAGGCGAGGTTGTGTTCAAAGGTACGGATGTGACGATCGGCAAGCAGGTGGAAATCCTGGAAGACACTTCCGCGGCATTGACGATCGACGAGGTGAAGGCCCATGGAAAATTCACGCCCAGCTTTGAGGACACACCCAACTTCGGGGTCAGCGCCTCCGCGTTCTGGGTGCGGCTCAATATCAGAAATAACAGCGCCGAGGACAACCTGTTTCTCGAACTTGCCTACCCTCGTATCGAATCGGTTACATTATACTCGACGGAACGGGGCAAAGCTAAAAAGGAAACCATTTCCTGGAACGACGTCTTCGACAAGCGGCATGTCAAACACCAGAATATTGTCTTTAAACTCGATATTCCGCGACAAACGACCCAAACCTACTACCTGCGAATCCATGGAAGCGAGCAGATCGTAGTTCCGCTCATCGTCCGCAGCGAGATGGGCCTTTTCCAGTTCGCATTGACCAACGAGATCATATCCGGTATCCATATCGGTGTGCTTCTGGTGATGATGCTCTATAATTTTTTCGTGTATTTCTCGATCCGCGAAAAGAGCTATTTGTATTACGTTCTCTATATCCTGTTCATCGGACTTACCCAAACAACGATCACCGGGTACACATTCAAATTCCTCTGGCCCGGGACCCCGGCTTTCAATGAATACTCGATTATCCTTTTCCCGGCCCTCGCGGGGAGCTTTGCTTTGCTGTTCTTTCAGAACTTCCTGCACATCCGGGAACGATCCACAACCAACTACCGTATTATCACGGCGATTATCGTCACTTACGGCGTAGCGGTACTTTTCAACCTGATCGGACTGAATATGGTCAGCTACCGGATCATCGACCTGCTGGCACCGTCCGCCGCACTTTTCGCGCTCGTTGTAGCCCTCATGCTCTCGATGGAAGGCTATCGTCCGGCCAAGTTCTTCCTGGTGGCGTGGTCGATGTTCCTGATCGGCATCGTGCTTTACTCGCTTCGAAACCTCAACATCCTGCCCTACAACAGCTTCACCAATTACACGATGCAGGCGGGTACGGCCATCGAAGTAATCCTGCTGTCGTTTGCATTGGCGGACAAGATCAACATTTTCAAAAAGGAGAAGGAAATATCCCAGGCGCAGGCGCTACGCATTTCGATGGAAAACGAAAAGATCATCCTCGAACAGAACGCCTTCCTCGAAAAAAGCGTCAACGAACGTACAGCCGAGCTGCAATTTGCCAATACGGAGCTTAACCTGACCGTCACCAAGCTGAAAGATGCTCAAACGCAGCTGATCGACTCTGAGAAAATGGCCTCGCTCGGTCAGCTTACCGCGGGTATCGCACACGAGATCAACAACCCGATCAACTTTGTTAGCTCGAATATCAGGCCGCTGAGAAGGGATATCGACGATGTCCTGGAAATCCTCGATTCCTACGACGGAATCAGGCAGATCGATTCCATGGAAGGACTTCAGACCAAAGTGAAGGAGATCGAACGCCTGAAAGCAGACCTCGACCTGGAATATCTCAAAACCGAGCTCGGTACATTGCTGAAAGGCATGGAAGACGGCGCTCACCGGACCGTCGAGATCGTAAAAGGTTTGAAAATATTCTCGCGGGTGGACGAAACCGACCTCAACCTGGTCAATGTCAATGAGGGGATCGAATCCACGCTCATCATCCTCAACTACCAGATGGGGAACGCCATCACGCTCGTAAAGGAATTGGGCAATATCCCGAGCATCGAATGCTACGCAGGCAAGCTCAATCAGGTGTTTATGAACATCCTGACCAACTCGATTTATGCATTGCAAAAGGAGAAGCAAGAAGGCAAAACCCCGACTATCTGGGTGAAATCCTGGCTGAAAGACCCCGAAACCGTAGCGATCTCCATGCGCGACAACGGACCGGGCATGACCCAGGAGGTGCGTGCCAAAATTTTCGAACCGTTCTTCACCACCAAGCAGGTAGGCGATGGTACAGGCCTCGGCCTTTCAATTGTATTTAAAATTATCGAAGTTCACAGCGGTAACATTCAAGTAAACACGGAAGTAGGAGAAGGTACAGAATTTTTGATCACACTCCCTGTTAAAAGAAAGGCACGCCCAATCCCTGATTTTCAATGAGCGAAAAAGCTATAACCATTCTGTACATTGACGACGAGGAGCACAACCTGCATTCGTTCAAGGCTTCGTTCCGCAAACAGTACGATATCACGATCACTTCCTCCGTGGTAGAGGCAGAGCAAATGCTGGACGACAAGGACTTCTGCATTATCCTGGCCGATCAGCGGATGCCGGTCATGACGGGCGTACAATTCTTTGAAAAAATCAGGACCAAGTTCCCGAAACCCATACGTATCCTCATTACCGGGCATACGGACATCGGTGCGGCAATCGACGCGATCAACAAGGGGGAGGTTTTCAGGTTCATCGACAAGCCGTGGGATTATAACTATGTCGAAAATGCGATTTCCAACGCCTACGATATTTACAAAACCCGCGAGGACCTCAAACTGCGGAACATCGAACTGCAAAAGGCGAACGAGGAGCTCGACAAGTTTGTGTACAGCGCCTCGCACGACCTCCGCGCGCCGCTGATGTCGGTACTTGGCATCGTGAACCTGGCCCTCCTGGAAGAGGATGTCAAATCGCAGAACGAATACCTCGAACTGATCCGGCAATCGGTGAAGAAGCTGGATACCTTCATCATTAACATCATTGATTATTATAAAAATGCACGCGGCGTACCCGTCGTGACGGACATCAGCTTCGAGGAGCTCGTTACCGAGGTGCAGGCTACCATTCAATACCTGCCCGAATACGGCAACCTGAAAATGACCACGGACATCCAGGAGGACGGCATATTCCATTCGGATGTGATGAAGCTGCGCATTATTTTCAATAACCTGATCAACAACGCGATCAAGTTTCAGGACAAATCCAAGCCGAACCCGTTCGTTCACCTGACGGTAAAATCGACCGATTCCGATGCGCGGATCATCGTGGAAGACAACGGGACCGGCATCAGGGAATCGGATCAGGACAAAATTTTCAAAATGTTTTACCGTGCAGGCGCCACCAACAGCGGCTCAGGGATAGGACTTTATATCGTACACGAAGCGATCGCAAAATTGGGGGGTGAAATCAGCGTAACTTCAAAAATCGGCCAGGGTAGTATTTTTGAAATCAACATTCCTTCTATTAACAAATAACCCGACATGGAGCCACTGCTTAACTTCTTTTTGATAGATGACAGCGCATTCGACCTGTTCATCTACGAAAAGTTATTAATTAAAAGCGGGATTACGAGTTCAGTCAAAACCTTCAATTCGGCGCGCGACGCCCTCAAGCACCTTATCGGCCAGGCCGAAAACCTCCCTGATACCATCATCCTTCTCGACCTTCAGATGCCCGACATGAACGGCTTCGAATTCATCGACGAGTTCGGACAGTTACCTGAAACGCTTCGGCAGAAGATCAGGATCTTCATGCTCTCCTCGACCATCGACACACGGGACATCGAGAAGGCCAAAGCCAGCCAGTACATCATCGATCTGCTCCCCAAGCCGCTCGAAATCCCTTTCCTGAAAAAGAAGCTGGCCATCTAGACACCCGTAGTATAATTTTTTTAGTACATTAAAGTAGATGGACAGTCGGAGAATCCACTTGTCCTTTGCAATTACCCTGGTGTGACCTGAAAAGGCCTTTGTGCACTTTTTTAAGAAGTCGGTACTAACATTTACCCCTATCTGTTGAATGTCAAGCCGATAAGCTGACGGACGAAACGAACTATACCTCCACAATCTGTCCTATTATGTAACAATACGGGCCACCACTGTTTCAAACAATGTGGCGCTGGAAACCTGTTTTTGAAACATCACTATAATGTTTCAAATCAATAATAGGATTTTTTAAATATTAAAAGATTTTAGGAAGGGGCGGGTACATCTTTATTGTGAAGTCACGTACAACCAGTGTAAACCTTAACACAATGTTTTAATGAAAACTGATAGCAAGACCCTGGCCGAGATTTTGAAATTGCACGCACAGTACGTTAAAGAGGTTGAGTTCAGTGGTATCAAGCCCTTATCCATGGAGATTTACAAAACCAATTCCCACAATTTTGTACGCTGGATAAAAGACGAATTTCACCCCGGAAAGAAATTGCGTAAAGAAGCGCTTTCCTGATCAACAACAAAAGCACTTATTATACTCAACGTTCATAATATAGGCTGCCGGTGAATGGGAACACCGGCAGCTCTTTTTTTATAGCGCGTTCTTTGGTAAGTTTGGGTAGATAATGGGTTACCGTTCCGAATAGCACAAACAATATGATTTTCACGATTTTCAACCTGCTGAAAGGCCGTTTTTCCAAGGACGCCATCGAGGAAGCCAAGTCCAACGAAAAAGCGATGACCCGCCAGGAAGCATTGCAGCAGATGCGCAACATTGCCAGCCGCCGTTCGAAAAAGAACTAAGCAGCTCATATGCTAGCACCCCTGCCCGTAATAAGCGTCTTTGCCGTGCTTTCTGAAATAATGCTTATCGCACAAGCTCTGTTTGATGGCCACCGCCGCAGGATTGATCTGTAACGTGAGGTAAGCCATTTTCGCGATCTCTTCGAGCACGATTGAATTGTAAATCGCCTTGGCGGGGTCTTTCCCCCAGGTAAAGGGGCCGTGGCAGGCCACCAACACCATTTCAACTTCTTCATAACTCAGTTTTCCTTCCCCAAACAAATCGAGTATCTGGTTTCCGGTTTCGAGCTCGTAATCGCGCTGGATTCTTTCATCCGACATTATTTCCGTAACAGGAATTGAGGCCGTCAGGTGATCGGCATGGGTGGTACCGAGGTTAGGAATGGGCCGGATCGCCTGCGCCCACGCCACCGCATACGTAGAATGCGTATGACACACGCCCCCGATCGAGGAAAAGTTTTTATAAAGCAATGTATGGGTTTTGGTATCCGATGACGGGCGCATATTGCCCTCCACCAGGACATTATCCAGGTCCACGATTACAATGTCCTCCACCTTCAACCGGTGATAAGGAACGCCACTCGGCTTGATCGCCACCACGCCCGCAGCCCTGTCGACGCCGCTTACATTGCCAAAGGTCACGATCGCCAGTTCCTCCCGCGGGATTTCCATATTGGCTTCGTAAACCTGCTCTTTGAGATATTGATATTTTGACATTTTCGGGTTATCTGTAATAAGCTTCGCTCCAACGCAACTCGTTTTTCAGTTGCCGCAGGGTAGTATTTTTATCAATCACCACCAATTCCACACCCACCATTTCCGCAAAAGTCTCGATATGCTCGGTTGTAAGGTTCTGGCTGAAAGCGGTATGGTGCGCACCACCGGCATAAATCCAGGCCGCACAGGCTGTCTGCATGTCCGGTTGCGGCTTCCAAAGTACGCGCGCTACGGGAAGTTTCGGCAATTGCTCAGTCACCTCAGTGGCTTCTACCTCGTTCACAAGCAAGCGGAAACGATTACCCATATCCACGAGTGAAACATTGACCGCAGGTCCGGCTGGTGCATCGAACACGAGGCGTACAGGATCGTCCTTACCCCCTATCCCTAGCGCATGGACCTCAACAGATGGCTTACCCTTCGCGATGCTGGGGCAAATTTCGAGCATATGCGACCCGAGTACCAGGTTATTGGATGGGTTAAAATGGTAGGTATAATCCTCCATAAACGAGTTGCCGCCCGGCAGACCGCTGGCCATTACTTTCAATGCACGTACGATGGCTGATGTTTTCCAATCGCCTTCGCCGGCGTAGCCGTAACCCGCCGCCATCATCCGCTGCGAGCCAATGCCCGGCAGCTGTTTCATCCCGTGCAGGTCTTCAAAAGTGTTGGTATAACCTTTGAAATTTCCGTCTTTCAGGAAATATTTCAAACCCAGCTCGATCTTCGCGGCATCCCGCAAGGCCTGGTGGCGCTGGCCACTGCTTTCAAGACCGGCAGCTAGCTGGTAAGTATCGGTATATTCAGCGACCAATGCAGTAATATCCGCGTCGGAAACCTGGTCGATCACCGCAACCAGGTCCCCTACCGCGTAAGTATTGACCGAAAAGCCGAAAGTCATTTCCGCGGCTACCTTATCGCCGTCGGTCACAGCCACTTCGCGCATATTATCGCCGAACCGGACGAATTTAGCACCTTTCAGATCGTGGCGGGCAGCCGCTACCCTGGCCCACTGGCCCAGGCCTTCGGCGACGTGATCCTGCTGCCAATGTCCCACGATCACCTTGCGGTTGAGGCGCATACGCGTCATCATAAACCCGAATTCTCGGTCGCCGTGCGCCGATTGGTTCAGGTTCATGAAATCCATATCGATCTCGGCCCACGGAATGTCGCGGTTGTATTGTGTATGCAAATGCAACAATGGCTTTTGCAATATCTGCAAGCCCCTAATCCACATTTTAGCGGGGGAAAAAGTGTGCATCCAGGCCACGATGCCAATGCAATGGACGGTGCTGTTGGCTTCCTGAATGATGTTGTAAATCTCTTCCGGCGATTTGACAACCGGCTTGAAAATTACCCGCACAGGTACTTGCGGGGTTTGGCCGAGGTGCCGGGCAATGATCTGCGAATGTTCATCGACCTGGCGGAGCGTCGCCTCGCCATACAAATGCTGACTTCCAGTGATAAACCAGACTTCAAACTGTTTTAAATCAAGCATCAGGAAAATTGTAAATGTGCTTTTTGTAAAAAATCGTTTTCGATATAAACCCCAGCTTCCAGGTATCTCTGATAAAGCTGCTGATAAACCGCCGACTGCGCCTCCCGCGGCTCATATACCGCGTCGAATCCGGAGCTCATCGCCCCTTGCGCGTCCTGCAAGTTGGAATGAACGCCAGCCGCTACCGAAGCGAACATTGCCGCCCCCAGTGCACAGGCTTGCTCGGAGGCTGCCACTTTAATAGGCATATTCAAGACATCAGCCAGCGTTTGCATCACAAATGCGGATTTCTTCGCCACGCCTCCGATGGCGATCACCTGATGAATAGGTACGCCCTCGTTCCGGAAGCGCTCCACGATTGCTTTGGAACCATAAGCGGTAGCCTCTACCAGCGCTTTGAAAACGCGGGTACTGTCGCTTGCCAGGTTTAAGCCCAATAATCCTCCTTTGAGCGTATGGTTCGCGTCGGGTGTACGACGGCCATTCAGCCAATCGATGGCGATTATATCATTCGGAGTCACTGGCAACTTTGCAGCTTGCTCCGCCAAATGCGGGATCAGTCTCTGCGAAAGTTCAGATGCCTCTTCCTCCCCCAGCAAGGCACGCACCGGTTCGACGATCAGTTTGGAAAACCAGGCATAAATATCTCCGAAAGCCGATTGCCCGGCCTCCATACCCAGCATCCCAGGCACGATGGAGCCGTCGACCTGCCCGCAAATACCTTTGATTAGTAAATGCCCGACTTCCTCATTCGGGGCGACCAGCATATCGCAGGTAGAAGTACCGATCACCTTGCATAACGAATAGGGTTCGATAAGTGCGCCTACGGCACCCATGTGCGCGTCGAAAGCGCCCACTCCGATCACCACGTCGGCGGGAATGCCCAACTTCGCGGCCCACTCTTTCGAGATAGTGCCCATCGGGCGGTCCGAAGTTTCGGTATCGGCGAAAAGCCTGTCGCGCAAGCCGTCGAGCAGCGGGTCGAGTTCCTTAAAGAATGTATTGGATGGCAGTCCGTCGAAATCCTGGTGCCAGAGCGCCTTGTGGCCGGCGGCACAGCGGGAGCGTTTCAGAAGCAGCGGATCGGTTATGCCGGTAAGCTCGGCGGAAACCCAGTCGCAATGCTCCACCCAGGAGAATGCGTTTTCGCGTACGGCCTCGTCTACGCGCAGCGTGCGCAATATTTTAGCCCAAAACCATTCCGAAGAATAGATGCCGCCTACATATTTGGTAAAATCTATATCATAATTGTGTGCCAGCCGGTTGATTTCCTCCGCTTCCGCATTGGCGGTATGGTCTTTCCAGAGGATAAACATGCCGTTGGGGTTTTCGGCAAACTCAGGAAGCAATGCAAGCGGCGTGCCGTTCCTGTCTACCGCAACGGGCGTCGAGCCCGTCGTATCCACCGAGATACCCCGCACCTTTTGCCTTACCGCCGGCGAGGCCTGGCCCAACGCGTCGCGAACAGCGCCTTCCAGGCTATCGAGGTAATCCAGCGGATGCTGCCGGAATTGCGAAACGCTGGCATCGCAATACTTGCCCTGCTTCCAGCGGGGATACTCCCGCACGGCCGTCCCAGCCTGTTCGCCCGTGTTCGCATTGACCACCAATGCCCTCACAGAGTCGGTACCGAAGTCGATACCAATAACGTAATTCTCTCCCATAAATATCGGTTTCGGATGTTCTCAGACCAATTTGACGCATTTATTTAACTTATCAGCTAACAAATATAAATAAAATTGTTTTTAGTGTATTATTGACACAATTTAAATTTTATTGAAAGGAGGAAAGGGAGGATGGAGGAAAGGGAGAAAAGGCGCGGAAGCCTGTGAATAGTATGTGCAAATCAAGAGATTTACGCCAGCGGGTCTACCAATGCTACATCGCTAAGCGATTTTCGCCCCACCCTCCCATTTCTCCACCCTCCCATTTCTCCATCCTCCCTTTCCTCCCTTTCCTCCCTCAATTACTCTTCATCGAATCCGGCATAAAGTTCCAGAACGAATGAAACTTGGTCTTATACCGCTCAGCGTCGAGTTTGTAAAGCGTTGCTTTTTTGGTGGCGCTGTTGTTGTTTTTCTGGCCGGTATCGATGAGCAGGCCCGTGGAAAGAAGCTTGCGACTGAAATTCCGGCGGTCGATCGGTATGGTGTAAATGGCTTCGTAAAGCTTCTGCAATTGTGGGATCGTGAAGCGTTCGGGCAAGAGCTCGAAGCCGATCGGGTGCAAGGCCGCGTTGTATTTGAGGTGTTCGATGGCGCGTAACACCATTTGTTCATGGTCGAAAATAAGTTTCGGACGCGCGTCGAGTGTGATCCAGGAGGCATTATGGCTTTTGACAGCCTCCGAATCATGGTCATCGATTTTGATCAATGCAAAAAATACGACGGAAACCGTCCGCTCGCCGGGGTCACGATTCGCTTTACCGAACGTTTCGAGCTGTTCCACGTAAATATCTTCGAGACCGGTAAGATTATATAGGATACGCGCCGCGCCGTCGGTCAGGTCTTCGTCGACGTTCAGAAAGCCGCCCATCAGCGACCATTTACCTTTTTCGGGTTCGAAATTCCTCTTAATCAGCAGCAGCTTGATATCCTTGCCGTCAAATCCGAAAATAATGCAGTCGATGGCCACGAGGATCCGTGAGGCCTGAGGATAGTTATTCATTTAATTAGCTACAAAAAACATTCCCACGCATATCCCGGAAAATGTTAAATTTATGTTAAGAAAGTAAAAAAAAGAGTGATAATACTTAATCTGTTTAAAGAGTTAAGTCACAAATTTAAGTACGAATTTTGTTCCGCTTCTCAGCGAGAATATCAGATTATTAAAAGGCTATCTTCATGATGAACAACTTCTACGCTACCTGTTCCGATGAAAATATCCTTGCGTTGATCAGTGAGCAGGACGATGAGCTGGCCTTTGCGGAGCTATATGACCGCTATTTCAAAAGCCTGTTCAATTACGCTTACTCGAAGGTCAACGACCGGTTTGCGGCGCAAGAGATTGTCCAGGAGCTTTTTGTAAATATCTGGCAGCAACGCCGCCAAAACCAGGTTCAATGCGGCCGGTCGTTCCTGTTTACGATTGCCAAACGACTCATCATATCTTTCTACCGCAAAGAATACACCCGCCAGCACCATTACGGCCAGTGGGAAATCCACCATGCCGAAACTTCCGATTTCGCCGATCAGCCTACCCTGGCCTCTGATCTGCAAAACCGCTACGAGAAAGGTCTCCATTTACTCCCCCCTAAATGCCACGAAGTTTTCACGATGAGCCGCCGGGGTCTTTCCAACAAACAAATTGGCGAAGCGCTGAACATTTCTGAAAAGACTGTCGAACAGCACATTACGAAGGCATTACGCATTCTCAAAGAACATTTGAAAGAGCATATGATCTGCGCTCTGGTCCTTTTTTCTTCTTTTTAAAAAAAATCTCAAAAACCACTAAGGGTTACCTTTCCCGCGCGCGACTTCTGGGTTGATAACATCCCCGATCCCATGAAGCCAAACGGTATTCCGCCCGCATTACTCGAAAAATACCTGTCCGGTGAATGCACCGACGCAGAAAAAGAAATGGTCGAAGCATGGTATGCTTCGCTGCAGGGAGAGCCGCGCTATCTGGACCATCTGCCCGATACCGAACAGGATGAAATACGACAGGAGGTATTCGGGAACATCCGGCGGGAACTGAATATGGTAGAAGAACGGCCGGTACACCGGTTACCCTGGCACTGGCTGGCGGGAATTGCAGCCTCTATACTCGTTGCTTTGGGTATTTTCTTTGCCGGAAACCTTAAAACTGTACAATTACCGGAGGTTACTGTCAAAGGGGCGAAATCGGATCCGTCAAAAGCATTGCCTGTAACCACTTTCAAAAATACCGGCAAACAGGTCGTCCGGCACAAGCTTCCGGATGGCAGCGTCGTGACCATGCATCCAAAATCCACCATTATGTATCATACCGCATTTGCCACCAACAAGCGGTTTGTTGAGTTTTCAGGAGAAGGTTTTTTCGATGTCAAAAAAGACAAGGCGCACCCCTTCAATATCAAAAGCGGGGATATGATTATTCGGGTGCTGGGAACGAGCTTCAACGTGAAGGCGATCGAAAGTCAGAAAAAATTTCAGGTGGATGTCGTGACGGGTAGCGTGCAGGTGACCGCATACGACAAAAAACTGGACAAACAGGAAGTGGTCCTGAAACCACAGCAGCAGGCATTGTTTGAACTGGATTCAAAACGTCTTATTTCAAAAACATCGCCGCTGCCGGCCAAAAAAGAGATTTACGAGCCGGTTACCATTGTATTTGAAGAAACACCACTCAAAAAAGTGATCGAACAGCTCGAAAAACGCTTCAACGTATCGATTTCACTGACGAATCCCGGCCTTGCCAAGTGCGGCCTCACGGCCAACTTCGAGTCGCAGACTTTCCCCAACATTCTTGAAATCCTCTGTACCTCGCTCGATGTAACCTACACCATTTCAGATAATCACATTACTATAAACGGAGAACCATGTGACTAACCTCTAATACGCCCACAAACTTATGAACCCGTCCGTACCACCGTAAAAAAGGCCGGAAGTGTACCACCACTACCCGGCCCCAGTGCCATCCTTTTTCTTCGTACCACCGTTTCAAAAGGATGTTTTATCCAACAGTGCCTAACCATCAGACAATCAAAATTATGCAAAAAACAGTACGTAACAAGCCGGTCGACTGGCGAAAAATTATGCGCATTGGACTGCTTCAATGGATTCTTGCCGTCTCGCTCGCAGCCGGCAGTTATGCGAAGGAAACTGCGGCCCAGTCAGTGCTGAGCAAAGACATGACGCTCACGCTCCGCAATGTTTCGCTCAAACAGGCCCTGAATGAGATCCAGACCCGTGCCAATACCCGCTTTGTGTACAGCAGCCGGGTTTCTGTGAAGGAAAACGTGACCATCGATGTGAAGAACCAGAAGCTTTCCAGGATTCTGGACCAGTTGCTGGCGCCCCGAGGAATTAATTATAAAGTAATCAATAACCAGATCGTGCTCGCGAAGACGCGCGTCAGCCGGGAAGAATCGGTGATCCCCGAACTGGAAGAAAAATTGCATCAATATGTATTGCCCACCGAAATCCAGGTGCGCGGGACTGTCAGCTCGTCGGACGGGCAGGGTAGGCTACCGGGTGTGAGCATCGTTGTGAAGGGAACTTCGCAGGGTACAACCACCGATGGCAACGGAAAGTTCGAACTCACCGTGCCGAATGTAGAATCGGCACTGGTTTTCAGCTTTGTGGGCTATGTTTCGCAGGAAATCGTGGTGGGTAACCGCACGGAAATCAATGTGACTTTGCAGGCTGATAATAAGGCGTTATCGGAGCTTGTTGTGGTTGGTTATGGAACGCAGAAACGCGTAAACCTGACCGGCGCGGTTTCTCAGGTGCAATCCAAAGACCTGGAAAACAGACCTTTGAACAACATGTCGCAGATCCTGCAAGGGATGGTACCTAACCTGAACATTTCGTTCAGCACAGGCCAGCCGGGCAAGGGAGGTTCTTTGAACGTACGTGGGGAGACGTCGGTTAACGGTGGCTCGCCGCTCGTGCTGATCGACGGTATCCCCGGTGACATCAACCGCATTAACCCCGGTGACGTCGAGTCCGTTTCGGTATTGAAAGATGCGGCCGCTTCGGCCATTTATGGTGCCCGCGGCGCTTTCGGGGTGATATTGGTTACCACCAAAACCGCGAAAAACGGCAAGACTACCGTGTCTTACAGCAACAACTTCGGCTGGTCGAAACCGACCATCAACACCGATTTCATGACCAATGGTTATGATTATGTAAAAATAAATGATGAGGCCTTTACCCGCGCGACCGGTAACAGCTATACCCGCTATTCGGAGGAGGATTACAAGGAAATCGAAGCGCGTCGTTACGACAAAACCGAAAATCCTGCGCGCCCGTGGGTCGTTACCAAGAATGTGAATGGCAAAGACATTTACAACTATTATGGTAACTACGACTGGTGGAATACGATATTCAACATGAGCCAGCCGTCGCGCCAGCATAACCTGAACCTTTCCGGCGGGACCGACAAGATCAACTATTTCCTCTCCGGTTCGGTGTATGAAAAGGACGGGATCATGCGGATCAACACCGACAAATTCACTTCCTATACCCTGCGCAGCAAGATCAACGCGCAGCTGACGCCCTGGCTGAAAGTGAGCAACAATACCATGTATTTCGATTCGAAATACAAATATCCGGGTCTCGAAGGCGGCGCCAATGCCAACTTCGTGGCCATCACCGTGCACGCGTTGCCTATTTACGCGCCGCGCAACCCCGATGGCACGCCTACCTACAACACCTTGAAAAACAACTATTCGATCGGTGACGGTTTGTTTGCCAACCTTTTGAAAGGAGTAGCAGGCGGCGAGCAGAAAGTGCACGAGCTAACGACCATTAACACTGTAGAGATGAATCTGGCCAAGAACTGGAACCTTACCGCGAACCACTCCTATTCGTTCTACATTACCGACGACTGGTACCGTTCGGCGGTGGCGACCTACTCTATCCAGCCGGGCATTCTCACCACCGTGCCCAACTACAACACCGACCAGTTAAAGAAAACTTTCTGGTTCGATCCGCAGAATGTGGTGAACGTGTTCTCGGCATACAACCATACTTTCGGCAAACACTATGTGAGTGCGACAGCGGGTATCAACTACGAAACACGTAAGCATCAGGTATTGGCCGGTTCGCGTAAAAATCTGCTTTCGGAAAGCCTCAACGACCTGAACCTCGGTACGGGCGAGCAGCTCTCAGGCGGCGGTGCCTACCAGTATGAGCTTTTCGGTGCATTCTTCCGCGCCAATTACGATTACGAGGGCAAATACCTGCTCGAAGTGAACGGTCGCTACGACGGCACCTCGCGGTTCGGCGAGAGCAAGCGTTTCGGGTTCTTCCCGTCGGTGTCGGCAGGATGGCGCCTGAGCGAAGAAAACTTCTTCGAACCGGTCCGTAATGTGGTGAATAACCTGAAACTCCGCGCTTCTTATGGAACCCTGGGCAACCAGCTGCCTCCGAACTTTAATAACAACCCTAGCTCGGCCAGCTTCTACCCTTATGTGCCGATGATGCCTACGGCGCAATCGACCTGGATCACCAACGGCCAGAAATTACAATATGTGAGCAGTCCGGCACCTATTTCAGCAGGATTGACCTGGGAATCGGCCACCACTTCCAATATCGGTATCGACGCGACTTTGCTGAAAAACCGCCTGAACGTTTCATTCGACGGCTACATTCGTAAAACCACGGATATGCTGATCCCCGGACAGGTTCTTCCATCGGTTTACGGCGCGACGGTTCCAACCCAGAATGCGGGTGATTTGCAAACAAAGGGATTTGAATTGTCCATTGCCTGGGCAGATATGGTTAAACTGGCCGGCAAGCCACTCTCGTATAATGTATCCTTCATTGTTTCGGATTCTAAATCCAAAATCACCAAATACGACAACCCCAACAAAGTGCTTTCGAGCCCTTACGTAGGCCAGACGATCGGTGAAATGTGGGGGTACTCCATTGACGGAATGTTCCAGAGCAACGAAGAAGCGCAGGCATTCAAGATCGACCAATCGTTCGTCAACAAGCAGCGCCTGAGCGCCCCGGGCGAATGGAGCAAGCTGCAAGCCGGTGACCTGCGTTTCGTGGACCTGAATGGTGACGGCAAAATCAACAACGGCTCCAACACGCTCGCAGACCCGGGCGATATGAAGATTGTGGGCAACAACCGCGTACGCTTTCGCTACGGCTTGAACCTTGGCGCTTCATGGAACGGCTTCGATATATCGGCATTGGCACAGGGTATCCTTCGCCGGAACTGGTATCCGGGCAACAATGCGGATAAGTTCTGGGGCCCCTATTCACGTCCCTACTACTCATTTATCCCGAAAGATTTCGGAAGCGATATCTGGACGCCCGAAAACCCGAATGCCTATTTCCCGGTGTTGCGCGGCTACACGGCCCTTAACGACGGTGGCGACCTCCGCTCGACCAACGACCGTTACATTCAAAACGTAGGTTACCTACGCCTGAAAAACGTCGTGATCGGCTACACGGTTCCGGAGCGCATCAGCAAGCTGGTACGCATTCCGAGGGCGAGGATCTACATCAGCGGCGAAAACCTGCTGACCTACACCCCGCTACGCTCGAAATACATCGATCCTGAGCAGTTCGACGGCGACGGAACCAATGGACGTACTTATCCATTGTCGAAAACGATTTCAGCCGGTCTCAACCTTACATTCTAATTCCGATGAAAAAAATACTTAGCATAATAGCCATTTCACTCGGCCTGGTGGCTTGCGACCTGGACCAGCTCCCGCAGGATGCGATCTCGCCGGAGACGTTTTTCAATACTGAAAACGACCTTTTGCTTTATACCAATTCCTTTTACAATGCATTGCCGTCCGCCGAAGATATCTACAATGAGGATGTAGATAATGTGATTAAAACGAGCTTGCGCGACGAGTTGCAAGGCACCCGCGTGGTGCCTACGAGCGGCGGTGGCTGGGGCTGGGGTAATTTGCGGAGTATCAATTATTTCCTTGCCAATTCCGGCAAATGCCCCGATAAAAAGGCCGTAGCCAAATACAATGGCCTCGCCCGTTTCTTCCGCGCCTATTTCTATTTTGGAATGGTCAAACGCTTTGGCGATGTGCCGTGGTACTCGACCACCATCGAGCTTGAAGACCAGGCGTTGCTTACCAAAGCCCGCGACCCGCGCACCCTCGTGATGGACTCCGTCATGGCCGATATCGACTACGCGATCGCCAACCTGGACGCCAGCCGCCAGGTGACCACCATTACCAAATTCACCGCATTGGCATTGAAATCGCGTATCGGCTTGTTTGAAGGCACGTTCCGCAAATACCACCCGGAATACAACCTGCCCAATGCCGACAAGTTTCTCGACGCATGTATTTCCGCTTCGGAAGACCTGATGAAAAACAGCGGCTATTCTATTTACAAGGCCACGCCGGCGACCGCCTACATGAAGCTGTTCTCATCCGACAATGCGATCCCCGACGAGGTGATCCTTGCCCGCGATTTCAGCGATGAATTGCAGGTTTACCATAACCTGAACTACTACACCATGACGGCTTCCTATGGCCGCCCGGGCCTGGAAAAGAAATTGGTGAACAGCTATCTGATGGCCGACGGCTCACGGTTTACCGATGTGAAGGGTTACGAAACCATGCAGTTCTATGATGAAGTTCAAAACCGCGATCCGCGCCTTGCGCAGACGATCCGCACGCCGGGGTACACGCGCATAGGCGAAACGGCTCAACTGGTACCGGAGTTTGGCGCCACTGTAACGGGCTACCAGCTCATCAAATTCGTGTCGGCACCCAAATGGGATACATTCTCGAAGGACATTACCGACATGCCGGTTTTCCGCTACGCCGAAGTACTCCTGAATTACGCCGAAGCCAAAGCCGAAAAAGGCAACCTGACCCAGGCCGATCTCGATATTTCCACCAAGCTCACCCGCGACCGCGTAGGCATGCCGAATATCAACATGGACCAGGCCAATGCCAAGCCGGACCCTTACCAGGCCGCACAATACACGCAGATCAGCGGTAAGAACCTGGGTGTGATCCTCGAAATCCGTCGTGAACGCCGCATTGAACTGGTGATGGAGAATTTCTTCCGCTGGGATGATATTATTCGCTGGAAAGAAGGGCAGGCTTTGACCAAACAATACAAAGGCATGTACTTCCCCGGTCCCGGCCAGTATGATCTCGACAAAAGCGGGACCATTGACGTTGTGATCTACGAAGGTACCAAGCCCGATATTAAAGGCGCGCAGCTTTTGAAACTGGGCAGCGATGTGTCGCTGGAAAATGGCGCGAAGGGCGGCAACATCGTCGTGAACGGCCATATTACCAAGAAATTCATCGAAAACCGGGATTACCTTTACCCGATTCCCAAGCAGGAGCGCCTGTTGAACACCAACCTGACGCAAAACCCTAATTGGGAGTAATGCATTTACCGACTATTCCTAACCCTTAATTTTTATGCTTTCAGACAGAAGGTCGTTTCTTGAAAAAATGTCTCGGATCGGGGCGCTGAGCCTGCTGCCGCTAGCCGGTTCGCAGGTTGCCAATGCAGCGGATGCGCCGCCCGTCGCTGACGATAAAAACCATTTCGTGGCCGGCCCCTATTTACAGAATATGGGTTCCGATGAGGTCACCATCATGTGGATCACCCATAAAAACTGTTTCAGCTGGGTCGAGTACGGTGCGGGTACCTACACCAGCAAGCGCGAATTCGGCTACAACAATGGGCTCATTGAGGCAAACAACCGGATCAATAAGATCACATTGACGAACCTTACGCCGGGCACTGAGCACAAATACAAGATCGTGTCCACGGAAGTGCTGGGTTATAAAGGCTCGAAAGTGGAATTTGGTGAAACCATTGCCAGCCCATTATACGGTTTCAAAACCTGGGGACAAAATGAGGATGAGTTCAAAATGGTTGTATTCAATGATATTCACGACCGCCCGCAGATCATCCCGCAGCTGCTGTACCGCCACGGCTACACCGGTAATACCAAAGACTACGATTTCGTGGTTTTCAACGGCGACTGTTTCGACTGGGTAACCGAAGAGCAGCAAATGGTGGATCATTTGATTAAACCGTCGGTGGACATTTTCGCGACGGAATTCCCGTTCCTGCTCACCCAGGGCAACCATGAATGCCGGGGTAGCTTTTCGCGGCACATCCCGGAGTATTACGCCTATCCTGACAATAAATATTATTTCTCTTTCACACGCGGGCCGGTCCATTTCATCGTGCTCGATTCGGGCGAGGACAAGACCGACGATAGCGTTGAATACGGCGGTCTGTCGGCATTTGACCGCTACCGCGAGGTGCAGAAGAAATGGCTGGAAAGGGAAATCGAATCACCAGAGTTCAAAAAGGCCGATTTCCGCGTGCTTTTGATCCACATTTCACCCTACCACTCGGGTGATTGGCATGGTACCCTACATGGGCGGGCACTGTTCGGGCCGGTTTTAAATAAAGCTAAAATTGACCTGCAAATTTCCGGGCATACACACAGGTACATGACGCACGAGCCCGATGCGGACCATAACTGGCCGATCGTGATCGGTGGCGGGCCGCTCGAAGGCAAGCGAACGCTCATTAAACTTCACGCTACCCGTAAGCAGCTGGACCTGAAAATGATCCGCGATGACGGCGAGCTCGTAGGCAAGTTCCTGATTCCTAAGAAGAACAAATAGCCAAGCCATACGGCAGTAAATCAACCGGTTTGCTGCCGTATTTTTTACACCTCCGGTTATTTAAAATATTAACCCAACATTAAATAATTGCCGCTGCTCAAACCGGATTTTTGCCCACAAAGAAAAATGGTACATTTGCTCCTGACGTAACCCATTTTTCGTGGAACAGGACTCGGTACTTTGGCAGAAGTTCAGGGAAGGCGACCCGCTTGCCTTCGAGCAACTTTTGCGCAACTACTACCGACCGTTGTTCGATTATGGAAGGCGTTTTGTGAGCGACCGCGACATTCTCAAAGACCTTGTCCACGATCTTTTTCTTCATTTGTGGGAACGCAGGGAGTCACTCGGCAAGACCGACCAGATCAAGCCCTACCTGCTTACCAGCCTCCGCAACCGCATATTCAAGAACAGTAACCGGCTCGAAGCCCGGCCGGAAGTATTCCTTGCATTGGAACACACGCCCGAGGATTTCCACGAAACGGCCAACTCCATTGAAAGCGAGCTGATTCTCACCGAATTCGCCGCGGAAAAGCTATCCCGCATTCAGCATATTATCCAGTCGCTTACGCCCCGGCAGCAGGAAATCATCCACCTGAAATTTTACCAGGACCTTTCCAATGAGCGCATTGCCGAAATCCTCAACATTTCGCGCCCGGCTACGGCTAATCTCCTGTATGAGAGCCTGAAAATGTTCCGTGAAAAATGGCTTCTGGTCGTAAGCCTGCTCCTGATTTTTCTCACGGGAGGGCACTAATCCAAAATTTTTTAAATTTTTTCTTCATTCTTCCATGATCCTGACGGTCGCGGAGGATTATACTATTAGAACACATTCACCTCAAACCGATGCATCCATTTTACCACTACAACCTGGAAGATTTCCTGACTGATGACGATTTCAGGGTGTGGGTAAAAAACGGCCAGCCGCGAAATGACTTTTTTTGGGCCAAACTCCGTTCGGAATTCCCCGAAAAGGCGCTGCTGATGGACCAGGCAGCCGAACTGATCCTTACCTGGGAAAAGCACCCCAGCGACCTCACACACGAAGAGCTCGATCACGAGGTGAACCGTATACTGAACGAATCCGTAAGAACAATACCCGCCCGGAAAACCGGCATTGTCCAGCTCCGTTGGTGGTATGCCGCGGCGGCGGTGCTTATGCTGGTGGGGCTTGGCTGGTTGATTTCCGGTAATAACGCATTTCAAAAAAGCGACTACACGTATAAACGCTACGTCTCCGCATCCCCTGTCCCGTTGAAAGAAATCTCCAACAGCGGCAAAAAACCGATGAAGGTAAGCCTGCCGGATGGCAGTGAAATACAGCTGATGCCCAATGCGTCGGTAAGCTATGCACCGGTTTTTGTTCAAAATCATAAAAGAGAGGTATTTCTCTCGGGAGAAGCATTTTTCGAAGTCCGGAAAGACAAGGCGAATCCTTTCTTTGTGTATGCCAATGACCTCGTCACACGAGTAGTTGGAACGAGTTTTACCATTAAATCTTCTTCGGAGCGCGTAGAAGTGATCGTTCGCACAGGGAAAGTGGCGGTAATGCAGGCAAAAGACCTCGCCGGAAATGAGTTGGGCGTGCCGGGCATCGATATGCCGGGCACCGTTATGCTGCTGACGCCCAATCAGCAGGTGGTATTTACCGCCGAACGGCCGGTTCTGGAACGCAGCATCACCGAAAACCCGGTGGCCATCGCGCACGCCGTTGCAAAGCCCGACTTTACATTTGACAACCAGCCGGTTGCGGAAGTATTCAGGCTCATGCAGGAAACCTACGGAATACCCATTTTATACGACTCCGTACGGCTCGGAAACTGCTCTCTGAGTGTTGCGCTGCGCGACGAGCCATTCTTTGATAAGTTAGGAATAATCTGCTCTACCATCGAAGCAAGCTACCAGGTAACCGACGGACAGGTCGTTATCACGGGGCAGGGCTGCGAATAATTCAAGTTTTCCTTTCAACCCAAACCACCCTTCTCCCTATGGCAAAATCTTGACCCAGATTCATTAAAAAGCCGGCAATGATTGCAGCATTACCGGCCTGATTTCTCCCGGTTCATTTCAACAGAAGGACAGTTCCGTCAAAATCGGAGCGCGGGAGGGCTTTGTCCAGAATTCATCAAAACCATTCGAATTTATGAAAAAAAGTAGTCGACCACTAACGTATCTGGTGACTGTGATGAAAATTGCATGCATACCGTTCATACTGACCCTGCTGTTCAGCAGCTTGTCGCTCGCCAGTAACGGGCTCGCACAAGAACTGCTGCAACGCTCCGTGACCCTGAAAGCCGAGCGCCAGGAACTGCGCCAGGTGCTCACAAGCCTCGAAAAGTCGACCGGCGTCCGGTTCTCGTACGTGCCCTCGCTCGTACGAAACCAGAAAGTGACCGTTACGGCTGAAAACCAGCGGCTATCCACCGTGCTCGACCAGTTGCTGGCACCGTTGAATATCCGCTATTCGGTTTCCAAAGATTACATTATCCTGAACCGGAAGCCAAGCAAAACCTCGGGCATAAACGACACGAGCCTGCTCGAAATATCCGGCGAAGAGGACCTCATCGAGCGGGTAATTCGCGGGAAAGTCATTGCCGGAGACACAAAGGAGCCGCTGCCGGGCGTAAGTGTGGTGGTAAAGGGCACCCAGCACGGCACCTCCACCGAAGCGAACGGGACATTTGAAATAGAAATCCCCAATGGCGATGCTCAGCTTGTTTTCAGCTTCGTAGGCTACCTCGCGCAGGAAGTGAATGTTGGAAATCAGTCCGAGTTGGAAGTGACACTTTTATCGGATACCAAATCGTTGCAGGAAGTGGTGGTAATTGGTTATGGTACAGTAAAAAAGGCCGATTTATCTGCCTCTGTTGCGACCGTTCCCGATATGGACCAGATCAAAAACCGGCCGGTATTGAATGTCGGCAGCATGATCCAGGGCAAAGTGGCTGGTGTGACGGCTGTCAGCAATGGCGGGCATCCCAACCAAACGCCCAACATTACCATTCGCGGTACCGGCTCGCGCGGGGGTGAAAGCGTGCTCTACGTGGTAGATGGCGTGCCTAATGCACCTTACAACCCGGCTGATATCGAATCCATTACGGTTCTGAAAGATGCGGCTTCGGCAGCTATTTACGGTGCATTCTCCGGTTCGGCCGGCGTAATCCTCATCACCACACGCCAGGCGTCACAAGGCAAGCCGAGCATCGAATACAGTGGTTTTATGGGTATGAAACAAGCCTGGAAACTGCCGCAGTCGCTTACCGCGGCGGACGAAGCCAAGGTTTCCAACCTGGCCTACACCAATGCCGGCCTTGCCCCGCTCGACGGCTGGGATGCTACCAAGAACCCCTACGCGCAAGTCACCCGCACCGACTGGATCGACGAAATCTTCCGCACCGGCCTTATTCAGCGCCATAATATCAGTTTCAATGCCGGTACCGACAAGTTTTCGACGCTTTTGCAGGGCCGCTACGAGCGCGACGAGGGCACGCTGATCAACACTTACGCTCAGAATTTGTCGGTGCGTTTCAATGCGATGTACAAGTTCACGGATAAGCTCAAACTACGTCAGGAGCTTTTTTACAATAACAATGATAACCGCGGGACCGAAACGACGAGCGGTTACAGCGGAACGGTACTTTCGGCCATTTACATGCCACGCTCGGCCACAGCTTATTATGATGACGGTACCTTTGGCGGTGTAGGCCCGCGCGACTCGCAGTACCTGGGTATCCACGGTGATGCGATCAGCCCCGTAGGTACACTGCTTCGCAACAGGCCCTACAACAAAAGCAACGATATGCAGTCGGTTACCGAGCTGGGTTATTCCGATATTATTCCCGGATTGAGCTTCCTGACCCGTTTCAGCTACCGCCAGAACAGCTCGCTCAGAAAGAGTTTCGAGCCAAAAAGAACAGAGCCGGGTAAGCCGAACAACCAAAATACC
Organism: Dyadobacter sp. 22481; assembly: GCF_052044875.1. Lineage (NCBI taxonomy): Bacteria > Pseudomonadati > Bacteroidota > Cytophagia > Cytophagales > Spirosomataceae > Dyadobacter > Dyadobacter sp. 22481. Next base: position 657,850 of record NZ_JBQENV010000003.1, read on the forward strand.
CTCTCCTACTCTACCGACCGTGGCTATCACTGGATTTGGGAAAATACGGCCAACTACTCCCGCGTATTCGGCCGTCACAACTTAGGCGCAATGGCTTCCATGACCGCGCAGGAAAATGGTAACCGCAATTTCAACATTGCCGCAAAAGGTTTCGAAAATGAAGCCGACTGGGCTCAATTCTTTGTAAATGCATCCATTTTTGACCAGAACCGGCCGGGTGACGACGAGTGGAAAGACCGCAATGCCTCGTATGTAGGCCGTCTGTCGTACAGCTGGGCCGACCGCTACTTTGTGACCGCCAGCTATCGCTACGACATTGCCGGCCGCCTCGCCGAGGGCTTCCGCGCCAAAGGCTATCCGGGTTTCACAGGTGCCTGGAAACTGAGTTCCGAGCCTTTCTTCAATGTAAAAGGAGTTGATCTTTTCAAACTCCGTGCAAGCTGGGGCCGCATCGGCAACATCGGCTCCATCGGAAGATATTATGGCTATCCTAACCTGACGCCCAATAACACCTACCAGGTTGGTAACGGAGCGCCTATCAGCAATGGTTTGTACGTCAATTCAAGGTTTAACCCCGAGCTGTCGTGGGAAACTTCGCAGCAGACGGATTTCGGTTTGGATATTAGCTTGCTGAAAGAAAAACTGACCATTACTGCCGATTACTTTAACAAACTGACCTACGACCTGATCAAGCAGCAAGACACCGAATGGACGAATACTAACGGCTATGGTGCGCCTTATATCAACCAGGGCAAGATCAGAAACACCGGTTTTGAATTTGCGGCCAGCTGGCACGATCAGATCGGCGAATTGGGCTACGAGATCGGCGGTAACTTTGCTACCCTCAAAAACCGTGTCGATTACATCGATGAAAACCCGAACTCGGTATGGACGCATGGCGATGCATGGAGAAGCATTCTGGTCCCATTCCGTTCCACGGTCGGTCAACCTTATTTTTCTTATTGGCTAATCAAAAATGCGGGTATTTTCCAAACCGACGAAGCCGCTGCGGCATACGTGGGGCCCAAAGGCGACCGCATTCAGCCTAATGCGAAGGCGGGTGATCTTAAATTCGTGGATGAAAACGGTGACGGCAAGATCGACGACTCAGACCGCGTGTACATGGGCAATGCATTCCCGAAAGTTACTTACGGTATTACGGCTAATGCTAACTGGAAAAACTTTGATTTCAGTATCTTCTTCCAGGGTGTAGGGGGTGTTAAGTTGTTCAATGCATTCAAGCAATCAACATTGAACGGTGCGGAGCAGGGCTACAACCGTTGGGACAAAATCCTCGACGCATGGTCGGAAACCAATACCGGCTCCGATATTCCCAAGATCAGGGCGAACGATCCGAACAAGAATTTCTCGACCAATTCGGACTGGTATCTTGAAAACGGTAATTACCTGCGTTTGAAGAACCTGATCATCGGTTATACATTCAAAAGCAAACCCGGCAAGCCTAACCTGCGCGTGTACGTAAGCGGCGACAACCTTCTGACATTCACCAAATACTCCGGCATGGACCCCGAGATCGGCAGTCAGCTCATCGACGGGCGCTATACCGCTCCCGGCCTCGACGGCGGTCAGTATCCGGTAGCACGTGTGTATTCAGCCGGTGTGAAGCTCAAATTCTAATACCCAGATTCGACCAAACAAAGACTTTGACTCATGAAACATATCATTAAAAATGCGGGTCTTGCCATTGTAATGGCCATAGGAGCATCCGCATGTACCGAAAGCTGGGTAGATACGAAACCCAACGGCTCCCCCACCACCGCGTTCTTCTGGAAAAGTGATGAGGACCTGAACAAGGCCGTGGCTGCGATGTACGCGCCAATGGGCTACGAGAATACCTGGGGCCGGAACCTGTTCTGGATGCAGAATGCCAGCGACGACATCGTGACCGGCCGCGTACGTGCGGAAAGCGACAATATCAAGAACTTCAACATCACCGGCCGGGAAGGCTCCATTGCCAACTGCTGGAACGATGTGTACTGGATGCTGAATAAGGCCAATCAGGTGATCCAGGGCATTCCGACGGCGACCGGCGTGTCGGATGCGGTAAAAAACCGCGCATTGGGTGAGGCTTATTTTATCCGCGGGTTCTCGCATTTCTGGCTTGCCTACTCCTGGGGCCATAAAGACCTCGGTGTTCCCTTCGACGGCCCTGAAAATGTGGAATTTGGCAAGCGGATACCACCGCAGCTTCCTTCCGTGACCGATAACTACGCGCAGATTATCAGCGATTTGCAAAAAGCCGCCGACCTGCTTCCCTTGTTCCAGACCTACGGCGCAGGCGACCAGGGACGCGCGCACAAGGCTGCTGCATTGGGCTATATGGTGAAAGTATATGCCTATTGGGCACAATATGATGCTTCCAAATGGGCATTGATCCCCGACCTGGCCGATAAGATCAAAAACGAAGGTGCACGTGCGCTCATTACGGGTAAAGGAACACCAGCCGCCAATTACCAGGCAGTGTTCACGATCGACAATAACTGGACGAGCGAATACATCTGGTCGGTAAACTCGGGCGTTCAGGGTGGTTCCATCTTTCCGGGTGTATCTTTGGAAAACAAAGGTTGGGGCATTTTCAATGGCTGGGGTTACTTCCAGCCCACCGAAGAGCTCTATGACGAGTATGAAGCGAAAGACCCGCGCCGCGAGGTGACGATCCTGAAATTCGGCGATAAATTCACTTATTTCGGAAAGGAGCGCTCCTACTTCTCGACCAACAGCCTCTCGGGCTTTCAGATCCGCAAATACATGGAGCCTTACAGCTACGGAAGCAACGAGAATGCGGGCAGCAACATGATGATCAATCAGAGCGGCGACGGCCCGTCGACCCGGCTGAACCTGCCGCTGATGCGATACGCTGAAATATTGCTCTTCAAAGCGGAAGCATTGATTAAACAAAACAAGAATGCGGAAGCAGCAGCGCCGCTGAACGAAATCCGCGCCCGCGTAGGTCTGGCGCCGATCGCGGTACCTACCCTCGCCGACCTCAAACATGAGCGCCGCGTAGAGTTGGCCTGCGAATGGACAGACCGCCTCGCCGACTTGAAACGCTGGGGCGATTACGACAAGATCAACATGCCGCTTCACGGTCGCATTCACGATAACAAAACTGACCCGGCCTCGCCTTACAAAGTGCAGGTGATCTGGCCGGCACGCAGCTTCGACCCGGCCAAACATATGGCCTGGCCTATGAATCCCGATGAAATCTCACGCAGCAACGGTGCCTACAAGCAGACGCCCGGCTGGTAATAATATTGCAGATTTGAATTTTCATCATGGGTTAACATTAATCGTATATTTTTGGCTTCACAACAGGAGACCCTTCGGGGTCTTTTGTTTTATAGTTAATTAATCATCTCTATACCCAATGAAAAAAATTACCCTTTACCTTTTGGCATTCGTTTCGCTCGCAACGGCGGCGTATGCGCAGAAAACCGCAACTATGAATGTAGGTTCGTACAACCTCCGCTACAACACCCCCAACGACGGCGTAAATGCCTGGCCCAACCGCAAGGAGAATGTCAAAGGCCTCGTTCGTTTCCATGAATTCGACATTTTCGGTGTGCAGGAAGCACTAGTGGGCCAGCTGAAAGACGTCGCCGAACTTCCGGAATTCGCCTACTACGGCAAGGGACGCGACGATGGGAAAGAAGGCGGCGAGCATTCGGCCATTTTTTACAAGAAAGCCCGTTTCAAACTGCTCAAATCAGGCGATTTCTGGCTGAGCGAAACACCCGACAAGCCCGGGCTGGGCTGGGATGCAAAATGCTGTAACCGCATTTGCTCATGGGCACAATTCGAGGATGTGAATACCAAAAAGAAATTCTATTTCTTCAACGTACATTTCGATCACCAGGGTGTGGAAGCCCGCAGACAGTCGGGGCATTTGATGGTGAAAAAGATCAAGGAAATCGCAGGAAACAATACCGCCATTCTCACCGGCGACTTCAACTCGACACCGGACACCGAGCAGATGAAAACGATCAGTGGCTTGCTCAACGACACGCACAATGTCACTAAACAAGCCCCATACGGGCCGGAAGGAACCTTCAACAGCTTCAAATTCGACGCAGAAATGAAGACCCGCATCGATTATATCTTTGTAAGCAAAAATGTAGATGTGCTGAAATACGGCGTACTAACTGATTCGAAAGAGCAGCGTTATCCATCAGATCACCAGCCGGTGTTGGTGAAGGTGGAGATTAAATAAGCACCTGGCGGTGTGTGCGTTCTTTGCATCAACCGGCCACCAACGTCATAAATGCATTTACGATAAAATTAATATTAAATTGTAAAGTCGTTCCCAATCTGCCTATCTCGTCGAAATGCAAATACTCCGTTTCCTGATTATTGCGATAACCGGCCTTTCTTTTACTGCAACGCAAAGCGTCAAAATCAAAATCGTTGCTCCAAAGTCCTGGAACGATAAAAACGCCATTTTGCTGACAAGGGAAAAGGGATTTGCTGCGGTAGTGCATTCCATCAAACTCGGCTTCGACACAACGCATTTGACCATGGACCCGGATCTGCTTCCGGACCTCTACCAATTCCAGGTTTCACAAAAGAAAGGGGCACTGACATTCTTCTTTGACCCAGGCACGGAAATCCGCCTGGATACCGGCAACCTGGCAAAATCGGTCGTGAGCCATTCCAGGAGCAATGAAGAATGGCAGAAGTACCAGACCCACGTCCAACGGCCTTCCGACAAGCGTCTGGACGGTTACCTACTCGCGGAGGCTCACGCTAAGAAAAGAAATCTGCCCGACAGCGTCCGCTATTGGATTGGGCTGCAGGCGGCGGAACGGGAAAAACTTTGGGATGCAACCGCTGAATTTATCACTGCTCATCCCCGGTCATATGTCAGCCTGTACTTGTTGAAGGTTGATTGGTTTGCACTAAAAGACAGGAGGTTATTTGAAAGACTTGACCCGTCGCTGGCGCATCATCGGAATTACCGGTTTTTGAAAGAGCGAAGTAAGGGGATTGTTAAGAAATGACGTTCGCAGCTCTTATTGAGCTGCGGCAAGGCCGCTGATAAAGACTTCATTTATAACAATCAAAAGGGCGACCGTTTGAACCTTCGAAACGATCGCCCTTTTTGATATTCTAAACCATTTCGGGATCTCTCCCTAACCATTACGGCTAACGCCCATCAATCAGCCGTTAATGTCGTTATAGTTTGGTTATTACTTACATTGGTCTCGCCACCACCACCGGGCTGGGGAATTGTAATCGACAGATTTTGTTTTGCACCAGCCGGCGTGCCCGCGTTTCGCGTGATATTGAAGCCTACGACAGAGTAATTACTCGCAGTAATTCCGTATTTGGATGTCACGGTGATGTAACTATCAGATTCCACGAACGTCCAAAAATCATTGTTGGTAGGTACCCCATTGGATTGCCCTGCCTGGGTGCTGTATGTGATATTAAAACCCGGTAATTTCGAAACTTTAAAGTAGACGGAGCAATTACTGTTTTCCGCCTTGATATTATGTATTTTAACAGTAAAGTCTTTACTACCATTGGCTAAAAAAAACAGTGAGTTGATGCTTATAGTTGGTCCCAGGTCGGGAATGCCGGGCATGATTGGATTTCCGACCGTGACTTGTTTAGTTGAAACCTGATTGGCGGGCAAAGAATAACCTCCCTTCGATAAACTGTAGTAAAAAGCATAATAGTCTCCGGGATCCACTTGTGTAGCGTTGTACACAACCTCACCTTGGTGGTCGTTGGTTTTAAACCACACTACCCTCGAATCATCGTCAGGATATTCTAATGCCGAGGTCAGATTCCCCTTTGGATCTGCACATGAAACTGCGATGGATGTTTTCGTCAGTGGGACTTGCGTAGGTACATAATTGAATTTCAGTTCCGCCTGCGATACCGATGCACTATAACAGTTGAAATCCTTAGCGTAATAAAATGCATAATAAGGTTTTACATTCGCCGGATCCTGATTTGATATCGCAACACTCGCTGCTTGTTGCGGTGTCAAGGTCGGATCTGTTGAATTGGGGCCTGCTTTCCAAACTAGCTCAGCAGTGGGTGGAGTAGCGCTTTTAATGCCAACCGTCGACAAATCCAGTTTGTCATTTGGGAAAGGGGTTTCGATAAGCGATCTGGATAATTCAACCTGCGTATTGAGAAGCTGACAGTCAAAAGGGTATTTATCGATACTGAAATGGACATAGCCAGGCGTTTGGCCAGGTGTTTTACCTGAAAGTCTGAACCTAAGCGTTGAGGAAGCGGGTTTGAAAGTGATAACCCTCTTTGTCCAATGTTGCTGAACAAACGGATCAACGAAATCAGTAGTTTGCGTTGCAATTATGAAATTAGGATTTTGCCCTACGGTAGCAATTTCCATCGTTGCAGATTCCGCGTCTGGCGATCGCAGAGAAGTTGACCCCTTATAAAGCGCCGCGCCACAAACGCTATATCTAAATATATAAGTTTTGTTGACATCAAAACCACTTACATCCAGATAAAGCTTGTCATTTACCGCTCCCTGCGACGTCTTAAGTGAAACGAAAGAATTTTTACCGGCTCCAACAGGCAACCCTTGTGAATAGGTAGACGGCGGACTATCGAGCACACTCATGTAAATGTACCAGTTATACGACGCATCGAAGCCCGGATGATCAATGTCAGATATGAACGGAGTACCAATTGCAGTATAATTAGCCGGCACACAATTAGCACACGGCACACCGGTAGTCGGAGAAAACTGCTGCGCGCTTACAAGCAGCGAACAAAGAAGGAGGAGGCATGAAAATAGAATAGCTTTCATAAAAGGGATCTAAATGTGTGAATGATTATTTGCGCAGCGTCCGCATTAAGACCATTACTGCGGACGCTATCTGGTTGATTCGGGTTAATTACTAGTGGTAATGAATCCGGTGATGGTTTGGTTGTTACCGATGTTAGTCTCTCCTCCGCCGCCTGCGATAGGGATCGTCACAGAAAGATTTTGTTTTGCATCATCCGGCGTACTGCCATTTCGCGTAATCGTGAACCCGATATATGAGTAACCGTTTCCCGCAATCCCGGTCTTGGAGGTTACGGTGATGTAACTGCCGTTTTCCGAAAATGTCCAAAAATCATTGTTGGTATTAATGCCATTGGACTGCCCGGCCTGGGTGCTGTACGTGATATTAAAACCCGGTAATTTCGAAACTTTGAAATAGACTGAACAATTGCTGTTTTCAGCGTTGCCATTCTGGATTTTCACTACAAAGTCCTTACTGCCGTTTTGAGAAAAAATCAATGAATTGATAGTTAATAAAGGACCAAGGTCAGGTATTCCGGCTGGAACGGCACTCTCGACGTGCACATGAGCGTTGGATACCTGGCCCGGTTTTAGAGAGTAAGCACCAGTCTGCCATTCATAATAAAATGCATAATAATCGCCCGGCGGGACTGCTTTGGGATCGAAAACGGGTAGACCAGAATGCGTGTTATTATTAAACCATCGAACCTGAGTGACGGGGTTTTCTTCGAACGCGGTCAAATCGGCCGTAACCGCAGGGCAGGAAAGAAAAACATTGGTTTGAGGTTTTAAAGGAACTTGTGTGGGCGTATACATGAACTTCAATTCGGCATCCGACACCGACACGTTATAACAATTGAAATCCTTAGCGTAGTAAAAGGCGTAGTATGACTTTAAATTAGCAGGATCCAGATTGCCTACTGGAATGGCGGAAGCTTCCTCTGCCGTCAAAGTTGGATCTGTTGAATTCGGCCCTGTCTTCCAAACTAGTTCTGCAGCTGACGGAGTCGCACCTATAATACTAACAGTCGATAAATTCAATGTATTGGTAGGGAACAATGCGGTAAAGGTATTTTGTCCTATCTCTACCTGAACATTTTGTAGCATGCAATCAATAGGATATTTATCGATGGAAAAATTGATGTATCCTGCCGACAGCCCTGGCGTTGTACCTGTCATTTTAAACTGAAGTACCGAACTTGTTGGCACAAATGTAATTACTCTTGTTATCCATTTATTCCTGGAAAAAGCGTCAATGTCGGTGGTTTGTGATGCTATCTCTACTGCATTTGGTCCGGTAGTGAAAATTTCCATTGTTCCAGATCCCCCATAGGGCGAGTTGTTTCCTGCTTCATAATGCACGCTAGCAGAAAGGACGCTGTAATGAAGCTGATAAGTCTGGCCAATCGTGAAGCCACTAACATTGGAAAAAACTCTGTCGTCATAAACCCCTTCTGATGTTTTCAAAGTAACAAACGAATATTGGCCACCACCAAAAGGCAAACCCTTGGAATAGTCAGATGGAGGATCTGGTAGACGAGGCCCCTGAATATTCCATTTATCAACCTGACTACCCGAGGGGCTCCATACGTCCGAAATACTTGGAGTATGTACCATCGAGTAACCTGCTGGATGGCAGTTAGCACAAGGCATTCCAGTAGTAGGCGAGAATTGCTGAGCATGTACACCTAACGAGCCGAGAAGCGTGATGCTCAAAAGTAAAGGTAAAATCGCTTTCATTTTATTACTGTTGAATAATGCGTGAAACATAAACTATTTACCCACCGCAATGCGATAATTGCTTTCCAAACCATCGGCATTTTTAATCCTGACGTTGTAAATGCCGGAAGCAAGCGATCTTACATCAATTTTAGATTCAGGCTTTTTACCGGAAACGTATACCTGTCGACCGGTCTTGTCAAGAATTGTTACTTGTGTTACCGTGCCCCAATTATCATCGTTCAGATACAAATAGTCTACTACCGGATTGGGATACACGAAAGCTGATGCACCATCAAATTTCACACTCCTTATGCTGCTGAATGCGGTACTGCTGTCCTTGTCAATCATTTTCAGACGATATAGGTTTTCGCCTTTCAAAGGGTTCCGGTCAATGGCTTCATACGATCGGATGGTAGTGCTCTCCCCAGCCGATTGTACCGACTCTATGGGGATCCATTCTTTTCCCTTCGTGCTTCGCTGAACTTCGAAGCGGTCGCTGTTGGTCTCTTCGCTGGTAGACCAGGTTAATACCGCGCTGCTTTCAACTTTTTCTGCATTAAAATCCCGGAGTGTAACCGGCAAATTGACCATGACTGGGATGCTGGATGCGCTGTTATCATCGTTTGGATTATTTGATTGGAGCAATTTCTCAAACAACAAAGTACCTGAAACAGCACCTGTTCCTACTGCATTTCCCTGCACCAGAATGCGGAATTCAGCGCAATCATCGAATGCGACAAGTGGCTTTTTACAAAGGACTTTTACATTATGACTATCCTGGCTGCTGTTGTCAATAAATACAATGCCAAAATCAGCAGCCGGCAGAGGTGTCCCGTCCAGCTTCGTTACGCCCAGTATCGTCAAATTAGTCGAGAAACTGACGAGCGCGGAAACCGCATCGGAAGGAGTAGAGAGCCCGCCAGGATCATTGTTACACATGTAAACATCCATAATTCCCTGATGCCCATTCAGAATGGAGAGCTGTCCCGCATTAATATTGATCCCCACATTTTGTGCACGTACTAACTGCGGCGCCAGTAACACGGCCAGTGCAAAGAGCCTGAGCCACATTTTTCTTGTTTTCATAGTATGCTTGTTAAATAACTGATATAGTAGAAATCAAATTTCCGAGCTTTGATCCAGAGCAAAATCATTTGTTGAGCCTGAGGTGGGAAACGGTAACTTATCGGTATTTATCACCTTTGCTAAATGTTTCGTCAGCATGGAGGACCGATTAGGGAGTATTGAAAAAGGGAAACAGGCCGATTTGATCCTGATAAAAGGCGATCCTTTAAGAACATATAGGCTACCCGGAACGTTAGCAAGGTGATGCTGAACGGGGTTTGGGTTAAATAGGCAGGAATCACTACATTGCTTTCAAACAACAAACTATGAAAAATCTCCTTCTGATCATCCTGACCGCATTAATGCTCTGGACAGGCAACCAGGTCTTCGCCCAGGCCGAAGACGAAAAACTCGATCTTCCCGGTGATAATCTGAACCTGTATGCGGTTTTGAAGCTTTTCCAAGAATCGGAAACGCTGGAAAGCTTCGAGCGAAAGCTGAATGAGGAAGATTCAGAGATCAACAACCTCGACCTGAACGGCGATAATCAGATCGATTACATTCGTGTGGAAGACAATGTAGACGGCAACCTTCACACCATCACCCTGAAAGTGGCCGTCAGCGAAACGGAAGATCAGGACGTGGCGGCATTTTACGTCGAAAAGAAGGACGATGGTGAAATATGGATACAGCTCATAGGCGATGAAGATTTATATGGGAAAGATTATATTATCGAACCCAATTCACAGTCGGGAACGGTCTCTGAAACGCCAAATCCCGGTTATAGCGGAAACCGGGAGGTTCAGCCCGCTGTACAGCAGAATATCAATTATGTTTCAAACTGGCCGGTAGTTCAATTTATTTTCGTACCAAGATATGTCGTCTGGCGGTCACCGTGGCGGTGGAATTACTATCCGTCGTACTGGCGCTCCTGGCGCCCACGCTACTGGCATTATTACTATGGCTACCACTACCATTGGCATTACTATTACAACGGGCATTTCCGCCGCTGGCCCAGCTACCGCAACCCGGTTTGGCATACACATTATTACGGCGGCAACTTCCGCTCACGCTCAGCAGTGGTACGTACGCGCTACACAAGAGGCGATTACCGCGCGACTTATTCCCGTCCCTCGTCTGCACGGCAGGGCTCCGCGTTATTTGTAAAACGAAACCCGAAAGCCCCTACCACGCGGGAAAGGCTCCCCAATTTTGACAAAACAGGTCGCCCGATGATCACCCGCCCGTCGACGGGCCGGCCAGGCACTACCAGGCCGGAAGTTGGTGACGGCAACACGCGACCTTCTGTGGAGAGGCCCGGAAGTGGCAATAGCGGCCGTCCGGGAACAGGTCGTCCAGATAATGGCCGACCAGACGTTACACGGCCAGGTACCGGTCGGCCAGATGTCACCAGACCCGGCACGTCGCGGCCCGTCAATCCTAGCCCGGGAGTAACGCGGCCGGATATCGAGCGACCGACGCGCCCAGAGAGACCGGATGTTTCAAGACCAACACCAACACCCCGACCAGAAGTAACGCGGCCTACGCCCACACCCCGTCCGGAAGTAACGCGACCTGCACCAACACCCCGTCCGGAAGTAACGCGACCTGCACCAACGCCCCGTCCGGAAGTAACGCGACCTGCACCAACACCCCGTCCGGAAGTAACGCGACCTGCACCAACGCCCCGTCCGGAAGTAACAAGGCCCAACATCGAACGTCCGGCGCGGCAGACACCTGCCGCCAGGCCAGTGCCAACACCAAGTCGTCCGGAAACATCGCGCCCTGCCAGCCAGCCATCCAGCCGGCAGCAGAGCCCACCGCGTTCGTCAAGAGAAGCGGAGCGGCCGTAGCCGCGGGTAGTTAATGTAATTTACAAATCAGCCAGATACTTCTGCCCGCCCAGATACCGCATTTGGCGGACGATCTGGTTGGTACGCTTGTTCACATACGCAGAAGGGTTTTTAATCGAGAAGCGGATCGGGTTCGGCAGCACCGCGGCAATGCGCGCGGATTCGTAGCGTGTAAGGCGTTTCGCCGACTTATTGTAGTATCGCAACGAGGCCGCTTCGACACCAAAAGTCATTTTCCCCATTTCAGCTACATTTAGATACACTTCCAGAATACGCTCCTTACTCCACAATACTTCGATCAGCACGGTGAAATAGGCTTCCAGACCTTTGCGGATGTAACTGCGGCCGTGCCAAAGAAATACATTTTTGGCGACCTGCTGCGAAATGGTACTCGCGCCACGCGCCCGCTTGCGATCCTCTGTCATGGCATCGTAAATCTGGTCGAAGTCGAACCCCCAGTGGTTAGGAAAATTCTGGTCTTCGGACGCTACCACCGCCAGCGCAACTTCTTTTGAAATGTTTTCGTACGGCTCCCAGTCATGATGGATCTCGGTATCCTCGTCATCGGCAAACGCGTCGATCTTCCGGGAAATCATATAAGGTGTCACCCAAACGGGTAAAAACCTCAAAACAATCACCCAAACCACTGAAATCACAAAAAAAGCAAGGAAGATTTTGAGCGCAATAAATTGCAGACGGCGGAGCATAAAACTTTTTTACTTCTACAAACAGAAACCAAGTAACAAAAACAGCGTACAAAGAACAGAAACTAATCAGGTTTAGGCAAAGAAATAAGCGCCTTAATCGCCAAAATTTTAATTACGCTGTTTATGAATGAAGATTTACTCAGTTTTATCTGGCGCTTCCAGTATTTCGAAAAGAAAGAGCTGGCTACCGACGAAAATCTGCCGCTGTCCATTCTCCGCCCCGGCCAACGCAATACCGATGCCGGCCCTGACTTTTCTGAAGCCCGCGTTTCTATCGACGGCGTGCTGTGGGTGGGTAGCGTCGAAATCCATGTAAAGGCTTCCGACTGGCGCCTTCATGACCACGAGCAAAACGGTGCTTACGATGGTGTGATCCTGCATGTGGTTTGGGAAAATGATCAACCGGCCATGCGCCGCGATGGCACATTCGTTCCCACCTTATCGCTGAACGGGCTGGTAAAAGCGTCTATCTTGGAAAGGTACCGCTGCCTGCTCGACGAAAAGGATACTGTTCCCTGTAACCGCCAGTTTGGTGACGTAGAGCAGATCTGCAAATATTCCATGCTGGATAGGGTATTGCTAGAAAGGCTCGAACGCAAGGCGCTGGAAATTCAGCATTTGAACGAAACAAACCAGCAGGACTGGGAGCAGACAGCCTACCAATGGCTTGGCCGGCATTTTGGGTTCAAATTGAACGATGTGCCATTCCAGCGACTTACGGGGATTGTTCCCTGGAAAATTATCCGCAAGCATACCGACCGCCTTATTCAGGTCGAAGCATTGTTGTTTGGCTGTTCCGGACTCATCCCGGTGGATTCGGAAGACATTTATATTCGTCAGCTTCAACAGGAATTCCGGTTTCTGAGCGCCAAGTATAAGTTAGCGGACGACATCATGCAACCACACGAATGGAAATATGCCCGGTTGCGTCCCGCGGGTTTTCCTACGGTCCGGCTGGCACAATTTGCACGGTTACTATGCAATACCGGCGGTTTTCTGAACCGGTTTGTCGTTTCCGACCATTTCGATGAAGTACGTGGACTGTTCCGGATCGTGCAATCGGCCTATTGGCGGGAACATTACCTGTTTGCAAAAAAAGCGAGAGCGCAAGTGCCGGTTCTGGGTACGGATGCCGCCCACTTGCTGATAGTCAATGCCGCAGTGCCGTTACTTGTCGCCTATTCCAGGCAAAGACGACAACCCGAGCTGCTCGATAAAGCCATCTACTGGCTTTCGGAGATACCTGCCGAAGACAATCGCATTACCCGAGAGTGGGCGAGGCTGGGTATGCGCGTGAAAACCGCGGCGGACTCGCAGGCATTGATTGAGTGGTTCAACAATTATTGTACTCCAAGACGGTGCCTGGAATGCATGGTAGGCGCTGCGCTCGTCAGGGATTCCTAGCCGGGGGCACCTAGCCAGTGGCACCTAGCCGGGGGCACCTAGCCTTTGACCAGGTTAACGCCCGTCAGCAGAAATACCGTTCCCACCAGGAATGGCACGATCGATTCCCATTTGGTAACAGTAAGGCCCAGTACGGGCTTGTCCGATAAAAATGCGACGCATGCGAAAAGCAATACCGCAATACCTAAAATGGTGAGCAACGAACCGAAAAAACGTTTGAATTGAGCGTTTTCCATGAAAAGTGTCTATGAGGAGATTAAAAAGTTCGCAAAAATATTAAATATGCGCTGGCAACGGCGTGGTTACTATAAAAAATGTGCCTTACACACGCTTAAGACCCATTTTTTCACCCTCTCCGATCATGAATTCAAAGGCAGGACCGTATTCGTTGGGAACAATCCCTTCCAGGATCGCTTCGCGCACCGCTTCCTTGATAATGCCTACTTCCCGTGCAGGCTTCAATCCGAATGCTTCCATGATCATTTCCCCGGTAATGACCGGCTGGAAATTGCGGAGCTTGTCGCGCTCTTCCAGGTCTTTGAGCTTCTGCTCTACGAGGTTGAAATTACTGATGAAACGTCTCACCTTCTCCGGATTTTTGGAGGTAATATCCGCCCGGCACAGGTTCATCAGCGCCTCAATATCCTCACCGGCTTCAACAAGCAAACGCCGCATCGCCGAATCGGTAATTTCCTCTTTGGAAAGCACTATCGGGCGCAAATGCAGCCTAACCAGTTTTTTCACGAACCGCATTTTCTCGTTCAACGGCAATTTCATCCGGCGGAAAATCACCGGTACCATCCGCGCACCCACCTCCTCGTGGTTATGGAACGACCATCCATTACGCTTATCGAACTTCTTGGTGGCAGGCTTGGCAATATCGTGCAGAATAGCTGCCCAGCGAAGCCAGAGATCATCTGAAACCTGGCAGACATTATCCAGCACCTGTAAAGTGTGATAAAAATTATCCTTATGCCCCTTGCCTTCAATGTGCTCTACGCCCTGCAATTCTACCAGTTCGGGGAAAATAATGGCCAGCAGTCCTGCGTGATAAAGTAGTTTGAAACCGTAAGAAGGAGTTTTGGAAAGGATGATTTTGTTCAACTCGTCGGAAATCCGTTCCATCGACACAATACTGATGCGCTCCTTCATTTTAGTAATCGCATCGAATGTGTCAGGTTCAATATCGAAGTTGAGCTGGCTCGCAAACCGGATCGCACGCATCATGCGCAACGGATCGTCGGAAAAAGTAATTTCGGGGTCGAGCGGGGTGCGGATAATCCTTTTACGAAGATCGCTCATGCCTTCGAACGGGTCGACCAGCTCGCCAAAAGTACCTGCATTGAGGCTGATACCCATTGCATTGATGGTAAAATCGCGGCGGTTCTGGTCGTCGGCCAACGTGCCGTCTTCCACCGCCGGCTTACGGGAATCAGAACGATAGGACTCCTTCCGGGCGCCTACAAACTCAATTTCGAGGTCGCCTTGACGAATTTGTGCAGTACCAAAATTCTTAAAAACACTCACATGCACATCCGGCCCAAGCCTGTTGGCCACCATTTCGGCCAGCTCGATGCCGCTGCCGATGGAAACAATGTCGATATCCTTGCTATTCCTTTTGAGTATCAGGTCCCTGACGAACCCACCGATTATATATGCCTCCACACCCAGCTCCTTCGCTGCCGCGACAACTTTTTCCAGGACGGGGTATGGTGTCAATTGCTCTTTGAAATTCATGCCGCAAAGGTAGGGAATTCTTGTTCGACATGAAGCGCGGGGGGATTACTGAACCATTGATATTCGCGAATAAGCGTACAGACCCGACGTGCCGGTACCTAGACTTTTTCCACCCCAACCTTGACGGCTTCAACCGGCTTCGGTATCTCTATCGGATAATGCTCATTGTCGTAGGCTTCAATAAGATCAGCAAGCATACCTGCTTCGTCGCCTTCCGGCGTACCGATCGGCGCGTCAAAGACCTCATTAAATCTTTTCAGGGCCTGATCGAATTCCTCTTCTGTTTCGATTGGTTTAAGCATGATTAAATCAAATTTGCGTCGATTTTGTCGTATTTCTGATGCGTTCCGATAAAGCGAATAAAAATAAACTGCCTCTCAAATTCGAAGCGAGCAACTAACCGATAACTGTTGCCTTTGATGTTAAACACCATGCGACTATCCTTCAATATACTCACATGACAAAAAACCTCTTTGACATCAACAGACGACTTCCATTCGGCCCTAACCGCCAACTCATACCATTTCCGGAGATACTCTTCCGAATCGGGGCGCTTTTCCCAAAAATTTTGCAGTGTGCGTTTCACGAAAACCCTCATGGATAATCTGTTTACTAAAATACAATGTTCCGGGGCATGGAACATCATTTAGACGTCAGAATATCGAAAGGGTAACGGTTTGTAGAATAAACTTTTTCAGGAATTCACCATAAAAAACGCCGTCCGCGGGAACCGGTCAAACAACTCATCTTTCAGCTCTTTGCTGAGTGGCAATTCGCTCACGGCGGATGCCATGCATTGCAGCCAGGCCACGGCGTCGTCTTCGGTGATGGTGTGGGGCATGTGACGGGCTCGCATCATGGGATGACCGTACACATCGGAGTAGAGTTGCGGGCCACCGAGGAATTGGGTGAGGAAAAGACGCTGCTTTTCCTTGATCAGGTCTTTGTCCGTTTTGAAAAGCCGGGAAATGAGCTCATGCTCAAAAACCTGATCGTAGAATTTATCGGTGAGTTGCCGCAGCGCGGCGTCGCCGCCAATGCGCTCGTATAATGACTGTTGTTCCATAAAATTAGCTACCGGATTCACTACCGGCCAACTTTACAACTCCGAAGCTACCGCCACAGGTTCCCACAGCGATCATGACTGTTATCAGTTCTCGAAACGCATATGCTTCACCGATTCCCCGGAGCGGGCAAGTTCGGTCAATGCTTCAATGCCGATTTCGAGATGCTGTTTCACATAGCTCGACGTCACTTTTTTGTCGCTTTCCTCGGTTTTTACACCTTCCGGCACCAGTGGATTGTCGGAAACGAGCAGCAATGCGCCGTGCGGAATGGAGTTTGCGAAACCTACAATGAATATAGTAGCGGTTTCCATGTCGATGGCCATCGCGCGGATTTCCCGCAGGTATTCCTTGAAGCTGTCGTCGTGCTCCCAGATGCGGCGGTTGGTGGTATAAACCGTGCCGGTCCAGTAATCGAGCTTCTGCTTTTTAATGGCGGCCGAAACGGTACTTTGCAAACGGAAGGACGGTAATGCCGGAATCTCAGAGGGCATGTAGTCATCGCTCGTACCTTCGCCACGGATAGCGGCGATCGGGAGGATCAGGTCACCTACCTGTGTTTTCTTCAAACCACCACATTTACCCAAAAACAACACAGCCTTTGGATTAATGGCGGATAATAAGTCCATTACGGTAGCAGCCATAGGGCTACCCATCCCGAAATTGATAATGGTAATATCCTTCGCTGTCGCGGTTTGCATGGCGCGGCCCTGTCCCCGTACTTCCACCCCGAACTTTTCGGCGAACATGGTCACATAATTTCCGAAGTTGGTCAGCAGGATGTAGCTTCCAAACTCCTCCACAGGCGTACCCGTATAGCGTGGGAGCCAGTTTTCGACAATCTGTTCTTTGGTGGTCATGAAATTAGCAGGTTTGTTGGTGAAGGCAACAGGGGTTGATTATCTTCGTTCATGGAATCATTGAACCTTCCCGGATTCGCCTACAAAGTTAAGCAGGTAAACGGGAAACCGCATATTTTCGACATCATCCGCAGGAAATTCGTAACGCTCACTCCCGAAGAATGGGTGCGCCAGCATTTCATCCATTTGCTCATCACGCATTATGGCTATCCCAAATCGCTTTTCGCGATAGAGACTGGCTTACAATACAATACGCTCGCCAAGCGTACCGATATCATGGTGCTTTCCAACAATGCATTGCCATTCCTGCTGGTCGAATGCAAAGCCCCGTTCGTTAGTGTTTCAGACGCCACTTTCGCGCAGATCAGTCGTTATAACTTCACATTACAGCCTCAATACCTGGCAGTTACCAACGGAATGGCACACTATTGCTTCCAGGCTGTGAACGGGCAAATCCATTTCATGGACGATTTCCCCCAATACCGCGATTTCAATTCCTGACCACAAAAAAAACCTGTCCAATACAGACAGGTTCTTTTAACATTCAGGTCATACAAATGCCGACGGTTGATACCAGGCAACCGCCTGCGGGTAATTATTTTGCAGCAACCAATTTCACGTCGATAGAGAAATCGTCATGGATCATTTTGTCGCCGAGGTTATCGAAAAATGATTTCGAGTTGTATTTAATGTCGTATTTCGAACGGTCAACAACGAGTGTACCAGTCGCTTCCGCACCAGTAGCAGTAGTTTTAACGGTTACAGGGAAAGTTACCGGTTTGGTAATGCCTTTGATCGTCAGGTCGCCGGTTACATCGTAAACACCGGTTGCTTTTGGAGTAGCTTTTGTCACTACGAAAGTTGCAGTAGGGTGTTTTTCAACGCCGAAGAAATCGTCGGATTTCAAGTGTCCGATCAGTTTACCGTTGTATTCTTTGTCGGTAAGATCAGTACAAGTAATGCTGTTCAGGTCGGCAACGAATTTACCGCCGGTCAATTTAGCGCCGTCCAACGTGATCGTTCCTTCTTTCAAGGTGATTTTACCTGTGTGCTCGCCGGTAACTTTTTTACCCACCCAGGTCAGTTCGCTTTTAGCAGGATTCACTTTCAGGCTGGTGGCTTTTTTACCATTGTCTGCTGAAACAGAAGAAGATACAAACAACGCTACTGCAAGAGATGCGACAAAAAATTTAATTGATTTCATTGTAGTTTTGATTAAAAATTAAAGTGAATTATGGATTTGTGTTAATTGTGTTCTAAGCTTGATTTTCGTTTTCCCGCAGCTTGTCGAGCAATGCGCTGATCTGCTCGGCTTCCGCTTCGGAAATAATATTGAAACGGTTTTCCCAATCCTCAATAAACGGGTCCAGCACTTTCAGCAGGTCGAGCCCTTCTTCGGTAATGACGACATCCACGGCGCGGCGGTCGCTTTCACACGACGTCCGCTTGGCAAGGTTCTTCGCCAGCAGTTTGTCCACAAGCCGGGACGTGTTGGAACTCTTATCGAGCATGCGCTCCGTAATATCGCTCACCTTGATCGGGTTGCCCTGCTGTCCTCTCAGAATCCTCAGCACGTTATATTGTTGTGGCGTAATGTCGTGCTCCTTGAAAGATTCCAGCTGCTTATATTCGAGCCACTTGGTGGTATACACCAGGTTTAATGCCAGCTTTTGGAAGGGGCTTCGAAATTTTTTTTGCTTTATATCAGTTTCAATAGACATAGTCAATCGGGTTAAATGCAATAATGATGTATATACATTTAATGTAAAAACATCTATTGGTGAAGAAATAGTTCAGTCAGGTAAAAAATATTTCAAAAAAATTTATCAAAGGACAGAGAAACACAACTAAGTCACTGATTGTCAATTACAAAACTTGACTACCAAGGACAACACCTGACTACCCATGACAACCACCTGACATGATCCCTTTAAAAAAACCGCTGATCCTCGCCTCCAACTCCCCCAGAAGAAAACAATTACTACACGAAGCTGGCTTTGAATTCGCCGTTGAAGTGCTTCCCACCGATGAAAGTTACCCTGCGGAGTTACCCGCAGAAGCGGTAGCAGGTTATATTTCACGGGAAAAAGCCGAGCAGTTCCGTGGCCACAGCCCCGAATCCCTGGTATTGACGGCGGACACGGTTGTGATCGCCGACCACCACATTCTCGGCAAGCCAGCCGACCAGGAAGATGCCTTCCGGATGATCCGGATGCTTTCAGGCAGAAGCCACAAGGTTGTGACAGCGGTGAGCCTGTTGTCGGATGGTGAAATTCAAACCGTGGCCGATATAGCAGAAGTTTATTTCCGAAACTTGGAAGATTGGGAAATCAACCACTATATTGAGCAATACAAACCCTTCGACAAAGCTGGCTCCTATGGCATCCAGGAGTGGATAGGGATGGTCGGGATAGAGAAAATCGAAGGGTCGTACTACACGATTATGGGCTTGCCGGTCCAGGTCGTTTACCAGCTATTGAAACCGCATTTTCATTAATGCCCCGCTATGTTTGCAGACAGGTCAGCCAGTATCCCGAAAGTTTGTTATGAGATATTCGTCCGTTCTTTCTGCGATTCGAATGGCGACGGCATCGGCGACCTGAACGGCATTATTTCCAAACTGGATTACCTGGCCGATCTGGGTATCGAGGCGATCTGGCTCACGCCAATCCATCCTTCACCAAGCTACCACAAATACGACGTCACCGACTACTACGCCATCGATCCCGAATATGGCACGATGGTCGACTTCAAGCGTCTGCTCGCGGGTGCGCACGAGCGCGGGATCGCCATTTACCTCGACCTCATCGTGAACCACACCAGCACACTGCATCCGTGGTTCGAGGAAGCGCGCAAAAGCAAGGACAATCCCTACCGGCACTTCTATTGGTGGATGAACGAAGATCAGATCGATCACCTTGGTATTTCTGAACGGGAAACCTCCGACGATTCGCAGGTTGTCTACCCATGGCACAAGAACCCCGGTGACGACGAGAAGTATTACGGCCTTTTTTACAAAGGCATGCCCGACCTCAACTATCATTCGGAGGCATTGCGGGAAGAAATCGCTAAAATTATCCGTTTCTGGTTGAATGACGTGGGTGTGGATGGGTTTCGTCTCGACGCGGCCAGGCATATTTACCCCGAATGGGATCAGGAGCAGAGCACTAGTTTCTGGGAGTTTTTTTCAAAAATCGTGGGAGAAGTAAAGCCGGGTGCATTTACAGTAGCCGAAGTATGGGCCGAAACCGAAGAGGTAGCCCCCTATTTCCGCAACTTGAATGCTACTTTTCATTTCGATCTCAGCTTTGCATTGCAACGTATGCTCCTGGCCGGGCGCGATGAGGAGATCATCGACAAATTACAGGCGAGTTTTAATCTGTTCCAAAAATATAACCCGCTATTTGTCAATGCGATTATGCTTACCAACCATGACCAGGAGCGGATAGGGAGCGTTGTAGGCGGCGATATCGAAAAGATCAAACTTGCCGCCAGTATTCTGCTTACACTCCCGGGCCAGCCCTATTTATACTATGGGGAAGAAATTGGGATGCTGGGGAAAAAGCCAGATCCCTACATTCGCGAGCCTTTCCTCTGGGCACCCGACCCCGACGATCCGCAATTGACCAACTGGATCACGCCGGAATTTACAACCCTGAAAACAGTGGCGCCCCTTTCGGAACAGACCGGCGATTTAAATTCTGTTTTCAATCATTACAAAAAACTCATACACCTGCGCAGAAGCGAGCCCGCGCTGAACCAGATCCTTGCGCCCAACCTGCAACCCGTGCGCCTGGGGGACGATCGGCTGCTCGCCTATTTCCGCCCGCACGTCGACCGGTCGCTCGTTATCATTCATAATCTCGGAGATACCGAAAGTGAATTAACAATACCCGAAGATAAATCGCTGTTTACCCAAGTGCTGTTCTCGACTGATCCATTGCATGAGACGAATCTGACGACGAAGCGGTTATCCGCACATTCGAGTATCATTCTGGCACCGGCGGGCAATACCCGCACTGGCGAAAAGCAGTAGGGAAGTACCGCACCGGTTCTTTATTGCTAAATCGTTGTCGGTACTGCAAACGCATTCCCTATGAAATCCGGTATTGTTTCCACCTGTCTGATCCTCCTTCTGACCTGTACTGCTATGGCGCAAAAGTCCTACCCTACGATGGGCAAGATCGTCTATGAAGATCCCTCATTCGAAAAATTGTTGTCCAAAGACGCTAAAATTGAAGTGTTAGCTTCGGGATTCGAGTGGTCGGAAGGGCCGGTGTGGGTTAAAGACGGCGGTTACCTGCTGTTTTCAGACGTTCCGAAGAACAAGGTTTACAAATGGGATGAGAAGGAAGGTCTTTCCATATTTCTCGAACCATCGGGCTATACCGGCCGCGGCGTTTACAGTGACGAACCTGGCAGCAACGGCCTGATTATCGACAACAAAGGCCGCCTCGTTTCCTGCGAGCACGGCGACCGCCGCATTTCGGCCATGCCTTTAAATATTGGTGGAAAAGTTACGCTGGCAGATAATTTCGAAGGCAAGCGCTTCAACAGCCCCAACGACGTGGTGCAGCACAGCAACGGCGATTACTACTTCACCGATCCGCCGTACGGCCTTGCCAAAAAACACGAAGACCCCACCCGCGAAATCCCGCAATTCGGCGTGTACCGCATTCATAAAGACGGCAAGGTGAGTATGCAGGTGAGCGACCTCAGCCGCCCGAACGGCCTCGCGTTCTCACCCGACAGTAAGACTTTGTATGTTGCCCAATCCGACCCCGAGAAGTCGATCTGGATGGCTTACCCGCTCGATGCGAACGGCAATGCGGGCAAGGGAAAGCTGGTTTACGATGCCACGTCCATGGGTAAAAGAGGCGTTCCCGGCCTGCCCGACGGCCTCAAAATTGATAAAGATGGCAACCTGTGGTCGTCCGGCCCGGGCGGCATGCTCATTATCAGCCCCGCCGGAAAGTTGCTCGGCCGCATCGAAATGGGCGAACTGACCTCCAATTGCGCCTGGGGGAATGATGGCTCCACATTATATATGACGGTAGACGGCTACGTTTGCCGCATTAAAACCAATACGAAAGGCGCGGGCTGGTAATCAGTTTTTCTTCCTGTATTCGCGGAGCGTAGCATCGACGTCGCGTTTCACATTGGCCCAATCGGATTTGCCATTGCGGTAAATGTTGGTGTAAGTTTTGTAAAGCATCAGCCGGTCGTCACTGATCCTGTCGAGTTCTATGGCCATCACCTGCCGCGACGAAGATTTGGCATTTTTGTATTCGTTGAGCAGGTTATTGTATTTGTTTTCAAGATTATCCAATTCATACAGAACCACTTCCGCAAGCTTGTCCATTTCTGTATACTGGTTGAGCAGCTGCTGATTATAACCCGCATTACCTCTTATGGGTGTAGTAACACCTCCTGCCGAACCATTACCGTCCACGACCCGGTCGTAATCCTTTCGATAATTCGGGTCGGCCGTTTGACTATCCCTTGTTCCCTCCGGAGCGCGCGAGGAGCGGTCGGTCGATGAAGTCGATGAAGAAACGCCGTGGCGTTGGTCGTAGCGCCGCTGCAATGCTGCGGAGCATGAGAAGGTTGCGACGGCAATAGTGGCGATCGCCGCCATGATAGAAAGTCTTTTCACCGATAATTCCGTTAAAAGTTATGCCTCAGGCCCGTGCCGAGATTGGGATTAAAGTAAAAGAATTTAGGAATAAATTCAAGATAACGATCATCCTTGACGTAAAATGACCCCTGCTTCTCAAAAGTCCATTTACTCGAAATCGGGGGTGCTGTTTTGTTTCCAGACCATTTTCTTTCTAATATTGGGGCCTCAATCAGGTACGCCGTTCCAATCAAACTAACACACCAGTGACCCAAATCAAGCAGAACAAGATCTTCAATCCCAAAGATATCATAGCCTATTTTGTTGTTGCGGGTACCGGTGCTTTGATCCAGTTAGTTTCCAGTAGTCTTATTCAGGATTGGTTTAATATCTCGTGGAGCGATTCCATTGTTCCTTCCTACATCATCGGTTTTTTCTGGGGGTTCACCCTCACCAAACTTTTCGCTTTCGACGCGCGCAAGAGCAACCAGACGCGCCGCGAAATGGTAAAATTCCTCATGGTATCCATGGTTTCCCTTTTCATTACCTGGGCGTTCACCATCGGATCTTCGAAAGTACTTGTCGATTACCTGGGCATGGAGGTTTATAAAGTGAAGTTCTCCTTCGCCAAAAAGGAAGTGAATGTGACCGAAATGGTTTGTTATGTCATCGGGATGGGGTTCAGCTTTATCAGCAACTACATTCTGCACAAAACCTTCACTTTCAAAAGCACCGGCTTTTACAATCGACTGAAAGTCCTGATCCGCTGACCGTTACAGCCTTTCGACAATCATAGCAGAAGCTCCTCCCCCGCCGTTGCAAATGGCAGCGAGGCCGTATTTGCCATTATTTTTCTCTAAAACGGATAGCAATGTCGTGATAATGCGCGCGCCGGACGCTCCCAGCGGATGCCCGAGCGACACCGCGCCACCGAAGACATTCACCTTCTCCACATCCAGGTTCAACGCCTGAATATAGGCCAATGCGACTACCGCAAATGCTTCATTTACTTCGAAATAGTCGATGTCTGAAATTTTCAATCCGGCTTTTTTCAACACTTTTTCCGTTGCCAGCACAGGGGTAGTCGTAAACCAGGCAGGCTCCTGCTCAGCGTCCGCATAGGCGACAATGCGTGCGATGGGTTTCAGCTTTCGGGCATTCACCGCATTGCCGCCAGCCAGCACCAGCGCAGCGCCGCCGTCATTGATCGTCGAAGCATTGGCCGCGGTAACTGTTCCATCCTTGGAGAAAACGGGTTTCAGTGTCGGTATTTTTTCAAATTTAACGCGCTTGTATTCTTCGTCTTCACGCACCGTGGTTATCTCGCCTTTCGCCGACGTGATTTCAACAGCTACGATTTCACTATCGAACGAGCCATTCACTGTCGCCTCCGCTGAGCGCTGATAGGATCGGATCGCGTATTCGTCCTGCGCTTCCCGCGAAATGTTGTATTTCAAGGCTGTCTTATCCCCGCAAACGCCCATACCGATCTGGTCATAAACATCCGTGAGCCCGTCTTTTAGCAACCCGTCGACAATTTCACCATGGCCGTAGGCATAGCCATTACGTGCTTTTGGTAAATAATAAGGAATTTGGGACATATTTTCCATTCCTCCGGCTACGACAATTTCCGCGTCGCCCAGCTGAATCGCCTGCGCGCCCAAAGCCGTTGCCTTCATCCCTGAGGCACAAACCTTGTTCACCGTCGTGCAAATCACCGAAACAGGCAGTCCTGCATAAATAGCAGCCTGCCGCGCCGGCGCCTGACCAAGGTTAGCGGAAACAACATTGCCCATCAGCACCTCGTCTACCGAAGCGGGATCGATACCAGATTTAGAAATTGCGCCTTGAATGGCAGTCGCACCGAGCTTTGCGGCATGCACAGAAGAAAGTACCCCGCCAAAACTGCCGATAGGCGTACGTGCGGCGGAGAGGATGAAGGTGTCGGTTTGCATGATGAATGAGTGAATGAATGATTGAATGTATGGATGTTTCCGGTGAGTAACTATCCACTCACGTTCAATATTAACAATAACAAAAGAAACTATTCACTCATTCACTCATTCAAAATTAGCCCCTCATGACAACTCTTCCGAACTCTCCGGCAAATGATCATACTCACCTTTCCAGGCGTAGTAGCCGAAAATCACCAGCCCGGTGCAGATTGGAATGAAAATGAGGATGATGATCGACCATTGCAGGATCGTATTCGTGCGGGCGATGCCTTCCGAAGCGGCGGCAATTTTATCGGCTGCCTGCATGAAGAGGAATATAATGATAGCCGGACCGAGTACGATCCAGAGAAGTCCTAGTATTTTTTTTAAACCACTCATTTTGTATTGGTTATATAAATGTCAAATGCCTTTTAAAAGAGCTAATCCATCACATTGTCACCGCGGCGGTTATCGATGTAAACCGCTCCGATTACGAACGACAATGCTGCTATTCCGATGGGGTACCAAAGCCCCGAAAGCGGCGTAGAACCTTGGAATGAGGCGATTAATGTAGCAATGAACGGTACCAATCCCCCGAAAACGCCGTTCCCGATGTGGTAAGGCAGCGACATGGAGGTATAGCGGATCTGCGTCGGAAAAAGCTCAACAAGGAATGCGGCGATCGGGCCGTAAACCATCGTTACGAGGAGTATCTGGAAGAATACAAGTGCAATCACCATGATGTACGATTGCGTGGAAAGCGTCACGTCCTTGATCACCGTTTGTACACCAGGAACCTCGGCCAGCACGTCTTCGGTGGTAACCTCAACCTTCGATTCTTTGAAAGTCATGCCGTTTGTGAGGGTTTTTGTGACGGTGGTGGTGATCAGGGAGTCTGCCTTGTCGGGTACCAGCGCGCGCTCGATGACCGGCTCCGATTCGCTCAGGAGCATGGTTTTCTGCATTTCTTTCACGTTCGTGGCATCCAGAAAGTATTGGTAAATCGGCCGGTAGCAGATCACCCCGAGCGCCATACCGGTCAGCATGATCCATTTGCGTCCCACTTTATCACTCCACGAACCAAAAATCACAAAAAACGGCGTCGCGAAAATGATTGCCCACAGCAGAATGTACCGCGATTCGTTGAAGTCGAGCTTGCAGGTATTTTCGAGAAAAGATTGCGCGTAAAACTGCCCGGTGTACCATACTACACCCTGCCCCATTGTGGCACCAAATAATGCTACAAGCACCATCTTGAAATTCGCCTTCTTTTGAAAACTTTCTTTCAAAGGGTTAGCGGAGACTTTCCCTTCGGCTTTCAGTTTGGAGAAAACCGGCGACTCATGCATCTTCATCCGGATATAAATAGACACGACCACGAGCAGTATCGACACCAGGAACGGAATGCGCCAGCCCCAGTCGGCAAAGTTTTTTGCGCCCAGAATGTTTTTAGCCAGGACAATCACCCCCAATGAAAGGAACAAGCCCAGCGTAGCGGTCGTCTGGATCCAGCTGGTAAAGAAGCCCCGCTTACCTACGGGCGCGTGCTCGGCTACATAGGTGGCCGCGCCCCCGTATTCGCCCCCGAGCGCCAGCCCCTGCACCAGGCGAAGGATTAGCACGAGAATGGGTGCGGCATAGCCAATGCTGGAATAGGAAGGAATAAGGCCGATCAGGAATGTGGAGCCGCCCATCAGCACGAGGGTCAGCAGAAATGTATATTTCCGGCCGATAAGGTCACCCAGGCGGCCAAATACCAAAGCGCCAAAAGGCCGCACAATGAAACCCGCAGCAAAGATCGCGAGTGTGTTGATCAGCGCAGAGGCACCGGCATCGCTCGGGAAGAGCTGTTGGCCGATAATGACCGCCAGGCTGCCGAAAATGTAGAAATCATACCATTCAATTAATGTACCTAAGGAAGAAGCAGCGATTACCTGCGTAATGCTTTGTGTAACATTGGATTCGGTGGAACGCATGGATTAGGAAAGGTGAGGAATTGAACAATTTAGGTGAATAAGTCACAACCCGCATTTCATTACTCATAAGTTCCACATAAAAACGCCCCTGGAAATGATCCAGAGGCAGGTATTAATTCTTAAATGGTTCTCAAAAATCGTCGTCATCATCGTCGAAATCGTCGAGTCTCCTAAGGAGTTCGTCACCGTCTTCGATAACTATTTCGCGATCATCTATATCTTCATCAAACTCGTCGATGACCTTTTCATCGCCGGTTTCCTCATCCAAATCCTCATCTTCGTCGTCATCATCTCCATAAGGATCTTGCGCTACCGGACGGGTCTTTTTTGTGCTCCCTTGGTAGTCAGGGAAAACAGCTGGTTCTAAAATCGCCTCGCTGATGTCAGCAAAGGCCAGTTCTCCACTTTCGCGTATCATGACAGTTTTTTGTTAAATGTTTTCAATGTTAAAAACGTACGACCTAAATTATTAAAATATTCCGCTACCATATCTTCTTTCCTGCCGAAAGATTTCATCAATAATTGACACTACAAAAATAATGATTTGGTAAAATGTAAAAACCTCTTGAAATTGCCAGCCAGAAAAAAAATCATCGCCTGTTGCACCGGAATACCTGCATCGCCGGGTAATTATCAGCACATCTGACTGCAAATGAACACACTTGGCAACACCTAAACCTGTTTTCCAATCCTAACCCTTTTTAATGAATGTTGAAAAAATTTGTTCTCATGGGACTGCTCGCATGCGGCCTCATGTACGGTGGACATGCCGCTGAGGTTATTCCCGACTCTTCCCTGACCGTCAGGAAAACGACCGACTTCCAAGTTAACGGCGAAGGCACCGCACCCAACTGGTCGGCCGCGCAATGGTTCAACCTCACCGTCCAGAAGGGCCCCAACCAGCCGGCGCCCGGCAAACAGCTCCCTACCCGCGTCAAAATCCTTTACTCCGACAAGGGGATGTACTTCCTCTTCGACTGCACCGACCAGAAACTGACCTCGACCATTATGGAGGACTTCGGCGCGCTGTTCAAGGAGGATGTGGTAGAAGTATTCCTCTGGCCCGACATTTCGGTGCCCATTTACCTCGAATACGAAGTTTCGCCGCTGAACTACGAGCTGGCGATCCTTGTCCCGAACATCAAAGGCCGTGCACAAGGCTGGAAACCCTGGCATTACACGGATCGCAACCGGGTACAGCACGAAACCAGCGCGCAAGGTGGGCAAAAGAAGAGCATGGCGGCCGTAGAAGGCTGGAAAGCGGAATTCTTCATTCCTTTCGCATTAATGAACCCAATTGCCAATGCAGCCCCCAAGCCCGGCGACAAATGGCGCGGCAATTTCTACCGCATCGACTACGACAGTGAAACAGCTTATTATTCCTGGCAAAAAACCGGTGGCAGCTTCCACGAATTCAATAAGTTCGGCACGTTGGTGTTTGAATAAAGGCATTATAATCTATCTCAACCTTTTCCCGAATCATGAAACGAACCATTCTTTCATTCATCCTTTTATTGTCGGCTATGACAGCTTTTGCGCAGAAACCCAAAAAGGAAATACTGTACCTCGGCACTTATACACAGAAGGGCGAGGGCATTTATGTCTACGAATTCGACCGCAGTGACTATTCTTTCAAAGAGTTGCAGGTATTGACGAGCAAAACAAGCCCTTCTTTCCTCGAATTTCACCCCAATAAAAAGTACCTCTACGCCGCTAATGAGGGCAATAGCACTGTTTCGGCCTACGCGATCGACCAGACTTCCGGCAAACTCACCGCATTGAACTCGCAGCCGTCGCAAGGCCGTGGCCCCTGCCATGTCAGTGTTGATCCAAAGGGCCGTTTCATTTATTTATCGAACTACGGAAGTGGTGACCTGGCCGTGTACAAGCTCAACCAGGACGGCAGCATCGGCGCATTGGCGGACACTATTCAGGACAAAGGCCGCCCCGACCAAAAGCCGCATATGCACTCCATTATCCCCTCTGCGGACGGCAAGTACATCTACGCTTCGGATTTGGGCATCGACAAAATCATGGTTTACTCCGTTGATCCACAGACCGGTAAACTAACGCCTGGCTCCGTTCCCTATGCAGAGGTAAAAGCCGGTGATGGTCCACGCCATTTCGCGATCCACCCGAACGGTAACTTCGGTTATTCTGCCTGTGAGCTGGCTTCGGTGGTCAATTCTTTCAAGATCGTGAAAGGAAGCGGTGCATTGGTGCCGTTCGAGCGGGTAACTATGCTGCCGTCGGATTTTACGGGTAAAAGCTACGCCGCCGACATCCATTTCTCGCCGGACGGAAAATTCCTCTACGCTTCCAACCGCGGCCATGAAAGTCTGGCCATTTACGCGGTAGACGCCAAAACCGGGAAGCTGACCGTCGCAGGCCACGCGGATACGCACGGCAAGCATCCGCGCAACTTCCTGATCGACGCCAAAGGTGAATTTGCCATCGTGACCAACCGTGACAATGACAATGCGGTCTTCTTCAAACGCGACGCCGCTACCGGCCAATTGACTTATACCGGGAAAGAGATCAGCGCACCTACGCCCGTATGCGTGAAACAGCTGTTCCTGAATTGATTATTATCTCCTGACAACCTTGATGGAAATGGGTGCGGATGGCTGAAAAAACAATATGGAAGAATATTTTCAGCGATTTGTGCTTATTTCCATCAACTTTTTTAATTTTAGAATTCTGAATGCTATTCTTCGTTATTATTTAAAATACACCAAAGAAAATATTACTATTTTAATGTCTGGCACAAAAATTGACTTGTACAGATTCTAAATAAGGTAATAATAGCCGATCACTCCGGACGCCCCGACAAGGTCATTGAATAAAGTTTTGGAATTACCTGATACCCAATTTAGCCACAGTTTATGATGAACGGCCAGGATGATTTGCTTCTTATTTCCCTGATCAAGCAAGGAGATAACCGGGCGCTGGATTGCCTCTTCCGGAAATACTATTACTCGCTATGCCGTTTTGCCACCTACCTCAACAACCGTAAGGACCTCGCCGAGGAGATTGTAGCTGATGTCTTTTTCAGGATCTGGGACAAACGGGACAGCCTGACGGTCGAAAAGAATGTACGCTCCTACCTCTTCACTGCCACGCGGCACACCTGCATTAACTACATGAAGCAGGAAAAATACGTCATGGAAGAGCTCAGCGACGATATGATCGAAGAAACGCCCGGCCCAGACGACGAACTGATGTACCACGAGTTCGAAAGCCGCATCACTGACCTTATCAATTACCTCCCGCAAAAAAGAAAGGCGATCTTCCAGCTCAACCGCTTCGAAGGCTTTACCTACAACGAAATCGCCGAAATCCTCTCTCTTTCCGCCAAAACAGTAGAAAACCAAATGGGTAAGGCCATTAAACAACTGAAACTTCTGCAAAAAACTTATCAGATTTAAAAAATATTCTGACGGGATGGGGGTATCCCTATTTTTTATTTGTCCTAACATTAGAAAGCTCTGAATTTGATGTCCGATCACACACCATGGCCCCTTATCGCCAAGTATTTAGCTGGCGAATGCAGCCCGGAAGAAAAGCTGGCTATGGAATGGTGGCTTGAAGAATATGATAACCTGCTGTTGTTCAGGCAGATAGAAGCGGCCTGGAAGCAGGAAAAAGAACCGGAGAATGATCCGGCATTCAACCTGGAAAGCGGGCTTTCGAAGCTGCACGCAAAAATGGCGGAGCAGGAATACGCGGCCGAAGAAGAAGCACCCGAAAGGCCAAGATTTTTCAAAATCGGCTCCTGGATGGCCGCGGCGAGTATTTTGCTGGCAACGGGGCTGGGTTATCTGGTGGTAAGCAGGCAGCACGATTCGCGAAGCACCGTCGGCGCCGTGATGGAAACCCGCACCAGCGGCACGAAGGACATTGTGAGTATAGAACTGCCTGACGGGACGCAGGTATGGCTCAATAAAAACAGTAAACTCGAATATCCCAAAGAGTTCGACGGTGACGAAAGACAGGTTTATCTGCAAGGAGAAGCGTTTTTCGAAGTGGTACCGAATCCTGAAAAGCCATTTATCGTCAAGAGCGACCGGATCTCGACGCGGGTTTTGGGGACGTCGTTTGATGTAAAAGCCTATAATGGGGACGAGACTGCATCGGTGTCGGTTGCGACCGGGAAAGTGGAGGTGAGCAAGGAGATCGAGGAAGGCGAGCCGGTCCGGATTACGCAACTGACGCCCGAGCAGGAACTCGTGATTAATACAAAAAAAGACGAAACGTATATTAATATCGTTAGCGTCGCAAATATTGCACCCTGGCATTTAGGCCAGCTTATTTTCAGGGACAATACTTATGACGAAGTAATGCAGGCATTGCAAGAGCGCTTCGGCAAAAAGATTGTATTTAAAAGCAACATTGGCCAATGCCGTGTGATGGCTAGTTTCAATTCCAATGCATCGTTGAACGATGTGCTAAAATTGCTGAGTATGTCCAATTCTTTTAAATATGTAATTGGTAACGAAACCGTTACCGTCACGGGGGGCACTTGCCATTAGGCGTCCCGTTCCATCCTACTTTTGAGTATCCCAACAAGTCCTTGGAGCTGCTGGCCCTGCACGCCGCTGGCCGCACGTAAGGTGTTTGATTATGAATTATTATGAAGTTGATATAATAATTGAATCCCTCAAATCCATTTAACCTCAACCTACTCAAAACAGTATGCGAAAAAAGTTACCCGACACCCGCCTGAACACAGGAATGGCGCTCAGGCGAAGCCTGGCCCTGATCCTGGCATGTGTGATGTTCGTCCAACCACTCTTTGCTGCCCCGCGATCCATTCAGGGCATCGAGGAAGTGAAAATCTCCCTGGACCTAAAAGATGTGACGCTTCAAAGCGCATTTATCGCCATTGAAAAAAAGAGTGATTTCAAATTTATCACCAGCATCGAGCGCATTGATAAGAAAAGAAAGGTTTCTATCCATGCTGAGAAAAAACCGGTGAAAGAAGTCCTTGAAACCATTTTAAACGGTACCGGGCTTAGTTTTACGCAGGTAGAGAACAACATCGTGATCAGCAACAGGCAGGAAAAAGCAACCGGCCAGGTAATCCAGCCTGCGGCTGCGGTTAATCTTGCTAAGGAGATCAACGGTACGGTAAAAGACAATGCAGGAGCCGGCATTCCGGGAACGAACGTCCTCGTGAAAGGTACCAACCAGGGAACTACAACCAATGCTGATGGCGCCTATACGATCAATGTATCTGACGAAAACACCGTGCTGGTATTTTCATCGATTGGTTACGTATCGCAGGAAATCACCGTGGGCAGCAAAACTACCATCGATGTCACGCTCCAAGAAGACGTCAAACAACTCGGAGAAGTAGTGGTAACCGCATTAGGTATCGAACGTAATGCGAAAACACTCACGTACGCAACCCAGCAGATCGACGGCAAAAAGCTCACGGACGTGCGCGATGCAAACTTTGTGAATACCCTCTCCGGTAAGGTGGCTGGTGCGGTGATCACTCAGGGTTCGTCAGGGCCGGGTTCCGCGACCCGCGTGGTACTTCGTGGTAACCGCTCCATTGCCGGTAACAACAATGCTCTGTTCGTCGTGGACGGCGTACCTATCGACAATACGGCTCGCAACCAGGTGACGACCGATTTCGGTGGTATCAACGGCAGTGATGGCGCGGCCAACATCAACCCAGACGATATCGAGTCGATGAACATCCTGAAAGGTGCGGCAGCTTCGGCATTGTACGGTAGCCGCGCGGCCAACGGTGTGATTATGATCACTACTAAAAAAGGGAAAGCGGGTAAGGTAACCGCCGATATCAACTCCGGCGTCGTGGTTGAAACGCCATTTTTGCTCCCAAAACTGCAAAATACTTATGGACAAGGAAGCGGCGGCAAGGAAAGTACCAATTCCAGCCAGAGCTGGGGACCTGCCATGCAGACCTTTCCAGACAATATCAAGGATTTCTATCGCAAAGCGATTTCAACCAACAACTCTATCGGCGTTTCGGCTGGTTCTGAAAAGATTCAGACTTATTTGTCGTATACCAACAACTACAACCAGGGTATCCTGCCGAACAACAAGCTGATGCGGCATACCTTTAACCTTCGCCTGAACACGCAGATTACCAAGCGCCTCTCGGCCGATGCCAAAATCACCTATATCAACTCCGACATCCAGAACAAACCGCGTTCGGGTGAAGAGAGCTCAGTAACCATGAACTTGTACAAAATCCCACGTAGTGTGGATTTGAACCAATACAAAACTTTCGAAGACGCAGCAGGGAAACCTACTTACTGGGCGAGCTCGGGTATTTACATGAACCCCTACTGGACGATCAACCGCACGTTCGAATCGGAGAAGCGTAACCGGGTGATTTCTTTGGGTTCTGTTAAATATGAATTGACAGACTGGTTGAACGTACAAGGCCGCATCAGCTACGACTGGTATGCCGATCGCGTAAATCGTGGGTTCTATAACAATACATTGCTTTTCGCAGGGTCGGGTGGCTCTTACCAAGACTGGACTGCGGAAACAACCGAACGGAACATGGACGTGATCGTGTCGGGTAATAACAAATTAGGCAAAGACCTTAATCTGACCTACAATTTTGGTGCCGGCCAGACGTATCAGAAATACTCGCAGGTAGGCGGGACAACGACAGGGCTGACAGTTCCAAACTTCTTCGATTTGTCATTTGCCGCCGCATTGACCCAGGTTACCGCATTCAGTCAGAAAGAGCTGCAATATGTGTTCGGAACGGCGTCACTATCGTACCGCGACTTCATTACCATCGACGGCTCGGTTCGCAACGACTGGTCTTCGACATTGCCTAAGCCCTATTCCTACGCTTACTTCTCGTTCGGCGGTAATGTAATCCTCTCGGAAGCAATAAAGTTGCCGGACTTGATCAGCTTCGCGAAACTGCGCGGGTCATGGGCACAGGTGGGTAACGATACCGATCCTTACCGTTTGCTACAAACCTACACATTTACACAAGGTGGTAATGGTGGTGGTTATATCAGCCGCAACACGACGCGTCCGGCCGCGAACCTGAAACCGGAAATCTCGTCTTCAACTGAATTGGGACTCGATTTGCGCTTGTTCTCTGGAAAATTGGGATTGGATTTTACCTATTACAACACCAACACCGTGAACCAATTGCTCACATTGCCACAAGCAACGCCAACCGGCTTCCAGTTCCAATTTATCAATGCAGGTAAGATCAACAACAAAGGTTTTGAGATTTCTTTGACCACCTCGCCGCTGAAAGGCAAAGCATTGACCTGGGACGCAACGTTGAATTTCGCACGCAACGTGAACAAGATTGTCCAGCTTCACGAGACCATCAAAACAGCCACTTTGGGAGGAAACACCCGTACCACGACGGCGATTGTGCGTGAAGGCGGTTCATATGGAGACTTGCAGGCATTCGGCTGGAAAAAAGATGCGAACGGAAACTACGTCGTGAATGCCAAAGGACTTCCGGTAGCGACTGCGTTTGACAACATTGTCGGCAACTTCAACCCTAAATTCACTATCGGTCTGAACAACTCCTTCTCATACAAAAACTTCGTACTGAGCTTCCTGGTGGATGGCCGGGTGGGTGGTGTAATGACCTCTGGAACCGATGGTAACCTTGCTTACGACGGAACCGCGGATTACACCGAAGCGCACCGCCAGGGTGGCTGGGTTCTACCGGCCGTTACCGAAACCGGCGAGCAGAACAACGTGGCTATCGACGCGCAGACCTTCTGGCAAACCGTTTCACAGGGCCGCTATACCTGGGGTGAGTTCTTTACCTACTCTACCACAAACTTCCGTTTGCGGGAGGCTACATTGGGTTACAACATCCCTACCCCTCCGGGCATGTTCATCAAGTCGCTGCGCCTGTCGCTTACTGCCCGCAACCTGTTCTTTATCTACCGTGGTTATGCCAAGATGGATATTCCGGGCCTTGCAAAACGTAAACTTCCATTCGATCCGGACGTAAACCTGGGTGCAGGTAACTTCCAGGGATCTGAATATGGAGCACTCCCTTCAACACGTACTGTTGGTTTGAATTTGAAAGTTGGATTCTAATTAAACAGCTCCTAAAATACTGTAACATGAAATTAGCATTGAATAAATATATCAGAGCAACCACATTGAGCGTCCTCACCGGCTCGGCACTGGTTGTGGCAGGATGTACAGGTGATTTCGACGAACTGAACACCAGCCGCACCGCGCTTACTGCCATTACAGATGCGGAACTGCCTTACGTATTCTCGCGTGCACAGCAGCAGTCATCGTACTCGGCAGGCACCTACCAGACCGCCCAGAACCTGTTCGCGGATTTGTACGCGCAATATTTCGCTACTACTACCCCGAATTTTCAGTCGGACCGCTACTTCATGCACCCGACCTGGATCGACAACCACTGGAACCCGGTTTACACCCAGGTGGTGCCTCAGCTGCAAATACTGTTCGAAAAACTCGATAAATCCACATCGCAGTATGCATTGGCTAATATCTGGTGGGTGTTCGCCTTCCACAGGGTAACCGATTACTATGGCCCGATTCCCTATTCGGAAGCCGGCAAAGACGTGACGCCGATCAAATATGATTCGCAGGAAGAAATCTACAATGACTTCTTCAAACGCCTCACCGAGGCAACTGCATTACTGAAAGGCAAAACAACCGATAAACCTTTCGGCACCTACGACATCATTTATGGCGGTGATGTGAATAAATGGATCAAGTTTGCCAACACGCTGCGCCTGCGCCTGGCACTTCGCATCTCAAAGGTTAACCCTGGCAAAGCTAAAACGGAAGCCGAAGCCGCGATTGCCGGAGGCCTGCTGACCGACGTTGGCGACAATGCCTACATGGCGAAAAGCCTGCTCGGCGGCGACAACAACGGACTTGCAACCATCTCGGGATGGGGCGAGTTCCGGATGAGCGCAGCGATGGAATCCGTGCTAAAGGGCTATGAAGATCCTCGCATCGGCATTTACTTCCAGCCTGCTTTCCTTACCAAATCGTACGAAGGTATACGTAATGGCCTGGGCCCCACGGAACTGGCGGTGGCTGCGAATAGCAACGACAACAATTCCAATATCGGCGAGCGCTGGATACGTAATACCGGTGGTGGCTCAGCCTGGGACCGCCAATTGGCCGTCAAACAGGATATAATGCATACCGCAGAGGCCTATTTCCTACTCGCGGAAGCCGCATTGAATGGCTGGAATGCAGGCTCCGGAACCGCGCAGTCATTCTACGAAAAAGGCATTCAGGCTTCCATGGAAGGCTGGGGCATTACCGGCGCGGCGGTGACCACTTATATTAATAGTACTAAAACGCCTGTCGCTCCAGGGGACCAGCAGCAATCTGCCGCACTGTCCAATATTCCTGTAAAGTGGGGCGCGACAGAAGCTATCCAGAGAGAGCAGATCGCTACCCAGAAATGGCTCGCGCTCTATCCCGATGGCATCGAGGCATGGGCCGAATTCCGTCGCACGAAACTGCCGAAGCTTTATCCGGTAGTGAACTCGGTAAATACCGACGTTCCTACTACTGCGGTAGTGCGTCGTATCCCGTTCCTGTTGCAGGAGAAGCAAAACAATGGCGCGGCAGTTGAAGCGGCTGTTAAATTGTTAGGCGGTCCTGATAATGCGGCTACGCCGCTCTGGTGGGATAAGAATAAGTAATTTCTGGTGGACAAAGCAGTGCCTTCCGGCAAATAATTCCGGAGGGCACTTTCACGATCCGCTAATCGGAATAAAAAGGCATTGAAACGGGCATTGACCAAAGTATATTTTTTTAAATTCTGATTATTAAAAAAATTATCTTACCAAACGGAGTATTGAGGCCTATAAAATGCATCCTTGCTCTGCATACCGTCTAAACCATTCTGTAAAGCCTTTAACCAATCTATTCAGTCCTTAACCATTATGATAAACCGCAGAGATTTAATCAAGCATCTGTCCACAGTTCCCCTCCTGGGCGGATTTTTGGGCAATGGCACCGCAGAAGCTGCCGACCTGCTCGTCAAGGCGCCAGTCCGTAACCTCGCCAAAGAACTCGGCATCCGTACCTTTATTAATGCAGCGGGTACCTACACAATGATGACCGGGTCCCTCATGCAGGACGATGTGGTGGCTACGATCCAGGGGGCGGCCAAAGAATTTATGATGCTCGATGAAGTCCAGACGAAAGTAGGCGAGAAAATCGCCGCCATTACCCACGCCGAATCGGCGGTGGTGACTGCCGGGTGCTTCTCGGCACTTACGCTCGGGCTTGCGGGCGTGCTCACGGGTATGGACCCAAAAAAAGTGGAAGCATTACCGCATTTGGAAGGTACCGGTATGAAGTCGGAAGTGATCATTCAGAAAGGCCACAACATCGGCTATTCGCATGCATTGACGAACACCGGTTGCAAAATCGTCCAGGTTGAAACTGTGGAAGATTTGCAGAAGGCGATTAATGAGAAGACCGCATTGATGTGGTTCCTGCACATTCAGTCCGACAAAGGGCAGATCAATCACGAAAAATGGATTGAGATTGCAAAGAAAAATGGCATTCCTACTATGATCGATATGGCTGCCGATGTGCCGCCCGTTGAAAACCTATGGCGTTTCAACGACCTGGGCTTCGACCTCGTGTGCGTATCGGGCGGGAAAGCCATGCGCGGGCCACAAAGCGCAGGTATTTTGATGGGCAAAAAGCAATACATCGACGCTGCACGCCTAAGCATGCCTCCGCGCGGATCGACCATCGGGCGTGGTATGAAGGTGAATAAAGAAGAGATCCTCGGCATGTACGTCGCACTCGACAATTTCGTGAAGATGGATCACAAGAAAGAGTGGAAAATATGGGAAGACCGCGTGGCAACCATCGAGAATGCTGTAAAAAGCGTGAAAGGTGTCGTTACCGAAGTCACTCTCCCCGAACTGGGCAATCATACCCCTACATTGAAAGTATCGTGGGACGCGGCGAAGATCAGCCTGCCAGTGAAAACCTTGCAGGAAAGCCTTCGCAAAGGCAACCCGTCGATCGAGGTAATGCCCGGCGAAAACAATTCGCTCACCATTACCACCTGGATGCTTAAAGCGGGCGAGGAGAAAATCGTAGCATCCAGATTGAAAGAAGAGCTGTCGAAAGCAGTTGTTTAAATATGTACAGTACCATTAATATTCCTAAACCCAACCTTTTCAAGAAGTAAAATGCAACACAGGTCTATCCTTTTCACTCTTCTGGCATGTCTGCTTGGCGTAGTTTCCCATGCCCAGACGTACAGCGTTCTGATTAAAGGCGGCACGGTGATCGACCCGAAAAACAATATCAACCAGGTAATGGATGTCGGTATTTTCGAAGGAAAGATCAGGAAAGTGGCAAAGGATATCGATCCGAAGGAGGCCCGCCAGGTAGTGGATGCCAAAGGGATGTATGTAACACCCGGATTGATCGATATCCATGGACACGTGTTTTTCGGTACCGAGCCAAACCATTATCTCAGTAATGGTTTGGTGGCGTTACCACCCGACGGCTTCACCTTCCGCGTAGGCGTAACGACGATCGTCGACGCGGGCGGTGCCGGCTGGGATTCGTTTTCAGAGTTTAAAAACAACGTAATTTTCAATTCCAAAACCCGCGTACTCTCGTTCCTGAACATCGTAGGACAAGGCATGCGCGGCGGCAACTGGGAGCAGGATACGGCCGATATGGACCCAAACCTGGCCGCAGGCGTCGCTATCAAAAATCGCAACGACGTGGTGGGTTTCAAAGTGGCGCATTTCCAGGGTAAGGATTGGAAGCCGGTTGATAACGCAGTGAAAGCTGGAAAGCTGGCAAATATGCCGGTGATGGTCGATTTCGGCGGCAGCACACCGCCCCTCCCGCTCGAAGAACTGTTTATGAAACACCTTCGCCCGGGCGACATATATACACACGCATACACGCTGCTCGAAGGCAATATCAGAGAGACAATCGTGGATGAAGCCACGCAAAAAGTAAAACCGTTCGCACTCGAAGCCCGCAAGAGAGGCATTATTTTCGACGTAGGCTACGGCGGCGCAAGTTTCAACTACTCGCAGGCGATCCCGGCTATGAAAGCCGGTTTTTACCCCAACACCATTAGTACCGATCTCCACACAGGCAGCATGAACGGCTCGATGAAGGACATGCTGAGCATTATGTCGAAGTTCTATAATATGGGGATGGACCTGCCGTCGGTAATCAAAGCCAGCACCTGGGAACCAGCCAAAGTGATCCATCGGGAGCAGCTGGGCCACATTACCGAAGGCGCCATCGCCGACGTAGCCGTGTTCTCGATGCGAAAAGGCAATTTCGGTTTTTATGACAAAACCGGATACAAGGTAGAAGGCAAAGAAAAACTCGAATGCGAACTCACCGTCATGGGCGGAAAAATAGTTTATGACTTGAACGGCATTACGTCGCCGATATATTTGACTAAATAACATAGTCATGGTCTATGGTCGGTGGTCGACCATAGACCATGCATCATCGCATACCTAAACCCCTCTTTAATTGACCTATGTTAAAAAAACGCTTAAAATGGTCTGCCTCACTTCTTGTACTGCTCGGACTGGGGTTTACGCAGCACTCCGACCGGGAGTTGCCGGTTGTCAATACCAAAAATGGTGGTCTGTTCTTGCCGGACGGCTTTGAGGCTACTGTTGTCGTGGACAGCCTTCCGGGTCGTGCGCGCCATATTGCGGTGAATGACAATGGTGATATTTATGTGAAAGCGCGGTTTGCCGATAAGGGAGAGTCGGTAATCGCATTGCGCGACACCAATAAAGATGGGCGGGCCGATATCATCAAGCGTTTCGGCGGTGCCGCGAAAGAACGGGCTTACGGAACGGCCATGCGGATTTACAAGGGTTACCTGTATTTCAGCTCCGAGCTCGTGGTCTACCGCTACAAACTGACGCCCGGCCAACTGGTGCCCGACAGCCCGGAAGAAGTGATCCTCACCGACGACCACCCGCACGGTATGCACGAGCACATCGCCAAGCCGCTCACATTCGATGACAAGGGCTTTATGTATGTGCCTTTCGGTGCCAATTCCAATGCTTGCCAGGAACAAAACCGCACGCCCGGCTCCAAAGGGATGGACCCATGCCGAATCCTCGAGGATCACGGCGGTATCTGGAAATTCGACGCGAACAAGACCGGCCAGTTACAGAAGGACGGCACGAAGTTCGCGACGGGTTTGCGCAGTGTGGTCGCATTGGACTGGAATTTTCAGGACAACAACTTATATGCGGTGCAGCACGGCCGTGACGATCTCCTGCGCCTTTGGCCGCAACTTTACAACGGCTGGCAAAGCGCCATGCTTCCTTCGGAGGAATTTCTGAGGATTAAAGAAGGCACGCACGCCGGCTGGCCCTATTGCTATTGGGATCAGATGCAATCCAAAAAGGTATTGAACCCCGAATATGGCGGTGATGGTAAAATTGTAGGCCAGTGTGATCAATATGAAAAACCGCTGATCGGCTTTCCCGGCCATTGGGCGCCCAATGATATTCTTTTTTACCAGGGCAACCAGTTTCCCGAGCATTACAAAAACGGTTCGTTCATCGCATTCCACGGTTCCACCAACCGCGCACCCTACCCTCAGTCGAGCTATTTTATTGGTTTTGTTCCTTTTAAAAACGGCCAGGTTGCCGGTGAATACGAGATTTTCGCGGACGGTTTCGCGGGCCTCGACCCGATCGTGAACGTGAGCGACGCAGTGTACCGTCCGATGGGCATCGCCATGGGGCCCGACGGCGCTATTTATATCGCCGAAACCGAAAAAGGTAAGATCTGGAAAGTCACCTACAAGGGTAACAAGAAAAAGTTTGCCAAACCGGCGCTGGCGAAAATGGAGCAGCGTAAAACGATGTCACACATCCGCACGCCCGATTTTGTAAACGATAACCTGGATAAGGACAAACCCATTGCAGGCGGCAAGGTTTACAGCGTGTATTGCACGGCCTGCCACCAGCGTAACGGCATGGGCGACTCGCAACGCTTTCCACCACTGGGTGGGGCAGAATGGGTTACCGGCGACAAAGAGCGGCTGATCAAGGTGCTGTTGAATGGTCTGGAAGGCCCTATCGAAGTTAAAGGCCAAGCCTACAACAATGTCATGCCGCAGCACAGCTTTTTAAAAGATGAAGAAGTTTCGGAGGTGTTGACTCACATTCGGAGCAACTTCGGAAACAATGCAAGCCCTGTCACGACGGACGAAGTAGCCAAAGTGCGGGCCGCGATTAAATAGCAAGATATTACGCCATTCATCTTCCAACCCCGTTTAAGCGGATATTACTCTCCGGCAATTGAGTTTTCCTTTGAAGGGGTTGGAGGAAGAATGGCAAGTGTAACTAATTTACCATTTCTGTATATTCATGCCGAAAAATAAAATCATAATCGCAGGCTTCTTTATTCTTTCCGGAATCGGTCTGGCGGGTTTTTCTTCCGAGAAGAACGCTTCCACACACCACAATCAGGAGCCATGGAAGGCACCGGCCTGGGCTGATACCCTGAAAAGCCCTTTTCACGAGGAGCCACTTACGCTGGCCCAGGGCGAAGAACTGTTTACATTATATTGTTCCTCATGCCACGGCGAAGGCGGGTATGGCGATGGTGCCGCAGGCGGTGCATTAGGCCAGAAACCAGCCAATTTCCACGATACGCTGGTGAAGGCACAAAGCGACGGCTCGCTATTCTGGAAAATGTCGAACGGCCGCGGGAATATGCCGCCGTTCCAGGATGTGTTTACAGCCGAACAACGCTGGCAGCTCGTAGCGTACATCAGACATTTGGGCAAAAACGAATAAGATTTTTAAAAGAATACTTCGGCAATCGGCAGTCGGCTTTTCAGTTCAATAGCCGGAATCCGATTGCCACCTAAACCTCTTAAAACATTATGTTACAATACAGCCGCATCATCAAGTCCGGACTTACGTCGGCACTCGCACTGGGCCTGACGTTCCATGTTTTCGGACAGCAACGGGAAGTATCGACTTCCGTCCCCAAAGCACTTCGCGACGATATTACCATCGAAGAGTACATGAAAGTGGAACCGGAAGCGGTTCGCCTGATCCAGCACCCGGTTACCGGAGAAATGTACTATACTACGTTTTTTGGTGATGTGGTTAAAATCGTGGTCGAAAACGGCAAGCCGGTGAGTAAAAAGCTGCTATCCGTCGAAGATCACGGCATTCCCCGCTTGCAAGGCGCTGCTTTTCATGGCAATACCCTCTTTCTGGCAGGAAATGTGAGCGTCAACAACAATAAAGGCAACAAAGGCCGGATGGTCCGCTACGAAATGACGCCCGGCGTGGGAACGCCGGGCGTCGACAAGCCTGAAATGACAGTTGTTTTCAATACCGTTGAATACGGGGCGAACAAAACGACGTTCGATCACGGCTGGAACGCACTGGAAATCAGCCCGGACGGCAAATACATTTACGTAAACACGGGCGCACGCACCGACCACGGCGAGGTCCAGGACAATGGTGGCGAATATCCAAATGCGCGCGACAATGCACTCACAGCGAACATCTTCCGCTTCCCGATCAACTCCAAAGATCTCTTACTTTCAACGGATCTCGCCAAACTCAAAGCCGAGGGCTACATTTTTGCCGAAGGTATCCGTAACGCCTACGACATGGCCTTCGATGCCAAAGGCAATCTCTTCGCAGTTTCCAACTCCGGCGATTATGACCATCCCGAAGACATGTTCTGGGTACGCAAGGGACACCATTACGGCTTCCCCTGGGTAATGGGCGGAATCGACAACCCGCAGCAATTCCCCGACTTCCAGGCCGACCCTGAGAAAGATCCGTTCCTGAGCAAGTTTGCATTCGCATTCCTAATGAAGTATTTTCACAACGACCCGGACTTCCCGAAACGGCCGGCCGGTGTGAAATTCTCTCCTTCTGTTCAAAACCTTGGCCCTGATGCCAACGAGTATCGCGACCGCAAAACCGGCGCGGTAATGGATGGGGATACTACTGGCGTGACTGTGGGTACTTTCAATGCGCATTCGTCCCCATTAGGCATCTTCTTCGATACGCACAATGCATTAGGCAAGGAATTCACCGGCGACGGCTTCGTGATCCGCTACACCGGCGGCCCGCGTAACGGCGTCGTAAACCCGAACCCATTGCGCAGATACGGTAAGGACTTGCTTCACCTGGAAATGACCTACGACAAAAAGGCCGACAACTACAAAACCAAAACCACCAGCATCATCAACAACTTTACCGCCCCTACCGATGCGTTGCTTATCGGCAATACGCTGTACGTCATCGAGTACGGCGGCAAGCAAGGCGGAAACAAAGCAGGTGGCAGTCTCTGGAAGATCACCCTTCCAGCCAATGATAAACTGGCGAAAAAAGCCAAAAAGAAAACTTCGTAATACATCTCGTTCTACATATAACTTTAATCAATCCTGTTATGAAATCTGAAAGAAGGTCTCTTATTAAGAAACTCTTTGCTTCCGTTGCTGGCATCGCCGGCATTGGTGCTGTATCTAAAGTGCACGCGGAAGTAGCTGCACCTGCG
The DNA here is from genome assembly GCF_052044875.1 of Dyadobacter sp. 22481. Classification (NCBI taxonomy): domain Bacteria; kingdom Pseudomonadati; phylum Bacteroidota; class Cytophagia; order Cytophagales; family Spirosomataceae; genus Dyadobacter; species Dyadobacter sp. 22481. The sequence continues at coordinate 701,130 of NZ_JBQENV010000003.1, forward strand.
CCCCAAAAAGAAGTGGGTGACGTGGAAATGTATCAGGACGTACCTCTTTTCTCGGGCCATACCAAGTTCAACAACCTTGTTTTCGTGGCTGGTAAAGGTGCCCACTTCGAGGGCGACATTACGGCTCACACCAAGCACGTACTCGACGAATTGGAAAAAGAGCTGATCAAAGCAGGTTCTTCGATGGAAAAAGTACTGAAATGCTCCGTTTTCCTCCACGACCTGAACGATTACAAAGCCATGAACGAAGCCTACAAAGGCCGCTTCGGCAGCAAGCCGCCATGCCGCACCACCGTAGCGGTGTATGGCGGTGTACCAGGCGACTCGCTCGTTGAAATCGACTGTATTGCTTACGTTTAGAATTTAGGAGGGAGGAAAGGGAGGAAGGAGGAAAGGGAAAATGGAATTGCATTCAAATTCTCTCTTCTTCCTTCTTCCATTTCAGTACTACCTCTCGAACCTTTTTCAGTGTCTTTTCTCCCCTTCCTCCATCCTCCCCTTCCTCCTTTCCTCCTAATCCAAAGAGTAACCAATCCGGCAAAACGAACCACTTACCTCACTTTTCACAAACTTTAATTCTGGAATAATACAATTATCCAAGATTAAATTCGCTCACTAAAAATAAAGTCGGACTTATATTTTAGATTATCCCGATTAAACAGTTAATTTGTTTAACCTACCCGACAAGATTTGAACAAGAAACAACGCATCGCTGAGGAGAATGAAGTTCTTTTGAATCTCTGGCACCAAAGCCAGGCCGGGGACAGTCTGGCATTTTGCCAATTGGCCGATAAGCAATACCGCACTCTTTTCAACTACGCCTGCAATTTCACCTCCGACCGGGAGTTCATCAAGGACGCCATTCAAGACTTGATGATCCACATTTGGGAAAGGCGTCAGAATATTCAAATCCAGTTCGTTACCATTTATTTCCTGCGTGCGCTGCGCAACCAGTTGATGCAGGAATTCCGGCGCAGCAACGGTTCCCACCCGTTTCTTGACATCGATGAAGCCCACCAACTTTCAGACTACCAAACAGTTGAAACTGAAATTGAACGGAAAGAGCTGCTGAATGAGAATCAGGTCAAAGTGCGGTGTGCTATCGAAGAATTGCCCCGTCGCCAGAAAGAGGCTGTTTTCCTCAAATTCTTTGAAGGAATGGACAACGAGCAGATCGCCGACCTCATGCAGGTAAACCGGCAGTCGGTCGCCAACTTGCTTTTCAAAGCCATCACCTCGCTCAAACGGCACATTCACCCGATCAGCAACCTGCTGCTCCTTTGCTTCGCGATGCAGTTCTAGACTCGCCGCCCCTGAATTCCAGCATATAGATCCGGATAGCTCACTTATCTTTTCATAAAACCGCGGCTGTAAGCAATCGGAAGCTATCTTTATGCATCCTTTCGTCAACAAAAGATAACCGATGCTACAAACTGCCAGTCGAACTCTCTGGATAGATTACCTCCGTTCATTTCTGACAGTTCTGGTGGTTGCTCATCATTCGTCGCTCGCTTATACCACTTTCGCGAGCTTTGATAAGGTTGCCTATATCAATTCCACCCATCCGGTTGTCGATACCCGCCGCTGGGTAGGACTGGATATTTTCGAAAACTTCAACGACGTATTCTTCATGTCGCTGATGTTCCTGATCGCCGGATTGTTCGTTGTCAAAAGTATTGAACGCAAGGGTGTCACCGCATTCCTTCGTGACCGGTTTTACCGCCTTTTCATTCCTTTTCTGGTTGGAGGCACCTTGCTCAACCTGCTCGCGCATTACCCTGCGTACCTGGTCGCACACGGAAGCGGGAGCCTGCCTGCCTACGTGACAGATTTCTTCGTTGTTGAGCAATGGCCGGTTGGCCCGCCCTGGTTCATCTGGGTACTGTTTGTGTTCAATGTGGTGTTCGCATTCATCTATTTAACCAACAAATCACTCCTGGGGAGCAAACCACTCGCTGCTCAATCCGATGGCTCGATCACAAAAACTCATAAACCCGTAAAAACCCTGCTATACTGGTTCCTGTTCACCTTCGCATTGTACGTTCCATTCGCATTCTGGCTCGGGCCGGGAACATGGACTGGCTTCGGGCCATTCGATTTTCAGATCAGCCGGGCAGCATTATATTTTGGCTATTTCATACTTGGTACCTGGCTAGGTAAAGTACGCTTCAACGAATCTCTTTTCGGTACCTCTTCCCTACTCGTACGTCGCTGGCAGCTATGGCTGTCCCTGTGCGCAGGTATATATACGTTGCTTACAATTGTGCCGCCATTCCTGACCAATCTCGTCAAGCAGGGCACATTTTCCGAGATTTCAGGCTACCTGATTTACTTCTCTATTTACATGCTATCCTGCACATTCAGCTGCATTGCTTTCCTTACAACGTTCCGTGCATTAGTTAAAAAGCCGAATGCCGCGTGGGATTCCCTTTCCGATCATGCTTACCTGATCTATTTGCTGCATTATCCGTTTGTGATCTGGGCCCAGTACTTACTACTAGAGCTACCCTTCACAGCATTTTTCAAGTTTCTCATAACATTATCAGTTGCACTTCTCGGAAGCTGGGGGTTGGCTATTCAACTGCGAAAGGCAAAATTTGTTAAACAGTATCTTTAAGTCTGAGCGCGTCCTGAATGTTATCCATGCTCCACATTCGCTCCCTGAGTTACGACGCCCGGAATCTCCTGAACCTGTCCGATCAGCATCTCCTCTCCCTGCGTAATCACTACTGTTAATTTCATATCATCTTTCTTTAATGTCTAATTCGACGCTAAACAAATTTACAAAAATCCCGCACCACATCCGGCCAAAGCTCCCCGGCACTTTCCAACCGAATCCTGCTAGGCTCTATATTTCAAAAGAAATCCGATTTTAATTATAGGAACAGATGCCACGTAGCGCTGCGAAAGCTGGGTAGTGAGCAGCCATTTATCTTCCAAATCGCCTGATTTCTTTTTAAAAATATAAAATGATATTTAAGACATCAGATTTTTGATCGCGTAAAAACCAAGCAATGAATTTCCGGCTGGTACAGATATACCAACGGTCAAAAGGCACGCGGTTTACGCACTTCACCACATTTTATTTGCCCTTTCAAAACTTTTCAAAAATTAATTTCCGAAAGGAGAGTATTGACCCAATGTTCTCGCATCCTTATTAAAATTAGCCATATTATTATTTGCCCGATATGCTCGATTACCGCAATTTTCTTCCGGAGGAACTAGCCGCCGATCCATCTTTCAGACGCTGGGTGTTGTTCGACAGCCCCGCCGATGAAGCCATATGGGCCGAATGGCTGGAACATAATCCGGACAAACAGGATCTCGTTGATCGCGCCAGAAATTTTCTGATGGCGACGGAAGCGGCGTTCGATCAGATTTCGGATGAGGAAGTGGCTAATGAAATCTACCGGCTCTCGCACGCAATCGGCGAAAATAATGCGAAAAAATCTTCGTCATGGCTGCGTTTCAGGCCTAACTGGTACCATATGGCAGCCTCCGTGCTGATCCTGCTGTTTGCCGGGTGGTGGTATAACAAGCAAACGCTTTCACAGAAGCAGTCGGACCAGTATAAGGTGATCCTGAGCCAGATCAGGGAGCCGCTGATCGAAGCGATAAACACGGGGAACGAAGCGAAACTCGTGATTCTGGAAGACGGCAGTTCGGTGCTGTTGCAGCCCGACAGTCGCATTACCTATCCGCGCCGGTTCGAGGGCCGCAAGCGCGAAGTGTTTCTGAAAGGAGAGGCGTTCTTCGAAGTGGCCAAAAATCCCGGCAAACCTTTTTACGTGTATGCACATACGCTGGCTACAAAAGTGTTGGGTACGAGCTTCAAAGTGAGCGCATTCGACGGCCAGGAGGTGAAAGTGGTGGTCAAAACCGGTAAGGTATCTGTTTTCCCGATGACGAAAGAAGCGATCGCCAGCCAGCATGCGGATGATAAACTGGGAGGAATGGTATTGACCCCCAACCAACAGATCACATTCGCACCCAATGAGTTACGTCTTACCAGGAGCCTTGTTCCGGACCCGAAACTGCTGGAATTACCCATTCAGAGACAGTCATTCGAATTTAAGGGGACGCCGATTACGGAAGTGTTTGCGGCATTGGAAAAATCATATGGCGTGAAGATCGTATTCGATGCCGAGGTAATGCAAAACTGCTATCTGACCGCGTCGCTCTCCGATGAGCCGCTATTCGAGAAGATCAACCTGATTTGCAAGACGATCGGCGCGCAGTACGAACAGCTGGATGCCAGCATCATCATCAACAGCAAAGGATGTTAATGAAAATACCTTTCTCTCAATACTTTATGACAAATTCACCCTTGCCTATGAACATAAACCACTACTAATTTCCAGTCCCAAAAAGGTCGATGATGCTGCAACACCACCGACCCGATCAAATCCCCATGCTTGTGTACGCTTAACAGCATCTGAACGAGGCTGCTGTGGGAACCATTATGCCGAATTTTAACCCGACAAAAATCAAAATTATGTCAAAAAGAGTACAATTTCACCATGCTTTACAGAAAATCATGCGCATTACTCTGTATCAAGCCCTGCTCTCCATCGCGTTCAGCACTTTCGTTCATGCGAACGATGTGCGCGGACAACGTGTGTTAGAACAAAAAGTGACTTTGCGTTTAGCCAATTCCGAGATAGACAAGGCATTGGAGAAGATTGAGAATGTAACGAAGGTTAAGTTCATGTACAACCCTCAGATCTTTACTAATCAGAAAGCATCCTATAAATTTCAGGACGAATCATTATCCGAAGTTCTCAGTAAAATTCTGACCCCGCATAAAGTTACTTACGAAGTGGTGCAGGACCGCATCATCCTGCGCCGTGAACAGGCACCCGTTGAAGAAAATGCAATAAAAACGTCGCCCAAACGCAACGTTACGGGAAGCGTTAAGGACGAAACCGGCGCTGGCCTGCCAGGCGTGAGCGTACTCGTAAAAGGCACGCAAAGAGGAACTTCCAGTGACGCAGAAGGCAAATTTTTTCTGGATATTCCGGATGGCGAACTTGCGACTGCCGTTCTGGTTTTCAGTTTCGTAGGTTACACGACACAGGAAGTTGCAGTAGGTAGCCAAACGAGCGTGGATGTGCAGCTGGCGCCTGAGGCAAAGGCTTTGAACGAGGTGGTTGTTACGGCTTTGGGTATTTCCAAAGAGAAAAAGGCGCTGGCCTATGCAGTAACCGAGGTAAAGGGCAGCGAGTTTACACAGGCCCGGGAAAACAACGTGGCGAATGCATTGACAGGTAAAATTGCAGGCGTTAACGCAACCGGTATGTCGACGGGCCCTGGTGGTTCCAGCCGCATTATCATCCGCGGTAACGGATCTTTGAGCGGTAACAACCAGCCTTTGTACGTAATTAACGGTATGCCGATGGACAACAGCGTACCAGGCGGCGGCAATGCTTCGGACGGTAATGGTAACAATACCGACCGAGGTGACGGTATCGGTGGTATCAACCCCGACGACATCGAGTCGATCAGCGTTTTGAAAGGCGGCCCGGCAGCGGCTCTTTATGGTGCACGTGCTTCCAATGGTGTTATTTTGATTACTACCAAAAAAGGACGTGCACAAAAAGGTATCGGCGTGGAGTACAATGGCAACTTCTCGGTGGACAACCTTTCGATCATCCCTGATTGGCAATACGAATACGGGCAGGGTGTGGACGGTGTAAAACCTACTACACAAACGCAGGCAAAAAGCTCGGGACGTTTATCATATGGTGCCAAAATGGACGGCACGCCGGTTGTTCAGTTCGACGGTGTGGAACGCCCTTACTCGCCGCAGAAAAACAACCTGAAAAATTTCTACCGCACCGGAACAAACTACATCAACTCCATCTCGTTCACTGGTGGTAATGAAGTGGTCAACTTCCGTTTCGGCTTGAACAATACGAGTTCAAAAAGCATTGTACCTAATTCTTCTTTCAACAGAAGAATCGCCAACCTGAACCTGAATGCACAGCTAGGCAAAAAACTGAGCATTGAAACTGTTGTTCAATACAATATCGAAAACGGCCACAACCGTCCGAAAGTAGGCTATGCGGACTATAACCCGCACTGGGCAACTTACCTGGTAGCCAATACTGTGGACATCAGAAGTCTTTCTCCTGGTTATGACGCGACTACCGGCAAAGAGATCGAATGGAACCCCGTTCCTGCTGCCCCGAACCCTTATTTCGTGATCAACAAGTTCAAGAATGAGGATACCAAAAACCGTTTCCTCGGACAAGCGAACATCAAGTACGACATTCTCGACAACCTGTTCATTAAAGGTAGCGTGAGCCAGGATTACTACAATTTCAATTACGAATTCGTAGTACCGACTGCCAACGCGTACCAGCCACTGGGAACCTATGAAGCGAAGAAGGTAACATCTTCCGAAACCAACGGAATGCTCACTTTGAACTACTCTAAGGATTTCTCGGAGAATTTCAATTTCTCGGCACTCGTGGGTGGCAATATCCAGAGAAGCATCTACGACCAAACCGCATTCAACGGTGCCGAATTCACAATCCCCGGCTTTTACAGTTTTACCAACCTGGCTACTTCGACGGTTATTCCTACTTATAACAAAAGCGGTATCAACTCACTGTTCGGTTCGGCGGATATTGGTTACAAAGGGTTTGCCTATCTGACCGTTTCAGGTCGTCAGGACTGGTTTTCGGTGTTGAACAGCAAGAGCAACAGCATTTTCTACCCTGCGGTAGGTGGCTCGTTGATTTTGTCGGAGGCATTCAAACTGCCCGATGTGGTCAGCTTCGCTAAACTGCGCGGTTCGTGGGCCCAGGTGGGTGGTGCAACCGTACTTCCTTACCAGATCTACCAGAGCTATGCGATGGCAGTGGGTGGCCACAACGGCCGTCCGGTGCAGCAGCTCTCTTCTTCCGTCGTGCCTAACCCCGATTTGAAACCACTGACTTCGACTACCTACGAAGCAGGTTTGGAAGCGAAATTCATGCATAACCGTCTGGGCATCGACATTACACTGTATAACCGCAAGACTACCAACGACATCGTTCAAAGCAATATCGCGTCGTCGGCAGGGTACACAGCCGCATTGTTGAACGTTGGTGAGCTGAGCAACAAGGGTATCGAGCTTTTGCTGACAGGAACGGCGATCAAGCAAAACAATTTCCTGTGGGACATCAGCTATAACATGGCCTACAACAAGAGTGAGATCGTGCAACTGGCTCCTAACCTGAACCAGCTGAGCATCGGAACCGGTGTGGGTGGTGGTTTGATCAACAACGTGGTTGGCGGTACTTATGGCGAAGTTTGGGGTTACAACAAACTCAAAGATGCGAACGGCAACACGGTGTTCAATACGGCAAGCAACTATGCAGTACGCGGAAACCTCGAGAAGCTGGGTAACGGTACGCCTCCTTGGACAATGGGTATTACCAACAATTTCAAGTACAAAAACTTCTCGCTCAACATCCTGATCGACGGCAAGTTCGGAAGTGTGGTTTACTCCAACCTGTACCAGTATGCATACCGCTTCGGTTTGCCGAAAGAAACACTTCCCGGCCGTGAAACGGGTCTGACTGTAACAGGTGTAACGCCGGAAGGTGCTCCATTCAGCAAAACATGGGAGAAGAAAGACATTGATACTTACTATGACAATGACAAGAACTACACAGGTATGTTCGTGTTCAACAACGATTTCGTGAAACTTCGCCAGGTGATCATTAGCTACAATCTGCCGGTGAACAATTTTTCGCTCCTGGGTACAAAGCTGCAAAGTGCCTCGCTGTCGATCGTTGGACGTAACCTTTTGCTGCTTTACAAAGACAAACGTAACAACTACTTCGATCCGGAGTCGAGCTACACCAATGGCAACGCGCAAGGTCTGGAAGCATTCGGTGTGCCGAGAACGAGAAACATCGGTGTGAACCTGACAGTGAAGTTTTAATCATTCAAAATCTTTGTCACGATGAACAAATTTCTGAAATTAACATATATGGCCGCGATGGCCGCCTTCATCTCTTCCTGCGACAATGGGTTTGAAGAAATGAATGTAAATCCCAATGCGTCCAGGGACGTCGTACCCGGTTTCCTCTTCACCAGGACGCAGCTCACGACGGTAAGCAACAACTTCACGGGAGCGGCTTACCTGACGATCGGTGGTTCTATGCAGCATTTTGCTACCTACAAAGAGGTACCTGCCGCGGGTGACAAGTATTTCAATTTCTCCTATTCGCAGGGAAGCTGGGCATTGTTTGGCGGTGATCCTGCATCCGCCGGGGCTGTGATCGACATTTTGCAGGTAATCGATGCTGTTAAAACTTCTCCCGAGGATATTAATAAGCTTTCGGTAGCACGTATCTGGAAAGCCTACCTTTTCCACCGCCTGACAGATCTGTACGGAGACATTCCATATTCCGAAGCTGGAAAAGCCCTGACTGAGAAAAACTTCACTCCGAAATACGACACCCAGGCATTCATCTATGCCGATCTGTTGAAAGAGCTGGACGAATCCATCGCGGCATTTGATAACAGCAAAGCGACGTTTGCGAATTCAGACCTGATTTACGGATCGCAAGGAACAGCCAATCAAATTGCGAACTGGAAGAAATTCGGATATTCGTTGATGCTCCGCCTTGGAATGCGGCTTACCGAGATTGATCCGGCGATGGCCGAAACCTGGGTAAAAAAGGCCATCGCGGGTGGCGTGATCACTGCTGATGCCGATATCGCAAAAATCGATTACGTGGATGGTTCCATTACTGCCAGCCGCAACTTCATTTCAGCTGGGTTGATGAGTACCGACTACGTTTCCGCGGGCGATGATAACGTCGAAGGTGGAAAATTTGCAAAGACATTTATCGACCATTTGAAAACGACCAGCGATCCCCGTTTGAATGTCATCTCCATCGTATGGACGAAGGCCTCTCCCACGGCGGCGTATGTCGCGGACACGGCAACTGCGCTCCAATCGGGAATGCCCAATGCGGCATTCAACGGAAAACCTGCCAACTTCGACCAATATTCCGAGCCTAATCCGGCAACGATCCTGAAATACAATGCTCCATTGCTGGTACTCACCCCCGCCGAAATGCACCTGCTGCTGGCAGAAGCAAATCTTCGCGGCTGGTATAGCGGCGCAACAGCCGAAGCATCGTACAATGCTGCTGTTACTTCCGGTTTGAAACAATGGTCACTGTTCGGAACGGCGGGTATCATTTCCGATGCCAAAATCGCGGCTTACCTGAAAGCGAACCCATTTAATGCGGCTGGCACAACCGCCCAGAAAATGGAGCAGATCGGCACGCAGAAATGGGTAACCCTATTCCTGGAAGACGAATACGAGATCTTCTCGAACTGGCGCCGGACCGGCTATCCCAAGCTGACTCCGACGAACTACCCGGGTAACCTTACCGGCGGCCAAATCCCGACCCGTTTCGTGATCCCTGATTCGGAAGAGCTATACAACAAAGTGAATTTTTACGAAGCGCGTACACGCCAGGGCGGTACCAACACGCTTTCGAGTAAAGTTTGGTGGGATAAATAAGCGGCCCATGCGCTGTTTGTTTATCAAATAAATGGCCGATACGGATTGCTGACCCAAATCGGCAATCCGTATCGCTGTTTACGACTCAAAAATTTCCGAGCTATGAGTGAGGAGTTTCAAGTGATTTTTTGTCTTAACTATAACAGCTTTTCCTAAACCAAAAACCATGATCAAAAAAGTATTCATTGCCGCCGCACTAATCTGTTGTGCAGGCATGGCAAACGCTCAGAAATATTCAATCGTGATAAAGGGCGGTCACGTCATTGACCCCAAAAACAATATCAACAGCATCATGGACGTCGCGCTGAAAGGCGATACGGTGATGCTCGTCGCCAAAAACATCGACGCCAAGGAAGGCGTGCAGGTGGTGAATGCCAAAGGGCTTTTCGTAACGCCCGGCCTGATCGACATGCACTCGCACAACTTCTTCGGCACGAAAATGGACCAAACTTACAGCAATGGCCCTAATGCCCTCCCACCCGACGGTTTCACGTTCCGTACCGGTGTTACCACGGTGGTCGACGCGGGCTGCGCCGGCTGGAAGTCGTTCCCTGATTTCAAGAAACAAACCATCGACGCCTCCCGCACCCGCGTACTCTCGTTCCTGAACATCGTAGGCGAAGGGATGCGCGGTGGCACATACGAGCAGAACGTAGAGGATATGGACGCCGCGGCTACCGCCAAAGTGGCAAAAGAATATCCGGAATACATTGTGGGCATCAAACTTGCCCACTTCAACGGCTACAACTGGACGCCTACCGACCGTGCCGTGGAGGCCGGCAAGCTTGCCAACATCCCGGTCATGATCGATTTCGGTGGCAGCCAGCCGGTTTTGCCCATTGAAGAGCTTTTCATGAAGCACCTCCGCCCCGGCGACATTTTCACCCACTGCTTCGGGCAACTCGCCAGCCGCGAACCGATCGTGGACGTGAAAGCGGGCAAAGTGAAGCCATTCGTGTATGAAGCACGTAAAAAAGGGATCATTTTCGACGTAGGCTACGGCGGTATCAGCTTTGCATTCTCGCAGGCGATCCCGGCCATCAAAACCGGTTTTTACCCCAACACCATCAGTACCGACATCCACACCGGCAGCATGAACAACGCGATGAAGGATATGCTCAATGTCATGTCCAAATTCCTCGCTATGGGTATGGACCTGCCGGCGGTGATCAAAGCCAGCACCTGGGCGCCTGCGCAAGCCATTCACCGCGAAGAGCTGGGTAACCTTTCGGCAGGCTCTCGTGCGGACGTGTCCGTGTTGCGTGTGCTCGACGGCAAGTTCCAGATGAACGACACCGGCACATTCGGTTTCTTCGATTATACCGGCGCCAAGGTACAGGGCAAGCAGAAACTCGAAGCCGAAGTAACCATCCGCGCAGGACGTGTCGTGTACGACCTGAACGGCCTGACCAACCCGATCGTCGTTTCGAGAAGATAACCTGACAATGGGAGCCCTAGCGATGTCACCGGGCGGGGCTTCCATTGATATTTTGCCTAATTTCACCTACTCAATATATCCCTGCCGTACTTTTTCTTGTCTTATGAAACTACCGATTCTCTCTTTAACGACGATCCTGACCTTAACCTTCGGAGGTCTGCAAACCGCGAAGGCACAGACTATGCCGAAAGAAGAACTGATTTTCCTGACCTCCGAATGGAAAGGCGAACGCTTCCCCGATGGCCGCCCGAAAATCTCCGACGACCTCGTCCGCCGCGCGAAGGAAATCAATATCGAAGAAGCCTGGGTAGTACTCAAAAACGAAGGCTATAACTGCCAGTTCGAAGGCAATTGGAAAATCGTGCACGACGACGTGGTGATCGCCGGCCGCGCATTAACCGCCCAGTTCATGCCATCACGCCCGGATATTGAAAAGAATATCAAAGACCGCGGTGGCAAACAGGGCCGCATCGGCAATACCAATTCCTGGCCGATCGACATGCTCAGCAAAGGCGACGTATATGTAGCCGACGGCATGGGCAAAATCGTGGAAGGAACACTGATCGGCGATAACCTTGCCAACTCCATTTTCGCGAAAACAGGCAATGGCGTAGTATTCGACGCCTCCGTACGCGACCTCGACGGCCTCTCAAAAATCCCGGGTTTCAACGCATTCGTCCGTGATTTCGATCCATCCTACCTCAAAGATGCTGTGGTGACCGGCATCAATACCCCTATCCGCATCGGCCGCGCGGTGGTGCTTCCAGGCGATTTGGTTTTGGCTAAAAAAGAAGGGGTGATCTTCGTGCCTGCGCACATGGTCGAGAAAGTGGTGCAAACTGCCGAGTTCATCGCATTGCGTGACAAATTCGGTATTCAAATGCTGAAAGAAGGCAAATACACCCCCGGCCAGATCGACAGCCAATGGACTGACACGCTGAAAAACGACTTCCTCAAATGGCTTGATAAAAACCCGAACGAAATCCCCATGAAGCGTTCGGAGCTCGACGAATACATGAAAAAAAGAACCTGGTAAACGAGTAATCCGGACTGGTTTTCAGCATTTCCTGTTTGGTAAAACTGACAGGATTTTTCTTTCGCATTTTTAAAATTGCATTTTAAATACATTTATATGAATATTTACAAGCTTCTATCCGGCGTCGCCGCGGTTTGCCTGCTGATAGCGCTCTACCTCGCTTTCACCGGAAGCCTCCCCTCCGCCGGCCCCTTCTTTATTGCATTCTTCCTGTCGCTTGCCATCAGTTTCAGAGGTTATGAAAAATTGAAAGGTTTTACCTATACCACCGTCATTTTCGCGGCGGTAACCACGGCATTGTACTACCCGCAGCACTTCCTCACCGTCGGTGAATTCAAACTTTCGACCCTCATTACCCCATTGATCCAGATCATCATGTTCGGGATGGGGACTTCCATGAGCTTCGGCGATTTTGTAGGGGTAGTTAAAATGCCAAAAGGTGTGCTTATCGGCGTCGTGAGCCACTTTATCATTATGCCGACCATCGGCTATACATTGGCGAACATCAGCGGCTTCCCACCTGAAATCGCGGCGGGTATCATCCTCATCGGCTGCTCACCCAACGGAATGGCTTCCAATGTGATCTCTTACCTCGCGAAAGCGAACCTGGCATTGTCTATTACCATTACTGCCATTTCAACCATGCTCGCGCCGTTGGTAACACCGGTACTCATGAGCTTGCTTGCAGGCGCTTTCGTGCAGATCGACACTTTGCATATGATGTGGGATATTATTAAAATGGTGATCATTCCGATCGGCGCGGGATTGGTCTTCAACAAGCTGTTCAGCGGAAAAGTGAAATGGCTGGACGCTGCTATGCCGCTGGTTTCGATGGGTGGGATCGCGTTCATCATCGTGATCATCACCGCTGCCGGCCGCGACAGCCTTTTGTCGATCGGTCCCGCATTGCTGTTGCTCGTATTGATCCACAACCTCTCGGGTTACACGCTCGGCTACTGGTCGGGCCGCCTGTTCCGCATGAGCGAGCGCGATTGCCGTACGATAGCCATTGAAGTAGGCATGCAAAATGGCGGATTAGCTTCCGGTATCGCGAAGGAAATGGGTAAAATGGCCACCGTGGGCCTCGCCCCGGCCATTTTCGGGCCGTTGATGAACATTACCGGCTCCATACTCGCCTCCTGGTGGCAAGGCAAGCCCACCGGCGATGAAGAAACTTACGTAGAAACGGGCAGAGCCCATTAAAAGAAAACGAGGCGCAGTCTTAAGCTGCGCCTCGTTTCGTATTGTCAGGTGTTGTTCAGTGTGGTCAATAATAGTCAAGTGTTGTCAAGTTTTGTCATGCTGAGCGAACCGGGCCGCCGGGGCGGTCGAAGCACTAGTACAACGTTGCAATTTCACCGTACGGACTGTCTTCGACCGCCCGGTTCGCTAAGACTGACATTTTTCGATTCTCCATTCTCCATTCTCCATTCTCCCTTTCCTCCTTTCAATCCTCTTCCAACAAAAGCTGCATATAAACCAAATCCAGCCACTGGTCAAATTTATAGGCTACCTCTTTGAGATATCCCTTCTCCACAAACCCATATTTCTTGTGAAATTCAATACTAGCACGGTTTGAAGCATCGATACATCCGATCATCGTATGCAGGCCCGATTCCTTCGCACGCTGGATAAGGCTACCGAGCAACTTCCCGCCCACGCCCATTCCGCGCGACTTCTCGTCGAGGTAAATCGAATGCTCTACACTGAATTTGTACCCGATTTTCGGGCGGAAAATATTATAGGACCCATAACCGATTACTTCGCCTTCCAATTCCGCTACGATCACCGGCATTCCGTCATAGAACATCTGTTCAAACCAGGCCTTTTGTTGTTCCAAGGTCCGGGGTTCGTAGTCATAAATAGCCGTGGTGTTCAGAATAGCGTGGTTGATTATTTCCAACAGCGAAGGCAGATCCTTAGGAGCAGCACTTCTGATGATCAAATCCATCAAAATAAAGCAGGTCGTTATACAGGTTTTTATATTAGGGTCAAAAATACCTTAATATTTTAAAAAATTTCACGTCTTATCCACGTTCCGTCTTACGTTTTTTTCTAATTCTTTTGAAAATCATGAATTTCGAATAGCTTTGCTTCAACTTTAGGGGTGTCCCGACATGCGGACTGAGATCATACCCTTTGAACCTGATGCAGCTAGTACTGCCGAAGGGAAAAGCAGCAGTTACCGTGCACGTAGCTCCGTCTATTCTTTCGTCACCGGTCCATTCCTAAGGTTTTTTGTATTTAAAAAACTGAACCAGGAATGGAAATCATCCTAAACGGCCAGGCAAAGCAAATCGCCGACCCTTACACGGTAGGGCAGCTCGTATCCGAACTATTTTCGGCTAACGGCAAGGGCATCGCCGTGGCCATCAACCAATCGGTAGTCCCGAAATCCGACTGGCCCATCCGCCAGCTTTCCCCCAACGACCAGATCACGCTCATTACCGCTACGCAAGGCGGCTAGCATTGCATTGTCCTGTATCCCACCATTTTTAAAACCTGAAAACATGATCATGAAGACAGAAAAAACGCCGGAAACCATCACGCGTGCCCCGTTTCCAAATTCGCAGAAAATATATGTTAAAGGGCAGATCCATGACATTTCAGTAGCAATGCGCGAGATTTCGCTGACTAATACGCGCATTCACGGCGGCGCGCGTCCGGGAAAACCAGGCGCGAGCGAGCCTAATGAACCGGTTACCGTTTACGACACCAGCGGCCCCTATACCGACCCGAATATTGAAATAGACGTCAAGAAAGGCCTTCCCGCATTACGTGCGGAGTGGGTACGCGGTCGCGGGGACGTGGAGGAGCTGGAAACGATTTCTTCTGAATACGGCCGGATGCGCCTCGCCGATGCAAAACTGGATCACTTGCGGTTCGCACATAATGCGAAGCCATTGCGCGCCAAAGCCGGAATGAACGTTTCCCAGCTGCATTATGCCAAAAAAGGCATTATCACACCTGAAATGGAATACATTGCCATCCGCGAAAACCAGCGAATCGACTTGCACTTGGCGTCTTTGAATGGCAAGGCAGGCGCTTTGGCACACCAGCACGCGGGCCACAGCTTCGGGGCAAATACGCCTAAAAGCCACATTACCGCTGAGTTTGTGAGAGAGGAGGTAGCCGCGGGAAGAGCGGTAATCCCCTCGAACATCAACCACCCTGAAAGCGAACCGATGATCATCGGACGAAACTTCCTGGTGAAGATCAATGCCAATATCGGGAACTCGGCCGTATCGTCGAGCATT
Organism: Dyadobacter sp. 22481; assembly: GCF_052044875.1. Lineage (NCBI taxonomy): Bacteria > Pseudomonadati > Bacteroidota > Cytophagia > Cytophagales > Spirosomataceae > Dyadobacter > Dyadobacter sp. 22481. Next base: position 716,396 of record NZ_JBQENV010000003.1, read on the forward strand.
GAAGAAGAGGTGGAAAAAGCCGTGTGGGCTTGCCGCTGGGGTGCGGATACCATCATGGATCTGTCGACCGGCAAGAACATCCACGAAACGCGCGAGTGGATCATCCGCAACACGCCCGTACCGATCGGTACCGTGCCCATTTACCAGGCTTTGGAAAAAGTAAACGGTAAAGCCGAAGATCTGACCTGGGAGCTTTTCCGCGATACATTAATCGAACAGGCCGAACAGGGTGTGGATTACTTCACAATCCATGCGGGCGTACTGCTGCGCTACATTCCGCTGACCGCCAAACGCATTACCGGAATTGTTTCGCGCGGCGGGTCAATTATGGCAAAATGGTGCCTTGCGCATCATAAAGAGAACTTCCTGTACACGCATTTCGAGGAAATATGCGAGATCATGAAGGCTTACGACGTGGCATTCTCACTCGGCGACGGCCTGCGTCCCGGCAGCATTGCCGACGCCAACGACGCAGCGCAATTCTCGGAACTCGAAACACTGGGCGAACTGACCAAAATCGCCTGGAAACATGACGTGCAAACCATCATCGAAGGCCCCGGACACGTGCCGATGCATTTAATCAAGGAGAATATGGAGAAGCAGTTGCAGCACTGCCACGAAGCGCCATTCTACACGCTTGGACCACTGACGACCGATATTGCACCGGGTTATGACCACATTACCTCGGCGATTGGCGCGGCCATGATTGGCTGGTTCGGTACCGCCATGCTTTGCTACGTAACACCGAAGGAGCATTTGGGATTACCCAATAAAAAAGATGTAAAAGACGGCGTGATCACCTACAAGATTGCCGCCCACGCCGCCGACCTCGCCAAAGGCCACCCCGGCGCGCAGTACCGCGACAATGCATTGAGCAAAGCCCGCTTCGAATTCCGATGGGAAGACCAGTTCAACCTCTCCCTCGACCCGGATACCGCTCGTGAATTCCACGACGAAACGCTTCCTGCCGAAGGAGCCAAAATCGCGCATTTCTGCTCAATGTGCGGCCCTAACTTCTGCTCGATGAAGATCACCCAGGATGTGCGCGACTATGCGGAGGAAAACGGGCTGGGGACGGAAGAAGCGGTCAGCGAAGGAATGCAACAGAAAGCCAGGGAGTTTGCGGAGAGGGGCAGTGAAATTTATTTGTAATGGAAGAATTGATTGTCATAACACATCCGGAAATGCTACCCGGGGAGGCTGGGATGATCAACCAGCTTCTCGCACACGGGCTCACGCGCCTGCATGTGCGTAAACCTGAGTCGACGGCGCCGGAGCTGCGTGCACTGCTCAAACAGATCGATCCGCAGTTCTGCGAACGCATTGCTTTGCATCAGCATCATGCACTGGCAGGCGAGTTTGGAATTACCGGCCTGCATTTTACGGAAACCAACAGGCTGTCGCAGAGCCTGGAAACGCTGGAAGCACTGAAAAGCAGTGGAAACATGCTCAGCACTTCGCTACACGATCCTGCTGATCTGGAACAGCTTTCCCACTGCTTTGACTATGCATTCCTGGGGCCGGTTTTTGATAGTATTTCAAAGAAAAATTATAAGACTGTGTTAACGAATGGTTTCCGATTGGAACGGTTCAATTTCCCCGGGAAGCTGATCGCATTGGGAGGAATAGACGGTACCAAACTTGATCTTGTCGCTTCTCTTGGGTTCGACGGTGTGGCGGTACTGGGTGCAATATGGACGAATACGGCAAATGCACTTGCGGAGTTCCGGGTACTTGCCTCAGCCCTGGCCACAAGGCCCGGGTTAAAACCCGGCGACAGGGGGATCGGTACCGGCCCCGGGTTAAAACCTGGGGTTGGGGGTGAAGACAGTCAGTTGCGCTATGCGGCCGCTGAAGCGGAGTACCCCCAGGCAAAAGCACTCGATTGCCCGCAGTTTCAACCGGCGGATCAGGAGCAAAAGTATAAATCTGGTTTTGTAGATAAATTGCATTTCATTTCCAATGAAACCAGCAACATGTCGCACATCGACAGCATCCGCCTTGCCCTGGAAGCGGGTTGCCGGTGGATTCAGCTGCGGGTGAAGAACCGCCCAGAAGATGAGGTGCTTCCTATCGCCCGGGAAGCTAAGCAGCTATGCGATAGTTATGGCGCCAGACTCATTATTAACGATTTCCCCCGCGTTGCCCTGGCCGTCGAAGCCCATGGCCTGCACCTTGGCCTCACGGACATGCCCGTACCCGAGGCGCGCGCGCTTGCGGGGGAGAAAATAGTGATCGGCGGTACGGCCAATACCTGGGAAGACATCGTGCGGCGGGTGCATGAAGGGGCTGATTACATCGGGCTCGGGCCGTTCCGGTTTACGAATACCAAGCAAAATCTCAGTCCAATTCTCGGCATCGGGGGATATCAAACATTCATACACCGAATGCGGCAGGCCGGTCATTCTACGCCCATTATCGCCATCGGCGGTATTACGCCTGACGACATCGGCAACCTTCGCGAAGCTGGCATTCATGGCGTGGCCATGTCCGCGGCATTGATCGGCGCGGCTGATCCCCAAAACACATATCATCAAATCCAACAAGCGTTATGCTAACCATTGCAGATAAAACATTTCGATCCAGGCTCTTTACCGGCACTGGCAAATTCAGCTCGGCTCAGTTGATGGAAGAGGCATTGCTCGCCTCCGCCTCCGAGCTGGTAACAGTTGCATTACGCCGCGTAGATGTTCACGACGCGGGCGATGATATTCTCAGCCATTTAGCCCACAACCACATCCATTTGCTGCCCAACACATCCGGCGTGCGCACGGCGAAAGAAGCGGTTTTCGCGGCCCAGCTCGCGCGGGAGGCATTGGAAACCAACTGGCTGAAACTGGAAATCCATCCCGACCCGAAGTACCTCCTGCCCGATCCTATCGAGACATTGAAGGCTACCGAGGAACTTGCCAAACTCGGCTTTGTAATATTGCCTTACATACACGCCGATCCGGTTCTTTGCAAACGGCTGGAAGAAGCCGGCGCATCGGCGGTAATGCCGCTGGGCTCACCGATTGGCAGCAATAAGGGATTGAAAACCATCGATTTCCTTGAAATTATCATCGAACAGAGCAAAGTCCCGGTGGTAGTGGATGCTGGTATAGGTGCGCCTTCGGATGCGGCGAAAGCGATGGAAATAGGGGCCGACGCCGTGCTGGTGAATACCGCAATTGCCGTGGCCGGTGATCCGGTGGCGATGGCCGAGGCATTTAAATTGGCCGTGCTGTCGGGAAGGATAGCTTACGAAGCGAGATTAGGTTCTAAAAGTAACCTGGCTGAGGCTAGCAGCCCTTTAACCGCATTTCTGGATGAGCTTTAAAGAAGAATTTGCGCGGCACTCGTGGAATACCGTCAAGGAAGAGATTTATTCCAAAACGGCCGCAGATGTGGAAAGGGCATTAACCGCGCCGAAAAGAACATTAGAAGACTTCAAAGCGCTGATTTCCCCTGCCGCCGCCGCATACCTGGAACCGATGGCGAGGCTGAGCCGCGAATTGACGCGCAAGCGCTTTGGCAATACCATTCAAATGTATGTGCCGCTGTATTTGTCCAATGAATGTACCAATATATGTACCTACTGCGGGTTCAGCCTGGACAACAAGGTACGCCGCCGCACGCTGACCGACCGTGAGATCCTTCGAGAAGTGGAAGTGATTAAAGGCATGGGTTACGAGCATGTACTGCTGGTTACGGGCGAGGCGAATCAAACCGTTCATGTCGAATACTTCAAAAAAGTCCTGCAATCGATCCGCCCGCATTTCGCACAGGTATCGATGGAAGTGCAGCCACTCGACCGTGATGAATATGAAGAACTGATCCCGCTCGGACTGCATTCGGTGCTGGTTTATCAGGAAACCTATCACCAGGAAGATTATCGTAAACATCATCCGAAGGGTAAAAAAGCAAACTTCAACTATCGCCTCGAAACGCCCGACCGGCTCGGACAAGCGGGCATTCACAAGATGGGTTTAGGGGTATTAATAGGTCTGGAAGACTGGCGCACCGACAGTTTTTTCACCGCATTACATTTAAACTACCTTGAGAAAACTTACTGGCAAACCCGTTACAGTCTTTCCTTCCCGAGGCTCAGGCCTTTTTCCGGCGGCCTCGAACCAAAAGTAGAAATGAGCGATCGGGAGCTGGTGCAACTCATTTGTGCTTACCGGATCTTCAACGAGGAAGTCGAACTATCGCTTTCCACGCGCGAATCCGAGAAGTTCAGGAACCATTGCATCCAACTCGGTGTAACATCCATCAGCGCTGGTTCCAAAACTAATCCGGGCGGCTATGCGGTCGAACCCGAATCCCTCGAACAATTCGAGATATCGGACGAAAGAACGCCCGCCGAAATCGCCCGAATGATCCGCAACGCGGGTTATGAGCCGGTTTGGAAGGATTGGGACGCTGGTTTAATTTTGAATGACTGAATGATTGAATAAAGTCTATTCGGTCATCGCGCGGCGACCCGGTCATTCATTCACTCATTGACTCATCCACTTATTAACATGACCCCAATCGAACGCAAACGATACGCCAGGCAGATCATCATGCCGGAAATGGGCCTAACCGGACAGGAAAAGCTCCGTGCCGGTAAAGTGGCCGTCGTGGGTGCAGGCGGGCTGGGCTGTCCGGTCCTGCAATACCTGGTTGCGGCGGGTGTCGGTGAAATTGCCATTATTGATGATGATACCGTGGAACTCACCAACCTGCACCGGCAAATACTGTACTCTGCTGATGATATTGGTAAAAACAAAGCCATTACCGCAGTCGAGAAACTCTCGGTGCTCAATCCATTCGTTCGTCTCACCGCCTACCCCGACCGGCTGACTGCCGAAAACGCTGCAGACCTGCTTAATGGTTACGACCTGATCATAGATGGTTCCGACAATTTCGAAACACGCTATCTCGTTAATGATTTTTGTGTGGAATTGAATAAGCCGTTCGTGTTCGGCTCTATCCTGCGTTTTGAAGGCCAGGTTTCGGTATTCAACTATCAGGGTGGCCCCACCTACCGCTGCCTTTTCCCAGACGCCGAAGAGGGTGACAATTGTGCAGAAGCGGGAGTAATGGGTGTATTGCCGGGCATTATCGGTACTTACATGGCGAATGAGGCGATCAAGATTATTGTCGGGATCGGGGAGCCGTTATCTGGCAAACTACTGGTCATCAATACCCTTTCAAACAATCACACGATTTTCCAGTTTTCGAGGTCGGAAACCGCAATTCCTTCAAAGTCTCCGGGTGCTCGGGCACCACAGCCATCTGTCGGAGACGATACGCGTGAGATTTCTTATGATGAGTTCGAAGCCTTGCAAATAGCTGATCCCGACCAGGTATTACTTGTGGATGTCCGTGAATATTACGAATTTGAAGCGGACAATTTCGGGGGCGAAAATATCCCGCTATCCGAAATCCCCGAAAGTATCGGCCATTTCCCTGCTGGAAAAAAAATCGTTTTCTACTGTAACAGCGGCAAGCGGAGTTTGCAGGCAGCCAAACTGCTTGCACAAAGCGGTTACGAAGGTCAGGGCTTCTGGGCGCAACACTGGTAGTCAATGCAATGCAGATCAAACCGACACCCCTCCTTTCCGGCATTGTGCGGCATTTTCTGGTCATAGAAAGTGACGCGAAATCGGCTATGCGGATATTTTCGGATGGAAACACGGGAGTGGTGTTCAATTATGGCGACGCGCTTTTTTATCAAAATGAAATGCATTCAGCGTCTGCAAGCCTGCCTGCCTGCTTTTTATACGGTCAGCTCGATAGATACCGCAACGTTTGGGCACAGGGAAGCATCCGGTTGCTCATTGCCGTACTTCATCCTTTCGGGGCAGCGGCATTGCTTAAAATGCCAGCATCGGAGTTGCGAAACCAGATAGTCGGATGCGAAGATTGTTTCAAAACCGATGTGGCCTTAGTAAATGATGAAATCGCCACTTCATTTGTCATTCATGATAAAATCCGGGCGGCGGAGCGATTTTTATTGTCCCAATTGGCGGATTTCAATAGCAGTAATGCCCTGGTAACCCATGTCGTTAACATTATCCATACTCAAAATGGCCTGGTTCCGGTCGCACGGCTAGCCGCGTTAACCGGCACGACAGAACGCCAGCTTCAACGCAAATTTGAAGAACATATCGGTATCTCGCCGAAACGGTACGCGGGCATCACGCGCATGCAATATGCGCTGCGAATGCTGCGAAAAAGATCCGGCTATTTGTCCTTAGCCGGGATAGCCTGTGAGTCCGGCTTCTTCGACCAGGCACATCTTATCCGCGAGATGAAGGGGCTGTCGGGGCTCACGCCCGGCCAGTACCTCAGCCCTCCGAATGTCCTCGCCGCCAATTTGATCCGCCTCGCTCATTAGTTTTCGCCGCTTGTCGGGTTTGTACAATACATGTACGATCCGTGCATTTACTTTTGAGTAAAAAAGCGAAGCTATGAAACCGATCAGAATTGCAACAGCCCAGTTTGAAAACAAAAGCGGTGACAAAGCGTACAACCTTAGCGTAATCCGCCAGCTCGCAGGAGATGCGTCCAAAGCAGGTGCAGACGTCATTGCATTCCATGAATGCTCGATCACCGGCTACACATTTGCGCGGCAACTATCACGCGAGCAGCTGCTCGAAGTTGCCGAACCTATTCCCGACGGTCCCAGCATTCGCGCCTTGCAGGACATTGCGGCGGAGCATCATATTGTGGTCCTTGCGGGTTTGTTCGAGAAAGATGCCAACGATAATATGTACAAGGGCTACGTTTGTGTCGACCAAAACGGCCTTGTTGCGAAGTATCGGAAACTGCACCCATTCATTAATCCGCACCTCACCCCTGGCAATGAATATGTAATTTTTGACCTTTTTGGCTGGAAATGCAGCATGCTCATTTGCTACGACAACAACATTATCGAGAACGTCCGAGCTACGAAATTGCTGGGTGCCGACGTCATTTTCATGCCTCATGTGACCATGTGCACCCCCTCCACGCGCCCGGGAGCCGGATTTGTCGACCCTGCCCTTTGGCACAATCGCGAAGCCGATCCGACCTCGCTTCGCCAGGAGTTCGACGGCCTTAAAGGCAGGGCCTGGCTCATGAAATGGCTCCCCGCCCGTGCTTACGACAATGCCATTTACGCCATTTTCTCAAATCCGATAGGAATGGACGACGACCAGCTTAAAAACGGCTGTTCCATGATCCTGGACCCATTCGGAGACATCATCGCCGAATGCCGGAAACTCGACAACGATTTCACCGTCGCCACACTGATACCCGAGAAACTGCAGCAAGCGGGCGGCCATCGTTACATTCAGGCCCGCAGGCCGGAGCTTTACCGGGATATTCTCGGACAGGGGCATGTTTCTGAGCAAAGGGTGGTTTGGCTGTAAAAACTAAATTGGTTGAATCGACCCAGTAAATAATCTTCATCAGAGTGTAAACGAGCCAATTGGCAAGCAACGATTCAGGGTTTTAAGTAAAATTTAATAATCTATCAATTACGTAGATTAAATAGTTTTGCTATTTTTGTAAACTCTATATTCCAAAATTCTAAAATTCACGGTAATGCTTGCCAAAGTGCTCTCGCTTAAACTGCCCTCGTCGCCGACCTGGTATATCGTTCCGGCTGCGGCCATTCTGCTGCTGCTGGGGCTGCTCCTGACCAATGGCGTCATCAGCATCAACACCGAAGAGGTTACCGGCTTCCTGACAGGCGAATTTGCGTTGTACGTGCTGGTGGGCCTGGCGGCGCAGCTCGTGGACGGGGCATTGGGAATGGCTTATGGCGTAACTTCCAACTCGTTTTTGCTGAGCCTCGGCGTCACGCCCGCGGTAAGCAGCGCAAGCGTGCATTTCGCAGAAATGTTCACAACCGGCGCCTCCGCAATCTCGCATTTCCGTTTTAAGAATATCAACAAAAAACTGTTTAAAAGCCTGCTTATACCCGGCGTATTAGGCTCAATTACAGGCGCCTACCTACTGTCTGATGTCATCGACGGCAACGTCATCAAGCCATTTATTGCTTTTTACATGCTCGTACTCGGCGTGATCATCATCCGCAAGGCATTGCAGAAGAATTTTGTTAAAAACAAAACCAAACGTATCAGTATCCTGGCTGCAACAGGCGGTTTCCTCGATTCGATTGGCGGCGGTGGCTGGGGACCGATCGTTACTTCTACCCTGCTCGGCCAAGGCCGCGATCCGCGTTACACGATCGGGTCGGTGAATGCTGCCGAATTCGCCGTGGCTTTCGCCAGCGGTATCACTTTTATGCTTTTTACGGGTGTCGACAGCTGGAAAGTTGTTTTGGGACTGATTGTCGGTGGCGTAATGGCCGCTCCGTTCGGCGCCATGCTCGTGGGCAAGATCAACCGCAAGCCGCTCATGCTGCTCGTGGGTGTACTGGTGATCGGCCTTAGCATCCGCACCATCCTGCTGAGCATTTAATAGCTGCCTTTTCGCGATATCCGGTGCAATTTGCCTAGTTTTGCACAAAACAGGCACATTATTATGCTCACCGATTTTGGTTATATCCTGCTCTTCATCATCGCCGCGCTGATATTGCTCGGCGTTATGCTAACCATCGCGAAGTTTCTTCGCCCGCATAATCCCAATGAAGAAAAATTAGCCACGTACGAATCCGGTGAAGATCCGCTTGGCAACGCGAACATCCAGTTCAACGTGCGGTTTTACGTCGTAGCCCTGATTTTTGTTTTGTTTGAAGTCGAGTTACTGTTCCTTTTCCCCTGGGCGGTCGTTTTCGGAAATAAAGAACTAATCGAACAAACCGACGGTCAATGGGGCTGGTTTGCAATGGCCGAGATGACCGTTTTCATCGGCATCCTCATCCTCGGCCTCGCCTACGCCTGGGCAAAAGGCTATCTCGACTGGGTCCTCCCCAAACCACAAATTCCAGAAGTTAAGTCCCCCGTTCCCGCGGATTTGTATGCGAAAGTGAATGAACGGTATAAGAAGTAGGTAACTAGTCAATCCAGTTTTCCAACCTCAGCTGGACCAGATTCTTAAAATCCCGCGTATTACGGGTGACCAGCGTTAGATTGTGGGCGATTGCTGTAGATCCTATCAGCAAATCAAATTCCCCCGTCGGAAGCCCGGCCTGCCTGAGAGTGACTTTCTGCCGTGCATATTCGTTAGAGCATTGTCCTATCAGCAATATTCGGCCTGCAAATGCAGCCCTTAGCCAATTGAGGTTTTCGCGGTTAGCCTCACGTCGGTTTGACGCACTGTTTTCCACACCGTACATCAACTCCAAAATCGTGATTTCTGATAAAAAACAAGAACTGATCCCGACTGCTTCTATTTTACGTTCGAGATCTTCATGCCCCTTGAACAGGTGAATACAAATATTTGTATCCAGAAGATAGCTCATAATTCTATGTCGCGTTGCTGATCGTGGCGGGCATTATAAATGATGGCTTCCAGTTCCTCAGCTGTTTCTTCCCCTCGCCAGCTACCTGCAAATCTCTTCAACGCGGCATACTGGTCTGTACTTCCTGCCACTTCAGATCCATGACTTTCCTTCACCGGCAGGCCCAGCCTTTCTGCAAGGCCTTTGAGCAAGGCAAAATCATTATCGCTTTGAGTTTCAATGGTGATCGAATGTGCCATAATTTACATTTTCAAGAAAAACTCTAATCAATTGGCCCGGGTTCCAATTTACAGGAAAACCACGAATTGCACAACTTCGTATTTTCCAAACCCCTTAGATATATAACTTTCTGATAAACAACCTCATAAATTATCGAATGGCTTGGTTGTTTTGTTGAATTATATTGACAGTTACTTAAAAAATGCCGACTTTTCGGGTTTGTTACCATTCCGTCATCATCAACAAAACAATATGGAAGCTTTTGCAAAAAACCTGCGTACAAAGCGGGAAAGAAAAGGATTTTCTACGGCCAACATGGCATCGTCGCTCGAAATCAGTGAAGAACAATACGACGAGCTGGAAAACGGACACGCCACTCCCACTGTCAATACCCTCAAACGGCTCTCCGAAATCCTTAGCACTACGGTGCCGGAGCTAATCACCGACCGTCCTGTGCAACAAATCGTTCGCGACATTCCAGTGGCGCATTTTTCGCCTGAATCGCTGAGCGAAATGGATAAGGACACTTACATTAAAATACTCGAAAACCAGTTACGTACGCTGCTGGCCGAAAAGAAAGGCGCGTGACCTAGTGCATTCCGCTCCATTTCTTCATGTGTGGGCGCGGGAAGAACACGAGTCCAAGTTGTACATAAAGCTGGTTTACTTTCAACCGTGACAGATCGTCGACCGTAACGTTGTCGCCTTTCCATTTGCGCCTTCCGAGAATGGGCTGATGATAGGTCAGTTTGCCACTCAGATACACTTTTTCGTGGATTTTAGGCAAGAAATCCATTTTATAATCAACCCCGATACCGCCATGCAGATTAATATTGGCGGTATAGAGTTTCACGGCCTGATAGGCCGATGGGTTGTTAAACAGCTGTTGCGCGGACACGGAAGCATTGCTCTTGATGTTCAGCCTGTACACCATAAAATCGGCGCCGATCGGTATGGTAACGTTCCAGCGCGCGTTGTTCACGAGCTTCGGGCCACCGTCGGTACCGATGCCCAAGCCGTTCAGGTATGCCTTTCGCGTGTCACGGTCTGAGGTGTAATTGGTGCTATTCATGACGATGATCCTGGTTTCCGAGAACCATTTTTCTGATTCTGTGCGACGTGCGAGCACGAGATTGCCCATGAACGAAGTAAACGGCTTTACCTGAAGGCGCGAAAGCTGATCTCGCAAGGTTTTGTTGTTGGGAATCACGCCCAATTCTACGTAAACCGCCATGCCGGTTTTGAAGATCCTGACGGTGGAATCGGACTGGGCCGACGCCGTTCCGATGCAAAAGGCCGAAAACAGGAAACTGATGAGTAGTTTATGTTTCATATAGTTGAAGTGTTGTGTTTGTTTTGTAACGCCGCCTGAAACCGATTCTTGCCAAATATGGTTAGTTTTGCAGGTGGATATAGCATTTTCAAGCAATATCCGTACCAAAATCCGGCATCTTTAAAATATTCATGAGCGAGCGAATAAAAACCGGCGACGGAGGCATTATCCTGACCAATGCGGAGGACCTGATGAATTGGGCCCGTCTGTCGTCTTTATGGCCAATGGGCTTTGGTTTGGCGTGCTGTGCGATTGAGATGATGGCTACCTACGCGGCCAATTACGACCTAGAACGTTTCGGGATTATGCCACGGCCTTCGCCGCGGCAGTCGGACGTGATGATTGTGGCCGGAACCGTTACTTTCAAAATGGCCGACCGCATCCGCCGGCTATACGAGCAAATGCCAGAGCCGCGTTATGTGATCTCGATGGGAAGCTGCTCCAACTGCGGCGGTCCGTACTGGGAACATGGTTACCACGTGGTGAAGGGCGTCGACCGCATTATTCCTGTGGATGTATATGTGCCCGGGTGTCCACCCCGCCCCGAAGCGCTTATCGGCGGCTTTATGAAGTTGCAGGAGAAAATCCGCGGCAAGCAGGAAGCCGCTCCCCAACTGTTTCTTGAAATGGAAGCCGCAGGCCAGCAAGCCGTTTTATCCTAATCCCTTATGATCACTTTTCAGGAAATCACCGATATCGTTACCAGTCAGTTCCCGGAATACGCTATTTCGCCGGACACTAAAAACCTGCAACCCGCATTAATAGTACCTGCGCAGGGTATTGCGGCTGTCTGCCGGTTTTTGCATGAAGACGAAAGATGCTATTTCGATTACCTGGCCTGCATTACGGCAATCGATCATGGCGTCGCTGCCGACACGATGGAGCTGATTTATAACCTCACCTCGATCCCCTACGGATCGGACCTGGCCTTGAAAACGGTCTTTGCAAGAAATACGGCCGAAGGCACTTTACCTTCCGTACCGACAGTGAGTCACATCTGGCGCACAGCCGACTGGCATGAGCGCGAGGCATTCGACCTGATGGGCATCACCTTCGATGGGCATCCCGACCTGCGACGGATCTTACTTCCGGAGGACTGGGAAGGGCATCCGCTTCGAAAGGATTACAATGCACAGGAAAGATACCACGGCATTTACGTCCGCTATGAAGACGGTAAGGTCCTGGAACCATCCTCCGACCCCGACAGAGTGTAACAATATAGTGTCAGTGCATTCGGGCAAATAATGGCACATATTTGGTAGCATGAAAAAGCCTCATTATTTTTCGTTACCAAATTTTAATGATCACCCGCATGCGCTTCATCCTACTGACGGCCCTCTTCCTCGGCTTTTTGCAATCAGCATTCGCACTCACCGATTCCCTCATTATAAAGGGTCGGATCAATAATCTCAACGGCAGGCTTTATCGCCAGGCTCCTTTCATTACTTTTTCACGTAATAACATCCTGCAACCGCAGTCGGAGTTGAGCAAACAGGCCGATTTGCAGGCCGACGGCAGTTTTCGCGTATCGCTTCCGATGCTATTCCCGCAGGAAGAAATCTATGTGGACTACGCCGGAAAGGCATTCACGACCTTTCTCGGGTCACCGGGAACTGTTGAGATAACCTTCAACGGGGATTCAATCGGCAAGGCCAAAAAGCTGTTTTACTTCGCCGGTGCCAATGCCGATGCCAATAATCAATATCCTTTATACCTGGCTGCCGAAAACCAGCGGTTGAATAGCAGCAGGACTTTGGGTACGGAATTTTTCAAGTCATTCTGGGAGAAAAGCCCTTCCGATGCCCGCTTTATCGCGGAAAGCCGCGGTGAATTTCGGCTTGGATCGGTGAAAGCGGCTACACAGAACACGGTGGCATCGCCCGTGTTGTATAACTGGGTCAGGTCAGTGACGGACGAGGAGCAATTACAGATTTTATACGAACACGCAATGGGAAATCAATATCAGATCAGCAAGGTATTGCTCGACAGCCTGAAACGGCTTGACCGGGCTCCGCTGACCGGGCAACGGGTGATATGGGCGAACCGGTTTGGCAACTACGCGGATCAGCTGGTGGAGGGTAAAAAATTCGATAATCCGAGCCGGACGAACTCTCTGCCAGTGAAACTCATGGCGGCGCTGATCCGTGATAATTCGAAAAACCTTTCGGCAGACGATCGCCAGCATTTAAACCAAATCACAGCAAATGGCCTTGCCGAAAAGGGAGAACTCGATTTTATGAACAAACTTTTCGCACGTAACGAATTGGTTTTAAACCTGTTGTTTAACTATGAACGAGAGAGCCGCATTTACGGAGATTTGTTCGACAGTACGGCTACCGAATTCCTCAAAGTCCGTTACCTCGCCAAAAATCTTTATAAATACACCTACCCGCAACAGTTGCTGCTCAATAACCATATTAAATCCCGGACAGGTATTTCGCAGTTCAAACAATCGCTCGACGAAATTGTGCAGCTGGAAGTTAAAGACAGCGCGAATATCAGGAAACTGGTGGATTTCAAAAATGTGCGGACCGCGCCGGCAGAAGCATTGCCCGGCTACTACCTTACCGCTTCAAACGACCGGGGAACTTCCTGGTTCAACGGCATTATGGATGGCCTGAAAGGGAAAACCGTATACATCGTCAAATGGAATATCGAGGATGCCAAAAGCCGTGAAGAACTGGATTTCATACCTGCCTTGCAAGCCAGGGTGCCCGAAGATATTGTGTTTTTGTTCGTGCATTTTTCTACCGACGATTATACCGTTTCCGACGCAATTCTCAGGCAATACATCGTCAGACACAGGTTAAAAGGCATTCATATGTCGATAAACGACAGTCAGGCGATGGACTTGCTGTTCAGGCTCAATCCGCTTGATTTCGCGACATTCTCCATTGTGAGGCCGAACGGCAAGTTTGCCACTAAAAATGCTCCGGCACCAAGCGAAACGGAAAAGACAGCCAAGGCACTGATTGAGGTCAGCCAGCAGTAAGTTATACCTCGCATTGGTGCGTTTGCGTTAAGAAACAGTTGATTTGGAATCCGGATAGTCCATGTGTAGATATTTGCTGTTGTTTCTGATGCTTTCCTTCGCCGCGTCGGCCCAAAACCCCGACAGCTTGGAAATGCACAGCCGCGACAGTATCCGCTACACCAATCTCAAAGCACGGATGTCAAAAACCAAGTTTTCGCGCGCGGTTTACCGGCTCTTGTTCAGGGATGTATACAACCAGGGAAAGGTGACCGAGGTGAAGGAAATCGAGACGAACCCGTTTACGCCTTACGAGGGAATGGTCATCCGGAAGATTTACGTCAGGCAGCTCAATATCCTCGGCGAATCGGTTTACGATACCACCCGGAAAGGAAACCAGCTCGAAAGGTTTTTAAGTAAAAGTGTCCATACCAACACCCGGGAAGGGATTATCCGAAAGTCATTCCTGCTATTTTCGGAGGGCGACGACATCCAGGCGCATGTATTAAAGGATACGGAACGTTTGTTGCGTGCCAACAGAATGTTTGTCGATGCGCGTATCATTGTTATACCGCGAAAGGACGTAACCTGGATGGCCGACATCATGGTGCTGATACAGGACTCCTGGTCGCTCAATTTTTCAGGCAGTTTCAGTTCGTTCAAAAAATTCAGGCTCGGGCTGGAAAACATCAACGTCCGCGGGACTACGCACTCACAGCGAACGGCCATCAAATGGGATTCGACTTTCCAGTTCAGGGCCATTTACACGGTGCCCTACATTGGCAAAACCTTCATTACGGCCCAGGCCAGCTTCATTTTCGAGCGTGATTTGAAAGAACAATCGGTGCGGATGTACCGTCGCTTCATTACCACGGAGACCAAATACGCAGGTGCCCTGGAACTCGGGCATTATAATACGCGGCAGTACAAACGGGAGGTCGAAACCACCGATTCATTGCGACTTTTGCGCACCGACTACAAATACTACGATGTCTGGATCGGGCGGTCGTTCAAGTTCCCCTTTCCCGACAGCAAACTCGCCCAGAATTCGCGGATTGTGACTGCATTCAGGCATAATAAATACAATTACGATGAGCGCCCGGAGGTAGCGCCCAACCTCAACAAGAATTACTGGAATCGCACGGCGACGCTCATCAGCCTCGGGTTTTCAAACAGGAACTATAAGCGGGACGTTTTAATCTACGGCTTCGGGCGGACGGAAGACGTGCCGGTGGGCAGCCTTTTTGCATTAACGATCGGGCGCGAAAGTACCGAGTTCGGAGCGCGCGGCTATGGCGGCATTCAGTTCGCTACGGGCAAGTACCTGCCGCATAATCTGGGATATATGTACACACTGGCCAATTTGGGCACGTATTCCAAAAACGGGACGGCACAACAGGGGGTGATCAGCGCAGAGATCAACTATATCAGCAACCTGATCCCGTTCCGGTACAGCTTCTTCCGGCAGTTTGTCAATATAAGGTTCGCAAAAGGGATCAACCGGGACCCCCTCGATTACCTCAATATCAGTGGCGACCAGGGAATACGGGGCATCAATAACGACCGGCTCATCGGAACAAAAAAGCTGACCATCGGCACCGAAACCGTGTTTTTCTCCGACAAAAGCTTGTTAGGTTTCCGGATTGCCTATTTCGTATTCGCAGACATCGGGTTGGTGAATGGCGTGCCGCACCTTTGGAAGAGCCCGCTTTACCAGGGGTACGGGCTCGGATTACGCCTCCGGAATGAAAACCTGGCTTTCAATACCCTGCAGTTGCGCTTCGGATATTACCTCAATATCCCCGAGCTCTCCTCGCCTACCCGTTTCGCTACTTCGGGCAACGTTCCGCTGCGCCTGCGCGACTTCGACATCTCCGCTCCGGCCATTGCCCCCTTTCAGTAGCGCACAAATTCGTTTTATAAATACCTGATTAATAATTAGATACACACAAATTTCAAAAATTTACACTTATTTCAAGCCACATCCTGTCCTTTTTCGGATATGAGAATTAACTTTGTGGAATTTTTGGACGTACCCCTGCTCGGAATCGTCAGGCAACTGCCAAAAGTTGTTCAAGTATTTCCTTCATTTCTACAAATTACCATTTACTGTGCCCAAAAATACGAGTATCAAATCCGTTCTGATTATCGGTTCAGGCCCCATCGTTATCGGTCAGGCGTGCGAGTTTGACTATTCCGGCTCTCAGGCAGCCCGTTCGCTGCGAGAAGAAGGGATTGAGGTAGTTCTGATCAACTCCAATCCTGCAACAATCATGACTGACCCTATCAGTGCAGATCATGTGTACCTGCTGCCGCTGGAAAAGAAGTACATCGTTGAAATTCTGGAAAAACACAAGGCGTTGGGCAGGCCCATCGACGCGGTGCTTCCCACAATGGGTGGCCAAACGGCGCTGAACCTGGCTATTGACTGTGACAAAGCAGGTATCTGGAAAAAGTATGATATTGACATTATCGGTGTGGACATCAAAGCGATCGAAACGACCGAGGACCGGGAGAAATTCCGCTTGAAAATGCTCGAACTGGGCGTGAATGTATGTAAGGGCCGCACAGCCCGCTCTTTCCTTGAAGGAAAAGAGATCGCTCAGGAAATCGGCTTCCCGCTGGTAATCCGTCCTTCATTTACCCTTGGTGGTACGGGAGGTGGATTTGTGGAAAAAGAAGAAGATTTCGACAAAGCGCTGAACTACGGCTTGCACGCGTCACCTGTACACGAGGTACTGGTGGAGCAAAGTGTAATGGGCTGGAAGGAATACGAGCTCGAACTCCTCCGCGACAGCAAAGGGAACTTCATCATCATCTGCTCGATCGAGAACTTCGACCCGATGGGTGTACATACCGGCGACAGTATCACGGTTGCACCGGCGATGACGCTTCCCGACACATTGTACCAGCAAATGCGCGACCTTTCGATCAAGATGATGAACGGTATCGGCAAGTTTGCGGGTGGCTGTAATGTACAATTCTCGGTAAACCCGGCTGACGACAAGATCATCGCGATCGAGATCAACCCGCGTGTATCGCGTTCTTCGGCATTGGCTTCGAAAGCGACTGGTTACCCTATCGCGAAAATCGCTGCGAAAATGGCGATCGGTTACGACCTCGACGAGCTCATCAACCCGATCACCGGCAGTACTTCCGCATTCTTCGAACCTTCGATCGACTACGTGATCGTGAAAGTTCCGCGCTGGAACTTCGATAAATTCAAAGGTGCCGACCGCTCACTGGGTCTTCAAATGAAATCCGTTGGTGAAGCAATGGGTATCGGACGTAACTTCCAGGAGGCATTGCAAAAGGCTTGTCAGTCACTGGAAATCCGCCGGAACGGACTTGGCGCCGACGGCCGCGAGTTGCGCGACCAGGAGGCTATCAAGCACAGCCTTGCACACCCGAGCTGGGACCGCCTGTTCCATATTTACGATGCATTCAAAATAGGTCTGTCGTTCAAAACGATCCAGAACCTCACCAAAATAGACGCGTGGTTCCTCCGCCAGATAGAAGAGCTGATCGAGCTGGAACACGAAATCGAGAAATTCGACCTCGAAGACCTGCCGAAGGATTTGCTTTTGACAGCGAAACAAAAAGGCTACGCCGACCGCCAGATCGCCCATTTGATCGGCACGAAGGAAAGCAAGGTTTACGACCGCCGGAAAGCACTGGGCATCAAGCGTGTATACAAATGCGTTGATACCTGTGCAGCTGAATTCGAAGCAAAAACACCTTACTACTACTCCACTTTCAATACCTCGCAGGAGTTCCCCGACAACGAGTCGATCGTAAGCGACCGCAAAAAGGTTGTCGTGCTCGGCTCGGGACCAAACCGGATCGGCCAGGGTATCGAATTCGACTACTCTTGCGTACACGGTGTCTTGGCAGCGAAGGAAGCCGGTTACGAAACGATCATGATCAATTGTAACCCTGAAACCGTTTCGACCGACCCGGATATTTCCGACAAACTGTATTTCGAACCGGTTTTCTGGGAGCACGTTTTCGACATAATCGAGCACGAAAAGCCTGAGGGCGTAATCGTTCAGCTTGGTGGTCAGACAGCCTTGAAAATGGCTGAGAAACTGGAAAAATATGGTGTGAAAATCATCGGTACCAGCTACCACTCGCTCGACTGGGCTGAGGACCGCGGGCGGTTCTCGTCATTGCTCGAAGAATTGGGCATCCCATTCCCGAAATTCGGTACTGTAAGAAGCTCCGACGCCGCGGTTGAACTTTCCCGCACGCTCGGCTTCCCGCTGCTGGTTCGTCCAAGCTACGTTTTGGGTGGGCAGAGCATGAAGATCGTGATCAACGAGAAGGAGCTGGAACAACACGTGGTGAAAATCCTTCACGACATTCCAGACAACAATATCCTCCTCGACCACTTCCTCGAAGGTGCATTGGAAGCGGAAGCTGATGCGATCTGCGACGGTGAAGACGCTTACATTATCGGTGTCATGGAGCATATCGAACCAGCGGGTATCCACTCCGGTGACTCGCACGCCGCATTGCCTCCTTTTGACCTCACGGCCGACGAAATTCGCCAGATCGAGGAGCATACCCGCAAAATCGCATTGGCGATGAACGTGAAGGGATTGATCAACGTACAATTCGCGGTGAAAGAGGGCGTCGTGTATGTGATCGAGGCCAACCCGCGTGCATCGCGTACCGTTCCGTTCATTTGCAAGGCCTACCAGGAACCTTATGTGAACTACGCAACCAAGCTGATGCTTGGCGACAAAAAGGTGAAGGATTTCGACTTCAAACCAGTAAAAGAAGGCTGGGCGATCAAGATCCCTGTGTTCTCGTTCAACAAATTCCCGAATGTAAACAAGGAACTCGGCCCTGAAATGAAATCGACCGGTGAAGCGATCTATTTCATCAAGGATCTGGAAGACGAGTTTTTTCAGAAAATTTACGGCGAAAGGAATCTTTACCTGAGCCGGTAAATATAGCTCTTGAAGCAAAGTGCAAAGCCCCGGAATAATCCGGGGCTTTTTGCATTAATCAGGTTTTGTAAACAGGAATAAAATAGTGGTCACATGCCCTCAGATATTCTGCATAATGTACTATTTTCGGGAATTAATTGTAACCACTCCCCTACATGTCTAAGTTTTACGCTTGCATTCTTGCAATGTGGCTTTGTGTTCATTTTACTGCATTTGCACAAACAGCTACCATTAGTCTCAGTTACGATAAAATTCTTCGAACATCTGTATAAACTCCACTTACCGGCTCGGTATCACAACGACCGGGACATTCGGCGCAGACAACAAGTTTTCTGTCCAGATCAGGAAAAGCGAGTATTCGTCGACCGTGACCGACGTCCCGGCAGTGCTGGTCAATGGCAGGCTAGAATTTACCTTGAAAGATTCGGCGAACTTTGCAGGAAGCTATGTGCAGTTCAGGGCCATTGCATCATCTCCGAAAACAGAAAGCGTATGGTCTGGCAGCATACAGATGTACACTAAGGGACGCATTATTCTCAATCCGGAAAATAAAACGGATACCTTAAATGCTTTCGATAACGCATCAATCCTTTTTGGATGGAACAGCGTCGGAGATGCCCGCGTGACATTGAACGACAGCACCAGACTCAACTTATCAAGCTACTCAATACCGTCTTCCGCCCAGCATACGGTTACCATTCCCGACAATTTCCCCGGCTACACCATTGCACATGCTGAAAACAACTGTGGCGCGATGCAGGTGAGCGGAACTTACCGGCCGGTTATCAATGCTACGTCCATCAAGATAGCCGGCGTGACACCAAGTGCGATCTGTGAGGGAAGCGACGTGCGTGTGTCGTTCTCAACGGCAGGGACGCCCTTTACGGCGCAAACCCGCTACCGGCTCCGGTTCACCGAAGTATACTATTCCAGCAATGCCCCGATCACGGTGGAAACGCCCGCAACATTGACCAACGGCGTGCTGGTAGCGACATTTCCGACGCAACTTCAAATTAAAACGAATAAGGAATTCACGGTCCGGATCATTACCGACAACCCTGCCACTCTATCGTCCGGGCCGGCAGTTCAGGTGTCGCTATGGCCCAAAACCGGTGCGACCTTCAATACCTCGAGCCAGACTTTGACCCAGTTCGGGCCTGCCAGTCTGGGCATTAATACCACGGGCCTTCCGCCCATGACCGTCGAGCTTACGGACGGCACAAAAAGTACAAGCGGCTATGGCACTATCGATATCCCGATTTTCCCGATCACTGATCAGGAGTACCGGATTAAATCAGTCACTTCCGGCTGCGGCACCGTGGAAATAACTAACCCTGAAACAGTCCGCATTAAAGTGAAGCCAGGCATCCGTATCTATGAGGGCAATACCGCTCAGACGTTGTGCTCGGGTTCCAACGCCCGTCTGCGTTTCGTTACGAGCGCTGCAATCACCGATGCCACGAAATTTACGGTCCAGGTCTATAATGGTTATACCAGTCAATACGAGACCTACAATGCTACACGCTCGGGCGAATACCTGGAATTTGCCTTGCCAAACCGTACAGGAGGAACATCCTATACTTTCCAGATCTATACTACGAACCCTGCAATGTCGTCGCAAATCGCTTCTGTGAATGTGCAAACGATGCCCAACCTGACCTACGCCTCCCGTCAGAACACGTTCGTATTCAAGCTACCGACGAAAGTTCAAATCGGTTATGAGTTTGAGGGCGGAGGGCCGTTCACGGTGGAAGCTCAGGACGGAACCGTCAAAACGTATGATAGCAATGTGTATGACGTGGAACAACTGTTTGTCCGCGAAAGCATGGATTATAAGATCAAGTCCATTGCAAATGGTTGTTTTAAAAACACCAATCCCCGAAATGTTCGCCTCACTGTCTCACCTTCTTCCGAACCGGGCATTTATCTGGAGCCTTTGAAAACGGCGATTTGCAGTGACGATAGCCTGTAAATTACTTTCGGCACGGTAGGGCAGTTTACCGCGGGAAACAGGTTTTCCATTCAAACTAACGCTCCTTGCTGTAACTTTCAGGCATTGCGTGTGGTAGAAAAAGAGGGTAAATACAAGATCAAACTTTCTATTCAGGCGCTCAGCGCCATCGAAACCGATATTCGTATCGCATCTACAAACCCCGCTCTTTTCAGTAATGAGGAACATATTCGTCTGCAATCTCCCCTTACCCAGTTTTACCTTTATCCACAGGCCAAGGCCGAAGAACCCTGGCGGTATGTTGCCAGCCCGAGCCCAGGGTGGGGACAAATTCTTTCACTTTCGGCCAACTCGCAGTTTCAAAGCATTGTCTACACAGAAAACGGGGTAGAACGGACTGCCACTTTCAACCAGTACAATTCTTCGATACCAACAAACCCAAAAACCGGTGAACTCTCGACTTACATCGTTAAGTCAGCCACCAATGCCTGTGGAACTTATCCTGTTGATCTCGCGACCTACATTCAGGCAATGCCCTACCGCATTCAGTTTTCTCAATACAATACGCCGAATTACTGCGCCGATGCCCCTTTGAGTATCCCTTTTGGAATTGTGGAAGGGAAATCCGACAATGCTACATTTACGCTGCAAATAGCACGTAGCGGCAGTTCTGAATACCAAACTATTATTACCGGCGAAAAGGGCAGTATTATCAAAACCACCGTCCCCAAAGGTATGGAGCCCGGCTACTATAATATCCGCCTGCTGTCTTCCGAAGGTTCTATTTCGGATCCGCTCGGGGTACAGATCTCCACGCCCCCGACCGCCATATTAACCCCTGGAAATTCCCAACCGAATCCTATCCGTATCGATGCAGGATCAGGTATTTCATTGCAAGTCAAAACCACCGGCACCGCACCTATTTCGACGGTTTTCAGCGATAATACCCGGCAAGAATTTTACACCGGGGACCAGAGCTGGTATACTTATCCGCTAAAAAGCCAGGAATACGCTATACGCTCCGTAAGCAATGTGTGTGGCTATGGTACCGGTTCGGGGGCCGTCAATGTCATCGTCAACCCGAAACTGTCGTTGTACTCTCCATCGGGCAGCGTGTGCGAAGGCGGCACAGTTACCGTCAGCTACGAGCTGAACGGAGATGTGGATCTTTCTAATGAATACATCCGGTTTGGCATCTCGGATCAAACCAGCTCAAACGTGATCATGCTCGATTCCACGAGATCGCTCAAAGGAATAAAAAACTTAACCATGCCGAATTCGCTACCCGGCAGCTATTACAGGATCATCTGTACCGTTGAAAAATACAAAATCCAGTCGACGCTTTCCGTTTACGTGACCACCAAACCTAGCGTCACACTCTTAGGTAACACGGTCATCAACGCCGGCGAAAGTACAACGCTGGTAATCAGATCGAACAAGTCAACCCCCGATGTGAACAAATTTGTATTGTCCGACGGAAGCAAAGGTGAAGTTTACTCGTCGGGTACCGCACAGGTAACTGTGTCTCCGCAAAAAACCACGACTTATACCATTTCTTCCGTCACGAACGGTTGCGGGAATGGTACAGCCACTGGCTCGGCGACGGTGGAAGTCAATCCTCCTTCCGAACGCAGCATAACGGTCACAACGATAACTTCCAGCAGCGGTTACGGCCTTTGTACCGGCGATACCATTGCCATAGGCTACAAAACCGCAGGGTCGTTTTCGGTGGGCAACCAATTTACCGTTCAGCTTTCCGACACTACCGGACGGAACTTCCTGGCCATCACCACCATTCCGGGCAGTAATCCTATTAAGGCAGTAATGCCTACCGACCTTGTGGCGGGTATCCTGTACCGAATCCGTGTTGTGGCCTCCGATGCGAATACCGCCGGCAGCGCCTATGCATCGCCCATGAATGTAAGCCAGAAGGCCAGAGCGAAATTTGCCTCCGAGACCGTGATTTTCGATGGGGTTAAAAATCCGAAGGTAACCGTTTTGCTCTCAGGTGGCGGTCCGTGGTATTACCAGTTCGGTACGGATGCCAGCGTCATAAACCGGCAGTCGAGTGTACCGACCGATGTCGTGGAGCTCTTCCAGGCATCCCCAAGCCAATACTACCGCCTGTTCCGTGTCTCCAACAGCTGCGGCAATGGAATTATTGATTCGCCCTCCATCGTGAAGGTAGAGATTGTCACCGCCACCGAACCGCATGTCTCCGTCTATCAGGCGACAGTAGCTCCTAACCCGGCACAGGATGTTCTGGCTATAAGATCGGAGGACGGCACTGAAAAAAGCATCCGCCTCATGAGCCAAAACGGGAATGTGGTGCGCACCATCAAAACCCGCAAGCGCGAGGAGACACTTGATATCCGCGACCTTTCACCCGGCATTTACCTGCTTCATATAGACGCCAAAGGCAAGAAAGCGACATTCAAGGTGATCAAGCAATAAAACGCATTCATACCAAAACAGGAAAGCCCGGATCGCTCCGGGCTTTTTGCATTATATCAATTTCAAAAAATTTTCTACTTCACTTCCTCATAATCGACGTACTCGCCGCCCCGGAACCGCGAAGAGTCATTGGCATTTGATGGCGTACTATCGACCCGAACGCCTCCTGGCTTGGTACGGGCCTTTTCCTGTTGCCGTTGTGCCCGGAATGCCCTTTCCTGTTGCTTGACCAGTTGCCTACCTACTAGCAAGTGAAAAAGGAACCGTCTGAAAAACGGCACAAATGCGATCAGGAGCAGGAATATGAATAATATATTAAATACCAGTTTCATTTTTCAAGAATTTTTTACCTCAATCAATAACGTAAACCTAGCATAAATAGCACACGAATATAAGTAAAACCTCATGAAAGACGAAACTGGGCATTGAGCGGCGCTCTCGCGTTACCGGCGGCTTTTATGCCAGATCGACCGCCTTACTATTCTCTACCACGCGCTCGTAATACGCTTCGTAATGCGGCAGGATCTTCGCTACATCGAATTCGCGGGCCCTAGCCAGCGCGTTCGCTTTGAAAGTCGGCAGGTTAGCATCGTCGAGAATGTAGGCGGCGTGCTTCACCATATCTTCGACATCACCTACATCACTCAGGAAACCGGTTACCCCGTGCACATTCAATTCCGGCAGACCGCCCGCATTAGACGTAATAATAGGTACTTCGCAGGCCAGGGCTTCGAGGGCGGCCAGTCCGAAACTCTCGGATTCGGAAGGCATCAGGAACAGGTCCGCTACGGAAAGCACCTCTTCGATCGCATCGAGTTTACCCAGGAAACGGACGTCCGAAAGCATATCCAGGTCCTTGCAAAGGCGCTCGATCCGCATACGGTCGGGGCCGTCGCCTACGAGGAGCAACTTGCTCGGCAATAGTTTACGGAGCCGTTCGAAGATCATGATCACGTCGTCGATCCTCTTTACTTTCCTGAAATTGGAGGTATGCACGATCAGCTTCTCGTTATTGGGGCAAATGGCGAGTTTGAAATGATCCTTTTTCTGGCGGTTAAAACGGTCGAGATCGATAAAGTTGGGGATCACTTCAATATCTTTGGTGATCTTGAAATGATCGTATGTGTCCTTTTTAAGCGAATCAGAAACCGCAGTAATACCATCCGATTGATTAATGCTGAAAGTCACCACCGGCTCGTAGGAAGGGTCTTTTCCAACCAGGGTAATGTCCGTGCCATGCAATGTCGTAATTACCGGAATGTGAATGCCTTGCGCAGCCAGAATCTGTTTGGCGAGGTATGCAGACGACGCGTGCGGGATCGCATAATGTACGTGAAGTAAATCGAGCCCCGCATTGGCTACTACATGCACCATTTCGCTAGACAGCGCCGACTCATAAGGCGGGTATTGGAACAACGGGTAGGCGGGTATATTTACTTCGTGATAATAGAGGTTCTCATTAAAAAAATCCAGCCGTTGGGGCTGGGAATAGGTAATGAAATGAACCTGGTGGCCGGCTTTCGCAAGCGCTTTTCCAAGCTCGGTAGCTACCACACCGCTTCCTCCGAAGGTAGGATAGCATACGATACCAATTTTCATAATAGGTCAGCAAATGGTTGAATGTCCGGATGAACAACCGTCCGGATAACGGTTTAAAATAGCTAACAACAAATGCAGGTTTTTTATCCCACAAATGGATAAAGAAGTGAAGAATTGTCGTTAATGGGATAAAATGAATAATTTTATTGCCTAAACCTTCTTTTTCCAGCGTCAAACTTCATGAATGTGTCGGCCAGACCCAAGATTACAACGTGGGATTATGTCACCGGGAGTGCACGGCTTGTGCGCATGACCAATCTGGTCATTGTGGCTCTGACGCAATACCTCACGCGCATCCTGCTCATTGGCCCACGGCATGAATGGAAGTCGATTGTCACCGATATCGACATGTTCGTCCTGGCACTCTCGACGGTTTGCATTGCCGCTGCCGGTTACATTATAAACGATTATTTCGATGTCAAGATCGACATCGTCAATAAGCCCGAAAGAGTGGTGGTGGGCCGCTACCTGAAACGCCGCTGGGCCATGGGTGCGCACCAGGTTTTGAACGTGGTCGGAGCCGTGCTCGGGTTAGTCGTCAGTCCGTACATCTTCATTATCAATGTTTTTTCGATCACGCTGCTCTGGTTTTACTCCGAGCGGTACAAGCGGCTGCCGTTCATCGGAAACTTTATTGTTTCGCTGCTGACCGGCCTTACCCTGCTCATACTCACCGTACATTACCCGGCCAACCGGCACCTGGTATTTATTTACGCGGTTTTCTCTTTCTTCATTTCGCTTATCCGCGAAGTAGTGAAGGATATGGAGGACATTCGAGGCGACGAGGCGCACGGCTGCCGCACATTACCAATTATCTGGGGGATCCGGCGCACGAAAACATTCCTATACTCGGTCATCGTCGTTTTTGTACTTACGCTGTTTTTGATGGCCCGGGCATTGCAGAACAACCTGCTTACACTTCTCTTCCTACTGCTCCTGATCCCGATCGCGTTGCTGGTAATGCGTCTCTATCAGGCCGATACCCGCCGCGATTTCAGGGAAATCAGCAGCCTTTGCAAGATCATTATGCTACTTGGCCTGATCACCATGATCTGGGCATGAAGCACCGATTAATTTAACACTTCACGCCGCTTAATTAACCGGTTGAAAAGTTATATTTGGTCACCCCAAAACTAAATCGCTGTTACGAATATGAAAAAGTTTATCCTATGGAGCATCGCTTGTCTGCTGATGCTTAGCCTGGGCGCCAATGCCCAGGAATGTGCCGGCTTTACATTCAAAGAAGGAGGCGGATTTGAAATGAACAACTATGACGGAAAGGGCAAGGCGCTTGGAAAGCTTACCTATAAAATCGCCAAAGTAGCCAGGGAAGGCAGCAACACAGTGGTAACTATCGACATGGAATCCTTTAATACCAAGGGTAAATCCGAGCTCAAAAACACTTACCAGATGAAATGCGACGGAAACGTGCTGACGCTCGACGCCGCTTCGCTCGTCAGCCAGGAGCAACTGAAATCGTTTCAGAATATGGAGATGAAATTTACCTATGACAATATCGAAATCCCGTCCAAACTATCGGTAGGCGATAAGTTGAAGGATGCAGCTGTGAAAGGCGAAGGGAAGTCGGGCCCGATGACGGTGGTTTTCAATATGTTTATCAAAAACCGTACGGTGGCCGGCCAGGAAAAGCTCACTATCCCGGCGGGAAGCTATGATGTTTACAAAATTAATTCGGACATGAATATGGAAATGGTGATGGGGTTTCCTGTAAAAATGGAGATGCAAAGCGTTTCCTACCGCGCACCCGGCATTATCTGGGACCTGAAAACCGAGACTTATCGCAAAGGAAAACTGATGGGGTATAGCGAGCTGGCCAAAATTTATTGATTTCAGACAAGTCTATATTAACATTCCCCTAAATAACGGCTTGCAGTTCGTCGGCAAGCCGTCTTTTTATAGCTTTGTCCGGGTATTTTGCTGACAATACTCCTTATCTATCACATAACAACTACGCTTAATAATGAAGAGAATTGCCATTTTTGCCTCCGGTTCAGGGTCCAATGCTGAAAAGATCTGCGAACATTTCGCTGATCGCGACGACGTGGATGTATCGCTGATTTTCACCAACAATCCCATGGCCGGAGTGATCAAGAGGGCGCTCAAATTGCAAATACCGGTTGTATTTTTTGACAAGAAAACTTTTTACCACACGGGGAAAATTCAGCAGATCCTGCAAAACGAAGGCATCGATCTCGTGGTACTGGCCGGCTTTATGATGCTCGTGCCACCGGTACTCGTCAATTCATTTCCGAATAAAATGATCAATATCCACCCTGCATTGCTACCCAAATACGGCGGCAAAGGCATGTACGGGCATTTTGTGCATGAAGCTGTGGTGAATGCCGGAGAGACCGAATCGGGCATCACGATCCATTACGTAAACGAGCATTACGACGAGGGCGACATCGTTTTTCAGGCTAAATGCGATGTGACACCCGGAGATACAGCGGAAGACGTCGCACGCAAGGTACACGCACTCGAATACGCGCATTACCCGCGTGTAATCGAGGAAATCCTTACCGGACAGTAAGTCATCACACCATGCTGTTCTTCCTGCTAGCGGTTGCTTTCACGGTCATGCTCTACCTGATCATGCGCGCTTACCCGCGTTACCGGGTGGATTCGTTCCACGCGGTGGTTTTCAACTATTACGCCTGCGTGCTCACCGGCCTTGTGCTCACGCCCGACCTCCGTGTATTTACAGAGGTACAATGGACGTCGGAAGGGACGGTCCTTACGATGGCGCTCGGAGCGATGTTCGTCACGGCTTTTATGCTCATCGGGCTTACTGCGCAAAAAGTGAGTGTGACCGCTACGTCGCTGGCAGGCAATATGTCGCTGGTGATTCCGGTTCTTTTCGGACTTTTCGTTTTCAGGAACAACAATAAAGATTTTACCGCGCTCAATTACCTGGGGCTTGTGCTTGCACTCGTGGCGCTGGCATTGGGTGCCATCCAACGTTCACCGAAAGGATCCGACACGGCAAATACCGCCGGTGCCGGGCAGGCGGCGAAGCAGGCATTGTGGGTTTTTCCCGTTCTGACATTCTTTGCCAGCGGCACGAACAATACCCTGATCAATTTTTTATCCTCCAAATACTACCCGTCCGGCCAGATCACCGTGTTTATGATCGTCGCCTGCTTTGGCGCTATGGTGATCGGCACGTCGATTCTCGTCTACCGGATCATTGCGCATGGCCACAGGTTGCATCTTCGGAGCGTCCTTGGCGGATTGCTGCTTGGAGTACCCAATTTTTTGTCGCTCTATTTCCTCCTGCTGGCATTGGCTGCATTCGGAAACAGTGCGGCCTATGTATTCCCGATCTATAATATCCTCACCATGCTCGTTTCGGCCCTTGCGGCCTGGGCATTGTATAAGGAACGCCTTAATACATTGAATAAATGGGGACTTGTACTCGCCGTAGTCGCCATTGTACTGATTTCCTACCAGGAACTGAACCTGTGATCCTGCGAGCACTGTTTACCTACCATGACCGACACCGCCATCCTGCATATTCCTGAGCAAGACAAGCCGCTCAACAAGAAACAAAAAGAATTTAATGTGCTTTCGGAGACGATAGAAGCACTCGACCGTCAGTTGGCCGACCTTCAACAAGCGTACGACGAAATGTTGCGGCGGATACCGTCCGACCTCGACCCGCTGGTACGGGAATACCAGGGGTACCGGGCCGATATCGTCAACCTTTGGGACCGTACCTACGAAGCGGAGCACTTTCGGAAGGCCTATCAAACCAAACTCGCCTATCTGATCATTGAAAATGCATATGATCTGATTAAGAATCACGACCGTTCCGAGCTGAAACCCGTTTTCAATAAATATAGCGCGACAGACATCGATGTGCTGCTCGAAGAAGAGCGCCTTCGGGAAAGCGCACGGATTGAAGACCCGGCATTTTTGTTGGAAAGTGTCTATGAACCCGAGCCAGAGGTGTCTTTCCATGAACTTTCGGAAGAAGAGCAGCAGCGGATCAAGGCGGAAAGAAGAGAACAGCGCATGGACCAGCGGACGCGCGAAGCACAGCAGGCGAAGACAACCAAATCGGTGCGGAGCGTGTATATGGAGCTCGTAAAGACTTTCCACCCGGACCGGGAAACGGACGAAGGGGAAAAACAACGTAAAACCGAGACAATGCAGCGCATTACGAAAGCCTATCAGGAGAATAACCTGCTTTCGTTGCTGAAACTGCAAATGGAGCTCGAACAGATTGACCGCTCAGGCCTTGAAAACCTCAATAAAAACCAGCTCAGCTATTACAACAAGATTCTCCGCCAGCAAATCGAGGAATTGGGCCAGCAGAAGGTTTTGATACAACAGAAAATATCGGCGGTTTGCAGCCTCCCCTACCAACACGCTAATTCCCAGGTAACGGTGATTGCAAAATTCAATGCTGTCATCAACGAGTTGAAGGTGGAGATCAAAAACATTAAGAAAACCTACAAACACTGGCTCGTGCCATCGCAGCTCAAAGCCTATCTGAAACCCTTCCAGATCCCGGATCAGCCAGAAGGTGAGTTTGAAGAATAGCCTCATAACGGCCGTTTTTGCGGGAAACGGATACAATACGTAGAGGTTTTTCCACGATATTCAGCACGAATTTAAATATGATTATACAAATATAGCTCCACACGGCCCTAGGGATAAGCTGGTTAAATGGAATCGTGCACAACAAGCATGATTGGCATATAATTTATGTCTAATAGCCTTGACGCACCCAAACTCATATTTAAATGAAAAATTGTATTTTTTTGCTGCTCGCAGTCGTATTTTGTAGCTCGCGGGCACAAGCTCAGGAAAACGTTTCCATAGGTCCGCTTGTAGGATTGTCGATTGCCAATTTCCGCGGCGATGTTTCGAACACGGACTGGAAACCAGGATTGACAATAGGTGGCTTCTACAATTACAGCTCCGAATCGGGCTTCGGTTTTAGCGGGCAGTTGCTTTTCACCCAGCTTGGCGCACAGATCAACAACAAAACCAATGAAATCAACCTAAACTACATTCAGGCTCCACTGCTGGCCACTTTCTTCTTCGGACGCTACGGTGACCGCGTTCGCCCCAAAATTTTCCTTGGCCCCAACCTCAATTTCCTGGTTGGCGCGCGGGACAAAAACGGCAACAATATCAACGGAGACTCCAACAACCGTATTTACGCCCCATTTGACCTCGGCCTTACCTTCGGTGCCGGATTGAATTACCGCTTGCAGGAAAAAATATGGCTGAATTTCGATGCACGGTACGGTCTGGGATTGATCGACGTCACCAGGCTCGACAATGCAAAGGTCAAAAACAACAACTGGGGTATCAACGTGGGGCTGAGTTTCCCGCTGGGCACCTACAACAAAAATACGGGAAGACTACGTACGCGCTAACACACTATGATTCGTGAACAGAAGGGCATCCAAATTTGAGTGCCCTTCTTTATTTTTGTTCCAATGGAATAAAACGCACGCTGCCTATGCTTCAAAAGGATTTGTCGAAAATTGCCAAATGGGGCCTGGGAACAGCCGTGCTGATCTGGATGATCGGCTGGTTGATGCTGATTCCGGAAGATTTATCCGCTCAGATAGCAGCTATTTCAGCCGAAACCGTTAAAAATGGTCGTCTGATCGAGCAAACCGGCATATCCGCCCCCATTATTTCGTTTTCGGTCGGCGCTATGCGGCTTTTCGGGATCAACCAGCTCTCCCTGCACATTCCTGGTTTTCTGGCTATTCTGTTCAGTCTTTTTTGTGTTTATCAGTTCACCCGATCCGTTGCCGGTGCGGAGTCAGCCGTCCTTTCCGTACTGATTTTAGCGACGTCACAGGCCACTTTTCTGGTCAACAATGAGCTGGGAGATGCGAGTTACCTTGCAGCCTGTCTCATTTTTACAATATGGCAGATCAGCAGCTATGTCGAAACCAAAAAGATAACCAGCCTGCTGTTGTCCTTCCTGGGCACGGCCGGGCTCATACTTGTTAAGAACACATTCCCCGACAGCGCAGGCCAATGGCCTACCGACCCTCTGCTAACCCTTTTTATTACATTCTCTCCATGGACGATCTTTCTGATCCTCGCGCTTATCGACCTCGTTCAGCGAGTCATCTTCCCCGATTACAACCGAAACCAGAAGTATGAACTGATCGCCCTGATCGCGATCATTGCACCGTTTGTATTCAGCTACTTCAACCCATTCCCGGCAACTTTTGATGTGTACATGGCCTATCCGGTGGCCTCGGTGATTACGGCGGTGTACATCATCCGCCGCCTTGAAAGCGACCCGGCAACATTCTCAGGGCTGCTCGCTTACGTGCACGCCGTAGCAGCATACGCGGCCCTCGCATTACTGTTCTGCCTCGTCTGGTTCACTTTTCCCGCCGATAATTATTATGGATTGATTCATTTCATGGCGCTTCTCAGCGTCCTTACCTGGCTCATTTTCTTTTCACCTGTCCGCAACAAGCTCATAGTCGGCTGTGTCGTATTTGCAATAGGGGCCAATCTGGTACTCACCACCTATTTTTATCCTAACATTTACGAATACCAGGCGGCTGCTAAGCTCGGCATTATCGCGAGGGCGAATGGTGCCGGGCGCGACAGTCTTTACAGTTACCAGGCAGGCACGCCATATAGTCTGCGTTTCTACTCGGGTGTCCAGGTTACCGAAGTCGACGACTTTGGCAAGCTCGTGGGTACGAAGAACTGCCTGGTTTATACCCACCAAAATCTCCTGGGAGAATTCAAAGCCATCCGCCCCGACCTGAAGATTCTCGGAAGCTGTGAAGAATACCCGCGAAGGATTCTCGACTTTCGCTTTCTAGATCCCAACACCCGGGCTTCTTATGTGCAATCCAAAGTATTAATCAGACTGTAAATCAGCTGTTAGAAAGATTTGTAGATTTTCATTTTATTTTACTTTGAAATACAAAGTACTTTTATAAATTTGAATCTTCAAACTTAAACGATCACCTGCCTTATGCAAACCATTAACACCAGATTGTCGCCCTGGCATATCGTTGCCGTCATTGTGCTTGTTCCCTTGCTGCTAACTGCTCTTGCCCTTTGGCACTGGAAACCGGGCGCTTTTGTACTCGCATCTGTGCTTGCACTTGGGGGCGCGCGCGTCGTGTACGAGCTCCTTACCATGAAGAAGATGGGAAATCGCGCTTATCAGCTAGCTTTCGGACTGGCCGTGGCTGCGGTGTTGCTACTCGTTTGGATGAATGTGGCCGTGGGCGGCATTCTCGGGGATAATCCCGCTAACATGATGTATTTTGGCGTATTACTGGTGGGTTTGATGGGGGCAATAATCTCGCGTCTGCAACCGAAAGGCATGTCGAACGCCTTATTTGCCACAGCATTTGCAATGATGTTGGTGCCGCTGGTGGCCTGGGCGATCGGTACGCCGGCTTTCGCTAATGGCCTGGCGGCCGTTTTTGCCTTGCATTCTTGCTTTGCATGGCTGTTTACTGGGTCGGCTTTATTATTCAGGCGCGCCGCTCATACCCGGCAAGAATAGATAAAACCGGCGGTCATAATGCGTTCAGAGGGATTAGCCGTACCTTTGTAGTCTATTACGAACTGCATTATGACCTTTGAAGATTTAAATCTCACCAAACCGCTTCTAAAAGCACTTTCCGAAGCGGGATATATAAAACCGACCACCATCCAGCACAAGGTTTTTTCGGTAATGATGTCCGGCAAAGACGTCTGCGGCATCGCACAAACCGGCACCGGAAAGACATTCGCTTATTTATTACCGACACTCCGGCAGATCGAATATGCGAAAGACCGGCTACCGCAACTCCTCGTCCTTGTACCTACGCGCGAGCTCGTCGTGCAGGTGGTCGAGGAAGTGCGGAAGCTGGCCGCCTATACCCCGCTGCAAGCGGTCGGCGTGTACGGCGGAGGCAATATCAAAGTACAAATGGCCGAACTCCACGAAGGTGCCGACGTTGTGGTAGCTACACCCGGCCGCCTGTACGACCTTGCGATGAACGGCTCATTGAAAACCAAATCTGTGAAAAAGCTGGTCATCGATGAAGTGGACGAAATGCTGAATCTCGGTTTTCGCCCGCAACTGAAAAACATCCTGGATTTGCTTCCCCAGCGACGCCAGAACCTGCTTTTTTCGGCCACTATTACCCAGGAAGTAGAAGCGTTGATGAAGACGTATTTCAATGACCCTGTACGTATTGAAGCGGCACCCGTCGGAACGCCTCTCGACAATATCGAGCAGCAGGCCTATTATGTTCCCAATTTTTATACAAAAGTCAACCTGCTCGACCTACTGCTGGACCGCCACGAGGAAATGAACAAGGTCTTGATTTTCGTGGCTACCAAAAAGCTGGCAGATCAGCTTTTTGGGCAACTCGAACTGGGCTACATGAACAAAATCGGTGTGATCCATTCCAACAAAGACCAGAACCACCGTTTCAACACCATCCGGCAGTTCCATTCGGGCAATTACCGCATCCTGATCGCCACCGACATTATCGCCCGGGGGCTCGATGTGGCGGAAGTTTCGCACGTATTCAATTTCGACATTCCCGAAGTCCCGGAAAACTACATTCACAGAATCGGGCGTACGGGACGCGCCGACCAGAAAGGCATTGCCATTTCCTTTATTACTGAACGTGAAAAGCCATTTCAGCAGGAGATCGAGGAACTGATGGATTTCGAAATACCCATCCTTCCATTGCCCGAAGATTTGAAAGTCTCCGAAGTGCTGCTGCCCGACGAGGAGCCTAAAATTTTCATGAAAAACATCGAGCTAAAACGTCCTAAACGTGAGGACGTGGGGCCGGCGTTTCATGAGAAGAAGGCTAAAAACCAGAAGGTTAATGTCCGTCGAGACCATGCCAAAGAAAAAATGGCCAAATACGGCCGGCCGATCAAGCGCTCGGGAAAGAAAAGTAAGTAATCGTCAATTGCCAGATATTCAAATCATTTTGCGGGATTTCTTGTTGAACCTGCATGAATATCTGGCAAATCTTTCAAAGGCTACGACCTTTCGTCAAGCCGTACCACCGGCAAATCGCATTTGCATTATTCCTTACCTTACTCGGTGCCGTTACGGCACAGGTAAACCCCTGGGTGCTCCGCTACACCGTCGACACCGTGCAGTCGATGCTCAACAAGCATTGGGGCATTCAACAAGGCAAGGAGCTGCTTCTTCAGATCACCGCGATACTTTTCCTTAAAGAGATCGTCAACACGTTCATCGTTTTCGGACAGCGGTATTTCGGGGAAAAAATCCGGATCAAAGTTTCCAGCGACCTCGCACAGAATGCTATTAACCGCATCCTGACTTATAATCTGGCATTTTTCAGCGATAATGAGAACCAGAAAGGCAAGCTGCAAACCCGTATCGACCGGGGCGTGGAGAGCC
The DNA here is from genome assembly GCF_052044875.1 of Dyadobacter sp. 22481. Taxonomy (NCBI): domain Bacteria; kingdom Pseudomonadati; phylum Bacteroidota; class Cytophagia; order Cytophagales; family Spirosomataceae; genus Dyadobacter; species Dyadobacter sp. 22481. Next base: position 750,672 of record NZ_JBQENV010000003.1, read on the forward strand.
TCACGAAACTGATCCAGAACTTCTTTATCGACATTCTGCCATTGTTTGCCAACGCGGTCGTGGCATTAGGCATTATGTTCTCTGCCAATTTCTACGTCGGCTGCATAGCGCTGGCTATTCTGCCGGTTTATTTCTGGATAAGTTTTAAGCAGGCCGGCGAGTTGCAGGGCGTAAGGCGCAAGCTGAAACGGCAACGCGAGAATAAAAGCAGCGGGCTCATCAACCTCATCGAATCGGTGATCGTGATCAAGTCCTTTGTCCGCGAGAAGCTGGAAGGCGAAAAGCAGTACCGCCTGCAAATGGAGCTGATGGATTCGCAGCTCAAAACGCGGAAAACCAACTTTACCTACGACGGTATCAAGAGCTTTATCGAGCAAATCGGCGTGGTACTGATCATCATTCTCACGGCTTACCTCGTGCTCGACCAGCAAATGTCGATCGGCGCCATCATGTTCCATATCCTGTTATTTAACAATGTGTCCGCCCCTATTCGCCAGCTACACCGGATTTACGACGAGATGAATGACGCGCTTACCTATTCGGAAGGATTCTTTGACATCCTGGATGCCAGTGAATCGGTGGAAAGCAGCGGAAAAACGGTGAAAGACCCGTTTCGCGGTGACTATATCCTACGCAATGTGTCATTCGCCTATCCCAATGGCACCAAAGCGCTTTTCGGGATCGATATAGAGATCAAATCCGGGCAAACGACTGCATTGGTCGGGCTCTCGGGTGCCGGCAAAAGTACGCTTATCAATCTGCTCGTGGGTTTTTATGCGCAGGATTCCGGTGAGATCATGCTCGACGACCAACCGCTAAAATCATATGATCTGCCGTTATTGAGGAATGCGATCGGAATGGTGCTGCAAAAGAACCACATTTTTAAAGGCTCCATCGCGGAGAATATCCGTTACGGAAAGCCGGACGCCACCTGGGAGGAGCTCGTGGAATCGGCCCGGAGCGCCTACCTGCACGATCAGATCATGGAACTACCCGGCGGGTATGAGACGGACGCGCAGCTGCTTTCCGGTGGCCAGCAACAGCGCATTGCCATTGCACGCCTTTTTCTTAAAAATCCACCCATTATCTTCCTCGACGAACCCACCGCCAGCCTCGACGCCATCGCCACCGAGCAGATTAAGAACAGCCTGGATGCGATCAAGAAGAACCGGACGGTCGTAATCATTTCACACAGCCTGGCACAGATTCTCGACTCCGATCAGATCTATGTCATGAAAAAAGGGCAGATCGTCGAATCCGGCAAACATGAAGATCTGTATGAGCAAAATGGTGTTTACAGGCAGATATTCAACGCTTCTGCCCGAAGCCTGAACCTCGGCAAAATGCTCGAAACCATGAGCAGGGAGCAGGATTAGAAAAATAAAAATATTTTTTCGTTTCAATGATCTGAAGCGATCTCTCAATCGTATGTGGTTGCAAGATGAAGAACAACCGATCCTGGCCTACGCGTAGTTTGCGCTACGCCGCGGTCGGAATTGACGATACAATTTAATTATTGTGGAGGGTAAGGTAATACATAGAGAGGGTGGCAAATGCCACCCTCTCTTTTTTGTGTACATAAAAAAACTCCCAGGCCAGGCCTGGGAGCTAGATATTGGAAGAGGTCTATGTGATATTAATGTTTTTCTGTCTCTTTTTCAAGGTTAAACAAGTCGTTCAACACGTCGATCAGCGTTTCGGCTTCTCCTCTTTTACACGCCGCTTTTAGTTGGAGAACAGGCAGTTTGAGGATCTTCTGCATCATACTGGTGGTAATGCGTTCCACTTTTTCCAGCTCCGATTCGGTGAGGTTCTTCGTAAAACGGGTCAACTCTTCCTTGCGGATCTGTTCCAGCGCGCCTTTCAGCTTTTGGATCGTTGGCGAAACGATCATCTCGCGTGACCAGTCGTTGAATTCAACCACCGCTTCGTTAATGATCTCTTCTACGTGCGGTACGGAATCGAGCCTGCGCTGCAGTGCTTCATCAACTTTCGAGCGGATCGAGTCGATCGTGTAAAGCATTACGCCCGGAACTTCTTCCACTTCCGGCGATACGCTGCGCGGTACGGAGAGGTCGATGAAATATTTGAAAGACATGCCGCGGAGGCGCACCATCATTTCCTTGGTAAAGAAAGGTTCTTCACGCTGGATGGACGATACGATAATGTCGGCACGCGAAATTTCGGATTCAATATCAGCAAAATCCGCCACCCGAAATCCCAGCTCAGCACCGAGCGCTTCGGCTTTGCTGCGGGTCCTGTTCACCAGCGTTACTTCCGCATCGGTGTTCTGGGATAGGTTACGGCATACATCCGTTCCGATCTCGCCAAGGCCCACCACAAGGATTTTGGGGTTTGGCATCAGCCCTTCGAGCAGCTCGACGGCCGCATAAGAAACGGAAGCAGCGCCATCGCGGAAGAAAGTCTCCTGCGCTACACGTTTGTTTGCAAAAAATATCGTGTGAAGCAGGCGGTGCAAAAACGGCCCGGCCATATTCAGGTCGGCCGACCATTGATATGCATGCTTGATTTGATTCGGGATCTGCATATCCCCTACCACCTGCGACTGCAACCCTGTGGCTACGTGGAACAAGTGCTGGACAGCCGCATTGCCTTCGGCGAATTGTTCGAAATATGCTTTGAAACCTTCTACATCCTCAACCCCTTTTTCGATCAGCAAAAGCTTGATAATGTCTTCGTTAAGATCGTTGGCGGCGGAGTAATAGATTTCGGTGCGGTTGCAGGTAGAGACGGCAAGAACGTCGGAGATATCGAAAAAATCTTTCAGACGCAGCATAATGCCCTTTGCTTCCGCCTCATTCAATGCAAGCTGTTCCCTGATAGCAAGAGGGGCATTCCGATGTGATAAACTGACTGACTTGAACTGGTTATACATCACTTTGTCTAATTCGATTCACAAAAATACTGTACAAAAATCATAATATGAATGTGGAACTATGACCGTTCACTTATTTAGAAAGCATTTAAATAAAACTGTCGTAAGTCATACAAATTTCACACCGCGAAGGCATTCAAAACATGATTTTGGTCATATCCCGAACTGATCGGAGACGGTGATGAAAAACGGTCATGAAGCCACTAAGGTCAAATTATTTACGTTATTTGTAGACTATAACATTAACATCGGGCATATTGTGCCCGACCCTGAATGATCAGCGAAACCCCAAATGAAAAACCACGTTTCAAGCTGCACCCCGTAGCCATCCTGAACAGCCAGCGTCTGCGTCGTTCATTGATGGACACTTACGACCAGAAAAGCTTCTACAAATACGTGATCGGGATCATCCTGCTCATCCTGAGTATCGGTTCGCTCTTTTATACGGATAAACTGGTGCAAGAGCTTGAAGAAAGGGAAGAAAGGGAAGTGCAGCTCTATGCGGAAGGTCTGCGTTACGTCGTGAACAGCCCGCTGGATGAGAATTTCAATGTGATTTATCAGGTTATCGAGGATGCTGTAAATTTCTATCAGATACCGGCCATTTATGTCGACGAAAACAATATCCCCAACCCGAACAAGAACATTAAATTCCCGGTTAAAATAAGCCGGCAGGAACGTGAGCGCATTATCCAGGAAAGGCTGGAAGAAATGAAACTCGAACACCCGCCTATTCCGGTGGAAATTGGCAAAGGGCGGTCCGGAAAAATTTATTACAGCAACTCCTTCCTGCTTACACAGCTTCGTTACTACCCATTTTTACAGCTTTCGGTGATGCTGCTGATCGGCTACCTGGCCTATCTCGCATTCAGTTCGGCACGAAAAGCGGAACAGAACCGCGTCTGGGTGGGTCTGGCGAAAGAAACGGCCCACCAACTGGGCACACCGCTTTCGTCACTCATGGCCTGGGTCGAGTATTTTCGCAGCGACCCGTCGATAGACCCGTCGATCGCCGAAGAAATTGAAAAGGATGTGATACGGCTGGAAATGATCACGACACGCTTTTCCAACATCGGGTCCGTTCCGACATTGCGGCAGGAGCCTCTCGCGGTGATTGTAGCCAACTTCATCAGTTACCTCGAAAGACGGGTTTCTTCCAAGGTGAAATTTGAAGTCCATAACCAACTCGCCGAAGAGCAAACCGCGCTGTTGAACAAGAACCTGTTTGAATGGGTGATCGAGAATATCTGTAAGAATGCGGTGGATGCCATGGGCGGCATCGGGGAAATCCACGTTACGCTGCAAGCGCCCCCGCGTGCGAAGGAAATCTGGATCGACATTGCCGATACCGGCAAGGGTATGACCAAGGCGCAGGCCAGCAAGATCTTCAATCCGGGTTTCAGCACCAAAAAACGGGGATGGGGCCTGGGACTAACGCTGGCAAAACGGATTATCGAAAATTACCACGCCGGCAAGCTGTTCGTAAAAAACTCTGAGGTGGGAAAAGGAACGACATTCAGGATTATCCTGAATGCCGATATTGTAGAAGAATCTTAAAAAGCTATTTCCAGAGTGGTACACTCACCACATCCGTCTCAACCGTCTGGTTGCTGATGTGGAATGCACGATCGATAATGCGGATTTTGAATTTCATTTTCGTTGGAACAGCAGTTCCCAATCTCCGGAAACGTGCATTCAAATCCAGTTTCCCCTTGATAGGACCCGACTTCCCGTCCGTTTTAAGCAGCGGGAAAAACTTAAATCTGTCACCAGGCAAAATAGACTCAGACCAGGTGCTATCCTTATTCTGTGTCATTGTAACCAGCTCATAGTTGCCTTCCAGATTCCAGCCCGGCACATTCCGGTATTTTCTTGTAAAGGTCGAATCCTGCACATTCGCATTAGACGCACCAAGATCGCCGTCGCCGTCTTCGAAATCAATCGTAATAGTTACAACTTCGGTTTCCTGTGGAACGCCAAGAACAGAGTCCATCCTCGTCTCCTGCGAGATGCCATTATAATATATTGTTGGGGTATCGCTGAAATCGGGAATGTCGACACAGCCTGTCGATGCAGCCGCCAATAGTATGAACAAGGAAACTTTCAGCTTCATATGAGTTCTATTTTTAACTTTGCTTTTTTAGTATCTACGAAAGTAAGCGGATTGGAACTTCAAAACAATAAAACCATTGCCGAAATACGGGCAGGCCTGCGGGAACAGATCGTAACCGTCGAACCGGTCGATTTTGAGCCGCTTGCGCTCAGGGTTTTCCGTTTTCAGGCCGAATACAATCCTGTTTACAAGGAATATATCCGGCACCTGGGCGTCGATCCCACGCGGATTACCGCACTGACCGAAATCCCTTTCCTTCCAATCCAGTTTTTTAAAAATCATCGCGTCGCTACGGGGCATTCTTCGGACGCGCATGTAGTGTTTCAGAGCAGCGGAACTACCGGACAGGCCACAAGTCACCACCATCTTTACGACGAACCGCTTTACAAAGCTATTTCCTATCGTATTTTCCAGCATACCTATGGCGACCTGAACCACTTTCATATTCTCGCCCTGCTACCTTCATACCTTGAACGAAACAACTCTTCACTGGTGTATATGATGCAACATTTTATTGAGGAGAGCGAATCGGAATATTCGGGTTTTTACCTTAATAATGCCGGTGAAATGCTGCACCGCCTGCACCACCTTGCTGAGAACCCCGACGGAAAGGGCGTTCTGTTACTGGGCGTTACATTCGCCCTGCTGGACCTGGCGGAGAGCAGCTTCGATCTTTCGTTCCTGCAAAAAATCGAACACTTTACCGTTATGGATACCGGTGGAATGAAGGGGCGCCGCACGGAGTTGCTGCGGGAAGAGGTACACGACATGCTGACGGCAAGTTTTGGCGTGCCTGTGATCCACTCCGAATATGGAATGACGGAACTGCTTTCGCAAGGATATTCACAAGGGAATGGCCTGTTCAATCCCGGGCATTCGATGCGCATTCTGCTACGCGATATCAACGATCCGTTTGCGGTCAGCGATCACAACCTGGGTTCGTCCAAAACCGGCGGGATCAACGTGGTCGACCTGGCCAATCTGGATACCTGTTCGTTCATTGAGACGCAGGACCTGGGAAGGTTTGGAGAAAAACCCGGCACATTTTATGTGATGGGGCGTTTCGACAACTCGGATATCCGCGGCTGCAATTTAATGGTAATCTAAGTCGTTCAAATGTCCAGATTCGCAAATAACGATCGGTTACATTTTAATGTAAATTTAATCCCTTAAAGTGCGCTCTTAAATAGCCTGATACAGCGCTGGGCCCTATATAGAATCATTCTAACCAACTAACGAGTCAGAATATTTCCTAAATTAGCAGGCTATTCAAAATTGCATTTATCAAATGTAGAATTACACTTTGGATTGTTAACCTATATTAAGTATATCAGATGAAAAGACGTGATGCCCTTGGTCGTGTGGCACTATTAATGGGTGGCACACTCTCCGCGCCCACCATGCTGGCTTTTCTGGAAGGCTGTAAGTCTTCTACGGAAACTGCCTCAGCGATGACCTTTCCGTTCTCCGCGGACCGCAAGGCACTTGTTTCGGAAGTGGCTGAAATTATCATTCCCAAAACAGACACCCCGGGCGCAAAGGATGCCAAAGTGGGTGAGTTTATTGAAATGATGCTGAAAGACTGCTATGAGGCCAAAGATCAGGAAAGCTTTAACAAGGGTTTGGCAGAGTTAGAGAAGAAGGATTTCCTGAAAGCGAAGCCAGAAGAGCAAACCAAGATCCTGAAAGAAATGGAGGCCAATGCAAAAGAAGAGCTTTCCAAAGCAGGTGAAGAGAAGAAGAAATATACTGAGGCAGGCAAGGAATATACCGACGCCGGTGTGCCGTTTTTCCGTCTGATGAAGGAATTGACGTTGTTGGGTTACTTCACGTCCGAGCCAGGAGCTACCCAGGCGCTGGAATACGTCGCCGTTCCCGGTCGCTACGACGGTTGCATCGACCTGAAACCGGGCCAGAAAAACTGGGCAATGTAATCCCAAAATATTCAAGTAAGTGGCTGCCAAGGCCATATTTAAAAAAATTTGAAGCATATTCATCATGAATCTGAACATAAAAGCAACAAAACAAGCCACTTATGACGCGATAGTGGTTGGTTCGGGCATAAGCGGCGGATGGGCCGCAAAAGAGCTGACAGAGAAAGGCTTGAAAGTCCTGATGCTCGAAAGAGGCCGGGATATCAAGCATATTGTCGATTATAAAACTGCCACCCTCGCCCCCTGGGAACTCGAACACCGCGGCCGGGTAACCACAGTGGCAAAAGAAGAATACTGGGCTGGTATGCGCACAGGCTATACCGCCAACGAAGAGCACCGCTACCTCTTCGAAAATGACAAAGAAAATCCATACGAAGAAACACGGAAATTCGACTGGATCCGTGCATACCACGTAGGGGGCCGCTCCCTGCTGTGGGGTCGCCAGAGCTACCGCCTGAACGCCGCCGACTTCGAAGCAAACGGCAAAGAAGGCATCGGCGTAGACTGGCCGATCCGCTATGCCGACATCGCGCCGTGGTACGACTACGTGGAGAAATTCGCGGGTATCAGTGGTGCCAAAGATGGCCTGGATGTGCTGCCCGACGGCAATTACCTGCCTCCCATGCAAATGAACTGCGTGGAAAAGCACGTAAAAGGCGAGGTGGAGAAGAAATTTGCAGGCCGCCACATCATCATGGGCCGTGCTGCGCACCTTACCCAGCCGCAGGCATTCCATACCGAGCTCGGACGGGCGGCGTGCCAGTTCCGTAACATGTGTATGCGCGGATGTCCGTACGGAGGCTATTTCAGCACGCAGGCAGCTACGTTGCCCGCAGCGCAGAGAACCGGCAACCTCACATTACTCCCGGATACGATTGTTTCGGAAGTAATTTTCGACGACAAGCTGAATAAAGCAACCGGCGTGCGCGTGATCAACCAGAATACGCTCGAAACGAAGGAGTATTTTGCTAAAATCATCTTTATGAATGCTTCTGCTATCGCTTCTTCGTCGATCCTGATGAACTCGAAATCGAAGCGCTTCCCGAATGGATTGGGTAACGACAGCGACCAGCTGGGACGTAACATTATGGACCACCACCTGGCAGTAGGCGCAAGAGGCGATGTGGATGGTTTTGAAGACAAATACTATTTCGGACGCCGTGCGAACGGTATTTATATTCCACGTTATCGCAACTGGGGCAACGACAAGCGCGATTACGTACGCGGATTTGGCTACCAGGGTGGTGCGAGCCGCGAAAGCTGGGGCCGTGGCGTAGGAACAGACGGTTTCGGTGCCGACTTCAAAAAGGAAATCTCACAACCGGGCGGCTGGACCATGAATATCGGTGGTTTCGGTGAAATGATCCCTGACGAGAAAAACCGTTTCACATTGCACCCGACGAGAAAAGACAAATGGGGATTGCCCGTTGTCGTTTTCGATGCGGCTTATGGTGATAATGAGAAGAAAATGCGTCAGGACATGATGAACGACGCTGCTGAAATGCTTGAAGCAGCCGGCCTCAAAAATGTGACTCCTTATAATGACGAATCGAAACACCCGGGTATCGGCATCCACGAAATGGGTACTGCCCGTATGGGTAACGATCCTAAAACGTCCGTACTGAACAAGCACAACCAGGTTTGGGGTGCTGAGAACGTATATGTTACCGACGGATCGTTCATGACCTCGGCTTCCTGCGTGAACCCGTCGCTGACCTACATGGCGATGACCGCGCGCGCGGCAGACCACGCTGTGAAGGAGCTTAAAAAGATGAATGTATAACGGATTCCGATCCGAATTGCAATAAAAACCTCGCAGGTAAATCCTGCGGGGTTTTTTCTTTTTGGAAGTAACCCATTCCGGCTATTTATTAGTATTGCCTAAAAACATTTCCTAAACCGCCTTATTTTGAGAGAAACCACTACCCTGCCGCCTCAACGAGTCTCGTCTGTCGACGCCTACCGTGGATTTGTGATGTTCCTGATGATGGCCGAAGTATTGCGGTTCAGCAGAGTTGCCGAGGCATTCCCGGACAGCGCTTTCTGGGCGTTCATGGATTTTCACCAGAGCCACGTGCCCTGGGTAGGCTGTTCGTTACACGATTTGATCCAACCTTCATTTTCCTTTCTGGTAGGTGTGGCATTACCCTATTCGATGGCAAGCCGCGCAAGCAAAAGCGAATCGGTTTCGATGATGTGGCTGCACACGATCCGGCGGTCGCTGATACTTGTGTTCCTGGGCATTTTCTTGCGCTCAATGCACTCAGAGCAAACCAATTTTACATTCGAAGACACCCTGACGCAAATCGGCCTCGGCTACCCAATCCTTTTTGCACTGGGATTTGCTTCCGAAAAGATCCAACGGGACGCGCTAGCCTGGGGCGCATTGGGTGTCATTCTGATCGGTTACGCGGCCGCATTTGCCTTGTACCCGCTCCCTGCCCTCGATTTCGACTGGTCGCAGACCGGTACTACCGCCGACTGGGAACATAACCTTAAAGGTTTCGCAGCGCATTGGAACAAAAATACCAATGCAGCCTGGGCATTCGACCGCTGGTTCCTGAACCTCTTCCCGCGCGAAAAGCCGTTCGAGTTCAATGGTGGCGGTTACAGCACGTTGAGCTTTATCCCTACACTCGGGACGATGATACTAGGTTTGATCGCCGGGAAATGGCTGAAATCGGCGACGTCGTATGCGTGGTTGCTGAAACGGTTTGTCGTAACTTCCGCTATACTTTTGATACTGGCACTACTGCTCCATTTCACGGGCCTTAACCCGATCGTGAAACGCATTTGGACGCCGGCATGGACACTTTTCAGCGGTGGCTGCGCATTTTTGCTACTTGCCGCATTCTATTTTGTGGTGGATGTAAAAGAAAACAAATCCTGGTTCTTCCCGCTGATCGTGATCGGGACCAACTCCATTGCGGCCTACATCATCGCCGACGGCTTTGGCAGCTTCATTCGTGGATCGTTTAAAATACATTTGGGGCAGCATTACGACGCCGTTTTTGGGGATGGTTATGCATCGCTGATCAGTGGTGCGCTGATCCTCCTGGTCGAATGGCTGATCCTGCGGTGGATGTACAAAAAGAAGATTTTTATCAAGATATGACTTGTGCACCTATCTTTGGGCATATTCTCAACTATTCTCACATGCTGAAACTGCAAGCTGTACATCATATCGCAATCATTTGCTCCGACTACCCGAAGTCGAAACAATTTTATACAGAGATTCTTGGATTTAATATTGACAGGGAAGTTTTCCGGGATGCGCGGGATTCGTACAAGCTCGACCTTTCGCTGAATGGTCAATACATCATCGAATTATTCTCGTTTCCGTCGCCGCCCGCACGCGTATCGCGCCCGGAAGCTTGCGGGCTCAGGCATATTGCATTCCAGGTAGATAATGTAGAAGAAGCGATCGCCGATTTAAATGCAAAGGACATTTATCCCGAACCGGTTCGGATCGACGAATTTACAGGCAAAAAGTTCACCTTCTTCGCAGATCCCGACGACCTGCCTATTGAATTATATGAAATTTAAGAAAAAAGTTGAAGGTCAGGCTGCCGCCGTAAGACCGTAGCTGCGGTGGGTACCCGATTCGAGCTTACAAAGCATTTCGTAAAACTCCGACGTACGCGTAAGGTGCTCATCCATGAGGCGTTGCGCCTCGGGTTCCCGATCGAGATAATGGCGAAGCGATTTGTAAAGTTGTAGCGTGGCCGCTTCAATTTTTTTGAGGCACGAAGCAACTTCTTCCTTGCCATTCGCATTTTCAAGCAATTGCAAGGAAGCATGCGAAGCGATCTGATTTTGATCTGCTAGCTCCTTGTCGTTGAGAAAACATTTGAAATAATCGTATACAGCACGGATTTCCTTCTGAAAGAGGACTGCGCTTACATGTCCCTGGCTGAGCACACGCCTGAACGGTCCCATACCATCTTTTTTCAATGCTTCCAGATACAGAACTTCCCGTTTCTTCTGCTCATTCCATAACGCCCTGATCATCAGAATGAACTCATTTCCTTTGCTCTCCTCCATATGCCGTAAAAGTTAAAGCGTTGTAGAAAAACTTCTCAAAAAATTGTACCCGAATTGGGGTCAAAGCCTCCTTTTAATGGTATTTAAACACTAATTCTTTTTTAAATCACAGAAATTGTTTATTAAACTTTTTTCAAAATATCAGGCACAATTTCGAACGCATTTTGTGGGCAAATTTCGCCATAGCTGTGTGCGGCGAGATGGGGAAATGGGGACTGACCAAACCACATACCTGCGGGCATTTTTTTGTCCTGACAAGAAAGCGGCTAACTTTGCTGGCTTTACAATATTTGAGCGCTATCGCGGTTTTTTTACTTAGCATCAGCGAAAGCCTAATACAAATTCTGAATATGTCCAAAATACAGTTCCATATTGGCCTCATTACGATTTCACTTGTCAGCGCGTGTAAAACCGCGGCCCCGCCCAAGCAAACGGTAGCCGAAACACAGCCGCTGCTCGAAATTGGAAAGGAGCAATTTTCAATCGATGATTATCAGGATTCCTACAATAAAAACAAGTTTGCATCCGATTCGACCAAAGCGCTAAGCCCTGAAGAATACCTCCCACTTTATACCGACCTGAAAATCAAGGTACTTCAAGCCAAATCAGAGGGAAAAGATACCACGCTGGATTACCGTGAAGAAATTGCTTCTTACCGCGATCAGCTGGCGAAAAACCATTTGGTAGATAAAGATTTAGTAGAAAAACTGACCAACGAGGCCTATAATCGTCTGAAACAGGAAGTTAGAGCATCGCATATCCTGGTTGGCGTCTCGGAAGACGCCTCACCTGCAGACACGCTCGAAGCTTACCGGGCAGCGATTGCCCTCCGTGGGCGCCTTGAAGAAGGTACTGATTTTGCCGATATGGCCGCACGTTTCTCGAAAGATCCGGCTGCGAAGACTACAAAGGGCGATTTGGGTTACTTTACGGCGTTCCAGACGCTCTATCCCATCGAAACAGCTGCTTACGCATTGCCTGTGGGCAAAGTATCGCAGCCCGTCAGAACAAAAGCGGGCTACCACCTCATCAAAGTCAACGACCGCCGCACCAACAGGGGCATGGTCCGCGTGGCGCATATCATGGTGAAAGTGGATACCGCCGGTACGCCGGCTCAGAAGGAATCGGCCAGGGCGCGAATCGAAGCGGCTTATACGCAATTACAGAACGGCACGGAGTGGAATATGGTGGTTGAAAAATATTCCGACGACCGCGAATCGAGAAAGAATGGGGGATTGCTGCCGATGTTCGGTACAGGCCAGATGGTGCCTGAGATCGAGGAAGCAGCATTTGCGTTGACCCGTCCTCAATCCTATTCCCAGCCGATACTGACCATGTACGGATGGCACATTATCCGCCTGGTCGAAAAACGTCCGATCGAAACGCTGGCGAATATGGCCCCGTCGCTCCGCAAAAAGGTAGTGACCGATTCACGCAGCAAAGTCATCGAGCAAGCTAACGCAAAGCGGCTACGGGCAAAATATGCCGTGCAGGAAGCCGCCGACCAATGGCAGCAAGTAGCCACACTGGCCGATAGTACACTCCGGACAGGGAAATGGGACTACCAACGGGCCGTTTCAGCTGATTGGTCGACAATTACGCTGTTCCGGATCGAGCAGCAGCCTTACGACGCTTTGTCATTTCTGAATTACGTCAAACGCAAACAGCAGCCCCGCCCGAAAGACGCATCGCCAGCCGTTGTTTTCAACCGTTTTTACAGCGATTACGTCACCGAATCGCTGGTGGAATATGAAAAAGAGCATTTAGAAGAGACCAATCCGGAGTTCCGCGGCCTGATGAACGAAATCCGCGAAGGCGTACTCCTTTCGCAGATTATGGAAGAGCAGGTTTGGCAGCGTTCACTTTCCGACTCCACCGGGCAGCGTGCCTTTTACGAGCGAAACAAGGAGCGTTACAACTACCCCGAGCGTGCATTCGCCACCGTCGTAGCGGCAAAAGACACGCAAACTTTGAACAGCGTAAAAAAAACGCTGGCAAGCAGCCCCTATAAACTGGAAAGAAAATCGAAGGAGCTGCTGTTCCAGGTAAATTCCGCAGAAATAGGCAACCAGCAGCTGGAAGCGCTGAATGACCTTTATATTATCATGGAAAAAAACGCAGATTATGTCGTTGAAATAGCCGGGTACCGCTCCGCCGACGAGCCGGAAATCATCTCGTCAACCCGCGCCCGCAATGTTGTGAAATATTTAAATGCACGAAACATCCCAATTCTGCGTATCATAGAAAAAGACTACGGTTCTTTCAGGCAATCGGCCGAGCCGGAGCGCAACCGCAGGGTAGCCTTCCAGTTTTACAGCCAGTCGAAAAGCGATGTGGAAAAGGTTTATAATACCGATGCTCCCGGGACAGTCACGATCCGCGAAGGCTATTTCCCGAAAACCGATGCGTTGTTCGCCGGTTTTAAATGGCAGGCTGGCGAGCAGACGGCAAACGGCAACGGAAGTTTCCTATGGGCGAATGTGGTGAGAATAGACCCGCCCCGCCCGAAAACTTTCCCGGAAGCGCGGGGAACGGTGATTAACGATTACCAAAAAGAGCTGGAAAAGCAGTGGCTTGCCAGGTTACAGGGAAAATTCCCGGTCAAAGTCAATGCACAGGAATTAGAAAAAATTAAGCGTTAGCCGTATTTTAGCATTTGTAAATCGAATCTGTTTCATTTTTAGGAGTTTAATTCAATAAAACCCGCAATAATCCAAATCAGCATACAAGGAAAATATGAAAGTAAATAAATGGATCGGGGCTCATTTGATAGCCGCTTTCATGCTCTTGATCAGCGTGATAAGCTACGGACAAGGTCAGCAGGGAGTGAGCCTGGACAAAATCATCGCGAGGGTCGATAATCACTACATCCTGAATTCGGAGCTGGAAGACATGTACAACCAGTACAAAGCCGAGGGAAGGACGGCGCCTGAAAAATGCCAGTTGCTTGAATCCCTGATCATCAACAAAATGCTGCTCGCGAAAGCGGAAATCGACTCCGTGTCCGTGGAGGACAAGGAAGTCGACGGAGAGCTGAATGGGAAGATGAACTACATGATCCAGCGCTTCGGTTCAGAAAAGAACATTGTTGAAGCCTATGGAAAAAGCATTGAAAACCTGAAAAACGAGCTTCGTCAGCAGGTTAAGGAGCAAAAAATCGTTGAGAAAATGCAGCGCACGATCTCGGGCAATGTAAAGATTACACCGGCGGAGGTCCGTAAATTCTTTAATGGCATCCCCAAAGACAGCTTACCTTACATTCCTTCGGAAGTGGAAGTTGGCCATATCGTCAAAAAAGGAACGGTTACGCGCGAGCAAAAAGAAAAACTGAGGCAGCAATTGCTGGAACTTAAAGCGCGGGCTGAAAAAGGGGAAGATTTCGCCATGCTGGCGCAGATTTATTCGGAGGATTTGGGTTCGGCCAAAATTGGCGGTGACCTGGGTTTTGCGAAACGCGGTGCGATGGTACCCGAGTTCGAAGGTGCTGCACTGGCACTGAAACCCGGGGAAATGTCCGGAATCGTAGAATCGCAATTCGGCTTTCACCTTATTAAACTTATCGAAACAAGAGGTGCGGAATACCACGCCAGGCACATCCTCCTTCGCCCCGATTACAATAAGGGCACAGACATGACCCAGGCAACGCGCGCGCTCGACAGTCTCCGTACGCTTATTAAGAGTGATACATTGAAATTTGCCAAAGCAGCCCTCAATAACTCCGACGACAAAGAAACTGCCGAATCCGGAGGCCTTATCCAGGACAGAAGCACAGGACAGTCGAAACTGACACTCGACGCCTCCATGGACCCGGCGCTATATTTTGCGATCGATACCATGAAAGTAGGCGATTTGAGTATGCCCGTTTCGTACCGTCTGGAAGACGGGAGCAGCGCCATGCGTATCCTTTGGTACAAAAGCAAATCGGAACCGCATACCGCTAACCTCCGCGACGACTACGAGAAATTGTCTCAAATCGTACTAAGCAACAAACGGAACAATGCGCTGGAAGAGTGGTTCAAAAAAGCGCAAGGCGACGTTTATATCAGCATCGAACCCGAATACAGAAATTGTAAAGTACTTGGGCTGACCGCCAACGCCGACGATTTATAGCGGTAAAACTGCGGTAATCATTGCTTTTAACGAGTAGGAATCTAACCAAACATAACGTGAAGTATTCATCGGACGTAGAAGCTGCCGAAGCTATGAAAGTAGCTTATGATAAAATCCGGAGTGAGATCGGGAAAGTGATTATCGGACAGGATGAAGTTGTTAAAAGACTGCTCACCGCCATTTTCTGCCAGGGACACTGCTTACTGGTAGGGGTTCCGGGGCTCGCGAAAACGCTTCTGATCCAAACCATTGCTTCTTCTCTCGACCTGAATTTCAACCGGATCCAGTTCACGCCCGATTTGATGCCTTCCGATATTCTTGGCTCGGAAACGCTCGATCAGAACCGCAATTTCAAATTCATCAAGGGGCCGATTTTCGCTAATATCATCCTTGCCGATGAAATCAACCGGACACCGCCCAAGACGCAATCGGCGTTGCTGGAAGCGATGCAAGAGTATTCGGTGACCATTGCCGGTGCGAAACACCCGCTCGACAGGCCTTTTTTCGTGCTCGCCACCCAAAACCCGATCGAACAGGAAGGCACTTATCCCCTGCCGGAAGCACAACTCGACCGTTTCATGTTCATGATCCAGCTCGATTATCCTTCGTACGCAGAGGAGGTCAATATTGTAAAGAGTACCACCACGGATGTTCGCTACGAGGTCACAAAAGTGATCAGCTCCGAAGAGATCACGGATTTCCAGCACCTCGTGCGACGCGTGCCGGTAACCGACCATGTGATCGAATATGCGGTAAAACTGGTGCATAAAACCCGCCCGAATGGCAGTCTCGCAATTAAGGATACCAACGACTACCTCGAATGGGGTGCTGGTCCGCGGGCTTCTCAGGCATTAATCCTCTCTGCAAAATGCAATGCATTGCTTTCGGGGAAATATTCGCCGGATATCGAAGACGTGAAAGCAGTTGCCTCGCCGGTTTTACGCCACCGCATCATCCGCAACTTCAAGGCCGAGGCCGAAGGTATTTCGGTGGACGACATTATCGGGAGACTGCTTTAAAGCATCTTTCCGGTCAGTAAGAATTTACGATTTTAATATGATGGGTTTGTGTCGTTCGCGGATGGCACAAACTTTTGTTTTATAGGCAAATCAATTATTCACATCATCATCATGGCGACGATTCTAGGCAAAAACTTCATAGGCTACGCTTTATCGGCTGAAAGCGAAAGGCAATTCAAGGCTTATGTCCCGGCAACAGACAGTTACCTTCCTGAAACTTTCCAATGCGCGACCGTTGAGGAAGTAAATAAAACAATGGAACTTGCTGAAAAAGCATTCGACAACTATTCACAAGTGCCGCCAGCGGAACGCGCCGCATTCCTCATCGCCATTACCGAAGAAATACTCGGATTAGGTGACCAGCTGCTCGAACGAGCCAGCCAGGAAACGGGCCTACCCATTGCCCGGCTGCAAGGCGAACGCGCCCGCACCGTCAACCAGCTGACGCAATTTGCGGAACTTTTGCGGGAAGGTTCGTGGGTGGAAGCTTCCATCGACACCGCCCTACCGGACCGCTCGCCGGCTCCAAAACCCGATATCCGCAAAATGCTGGTCCCGATCGGGCCGGTGATCGTATTTGGTTCAAGCAATTTCCCATTTGCCTATTCGGTGGCCGGGGTGGATCCCGGGCCTGCATTAGCTGCCGGTAACCCGGTCATCGTAAAGGCCCACCCCGCACACCCGGGCGTGAGCGATCTGACCGCACAGGCGATCGTACGCGCGGCCCAACGCACAGGCATGCCCGACGGCACGTTTTCCATGCTTTATGACGATGGATTCGAAGTCGGCACCGCATTAGTGAAGCATCCGGCCAGCAAGGCTGTCGGGTTTACAGGCTCATACCGGGGCGGGATGGCACTGTACCGGCTTGTGCAGGAGCGTGAAGAGCCTATCCCGGTATTTGCCGAAATGGGCAGCGTAAACCCGATCGTGGTTTTGCCCGAATATCTGAAAAACAATGCCGTTCAACTCGGTAAAACGCTGGCCAGCTCAGTGAGCCTCGGCGCCGGACAGTTCTGCACAAATCCGGGGTTAGTATTTACTACAAAAACAGAAGGACTGGAAGCATTTCAGGATTCCTATAAAAACGAAATCCTGCGCACGCCTTCGGCCACCATGCTGACGGCGGGGATTTGTAAAACCTATTCCAAATTGCGCGGAGAAGCGTTGGAGCAACCGGAAGTTTCAGCATTGGCTATTTCGGAAATCCATTCGGAAGCCCAAAACCAGGCAGAGGCGTCCATCGCGTTGGTTTCGGGCAAAAACTTTATTGCCAATCCAAAATTGCATGAAGAAGTTTTCGGGCCGTTCTCGCTGCTGATTGTCTGTGATAATACCGATGAATTATACGACGCTGTGTCGCATTTGAAAGGCCAGCTCACAGCCACATTGATCGCGGAAGAAGCGGAAGTAGCACAATACCCAAAAATCGTGCGGCAACTGGCCAAAATATCCGGCCGTTTTATCATGAACGGCGTGCCTACCGGCGTCGAAGTTTGCCCGTCCATTCACCACGGCGGGCCGTTCCCGGCTACGGCAGATTCCAAATTTACATCGGTGGGAAGACATTCAATTCTGCGGTTCGTACGGCCGCAATCCTTTCAGAACTGGCCGGATTCGCTCCTACCCGACGAATTGAAGAACAGCAACCCGCTGGGTATATTCAGACTGGTCGACAACGTCCAGACCAGGGAAGCTATTCACTAAACAGCGATTCGGGATAACCTACTTCCACAAGAAACAAACCTTCCGCCGGGGCCTGGGCTCCGGCGTTTTTTCTGTTACGCGAAAGGATTACCTGTTCAAAATCATCGACCGTGATTTTATGACGACCTACTTCCAGCATCGTTCCGACCAAAGCTCGTACCATTCCGCGCAAAAAGCGATTCGCCTTGACATGGAACACGAGCATGTTACCCGATTCCACCCAGCGCGACTCGGTGATCGTACAGCGGAAGTTATTTACGTTCGTGTGAATCTTACTGAAACTTTCAAAATCGTTATGGATCAGCAGCAACGCCGCCGCTTCATTCATACGGGCTACATCCAGGTTTCGCCGCATTTGAGTGGCCAAATCGAACAGGAAGGGATTTTTTTGATAGGTAATGCGGTATTCATATTTTCGGTGAGTGGCCACAAACCTTGAATGCACCTCATCACCTACCCGGATAATCCGTTGAATCGCTACATCTTTGGGAACCAGGGCATTCAGTTTATAAACCAGCAGTTCGGCATCCGCAATTGCTTCCGGCAAATCAAAATGGGCAAATTGTTGTTCTGCATGAACACCCGCGTCGGTGCGGCTGCTACCCGTGAGCTCGACGGGCATTCTCAGGATTTTAGCAAGGGCTTCTTCCAGCACCTGCTGGACGCCCAAGGCATTGTTCTGCTTTTGCCAGCCGTTATAGGCCGTACCGCGATAATTGAATTCTAGGAAATAGCGCATTTTGCAAAATTAAGCCAAACCTCGGGATTTACGATTTCGCACAGCCGATTGCGGAATTTGCGGGAAGAAGGTTAACTTTGAAAATTGGAAAATTTCATTTTAGTATGATTACGGAAGAGAAAAAAGAAGAGAAAAGCCTGAATTTTATCGAGGAGATTATTGACGCTGACCTGCAATCAGGAAAATATACCCAGATTATTACACGCTTTCCACCCGAACCTAATGGCTACCTGCATATTGGGCATGCTACAAGCATTTGCCTGAATTTCGGGCTAACCAAGCGGTTTCCGGGTTATACCAATCTGCGATTTGACGATACCAATCCGGTGACGGAAGACACCGAATACGTTGAAAATATAAAGAATGACATCCGCTGGCTGGGTTACGAATGGGAAAACGAGAACTATGCTTCCGACTATTTCGATACCCTCTACGGTTACGCGGTCACGCTGATCAACGAAGGACTGGCTTATGTGGACGACTCAACTTCGGAGGAAATTGCGGCACTAAAAGGAACGCCTACCGAGCCGGGTAAGGACAGCCCTTACCGCAACCGCACCGTTGAGGAAAATCTTGCACTTTTCGAACAAATGAAAAGCGGAGCATTTCCCGATGGCAGCCGTACCTTACGTGCGAAAATCGACATGGCGCACATCAATATGCTCATGCGCGATCCGATCTTGTACCGCATTAAACATGCGCATCACCACCGCACCGGCAACAAATGGTGCATTTACCCGATGTACGACTTCGCGCACGGGCAAAGCGACGCCATCGAAACTGTTTCACATTCGATTTGTACGCTGGAATTCGCACCGCACCGTGAACTGTACGACTGGCTGATCGCGAAATTGGGTATTTACCCATCGCATCAATACGAATTCGCACGCCGGAACCTCAACTATACTGTTACCAGCAAGCGTAAATTGCTCCAACTGGTTCAAGAAAATCATGTAAGCGGCTGGGACGACCCACGCATGCCGACGATCAGCGGGATGCGCAGAAGAGGTTACACGGCATTCAGCATCCGTGATTTCTGCGACCGCATCGGCATTGCCAAACGGGAGAATATGGTAGATGTAGGTCTGCTTGAATTCTGCGTTCGTGAGGACCTCAATAAAAAAGCATTACGCCGAATGGTCGTGCTCGATCCGCTGAAAGTGGTCATTACCAACTTCCCGGATGGCGTTACGGAAA
Organism: Dyadobacter sp. 22481; assembly: GCF_052044875.1. Classification (NCBI taxonomy): domain Bacteria; kingdom Pseudomonadati; phylum Bacteroidota; class Cytophagia; order Cytophagales; family Spirosomataceae; genus Dyadobacter; species Dyadobacter sp. 22481. Next base: position 770,431 of record NZ_JBQENV010000003.1, read on the forward strand.
TGTGCCACAGTGAAAACAACCCTGAAGATATTTCGACCGGGAACCGCGATATTCCTTTCTCCCGTGAGATTTTTATTGAAAAAGAAGATTTCATGGAGGTACCTTCGAAGAAGTACTTCCGCCTCGCTCCCGGTAAAATGGTCCGTCTGAAAGGCGCATACATTATCCAATGCGATGATGTAGTGAAAGATGCAAACGGCGAAATCACCGAAGTGCACTGTACTTACATTGAAAACAGCAAAAGCGGGCAGGACACGACGGGCATTAATGTGAAAGGGACATTGCACTGGGTTTCCGCACAACACGCTGTGGAAATCGAAGTGCGGCTTTATGACCGCCTCTTCTCTGTCGAGGACCCATCGTCTGAAGAAGGTGATTTCAAAGACTACCTCAATGCGGATTCATTGCACGTCATAACCGGCTATGCAGAACCTGCATTGCTGGAAGCGCAAGAAGGCGAATCGTTCCAGTTCCTGAGAAAAGGCTATTTTGCCAAAGACCCGGATAGTACCGGGGAAAAGCTGGTCTTCAACCGGACATCGACTCTCCGGGATAACTGGACAAAAACAGCCAATTAATCAATTGCAGCATTCTGCATTTCCACCTGCCAAAAAAGATTTTCCTAGTATCAATCTTCAAAAATTTGATCTTTTTGCCGTCGACTTAAGTCGACGGCAATTGATTGGCATTGGAGCAAAAAATCTATTTAATTAGATTGCTTACAAATAAACTTGCTTGGCAAAAAGTTTGAATCTATCTTTGTGTAACAATTTCCACGATTCAAATTCCTTGCCGTCAGTGAATACCCAGAATGAATTGTTCAGTACCGCCAAAGGTTATAGCGTACAGTGTGATTTAACTTCCCGTATTGTCCTTCACTTTGGCGAAATCAAAGCTCCCTTTAAGATCCTCGATTTCCTGAATTTCCGCCGGTTTATCAACAGCATCGATATCCACAGCAAAATCTTCGATCTGTCGGATGAGTCTGACTATGAATTCGTTGAGGCTCCTCAACTCAATATCGGCCACAGGATGACGCTCTGTGAAGTGATCCAGCTGCGTGAACTTGTCAACGGAACGCACTTCGCGATTGAGCTCAATTCTATGCTACACCAGGTTCTCTATACAGAACAAGAATTAGTCTAAATTACTCATTCAGACTATATTAGACCGTTTCCAAATTTCTAAAACGATTTGGAATCATGAACTTTCGCATGATATTTGCACTTGTTAATACACGAATAAACAAGCAAAATCATGAAAGACTTACTAAGAGCACGTACTTCCCTCAAAGAGGAGATAGAAATACTTTTGAACAACCAGGTGAAGATGGAAGCAGAAGCTTCTGCCAAATATCTCGCTATGGCTTCATGGTGTGACCGCAACGGTTTCAAAAACAGCGCTAAGTACTTCCTTCATCAGTCCGACGAAGAACGCGGCCACATGCTGAAAATCTTCAATTACCTGATGACAGTGGGCGGCACGGCGATTTCTCCTGAGGTCTCAGGCGTAAAACAGGAATATCCTACGTTCAAAAGCGTATTTGAAACAGCGCTTCAAAGCGAGATCGCGGTAACGCAGTCGATCAACCGCATTGTTACTGCAGCGCGCAGAGAAGAAGATTACGCGACTGAAAACTTCCTGCAATGGTTCGTGAGCGAGCAAATTGAAGAAGAAGACAATGCACGCCGCGCGATCGAGCTTTTCGATGTAATTGGCGAAGATGGAACAGGTTTGTACGTGATCGACAAAGCGATCGGCAAAATCGGTTCTGAAGAATAATACAAGGCCTTACCTTAAAAAAAGCTGCCCGAAAGAGCGGCTTTTTTTGTTTTTAAACCCTGGTGAAATACCTCCGTTCCCACACCTTGTACCAGTTTTTGTTGGCAGGATACTTGCGGTGCGCCGCAAAACGGTTCACCATGACGGCCACAAAAAGCAGGATCAGCACGCCACTGAGTACGGGGCTTATTACATACATATAGCCAAGGGCTTTGATCTTTTCGGAGCCAATGTTGGCGATCAGCGCGGTAGCACCGCCCGGAGGATGCAATGTTTTGGTTACCTGCATCAGCACAATGGATACCGAAACTGCAAAAGCGGACGACAGCCAGACCTGGTCGGGCAGAAACTTATGGACCGTCACGCCTACGAGCGCGCATACGACGTGCCCGCCTATGAGGTTACGCGGCTGTGCCAGCGGGCTATTCACGATGCCGTAAATGAGTACCGAGGAGGCGCCGAAGGAACCAATAAGGAATAGTGAGTCGGAATCCGTGAATTGTTTGTCGTTGAGCAGGCCAATGAGGCCGATACCGAGGAATGAACCGAGAAAAGTCCAGAAATGGTCTTTGAAATCAATTAGTGTCTCTTTGTAGACGACGTAACGGACCAATCTTGCGTTACGCTTAATCCTTTTTCTCAAAATATGGAAACTTTTGGTGGAAGTTGCATTGAAAATAGAACTATAACGGGATAGCGATGGTTCGTAAGTCAGGGGAACAATCCAAATTTTCTGTGGTTCCCCTATCCTAATCCCTTCCAAATATACAAAAAACAGCCCAGCCCGAACGGATAAGCGCCCCGGGGCAGGCAATAAATTTTGGTACGCCTTTTGTTGGGTTGCGAAATTTAAAATAGTAGTATTGCAATAGCACACCGTGATTTCATTCCATGAATTACCTCGACGAGTTCAAAAAGTTTATTTCCAGCCATTATCTGTCGACTGGTGTGCGTCTAACCCTAGGGACGATCATCCCTAGCCTCATTTTTCATCATTACGGCATATTAAGCGATTGGATCGCGTTCCCGCTCGGTACGCTGCTGATCGGCGGCACAGATAATCCGGGGCCTTATCACCGGCGGCGCAATGCATTGCTTGTCGCCATTGCCACCTGCTTTCTCGTCGCCTGCATAACCGGTTATCTGCGGCATTTTCATTTTATTATTTTTCTTGAAATCATCGTATTCGGAATGTTTTTCTCGCTGGTTGGCGTATATGGTAACCGCGTGAACAGCATCGGCCTCATTTCATTGCTCGTTTTTGTATTTAACATTGATGACCATCTCAGCGGAGACATGGTTTTCCGTACCGCGGCGATATTCTCTGCCGGCGGGATCTGGTATTTCATATTATTTATGGTTTTGCAAAAACTCCTGCCCTACAAACTCATCCAGCAGCTTTTGGGAGAGAACTTTGTGGAATTGGGCAAACTGCTTTCGATCAAAGCCGACTATTACTTTGCCAAACCCGATTACGACGAGCTTTTCAACCGGATGGTACACCAGCAGGTGATTCTCCGCGAAAACCATGAAAACCTGCGCGAAATCCTTTTTAAAACGCGGGAAATCGTCACCGAATCGACTACGAAAAGCCGGATATTAATGCTGATGTTCCTCGACAGCATCGACCTTTTCGAACGAATACTGAATTCACAGCAGAACTACGCCAACTTGCACCGTGCTTTCGACCACACGAAGGTGCTGCGGCTATTCGGCACTTACATTACCTGGCTGGCCGCCGAAATACAGCAGATTGGCCTGGCCGTGCAAAGCGGCTACGCCTCGCACCCACGCCATGACCTCGACGAGGCGTTCAATAAATGTCAGCGCGCGTTCGAACGCATGCGGGAACATAAGATGAACCACGATAATATGGAGGACTTCATCATGCTCCGACAGATCCTCAACAGCTTGCAGGACGTCACCGAGCGCGTTAAGAAGCTTCACAGAGCGACCAAATACGAAGCCGACGTCAGCAAGGATTACAAACTGACCGTGGAAGCGGAAGATTTCACTCCCAAACAAGACTATCATCCGCGCATCCTGCTCGACAACCTTTCCTTAAAATCGAGCCACTTCCGGCATGCGGTACGGGTAACGCTCGGGTTGCTGGCGGGATACATTGCCTCGCTGTTTTTCGCCGTCGGGCATGGTTACTGGATATTGCTGACGATCGCCGTGATCCTGAAACCGGCATTCAGTATTACCAAGCAACGGAATATTCACAGGATTGGCGGGACAATCCTGGGTGTGACCGTCGGGTTTCTCTTCTTATATCTCATTGATGAAAGCACGCCTTTGTTCATCCTGATGATGGTCTCGATGATCCTGGCATACAGCTTCCTGAAAATCAACTATTTCGTGGCGTCCACCAGTATCACGCTGTATGTGATCCTCTCGTTCCATTTCCTTAATCCCCAGCATGTCACAGCCGTTTTGCAGGACCGGGTGGTGGATACAGTGATCGGTTCGCTGATAGCCTACATCATTTCTTCCTACGTTTTGCCGGTGTGGGAGCATTCGCAAATCAAACAATATATGAAAGAGGCGCTGGATGCAAACCGGAAGTATTTTGATATTGTCGCCGCTAAATTCACCGGAAAACAGCTGGATATCAACGAATTGAAGCTATTGAGAAAGAATGCGATCATCGCGATGGCTAACCTTTCGGATAACTTTCAAAAGATGCTTTCCGAGCCGAAGCGCCAGCAGATGAATATGGAGGAATACCATCAGTTCGTCGCGACGAGTCACATGCTTACCTCCTATATTGCCTCGCTCTCGACATACGCGCAGACTTTGGAATACGTGGAATTTTCAGTTGAATTTGAAATGATGATTCGGCAGATCGACCGGCAATTGCAGGCGGCCACGGACATTATTGATGGAAAAACCGGCAACAGCCTGGAAATCGTTCGGGAGTCGCTGCCGCAAAACCAGCGACTCGTCGAATTACTCGCCGATCGCAAGAAACAGATCAAAGAGCTGGGCATTGAAAAGGCTGATCAATCTCCGGTACGCAAAATGCTGTCGGATCTGAAAACCATCAATGGACTGTTTGAATTGATCAGCACCATTTCAATCGACGAAATCAAAATCCTTCAAAAAATTAAAACCGCCAAAGCAGCTTAGCATGTCTTCATTATCAGGAACAGAAAGAAAAAATATCACTCCCGGGCTCGCCGTCTCGATCGTGCTGAAAAAAGACCAGCGCAGTGGAAAACTGACTGAGGGTATTGTAAAAGACATTTTGACGAAGGCCCCTGTGCACACGCATGGCATTAAAGTTCGGCTGGAATCCGGCGATATCGGCCGCGTGAAGGTTATCGAAGCCGAAGATTAGCCCTGGCTTTTTCCAGTATTTCGTGAATGGTTTCGAGCGGCAGGTCTTCGGCCGGGTTTATGAGCAGGATTTTCATGCGCGAACGTTTTTCAGCGAGCAGCAACGGATGTTCCAGCAGGTAGCCATCCACAATGCCGAGGTACGGCGTGCCTGTTTTTTTCTCCTCCCACAAATAGCAAAGCCGTTTCGGGCCGAGTTTGTAAAAAGGCATCTTATATTGCCAATCTTCTCGTATTTGTGGATCAAAAGAAAGTACCAGATGCCGTAATGCCAGCAGGCAGCTCCGGGCCGGCTCGGGCTTTTCCATGAAATAACGGTCGATCTCGCGCAATGCCCCGTCGGGTTTAAGTGATTCCTTATCTTTGCCTCAATTTATCCGATTTATGTCAAATCCCCGCATTAACCTGATTATCGGGATCATCAGCATCAGTATTTTCCCCGTGCTTGTTAAATGGGCACCGGTATCGGGCATTACTTCCGCATTTTACCGCATGCTCCTGGGATTGCTATTTTTGTTCCCTTATGTGTTGTTTCGTAGGAAATTCACATTCCCCACCGGCGCACTTTGGCTTCCTATTGTGCTTTGCGGCATTATTTTCGCGACCGATATTGCCGTATGGAACCTCTCCATACATTACTCCAATGCAACACAAGCCACCCTGCTGACAAACCTATCGCCCGTATGGGTGGGCGTAGGAACCTTTTTGTTTTTGCCTGACAAACCCGGCCCCCGTTTCTGGCTTGGCACGTTGGTCGCGCTTACCGGGATGGTGATTCTGATAGGCCTGGACACATTTACGTCCATGCGGCTCGACCTCGGTTTCGCCCTGGCAATGCTTTCCGGTATTCTTTACGCCTCCTACATGCTGATCAGTAAAACGGTTTTGGACAAGATCGATATTGTCAGTTTTATGACGGTCAGCATGGCGGTGTCAAGCATTTACCTGTTTGCAATATGCCTCATTTTCGACCAGCCTATCTGGCATTTCGAACCGGTGATCTGGGGTGTTTTTGTGATTCAGGGATTGGTCTGTCAGCTGGTTGGCTGGTTGACGATCAGTTCGGCGGTGAAACAAATGGATGCGAAAAGCGTTTCACTCAGCCTTTTGAGCCAGGCGGTTGTAACGGGGCTTTTCGCATGGATGTTTATTGGAGAAAAAATAACTGCTCAAATGATCGGCGGAGGTGTCGTTATCCTGATCGGCATTGCCATTACTTACACGGGCCGAAAGAAAGCGTCGGCCACTACAAGCTAGCTTCCTGTCGCAAAAGGCAGATAAATAATGAACGTCGATCCAATTCCCGGCCTTCCGACAGCGTCGATCAGCCCTTTATGGTTCTCCACGATTTTTTTGCAGATCGCCAGCCCGATCCCGGTGCCTTCATAAGAAGAGCGGTTGTGCAGCCTTTGGAATACCTGAAAAATACGGTCCTTAAATTGCGGGTCGAACCCTATTCCATTGTCGGTAAATGAAATATATTGATAATGCCGGGCCGCATTGGCGCCGGCAAGCGGTATGGCCGCACCGTGCACTTCTCCCGAACGGATTTCGATGACCGGCGCCCTGTCCGGGCCTGTAAATTTCAGGGCATTGGCGATGAGATTCATAAAAAGCTGCTCGAATTGGTAGACAATAACGTCCCGAACAGGCAGTAAATCGCTTGTAATGATAGCATTTTCCGCCTGAATCGTATCGCACAGTTGTTCTTTTACATTTTGCAGTACCTGGTTCAGATCGGTACTTTCGAAGTGCTTTTCGGCAACATTGGCCCGCGAAAAAGCCAGTAAGTCCACGATCAGCTGTTGCATGCGCGTAGACGACGCCTGCATGCGGTTGAAATAATCCTTCCCCCGTTCCGAGAGATTGGCATTCTCCGTTTCGAGAATGCGCGTAGCGAACGTCTGGATCTTCCTTAACGGCTCCTGCAAATCATGGCTGGCCACATACGCGAATTGTGCAAGCTCCATATTCGTACGGATCAGCTCATTATTAGCGACTATCAATTGCTGCGTCCTTTCCTGCACTTTCGTTTCCAGCTGATCGATAAACAGCCGGTTGTCGTGAATATCAAGGCTCGTCCCTACCCACATTTCGATCGCGCCATTCGCGTTGTACTGCGGAATGGCCCGGCATTGGTACCACCGGTATTCGCCATCGAAGCGTTTCAAACGGTGTTCAAACATGAAGTCGGTGCCTTCCTTAATTGCCTCGTTCCAGAGAAGCTGGCTTTCTTCCTGGTCGTCGGGGTGCACGAGTTGCAGCCAGCCGCTCCGTTCTATCTCTTCGCCCGTATGCCCGGAGTAGTTGGTCATCGACCGGTTGAAATAATTGAGGTTACCATTCGCATCGGCCGTCCACACAAACTGCGGCAGGGAATCGGCCAGCGTCCGGAATTTATCTTCAATGGTTTTCAGCGCGAGTTCCGACTCCTTACGGTCGGTAATGTCCATCATTGTCCCGAGCATTCGCTGCGGCACGTGCGCTTCGTCGAAAAGCACCTTTCCTTGCGTCCGAATCCAGTGTACCGATTGGTCGCGGTGGATAATCCGCGCTTCGTAAACATAAACACCTGTTTGGAGCGCGGCCTGAAATGCCCTTTCCACAATGGCCTGGCGGTCCTCGGGATGTACCTGATCCCGCATTTCGCGATGGCTCAGCACTGCGGTTTCATCATAACCGAAAATCACTGCCAGCCTACCCGAATGAATGATTTGTCCTGTTTTTATATTCAAATCCCAGGTTGCCAGGCGTGTTCCTTCCGTTGCTAACGAAAGCCGGTCGGCCGCCTCGGCAAACTGCTGTCGTAATGTAACCTTGTCCGTAACATCGCTCGCCGACACCATAATACCCGAAACACTGCCGTCTACCTCGAAAATAGGCGCATATTGAAAGTCGAGATAATGCCTTTTCAAACCGCCAGGGCCGTCGACGTAGGTAACAGCCTCATTTCCGCGGTGGATCCTGGCAGTTTGGTAAACTTCATTCAAAAGTCCGATGAACTTCTGCTCTTCCAGTTCGGGAAAAATGTCGATAAGCCTTCTTCCGACCACCTCGTCGAGGCTACGCCGCCAGATATTGAGCATGCTTTCATTCGCGATGCTGATCACCAGTTCCGGACCTTTGAGAATGGCCTTTGCAAACTGCGATTGTGTGACAAGGTTTCGAAAATGGTTCTCGCTCCGTTGGAGTGCCTGTTTGGACAAAACCTGCTGAGTGACCTCGGTAGCCACCACAATAATGCCCGATGCATTGCCGGGATTATCGTCAAAAAGCGGTTGATAAACGAAGTTGAAATAGCAAATCTGAGGCCGCCCGAATCGCCGCAGCGTTACTTCGAACTCGTTGCCATGATAGGCAATGCCCGTATGGAAAACGTTGAGAAGTATCGGTTCGACATGTTCCCGCACCTCGGGAAGGCTTGCAAAAAGCGATTTCCCCACGAGTTGTTCCTCGGTGCGGTCGACAATGTGCAGGTAGGCATCATTGGCCATCTCCACCACAAAATCGTCGCCGCGGAGGATGATCATCCCCACGGGCGCCTGTTTTACGGTATTTCTGAATTTACTTTCACCATCGGGCGGCAAGCCGTCGAGCGCCGAACCGTCGGGCGCCGAGTTGTTGACAGCCGTGCGTGCGGGCGCTGGATTCACCTCATTGGAGTGAATGGCACCATTTTCAGAAGTCTGCTGATAGGATTGCTTCGACTTGTCCACCTGTTTTCAAGAAGATACTTTCAAAAATAAGCGGGCAAGTCGTGAGAAGTCAATATTGATAATGAAAGTTTTCCCGGGCTGGCGTCCAGCTATGCTTGGTCCAGTCAATATCAAGAATTTGCTTGATAGCCTGCTTCAATTTGGGAAACGACCCCGGTTTACGGATGAAAAAGTTGGCACCTTTTTCATGCACTTTCCTAACCATTTCCTCCTGGCCGGTCGTGGAGAAAATCACGATCGGAATATGCTCCCAAGCCTTGGTTTTTCGGATATAGTCCAGGCATTCGAAACCATTTTTCCGGGGCATATTCAAATCCAGGAAAATAACGTCCGGCGGAGGTGGCACTGTTTTTTCCATCAGGTCAATCAACTCAACGCCGTCGCTCGCTGTCAAGAGCTCCGCCGAAGTGCTTACTTCCCTGAGCGCGTCCTCAAACAACAGGCAATCATCCTCATCGTCGTCGGCCAGGAAAATAGATTTATTTGGTTTTGTGCTCATAGCCCGAATTTTAGTAGTCATGAAATAACATAAAGGTTGGTCAATACTTTCAACCTGTTCGAGGTACGGTAGCAATCAATCCCTTGGTAGGAGTATACAAGTTAGGCAATAAAAGCCGTAAACTAAATTTAATTCACATTAAAATTCACCCTCCAAGCTCTCCTTCGGTTTCTTTTTGGCCTGATGCAGACGATAGTTCAAAGTAAGGTTAATCTGCCTTAAACGCCCCTGAGAGCTGTTACGGGCGTAAAAATTAGCTCCTTCGGTGATCGACCTGAACTTCCTTGAATTGAATACGTCTACTACCGTGAGCGTCAGCGTGCCATTTCCCTTCAGAATGTCCCTTGTTGCGGCCAGATCGAGCGTCGACAGTGCTTTTCTGCGGCCTTGCGGGGTCTGCTGAGGCGCTTCATAATTACCTCTCAGCTGCACATCGGTATTTTTCCAAAGGGTAAACCGCGACATCGCACGCACAAACCAGCTGTAAGTATCGCTCTGGAACTCTTCATCCACTCCGGTCCCATCCGTGATCGCGCGGAAGAAGTTGGCGCTGCCGTCGAGCTTCCACCAGGGATACGGGTTGAACGAGCCGGCAAATTCGGCTCCGTAGGCATCCTCCGTTCCAAGGTTTTCCGGCCGGGTGTAAGAGCTGCCGTCGTCCTGTACCGAACGAATGCTGATGATCTTGCCGTTGGTGTGGCGATAGTAAATGGAAGAAGTCAGCGAGCCTTTGTTCAGGTATTTGATGTGCCCGAGCTCAAATGCATTGGTAAACTCCGGGTTCAGATCGGGGTTACCGCTCCAATAATTGCGGTTATCGCTGTAAGTAGCAAACGGGGTCAGGTCGTTATACTGCGGCCTGCGGACGCGGCGGCTATAACTCAGCTGCAATGCATTCTGCTTGGCAAAATCATAGGTAATATGCACGCTGGGGAAGAGGTTGGCGTACTTGCGTGCATTTACTTCATTAGTAGTCCTCAATGTAGTGGTAACACCCGTCCATTCAGCGCGAACGCCGCCCTGATAGGAAAACCTGCCGGTTTTGTTGCCGATCATTCCGTACAAGGCATTGATGTTTTCCTCGTAAAGAAAATCGTTGGTAAGCCCGGGCAAGGTCGTCCAGCCGCCGTCGCTGGTTTGCTGGGTCACGGTGTAATCGTTGGTCATATCCCGCGAGCTGCTCCGCCCGCCGGCCTCGATCTTACCGTCTTTCCCGAACGGATGCACGTAATCGGCCTGGAAAAGCAGCTGTTTCTCCGTTTCATAGTTTACGGCACGCTGCAACAGCGGCGGGATGCCCGACGGGCTGCCGTCCGGTTTGTACACATTCTCGTGGTAATACTGGTCCGAATCTTCCCAGTTATCGAGGTAGCGCACATCGGCGGTAAACTCCTGCCCCTTTCGGTTGAAAGTTTTTTTGTAGGTCAATGCATACTCCGAGTTCGGTTCCGTTTCGGTTTCGTCCTGGGTCCGCCGGGTGTAGCTCGTCATGTTGTTGAGGTTCGACAGATAGTCGCGGTAATTCAGTGTCGAAAACCGCTTGCCTTTGCTCGTGCGCCAGGTGTACGCGCCCGTGAGGACGTTTTTGGCATTGAAATAATAATCGATACCGCCCCTCGCGCTGTTGGCCATCCCTTTCAGGTTACTTTTCATATCGCGCTCCATGATGAAGGTCGAATCGTTGCGGTACAGCTCCTGGTACACAAAATTCCTACCCGGCGTATTCCGGTACGACATCGTATAGTTGATGAAGAAATTGAGGTTTTTCTTCCGGTAGTTCACATTCGCTGCGCCGCCGAAATTGGTAGGATGACCGGTAATAATGTCGAAAGAGCCGTTAATACCCTCTTTTCGCTCCTTTTTTAACACAATATTGATTACGCCGCCCATCCCCTCGGCCTCATACCGCGCCGATGGATTGGTAATGATCTCCACCCGTTCGATCATGCTGCCCTGCAACTGCGCCAGCCCGCTGGCACCTTTAATGCTGACCAACCCGGAAGGTTTGCCGTCGATGAGAATGCGTACATTGCCGCTACCTCTCAAACTGACATTCCCCTCCACATCTACGGCGACCGAAGGCACATTGGTAAGAATATCAACCGCGCTGCCGCCCGCATTCGCGAGATCTTTGCCGACATTGAATATCTTTTTATCCAACGACAATTCCATCGAGCTTTTCTCCGCCTGGACAGTCACCTCGTCGAGCGTTTTGGCCGAAGCCGCCACTTTTATAGAGCCTAAATCCAGCGGTGAATTGGCAGCACTCACTTTTATGTTAGTAGTGTAATTTGGTTTATAACCTATGAATTCGGACAGTGCATAATAGGTACCGGCCGAGATGTCCACAATGAAACCGCCCGTCTCGTCTGTGATCGCTCCCGAGACAAACGAGCTGTCGGCCGTTTTGAAAAGCCGGATGCTCGCATAACCCAGCGGCGCGTTGCTCGCACCGTCGATAATCTTGCCTGTAACCTTCAATTTCCCACTATTCTGTGCCTGGACCGGCACCATTGCCAACATCCCGAGAACCCATACCAACCCCACAAAACCACGCGACTTCCCCTGACGAAAGCCCTTCTTCAAACTGCTTCTGATAGCCATTATGCTGTTGTAATATTTTCTCAAATCCTTTAAAAGTTGCTACCCATACAAACCCTTTTACCCCGCTATTTTACTCTACCATAATGATATATTAATCTGTCATCATACAAGGTTAAAATGAACTTTCCGGCGGCAGAAGGTCCAGGGCTCCGGCGGTTTTTTGTACCTTTGCAGTCTTTTTGCATATCCACACAAGCCATGAAAAGCGAAGCATCACAAACTTTAAGATTAGCATTTCCCATTATCATCGGAGAACTGGCCCAAATGGCCCTCCACCTCATCGACAGCGCGATGGTCGGTGCGATCAGTTATAAACAACTGGCCGCCGCCGCATTGGTTATCAATGCGATGAACATCCCGTTCGTGATCGGGATCGGCATGACGATCTCGGTTTCCCAAATGGTATCCCTGGCCAACGGCCGCCGCGACGCGCAGCAGGTTTCACATTACCTGTTCAACGGATTCTGCCTTTGCACACTTACGGCGCTGGCTATTTCCATTACATTGCTTTTTGGTAAAGATTATCTGCGTAACCTCGGCCAGGATCCCGAGGTAGTGGAGCTGGCTATCCCGTTCATGCGGCTTATGGGTCTTTCCATTATCCCCATGCTGCTTTTCATGACCTTGAAGCAATTCGCCGACGGGCTGGAACATACACGCACAGCGATGATCTTCTCATTGGCCGGTATGCCTGTCAATATTTTGCTCAACTGGCTGCTCATTTACGGCAACTGGGGCTTCCCGCGCCTGGAACTCGAAGGTGCCGGCTGGGCGACACTCATTACCCGCAGCATGATGTTCCTTGCACTGCTTTTTGTGATTTTAAGACACAAAACTTTTGAAAAATACATCGCCGTAGGTCGCAACCAATGGTATTTCAGATGGCAAACCTGGCGCGAACTGTTGCATATCGGTGTCCCCAGCAGCTTGCAGATCGGTATGGAAGCGGGTGCATTTGCGGTATCGGGCATTATCATCGGAACCCTGGGCGCGGTGGCGCAGGCGGCGCACCAGATCGCGTTGAGCAGCGCGTCCTTCACCTTCATGGTATCGATGGGCCTCGCGCAGGCGGGTTCCATACGCGTGAGCAACGCGCTCGGGCGCAGCGACTGGGCGAAGATTTTTGTGATCGGCAAAAGTACATTGGTCACCGCATTGATCTACGGCACGATCTGCGCGATCACATTCGGTCTTTTGCGTAACCACTTACCTATCGCATTCAACGACAACACCGAAGTGGTCTCATTGGCCGCTTTGCTGCTCCTTTTCGCCGCCGTCTTCCAGATTTCGGATAGTACGCAGGCGATCGGCGCGGGGTTGTTAAGGGGTATTAAAGATGTAAAAACGCCTACGATCCTGATCGGCATCGCCTATTGGGTAATCGGTATCCCGGTGGGGTACACGCTCGCATTCCATTTCGGAATGGGAGCGAAGGGCATGTGGCTGGGATTAATCCTGGGATTAACGATGGCTTCGATCTTCCTGATGACGCGTTTCTTCAAAATGACAAGAAGAAATCAGGTTTAGATAAAACTTCGTCAAAATCCGACTTGTTGATAAGGATATAATTGCGAAACTTCGTCATTATCCAAGTGCGCGTTTTTTTATAATCAATTCTTATCCACAAAAATCTGATTCAATGGATTTCAATTCCACGTTAAGGAGCATCTTTGTTGAAGAAAAAGACATTCCTGCGGAGTTCAGCCTGCCATCCCTGATCCACCAGCGCGAGTACCTTTGCAATGGCGAAATGAAGACCTGGGACGGGCCGTTCCATGAAGTTTTCTCGCCGATTGCCGTGCAAACAGCCAACGGCCTCGAACGCAAGCTCATCGGAAGCTACCCCTTATGCACCGCTTCCGAAGCATCGGAAGCGCTGGATGCAGCCGTAGCTGCCTACAACAGCGGCCGCGGCGAATGGCCTACGATGGGTGTTGCCGAGCGCATCCACTGCGTTGAGCAATTCACAGGCCGGATGATCGAGAAAAAGGACATTATCGTTAAGCTCATCATGTGGGAAATCGGTAAATCATTTGCCGACTCCGTTAAAGAATTCGATCGTACCGTTGAATACATTTACGCCACCATCGACTCACTCAAAAACCTCGATCGCGATTCGTCCGGTTTCGACATTGTCGACGGCATTGCAGCGCAGGTAAGACGCTCTCCGCTGGGCGTGGTATTGTGCATGGGACCGTTCAACTATCCCCTCAACGAAACTTTCACGACCCTGATCCCCGCACTGATCATGGGCAACACATTGCTTTTCAAACCGCCGAAATTCGGTACGCTGCTGCATTACCCGTTGCAGGAAGCCTTCCGCGACTGTTTCCCGAAAGGCGTCGTGAACGTGATTTACGGCCGCGGTAATGCCATCGTTCCTGGATTGATGCAATCGGGCAAAATCAATGTGCTGACGCTCATCGGTTCCAGCAAAGTGGCGAATGAATTGAAAAAATCCCACCCGAAAGTGAACCGTCTGCGCGCGGTACTCGGTCTGGATGCTAAGAATGCGGCCATCGTTACGCCTGAGGCTGATCTCGACCTTGCTGTCAAAGAGATCATCACCGGATCATTGTCGTTTAATGGTCAGCGTTGTACGGCTTTGAAAATCATCTGGGTACACCGCACCGTGGCCGATGCATTCCTGGAAAAATTTAGCGCGGCTGTTGCCGAACTGAAATTTGGAATGCCGTGGGAGAAAGGTGTAGCGCTTACCCCGCTGCCTGAAACCAATAAAATCGAATACCTCAACGACTGCATCGCCGACGCGGAAGCGCACGGTGCGAAGGTGGTCAACGAAAACGGGGGCAAATCGGAAGGCTCGTTCTTCTACCCGGCCGTCGTCTACCCGGTCAACAGCAAAATGAAGCTGTACCATGAAGAGCAGTTCGGGCCAATCGTGCCTGTGGTACCGTTCGACGATCTCGAAGAAACCATCGAATTCCTCATCGACTCGACCCATGGCCAGCAGGTCAGCATTTTCAGTAACAATGCCGAAGAAGTCGCCTCGCTGATAGACCCGTTGGTAAACCAGGTAAGCCGTGTGAACATTAATACCCAATGCCAGCGTGGCCCGGACGTATTCCCTTTCACCGGCCGCAAGGACAGCGCCGAAGGCACCCTTTCCGTCCCCGACGCCATCCGCGCCTTCTCAATCCGCTCCCTGGTAGCCTTCAAAATGAACGCCGCCAACAAGCAGCTGATCAACGAAATCGTGCATGAGGACACCTCGAATTTTTTGAGTACGAAGTTTATATTCTAAGTTTTTTGCATTCGTTTTAATGCATTTCGCCCATTCGGTATTCCGGATGGGCGTTTTTTTGTGCCGGAGGATCACCGGTGTTTAAATTTGGAATAGACAATTTGTAGAAGTGTGCTTTGGGTTGTATTTAAGCACGCTAATTGCATGAACAAAGACATTTACCAATTCCGCTGCTCTTTGTCTTTCCAGGGATATGTTGATCGAAAATCAGTTCTGTATGAAGACTTTTATGGAAAAGCCAGAATGAATGGAAAGTGAAGACTGGATTGAAGCAATTCTCAGAGATAAAGAGAAATTCATCAGGGATGTAAAAAACTCACCAGCTGTGATCAGAAAGAATCGCGAAGCCGCTGAGATGTTATCAAAACTCAAACCACCTTTTCCCTGGGATGATGACTATGTTCAGAAGAAGGACTAAGAAATAATTGTCCGAAGTAAATCAGCCGCATCACGTAATAGTATGCGGCTGATTTACCCGCAATATCACAAATTCGCCTCCGCCAGCACCCTTTCAATCTCCCCTTTCGGCGTAACGCCGCTTTTCTTCCAAACTACCTGGTTGCCGCGGTAAAGAATCAGCGTCGGCAATGCAGTCACGCCCAGCTCTTTGGTAAGCGCTTTATTTTCGTAAGCTTCGATATTGATTACTTTCACCGAGCTGGCTTGCTCGTGTTTGATAGAATCCACAATGGGTGCCAGCCGCTTGCACGAGCCGCAATAGCGTGAGCCGAAATCAACCAGCACAAGTTTGTCGGATTTCAAAGAAGCCTGGTAGTCGCCCAGCGAAAGGCCCGGGCCGACGGTGGACACAACGGGTTTACCCAAACCGATCCATTTGCTCAATCCGCCCGGCAGTTCGGTGACGTCCTTAAAACCATTGTCGCGCAGGTCTTTGGCAAGTTTGCCGCTGCGACCATTGGCGATGGAATAGATGAAAGTCGGCTTGCTTTTGTCGAGCCTGGCGATGGCTTTAGAGAAGTCGGCTTCGTTGGCGACGCTAAAACTGGTTGCGCCTTCTAGATGGTTCTGCGCATACTCTTCCGGTAAGCGTGCATCCAAAATCTGAGCATTCTTGCCCGCTTTGGCCAGCCGGGCTTCAAATTCCTCGAAAGAAACGAGGTCACGTTTTGCGGTGTTCTGGGCATTTGGTCCGGTTTGTGCAACCAGGGCGGTATGTGCGGCAAGCAACCATACCAATGCGAAAAAACGTTTAAAAGTTTTCATTGAAACTGGGTTTAAAAGTGATTACTGCTTTCGGTGGTTGGCCTCGGCTATCGACTTTTTATTTTGCGTTCTTGTAGTTTTGGAGCAGCACCTTCGCTGCACGAATGTCATAATCGAACATTTCCGGTTTCTGTCCTGCAATCCGCTCCGCATTAGGAACGGCCGGTGCAGCATCTTTGCCCGTCAGATCGAGGATATTCAGGGCTTGTAGGCGAGCATACGGATTGTCGCTTTTCAAGGCATCCGTCAGCGCGACGACGGCCCCGGGCTTGTCGGCGCCTGTCACATACAATGCTTCGGCGGCAG
Organism: Dyadobacter sp. 22481; assembly: GCF_052044875.1. Lineage (NCBI taxonomy): Bacteria > Pseudomonadati > Bacteroidota > Cytophagia > Cytophagales > Spirosomataceae > Dyadobacter > Dyadobacter sp. 22481. The sequence continues at coordinate 787,169 of NZ_JBQENV010000003.1, forward strand.
CAATTCGCACGGCAACTTCCGGGTCCTTCAATGCTTTTTGCAATGCATCCCCACCCGACGCGGCTTTTAGTACCGTGAGGCCCGTGGCCGCCCAGTAGCGCACCGACGGGTCTCCGTCTCCCAGCGCTTTGATCAACGCCTGCGTGTGGCCGGGATTTCGGGAGGAAGCAATGTCTGCGGTAGCGGCAATTTTCTCGAAATTATACTTGCCACCTCTGGCATAATCATACAAAGGTGTCGTTTTGGCAATTTCATAGATGATCGCTTCGGGAATAAATCCGACGTCTTTATAGCTCGCGGTCCACTGTTTATTGGCCTTACGCAACCGTTCCAGTTCCTTCCTGTATTTCGGGTCCCCGGCCAGATTATGAATGTTGTGCGGATCGGCATCGACGTCGAAAAGCTCTTCTGCCGGCTTCTGCTCCCAGAATTTGGATTGCACCGCATTCAGTTCCCCCGCTTTGTAAAGATCTTCCCAGGATTTCACCGATGGTGCCCGCCAGAGGTATTCGAGATACTGGCCATAGATTTTATTTGGCAGATAATTCCGGATGTATCGAAACTTCTTGTCCCGTACCGAACGCGACATATCGATCCGTTCATCCATTCTTCCCCTGAATCCGAACGCATATTGCGGCTCCGGCTTCTGTTGTTTGCCCAAAAACGCGCCTCCCTGCATATAATCAGGCACTTTAATATCGACCAGACTCAAAACAGTTGGCGCGAAATCCAGGAAAGTCACCAACCTATCCGACACACTACCCTGTTTTTGATTTGCCAAATGCGCATACTTTGGCGGCAAATGCACGATCAGCGGCACGTGCAGACCCGATTCATACATAAACCGCTTGCTGCGCGCCAGCACGCCGCCGTTGTCGGCATAGTAAAATACAATAGTGTTGTCAGCAAGTCCTTCGTCTTTCAACTCCTGCAACAGTTTTCCAAACTGCCGGTCCATTTCTTCCAGCTTGTCGTAATACTGCGCCCAATCGTGTTTCAGCTCGGGCGTCGCAGGATGGTAAGGCGGCAACGGCACTTTCTCCGGATCGTGCTTTAATGCGGGCAATGGCTCGTGCAGTGAGCTTTCATGCGATACATTCAGATTAAATACTGCGAAAAAAGGCTGCCCCGGCTTGCGGTTTTTATAAGTCGCCTTGTTACTCGATTCGTCCCAGGCGTCGAGCTGGTCCGTCGTATTGTAATCCTTTTTAGCATTATTGGTCGTGTAGTACCCGGCCTCACGCAGGTATTTTGGGAAAAACTTCACGAAAGCGGGTGACGGGTACGTGCTGCGCATATGCTCGGTGCCGAGGGAGGGCGGGTACATGCCTGTAATGAGCGTATTACGCGAGGGCGCGCACACGGGAGCGGTCGAGAAGGCATTTTTGTACCGGATACTCCCGGTGGCGAACTGGTCCAGGTTGGGCGTCGTCGCGAACTTGTCGCCATAGCTGCCGAGCAGAATGGTGTTGTCCTCGCTTACGATCCAGAGGATGTTAGGACGGTCCTGTGCGATCACCGGATGTAATGCGATAGTCCATATCGCCCAAAGGATTTTGCGGGTCAGTTGTATCATTACCGTGATAATTACTTCACTACTATTTCGCGCCTAAAACCGCCTGCTGTGTCGGTGCGAGATCAATAGTGACCTTGTTGATTTTGCCTGTGAATGCAAAAGGCACTTTGTAAGTATCGCCTACCGGCGTCAGGTCGTCGAAGCCGACATTCACGCCCTCGTGCAGGTATAATGCATCCGAAGTTCTGGTGAGCGTTCCTTCCCCTACCTTCGCATTATTAACATACAAACTCACCACACCGCCTCCGTTCTCATCATATTGCACGCTGGCTTTCAGCTCGACTTTCCCGTCCGGCAAAGTAGCACTGGAAGAGCTCACTACATATTTGTTGCCATCGCCGACGGCATACACAAATTGCAGTTTCTGGTTTTGGATAAAAAAGCTCAAACCACCGGCCGCACCGCCTCTCGACAATAACACACCCTCCGTTTCAACACCCGACAATACCGCATCGGCGACGATCGAGAATGAACGTTTCAACGCAAACGGGCTGGCCACGTCGATGATCGTCGATTGACCGGGGTAAAGAACAACTTTATCCACATTGTTGTAGGCAGTAGGCAATGTAAACGGCTCGGTGCCATCCTTCAACGGGTACACATTGTATTTCAAAGCCTCGCTATCAAACAATGCTTTCAGCTCCTTCAACTTGGCCGGATTGGCAGTAGCGAGGTCATTGGTTTCGTTGAAATCGTCGGTCAGGTTATAGAGCTCCCATTTGTCTTTCTCAAAATCCTGTCCCTTCACGTGCAGCGATCCGGCTTTCCAGCCATCCTTATAAATCGAGCGGGAGCCGCGGATTTCATAGTATTGAACAGTGTGACGGCTTTTAGCACCCGCGTCGTTAAGGCTGTAAGCAAGACTCGTCCCTTCGATGGCGTCTTGTTTAATGCCGTTCAGCACCACCGGTGCCTTGATGTTCAGCAGTTCCAAAGTAGTAGGCAAAATGTCCGAAACGTGGCCATATTGGTTACGGATGCCACCTTTTTCCTTGATTCCTTTTGGATAAAAGACAATCAACGGGTTATGCGTACCGCCTTCCGAATTTGCATCCTGCTTCCAATGGCGAAACGGTACGTTGGTAGCCGCAGCCCAGCCAAGTGGGTAATTCACTTTCGAAAACTCGGTGCCGATCAGGTCGATCTGCTCGATGTTCTTTTTCAAACGCTCCTCCTCCGAAACGCCGGCGCCGAAATTGTTTACAGTTCCAACGAAGGTACCTTCCTTGCTGGCCCCATTGTCTCCTACCGACACGATTACGACCGTATTATCCAGCTCTCCCGACTCGCGGATATGATTGATAACCCTTCCGATTTCATAGTCGGTGTATTCCAAAAAGCCCGCGTAGGTTTCCATAAACCTTGCGTACAGCTTTTTCTCCTCGGCGCCCAGCGAGTTCCAGTCTTTCACACCCGGGTTACGCGGCGGCACTTTCGCCGTCTTCGGAACAACACCCAACCTGATCTGATTGGCCAGAACCTGCTCCCGGTAAGCGTCCCATCCCGCATCGAATTTCCCTTTATACTTATCCGACCATTTTTTAGCTACCTGATGCGGCGCATGCCCTGCACCGGTTGCTACATACAGGAAGAACGGTTTATCCGGATTACCCGATTTCTGGCTTGCCAAATAGCTGATAGCCCTGTCGGCGATCAGTTCGTTGAAATGCTTACCATCCTGGCGGTCCGGTTCACGGTGCGTGCCTTCCCAAAGCTCAGGATGCCATTGATCGATGCTGCCTCTCGATGGAAAACCATAGAATTGCTCAAATCCGCGACCAGTAGGCCAGCGGTTGAATGGTCCTGCGGGCGTGAGATCGGCCAGCGGCGTGATATGCCATTTGCCCAACGCAAACGTGTTGTAGCCGTTATCTTTCAGGATTTCGGCAATGGTGCCTTTCTCAAAAGGAATGAGCGCGTCGTAACCGGGTGTACCAATAGCGGTTTCCGGAAAAAGTCCCATATGCGCCGAATGCTGATTACGGCCTGTAAGCAATGCTGCACGCGTAGGCGCGCAGATGGCCGTGGTGTGGAAATTGGTGTACCGCAACCCATTGTTGGCGAGGCTGTCAAGCGTAGGCGTGTTGATCAGCCCGCCAAAAGTACTGATCGCTCCGTAACCGATGTCGTCCAGCAGGATCCAGACGACGTTCGGCGAGCCTTTCGCTGCCTTTTTCTTCTCCGGCCACGATTGCTGCGTCTCAGCCACCGTTTTCCCGATTTTGCCCTGGTAAGCGGGTGTCGGCGCATACTGTGCGTTCACACCGCTGGCAGCGAGCACAGCCAATGCACCCAGCGATAATTTATTCCACGGACGATATATTTTTCCCATGATAAACTGTTTTTGAATGTGTTTTAATCAATATCAAATTCCTATTTGATCGTATTCCAATCCACTACACCCACTTTCGCTGCCCATTCGAGGTATTCTTTTTCCAATTCCTTTACTTTCGCCGGATAACGGTTGGCGAGGTTATGATTTTCGCTGCGATCGGTTTTGAGATCGTACAACTCCCACGGCTGCCCGATCTCGGCGACGAGCTTCCAGTCCGACTTTCGCACGGCACGGCTGCCTTCGTGTTCCCAGAAAAGGGTTTTGGATTGTGTAGCCTGCGGGTTTTGAAATAATGGTGATAATGAACTGCCGGCCAGCGGCGTAAGCTTTTCATTTGCAAATGTTTCAGGATAGCGAACGCCCGCCAAGTCGAGCATTGTCGGCATGATGTCGGTAATGTGGCCAACCTGCGTGCTTAATGTGTTTGCCCTTATTTTTCCGGGAAACCAGGCGATGAATGGCGAGGCAATGCCGCCTTCATGGGTATTCTTTTTGAAAAGCTTAAAGGGCGTATTGCTCGCATTACCCCAGGGCGGGTCGTAGCTGTCTATAGAATGTGCTGATCCGGGTTCTCCTGTTTTTTGCGTAACATAATCCCATTCGCGGACGGTATCACCGCTTCCGCCGTTGTCCGAAACGAATATAACGAGCGTGTTCCGGTCGCGGCCGATGGCTTTCACTTTGTCGAGTACCTGCCCGATGCATTGGTCCATCCGGTCGATCATCGCGGCGTAAATGGCCATACGGGCATCCCATTTGTCCTTTTCCGCCTCTGGTAATGCATTCCATTCAGGTGCCTTTTCGTAGCGCGGCGAGAGTTTCCATTCTTTTTGAATAATACCCAAAGAAACCAGCTTCCGGTATCGCGCTTCGCGCAATGCGTCCCAGCCTTGCAGGTACTTACCTTTGTAACGGGCAATGTCTTCCGGCAACGCCTGGATTGGCCAATGCGGAGCGTTGTAGGCCAGGTATAAAAAGAAAGGATTTGGCTGGCCCTTAATGCGGTCGATCGACTGGACCGCAAAATCGGTAATGGCTTGTGTGAGATAGCGTGAAGTATCGTACCGCTGTATTTCGCGGCCATTCAACTGAAAGGCTACTTTCCGACCGTCGTTGTAAAGTGCCTCGGAGTTGAAGTAACTGCTTCCATTGTTTTGCAGGGTAAACGACTGGTCGAAACCACGGTTCACAGCCCAGGCCGACGGTACCAGCCCCACGTGCCATTTACCTGAGGCAATGGTGTTATATCCCGCGGTTTTGAGCAACTGGGCAATGGTAACGCTGTTTTTACTCAAATAACCCTGATACGCGGGCGTGCCCTTGTCCTGCACCATGTCGCCCACGCCTGCCTCGTGCGGGTAAAGGCCCGTGAGTAAGGCCGCGCGCGAGGGGCAGCAGCGGCCGCTGTTGTAGAATTGGGTAATGCGCAGGCCTTCCTGTGCCAGCCTGTCGAGATGCGGAGTGTGTATTTCGGAGCCAAAGCTCCCTAGATCCGAAAAACCCATATCGTCGGCCAGTATCAGCAAGATATTGGGCTTTCCGGACGCTTGTTGCGCAAGCGCAGGCGCCGGCGCAAAAACCGCCAGCGCCCCTGCAATGCCTATCCAAAAGGAAGCTTTTTTATTCATTCAATTTTCAATACCAACAGATTACAAATTCGGTGTTACTGCCAAAGCGGGTTTTGTTTCAGCAATGAATTGTTGTCGATCTCCGATTGCGGGATCGGGAAATAGACGTGCTTCGGAGCCGCATTGGTTTTGCCCACTTTCTGCTGATTGGCCACGAAAGTGCTGTTATATGCCGCGTCGCGCTGACGGATCAGGTCAAACCAGCGCTGGTACTCGTAGGTGAGTTCCAAACGGCGATCGAGGTATACGGAGTCGCGGAACTGGTCTTTGCTCAGGCCGGCAGTCAAATCAGGCAATCCTGCGCGTTTACGGACTTTGTTCAGTGATTTGTATGCCTTTTGTGTCGGGCCGTTCGCCTCGTTTTCTGCCTCTGCGTGGATCAAAAGCAACTCTGCATAGCGGATAATGGGTACATTAGCAGCCGACTGGTTGGTAACCGCCGTCGACGCGGGATCGGCCCATTTGTTCCAGAATGGCGTCGAATCGTTCGGTACCGCGGTATTCGCGATCGGCAATGCATATTTACGGCCGTTAGAAGGGCTGGTGAAGCTTCTAACGAACGTCACATCACGACGTTTATCGCCCGGTTTGAACAATTTGTAAATACTGAAAAACTTGTCTGTCCCCTGCGTGTAATAGCGCACCATGTGCGCGTAGTTGCCATTCAGACCCGGCACACCCGACAGGATCGCCCGGGGCCATTCGTTGTTGCCCTGCGCCAACGAGTTTGATTTGAACTGCGCCGAGAAAATATGCTCCTTGTTGTTCTTGAATGCAGGCAGAAAAACCTCGGCATAGTTGGCGACCAGATCGTAACCGTAATTACCGGTGCCACCATCCGCAGCCGACAATGCTTCTTCCGCCTTGTTCACCGCCGACTGGTATTTCGCACTCACTTTCAGCGGCAAAGAGGCTTGTGTGAGGTACACTTTCGCCAGCAGCGCCTTGGCCGCTCCCGCTGTCGCGCGCCCCACATTGGGCGACGCATACGTGGCAGGGAGCACCGCTGCGGCTTCGGTGAGGTCTTTCTCGATCTGCTCGTAAACGTCTGCCGAAGGAGATTTGGCAATGGCATAGTCAGCCGCATTGACATACTTCTGATATTCGAGAATCAGCGGAATGTCACCATAGAGGCGTACGAGGTTGAAATAATACAATGCACGCAGGAACTTGGTTTCTCCGAGCAAGCGGGTCTTCAATGCCTCGTCAAACTGGATGGCAGGTACTTTTTCCAATACCACATTCGCTTTTTTGATAGCTGCATAATGCTGTTGCCAGAGCTCATAAATACGCAGGTTGGTCGACGAATGTGCCAGTACCGACAGCGAGCGCACGTCGGGGTTGGTAGCGCCTGGTCCCGGGTCCTCGTCATCACCAGCCATGTTCATACCAGTGTTGAAAAGTGTATTATAAGGTGTCTGGATCGACGATCCGCCTGAATTCAGGAAGAAATACACCGCATTGACCGCGTTAACCGCATCAGCCTGCGTTTTGTAATACTGGTCTTCCGACAAAAATGCTTCGGGTTCCTCTTTCAGGAATTCCTCGCACGAGAGCGAAGCAAATGCCGTGAAACCCAACAGAATATATTTAAATGCTTTCATTTCAATCGATTTTGGAATGGTGGTTATCAGAATGTGAGGGACAGACCCACCTGGTAAGATTTGTTATTCGGATACACGCCCTGGTCAACACCCTTGTTGATCAGCGACTGGCCGTTCAGGCTGACCTCGGGATCGAAGCCGGTGTATTTCGTCCAAGTTTTTGGGTTTTGCGCCGATACGTACAGACGGAGGTTCTCAATGCGCAGTTTCGAAAGCAGCTCTTTCGGGAATGTGTAGCCGAATGAGAGGTTTTTCAGACGATAGTAAGTCGCATCTTCGATAAAACGGTCCGAAATCGTGATCGCGGGATCCTGGTAGGCCGCTTTCACGTCGGTATTGGTGTTGGTTGGCGTCCAGCGGTTGAGCAACACATCCGAGCCATTCACATAGCCGGTACCCAATTCGAGGTTAGCGCGGTTGGCATTGTACAATTTACCGCCGAGCGAAGCCTGGAAGAAAATGGTCAGGTCAAAACCTTTGTAATTGAATGTGTTGGTGATACCGCCTGTCAACGCGGGCTGGTTTTTAATCACCACGCGGTCGCCCGCCTGTGTGATCACGCCATCACCGTTGATATCCTTATACTTCTGCCCGCCCGGACTTTTGTTTTGCTGCGGGGTCAATGGCGCGTCGCCTTCCTGGATAATGCCGTCGGTTTTGTATACGATGAACGAGCCGAGCGGATAACCTACTTTGGCAATAGACGGGTTGGAAATCACCGGAATGATCTGGTCCACACCGTCGCCGAGGCTTAGGATTTTGTTCGTGTTTTTGGAAACAATAAAGATGGTGTTCCATTTGAATGCACCTTCTGTGTTTCTTGAATTGATATACAACTCAATACCCTGGTTGGAAACGGCACCGATGTTCTGGTAAACTACGGAAGCTTGGCCGTTATAAAAATCCGACAGACCGGAAGTACCGGGTACAGTGCGGGTCAGGAGCAAGTCAGTGGTTTTCTTGTAGTAGTAATCAGCGATAATGTTAATGCGGTTTTTGAACAAACCGAGATCCACCCCAAAATCTGTCTGGAATGTTTTTTCCCAGCCAAGATTCGGGTTAGGAACGGTATTCGGTGCGAAACCGGAAACGGTCGTGTTCGAGAAGTTGTAGCGGAAATAGGCCAGCTGCGACAGCGATTGGTACGCAGGAATGTTCTGATTACCAGTTTGCCCGGCGCTTAATCTGAGTTTCAAAAGGCTGATCTTTTTGAAACGCTGGAAGAATTTCTCTTCATTCACATTCCAGCCGATAGCTGCCGACGGGAAATAACCCCATTTGTTGCCGCTACCGAATTTGGAGGAACCATCCGCACGCAATGTGAGTGTGAACAGGTAACGCTCGTCGAAAATATAGTTGACACGGCCGAGGTACGAAGCCAGCGACCATTTGTTGGCCAGTGAGCGCGGCGCTATGCTGGTGATACCAGTCGCGAGGTTGTTATACTCAAATGCATCCGTTGCGAAACCCGCGGCTTCGGCAATAGCACCTTTGGTTTGGGAAACCTGCGCGGTAAAACCTGCCACTGCATTGATTTTGTTCTTTTCGTTAAACTCCTTGTCGTAGCTAATCGTGTTCTCGTTCAGCCAGTTGGCCGTAAAAACGGAACCTACGATAGCGTCCCCGCTCAATGCCTGCCCCTCCGAAGTCGTACTTGGCAGATAGCGGTTCTGCTTGTTACCCACCACGTCGGCTCCGATGAGCACTTTGGCTTTCAAGCCATCCGCAATGGTGTATTCCCCCGAGACATTTCCAAGGAAACGGTTGGTAATGGTTTCGTTCAGCTGGTTGTACAATGAGTTGATCGGGTTTTGCAATGCCGACTCAAACGGACTGTTCACCACAAAAGTGCCATTGTCCTGATAAATAGGCAACGAAGGCGGCGTTTGCAGGAGGTTTCCTACAATGGCACTCGGTGCTACATTAGCTTTGGTATTACTCGCATTCAGACTGGTAAAAATGCGGAGTCGGTCGCTGTATTGATGATCCAGGTTAATGCGGGCCGAGAAGCGGCGGAAGTCGGTATTTTGCAGGATACCATTCTGTTTGAAATAGTTACCTGAGATCGCAAGCTTGGTTTTATCTGATCCCGAAAGAATGGAAAGGTTGTGGCTCTGGATGGAAGCGCTGCGGAATGCGGCGTCCTGCCAGTCGGTACCCACGCCGGTAGTATCCAGCGAATAGCCCGAAATCGTGGGAATCGAAGCCGTTTTACCGGAATTGGCTGCCGCATCTTTCCGCAGTTGCCACCATTGCGCTGCATTCAGCAAAGGTATAGTCCGGAGCACTTTTTGTGAACCGTAGTAGGCGTCATAGTTAATGGATGACTTGTTTTTCGAACCGCTTTTGGTGGTGATAATGACTACCCCATTCGCGCCGCGTGAGCCGTAAATCGCTGTTGCCGAAGCATCCTTCAAAACGTCGATATTCTCGATATCAGCCGTGTTAATGGAAGAAAGCGGATTGATTTTCGAACCATCGGTTACACCCGCGTCGGTAAGGCCGTAGTCGTTATTGACAGGGAAACCATCGATTACATACAATGGGTCGCTACCCGCGGTAATGGAGTTGTTCCCGCGAATCTGCACGCTTACGCCCCCACCCGGCTGCCCGGATGTCTGCGTTACCACTGCGCCTGCGACGGAACCTTGTAAAAGGCGCTCCACAGACGCTACGGGCTGGCTTTTGATCTCGATAGGCACCGAAGCGACGGAACCCGTAATGTCTTTCCGTTTCTGCTCGCCGTAACCAACCACGACCACCTCGTCGAGCAGGTTAGCGGTTTTCAAAACGATTTCTACGGCTTCGGAAGGTTGTTCGTAAATCTCGATTTCCTGCTGCTGGAAACCTGTAATGCTGATTTGCAATGTAAAAGGGAACTCTTTGGCCGGCGGAATGCTGAACTTCCCGTCGATATCCGTCAAAGCGTATTTGGTGGAACCTTTCTCGACTACCGTCGCGCCGGGCAATCCCTGCCCCGATTCGTCTTTTACCACGCCCGTAATGGCGTCCTGTGCCACAGCACGGTAAAAACCTGTGAATACCAAGCCCGTCAGCAAGAACAGGCGGAATAGATGTTTGATCATTATTTGTGGTAAATAAAATGGATAATCTAGGCACAAGAGGGCTTACCTTCATGCATATACGTAACAGCAAGCAGACGGTGCTTGGCCATACGGATGCGCGGGAAGTTTCTGATCTGCATACGCCTAATATGCCGATCAGCAGGGTTACTGAATATTCAGGATATCGTCAGGGGGTCAACAACAGGAACAGCACAGAACTGTGAAACGAGGACAATTAGAAACCACCATGCTCTCGGGCATCCCCGAAAATTGGATTAGAAGTACATCTTTCGCTTTCATAGGTACGATACGAATTTTGGACAAATGCTTTTTGCCGGACTGGTGGTTAATCAGGCAAAGTCATTTTATATAGTCTATAAATATGATAGACAAAGTAAACTTATTGAAAATTAAAACGCAAGGGTTTTGAAAGAGAAACTTTCAGGGCGGCAGTATTTAATGCCAGATTATCAGATTATTACAATCCCAACATCGACATATCCAACTTTTTGGACTATTTCAATACTGCGCAAGGGTTGTCGGGATATAAACATGGAAGACGGAGCCTACACCGGGCTTACCTTCGGCCAGAATGTAGCCATGGTGGTTCTGTGCTATTTTCTTGCAAATAGCGAGACCAATGCCGGTACCTTCATATTCATTTTTGCCATGAAGCCTTTGAAAAAGGTCGAATATGCGGTTTTCATAACGCTGGTCGAACCCTATCCCGTTGTCGATAACGCTGAGCCGGCAAAAAGGCCCCTGCCCATTCTCATCTTGAACGATTTCGTGTGTTACACGCACAACGGGCCTCCTGTCGGGACTGCTGTATTTAATGCCGTTGCCGATGAGGTTCTGCAATAGCTGGTGAAACTGAACGGGAATCACCGGCAAAACCGGCAGTTGTTCTACCTCCACCGTTGCGTCTTTCTCTGTAATGAGCTCTTCCAGATCGCTTCTTACTTCATCCACAATGCTGGTAATATCAACCTCCACGAATTTGAAATTAACCCCGCTCGTCCCCGAATAGCTCAGCAACGCCTCTATCAACTTTTGCATCCGTACAGACGCGGCGATAATGCGTGCGAAATAGTCCTTAGTACTTTCGGAAAAATGCTGTGCTTCCTTTTCCATGATCCTGCTGCTGAACGCACGGATCTTCCGGAGCGGCTCCTGCAAATCGTGCGAGGCTACGTAGCTGAACGAAGCCAGTTCTTCGTTGTTCCGGCGCAGCTCCATGTTCTTTTTATGCAGGGCATCGCTGAGTTCACCATCTTTGGTCACGTCCTGCAATGCCCCGATCATCAAGTGATTCTCCCCCTCCTGGATGAAATTTCCGCTGAGCCTGAAATGTCGAACGTCGCCATTTCTGGCAATAACCCGGTAGGTGTTCTGAACGATCACCTTCGTTTCATAAGCCCGGATACCGTCGCGGATCGCCTGGTGCCGGTCATCCGGATGAAGAAATGACAGAAACTGCTCAAAAGACGGGTTGAATTCCTGGGGTTGGTAGCCGATCAGCCTGTAAAGATTATCGGAGCATTCGAGCTCGTTCGTCGTCACATTCCACGCATAGCTGCCTATATTGGCATTTTCCTCGGAATGTTTGAAAATCGAATTCTGTATTTTGAGCTGCCGGTTCAGGTCTTTGAGTTTCAGATCGGATTTGAGCTCTTCGGAGATATTCCTGGTCGTAACCGTCACGCTGTCTTCCAGCTTTTCGATGGAGGCGTCGAACCAATAGATATCCCCATTCCGTCTGACATCGACCTGATAGTTGTCCGGGCATCCCGTTGTCACACATTTTACCAGCTTTTCAAACACACCATTCCTAAAAATACCCGGATACACCTCGCGGCAGGTTTTTCCGGCAATGCCCGTCCCGTGTGTAGTGCGGCCGCCCGATGCGTCCTCATTAGAATACACAATACGGAAGTCCATGATTTTTCCCGCCGGGTTTCGTATGGGTTTGTAGGACGCGATGCTGTTCCCGGCCGTGTTAAGGATCGATTGCAGAAATTGCTCCGAATGTTTCAACTGCCGTGTCCGCTCCTCTACCTGCGTCTCCAACTGTTCGGAAAACATAATCTGGTCGTGAATATCCATGCAGCCTCCCACATAACCGATGAAAGTACCGGTTGTCGTGTAGCGCGGTACGCCTTTGTCGGAGATCCATCGGTATTGGCCGTCGTGCCTGCGCAAGCGGTAATCCATGCTGAACTCCTTGCGTGCGTCGAAATGTGAAACATAAATGGCAAGGCATCTGTCGAAGTCATCAGGATGGACCCCTTCGGCCCAGCCATTACCGACCTCCTGCTCCATGCTGCGGCCGGTAAAATCGAGCCAGCCTTTGTTGAAGAAATAGCAGAGCTTGTCGGGGCCGGAAAGCCAGATCAGCACGGGGGCCGTATCGGCAATGGCGCGGAAACGCCCTTCCATCTCCTCTATGTATGCGAGTGTGTCGCCCCCGCCGGTGTGCCCCAGCCGGGCCTTGTCCAATTCCGCTTCAAGTTCTTCAATGCGCTGTCGCAACGCATCCGTTTCTGCGTTCATATAAAGGTTTTCGCCATTTCAATACCCACCAATTTACGCGGGAGACGGCAAAATACCAACACATCCAGCACCACGGCTAAAAAAGTTTTCGGAATAATCGATTTCTGAAAAGAGTTGGCAAAATTGTTTTATCGTTTTTGAGATTCGGAAATTGTTTTAATTTTATACGAATTAATTCTATACTTCCAACATGCAATCCAAGTTCTCCGCCAAATCGCTCGATATGGTCATCGCCGGTATCAATGCCGGGCTATGGGACTGGGAATTCAAAACGGACAAACAAGTTTGGTCGGACCGCTTTTTCGAGCTTTTGGGATACGAGCCAGACGAAATACCTGCTGGATATAAACCATTTACCGAAATACTGGTTCATCCGGACGACAAACAGATTGTAGCTGACGCCATCCGCGAGCAGTTTGAAAACAATGTCCCCTACCTTGTTCATGTAAGGCTCAAAACCAAAAACAATGGCTACCGTTACTTCGAATGCCGCGGAAATGTGCGATTTGAGAACGGCAAACCCGAACGAATGGTAGGCTCTGTGAGCGACATTCATGACGATATCATGCAACAAGAGCAGCCGGGCAGGCTGGACGGCGTCTTACAAGACCTTACACAACGAAAAATTGTCGAAGAAAAGCTCAGTGTGATATTCCAGTATTCCACCGACGCCCATTTACTGCTGGATGAAACCGGCATTGTGGACTGCAACGAGGCGGCCGTAAAAATGCTGTTATGCAAGAATAAAAGTGAGTTGCTCTCCATCCACCCGGCCCGCTTTTCACCGGAATTCCAGCCCGACGGTCGGCGTTCGTCGGAAAAATCGGTGGAAATGGACCGGCTCGCCTATGAAAACGGCTACAACCGCTTCGAATGGATCCATCGGCGAATGGATGGCGAAGAATTCCCTGTGGAAGTCACGCTCAATCCGGTGATGATCAGCAACAAGAAGGTGCTGCTTGTGGTGTGGCATGATATTACCCATCGGAAACGGGCCGAAGAACTGATTCGCCGCAACGAGGCCATGCTCGCCGAATCGCAGCAGCTCACGCACAGCGGGAGTTGGGAAGCCGACCTGCTGACTGGCCAGAACTATTGGTCCGACGAAGCATTCCGCATTTTTGGCCTCGAACCCGGCAGCCCCGGGCCGCAAACCGAGCTCTTTTCGAGCATGATCCACCCCGAAGATCTGCCGCTGTACAAAGCGCACATCCGCGACGCGATTAACCACCTTGAACCCGCCAGTTTCGACCTCCGTATCGTGCTCCCCGACGGTCGGGTGAAATTCATTCATGCCATTGGAAAACCATTTACCGACGCCAGCGGCAGGGTAACCAAACTCTACGGGGCGATCATGGACATCGACGAGCAGAAGAAAACGGAACAGGAACTTATCAAGGCCAAGGAGCAGGCCGAAATGGCGGGCATTGCCAAGACGCAGTTCCTTTCCACGATGAGTCACGAGATACGGACACCTATGAACGCAGTGATCGGGTTCACCCATTTGCTGCTGCAACAGGACCCGAAGCCGGAACAGATGGAGTATCTCAATATCCTTAAATTTTCCGCCGAAAACCTGTTGGCGCTGATCAACGACATCCTTGATTTCAGCAAGATTGAAGCCGGAAAGATTGAATTTGAGGAAGTGGATTTCAACGTCCTCTCACTGCTTGAAAACATTCGCTCCGGTGTCCTGCAAAAAGCCAATGAAAAGGGCATTATGCTGAAACTGAACGTGGGAAGCGACGTCAATATCACGGTTGTTGGCGATCCCACCCGGCTGGGCCAGATCCTGACCAACCTCGTCAGCAATGCCGTAAAATTCACTGAAAGCGGCAAAGTGACCATTTCGGCTTCTGTTTCAAAGCAGTCGGACGAACACATCACGATCGATTTCCGGGTAGAGGATACTGGTATTGGTATCCCGCCTGACAAACTCGAAAATATCTTCGATAGCTTTACCCAGGCCACTTCAGATACCACCCGCAAATACGGGGGTTCGGGCCTCGGCCTGACGATCACGAAACGGCTGCTCGAACTGCAACAAAGCAAAATTCAGGTCGAGAGCGAACCCGGCAAAGGGTCGGCGTTCTATTTCAGCCTATCCTTTCCCGTCAGCAAAAAGCACCTCACCGAACAAGGCAACGGCACGCCTGCTAACCAGTTCAACCTGAGAGGTATGAAGCTACTGATCGTGGAAGACAACAATATCAATGTCCTGCTGATGAAGAACTTTATGAAACAGTGGGAGATAGAATACGACCTTGCCGAAAACGGTCTGGTAGCGCTCGAAAAAGTGCAAGCCCATGATTATGACCTCGTGCTCATGGACCTCCAGATGCCCGAAATGGATGGCTACGAAGCCACGCGGCACATCCGCCAGCTACCCGGGAAGAAGTATCAGCATCTGCCCATTATCGCGCTTACCGCTTCGGCTATGATGGACATTAAGGATATTGCATTTACAGTGGGCATGAACGATTATATCAGTAAGCCGTTTTCGCCGGCGGAGTTATACGCGAAGATTGCCTCCTACCGGAAGAAGTGAGATTTCCGGATACAGAATCCGCTACCCCGGCTTTCGCCTCAGCCGGCAGTTTTACAATTATCTTCCGCTTCCCTGCGCCCCCCTGCCGCGAAGTGTGCTTTCGCGGGAAGTTTTTCTGCATGCTTCCTTCACCGAACAGCAAGGAATCACAGAGCCGTAAAACCAAACAAATCAACAGTAATACAATAGCCCAGACGGGTGATTTCACACGTTGTGTCATAAAAGCGGGTTGGGGGTTGATAGACTAAGCAAGACTCGTCCCCAAATTTTAGACGCCGGCCCTGACACGCGGAAATATATTTAGCCGGCGGCTGGAAACGATTACTTACCGATTTCGACACCTACTGCCGCCTTGGGATTTGCGGCTCCGGGAAAACCGGAATTTCACCGCAGGCTATTTATCCGAATGCCGATAATTCATTGTAGTCCACATTCTATTTGAAACCCAGCGATATTCCGGCCGGATTAACAAAGTCGAACCCAAAACATTTACACACATGGAAAACTTGTCCGCTCGCGCATCGGGACAAATTGAAGCCGTCCCGATTACCTCGAACTCAAAAATCAGGAAAGCATTTTCCCGTAAACCCCGTCACATATTAGTCACTCTGCTGTCGGTTAGCCTGCTGCTTATCTCCCAGTTCACTAAGGCACAGGCGCCGCAGCAGTTTAGTTTTCAAGGGGTGGCGCGGGATGCTACGGGGAAGATATTAGCGAATAAGAGTATTACGGTGGGATTCGATATTCACCAGGGAAGCGCTAATGGACCTGTCGTATTCAGCGAGACTCATAATACAACTACAAATGCAAATGGAATTTTTAACTTGCAGATCGGATCTATTACAAATCTGGGGGACATCGACTGGGGAATGAATTTCCATTTCCTGAAAGCTATAATTCATTACGATGCGTTACCGGCATTTGTCGATTTGGGCACGACACAACTACTAAGCGTTCCTTATTCATTGCTTGCTTCCAAAGCAACGAAATCGATAACATCCGATACTGCTCTCGTCTCAAAAAAGTGGATCGACAATGAACCGATAGTTCAAACCGGAAATAGTGGCTTAGGATCTCCCTTGCCTGATGTTTCAAATGGCAACATGCTAATCTGGTATCCCAAAAATGCGGCCTTCAGAGTAGGAAAAAATGCCGGAAACAAATGGAATCGTGCCAACATAGGAATTGGTTCATTTGCAACCGGAAATGGGACTCTTGCGTCAGGAGAAAATTCCGCAAGTTTTGGAAAAGACACAGAAGCTACCGCCAATGGTGCATTCGCCTTGGGAAACGGGGCAAAGGCATCCGGAGACTATTCTTTTGCGGCGGGAAATGATGCCAACGCATCAGGAACTACCTCGACGGCAATCGGTGAGAATGCGGTAGCGTCATCTAACGGCGCGTTCGCGGTAGGTCTAAACAGCAAAGCGATTAACGTAAAATCCATAGCCATAGGTAATTCAGCCGAATCGTCAGGTCAGGATGCTGTTGCTCTTGGATTCAATTCGAAAGCAACAGCGGGGAATGCGCTTGCATTTGGAAACGGCTCCGAAGCTACCGGCCAGGACGCAGTTTCATTTGGCAATTCAATTGCCTCTGGCGTTCGCTCTTTTGCTGTGGGCGAAGGAGCATTAGCCAAAGCAGTAGGAGGCGTGACAATCGGGACTTACAATAACTCTGGTGATTTCCCGGGGGCTCAGGCGGCCGCAACGGATAGATTATTCCAAGTAGGACATGGCACCAGTGCAGCCCGTTCAAACGCATTAACCGTTCTCAGAAATGGCAATATCGGCATTGGAAACAACGCGATAAATCCAGAATATATTTTGGATATAGGAGGTCGAGCAAGGATTAAAGACAACGGAGGCAGCAACACCGCAGGTATCTACTTCAATAATTCCCAAAATACTACTGAGGGGTTTGTCGGGATGCTTAATGATAATGAAATAGGTTTCTTCATAGGAAATGGATGGCGTTTGATCGTGAACAAAAATGGAACGGTTTCGGCCGCAAGTTTTCAAAGTTGGTCCGACAAGCGCCTCAAAAAAGATATAAAGCCGATCCAAAATAGCTTGATGAATCTTCGGGAAATCAAGGGTTACAACTATCATTGGAAAGACAACAGAACTAACCGAAACCTGCAAACCGGCGTAGTCGCACAAGAGATTGAAAAAGTATTCCCTGAACTTGTCTCAGTTGGAGAAAACGGCTATAAATCCGTCAACTACATCGGCCTCATCCCGCACCTCATCGAAGCCGTCAAAGAACTCGACAAAAGAACAGACGAAATTACTCGATTGAAGAAAGAACTGGCGGAGGTGAGGGAGATCAACAAAAGGATGACAACACTGGAAGCCGAGTTGAAAAGTCTTTTGACGGGGAACACATCAGCCATCGGTAAATCGCACGCAAAATGAAAAAACTGCTTCTAACCATCGTAACTGGAACGCTGTCATGTCCTTTATTCGCCCAAAGCATTTCCCCAGGCGCCCTTTACGCCGCCAGTGGCTCCGGGTCGGCCAATGGCGTGAGCGTCAACTGGATATTGGGAAGCCTCAACTCGTTTTCAGATTTATCCGTTCTGCCGGTAAGGCTCATCAGTTTCGAGGGACGGCTGAACGCTGCTGGCCTTGCCGAGCTGCATTGGAAAACGGCCGGAGAAACGAACAACCTGGGTTTTGAAATACAGAAGTCACTGGACGGCAAGAGCTGGGAATTACTTGGCTGGGTGGATGGTGCCGTTGATTCCAAAACGGAGAAAAGCTACCAGTTCGTCGATCAGGAATTTGTGACGACAAGCTACTATCGTCTTCGCCAGATAGACACCGATGATTCCTACACTTACAGCAAAATCGTCTGCGTCATTCCAGATAAAGAAAGTCTCGACCGGTTTTACGTTTATCCTAATCCGTCACACGAGAACAAAGTGCGGGTACAAATGCCCGAGCGGACAACCCGGCTTCTGTTGTTCGACCAGCTCGGTACCAGGCTTGGCCAATTCGACACTCCGGGCACAGAACATACGATCACATTACCGCATACCGGCTCATATCTATTACAAATCGATACACCAGTCGGCAGCAAAACGACAAAGCTGGTTTTTTACTGAGGGTTAACTGGGGTTTATTCAGAGGCCGCCATTTTGGAGGTCTCTGTTTTGTTTTCCATAAAAAATTTCATCCAAGCCGGTAGTTCATCGCATTCGTTCCAGAATCCGCACGCGGTCATTTTTGTGGAATTATGTCAACTACTAACCTGCCTTTACAATGCTAAAAAGATTTCCGCTGTTTTTCCTCCTCTGCCTCGGTTTAAGCTTAAATCCTGCCCGCGCGCAAGCTCCTTACAAATTCAGTTTTCAAGGGCTGGCCGTGGACGACAACCTCCAACCCGTACAAAACTCATCCGTTACCGTCCGGATCAGCATTATCCAGACCCAGGTGCTGGGTCCCGAAGTTTTTCAGGAAATACATTCAACGCAGACCGATTTCAACGGATTTTTCACGGTTATCGTCGGCTCCGCTGGTGGAGATCTTTCCAAGATTGCATGGCCCTACGATATTTTCTTTTTAAAGGCGGAGATCGATGACGAAAATGACGGCAAGTTTCACTTCATCGGAATGAGCCAGTTGCTCAGCATTCCCTACTCGCTATATGCCAATGAATCCGGAAAACTCCGGGAAAATTTCCCTATTCTGCAAAAAGATCAAGGACAACTAAGCGCAGACCTGCCAATCGTTGGAAATGGCGCACGACTGATCTGGCACCCTAAAAAAGCAGCATTTCGAGCAGGTTTGACCAACGGCACCTGGGAAGACAGCAACATAGGCCAGGGTTCGGTCGCTGTTGGGTGGGATGCGGAGGCCAGTGGATTTGGCGCAGCGTCGGTGGGGAATTACTCGGTTTCTTCCGGCCATCAAGCTTTCACGATTGGTAACCATGCAAATGCGGTACAAGCCAATTCGTTTAGTATCGGAAACTTTTGTTACGCCTATAACCCTAATTCGTTCGCAATAGGCAATTCAGCGGCCGCGATGGGTGATTACAGCATTTCATTGGGCTACCATACTGTTGCCAAAGCACCGCACAGCGTAGCCATCGGGCTTTTTAACAACTCATTCGAACAACCAAACGGCGGACCAGGCGACCGACTTTTCCAAATAGGCAATGGGGTTGACCTCAACAATCGAACCAATGCCATGACAGTTTTACGAAATGGAAATATTGGTCTTGGCGCGAAAGCCGTTGCGCCCGAATTTGGACTCGACGTTGCATCGAGAATGCGAATACGGAATGACGGTAACACCGCCGGCCTCTATCTGAACAACTCCCAAAATAAGCCGGAAGGCTTCATGGGAATGAAGACGGACAAACAAGTGGGATTTTATCTAAATGGTGCATGGCAATTCTGGGTTGATGACATGGGTAAAACATGGACGCCATTGGGACAGCTCGGCTTTGCCTCCTCCGACAAGCGTTTAAAGCAGCACATCACTCCCCTCGAAGGCAGCCTCAACGCCATCAGTCAGATGCGCGGTTACCATTACCACTGGATCGACGCAGGAAGAGGGAAGGAATTACAGACGGGCGTAATTGCTCAGGAAGTGGAAGCGCATTTCCCCGAGCTTGTTCAAGAAAATGAAGAAGGTTTCAAAACTGTCAATTACACCGGCCTCATCCCGCATCTGATCGAGTCCGTCCGGGATTTGAAAAATCAGATAGCGGAAATAACAGCATTGAAAAAGGAACTGCACGAATTAAAAACGTTGATCGGGAGAAGTACAACGGGAAACACCACCGCAGGGAACGACGCCAAAGCAAAGTAACATTTTTTATGAGGGTTAAGGGTGATTCAAACAGAGGCCGCCGATTCGGCGGTCTCTGTTTTTTGTTCATGCAATGCCTCAATTGCATATTTCGGTTAGTTGCTGCCGTAACACCCGCTTCGTGAGTGAAGTGTAAGTGACAGCCGCGGTAACGCTGATCAACGACCACATGCCATAGTCTCTTACCATTCCGCCCGCGTCTTTCAGCCCGGCGAAATAAGCCGCGATCCCGCAGGCAGCGCCTGCTATTCCGCCCAGCAGAAAGGACAGAATACATTTCCAGGCCCACTGCCGGGGTTTAGGCAGTAACGGGGCTATCAGACGGGCATCAATAATACCGATCGCTACGTACATAAAAATGATATCGAAGGGAATGTACAATGTGTAATAACCAAGCCAGAAAGCGGCAGGCACAAACAACAGAAAGTAACTCAATCCTCTAAACGTGCCGAGGGAAAAACGTGATTGAAGCGCCCGATTTTGTAATACAACCAGTATTACCATAAAAGTTACGACAGAGACATTATGCATAATCAGTTGCGGCATGGTCAGCGCCTTGTCGTGCGGACCGGTAAAATAGTGCGCCAGGAACGGATGCAAAATGGCCAGTCCGAGGACGTTGGCACAAATGTGATTGAGGGTCCATGTTTTCAATAGCAAGGAGGTGTCATGGCCGCGAAGCGCCTGGCCCTCCACGGGAAGAGTCATTTCATTTTTCATTTTAAATGGCTGAATAGTTAATTGTAAACATCGCAGGAACTCCCATGCGATGGCACAAAGGTATCCCGCCTGTCGCCGGCAAATGCTTGACGATCGTCAAGAAAACACGGAGCTTGCCAGCCGTTTTCGTATACGGCTCAAACTTTCGGCACTGACGCCCAGCATGTTTGCCAGGTACTTCAACGGAACACGTCTCGTCATATCTGGTTCATGTTCCAGCAAATGCAGGTACCGATCCTCTGGCCGGTCCCAGGTAAGTCTCGCTGCACACTCGGCCGCTTGCTGCAAGGCCCGCTCGCCAACCATCCTCGAAAAACGCTCAAAAGCCGGGCATTCGACCAATAAAAGATCCCGGTCTGATTTGGAAAGAACAAACACAACAGAATCTTCCAGTGCCACAGAATTGTTCGTTGTAGGAGTCCCATGATAGAAACTGTCGAAATCTGTAAAGAACTGGTTTTCAAAGTTGACGTTACAAGTCTTCTCTACACCGTCGCGCCAGGTGAAATGGCGGATGGCACCTTTGCTCACGAAACCGATGAAGTCATACTGCCTTCCTTCCCTGATCAGAAATTGCTTCCGTTTCAATCTGACCGGTTTTAAATAACGTTCAACAATAGCCAGCTCGCCGGCAGACATCCCGGCCATTTCACGGCAAAG
The DNA here is from genome assembly GCF_052044875.1 of Dyadobacter sp. 22481. Lineage (NCBI taxonomy): Bacteria > Pseudomonadati > Bacteroidota > Cytophagia > Cytophagales > Spirosomataceae > Dyadobacter > Dyadobacter sp. 22481. The sequence goes on from NZ_JBQENV010000003.1 coordinate 808,681, forward strand.
ATTTAGCAGAGGTTCTGTCATAGGAAAGTTCGGATATTTATAAAAGAGCTATTGACCTATCCATCAACACAATAACTTTAACACAAAAATACCCTAACCCGGTGGTAGCAGAATACCGTTCACTAACTGCGGGCTATCAAGAATGCAGTACTTCCGGCATGTCTTTTCTGAAATCCTCCCCATAAATACGGTTGTACTCCCGGGCGAAGTTCTCAAAGGTGGTTTTCGCCAGCGAATGCTTGCCCAGGTGAGCTAATGCTTTGCATTTCAAGATCATCGCCTCTTCATTCACCGGATCGAAATAAAAAACATAATTGGCCAGTTTCACGAGGAATTCGGGATCGTCGGCGATCTTCACAGATGCGGCGTAACGCAGGTAAGCATCGACGATCTCATTCGAGATTTCCGATTTGAAGCTATCCAGCCACTCATATTCTACATTCGAGAGGAAATTGCCTCGCTTAGTAATGCTGGCAAGTTCAATAATGCTATGCTTGGTAAGCAGCTTCCGGTTTCCGAGCAGGGTGAGGTAATGCATGTAATCGACTTCGATTTTCCCGAAATCGATTTTGATCTTCCAGTAACCGGTCTCCTTAGATACCTGGCAATATTTCATCTTGTCGAGGATCGCTTTCAGCTTTGCGATATTTACCGACCGGTTGTTCCGCGCACTTTCCGAAGGTTTGTCGAACCACAAAAGCTCTTTCAACTTCTCCGAACTGATCCCGTCCCAGCGGATTGAATAAAGTAATATAACCAGGAACAACTCCTTCACCAACGGGCTGAAATGTTTCGTGATCTCATTCCCGTCCTCATCATACAGCTGCAAATTCCCGAACAGTAGAATACAACTCTGGTAAGGCGCTGCCTTTTCAACGATTTCGTCGTCCACCAATGCCTGGTGCGCAGCGGGCGTATGCTCCGACTCCGGTACCGGCCCTACCACCGGCGCCTTCGTCGCTTTTTGCTTGCCCAATTGCCCCGGCATGTAATGGTACAGCCAGTACACCAGCAATGCCGCAGCGAACAACCCGGCGATTATCCACAAACTACGCCCAGCAGAACTTTCCGTTGAAGCCGTTTGCGGCGCAACGGTTTCGAGCGGCGGAGCATAAAGCGAATAAATGGCGACCTTCGTCTGCAAATTGGCATCGCGGTAGAGCGTTACCGCCACGAAGCGGCCGTTTGCTTTATCATAGAATAGGTCGGCAAAAGACTCGATATCGATGAATTGGTACGGCACTTTCGAACCGACGAGCTTGAATTCCGGACGGGTAAGCGACCCTTTGATCAATTGCAGCTCGGAACTGAACTGATGTTTAGGGAATATCAATGCGTAGTAGGAGCTATCTTTTTCATTGATAATCATTGAGTTACCAAAAACAAAATCCTCCTTCGGTACTTTCAGCTCGTAGATTTTCCTGAACTTCCGTTGGGCACGGTCGAAATACAACAAGTCGTACCAGTTACGCGGGCTGAGCATTTGCTGGCCTGTGGAACTGCCATACCCGCCCATTACATACGCGCCGCCGGATGTAGCCCCCAGCGCGGCAAGGTACCGGGGTGTAAAGACGGAGTCTTTCAGCGCGATCTGCTGCCATGTTCCCGACGGCAGGTGGTAGCGCTGCACTTCCTTTTTATAAGCCAGATGCCCGTAGCCGCCCAGCATGTAAATAGAAGAATCGGCCGGAGAAAGGAATTTGTTCGCCTGCAGGTAATAGGTCTTGGCCTGGGCGGCGATATCGCTTTTATCCCAGCTGCGGGTGAGTGTGTCAAATGCCGTGACCTGCTTTTCGTTTAGAAAGATATTATACAAACGGTTCCTGCCGGGATCAAAAAGCACCTGATTATCAACATACACCGGTTGCTTTCCGCTTTGATAGGGCATGGTTACCAGCCGGTTACCAGCCAGACTGAACCGCACAAGCGAATCCTGCCCTATTACAAACACATTGCTGCTTTTCTCGTCAAACCCCACTCTGACGTAGCCTTTCAGCGTCACGGTTTGTAAAAGTTTCCATTCATAATGCAGCTTTTTGATCCAGATTGGGTTGGTCGCCAACGCTGCTTTTCGCCCGATTTCCTCGGTTGCCTTCGAACCGTCCGTTTCATTCAATGGCCAATTGTAGGCAATGCGGCCTTCCGAACGCAATTCCACGTGCCGGATCTTCATGGGCGGCAAGTCCGTCGTACGGAATTCCTTGTACTGGTTTGCGCCGAAAAGGATCTTGTAGCATCCTTTCGTTACATATTTTACAGGTTGTGAGAAATTGCGGTTACCATACAGGACGGTGATCTGTTGTTTTTGCTTCTGAAAACGGAGCGTAATGCGGTTCCATTTGGCGAAAAGATCGTCGCCCTGGAAATCGAAAGCGATGGGAGAGAACTGTTCGCCGATGATGAGCTTGAAATGGTCGTGTTTGACGGAGCTGTTGTCGTAAATCAGGTCGATATTCTGCTGGTCGTCGCCGATAACGCGGACGATATAGCCGAAATAGGTCTTCTTATTCCTGAGAAAAGACAGTTCAAATGAGAGTTCGAAATCGCCGTCCAGGCAAATCGGGCCATCCGGGCTCAGGTCGAGGCCCGTCCGTTTATCCTGCACCGCTTCAAAGCTCTCGAAACCAAGCCCGTACGACTGGCCCCGCACCTCGGAAAGGACGCATGACAACGCAATTGACCAAATACAAAAAAGAATAAACCTGAATTTCATAAGAGCGGGTTGAAAAGAAAACCGCGAAAAGTTTTCTCCTGGCAATGCATTTAAGGGTTCTGTTAATCGATTGTTAAGCTTTTCTTAATGAGCCCGTGTTTAATTCGCTTTTCGCTTGCCCAAAGCAACACTTGCACGATATCAATTTAAAGTTAAACAATAACCAGGGTTTTTAATAACCCGCCCAACACCCGCCTGCTTTTTCAGGAAAGCCCGGAACAAACTGTTATCTATACTTTGTAAAACAAAAATCAATCAGAATATAAGCGCCGAAACCGTAATTAAAATTTGATTAAGCATGATCCTACCTTTTAAAAAACTCACAACCTCCTCGTTCATACTTGCCATTTGCTTGCATTCACTGACCAGTCCGGCGCAAAAAAATCCTGAAAAAGACAACCTGCAATATGTTGACCTTCGCGTTGGAAACGTAGGACAGCTTCTCGAACCAACCCGGCCCACGGTGCAGCTGCCCAACCAGATGATGCGGATGTTTCCCGTCCGCCAGGACTACCTCGACGACCAGATTTCCAGTTTCCCGGCCATTATCGTATCGCACCGGCTTGGTCAGGCATTTGCCCTACGCCCTAGCATCCTGCCGGTTAGCGCGGCCTCGTGGAAACACAAAATGGCCTACGACCACGACCTGGAAGTGCTCCGGCCCCATTATTATTCAACTTATCTGATTGACGATGAAGTAAAAGTAGAATTTGTCCCCGGTAAAAAAGCAGGGATTTACCGTTTTGAATTTCCTAAAAACGGCCACAAAAGTATCCTTTTCGACCAATACAACAACGGAGAGGCAAGCTGGAAGTTTGACGGCGGAAAAGAAATCATCGCCCGTGAAATTTACCACGATGACATTCCCGTTTACCTCTACGGAACGTTCAGCCAGACAGGTAAAACCGATTTGCTGAATGGTGAAAATAAAGTATCAAAAGCCTACATTACATTTCCCGACAATACCTCCACCATTGAATTCCGCTATGCTATTTCGTTTGTGAGCGCAGCACAAGCGAAGAAAAATTTTGAAAACGAAGTAAAAAATACAGGGTTTGAAGACCTGAAAAAGGCTGGTGAAAAAATCTGGTCGGAAACAATCGGACAAATCCGCGTGGAAGGTGGTACCGAAGCGCAAAAACGCAGCTTTTATTCATCGCTCTACCGCACTTATGAGCGGATGGTGAATATTTCAGAAGACAATCAATATTACAGCGGTTATGATAAAAAGATTCACACCAGCAACCGGCCATTTTATGTAGATGACTGGACCTGGGACACTTACCTGGCGCACCACCCACTGCGCGTGATCCTAAACCCGGCGCAGGAAGAGGATATGCTGCAATCGTTTGTGAATATGTATGAGCAAAGCGGCTGGCTGCCCACTTTCCCCGTGCTTTTCGGCGATCACGCATGCATGAATGGCTTCCACTCGTCCATCACATTACTCGACGGTTACCGCAAAGGCCTTAAAAACTTTGACATTGCCAAGGCGTACGAAGCCATGAAAAAGAACGCCGAGCAAGCCACCATGCTTCCATGGCGGAATGGACCGAAATGCGAGCTCGACGACATTTACCATTCCAAGGGCTTCTTTCCGGCACTGAAACCAGGGGAGAAAGAGACGGTCAAACTCGTGGATGGCTTTGAGAAGCGTCAGGCAGTAGCGGTTACCCTCGGCGGCGCCTATGACGACTGGGCGGTGGGCCAACTTGCCAAAGACCTGGGCAAAAACGCTGATTTTGAAAAATTCAATGCCCGGGCCAGGAATTACAAAAATCTTTGGAACGACGAAAAGCAGATGTTCATCCCCAAAGACAGCCACGGCAAATGGATTGCCATCGATCCGAAATTTGATGGCGGAATGGGAGGCCGCGATTTTTATGACGAAAACAACGGCTGGACTTACAAATGGCAGGTGCAGCACGACGTGAACGGCCTTGTGAGCCTGATGGGCGGCAAAAAGAATTTCGAAACCAGCCTCGATCAGCTTTACCGTGAGGGACTGGGCCGCAGCAAATACGAGTTCTGGGGCAAATTCCCGGATGCGACGGGGTTGGTAGGACAATATTCGATGGGGAACGAGCCAAGCTTTCACATTCCATACCTTTATAACTTCACCGATTCTCCCTGGAAAACGCAGAAACGCGTGCGCTTCCTGCTCGACGTCTGGTTCAAAGACAATATATTCGGGATACCGGGCGACGAAGACGGCGGCGGTATGACGGCATTTGTGGTCTTCTCATCCATGGGCTTTTACCCGATCACGCCAGGCCTTCCGCTTTACACCATCGGCAGCCCTGTTTTCGAAAAAGTGACGATCGACCTGCCCGGCGGCAGGGAGTTCAAAGTAATTGCAAAAAATTGCTCGGTGGTTAACAAATACATCCAAAACGCCAAAATGAACGGCAAAGAGCTAAACACTCCCACATTCACGCACGAAGAGCTGATAAATGGCGGAACGCTGGAACTGGAAATGGGCCCGCTGCCGAATAAGAGTTGGGGGCGTGAATGATGAGTTTTGAATGACTGAATGATTGAATGAGGAATATTCGGTCATTCAATCATTCAAAATTCCCCTATACCCCGCCGGTGTCGTTCCGGTCCAGCGCTTGAATGCCCGGGAGAACGCGCTTAGCTCGTTGTATCCCAGCATGTAGGAAATTTCCTTGGCGTAATACCCTCCGGTTTGGAGATAGTGGAGTGCGAGCGATTTGCGTACATCGTCGGCTAATTCCTGATATGTAACTTGCTCGTCCTTCAACTTTCGTTGCAGGCTGCGCGGGCTAACGTTGAAATTGGCTGCCATTTCTTCGAGCGGAACTATGCCTAGATAAGCGTTTTTCCACAAATATTGCTGCACTTTATCCTGCCACGAATTGCTCGCTGATTTGGCGGGCGATCCGGCATTTATCTTTTGGAGGAGGCTTTCCTGTAATGCGTAGTTCGCAGTGAGGATGGGCATGTCCCAATATTTTCGATCGAATGTAATCGCGTAGCTGTTCTCCGAATGGGTCGGCGTGCAACGCAGGATGCGTTCGAGCTCCCGGGCAGTCTGCTCAGCAAAAGGCATTGCTACGCGCTGGGGTCGTATATGTGCGAGAATGAGGCCGTCGAGCTCGTGAACGGTAAAAACAAAGAAAAAATTGATCATTTGCCCGAATGCAAAAGGCGACGCAGCACGATGTTGGTCGTCGGGAATGAAACGAAGTGTGAATGTGTCGATGTCGCGCTCCACAACCACGCTAAACAAATCGGTGATCAGCGGCGTGAGGGCAACCGCCTGCTCTACGCCCTGACCAACTGTTGTGCTGCTCTTGACAATATCTCCGACTATTCCTAATGCCGCCAATTGAAGCGACTCGCCCAAATGCAGCCCAAATAGCGGGTCGCTGCTCAGATGACAGGCATTCAGCCAGAGATCATTGAACTGCTTACGGCTTATTTCGACCGGCCCGCCGGAAGTAAGCATTTCCAGGTCGATCCCCGAAATACGGCAAAGCTTTTCTAACGGAAGGTCGCGCTGGGCGGCATATGCCATAAAAGCCAGAATAAATTGTCGCTGCTGATCGTTCATGGCCTAAATTTAACGATTAAAAAAATATCCCTCCAACAGGCGCCGGAGGGATATCGATGATACTCAACGTTAATTAATGCACAAATTTAACAGGTATACAAGAGTGCGTTTATAGAGTTAAAACGTTTCAAGCGTAGATACATTTCTACAAGTCGAGGCTTCAAGAAATTTCTAGATTTGCGTATTACCCACGAATCCAATACCTCTTGACCGACAGTTTATGAAGATATTGATCGTCGAAGATCACCCGCTTATCCGGATGGGCCTGAAACTCCTGATTTCTGAATCCGAATCCAAGGCCACAGTGACCCAATGTGATACATTTCCAGAAGGTCTGATCTTGCTAGATCAGGAAAAGTTTGACCTTTTGATCCTGGATATTGATATTCCTGGCGGCGAGAACATCAAAATGATGAATATGATCCGGAGTAAACAGCCCGATATCATCATCCTTATCCACTCCGGGTACGATGAACAAGTATATGCACTACCCTACATCAAGGCAGGTGCAAACGGCTTTCTTTCCAAACAGGCGTCGCAAGATGAGTTCAAAACTGCCTTGAAAGCGGTTATGAGCAAAGGTAAATACGTAAGCTACCAGGTGCAGCAAATCCTGCTCAATACCATCAAGGGCAACAATTTTGGCAAAGTAATGAATCCTATTACCAGTCTTTCCCCCAATGAAATGCGGGTTATGCAACTGCTGACCGAAGGCAAATGGACGAAAGAGATTGCCGCCATCATGAATGTGAAGGAAAACACCGTGAGTACCTACAAGCGCCGGATTTTCAACAAGCTGGATGTCGTGGATTCGATCGAACTTTCCAAAAAGGTTTCGCTGCTTAAACAGTTCTAGCCGGGTTGAATTGCAGGGTAAAGCATGTTTGCTCCGCATCACTGCTAACATGCAACCTGACGTCAATCAGCTCCGCCACCTCCTTGACAATCAACAACCCGAGACCTGTTTTTCGCCCAAATGGCCTTACAACATCATCGGTTTCCTCGCGGTCGGGCGTGTTGATGATTTCGATGACATGAAGCGGAATCGCCGCTCCTGAATTGGAAATATGCATGACTACGCCTGAGCCTGTGTTTTCGGTCGCAGTGACGCTGATAATGCCGCCATGCGTAAACTTTACAGCGTTATCAAGCAGGTTATGGACCATGATCGCCAGCATCTGGGTGTCGGAAGGCACTGTCAGGTTAGCGGGCACTTCGTTCCGGAAAATGTTGCCTTTTTGTTCGCTGGCAGTTTTAAACAGCTCATATTTGCTTTCAACGAGCTGGCTCAAAGCTACATTCTCGAACTGAATGCTGTTGCCGTACACATGCACTTTGATATAATCCAGCAGCCCGCGCAACAGATCGCTCATTCGCCGCGATGAATTGGAAATCACCTGCCCTATTTCTGAAACCACCGCCAGTTCACCTTTATCGATCATCGCCGGGATCGAACCGGATGTGAGCATGATATAGTTCAGCGGCGACTGTATATCGTGCGTCATCGAGGCAAGCAACCGCGACAGCATATGCAACTGCCGGCTCATCTCGTTCTTCGATTCCTCCACGTCGTGCAATGCGAGGTTAAGGCTTTCCGTACGTTTTGCGACAATCTCTTCCAGCCGTACTTTCTCCCGGGATATATTGCGCAGGCGGAAGCTGTTGTACAGGTAAAAACCTCCCGCAACGGAGAGAACGAGCAATATTTTTGCCCACCAGGTCTGATACCAAAGCGGCGGCACGATCACACAAATCTTTCTTATCGTCTGGTTTCCCCTACCAAAACCATTCACTTTACGCACCAGGAGCGTATGTATGCCGTGGCCCAGGTTGGAGAATACAATGCTGAAATCATTACTCTGGATCGGTATCCAGTCCGAAGCCTGTATCTGCTCACCGGCATCCGCCAGTGCATAGGAAAGGTTCAGGTTGTAGGCATCGCCGTAATAAGGTGTCGAAAAGAAGAACCTTGCCTGCACGGGATTTGCCGGCAAAACCAGCGTATCGCCCAACGCATTTATCCATTGTCTGTTCACCAAAATCCTGTCCAGCATAATGCTGGCGGACGGCACTTTTTTGATCACCTCCCCCGGCCGGAACCAGATTAGCCCATTGAGCGAAGGCAGCGAAATAGTACCATCTTTCAGCGTGGAGGCGCAGGGCTGGCATCCGCCATTGAATTCATTCGTCAGAAAGCCCTCTTCCTTGGCGTGATACAGGTAAAATATATCAAACGGAGCCTGCGTATAGTCAATAAGGTCTTTGACGGCGATCTGGAAAAGTCCTTTGTCGGTTGGAATCCAAAAATATCCATGTCCATCGTCAACAATGCAATGCGGACTTCCGAGATAGCGGTTCCGGTCGAGCGGGAAGCGAATCAGTTTGTTCTTTTCGTAAAGCAGCAATCCTTCCCCGTTGGCAGTCATCCAGATTCGCCCAGCCTTGTCTACATACAAACTTTTAATGTAAATCCCGTCCGTGCTCTTGATGAGGTGAGCTTCTCCTGAATGCCGGTCGAATACATAGAGCCCGGTGGTGGTCGCCACCAGCATCTGCTCACCGAATGTATGCAGGTAGGTTCCCTTGATCGCATCCCTTATCAGCTTCGGCTGCGGGTCTTTTTCTGAAAGGTCCAGCCCGAAAATCCCCCGGGTGCCTGTGGCAATCCAGACTTTTCCGTCCTGGTCCGGATAAATGTGCTTGATTTCCGTATGAAGGTTCCATTTACGCAGCATGCGGTTGGCCTGCACATCCACCTGGTACAGCAGATCTCCCGTTTTCATCCACAGCAGCCCACCCTTATCATAAAACAAGCTTCGTTTATCACCGGTGTTTAACGCTTGCAAAATCGGTACCTTTTCTGTCACGATCACACCGGTAACCGGGTCTTTCCTGAAAACAACTCCCATCGGCGTCAGTATGCCCCGGTCTCCCTTCGGCACCGTGGCATAATAAACGTTTGCGACATCGGCTTCCGGGGACGTCAATGCCTCGAATGTCTGCCTCGTCAATACAAACAAACCCTTGGACGGGCTTCCAAGAAAGATCGTTTCCGTCGCCGGATCGCGGTATATCGACTGTATCACATGCTCGTCGAGATCGTACCCGTCGATCACCAGCCGGGTCGTCAACCCGCGCTTCCTGTCCTCCGTTACCATGTACAATTTCTTGTGATGGTAAAAAAAGAGCTGATCGGAAGTAATATTCCAGTAAACCTTCATGCCTTCAAACCGGTTGTCGTAACGGTTATCGCGTAAGAGGTCGCCATACACGCTAACCGGACGTACGCCCTCGGCAGTAATACCGAGCACGGCACCGGTTTCATTGCTGTAATACAGCTTGTCGCCGAGCATAAAATAATTCCACCACTGCAACAACTTATCCGGCGCGAACGCTGTGTGCGCCAACTTGCGGTTTCCGTGGTACAACTGCACTGAGGCACTGTCTATCACGTAAAATCTCCCTTCACCGTAACTGTCGGGAATAATATAGTGTACCGGGCCTGCCACTTCTTTCAGGTACGTAGGAATGCCTACCGAAATAAGCGTTTGGGGATTCCCGTCATCGAAATGCGGGAGTGTCATGATCTTGCTTTTATAGTAAAGCGAGTCGACTTTCGCACCGCCATTCTCGATCTTTACAAACTGGTTATAATCCGCTGCCGCATAGATCTCCTGTCCGGGCTTCTGCTGCCCCGGCCGGCCGGCGCCCGTCTGGTTCATCGACGGCGACAGCATATAAAAACGGTTGCTTGTTGTGCCGACGAACGATTTATCAAAAATATTGAACCGGAGACCGTCGAAGCGCGCCAGACCGTTTTCGGTTGCGATCCAGACAAAACCCTCGGCATCCGCAGCGAGACCCCTGACGCTATTTTGCGGCATACCATTATCATCCGTAAAGTGCTTTACGGTATATCCTTTCTGGGAAAAGGTCTTTTCCAAAAAGGAGAGCATGCAAATTAATGTCAGAGCAACTACTAGCCTATTCACAGAAAACAAAAAAAGGAGCCTTTCTTCATAGTCCGGCACATCGGCGCAATTCCACTCCCGAACTATTTCGTATATCTTAAACAAATATAGAAGCCTAAACGGTGTTATCAAACGTAACCGAAGAACTACTACACATGTAACTTAAATAAATTAAACAGTTACGGTCAGTGCTCTAAATAATTCTATTTTTAAATACAATTATTTGATTAACAGATGATTACGTGTAGCTTTTCTTGAATAGCAATAGAAATCTTTCTATGCAATATTTGTTCCAGCGCTACAAAAATAAAGGGACCGGCAACCTAAATTTATCGCCCGGGAACGGCTATCGGTTCCCGTTTGGGAAACATATTCTGACCCGCTTCGTTAATGAAACACATACTACTCGTTGAAAATCACTCCGTCGTAAGATTGGCAACCCTTTTCATTATACGCGATGTGCTGCCGGTGCTCACATCATGGGAAGCCGACAACTTCCCGGACGCCCTGCAGGTCGTGTCGGTCCAAAAACTCGACCTCATTCTCCTCGACATCAATATACCCGAGGGCGAAGGTTTTCAGATGATCGGAAAATTCCGGCGGCTCCAACCAGATGTACCAATTATGGTGTTTTCCGCGATCGATGAGGAAATATATGCGCTGCATTATCTCAAAGCCGGAGCTAACGGTTTTCTTTCTAAAAGTTCATCCACTCAAGAAATCCGCACCGCCATTGCTGCCGTTCTCATCAACGGTCGCTATATGAGCGAAATCGTGCAACATGCCCTCCTCAGCAGCAATATACCGGGAGCGCGCCAGGGCAATCCGCTCACTGCGCTTTCACAACGGGAGCTGGAAGTGATGGACCTGCTCCTGCAAGGTAAATGGACGAAAGAGATAGCCACGTTTCTAAATATCACAGGCAGTTCGGTAAGTACCTACAAAGCAAGAATCTTCGAAAAACTCGGAGTTACCACCGTAATAGAGCTCTACCAGCGGGTTGCTGCGCTGAGGGAGTGAGGCGGTGGCGTTTCCGCCGTCAGCGGCCCGCAGTCAACTCCTCCCGGATCCTTCGCGCCACAATCTTGTCTTCGCCAGGCTGTAACATCCAGGCTGTTACCCGGATAAGATTCGCCCCTTTAAGAGTTTCCTCCATAGCGGGATCAATTGAATCGGAGCCTGCCTGGTAATAATATAGCGGCAATCCGGAAAACCCTGCCTCTATCGACGGACTACCAAACCGCAGCTTGTCGCGCAGCTCGCGCCCGGTCAGTTTTACGATACTTTCGTCCCAGCTGATCGTCAAAGTCGGTGTGATATTTCCCAATTCTGGGATTGTGACTTTGGTCGTTATGCCGGGCAGATCTTTGACGGCACCTTCAATGCGTGCGATCTGTGCCTCCCAGTCCTTCCATTCGCGGTCGTGGTCGCCGGAAACAAACTTTTCGAGCGCCACATACATGCCCAGTATTTCTTCCTTGTTGACCTTGTGCCCCCGTGCGACCGTATATCCACGCGGAGGCGCATTCAGGCGTGCGGCAGCCACAATGTCCTTCCGGCCCATGAGTATTCCCGCGCTTTGCGGCCCGCGCATCGCCTTCCCGCCCGATATGAAAACGAGGTCGAAGCCCATGTCGTTGAATTTCCAGAGATTGGATACAGGCGGTACATCGGCGGCAATGTCGATTGACGTCGGTATATTGTATTTTTTTCCTAGTGCCACCCACTCCTCGTGCTTGATCTGCCCTTCATTGGCCGTAATATTCAGGAAGTGAAGCAATGCCGTTCTTTCACTGATTGCCCTCTCTACATCCGCGAGGGTCTCTACTTCTACCACAGTACAACCCGTATTGAGAAAAGCGTGGTTATAACGCTCGTTATGCGATTTCTGGCAAATCACCTCCGACTTCATACCTGTTCCTGCCAAATGCGGTAATTGCTCTACCTTACGCGCATCCAGGCCAGTGAGTACGCCCGCCAGGCCGAGCGTCATCGCTGAAAAAGCCCCACAGGTCACCATCGCCGCCTCCGAATGCACAAGTTTCGCGATCTTCTCCCCTACCTTGTCCTGCACCTCATCGATCATACAAAAATGCCGGGAAGTGCTTTCAATGGTTTCCACAACTTCGTCGTGCATAATGCACCCCGACATGTAGGTAAGTGTTCCGGCTGCATTGATGAACGAGCGAATGCCCAGCTCGGCAATTATATCCCGCTTTTTCTTCCGGGAAATCTGCTCACCCGTCACTTTGGCCACGGATAGCGAACTGATTAATGGCAATGTGGAGAGGCTTTGAATAACTTTTCTGCGTTTCATAGGTTTAGGATTTTGTAGAAACGCAAGATACGAATGAGTGAATCATTCAATCATTACCTTCCGGCAACGCATCGAGCATTTCCTAAATTATCTGCGCTCTGCGGGCCAGCTTTTCTACCCGAGGTCATGCACAGTCGGATGTTTTTATTTGTTGTACGGCAGAGGTTGGAACTCAGAGATATATCCTTTAAACCTGATAAATATTATTTTACAGCGATTCCGAGAAAAGGAAAGATATAGTTGTAGAAATCCTGGGGGATGAAAGGTTTGATAAAATACCCGGAGAAGCCGCTCGCCATGGCCCGCTCTTTCTCGTTTTCGAAGGCGGAGGCCGTAAGCGCGATGATAGGTACTTTCGGGTCAAGTTCGCGGATGAGCGCCGTGCTTTCAAAACCATCCATAACCGGCATGCGGAGGTCCATCAGCACAAGGTCGTAACGGTGCCGACTGAACATTTCGTAGGCTTCCAGGCCATTCGAAGCCGTGTCGTGGAGAATATTCCTGCGTTTCAGAAGCTGCGTGGCCAGCACCAGGTTGGTTTTATTATCGTCGGCCACGAGCACCCTTACATCCGGCATCTCTCTTGCAACCGTGGCTAGTACCGGCTGGTGCGGCACCAGGGGTTGTTCCGAATAGGGCAGCGACAACCGGAACGAGAACCTCGCTCCCATCCCTTCCTCACTTTCCAGGTGTATTTCGCTGTTGAACAGGCGCATCAGCTCCCTCGAAATAGCCAGCCCGAGCCCCGTACCGCTCACGCCGTCGGAATGCGTCCTGGCCCTTACCTGCGTAAAAATCTCAAAGATACCACCCTGCTCCGACTTCGGGATGCCTATTCCGGTGTCGGTTACGGCAAAATCGAGCGTTATGGCCTCGGGGGTTCGGGCTGCTTCTCTGACATCGAGCGTGACAGAACCCTTTGCAGTGAATTTGATAGCATTATGGACCAGGTTGGTCAGTACCTGGCTCAGCCGCATGCGATCAGCGACAAGTTGCGCCGGCAGCCCGGGATCAATCGAAAATGTAAGTGCAATCCCTTTCTCGTTGGCCTTTGGATCAAAGGTTTTTTTGAGTATATCAAAGAATTCGAACGGGTTGAACGGCTGTGGATCGAGCACCACGTGGTTGGAGTTGATCTTGTTGAAATCCAGCACGTCGTTGACGACCGCCATAAGATGATCTGCAGAAAATTTCAGGGTTTTCAGCAGATCGTTGGGCTTTTCGGCGTGCTCTTCTTCCTGCATCATTAAATGTACCATCCCTACGATCCCATTCAGCGGTGTCCGGATCTCGTGGCTCATCATAGAAAGAAAATCAGTTTTGGCACGGGTAGCCTGTTCGGCAATGGTTTTTTGCCGTTCCAAAGCATCGTTTTGCTGCTGCAGCGTGTAGCGGAAATAGAACTCGCGTTTATCTTTATTGTAGTTCAGTTTTATTACAAAAGGGAACACAAAATGCGCGACCATCACAAAAACCCCGCCTTGTTCGAAAAATACCGACAAGGATGTCTGGCTAAAAAAATAGATCGATGCCGGGTATAGCGTCATGCTCAGCCCTGAAACTAGCAGTGCATAACGCAAAGGCCAGCGCACGACCAGCCCGGCGAATATGATCGCGAGCGTGAGGTTGAGGCAAGATTGTACGTAGGAAAGGTGAGGTCTCGACAGCAGGAATGCATAAATACAGATCAGCGTCAAAAATGTATAAAAGCTCATTTGCTGCCCCGAGATTACCTTCCTGTAATTCAGGAGCATATAGCCCAGAATTACAAAACCCGATAGCACGTGTGCCGGCAACAGCGTGTAAAAAAACGGGTCGCCCGAGAGGAAAAAAGCGATCGACGACAACGGATTGCAAACCAGGAACGTAATGCAGAACAGCCAGTTTTGCACCCGGGTCTTTATTTCCGCCTCCTCTTGCCAAAGCTGCTCAAAAGATCCGGAATAGTAAATATCTTTCAAATAGGAGCTTTTTAGAACGTTAATTCGAAACTGTCCCTAAAAATAGTAAAGACAGTGCATTTTGGTACAAGATCCAGATTTAATTACTGTTGTGGTGAGAGGTTTATTCCGGTATCACGTTGTCGAAAAATTCACGCAGTTGTTCCGACCCGATGATCCGGCGGCAGGTTTCAACAGTGAGCGGTTTTTGCTGATAGTCGATAACCCGTCCGAAAGTGAGTGCACGGGCTTTCTCGCTCTCTTCGGTGGCTGAACTTACCATGACAATGAGGACTTTGGGCAGATAAGGTTTATCGCGGATCGCTCCCAAAAACTCCCAGCCGTTCATGATGGGCATATTAATATCCAGCAGTACCAGAAATGTGGTTTCCATTGCCTGGTTGGTGTCCAGGTAATCCAATGCTTCCTTCCCGTTGTAGCAAAGCACGGTATCGCACAATACCCCGCTTCTTTTGAGAAAAGTATCGTGGAGAAACAACATGATCTTGTCGTCGTCTACCAAAAGAATTTTAAGCCCGTCATTCGTCATCATTCTGAACTTTATCTGCTCCCGATTTTAAAAACAGTGCCAGACTGCCTCACGGCAGTCGAAGTGAATCCAATCGAATGCATTTTTGCCGATAAAATCCGGGCATGGGTGCCGAGGATGGGATAAGTCAGACAAAATATTCGATTTTAAATTGAAGCTGCTGGTGATCAGCGGGCCGTCATCCTTCCGTATGTTCACCAAACCGTTGAGAATTTCACCATTGAGGAAGTTCTTCCATACCAATTAAGGGCGTTTTTCTTTGCTCAATCGATTCCGGCTTCCATGGAAAAAGGTGCATTGTTCTGCTCGATATTATAAATCTTTTTTTCGCTGGCATAATAATTATCCGCGTTGTTCCCAAACAAACAAGAAGTTTATGCGCGGATACATATTTTTATTGCTAATGCCCCTGCTCTTCACCCTGACAAGTTGCGAGAACGACGACAATACCAATCCGGCTGTGATCGGCGAGCTTGATAAGCAGTTCATCCTGGCCGCTGCCGACGATGCCCTGTTCCAGGTGAATGCAGGGCAGGTAGCCGCTTCGGGTACGACCCAGAAGGATATTCAGGATTATGGTGAAGAAATGACGACCGACAACACGCAGACCGGGCGGGAGTTGCAGAAAATCGCCGGTACAAAAGGAGTGCAGCTCCCCACCACCCTTTCGGACGAGCGGCAACAGCAACTCGACAGCCTTGCTATGCAAACCGGGACGGGCCTCGACACGCTTTATCTTAACCAGATGGTGGCACTACAGGAGCGGGCAGTAAATATGTTAGAGATTGAAGGCACCTCCGGCAATGACCTTGAACTAAAACAATGGGCGTCTGATCGCCTGCCGACAGCGCGCCGGCTTGAAGAACGTGCCAAGGCCCTGCGTGATTCGTTGTATTAGTGGTCGGCCTAAAACCAAAACCCAAGCTGCACCGAAATCCGGGGCTTTTCCTCGTTTTTCTCCTTAGGTATAAATGCGCCGACAGCGATGGTCAAAGCGTCGACCGGGGCAAGCCAGATGCCGCCGCCGTAATTGTAATGCCATTTTTCGGACGATTGCCCGTCGAGCCACACGCGGCCATAGTCGAACCCTCCGAAAATACCGTAGGTAAGCGGCAAGGTCGGATTGTAGCTGCTGCCAAGGCGTAGACGCAGGTCGGTATCATGCCAGAGGGAGCTTTTACCGTAGAAGCGCTCGGTGCGGTAGCCTCTCAGTCCCAGTTTACCACCTATATTCGGCATTTGGAAAAACTGGAATCCGCTTCCGAAATTGACCCCGGTACCTACTTGCGTTGCCAGGATGAGGTTCTCTTTCTGGTCGAGCGCGGTGTACCACGCAAATTGCGCACGAAGACCGGTGAAGTTCCGGTCGCTTTTCAGGTCGGTCGTCCAGTTCACCGCCGCGTTGAAACGAATTCCTGTATGCGGTGAAAACAGATTGTCGACACTGCTGAAATTGAAAGTAAACTTAGCCCCGCTATAATATTTTGTTCTGAAAATGTCGTCCGGCAAACCGTTCTCTGTGCTGGTAATATACCTGTTTCCGGTTGCCTGAATGTCGTTCACTTCAAACACCGGTCCTAATGTAACGAAGCCATTATGACCTGCGAAACGTTTTTTAAGCGCCGGATAAACGTAGAATGCGCTCTGCCGTACACGGTAAAAATTGGCGTCGTCCACAGGCCGCTCGGTTTCGTTGCCAAGTCCTGCGTAATTGAATGCATACCTGGGGCCACGGTAGTAACTGTCGAGGTAAAAATCGAATTTTTTGAATGCGTTGATAAAATCACCGGTATAATTGACCTTAAAGCCCTGCGTTCTGACGGCAAAACTTCCTCCTATGCTTTGTACCGACGCGTACGGCTCTTTCTTGAACCCGTATTTGGTGATATTCACCGCCCCGCCGAGGAAGAAACCGTCGTCGGGGTTCGCTCCAAGCAGTGGCAGCGGCAACGTAATGTCATAGTTACTGTCGGCGCTGCGGCGGTCGTACACATTGAAGCGGTAAAGGCTCGTGCGTTTGTCCTTCGTATCGGGCCCGGGGATAATGGTATTGTTTTTCAAATCGTCATAAACGAATGTCTTCTTCCCGCCGCCGCTCACCCGTGCGCTATCCGCGAAGACGTCCTTGCCCAGCCCGCCAATCAGCCTTAGCTTAATGCCCTTGCGGACATCGCCTCTGACGATAAACTCGTCGTCGTCGCCATTTCCGTAGATATTAATGGCATGTGTGACGGCATTTTCAAAAACACGCTGGTAATTCTGGTGCTTGATGCGGCCTTCCTTACCAGTCTCGTACACGGTCACACGTGTGTGCGCGTCGTCTATGCGCTCGATCACAAACCGCTCCTCCTCCTCGGTACCGATCACATTCACTTCCTTGCTCACAAACTCATAATGCGTCCGTGCGATCTCCATCAGGTGCGCCCGTCGCGCTTTGAGCCCTTCGATCATTTTGGGTGATGCCATTTCACGCGCTTTGGCCGGCCAGTCTTTGAAAGAAGCCTCAATAGCCTCATCGGTGAGATTCTTCTGAATATATTTAACCTGCTCCTCCCATTGCTCCCAGCTCAGCTCGTTCAGGAAAGTGCGGTCGAAAAGGCGTGCGCTCCACGTCGTCCATTTCATGCTCTGGATCTCCGGGCCGTAGGTTTGCAGTTGCCGCAGGAAAGGCAGCGTCTGCCGTGCGATATTTGTCAGGAAACCGTCGTAACGCGAGAATGCCTGGTCGCGGTCGCGGGGGATAGGGCGGTATAATACGGTTCCGTCCTTCTGTTTTGTAGACGCCCATGCCCATTGGTCGTCGTGGCGGTCCCAGTCTCCGATGATGAAATCCAGCAACCGGGTACGAATAGCCCATTGCTCATCAACCCTGGCCTTACTGCTTTCCAGCAATTCCTCCACCAGTTCCGGCGTGCTCACGATCTTGTCAGGGTTACCGAAGAAATCGGCATCCTTCCATTTTTTCCCGTCAGCGCGCTCCTCTACCAGGTTCATCGTACCCCCAAAAAGACTGTTGAACGTTCCCAGGCCTGGCTGGGCTGGTACATAATACATTTTCGGATTGGTATGGTACACATTGATTGCACCCGCCAGCGCAGGCAGGTTCAGCGGTGCAAACGGGTTGGTCGACAAGAAGTTATCTTCCACAAGGTACTGTGCGGCAATCATTTGGTTGAACGGAAACGGCAGGAAGCGGCTTACGTCTTTGGTAAGCCCCCGCATGGCATATTCCTTGCCCTCACCGTCGCGTAGGCGCAGCGAGTTGGTCTGATTTCCCCCTCCCTGCTTAATGGGTATCACGCCGCCTTTGTAAGCGGCCAGATCCAGCACCGGAAAGCGGTATTGTTGCAGGTACAGCGGCCGGTAATGCTCGCCGAGCATGGCCTTATGCACTTTGCCGATCGGCTTGACCTCGTTGCTGACGATGAATTTCGTTGTCGAATCGGCATGCTGGTTGTATTCCGTAAATGCGATGGTAGAATCCGGTATTTCAATCTGCTGCTTGTCCTTGACCTTATGCTGAAAAACCAGTCTGGCATCTTTACCGTCGGGGGTAACTTCCCAGAATTTGGCCCAGGTTTCACCACCCGCGTAGA
Organism: Dyadobacter sp. 22481; assembly: GCF_052044875.1. Classification (NCBI taxonomy): domain Bacteria; kingdom Pseudomonadati; phylum Bacteroidota; class Cytophagia; order Cytophagales; family Spirosomataceae; genus Dyadobacter; species Dyadobacter sp. 22481. The sequence goes on from NZ_JBQENV010000003.1 coordinate 827,345, forward strand.
AACTTAATGTGGAAAACCCGAGTCTGGGAGATGCAAACATAGAACCTTTCCCGAGGCTTACCGGACTGTTTTTAGAGCCGCTGCCACTTACGATAAATTCCTGTCCATCATTCTCGATAAACTGCAATGCATGTTCATGTCCGCTGGCGAATATGAATTTGCCGTTTTTTTTCGCCCCCGCGAGCACGGCTGTGCGAAGGTCCTTGTAATGCTTGTTGGCCACATCCTGCCGAGAGCCGATCGTCGCCCGGAACAATGCGCTGAGGCTACCCAATACCGGCAGCGGAATGTAGAGGTTCGGGTTCAGCTCCGTCAGCGGGAAAATATGTTGCTTGATGGTGAACCTGCCCCCGTGTGGCCCGTATGTGTAGGGCGGATGGTGCATGGCGATCACGACGTTCTTGTTGCGGTATTTACGTACCACATTCTCCCACACAAACCGGAACTGCTCACGGTTCCTGATCTCGCAGCCGTCGTTGATCTTCTGGTCGCGGTCCCAGTCGGTAAGCCACCATTGCGAATCGGCGATGATGACGACCACATTGTCGTTCAATTCCACCACTTCAGGGCCCGAGCAGCCATTCAATGGGAGGAAGTAATCTTCGTATTCCTCCTTATCCTTTTTGCCGCGGCGCTCGTTGATGTATTTTTGAATGTATTTCTCCTGACGCTTTAATCCTTTCACGCCCCAGCCCCGCCAGTCGTGGTTACCAGGCAGGAAAATCGGATGCCCTTTGAAATTGTCGAGCGTTTCGAGTTGTGAGTTAATGCGAAATTCGGCCAACTTGCGCGCGGCGGAGTCCTCCGACGGCGGCATGCCCGATTCGTAGATATTATCCCCTAAAAACAATACAGAACTGTTTTTGGATTCGACACCGAGTTTGGTTTTGAGGTATTCCAAAACCGGGGCGCGGTTTTCGGGCGAATCGTTGCCCGCGTCGCCTACCAGGTACATGGTATGTCTCAGCTCCAATGCAGGATCGGGTGAAGCCGATTGCCATTGCGCACCTTCTTTTGAAAAACGGGTTTTATAGCTCGCGCAGGACGATATGCCTGCCAGAACTGTTCCCAACACGAGTAAACGGAGTAAATATCGATTCATAGGATGTCGGCTAAGGCCCTAGTGGCCCGATTTTCTGAATTTGAGCACATTTCCACTGAAAAGGTCGTCGCCCTCATTGGAAATGTAAAGGTTACCCGCATTATCGAATGCAATGCCTTCCGGCTGGATAAACATGTTGCTGTTCAGGTGGTGTGCGCCCTTCACTTTCCATTGGCGGTCGGTTACCACCACCAGCTTGTTCACCGCCGAGATAATGTACCATTCCTTCGTGATCGGATTCCGCGCAATGCCCGACGGCCGGAAACCGCGCGCTACCTTCCCGGTAATGGCCTTGATTTCGTCGACATTGATCGCAAACTTGCCGGATTCCGCGATCACCGAATCCGGTCCGGTTTTCAAAATGTAGCCCGAAACGCTGTTCTTGGAATCGTCACCCGCGCAGTTCTTACAAATGACAAACAGCTCGCCGGTACCTTCATCACCGTACATTCCTTCATATTCACCTTTGGGTAAAATACCTTTCACCTCTGCTACGCCCTCCGGCTCCTCGAAAACCGCCTCCGCCATCGGGAATGTGTAGATGGTACCATTGCTTTTCAGGATGTAGGCGCGGTCGTTGATGATCGAAACATCCTCATAATCTCCTTTTTTGCTGAATTTTGAATGCTGCTGCTTCGGTACCTCCCACGCAAGCCTGAACAGCTTGCCGTCCTCGTCCTGAATGGCGTAGACCGTATCGCTTTGCCCCTTGTCGAATGCGATACCTGATACTTCGAACAGACTTTCGGGCAGGTTGAACTTCTCCGGCTTGTTTAAATCGTACTCGCGGAAAATTTCCGTTTCCTTCTGCGCGGAGTTGCAACCGGCTGCCAGCAAGCCCAGCAACAAAACGGCCAGCAGTATAGATCTATATTGGTTTTTCATCAGAATGTCTTTTTTAAGTTCTCGACCGTTCCCGTCAGGTATTGGTAAATCGCCTCCTGCGACCGCACGCCCCCTGGGAGTGTGGTAACGGGCGCATTACGCAGCTTGTCGTCGATCCAGACGGCCTGCACGGTGTCGTCCCATTGCAGCCTGAGGATGTCGATGAGTTGTTTTTTCAAATCTTCGTGGTAGATCGGGAAACAGACCTCGATCCGGCGGTAAATATTACGGTTCATCCAATCGGCGGAGCCCATGAATACCTCCGGCCGGCCATTATTATGGAAAACAAAAACGCGCCCGTGTTCGAGGTAGCGATCTACAATGCGCTTGATACGGATGTTTTCACTCTGTCCCGGAATGCCTGGCACGAGCCTGCAAATGCTCCGCACGATCAGGTTCACGGTAATGCCCGCGTTCGAAGCCTCGTATAGTTTGTTGATCAGTACTTCTTCTTCCAGGTTGTTCAGCTTAATGGTAATGCCCGCGGGTAGGCCGTTTTTAGCATGATCAATCTCCCGGTCGATCAGCTCAATAAAGCGATTTTGAAGATTAAATTGCGCTACCAGCAAATGCTCGAAGCGCAGCACGTCTATCTTCTCCGGTTTTTTCTTTTTACTCAAAAAACCAAACAACTGCTCGGTTTCTTTCAACATGCCCGGGTGCGCGGTCAGCAGAATGTGGTCGGTATAAAAACGGGCGGTGCCTTCGTTGAGATTACCGGTCGCGAGCAAGCCCAGGTAAGAATGCGTTTCGTGTCTACGCTTCACAAGCGCAAGCTTCGCATGGACTTTCAATGCATTCACACTGTGGATGATCTTAACCCCCGCCGACTTCATTTTCTTCGCCCAGCGAATATTGTTCGCCTCATCGAACCGCGCTTTCAGCTCCACGAGTACTGTCACCTTCTTGCCATTTTGGGAGGCGGTAATCAGCGCGTGAGCGATCTTCGAGTCGTGCGCAACGCGGTACATCGTCGTATAAATCTCCTGCACGGAGCGGTCGATGGCTGCTTCGTTGAAAAAGCGGAGAATGGTATCGTAGGTCTGGTACGGCGCGTGGACCATCAGATCGCGGCGGGTCAATGCCTCGAATAATGTTTCCGGTTCTTCAAAACCTTCCAGATGCTGCGCGGCCGGCCAGGCGGGATAGGAGATCGCCGGAGAGGCTACCGGTAGCGATGAAAGGTCTTTCAGATTATGATAGCGCCCGCCTTCTACAAGCGACGCCTTTTTCAGATCAAAAACATTCACAATGTATTGCAAATGCCGCAACGACAAGCCGGGCTCATAAAGGAACCGGGTAGCGAAGCCGAAATCGCGTTTGCTCAACTGCTTTTCGACCTGTTCGGCCATATTTTCGCCTTCTTCGTCGAGCAAATCCAGCTCGGCATCACGCGTTACTTTAATATTGAATGCTTTAATATCGGTCGCATCCGGGAAAAGGACTGCCAGATTGCAGCGGATCAGGTCTTCCAGGAAAATAATGTACTCGCCGTCGGGCTGCCTGATTTTTACAAACCTGTCGAGCTGCGGCACGGGGATATTTACCAGGGCAATTTTCTCCTTGTCGCCGGGCAGTTGCAGCACCACGACAATGTAAATCTGGTTATTTTCGGGAAAAAAGGAAGTCTTGTCGTTCAGATAAACCGGCTGCAAAAAACCTGCTATTTGCGTATAAAAATAGCGGCGGGCAAATGCGGCAATCTGTTCGGAAATAGCTTCTTTATACAAAAAATGAAAACCCAACCGGGCCAATGCCGGAATGACGGACTTACCCAGAATGCGGCCGAATTCTTCCTGCTGCCGGTTCACCGTCGCCTCCGCTTCCAGAAAAGCGCTGCTGGTGGCGTCCTGCATGGCATTCTTTTGCAGGTATGGCATCCGCACCCGGTAAAACTCATCGAGATTGGAGGAATAGATCGATAGAAACCGGATCCGTTCCATCAGCGGGACGGCTTCGTTCGCGGCTTCCGTCAACACTCTTTCGTTGAAGGAAAGCCAGCTGATATCCCGGTTAAAATAGCGGAACGCTCCCATAAAGACGGCGGATCAGTGTTCGAAGAGAATGGAGGCGATCACAAACGCGATCACAGAAATGACAATTCCAAACATGAATACATTGTAACCAACACGCAGCAGGCGGTACTTCCTCCCGAGCACAACTCCCTGTGAATAAACATCTTTCGTAAGACTTCCATACAGAAACTCGCGGTCGTTCATCATCGTCTGCATGCCTTTGGAATACTCATCGAACGACATCCGGTAGAAATTCCCGAAAAATAGCAGGTTCACGCTTTTTGCATCGATATCATGCTGTGTGAATGTACCGCGGGGGATCGTCGGGCGAGTAGAAAGGATCGAGAATACCATGGTCACCATGCAAACGGTGAGCAGCATCATAGTCGGGAGGATGAGGTACGCGTTGTCTTCGAGCTTGCGAACAAGCACGCTCAGGAGCACCGAAATAATGATCGACGTGGTGGTGATCATAATATGCGCCTTGTTGTCGGCCATGTCGCTCAGGCGCTGGTGGTTGTTGGAACTGATCCGGAACATGGTTTCGATACCCTTGTCCGGCCGGTCGTCCTTTTTCTTTTTACCTTCGGCTATTTCGGGAATGAATGGTTTTTCGTCCCTGTGCTTGTTTTCTTCTTTATGCTTGATGGCTGGCAAGAGGGGCGCTTCGCTGGCTGCTGGTCCGGCATCCTCCACTACGGCACTTTCCTCCGACGCTTCAAGGGAGTCTTCAACGAGCTTTTGTTTGAGCTTTTCAAGGTTCTTTTTCTTCTGCTTATCGAGCAGGTCGCGGCAGTAGTCGGTCTGGTACTCGTGGTTTTCAAGGAGTCTGATCGTGCTTCTGCGCCAATCCGTCTTGTCGATCTTCCTGCCAAGGCGCTGCTCGGCTTCTTTTCTGACGAGCTTGTTCCAATCCCCGAATTCCGGTGTACCTAAATGGAACAGATCGGCGTCGCAAACTACCTGTTCGAGGAAATTAGCCGGATTTTGCGGCCAGACGGTCGCCAGAATGCAGCCCTGTACCTCGGAAATCACTTCCTCGTCCACCTCCTCAGAGCGCAGAAATTCAGCGGCCATTTCGGCGCCCCGCTTCTCGTGCCCTTCCGCCTCACCGGTGCTGTAACCCGTATCATGAAACCACGCGGCCGTCACGACAATGAAAGTCTCTTTGTCCTCCAACCGGTAATGATTGGCGATCTTGACGGCATTGGCCACCACAGACTCGGTGTGAACGAGGTTGTGGTAACTGAGTTGCGCGAGCGCCTTCGTGCCGAAAAAATGGTGGACATGATGCTTAACCTTGTCGAGCCGATGGTTATAGTTCATAGAACATTCAGTTATAATGCTTCGTTAATTCCAGTCCGATTCCAGGTTCACGCCCACACGGAGCGCTTTGAGGCCCGTAACTCCCTGCAAGTCTTCCAGATCGAAGAATTCCAGGTCATCCAATAAAGTATTTTTTTCTTGTAAATACCGGACATAGCCTACATATTCTTCGGCGGATTTACTGTTGAAATACACCAATGCAATCTTGCCCGGCTGGGTAAGCCGTTCGCCGGTACCTTTCACATGTACCTTGTCGATCCGTTTCTTGATCACCTGGTACCGGATGTTATAGGCGCCTTCTACATCGAACCGCCGCTCGTCGTCGCGGAAACTGATATCGATGCTACCCGAGTTGATGAAAATCAGCTGGGTGGTTTCAAGCGGCTTTTCAAGTTGCGGGATCAGCGAATGCGTGATCCGCGCGATGGCAGCCATGGTCGTCAGCTGCCACAGACGAATGTTTTTCAGGTAAAGTTCGCTGAAACGCTTTTCCGGTTCAATGGACTGGCCAATGTAAATATCGTATTCTATACCGTCCGTGCGGAATTTTTCGAAATAGCACGGATACGATTGCTGTATTTCGTTCCTGAAAAGATCGAGGTAGAGGTTAACCGACGAGTTGATCGCCTGCATCGACGCTTCAAGCTCACGGCGGTTGGCAAATGCCGAGCCATGATCCTCATCGATCATCTCGAAATACTGGTCGATGCGGTTCCTCAGAACCAGCTCTCCGGGATCCATTACTCCTGAGCCGAACATTTTCAGACTTTCTTCTTTGAAATGTTCCAAAAACGGGTGCGCCTCGTTTTCGAGGAAGTCCCGGATCTTCATTTCGTCGTTATCGGTGCTTTCGTCGGTGATGTCCGCAATCCATTTCCGGCATTTGAAGATCATCTCGTCGGCCAGCCCGAACCCGAGTTTTTGTTTAAGGACAGTAAAGGTTTCTATCAATACATTGAATTGAAGACGGAGATCTTCCCTGAGTGCTGCATTTCTTTCAAGTGTGGAGTTCCGGATGTCGATCGCGCCGTAAAGCGGAAATACGTTCCTGAACTGGATTCCTTCGATTTCAGCACTTTGCGGGTTAAGGGCCTTGTCGCGGAGGTAGTGCCAGGCCGTTTCGCGGAACCGCCATTGTACGGCAGGCTGCAAGGAGGTAAATTTGTCGCGGATCACATTATCGATCTGCAAATTGAACTCATCGATGTAGTTCGTCATCATCTGCGCGATCCACGGCAGCGCGATATCCAGCTTTGCTAGCAGGCGTTCATCGATCGATTTCTGCTCTTTGGAATACACTTCCAGGACCCCTACCACTTGCTTATCATGGTAAACAGGAAGCAGTGCATACGCCTCCACACCGTCGTTCCGGAGAATGCGGATGAAGTCCTGCTTTTTCGGGTCTTCCATACCCAGGTTGCGCAATAGCAGCGTTTTCGGTGCCTCGAAGTACTGCGTTGCCATATCCAGGTAGGTTTGCTCGGCGACGTCATTCTCGGTCGCAGCGCTCATCAGCTTGCTGAAAAGGATAGAGCTCCGGTCGAACACCAGTTTGTTATTGACCCGCAGAACTGCCATCAGGCCAAAGTCGATACCGGGGTTTTCGACCAACATTTTCAATGCGCCTGCTACGTGGTTGAAATACGTTTTGGGATCATAGGACGCACGGTCGAGGATCGTATTTTTGATACTTTCGACGGCGTGCTCGGCCGTAACGTCGGTGAGCGTGATTACCGAAAAGCCTTCGAAATGAAACAGGCTATGCGGCAGCAGGGTTGAAAACACATTGACATCAAAATTCTCCTGCAAATCGAAGCGCAAGGTGTCCAGATCAAGCTCGGGGAGACTGCCTTTGGCATATACTTCACAAAAACGATTGTCGATGTGCGCCCGGTAATACTTTTGCAGGCCCGAGGCGTCGTCCATCAAAGTAATGATCATGTCGGGGTGGTGCAACGGGGGAAAATGGTAGAGCTTTTCCAGAATGAAGGAATAAAGCATCTGCAATTTCTGCTTGTAGTTGACGCCCCGGTCCTCGATGAGGTCGCACCTGATATTGCCATCCTGCTGAAAGAGCAGGCTGTAAAAGCCCGAAGTGCCGTAGAATACCACGGGACTGACGGGAACACTCAACGCCCAGAAAACTTCCTTTTCGTTGGCGATAGGTGGCATAAGCATGCCATAGATCAAACTCAGTTCTTCCTTATAGTTGTTGACTTCTGACAGCGGAATATCCTTGCTGAAAGCCGGATTGGCTTTCAGCTTGTCGAGAACCAGCGAGAAAAATGTCTTTTTGACCGTTTCTTCCTGATCGCTTTTACTTTCCAGAAAGCTGATAAAGCTCCTGAAAGAAATGGATGAGTCAAGTTTCTGGAGACCGTATGGTGCGTTTTGAGTTACATCAATAGTGATCGGTTCCATTATTTGGTTTTTTGCACACTGAATGAATGCGCTGATGGCTTTCAGTTACTAAAATTCAGTGTTTTTTGTCAAACTGCCAACGATAAACGTCGAATTACGGTTCCATTAAACCGATTCGACCTTTTCCTGCGTTACCGAGGGCTTGATGATCATTCGCAGGGACTGATCTTTGGTGAAATAGGCAACCATCCAGTTGTACAGCGTTTTGATACGGTTACGATGGTTGATAAGCGCAATAAGGTGTATGAAAAGCCACGCCAGCCATGCGATCACGCCCTTGAAATGCCATTTGGGCGAGGGCAGGTCTACTACTGCTTTGGCACGGCCGATAATGGCCATCGAGCCTTTGTCATTGTATTTAAATGCATGCAATGGCCGGTGCTCAGCGATCCGTTCGAAGTTGCGGGCCAGGTTCTTGCCTTGCTGGATCGCCACCTGCGCTACCTGCGGATGCCCGGTTGGGAAGCCTTCGTCGGTACTTTGCAGGCAGCAGTCGCCGATTGCATAAATATTGTAGGTACTGTTTACTTTGTTGTACGCATCTACCAGCAGCCTGCGCCCGCGCCCGTAAGCTTCCGGCGGTATGCCTTCGAACACCCGGCCGGTAACTCCTGCTGCCCAGATGAGCGTTTTCGCCTCGATGCTGTCGCCTTCCGAAAAGTAAACCTTGTCGTCGACGAAATCGGACACGTGAGTATTGAGGCGGATTTTCACGCCGAGTTTACTGAGGTCTTTATAGGTATCCTCCTGCGATGCCTTGCTCATGGGCGAGAGCAACGCCTCGCTGCCGTCGACCAGGTATATTTCACTGCCTTTTCCGGCCAGTTCCGGGTATTCCCTGCGGAGAATGCCGTTTCGCATTTCGGCAAACATACCGGAAATTTCCACGCCCGTTGGCCCGCCGCCCGCAATTACCACCGTGAGCAGCTTTTTGATCTCCGCAGGATCGGTACTTAGGGTGGCTTGTTCCATTTGCATCAGCAGCTTGTTCCGCATACTGATCGCATCCTCGACGGTCTTCATCGGTGTCGCGTTCCGCTTCACATTTTCCATTCCGAAGAAATTCGTTTCTGCGCCAGTTGCGAAGACCAGGAAATCGTACGATAGCTCGCCGTTGTGGAGGATGATTTTATTCTCCCCCGGAACCACCTTTTGCAACTCCCCCATCCGGAAGTGAATATTTTCTTTTCCTGAAAAAAGTTTTCTGAACGGGTAACTAATACTCGATGGTTCCAGGAAGGCCGTAGCGACCTGGTATATCAGCGGCGGGAAGAAGTTGTAATTGTTCTTGTCGACCAGCGTTACCTCAAATTTCTTGCTTTTTGCAAGGTCCAGCGCCAGGTTCACCCCGGCAAATCCTCCTCCTACGATTACAATATTCATGGTGCTTAAATTATTAGGGGGTTGTCAATAAGTGCAATTCATCGGGCGGTTCAGGAGGGCGCGACCAATAGTGTGCCAGGCGGGTATTTTCGGATAGCGTTTTTCAAGCGATGCTGTCGGTCATCTTTCCCGACTTTTTCAAATGCCGGACGTAAGCGTACAATGCGCCGAGTACCAACACGATTCCCGCGAAAACAACAATCCGGTTATCAGCATTCCGAATAATCTCCGGGTACTTAAAAATCAATATGGCGACGATACCGATCAGCCACACGAGCAATGTATTGTATTCTTTTAAAAGCCAGCGCTTGTAATTGAAGCGCATGTCTTTGAACGTTTCCGAAATACCACTGAAATTGATCAGCCAGCGGTTCACCCGACTGCAATAGGCATCAAACTGCGTGCCGAATTTGTTCCTCAGAAAGTTCTCTTCGGCCAACACAATGGCCTGGTATATAAACAAAAACAGCGGCATTACGATTCCTACGTAGATCAGCGAATTGGCCAGAATGCCTACGCCGAGCAACATCAGAATATTACCTACATACAGCGGATTCCGGCAATGCCTGAAAATGCCCTCGGTTACAAGGGTTTCCGCATACACCTTTTTATCACGCCCGCCACGTATAATGTATGCGAGGCCAATGGTGACGCCCCTTATGATTTCCCCCGAAAATGTTACCAGCAAGCCCAGTATCACCGGGTATAAATAATAGGCAGGGCCGAATTGCCCTGGCGAAAAAAGCTGCGGCGACGGCAAAAACAGCAGCAGGTACAGAATGATAAACAGGTTATTTCTGTACTTGAAAAAGAAGTTACCGATCGCGATCATGATTTTTTGTGTGCTATCATTCCTGAAAAATTGTACCACTTGAAGAAAATTTCGCAGTCCGCGAAACCGGCCTCTTTCAGCAGAAGCATGTTTTCAGACAACTTGTACGGGATCAGTACATTTTCCAGCGCTTCGCGTTTCTGCGAAATTTCAAGCTCGCTGTAATGGTTCCGTCGCTTGTAGTTGTAATAGTATTTAATAAAATCACGATTGAATATGCTGCTTTCCGCCAGCACTTTCTCCACCAGCAGCAGCACGCCGCCGGGGTTCAATCCGTCGTAAATGTTTTTCAGGAGCCTTTCGCGATACAAGGGCCTTACGAATTGCAGCGTAAGGCAAAGGATCACTACAGAGCCATTGGTAATAGGAAGCTGCTGGTGCAGATCGCCCGGTACAAGGTCGTAAGGCCTTACGAAACCTGCCTCTTTAAGCTTCAAATCGCACTTATCGAGCATCTCCTGCGACTCGTCGATCCCGATGAACCGGATGTCCGAGGGAATGAGTTCGTCCAGACCAATCAGCGTAGTGCCGGTTGAACAACCCAGGTCGTACACAAATGTCCCTTCCTTCACATGGTCGGCAGCGATTTCGGCGAGCATCCGCTGCATCTCGTTGTAATAAGGTACTGACCTGCTGACCATATCATCAAAGACATTGACCACCGTGGTCCCGAACTTGAAGTCCGAAACTTTTGTGATTTCTTCTTTGAAGACCTGGTCTGAATTCTCACTTCCAAGGTTCTTCATAAGTTAACGTTACAGTTATATTGAGTTAGATTTCTGGGGCCGTCTTTCGTTCGAGTCGAACACTCTATCCCAAATATCTGAACTTACACCGTAACCTTTACTTGCATCCGAATAATGATGTTGCATGTGATGCTTCTTTAATTTCTTCCAGAACGCGGATTTGAAATTGGCATGATGCAACGCATAATGGCTCATATCATAAAACAGATACCCTGCCATAAACCCCGAATAAAAGGCCGCTACATAATATTCACTGAGAAAAACGGTGAATAGAAAGTAGAAACCCGTTGCCAGCGGAATGCTCACCGACGGTGGCATTACCAGCCTTTTGGCATCATTGGGATAGTCATGATGCACGCCATGGAAAATGAAATGGATTCGCTCCATAAACTTGCCATGGGGTGTAAAATGAAATACAAACCGGTGCATAAAGTATTCGGTGAATGTCCAGAAGAACAAGCCTCCGAGTACTGTACCTACAAAATTGTACCAGAGCATATTCCCCGGGCCTAGTGCTTTCCAGGAAAAGTAGCTGATCACCGGGACGAAAATGAAAAGCGGCACGCTGTAATGTACCTTCGAGAATGCCTCAAGAAAGTTGCTTTTAAACATCCTTGAAGATTCCGTTGCGTTGGATACATAGTTTTTAGGCATGTCAGGATGGTTTTATTCGCTGAATAATGGTTTTACCGGTAGCAATCTCGGTGCCTTTCAGCTCGATGTAGAGCACGTTTGGCGACCAGAAAGTACCGCCGTCGATCCGGATGAATACCCTGCTGAGAATGCACTCCTTCTTATCGATGCTGGTATAAACATGGTATTCGTTCCGCGTATCCCTCCGCAGGTAGAGCGGCAATTTGGAATAGGCTACCGAACGGAGCTCGTAGGCAGCATTGCCAATCGCTTTCGAATTGATACCATATGCAAATTTACGCTGCAAATAATTGAGCTCCTTGCGTATCCCGCCTTCCGGGTAACGGATCCAGAATGTGTTAACGGGGTTTCGTTCGCTGATTTTTCCCTGTTTGTCGACGTTGAGCTGGTAACAGATTGTATTCGTATTCGGATCGCGTTGAATGTAAAAAAGTAATCCGGGGACGTTGTTCGGGATCGGAAATTCATCCGGTTCCGCGGCGGCCGTGCCGGCTTTCTTGTCTGATAATCCTCCCGCATACGAAACAAGCGTCAGGCTGAGCGCCATCAGAATGTTGAGTACGTATTTCATGACTTTATTAATAAACTACTTTCAAAAAATGGCTTGTGCGATCATTTCACGGTCGCATTCGCCGTACTGTAATACTTCCTGAACCATCTCCGCATCCCCGGAGAACGGTCCCGACGACTGGATTTTCAGCGTCGCCATCGCCGCACCGAACTCACCCGCTTCCTGTACGCCTGCGCCCTTCACGCGCTGGCTCAGGTAGCCTGCCATGTAGGTATCGCCACAGCCGGTCGCGTCTACCACGTCGGTCGGTTTATATGCCGGGATCTGGTAAAAATGATCGTTTTTGTAAATCAACGACCCTTTGCTGCCGAGCGTAATGATGACTTCTTTTACTCCCAGATTGGCGAGATATTTCGCACCTTCGATCACGTCGCTGGTACCAGCCACCACTTCCATTTCAAACTCATTGGCTTTGAGAACATGGATATAGGGCAATGCTTCCTTTTTATCTTCCCAATCTTTGTACAAAACCTTCTGGTCTTTCACGTAGCGCAGGTAACCCTGGATATCGAGAGAAACCTTGCCTTTACCGGCCAGCATTTTGATCAGGTCCACAGTAATGTCGTCCGAAAGCAATGGGCCGAGGTGGAAATATTTCGCTTCGATGGCCGGCATTTGCGCTACGGTGAACGGTGCGGCTTTGTGCAGCACATTTTGTTCGCGGTGATCCTGGTTGGCGCTGTAAATGTTTTCGAAATAGACTGTGAAGGGGCTGTTCTGGGAAAATACCTCGATATTCTCTTCCCGCAAACCGGCAACGATATGGCTTTCTTTCTCGGCCAATGCAGTCACCAGCATATAGCGGACGTCGAACTGCCGGAGCGCCTTCGAAAAATAGAACGAAGTGCCCCCGGGCATATACTTGACAGACTGGGCAGTAACTACTTTATCCAAAGTGATGTGCCCGATGGTACATATGTCGTACATGGTACTGATGTCTCAACCCAAGCCTTAAGGCCTGGGTTATAGGTGATAACTAGCCCAGGCTCTTAATGGTGTCAGCCACCTGGGCAAAATCTTTAATTTCGGCATCGGCAACCGATGCCTTCGTTTCGGTATTGTCTTCGAATCCTGCTACATTCAGCCATACAGCCTTCGCACCTGTTGCTTTGGCGGCAAGAATGTCTTTGGAATACGAATCGCCTACCGCTACGCATTCGTGCGGAAGAAAGCCCTGCGCCTCCACGCCCAGCTGCCATATCGCGGGATCGGGCTTCCGGACGCCGACCACTGCCGATTCGACGACAGCCTGGAAATAATGCGCAATGCCAAATTCCTTTAAAACGCTATTCAGGTTTCCGTAAAAGTTGGAAACCATCACGAGGGGGTATTCGGCGGCCAGTTTTTCGAGAACGGGCGCTGCCTTTTCAACACTGGTGCGTGCGACGCGGTCGCATTCACGGGCGATGGCCTCGATGGCCTGACTGTCCAACTCATATCCGTTTTCTTTCAGATAGCCAAACTGCTGCTCTACTTTCAGGAACAGCACATCATAAAACACATGATGCGGCTGGATGATCGGATGGATAGCCAATGCCCTCTCGCCAAACTTGTATGCACTCGCAAATGCTTCTTTGTCAACCTTTACATGATTATGCTGATAAGCCTCCCACAAAACATTGGCCCAATGCAAGCCATTTGTGTCAATTGTGCCACCATAATCAAATAAAATTCCTTTAATCATTATCCTATCTCTTTATCAGTTCTCTAAAGAGGACTGCAATTGATTTTGTCTGTGCTTTGCCCCCAAAAGCCATCCCCTTGGCCCGGACTTTAGCCCGGGGATCACTAGTTAACAGGCACTGCTAGTTCTGTGTTGCTAGTCTGGCTGTTTTTAGTTTTTCTATTAATGAGGGCCAATCCGATGATAATCCAAACTATCTCTCTTATTCTCAAAACAACCCCAATAAAAATCCCTTGCGCTGCGGGCAAACCTACACTTCTTAATGCGAGTGCCAATCCTCCCTCTCTGGTCCCCAGCTGCATCGGGAAGAAGAAGATCAGGTTCGCGAACAGCGATGAGCCGGAGCTTACGATCAGCGACTGCGCCAATGTCATTTCCATTCCGATCGCGTGCGCCGTGAAATAGATTTCCAGACAGCCGATTACCCTTCCCGCAAACTCATAAAACAATGACGCGTAGAATGCGTTCCGTCTATCCGAGTACAGAACGCGAATCTGCTCGTCTACTTCGTAAAGTGTTTCCGCATTCTTCGTCGCGAATTCGCGGGCTTTGTGTTTAACAAAAGGTACCTTTTCCAGCAAACGGAACGTGCTTACAGTAAAGCCTTTTTTATAAACATTAATAAACCAATATCCCAAAACCAGCCCTACCACCAGCAATATCCCGCAACCTACCAGCATTACATCGCTCAAAGGAACCACCGCCACGATGAGTACAATCGAAGCCAGCCAGAATATGACATGCGAAAACATGTGCATCAGACTGTACAACAACACCGACGAAGTCGCTTTCTGAATGCCGAGCGTCGGTTTCAGTTCCATGATTCGATACGGTTCGCCACCCAATGCGACGAACGGCGTAATGTAGTTGATCGCATAGCCCGAGATCGTCAGCCGCAGTACGGCCCAGAACGACATGTTCGTCTCCGGCAGTTGCGGCTCGCGGATGATCGCGCGGAATGCGAGGGCATTCAGGATGTAAATCACCAGCCAGCTGCCGATCACCGGTAGGAACCAGATGCCCGTCCTGTTGATGTTCTCCCAAATCACGAGCAACCCTGTGCCATAGATCATATAGCCCAGCGAAAAAATTCCGATTGCCATGAAAAGGGCTTTGTACACCTTGCTACCCATTGTATTTGCCGGCGGTTATCTCCTTGTAAAAATGGTTGCTCACCTGCTCCTGCTTCACGACCATGTAAATCAGGATCGGGTTGAGGATGAATATGTCAAAAAAGAAATAGATCCATGATTGGTCAAGAAACAGCCACAGAAACAGGAATATCACCCGGGTGTTGAATTGGACGATATTGGTATATTTCATCAATGGCTTGTTCTGCGCACGGAAATCGGTAATGAGTTTCGCAGGTAGTCCGTTTTGATACTTTTCCTTCACGACCGCCAGCAGCTTCTGCAATTTGGGAGAGAAAAACTCCTGCTCTTTGGTATAGTTCAAATACAGCCTCGCTACGATTTTCATACCAAACTGCCGCGTCCAGCTCATTTCATCATATTCTCTTTGCAAATCGCGGCTATTGTCGAGCTCGCTGCCGTTGGTGCCTTTGATGAAAAACAAATGGACGTTGCGGTAGTAATCCGCCATGGCCGACTGGATCATATGTGACGCACCCGCTACCACGCCCGGCACCCATATCCACGCGCTCCACCCCTCTTCCATACTCCGCAAACAGATCGCGATATGAATGGCGATAAACCAGAAATCACCGGCAACACCATCCAGAATGCGGCCGAAACGGCTCTTGTCGTTCGTCATCCGCGCGAGCTGGCCGTCGGCACTGTCGAGCGAGTTAGCAAACATGAGCGAGAGCATCCCGATCACATTGATCCAAAGATTCTGCGGATAGAACAATATCCCCGCCGCCACGCCGAAAAAAATACTGATGATCGTCACCGGGTTCGGACGAATACCCACCTTCGCGCAAAACAATGCGATCTGGTAACCGATCGGCCTGTAAAACCAGATATCGATCTGCTCCTCGGTATCGTTCGATTTCAACGAATGCTCGAATGCCGAGGTCTTTTCAGGTTCTTCTGCCAATGGGCGGGGTGTGGTGGTTGTCTCCATTAGTTGTTATTCAAAAAACGTTGGTAAAGCCGACCGGCAATATGCCCCGCGGCCTGATCCCGGCACGGTGCGAAACTGGGCCAGTCGTTGAGGTCGATGATGCGGAAATCGCCGTCCTTCCCAATAATGGCATCGCCCCCGTAAATATCGATCCCCACTACCCCTGCCGCTTCGTTCGCGGTATTCTGCAAACCTTCGGCGCTGAACGGGTAATACACCGAATTACCGTTGATCTGCTGGTACTCCGCATATTTGTGGTGATTGGCGTCGTACGGGTAGAACCAGAAAAAGAAATCCGTACCCCTCACCCCGTAAAACTTCACCAGGTCACCGATCAAATGCTGGGAGATCACCGCGTCGGGAATTTCGCGCAATGCGTATTCCCTGAGTATCTCCTTGGCTTCCTCGCGCGATGCGGCAAACGACACATCTTCCTTATGGATGGCGTGGAAATCGCCTCTTTTGATCCAGTAACCTTTTCCTTTGATCTGATCAAAAACCTCATCTCCCTGATAATCGGTCGGTACGATGTAGCTGTCCGCTACGGGGATATGAGCATTATTCAATGCATTGGTCAGGTTGGTACGGAAGCAGTTCTCAATGCCGAATGCGGAGTTCAAAACCTGCGTGCCGTTCCTTTCCAGTTCCTGCAATCTGGCCACGACCTGCTTTTGGCGCGCCATGGTAAAAATCTTGCTGTAATTCACTGTTTCCATCGCCAGAAACTCATCTTCACAACAGATGGTAATGCGGCATCCCAGTTTTTCAAGCTCTTTGGCCGTCTGGGAAAAAATCGCATCGTCGTTCCCGATATGGTTGGGCGAAAACTTCTTGTTACGGTGCACGCCCAGAATTTCTAATTCGTTCATGTATGGTGTTGACCGGCAAAACGCCCCGGTCTGTTAGTAATAAATTGGTGTCAGTCGAGTGTGTGTCAATGTTTTATATTAAAAAGCCATTTCACCGCTCAGGAACAGCTCCGCCGTCTGGATGTCGCTCACGTGGTCCACGTCCACGATTTTGGTAAAGGGATAGGCTTTCAAATGCAAGCCATCCGCTACGAGCTGCCGCTGGAAGTTCCGCATCCGGCTCACGCCGTTTTCTACGGCCACATTCACGGTTTCGATCGCTTTCCGCCTGAGACAATAAATCCCGCCTGAAACAAACGGGGTATCGGTACTATTGTCGTCGGTGAAGGCGGTAATGCGGTCGTCGTCGTCAACTGCCACATAGAGAGGACTTTCGTCGTCGATGAATGCAGTCACGGCCATTTGGCCTTCCAGATCCTTATTGTCAGCAAACTCGGTGATGAATGCGCTGAATTCTTCTTCGCGGAAAACGGTATCGGTCGTTGTCAGGCAAACTTCGTTCAGCTCCGGGTCGCTTTTGAACAACTCGTAAACACTATGCAGCGAACTCGGTGTCGTTTTCTTCACAATTTGAACAGGCAGGTTTTCGCTCATGCCCATCAAATGCATTTCCAGCAGCGGCGATTCCTCGTTGACGATCACCATAATTTTCTCTGCATTATTCCGCATGAAAATCCCGATCAGCCGGTCGATCAGCATTTCGCCGTGCAGGCTCACCATCGGCTTCGGCAAAGTAAAACCTTCCTTCGCCAGACGTGATCCCTCTCCTGCTGCTATGATTGCGTAATTCATAATTAGTGTCCCTTTTAAATCAATGCCTTAAAAATCAAGCCTGAACCGCGCGCGGATACCCCATTCCGAAACATTCGGGTTGTCGAGATAGGTAAAACGTTTTACCAGATCCACTCGCAAGAGCTTGAAAATGTTGGCAATACCTACGCTACCCTCGATGTAAGGCTCGCGTGACAATGTGTAAGTAACCGGTTTACCGTCCTGATCGGTTGCAAAGCGGTAGAGCGACGGGTTGAATGCCGGATTGTTCTCGTCTCGCAAGCCGCCCATCAAGCCTTTGAAACTCACTACCTCGCGCAGTTTCAACCTTTTCAGCAATGGTATCTTGTTGAACAAAAAGCCGTTCAGGTAATACTGTACGTCCAGGCTCGCGTAATGGTCGCTCGCGAATTCCAGGAAGTTCATCAGGTTATATGAATTCAGCTGGTATGCGTAAGTCTGGTTGGCTCGGTGGATCGTCAACAGCGGGAATTGTATTTGTTTCCCAAAAATATAACCGCCCTCGGCTGTAATATCCGCGAAACCGAACTGCGACAGATAGAACCGTTTCTGGATATTCAAGGCCACATTATGGTAATTGTTTTCTCCTTCAAAAACCCCCTTCAAACCCGCATTATAGCGCAATGTAAAAATCGGGTATTTGTTGATGATCGGCGTTCGGTACAACTTGCCCTGGTAGTACTGCTCGTGCGGCGCATAACGAAACTCCACGTTTGCTTCGGTATTATTTAAAGTAAACGCGTTTTCGAGCTCGCCGCCCTCGTTCAGGCGCTCATAACGCAGCACGCCCGCGGGAGTTTGCCTCCATTGGGTAAAACCGATTTTATAGGAGAACCGGCTCTCAAACTCACGCACGTATTCCAGTTTATAAATATCATTGTACAACCAGCGGTTGTTATCCCCGCGTTTGAACGACAACAGGAAGTTGTCCTCCTGCACAAACTGCAACTCCTGGCCCGGGATCTTGGTATCGCGCTGGAAGCTCGCACGGATGTAATGCAGCGGGAAGTGGTATACGGATTTATTATTGAATGAATAGGTACCACTCAAAAAGTACTTCCATTTACGGTCTTTGAAACCGTAAGCCGCATAAGTTTCGAAATACACCCGCTTGCTCAGGTCGGTAGTGGTACGGCCACCGAAGCGGAGACGGAAACCTTCCACCGGGTTGAAGCTGTAAAATGTATTCACCGGCCCTATCTCCACTGCACCGAACGACTTGTAGCCCGACAGGAACAGCGTCGCAATGTCCATCGTCCGTTTAAAAGAAGGGATGGTCTGGAGCGTATCAATATTCTTGTAAATGTCCAGCTCGGTGCGTTCCAGCGGAATGTGCCGTTTGCTGGCCCAGAATGATTCGTTCGTTTTGATCTCCGGATTATACACGATCTCCTCGCCCGGGCCTCGGTAAATGCTATCCGGCCGCGGCTGGTTGATGGTATAATCCTTGAAATTCACCGTCCGCTGACCATACAAGCCGCCGTTCTTCTCGCCCAGCGCAAATTCCATCGCGAGCGTCGACTTATTCATGAAATAGCGGCCATCGACACCTTTCTCGAATTCCAGGCGCGCTTCGAGGTCGCGCATGAAGTTCAGGTTAATGTCCTTGTTGACGGTCAGGTAAGCGTTCTGCACGCCATATTTGCCGTCGAGGGTAACGTACAGTTTCCCTTCAAAAAGCATATCCGTCTTGTTCCGTGGAACGAAACCCAGCTCGATCAGCCACGGATCGGCGGTTTTGATCGTATCGCGGATAAAGAATTTATAGAATGTCGGTGCGGAGTTCGCGATCGGGCTCAGCAACAGGTTCGTGGCGATGGAGATATCGTTGTCGTAAATATTGATATCCTCATACAAACGGTTGAAATAGGCGCTCAAACCGTCGTTATCCACAAACTTCGCATCGAATTCGGCCCGGCGGTTGGCCAGCACGTATTGTTTCTTGTTGTAGGGGTTTTTGCGGAAGTAAACTTTGGAAAGCTTCTCCTGAATGTAGGCCGGAAGCATATTCTTGCCGCCCATTGCCGTGGAATCCTGGCTTTTGAACAAAAACTGGTAATTCCTAAAAATGCGTTTATCCTTGAAATCGTCGGAAAGGTTGCTCAATGCGAGCGAAATCTTTTCGTACTGTTCGTATTCCAAAAAATTGTTGCCCGAAGGCTTGTTCTCATCCTTGTGCGCGATTACCTCGCGGATGAGCTGTACCGCCGGATTGTCCTTGTTCCGGTAGCGGGCTTTTGTTTTAACGGTCACCTCTTTCAGCATGGAAGCGTCCACAGCCATCTTCACGTCGATCGTCTGGCTCACACCCGGTTTGATCGGCTTTTCAACGGCCATATAACCTACATAAGTGAATTTGATCGTCGCATGGTCTTCACGCAATGTCAATGCGTAACGGCCTTCGGCATCGGAGGCTGTCCCCATGGTTGTTCCCGGGATCAGGATCGACACGAACGGCAGGGTTTCACCTGTCTTCGCGTCTGTAACGGTACCTTTTATAGTTGTCGTCGACTGTGCGCTGGCCACGCCCGCGCCGATCTGCACAATGCTGATCACCACGAGTATATATAGCCATATCGACTTACTGATTGCTTTCATGTTGGAACGTTCGTCACGTGTTTTGGCTGCCCTGCTTGTTTTGAAATCATGTACGCTTCAACCACACCGACAGATTTGCCGGCCGTAGCGCATGATCAAGCGGGTACGCTAGTTAGAGCCACTTATTCTCCTTATACCAGGTCAATGTCTCTGCGAGGCCTCGGTGCAGATTATATTGCGGTTGGTAATGCAGGCGAGTTCGGGCTGCATCTATGCTGCAGATCCAGTTAGGGGCTGTGAGTTCTTTTAGTTTTTCCTGGTTCAAAACCGGTGTTGTTGATGAATTTGCATAAACAAGATCCAGGAGCCTGGCGATCGTTTCGACGAGCAGCAGCGGCAGGTGCGTGCGGAAAATCTGCTTTCCGCTGATGGCCCTGAACTGGTCTGCCAATGCGTAACGGTCGTATACCTGTCCGTCCGAGATATTGTAAACCGTTATTTCTTTCTCCGTTTCCCTCAATGCGGCCATAGTAGCCGTCACGAGGTCTGTTACATACACAAAACTCAACCTTTGCGGGCCTTTGCCAATGTAGGCATCGAGCCCTTTGCTGAGTGTTTTAAAAAGGACGAACAAGTCCTTTTCGCCGGGGCCATACACTGCTGTCGGGCGGATAATGCTCAGCGGCAGGCCAATTACTGTTTTCAGGTATTGCTCAGCCAAAAGCTTGCTTCGTCCGTAATCCGTCACCGGAACAGGCAAGGTTTCTTCTGTGATCGGCTGGGCCGCATTGTAAACCGCGGGGCCTAATGCCGCGAGGCTGCTCAAAAACACAAACCGCTTCAACGGAATATCCGCAGACACGGCAGCCTGCGCCAGATTCAGCGAATATTCCGCATTGACCAGGTTATAGGCAGCAGCGGTTTTGGCTTTGGTCACTCCCGCCGCGTGGATGATGTAGGCATATCCTCCATCTTCCAGCAGCTTCGTCAATTTATCTTTGGAACTGAAATCAGCATTCACATACACGAGGTCTGGCGCATCGGCATTAAGCTTTTTGAGGAAACTCAGGTCGCTGCTCGGCCTCACCGCCGCATGGACTTCCATGCCCGCTTCGAGTGCCGCCGCTACCAGGTGGTAACCTATAAATCCGCTGGCCCCTGTTATGAATAGCTTTTCCTTCATATCGGTTTCTCAAACAATCTGTACCGTTTGTACAGCTTCCCGTTGATCTGCTCGATGGCGTGGTTCATCAGGTAATTCTCTTCCAGCATCCATGAGCATTCTCCGCCCGTCACTTTGGTGCCGTAGGTGTTCTTGATAATGCGGCCATACAAACAGGCTTCGATACCCATTTTGCGGTAACCGTCGATCACCCCGAGCGTAAGCACGCGGATGCGCGTGATGTTCTTTTTACCAAACAGTAACTTAAAAATCCCGGTCGGCAACAAACGTCCGCGCTTGATTTTGATCAGAATCTGGTTGATATCGGGAATACCCAGTATAAATCCTACCAGTTCATTGTCTTTTTCAGCGACCAGACAATACCTCGGGTCAAGGATCATTTTCAGGTCCTTGGCCAGGTAATCAAATTCCGCCTCGGTAGTCGGTACAAAACCCAGGTTTTTGTCCCACGCCTTGTTGTACACTTCCCGGATCTTTACGACTTCATTTTTGAAATCTTTCAGATTCACCTGCCGGATCGTGATACCGCTTCTTTTGAGCCTTTCCTCCAATGCGTCGATCATCCGCACCGACTTGTCATTGGAATCCGCCACATTGATTTCGTAGGCCAGCAAATCGGTCTTCTTCGTCAAACCGGCCTTTTCCAGCAATGGCAGATAATAAGGCGCATTGTAAGGCATCATCGCCATTGGCGGCCGGTCGTAACCCTCGATCAGCAGACCGCAGGTTTCATTGGTTGACAAATTAACCGGCCCGACAAGCGTGTCAGCCCCTTTTTGCTTCACCCAGGCCGTGGCTTCTTTCAAAAGCGCATCCACCACCTTCTGGTCATTTACCGTATCGAAAAAGCCGAAAAAGCCGTCCTTCCGATTGGTAAACGCATTGTGGTTCGTGTTATAAATCGCCGCTATCCTTCCGTTCACCTTGTCTCCGTCGTAGGAGAGAAATAGTTTCACCTCCGAATGCTCATGGAACGGGTGCTTACCCGGTGTGAGCATGTCTTTTTGAGCAATGAACAATTCCGGTACATAATTCGGATCGTGCTGATACAGATCATGCGGAAAATCAATGAACTTGCCTAATTCCTTCGGAGTGCTTACGGGGGCTATGCGGGTCATAGTCTTTGTCTTTCGATAATTGCGTCAGGACAAACCTCACGGTAAATGCGGGACATTTTGTCGACTGCTTCCTCGATCTGGCTGAATGTATGTGTAGCCATCAGCGAGAAACGGATCAGCGACTGTTCCGGGCGTACCCCTGGTGAAACCACCGGGTTTACGAAAATCCCCTCGTCCTGCAATCTACGTGTCATGATGAAAGTCTTCTCGTTGTCGCGGATATACAGCGGCAGGATCGGGCTTTCGGTTGCACCCAGGTCGAAACCATTCACGAGCAGCAACTCTTTCGCGTATCTTGTATTGGCCCAAAGGCGCTCCATGTGGTGCGGCTCTGTTTCGATAATGTCCAAAGCAGCCAATGTGCTTCCCACGGATGCGGGCGTCATGCTCGCGCTAAACATGAGCGAGCGCGCGCGGTGTTTCAGGTAATCGATCGTAGCAGCGTCACCGGCGATAAACCCGCCCAGGGAAGCCAGCGATTTGCTGAATGTTCCCATAATAAGGTCGGTCGTTTCGGTAAGGCCAAAATAAGAGGCTGTTCCCGCTCCTTTATCACCGATCACCCCGAGGCTGTGCGCGTCGTCAACGAGCACCGTCGCATCGAACTCCTGAGCGATGGCATTCAGTTCGGGCAATTTTACGATATCGCCTTCCATACTGAAAATCCCGTCGGTAGCGATCAGCTTCACTGCCTCTTCCGGCAGCAGGCTTAGCTTTTTGCGCAGGTCGTTCATATCGTTGTGCGCATACTTGATCACTTTCGAGAACGACAGGCGGCTTCCATCGATAATGGACGCGTGGTCGCTTTCGTCGAGGATGAGGTAATCGTTCCGGCCGGTGAGACATGATAATGCGCCCAAATTGGCCTGGTAACCGGTGCTGAACAATACTGCACCTTCTTTTCCCACATATTTAGCCAGGCGACGTTCCAGCTCCTCGTGGATATCGAGGGTTCCGTTGAGGAAGCGCGAACCCGCGCAGCCTGTTCCGTACTTCTGGGCCGCTTTTTGCGAGGCTTCGATGATGTAGGGATGGGATGTAAGTCCCAGGTAGGAGTTGGACCCGAACATCAGGACCGGCTTCCCGTTAATAATAACCTCGGTATCCTGTCCGGACTCGATCGGTCTGAAAAAAGGATATACACCTTTTGCTCTTGCAATCGCCGGGTCTTTGAATTCGGCAATGCGATTATTTAAGATTTTACCCATAGTAATTTGTGTCAGAATCAACAGCTTGTTTTAGTGGGGTGCCTACCGGCATCAGGCTGCGGCCTGATAAAAGACATCAGGCAAGTCAGTTGGTATTGTAGCTTTTAATTCCCATGTTAGTACAATTAGATCGTGAGTCTGGATATTTGGATTTTTTGGCTTGTTGACCCGTCATCGATTGCCTTTAAATAATAAATTTCTGCCATTGAGAAACTCATATTTTGATTCGGCAACATTTCGGGTTAAGAGGTAAACCCAATCCCGGGCCGACTAGTTCATTAAAATACCCGTTCATTTTGTATTTTTCGGGTAAAAAGAAAAAAAATGTTTTGCCCCGTTTCCGTGCCCGGACCTGTAACCGTCAAGCTCTGACCGACTTTGCGTTTGCAGGAAGAAGTTAAAGTTACCGGACAAAACATTAATTTTTTCATGTTACCAGACTCAGTTTCTTTAAATTTCTTCCACTACAACGCTTTCCTGTACCCTCCCCGGCTTCGCACGCCACGCGTTCCATTTTTCTCCCAGCCTGTCAACCAGATAATATGCCATCGGCACCAGGTAGATTGTAAGGAGCATCGAGCTGGTCAAACCGCCGATCAGTACCCATGCGAGCGAGTTCTTCCATTCGGCCCCGGCACCTGTTGCGGTGGCTATCGGCACCATCCCGATCACCATCGCGATCGTGGTCATCAGGATCGGCCGGAGGCGTTCTTCGCCGGCAATGAGAATGGCCTGGCGGAATGGCACACCCAATGCCTTTTGCTGATTGGCAAAATCGACGATCAGGATCGCATTCTTCACTACGAGGCCGATCAGCATCAGCATACCAAGCATCGCGAATATTCCGATGTTCGACGACGATAATGCCAGCGCCAGCAGCGCGCCGATCACCGCAACCGGGATCGAAAACAGCACGACAAATGGGTACACAAAACTGTCGTAGAGCAACACCATGATGAAATACACGAGCATGAGCCCCGCCAACATCGCCAGCCCCAATGAACCAAAGCCTTCGCTCTGATTCTTAGCGTCACCGCCCCAGGTAAGTATAATGTCGTCCGGGAGCGGATTTTCCTTTAAACCGGCCTGAATATTACTCACCAAAGTTCCCGATCCAATCCCTAATGTATTGGCGGTGACTGTGACGGATGAGCGACGGTTTTTGCGCTCAACAATACTCGGACCGGTACTCAGGGTTACATCCGCAAACTGTGCAAGCTGCACGGATTGCTTAGCCACCGGACTGTAAAATGTAATCGCCTTCACATCCTCCGGGTTCTTGCGGTCGAATGCGTCGAGCATAATGCGGATATCGTAGTCTTCTCCCCCATCGCGAAATTTAGAATCGTCGTTACCGGCGAATGCATTTTGCATGGTTGCACCCACGGTTTGAATATCCAGACCCAATTTTGCCATCTTTTCTCTGTCGATATCCACGCGCACCTCGGGGTTACCAGCCTCTACCGAGACGTTGACGTCGTTTGCTCCCGGGGTTTTCCGGAGGCGATTGGCGAGGTCATTTGCCGCGGCCAGGATTTTATCGAGGTTGTCGCCGCTGAGGAATACTTCAATAGGCGCAGTTCCTGAATTTACCATCCCGATAGCTGCCGAATTGAATTCCACTCCCGCGAATTTCTGTTCCAGTTCCTTACGTACCGAGAGCATATAATCCTCTGTCGGCTGTGCATTCTTGCGTTCTTTTACTGGTATAAGCTCCACTGTAAGCTCCGTACGGTTGGTCTCGCCACGTCCTGAACTGTTCAGACCGGTACTTGCACCACCGACGTTCGCGAAAATCGTTTTTACTTCCGGCTTTTTGCGGAGGTAGTCTTCAATGCTTCGCGCGGTGAGGTTATTCTGTTGCAATGAGGCACTTTTATCGAGTTTCATCGTGAGCAGGAACTTACCCTGATCACCTTCCGCCACAAATTCCGAACCGATAATACCCAGGCCCATTACCCAGCCGGTCATGACCACGATCGCCACCAATATACCCGAGAAAGCCAGTTTGTGCCCTAGCACCCATTCCAGGGAGCCGTGGTACCATTTTGTGATTGCTGTCAAACCTTTTTCAAACCAGATCAGGAAAGCTTGCGCCGGATTTTTTGGGTTAAGACGTTCGACTTTCGCCATATTGGACGTCATCCAGGGAGTTAATGTAAAACTCACGAGCAAACTGACCATTGTAGCAAAGGCAACCGTCAATGAAAACTGCCTCAAAAGATCTGCAATCACCGAATTCACAAAGGTAATCGGCACAAAAACGACCACGATCACGAGCGTAATGGCTAATGCAGCAAAACCGATCTCTGTAACGCCGTCGATGGTAGCATCCCAGGCATTTTTCCCCATTTCCAAATGCCGCTGGATGTTTTCCAGGATCACTATCGAGTCGTCGACCAGGATACCGATCACGAGCGAAAGCGCAAGGAGCGTCATCAGATTGAGCGAATAGCCCATTACGTACATAAAAAGGAATGCGGCGATGAGCGAAGCAGGTACCGAAACCATGACGATGAATGCATTCCGGAAGCTGTGCAGGAACAGCAGCATTACCACGGCGACGAGGATTACCGCGATCACCAAATCATGCGTTACCGCTTCCACCGATTCCAGCGTAAATATCGAACTGTCGTAAGCGATCGCGAATTTAATTTTGTCTTTGGCATTGGCCTTCTCAATGGAAGCCAGCTTCGCCTGTACCGATTTGCTGATCTCGACGGCATTTGCATCGGATTGTTTCTTGATAAACAAACCAATACCGTTTCCGCCATTGTACCGGCTGATGCTCTCGGCGTCGGTCAGGCCGTCGGTGATCTCGGCCACGTCGCCTACCCGGATCGGGCTATTGTTTACCGGCGATGTGATGACAAGGTTGCGGATATCGTCGAGTGAGGCGAATTTACCGGCTAGCCGCAAGGTCATGTTCTCCGACGTGCTTTTCACTTTCCCGGTCGGGAAATCAAGGTTGGCCTGGTTAATGGCCTGTGTTACCTGCAAAAGCGATAGTCCGTAGAAACGCAGTTTATCATTATTTACATTAACACGGATCTCCCGCTGGTCGCCGCCGGTCATCGTAATCTCGGCCACGCCTTCTATCTGCTGCAACATCGGCAGGTATTTGTCTTCTACCTGTTGATAAAAAACTTCATTGGGCAGGCTCGAAGTCGCAAGCAGCTGCATAATGGGCTGGTCGCTCGGCGAGATTTTGGATAATGAAGGAGTCTCGGCGTCGTCGGGCAGGTCGCTGAGCATATTGTTCACATCGCGCTGGGCATCCTCCAATGCCTTATCGATGTCGGTACCCGCCTTAAACTGCACGATCACGAGCGACGCACTTTCCATCGATTTGGAAGTCACGTCTTCGATATTATCCAGGCCGGACACCGCGTCTTCTATCTTCTTGCTGACCTCGGCCTCTACCTCCGTCGGCGCCGCGCCTGGATATAATGTTGTAATGGTGATGGTCGGAACGGAGAATTCCGGCAGCAGCACGTAGCTAAGCTGGTTATAGGAAACCAGACCGCCAATGAACAGGATCGCGAAAAGCACGATGATCATCGACGGGCGCTTCAATATGGTTTCAATGAATTTCATGAGCTTATTGATGAAGTGTTTACTGTGCGATAACCGATGTCCCGTTTTGCAGGTTGATCTGCCCGCTGGTCACGACCTGGTCCCCGGCTTTCAGGCCTTTGGTAATTTCATAGTATTCGTTCGTGGTTGCACCTACCGCTACGTCGCGCAATGCGGCCTTGCCGTTTTCAACCACATACAATTGCGGCTGCTTCGCCGAGCCCATGATCGCTTGCCGAGGTACCGCCAATGCCTCGCCCTTCACGCGCGCCGCGCTTGCGATCGAGCCATACATGCCCGCTTTCAATGGATTGGTTGATGAATTCTGCACAGTAATTTCCACAGGATAGTTATGTGCCTCGTCGCCCTGAGCGGCAACCATCGTCACCCGGCCATTGAAGTTCGCATGCGGGTATACATCCGTGTGTACGGAAATGCTTTTACCTGTCCTGAATTCATTCACCGATTTCTCAGGAATATTCACAACCAATTTCAGTGAAGAAATATCAGTAATCTCGGCGATCGGTGTTCCCTGACTCACTACCGAGCCTTTCTCCACCATTTTGGCAGTGATAATTCCGCCAAACGGCGCAATAATGCTGGTGTTTTTGATTTGCTTGTTCAACTGCTTGATTTGCGCCTGCGTGCTGCGGATGCTCAACTCCGTCCTTTCGACATTCACCGCAGGAACCGCGTCGCCTTTCACCAACGCTTCGTAGCGTTTCAAGTCATTCTGATAACCTTCCAATGTCACTTGCAAAGCCTCCACCTGGTAATGCAGCTGCTCGTCGTCGATCTTAGCGATCAATTGCCCGGCGGCCACGTGCTGCCCTACTTCTACATTGAGTTTCACGATCTCGCCACCTGCCTGGGGACGGATTTCAGCCTTCCGGTTTGGGTCAAACGATCCCAAAAACCCCGATTCCTGTGAAAGATCGCGTAGTTCAGCCACTGCTACCTTCACCCCTACCTTGGGGTCAGGGTCGGGTACATATACTTTTTGCTCTGTTTTTTCCTTGTTGCTCAGCAACTTCGCCGCAGTAAGCCCTAGTACGGCAATAATTCCCAGGAAGATGAATAGACGTTTCATGAGTGTTGAATGAGTGAATTGTGAATGAGTGAATACCTTGGAGTGAAAATCCGAGCGAAGGCGACGAGAGAACAAGCAACATTCACTCATTCGCACATTCACTCATTAATTTTTAGCTGTTGATGAAGTGCCTGTCTGTTGATGAAGATGGCATTATTGATGAAGTATCTTTATTTCTGAACCAGTTGCCCCGTCGCTTTTTTCCATTCGAGTTCGGCTTTCAGGATTTGTACGAGCGAGGTCAGGTAATTGCTTTGGGCATCGAGAAGGCTGTTTTCGGCCTGTATTACGTCGGTGAGCGATACGGTACCTTCTTTAAATTGAAGCTGGATTTGCTTGTAAACCCGCTCCGCAAGCGCTACCTGCTCCTTTTTGGCATGGATGTTCTTTTGCTCCACGCCGAACTTGTTCCGCGCATTGTTTTCTTCCATTTGAATGGCCTCGCGCACCTGCCTCAACTGAACGTCGAGTTTCTCCCGGTCGATCTGGTTTTGACTGCGTTTCGCTTTCCTAGCCAGCCCGTCGAATACATTCCAGTTGAGTTGCAAACCCGCCCAGTAACCGGGCACGTCCTGGAAGGTCGAGTTTTCTCCGCCCTGTGCGTAGAACGCCATATTCGCCACGCCGTAGGCATTCACAGTGGGGATCAGCCCGGAGCGTATATTCTTGTCCTGCAACTCGTTAAGATCCTTTTGCTTTTGAAGCAAAGCCACATCCGTACGCCTCGTCTTATCCCAATCGGCATAATCCGGCAGCGTCACATTACGAACGCCAACTAATATACGCACCGTATCATTTTGGGGGATTCCAGTGTAGTATTTCAAAAGGTTGACCAGCTGATTGTAAGTATCTCTCAGCGTCGCCTGCTGTGTTTCAGTGGAAGTTTTGTTAATCAATATCCTGTCCACATCCACGCGCTGGCCAAGTTTATTCTGGTAAAGCAGGGCGGAAACCTTGTAAAGTCTATCCAGCGAAATAAGGTTACTATCCAGAAACGCCATCTGCTGGGCCACGGTAACCAGGTTGTAATAGGCATCCGTCACATTGTAGGCAACATCCTCTTTTGTCCGCGTGGTACTCAGGGAAGTCAGCTCGCGATTCAGGTTAGCCGCTTTCAATGCATATTTCACCGACGGATTATACAGTGCCTGAGTCACTTGCGCGGTTGTCGAAAGATTATAGGGTAATCCGAATGCGAGCGTACTGAACTGCCCTTCCGGTCCGCCGAATGCGCTGGCTGGCACTACTTGTCCCGGAATTTTGAAATACCGCTTGTAGTCCCCCGACACGTTCAGGCTGGGCAACAGTCCAGCGCGCACCTCGTCGATCTTCGCATTCGTTTTGGCTTCATCGAGCCGCGCGGCCTGAACACTGAAATCGTTTTTCATGGCCAGGTCCAGCAATTGGTTGAGGTCGTACTGTTGCGCCTGGGTCTGCTGAAAAAGCATCAGGCATAACATCCCCGTGACATGGAACAGGTGTTTCATGGCTAGAACAAATGTTTATTTTAAATGTTTGTTTAATGAAGTGGCAAAAAAAATGGCTACCCGATCACCAGATAGTTGCACACCATCGCCTTAATGTGCTCCTTTTGTTCTTCCGCGTATTTCTCGAAATCCGGGTCGGTCATCACGAAAAGCTCCTTATGGATTTCTTTCCCCATAAAAATAAACTCGACGCCGCATTTGATCAGTGGAAGGATATTTTCGAGCTGCATGGGCCGCAATGTCCCGTTGGCCGCCCCTTCCTCCAACTGCTTTTTGAAATAAGTCTCCCTGACCTGCCTGAAAATCGACATATCCGGAAAAAGTCTTTGCGGTGATTTGTGGATCTCGTTCATGATGAAAATTATCAGGTCGGGTTCCTTTTTCATCATTTCGAAGTCGTTGTCGATAATCTCCGAGATCTTGGTTTTTATATCAATGTCCTTGTTCAGGATCGCGAGCATGTTCTGAAAGTATTCTTCCAGCACATCTTTGAAAATTTCAAGAAACAACTTCTCCTTGCTTCTGAAATAGTAGTTCGTCAATGCAATATTCATATCAGCTTCCTTCGCGATATCACGCGAGGTAGTGCCGTCAAAACCTTTCTTCAGAAAAACACGCTTTGCCGCCTCCCTTATCTTATCCTCACTTTTTTCTGTAACGCACTTCACGATTCTGGTGTGTTAGGTTTTTGTTAATGATTGCAGCTGCTTAATTGAATCAACGGATCAAAGTTGTGCAATAGAAATAACAATGCCAAATGTTTTAAATGAAAAGTTTAAACAACCATTTAAAATATACATTTGAAACTAATATTTACCAGTTTTATCCAATTCTTATCACTTCCTATTCAAGCATATTCCACTCGGCCGTGCGCTCGCCTTGCTTTTCGACGAGCCACACCCTGCTGCCTTTGAAGTGTTTGAGGTATTTTTTGCTCCTTTTAATGCCCGCCACGCTGAATGCTGTCGCCAGCGCGTCCGCCACCGTTCCGTCGGGGGAGATGACCGTCGTGCGAACGTGAAAAAGCAGGCCGATACCTGTTTTAGGATCAACGATATGCGAGTAGCGAACACCTTTGTATTCCATAAAGCGATAAGTAGGGCCGGAAGTGGCGAGCGCCACATTGGACAGTTGCATGGCTTTCAGCGAATCGCTGCCGTTGGACACATTGATATTCCAGCCCTTCGAACCCGGAGGCGGATCGGTAAGGACGATTTTCCCGCCCGCATCCATCATGGCCGACGTGATGCCCAGTTTTTTGAGCTCCTTAATGGCTTCTTCGGCAGCATACCCTTTGCCGAGACCACCGATATCAAGCCGCATGCCTTTCTGCGTCAGCATAATACTCCGCGACCTGGCGTCCATTTTCAGTTTTGAATAGCCTGTACGCGCCAGCGCATCGCGGATCTCCTCGTCGGGCGGGAAAATTCCTTTACGGGTCGCGTGGCGCCACATCTGCACCACCGGCCCAAGCGTAGCGTCGAAAACACCGCCCGTTTTGGCACTGATGTCCTGTGAAACGGCCAATATTTCAAAAAGATCCTTGCTTACCGGCACCCATCTCCCGCTCCCGGACGTTGCCGACAGCCGGTTAATCTCGCTGCCGTCGCGGTAATCGCTCATAATCTCGTTCAATTCCTCCACCCTCTTGAACGCATTACCCGCCGCGACCTTCGCAATCGAATCATTAGGTGCGTAAAAAACGAGTTTGAAAGGGGAGCCCATCAACCCCTTTTCAAAAGTGTAGCGCATCTGCTGCGCATGTAGCGGGCATAAAGCGGCGGCCAGGCAGAAAAGAAACAGAGGGACTGAAAGCTTTGGAAATGAAGACATTGGAGTAAATACAAATAATTGCATGGCAAATTACTCCATTTCGCGCAATTCGCGGGCCGTGCTGCGGCGATAATTTGTGCCAGGGGCTATAACGACGAAAGGGGGTACGGACCTCCCGTCCATACCCCCTTCGCTTCCGGTACTTATATATTAGTAATCGCTATACTCGTCAATCCAATTGCTCTCCTCAGGTTGATGATGTGCATTAATAGCATCTTTAATCAGTCCTGCACCTATGAATGGCAGGGAAACAACAGTCGAAATAATCATCGCGAAAAACATAATAGTTGCAAAAAATAACTTCCCGGAATACCCAACAACGCTTGATAAGAAGTTCATACTAATGCAATTATTTATACTAAAATTCATATATCAAAGTTAAAAAAATAACCGTGCCAATCCAATAAATATGCTTATTTTAGGATATAATTTAATGTTTTACAGGCATTTTATTACAAACCTGAAAGGACTAGTAGCAAGGGTTCTACAAAGCCAAGAATCATTTCCCACTAAATGTAACCGAACATGAAATTAATTTTACACCAACATGCTTGCCCTGATTCATGAGTAAATTTTTTGTGGCTTTACTAAGAGTTATTTTTGCCGCCATTCTCGGTGCCGCCGCGCTACTTACTACCATTATTATATCGCCCCTTCTCCTGATTATGTGGATCTGGAAAATTCTCACGGGGACGCCTCCCCGTCGGTAAAACAGGACTTCCTATATTGCAGGTAAACAGAACCTGTCCAATCACGTTCATGAAAAGAAGAAACTTTATCCGGCTTGGCTCGGCAGCGGGGGTGTTTGCCGTCATGCCCGCATTTGCCTGGCAGCCCGCTCCCTCCGTATATGCGGAAATGACCGTAGCCGAAATGACCAAACGCATGCAATCGGGCAGGCTTACTTCGTTAGCATTGACGCATCACTACCTCGACGAAATTGCCCGCACCGACAAGGCAGGACCAAAACTTGCTTCGGTGATCGAGCTTAACCCTGACGCGCTGCGCATTGCGGCCTCGCTTGACAAGGAGCGTAAATCGGGTAAAATCCGCGGGCCGCTGCACGGCATCCCGGTTCTCATTAAAGACAATATCGACACCGCCGACCAAATGAAAACAACTGCCGGCTCGCTGGCGCTGCTTGATAATGTGGCTTCGAAAGACGCGTTTCTCGTAACGCGGCTCAGGGAAGCCGGAGCGGTGATTCTGGGCAAAACCAATCTCAGCGAATGGGCCAATTTCAGGTCGACACGGTCGTCGAGCGGGTGGAGCAGCCGCGGCGGGCAGACAAGAAACCCCTATGTACTGGACCGATCCCCGTGCGGATCAAGTTCCGGCTCGGCGGTGGCGGTGGCCGCCAATCTTTGTGCCGTGGCGGTAGGCACAGAGACAAACGGTTCCATCGCCTGCCCGGCGTCGATGAACGGCGTCGTCGGCATTAAACCGACCGTCGGGTTGGTAAGCCGGAGCGGCGTCATCCCCATTTCGAAAACGCAGGATACTGCCGGCCCATTCGGGCGGACTGTCGCCGATGCGGCCGCACTACTCGGGGCCATAGCCGGCCGGGACCCCGCCGATCTTACCCAACATACAGCCTCACAGCAGCTACCCACGGATTATGCCGCGTTCCTGGATGCCGATGGCCTCAAAGGCAAGCGTATTGGAGTCGAAAAGACGATGCTGAAAAAGCATGAGGGAATAGACGACCTATTGGCTAAGGCTTTGGAACAAATGAAAGCTGCCGGCGCCGAAATTGTGGAAATCGAGTACATGAAGGTGCAGCAGCTGCCGGGGGCGGAATCGCTGGTGTTGCAGTATGAGTTCAAGGATGGGATCAACCGCTATTTGTCCAAGTCCAATGCGAAAATCAAGTCGCTGGAAGGCCTTATTGCGTATAACAAGGCCAACAAGGCAAAAGTGATGCCGTATTTCGGTCAGGAGCTTTTCGAAACGTCCCAGGCGAAAGGCGATTTAAATACGAAAGAATACAAAGAGGCACTGGAAAAAATCAATAGCGTGGCCGGCACATTGAGCGACCTGCTCGATAAACACCGGCTCGACGCATTATGCGGCCCATCCACCGGTGCAGCCTGGTGCATCGACCTCGTCAATGGCGATTTCTGGACCGGTTACGGTTCCTACGGTCCGGCAGCGCTATCCGGCTTCCCGTCGATTACATTACCGATGGGCATGCTGAGCGGCCTGCCGGTAGGCATTTCCTTCCTCGGCAAGGCTTACCAGGAACCGGAGCTGATCCGCATCGCGTATGCGTACGAACAGGCGTCGCGGAACCGCGTGGCGCCGGAGTATGTGCGGAGTGTGGGGAGGTTGTGACGCCCCTCACCGCGCCAGATACCTTTCATAAAAGGACCCTTTCTGCCCCAGAAACTGATTGGCTTCCTGCTCCGAATAAACGGCTTTGCCCAGCTGGTAGAAATCCTCGTATTGATTATAGGGATAAGGCGTGAATTTCACCTTATCGGGGAAAAGTGATTGCATGATAACATTTTCCGTCAGCGCCCGCTTGATGTGCGATAAGGGAACGACCAAGCCCAGCACGAGGAAAATAATGATCGGGTAAGCGACGCGCATTTTATACCAGCCGGGGTGCTCTTGCGCCCATTCGGCAAAGCGGTGCAGTATAAAAAGTGACAACAGCGTGAGTACGGGCGTGCTTCCGCGCAGGAACCAGTCGTTCCATTTACCCATCCGGAAAAGGGATATCATGATCAAGAGCAGAAAAAGGCCGTGGATCACCGGAGCGTACTGGCTTTTGTGTAGCTTCAAAATGAGTACAATGCCGTAAAGTACCGCAAGGTCGATCACCACGCCAAAGAAATAGTGGAATGCAATTTCATTCAGCGGATTGAACTGCCAGATAAAACCGGACACAACGGAGTTTTTGCCTTGTAAAAAGAAAAAGAAGGTCGGTATAAAAAGCAAACCTGGCAGGAAAAGGTCGAGCATCGGCCTTGGGTTGAGAAAATACCGGGGCTCCTTGTAGTAGCGCAGGACGATCAACATCCCGAAGATGATCACGAAAACGATTGACGGGAAAATGCCCCAGATAAATATGGAGATGACGGCCAAAAAGCTCTTTTCAGGCTTTTTGAGATATACATAGTCATTGAAAAGAATGCATGAGACGATGATGATCGGTATGAGCTGGTTGGGAGCCCATTGCGTCTGGTAAAGAACCGGCCATATTTCGGTGAAAAACGGCGGTACGTGGTAATTGAGACCGATCGCACGCAGGAAAAGCACTTTGGTAACATGCCCCACCCCACCCAGCGAAAGGAAGAAAACCAGCGAAAGGTAGCTTTTACGCGTAAAAATAAAGATCCAGCAGATGCCTATAAAAAGGCCAACCGACGCCCACAGATATAAGGCAATGCCCGAAAGTTCGCCCAAACCTTTCGAAATCAGCGCTGGAACCAGAAAAAAGCCGAAGTAATGGCAGGCATAACGGCCATTCTCCTTAAAAGTAACCGGCCACGACTGATTGTAAAGGGTGTAGTATTTCGAATTGTGTGCCCAGAAATCAAATGCCTGGAAACAAAAGCCCCCTATCCCCGAAAACGCAATAATCGCCAGTGAAATGAATGCAATCTCGACCATATGACGGGGAGCAAGGTCGGTTTTCAGCGTCTTTTCCCGCTGGTAGCTGATGAAATACATAACCGCAAGCCCCACGACCAGACATACCGAAATGGGCATCCTGAACCAGCCGATTGAAAAAATCAGGTTGGGAAGCAGCAGATAACCCAGACTTAAATTGCGCAGTACAGTTGTTTTCATTCAGTTCCCTATATTCAACGGGCAGTTCCAAAAAGTGTTTTCAATGAAATCCGACAAAACTACTAGAAATATCTTGTCATCAGATACTGACAACCCCTTGCTTGTAACCGTTGCAACGTTAATATCATTTTAGTATTAAATATACCAAAAATCGAATGTAGGGAAGCAGGATAGTTCGCAAACGGCCTACCATTTATCCCGCGGGATCGTCACAAATTGCAAGTAACCCGCAGTGTTCCGAGCCTTTTCTGCCCAAATACCTAATCCGACCTTCATGGACAGAAGACAATTCGTAAGGAACAGTACACTGGCACTCTGCACATTACCTGTTATGCGGGCACCCAACGACCGGTTTGCCCGTCACATTCAGTCGGACTCCATGCCCGATTGGCTTCAGACGTTGGTGAAACAGGCCGACAAGAGCATTGAATCCTTGCTGACTTTTCAAACAACAGACTCCAAAAGCCCGGACCTCGGTGGTTTGCGCGATGGTTTCGACCTGCTGAATCCGCATAGTACGGCCGCATTGATCCAATATGGCGCGAGCGGCTTGTTTTCGCCGGGCTCTAAATTCTACCGATCCAAAGAACTGCTCGCCAGCATGGACCTGGCCGCATTGTACCTGATCAAAACCCAACATAGCGACGGCACCATTGACCTGCTTTCGACCAACTTTCATTCGACGCCCGACACCGGTTTCCTTGTGAAGCGACTGACGATGGCGTATAGGCTCATCGAACAATCGGGGACGGAAGGTGCCGACAAAATGCTGCTCAACCTGAAAACGTTCCTCGTACGCGGGGGCGACGCGTTGAGCGTGGGCGGCATTCATACGCCCAATCACCGCTGGGTAGTGTCGGCCGCACTGACCAAACTGAACGAGCTCTGGCCCAATCCCAAATATGTCGCGAGAGCAGAGCAATGGCTGGCGGAGCACATCGATATCGACCGCGACGGGCAGTATAATGAGAAGAGCACATTCATTTACTCCTCTCTTAGCGACCGGCTGCTTATTACTATTGGCAAAGGCCTTAAAAAACCGGAGCTCTTCGACGCCGTCCGGAAGAACCTCGACATGACGATGTATTACGTGCATCCTAACGGCGAAATTGTAACAGACGCTTCCGGGAGGCAGGACAAGGCCATTGTGGGCACGCTTGAAAACTACTATTATCCTTACCGTTACTTTGCCATCAAGGACAGAAACGGCGAGTATGCTGCTATGTGCCGCTTAATCGAAAAGACCGCCGCCATGAAAACGGCGGGTTTTCTGGATTACTTCCTAACCGATCCTTCGCTTTGGGCCGAATTGCCCGCCGATAAACCGGTGCCCGTCGATTATGTCAAAACTTTCCCGAACTCAGGCCTCGTGCGCATACGCAGGGACCGCTGGGACAGCACGCTCATCGCGAATAACCCGGTCTGGTTTACATTCATGAAGGGCAATGCAGTGTTGCAAGGTGTACGGTTTGCATCTTCTTTTTTCGGGAAAGGCCAGTTCCAATCTGAGAAAATCATTGAAAATGGGAAAGAATGGGTCCTGACGCAGAAACTCGACGGCCCTTATTTTCAGCCTTACCCGAAAGAATCCATTGTTGCGGATGGCGACTGGGAGAAAATGCCGCGGAATTTTCGGCCCCAAAGCGAGGTACAGATCCTCGAAACAAAGGTAATGATCCGGGAAACTCCGGGAGGAATGGAAATCGAAGTGGCAACGAACGGTACCGAACGTGTTCCGGCTGCATTGGAACTGATTTTCAGGCCTGGCGGAACGCTCAAAGGTGTTTCCAAAATTGAAAACACCAAGGATTCGTGGCTGCTAAAAAAGGCAGCCGGCTCTTATGAATTGGGGGGTGACACCATTTCTTTCGGTCCGGGGCTGGCGCTGCACAAGAACATCGCACTACGGGGAGCCTTGCCGGCTATGGAAGCACCTACTGTTTTTCTCACCGGCTTTACGCCCTTCAAGCATGTGATCCGCTTTTCGTGAGGCTCATTCTAAAACTGTTTCCAACCCTGGCGGCGGCCGCTACGCCTGGGCGTCGAATCAGTTCTTAATGTTTGCTGATCCAGTCGAGGATGTAATCGGCATCTTCTTTCCAGGTAGGCTGACCTAAAACGAAGTGGTTACGGCCAGGGAACTCTTTGTAATCCAGCACCGAGCCGTTGTTTTTGTAGGCTTTGAAGTTGCGGAGATTCAGTGAGGCAGGGATAATATTGTCGAATTCACCCGAGGTAATCAGCAATGGGGCGTGTGCTTTTTTGAAATCCACTTTGGCTGCGGAAGTAATACCGCCGCGGGCTACGGTTTTGGATTCGGGGATCACGTTCTCTTCCCAGGTTTTCATTTGTTCTTCGAGCGTCATTCCGTTGGTGAAAGCATATTGCCAGTCGGCGAGCGACATGAGGTAAGTTTTTTTCAAAGAGGTAAACAACCCGAACACTTTATAACCCGCTTTCAGGAAGGAGAATTCGTAAGGGATCACGCCTTGTGGGGGAACTGGGTGGATGGCGATACCTGCAACGCCTAAATCACGGTTAATCAGAATTTGTGTGATCAAACCGCCCAGAGAATGGCCGATAATGATCGGTTTTTCGGGTAATGCTTTGATGAAATCGGCATAATGGTCGACCAGCTCTTTGAATGTCAGACCGGCCAGTGCGGTATCGTTGGGTTGTCTGTCTCTCAGTTCAGCTGCGGGTGCATCTTTGTGGGGCCAGGCCGGTGCGTAAGTGGTGTAACCCTGGTCTTCAAAATACGTTTTCCATTGGTCCCAGCCATTGTGGCTTACGAATGCACCTGTTACAAATACGACGGTTTTGGTGTTATTGGCTTTCATGATTTCTATCGGTTAAAAGTTGATTTTCTTTCTCGTTCAATCTTTGAACATGACAAAATTCAGCACAAAGCCAGACTATATTCTTAACCCAAGTTAAGATCGTCATTTACCCACCATTCTTTTTCTGATCCGGCTCAAAGAAGGTGCCTGAATGCCCAGATAAGAGGCTATATGGTACAACGGGACGTTGTTAAAAATGTCGGGATGGTTCTGGATCAGTTCGAGGTAACGCTGCTCGGGCGTACGGAACATGAATTCCTCGGCACGGTTCATGGCCAGGTTAAATGCAGTTTCCGCCACCAGCCGACCGAAACGCTCCCAATGGTGTGACCTACCATATAATTCATTGAGATGATTTATATGAATGTACAGTACGGTCGACTCCGTCATCGATTCCGTATAATAGCTACACGGCGTTTGTGTTACGAAACTCTTATACGCTACCACCACTTGGTTCTTTGAAAAGAAAAAGACATTCTTCTCGTCCGCCGATTCGTCATCTATATAGTAAGTCCGGAACACACCGTCGAGGATAAACCCCAGGTACTTGCAAACATTTTTGTATTCATTATAAAACTCTCCTTTCCCGTAGGTCTTTCGTTGCCAGTACGGGGCCGACAATTCAAATGCTTCGGCATCGATCCCCGCGAACTGATTGAGGGCGTAGTTCAGGATTTGTGTTTCGGTCATGAGTTATGCAGGTGGTTGACGTATATTCCAAAAATAGCCAGCAAATGCATTATTTCCGAATCGAATCGGGCACTAGCCCACCGGGACCGGGATATTCATACAAAAACCTCATTACCAGCCACCTAAAATGCCGATTATTCGTTAAATTTGATTACCTCCCCTGACGATGCAGCTTCGGACCTCAAACGTTTCTTAACTATGCTGAGAAAGATTCTACCGCTCGTGCTGGTTTTCCTGGCGCAGGTCTGTCTGGCAAACCAGATCCTGATACCGATGGACAATACGCAAACCAACCATTTGAAGGCATACGGACTGGCTTACATTCTGCTGAAAGGGGATATTGAAGTCGATTGGCTGCTTAATTACCGGGGTGGTAGTTTTAAAATCCAATACAGCAAATCGATTGAAAATGAGTGCAAACTGAGGGCGGTTTCCTATGAAGTGCTTTCGGAGGCGGCAAGTGCCCAGATCGTAAACGAGATCAGCAATCCGAATGTGAATATGGATGTGGTGAAACTGTTCAAGGCGGCGAAAATCGCGGTGTACTCGCCGATCAAGATCAGTCCGGCCGAATTTGAAAATACCGACGCGGTGTTACTTGTGCTCAAATATGCCGAAATCCCTTTTGAAGTCATTTACGACGAAGAAATACTCCGCGGCGACCTTCCCAAATACGATTGGCTGCATTTGCACCACGAGGACTTCACGGGGCAATTCGGGAAAAACCTGCGCCGTACCAGTGAGGCCGATATCAAAGCCCAGGAAGCCATTGCCAGTCGTTATGGTTTCTCCAAAGTACCCAAAATGAAACTTGCCGTCGCCAAGGCCATTAAAGAGTTTTGCGCGGGCGGGGGCTTTCTATTCGCCATGTGCTCCGGCGCCGAAACGTTCGATATTGCCCTTGCAGCTGAAGGCGTAGACATTGTGGATAACCTCGACGGCGACGGCATAGATCCCGACGCCCAGTCTAAGCTGGATTTCGACAAGACATTCGCATTCTACAATTTCAAATTGCAACTTGACGAGTACGACGGGATGAATTTCTCGGATATCAATTCCGCGGCCGGCCGCTACCGGGGCTGGGGCGAAAACGATGCCTATTTCTCCCTATTCGATTTTTCGGCTAAATGGGACGTGATACCCGCCATGCTCGTGCAAAACCACGAGCACCTGATCCGCGAGTTTTTCGGACAAACCACCGCATTCTCCAAATACACCGTCAAACCGAGCTCGCTCGTCATGGGCACCAGCAGCAACTCCGACCGCTACATCTACGGTGAACTTGGTCGCGGGCAATGGACCTTCTACGGCGGCCACGATCCCGAAGGCCGCGGCGGAGGTGGTCGCCGGATGCCAACCGACCTGAACCTCTATCCCAACTCGCCGGGTTACCGGCTGATATTGAACAACGTGCTGTTTCCTTCCGCTCGAAAAAAGAAACGGAAGACCTGATCATTCAGAATGGGCATCTGCTCATCCGTTGTTGACTTCCGGTGGTATTTTGGGTAGATTTACTTAAAAGAACGCGCTATGCCCACAATCGTAACAGATATCAACGAACTAGACCTAAGCGGAACTTATACTTACGCCGATTATTTGCTTTGGCATTTCAAGGAGCGCGTGGAACTGATTAAGGGGAAGATTTTTAAGATGTCACCCGCGCCGAGTACCCGGCATCAGCAAATCTCAGCGAAATTACATTTGAGGATAGGTGGCTATTTTGAAAACCATTACTGTCAGGCTTTTTTCGCTCCGTTCGATGTAAGATTGCCTAGAAAGGACCAAAATGTCGCGGATCAAAAAATCTACACCGTGGTACAACCGGACCTGTGTGTAATATGCGACGAGGCAAAATTAGACGAGCGTGGTTGTTTAGGAGCGCCGGATCTGATCGTTGAAGTACTTTCTCCCGGCAACTCGAATACAGAGATGCATAACAAGTTTGAATTGTACCAGGAATCCGGCGTCCGGGAATATTGGCTTGTTGAACCGTCTCAAAATGCGGTGTTGGTATACGTGCTCGATAAGACAGGAAAATATGTGGGATTGCAGCCAGCAGTTGAATCGGTACAATCGTCCATTTTTCCCGAGCTAAAAATCGATTTGGAAAAGATATTCAACTAGGAACCCAATCCCAGCTCCATCTTAATATCCGCCCGTTTGAAGTTATGCCCCGTAAGCGGCACTTCTTCAAATCCCAGCTTTTTGTAGAGATTAATACCTGCCGCCGAGCCTCTCCGGTTGGAATACAGGATCACTTTGCTCGCTCCCAGCTCCCGCGCCTTCTCAATCACTGCATTACCCAGCAAATCGCCGATCTTTTTCCCCCGCATGCTTTTTGAAACAGTCATTTTGCTCATTTCAACTACATCGCCGTTGCGCTTTAACGCGCAGGTACCAACAGGCTCATCGCCGTACAGCGCGATCAGGATCGCGCCGCCGTCTTTCAGATAATAGGTTTCGGGATTGGAAAGCGTCTTCTCATCTTCCGGCTCTACTTCATAGGTCTCGGAAATCCAGGCGTAGTTTAGGTCGTAGAAGGCTTGTGCATACTCCGGTGTGTAGTCTACAATTCGAATGGCTGCATTGGTCTCCTCGTTTTCCATTCTTTTGTAGCGCTCAAAAAATCCTTCTTTGTTGAGTTGATATTCTGTTTCGTCCATAGCTTGCAAAAGGTTATTTGCATTATCGATAATCTGTTCCGCAGTTTTCCGGATTTTCCCCCAAACAGGCTGCATTTGCTCCACCAGGGCCTTGGCTTTCCCGGAAAGTCGCACCATACGTTTCCGTTCGTCGCGCCCGTCCTTAAATGACTCCACGAGCCCTTCTTTTTCCAGCTCCTTTAAAAGACTAATCGTGGACGGATGCGCGTATCCGATTTCCTCCGAAAGCTCCATAATACCCAAAGCTTCCTTCGCATGAAGCGCATAAATGACCGGAAACCATTTCGGTTCGAAGTTGATCCCATTGTGCTGGTAAATGAGCACGCCGTCCTTCCGGAACTGATCGCTCAGCCGCTGCAAACGCGTTGAAATTGCCAGAGCGCCTACTTCATTGAAGATGTTCATTTCAAAATATCATATTTTAAGTTCAAATATACGTAGACAGCTACGTAATTGCCAAACAGAGATACGTTTTGTGCTGCCTTTTTGTTTAAAGTAATTAATAAAAGGAAAAAACGATGGACACAACGATGGTTACGGCAGACTTCCAGGCACTTCCTGAGGATTTGAAAGTTATTGGAGATATTTAACTATTAAACCGCCTGTCCGTTCAGAAGCTCCCGCACCTCCTACCAACTCCGCAAGGCGTTCATAATCCCGCATTTGCCCTACATTTTTATCGCCGCCAGGCACAATGCATTTCAGCTCCGCCACGAGATTTTCTTCATTCAACTCATCCTGGATCAATTCCCGCACAGCCTCTTTCTCCAATATCAGATTTACCAGAGAAATAAACGGAATGCGGATCAGCCGCTTGGCCAATGCATACGAAATAGTGCTCGTGCGGTAGCAAACCACCTCCGGTACTTTGAGAAGAGCCGTTTCCAATGTAGCCGTACCCGAAGTCACGAGTGCCGCGTCCGCGACTGACAGCAGATCATAAGTACTTTCGTATACAATCGCAGTCTTGCCGCCGGATAAATGTTGATCGTACAATGTAGAAGGCAAATTCTTCACACCTGCAATCACATATTGATACTCCGGGAAATGCTTTTGTGTCGTCAGCATGGTGTCGAGCATGCCGATGATCTCCTGCTTGCGACTGCCCGGAAGCAATGCAATGATGGGCCGGTCATCGAGGTGGTGTTTCCGGCGAAAATCGGCATCGGGGCGAAATGCGGCAATAGCATCCATGAGCGGGTTGCCCACATAATCCACTTGGTAATCGTATTTTTTGTAAAAATCGATCTCGAACGGGAAAATCACGAACATGTGATCCACATTGGCCTTGATCTTCCAGGCGCGTTTCTGATTCCACGCCCAGACTTTCGGAGAAATGTAGTAGAACACTTTCAGCCCCTTAGACTTTGCAAATGATGCAATGCGCAGGTTGAAGCCCGGATAGTCGATGAGGATCAATGCATCCGGCTCATAATCGAGGATATCAGCCTTACATTTTTTGAGAAAACCGGTAATCGTCCGCAGGTTCATGACCACTTCCAGGAAACCCATAAAGGCGGTGTCCTTATAATGAGTTACTAGGCTCATACCCTCCGCCTCCATCATATCGCCGCCCCAGCCCCTGAATTCCGCATCCGGATCACTGGCCCTGATACCCTTGATCAGGTTGGAACCATGCAGATCCCCAGAGCGCTCGCCCGCGATCAGGTAATATCTCATAAACGACCGGCTGTCGATAGTCGGCCGGCGGCAGTCAACCTATTCCCCATAATACTCCACAAAGTTCTTAGGTGTCTCGATCAGCTTTATATAATGCAGTTTCGCATTCGGCGCGGCCTGCGCGATGGACGGTTCGAGGATATTCCAGATTTCCATCACGAATATTTCGCAGGAAGCCATCTTGCCTTGCATGAAATCCACGTCAAGGTTCAGGTTCTTGTGGTCAACCTTGTCGACGATCTGCTCTTTCATGATATCGCCCAGCACTTTCAGATCAATCACAAAACCCGTATCCGGATCCGGCTTCCCTTTTACGGTAACAATCAGCTCAAAATTATGCCCATGCCAGTTGTTGTTGGCGCAGGGGCCAAATACTTCCTGGTTTTTCTCATCAGTCCACGCCGGATTGTAAAGCCGGTGCGCCGCATTGAAATGCTCTTTTCTTGTTACGTAAATCATAAAACTTCCTGCCACTTGATAATTCTGGCGCAAAATTACACCTTGTATCCGTAGTTTTGTTTGTTAACAAGAGGATAACTAAAAAAAATCCTATTTCGATCTTAAAATTTAAGAGTAGATCGACGTGGTTCGCTACTCTTATCTGGCATTCTTTTTACCGTTTAACATATAATCTAGATGATTATCGTAACAGGAGCAGCCGGCTTTATTGGCAGCGGGCTTATCAGCCGCCTCAATCAGGACGGCTTTAAAAACATTATTGCAGTGGACGATTTTTCCAAAATCGAGAAAGCAGAGAACCTCGAAGGAAAGATTATCAAGGAAAAAGTAGAAAGGAATGCACTTTTCGAATGGCTGGATGCGAACAACCGCGACGTGGAATTCATTTTTCACATCGGCGCGCGTACCGATACCACGGAATTCGACAAGGAAATTTTTGATGAACTGAATGTAAATTATTCCAAAGGCATTTGGGAGAAATGCGTAGCATATCAGATCCCCCTCGTGTACGCTTCGTCCGCAGCTACTTACGGGTTGGGCGAGCACGGGTACGACGATAATGAATCGACGATCGGCCAGTTGAAACCACTAAACCCCTATGGCGATTCCAAAAACGAATTCGACAAATGGGCATTGGCGCAGGAGAAAAAGCCTTTTTTCTGGGCCGGCCTGAAATTCTTCAACGTTTACGGGCCTAATGAATACCACAAAGGCCGGATGGCCTCGGTGATATTCCATGCTTATAACCAGATCAATGCGACGGAGAAAATGAAGCTTTTCCGCTCTCATAACCCGGATTTTAAGGATGGTGAGCAAATGCGTGACTTCATTTATGTAAAAGACCTGATCGACGTCTGCATTTTCTTCATGCACCACCGCAAAAACTCGGGTATTTACAATCTCGGAAGCGGTAAGGCGCGGACTTTCAAAGACCTCGTTACCAACACATTCCTGGCAATGGGTAAGACGCCGGACATTTCGTTTATCGATACTCCGGCCGATATCCGCGACAAATACCAGTATTTCACCCAGGCCAATATGAGCAAGCTGCGCTCGGTAGGATATACCCGTCCGTTCAGCAGCCTGGAAGACGGTATCGACGATTATGTAAAGAACTACCTGTCGTCAAAAACCTATTTATAACGCTTTTCGCGTACCAAAAAACAAAAGACGCGTCTGGCCAGGCGCGTCTTTTGTTTTAATCGGTCGAAAACCTATTTCCACCTTCAGCTACCGTAATCTCCACAATTTTCCGTATTTTTGACCTTCTGATTAAACTCAATCCCACTTCTCTGTGTTAGCATTATACCAACCAGAGTGTGACATTATTACGACTATGAGCAAAGAAGAAGAATTGTTGGAGGAAATCACCAGTTCGGAATACAAATACGGCTTTGTAACTGACATTGAGGCAGATGAGGCCCCTCCGGGTCTTAATGACGATATTGTCCGGTTTATCTCTGCCAAAA
Source organism: Dyadobacter sp. 22481 (assembly GCF_052044875.1). NCBI lineage: Bacteria > Pseudomonadati > Bacteroidota > Cytophagia > Cytophagales > Spirosomataceae > Dyadobacter > Dyadobacter sp. 22481. The sequence goes on from NZ_JBQENV010000003.1 coordinate 872,342, forward strand.
AGAATGAACCCGAATGGATGCTGCAATGGCGCCTGAAAGCATATCATTTGTGGCTGACTATGGACGAGCCGAAATGGCCGAATGTGCATTATCCGGCTATCGATTTCCAGGCTATCAAATATTACTCTGCGCCAAAGAAAAAGAAGGCGGTGGAGAGTATCGACGACATCGATCCCGAGTTGCGCAATACTTTCGAAAGGCTGGGAATTTCTTTGAATGAACAAAAAAGGATTTCCGGCATTGCCGTTGACGCGGTAATGGACTCCGAGTCGGTCTTCACGACTTTCAAGGATACGCTCAAAGAAAAAGGCATCATTTTCTGCTCCATCAGCGAGGCAATTCGTGAGCATCCGGAGCTTGTGAAGAAATACCTGGGCTCGGTTGTACCTCCGAAAGATAACTACTATGCAGCCTTGAACTCGGCGGTTTTCTCCGATGGATCATTTGTATATATCCCCAAAGGCGTTCGCTGCCCGATGGAGCTTTCGACTTATTTCCGTATTAATGCGGCCGGAACAGGGCAATTCGAACGAACGCTGATCATCGGCGACCAAGACAGCCACGTGAGCTACCTCGAAGGTTGCACAGCGCCAATGCGTGATGAAAACCAGCTGCACGCTGCGGTGGTTGAAATCTTCGCACACGACAATGCAAATGTTAAATATTCGACCGTACAGAACTGGTACCCAGGCGATAAAGAAGGGAAAGGCGGTATTTACAACTTCGTGACAAAACGCGGCCTTTGCGACGGCCCCAATTCGAAAATTTCCTGGACACAGGTTGAAACCGGTTCTGCGATTACCTGGAAATATCCTTCGGTGATCCTGAAAGGCGACAATTCGATCGGTGAGTTCTACTCGGTAGCTGTAACCAACAATATGCAGCAAGCCGATACGGGCACGAAAATGATCCACATCGGTAAAAACACAAAAAGCCGGATCGTTTCCAAAGGTATATCTGCCGGAAAGAGCCAGAACTCTTACCGCGGTTTGGTTCAGGTGTTCAAAAAAGCGGAAAAGGCACGCAACTTCTCGCAATGCGACTCCCTGTTGCTCGGCGATAAATGCGGCGCGCATACCTTCCCTTACATTGAGGTAAACAACCCGTCGGCCACCGTAGAACACGAAGCGACCACTTCGAAGATCGGTGAAGACATTCTTTTCTATTGCAACCAGCGCGGTATTCCTACCGAACAAGCCGTTGCATTGATCGTGAATGGCTATGCTAAAGAAGTATTAAACCAGCTTCCGATGGAATTTGCCGTCGAAGCGCAAAAACTACTGGAAATCAGCCTGGAAGGAAGTGTAGGTTAAAATTTCCTATAAGATAAAACACAGAAAGCCTTTGATTCGTCGAAGGCTTTTTGTATTTTATTCATCTTAGTAAATTTTCCATCAACGATCCACCCCTTCATGACGCACGTTCCACAACTAATCATTGACCTATCTTTAATACTCACGATGGCGGGTATCATTACCCTGATCTTCAAGAAATTGAAGCAGCCTGTCGTGCTGGGTTACATTTTGGCCGGGTTACTTGTTGGTCCCAATTTCCATTTGTTCCCCACCATTACCGACATCAAAACCATCGAAATCTGGGCGGAGATTGGTGTGATATTCCTGCTCTTCAATTTGGGTTTGGAGTTCAGTTTCAAAAAACTGGTCAAAGTAGGCAACACGGCCGCCATTACCGGTTTATTTGAAGTCTCGATGATGCTGGGAACCGGCTTCCTGACGGGCCAATTGCTCGGTTGGAGTAAAACAGACAGCCTTTTCCTGGGAGGTATCATTGCCATTTCATCCACAACCATTATTTTCCGGGCATTTGATGAACTGGGCCTGAAAACCCAAAAATTCACCCGTGTGGTAATGGGGATTCTGGTTATAGAGGACCTAACCGCCGTGTTACTCATGGTCTTGCTGTCGACATTGTCCCTCAGCCAGCAGTTTGCAGGATTTGAATTAATCCAATCGAGCTTAAAACTCTTCTTCTTCCTCACAATCTGGTTTCTGGGCGGCATTTTTGTGTTCCCTACCCTGCTGCGGCGCTACCGGCACCTGATGAACGACGAAAGCGTGCTGATCACCTCTGTCGCGCTTTGTTTCGGAATGGTATTCCTGGTAACCCAGGCCGGGTTCTCCGCTGCATTGGGTGCGTTTATCATGGGTTCTATTCTTGCAGAAACTACGCATGCGGAGAAAATCGAACATTTGCTGAAACCGGTGAAGGACCTTTTTGGGGCTGTGTTCTTTATCTCCGTGGGCATGTTGATCAACCCCGGCTTATTGCTTGACTATGCGGTTCCGACGGCCATTCTGGTGCTCGTTGTAATATTCGGGAAAACCATGTTCGTTACACTAGGGGCGGTAATTTCCGGTCAGCCGCTAAAAAAATCGCTGCAATCAGGTATGAGCTTGTCGCAAATCGGCGAATTCTCGTTCATTATAGCCAATCTGGGCCTATCACTGAAAGTCACGAGTGGATTCCTTTACCCGATTGCCGTGGGAGTTTCCGTGATCACGACATTTGCAACACCCTACATGATGAAGGCCTCCGAACCACTGTATGAATGGCTGGACAGACGCTTGCCCGAAAAATGGCGGCTCTACCTGAACCGGTACAGCACCAGTACCGAAACCATTGTGCACACCACACAATGGAACCAAATCCTTAAATCTTACGCCCAAACGGTGATATTAAATTCGGTTGTTGTAGTCGGGATCATCCTCGCGTCGTCGCGCCAGCTCGCGCACCAGTTGCATACACGTGTACCCGAAACTTTCCTTACCAACTCGGTGCTATTTGGCATTACATTCCTCTTGATATCTCCGTTTTTGTGGGCGCTGGTTTTCAAAAGGGGCAACAGAAAAGCCTATTCCGCCATCTGGCTGAGCCGCAAATACAGCCGCGGCCCGCTTTTGCTGCTTGAACTTTCGCGGGTGATAATCGCCATTCTGCTAATGGCCTTCCTGCTCAATTCATTCTTCTCGACAAAGACCGCATTCATTGTAGCGGGCGGCATTATGGTACTGGGGTTCGCCATTTTTTATCAAAGGCTTCAACAGTTTTACCACAAAATCGAAGACCGGTTCTTGCAAAATCTCAATGCAAGGCAGCTTGAAGGAAGTGGTAAATCTAAAAGGATCCTGCTCCCCTGGGACGCGCATTTCGCATTCCTCGAAGTAAGTGCCGACTCCACCATGATCGGTAAAAGTTTGCAGGAGCTCAAAATCCGGGAAAGATTCGGAATTAACGTAGTGCTGATCGAGCGGGGAAGCAAGACCATCCACTTGCCCCGGCCCACCGAGGTGCTCTATCCCTGCGATCGCATTGAGGTAATCGGCACGGACGATCAGCTCGATGTTTTCAGAAGCCACATTGAAGTCAGTACGAATGGCGATGTGTATATGGCACACGAGGATAATATCGCACTCGAACGCGTTGAAGTGAAGACCCAGCACAATATCCGCGGCAAAACCATCCGCGCAAGTCAGATCCGGGAAATGACGCACGGCATGATCGTCGGCCTGGAAAGGAACGGCGAGCGTATTCTCAACCCGGATTCATCTATGGTAATTGAGAACCAGGATGTGCTATGGATCGCAGGCGACAAGGAGCTTATCAAGGAATTTATTTCCAATAAACCGGCCAATAACGAGGAAGAAGTCGAGGTGGCTACGCCCTGATCAAACCTTGCAATCCGCCGGTATGCACCGCTACAATCGTTGTTCCGGCTTTGAAATAACCATTTTTAATGAGGTCGAAAAGGCCGTAAAACATCTTGGCGGTATACACCTGCTCTAATTGGATATCAAATTCGGCCCGGAAATCTTGCATGAATTTCAGCAATTCATCGTTCCATTTGGCATAACCGCCGAAGTGAAAGTCGGTGAGCAATGTAAGGTGCCCGGGCCGCTTATATTCGTGCAGAAGCTCATGAATGTCTTTACTGAGAAAATCTCCGCCTTTTAATGCGGAAAAAGCAAGCACATCAGCTCCCGCCGAGAGGATCCCTGCCGCTGTACCGCCCGTCCCGGCTGCTGTTGCCATGAAGTCCGGCATTATTCCTAGCTGACCTTTTACCTCGCCGACCATTTCGGCGACGCCTTTCAGCGCGAGCCCGGTAGTACCTCCCTCAGGAATCATATATGGATTTCCATACTGCTCCGAAATCCGTTTGAGATAGTCTTCCGAATTGCGCTGCCTGTATTCTTCCCTCGTTACGAAATGTAACGCCATCCCTTGCTCGCGGCAAAATCGCAGGGTCGCATTTTGCTCACGTTCCAGTTCCAAGCCCCTTACAATGCCGATTGTATCCAGGCCTAGTGCGCGTCCCGCTGCCGCTGTTGCGTATAAATGATTGGAATACGCCCCGCCAAAAGTCAGCACTGCCTTTTCGCCACCGGCCTGTGCTTCGAGTAAATTGTATTTCAATTTCCGCCATTTGTTACCCGAAACAGTCGGGTGAATGAGGTCGTCGCGTTTGATAAACAATTGTACCGCCGCCCGCTCAATATCTCCATTAGAGAGCCGTTGCAGGGGCGTGGGTATCGTTGGACTTAGTAAATCCACTTATTTTGATAATTTTGTTGATAGTAACTCCAAAAAGAATGTCCGTAGAACTTGTTGATATTGCCTCGGAAGAGGATGATTTATTTGAACATTACCGCATCGTCGCCGACAAAGGTCAAAGCCTGATGCGGCTGGACAAATTCCTGAATCTTCACGTAGCCAACGCTTCCAGGACAAAAATACAAAACGGGATCGAAGCGGAGGCCGTAAAGGTGAACGGCCAGCCGACGAAGGCCAGCTACAAGGTCAAGCCTTTGGATGTGATCACGCTTTCGCTCCCAGAGCCTCCGCGCGACACGGGAATTGTGCCGGAAGACATTCCGCTGAATATCGTGTATGAGGACGACGTGCTGATGATCATCAATAAACCGGCTGGAATGGTTGTTCACCCGGCTTACGGCAACTGGACAGGCACGCTGATCAACGGTTTGGTATATCACTTCCAGCAACTGCCAACCGGCAGGAACGGTGAAGGTCGTCCCGGACTGGTGCACCGTATCGACAAAGACACATCCGGCTTGCTCGTGATCGCGAAAACCGAATTCGCCATGACTTTCCTGGCCAGCCAGTTCGCCGATCATTCAATTGAACGAACCTATCACGCGTTGATCTGGGGTGAACCCAAAGCCGAAAAAGGAACCATAACCGGTCACATCGGGCGCAGCGTGCGCGACAGGCGCGTCATGGACATATACGTAGACGGGAGCCAGGGCAAACATGCGGTGACGCACTACGAGGTTATTAAACCGCTTCGCTATGTGTCGCTGATTAAATGCAACCTCGAAACCGGTCGCACTCACCAAATACGCGCGCATATGAAGCATATTGGCCACCCGATCTTCAATGATCCGATGTACGGAGGCGACAAGATCCTGCGGGGTGTTTCGAGCGGCAGTTACAAGGCGATGGTCGAAAACGGATTCAGCCTCATTCCGGGACAGGCATTGCATGCAAAATCATTAGGTTTCATACATCCAACGACGCGGCAATGGATACAATTCGACACCGATCTGCCGGAAGGGTTCCAGGCCATCCTCGAAAAGTGGGAAAACTATGTGAACTCTCAGTAGGAAATAGTATATTCTCGATTCTTAACCTTTCTAATCAATAAAACGCTTATCATGAATATCTCGACCAGGCAGGGAACAGCTGAGGATATACCAGCAATTTTTGAATTGGTAAAAGAGCTTGCGATCTACGAACGGGCCTTGAACCAGGTGACCAACAATGTTGATAAAATGACCCGGGATTACAACGAAAAACTGTACGACTTTTTCGTTGCCGAAGTGGATTCGAAGATCATCGGGCTTTGCCTGTACTACTATCGTTACTCGACCTGGAAGGGAAAACGGCTTTACATGGAAGATATAATCGTAACCGAATCGATGCGTGGCAACGGGATCGGTAAGATTTTATTTGACGCAACGGTGGTTGCTGCAAAAAATGTAGGCTGTACGGGAATGATGTGGCAGGTGCTCGACTGGAATACGTCGGCGGTTAATTTCTACCGCAAATACGGCACCAATTTCGATAATGAATGGATTAACTGTAACCTGGATTTTTAAGCGATTACAGGCATAGTTAGGGGTCGGACCGCGTAGGTCGGGCCCCGTAGGCCGGGCCGCCCGTTGTCATTGCAACAGGTCCGGCCTTCTTTCCTTGGTTCTTTTGAGCGATTGCTCGTAACGCCACTCCTCGATTTTCGCTTCATGCCCCGACATGAGGATCTCGGGTACTTGATGCCCTTCAAAATCGGCCGGGCGGGAATATACCGGAGGCGCCAGGAGATTGTCCTGAAATGAATCCGTCAACGCGGAAGTTTCGTCATTCAAAACGCCGGGAATAAGGCGAATAATGGCGTCTGAAAGTACAGCGGCGGCGAGTTCTCCGCCCGAAAGTACGTAATCCCCAATACTGATTTCTTTGGTCACAAAAAGGTCACGCACACGCTGATCGACGCCCTTGTAATGCCCGCATAGCATCATCAGGTTTCCTTTTAACGAAAGCTGATTCACCATTCGCTGCTGCATTTGCTCGCCGTCCGGGGTGAGGTAAATGATCTCGTCGTATTCCCTTTCACCCTGTAATGCGCGAATGCAGCGCGCGATCGGCTCGATCTGCAACACCATTCCGGCACCGCCGCCGAATGCGTAATCGTCGATCGTACGGTGCTTATTAGTCGAGTAATCGCGGATGTCGTGGACTACCACTTCCACGTGATTTGCCTGCTGCGCCCGTTTCAGGATGGAATGCGCGAAAAAGCTGTCGAGCAGGTTCGGAACGCAGGTCAATATATCAATCCGCATCATCGGGAATGCTTTCTGATGAGTTATCGAGATAAACTTCCAACAGGCCCTCCGGCAGATTTACAAGCAGTGATTTAGCCTCCTTATCAGCTTTAATCACAATATCATTGGCTGTTGGGATCAGCACTTCCGAGCCCTGGTAATCCATCGCGATCAGGTCCTGACCATTCAAAGCATACACTTCGCGCACCACGCCAAGCTCGCCTTTCGTTTCGTCTACCACCGTGAAACCTTTGATTTCATGATAGTAAAACTCGTCATCGCCGAGCTCGTTCAGTTCTTCCAGAGGCAGGTAAAGCGAGCTTCCCACGAGCGCCTGTGCTTTTACGATGGTATCAACATCCTCAAAGGTCACAATCGCATTGCTTTGCTTCTGCAAGTTGATGTCTTCGATAAAATAAGGCACCAATTCGCCTTTGATTTCGATATAAACCGTTTCTAGGTCGTCATATTCGTCCGGATAATCCACATCCAGATAAATCACCACGTTGCCGGCAGTGCCGTGGGTCCGTACGATATAGCCCAATAAATAACAGTTGTCCTGTGTCATTTGCGGGATTTAATATTTTAGTTCTGTATAAAACAATATGAGTCTGTGCGGAATACCGACAGACCCATAAAGCATGTATGTAACATTAAATTATTCTGCTGACTCTTCTGCGGCCGGAGCTTCTGCTGCTGCATCCGTTGCGTCGATAGCAGCTTCGTCGGTAGCAGTTTCTTCAACCACTTCTTCGCTAGCTGGCGCTTCTTCCACAGGAGGAGCATTTTTCTTGGCGATCGCCTCAGCACGAGCGTCGTTAACTTTACGTTCAGCGTCGAGTTTTGCTTTCTTGTCAGCCTCTTTCTGCGATGCCAGTGTATCGGCAGCAGTAGCTTTACGATCTGTTTTCGAGCCTTTCCACTCTTCGAAACGTGAATCTGCAACTTCTTGCGAGATAGCACCTTTCAAAACACCTACTTGCAAGTGCTTGCGGAGCAATACACCTTCGTGTTGCAAAATTGAACGGGCTGTATCCGTTGGCTGAGCACCTTTCAAAAGCCAGTCAACTGCTTTGTCTGATTCCAAAACGATGGAAGCAGGGTTGGTACCTGGGTTGTAGATACCCAATTTTTCGATGAAGCGACCATCACGTGGTGCTCTGGCATCTGCGACTACGATATCATAGATCGCTTTCTTTTTGCGTCCCCGACGCGCTAATCTTATTTTAACTGCCATTTGTGAATTTGTTATGGTTGGGAGCTCGTCCCGTAATTAAACAGGGTGCAAAGGTACGCAAAACTTTCCTGTTTTTAAATAGAGGCAAACAAAAAAGGGAGACAATTTCTTGCCTCCCTTTTCAGTGTATTTCCCTAAACTACTAGCGGCGGAAACCAGCCGGGTAAGTAGAGCGGATTGTATTGTTAGGCAGAATCTTGATCTCAACACGACGGTTGGATTGAAGACCTTCCACCGTTGTGTTTTCTGCGATCGGACGATATTCACCGTAGTATTCAGTAATGATACGGCTAGGATCTGTCAAACCAGCACGAACCAGGAAGCGTTTTGCTGCATCCACACGACGACGTGACAGGGATACGTTGTAGCTGTCGGAAGCACGGGCATCCGTGTGACCTACGAGTACGATGCGGCAGTTGGTGCGCATGTTCAGGAGCTCAACTACTTTGCTAAGTGTTTCTTTCGATGGGTTGCGGATGATAGCCTTATCGGTATCGAATTCAATGTTACTGAACAAGGCTTCGCATTCGTCTTTCGGCAGGTTGTTTTTGATAGCGTCACGGATGATCTTGTCGATATCCAATGCTACCCCACCCCCTGAAACGATACTACCAGCAGGTGTATTCGCTTCTTTGTCGAACAGGTCGGCTACACCGTCACCATCAGAGTCAGTATAAAGACGTGGGTCAACCGGCTTAGGCATGTTAGCTTTCGCGATTGAATCCGCATCGTTCATAGTCGGGTTGTAAGGTACAGGGATCAGCTGTTGTGGGTTAGCCCAACGCAGGTGGTAACGACCCGCGGCTGCATCGTATTTGCCATCTTTGGCTCTTACCGCGTTCTTACCAAGCTTGTAGGTAAGCGCCAGTGACAGCATTCCGTAAGCATCGTTTTTCGAATCACCTTTTGCAAACGTCCAGATTCCCTGTTGGCTATCGTAGTCGCTCAATCCTCCAACAGTCGCATCCAGCTTCTCTGTATTCACAAAGTTATGGGTGTAATCCAGACCAAGGTCGAACCGTGAGCTAAGTTCGTAGTGAACGGTAAAACCAACCGGCACTACCCATTCGCGTGTGTAAGTGGATCCGTTTCGTTCCCATTTACCAGCTGTTTTCGAACTGGCATCGGTGTTGGTGGAAAAATGTTTTTCAGGACCTCCTTTGGTTACGTTGGTGTAGTCTACGTCCGTGTGGTAGTAAATGATACCACCTCCCAAATGCGCATCTACTTTCCAACGGCGCAATTTGTTGTAACCGAGCAGCAAACGGTTCACGTTAAGTGTTCCGTCCAATGTCAATTGAACAAATGATGGGCTGTTGAAAGTGGCACTGTAAGTATCACCGCTCAGCGAGCTCTGGTGATTGTCCTTGGCTCCCTGAAGACGGCCGTTGTAACCCGTCAGCTGGATACCCCAAAGCGGCGAAAGCTGCTTGTTGACTGAAAGCCCCCAACCACCTGTTAATTCTTCCCGGTCTCCACGCTTGAAGCCATTGTACTGGGTCAAATCTCCGAAGAATTTTGTAATACCTCCGTAACCTGTGATCGACCAAGTATTCATTTTGTTGGGTCCATCATACGTGCGATTTTGAGCGTACGTATTGTAACTCAGGAGGGTAGAACAAAGTAAAGCAACGTAAAGATTCTTTTTCTTCATGGGAAACACGCGTTATGTGATTCAATTCAAATATAGCATTATAAACAAATTCAAAAATCAGAAAAAAAGCCAAAGCCTATAAGCCGGATTCTGTCACTTCGATTGGTTGCCCGATCTCCGCTCCTGCCATTTATCCAGGATTCCGGTCACCCGGAACCTCTAACGATCTACCCGTGCCGGCGTCCCCGAGGGAACAGGGACGAGTAGCCCCATTAACCGACACCTATTTGATCTTTCAGCCCGTAAGGTTTACCATGCATTCCCTGTCACCAGGGAACCGGTGGGCTCTTACTCCACCTTTTCACCCTTACCGAGGCATACAAAAAATATGCCAGGGCGGTATCTTCTCTGTGGCACTTGCTGTCAACGGACCGTCGCCAGTACGTTGCCTTCCCGTTAGGAAGTACGGCACTCTGTGCTGCCCGGACTTTCCTCCCCGGTTTAAAAACCGCAGCGGCAGGACAGCTTAGACCTTTCCTCTGACCACAAAGCTAAGAAATACTTTCTTTCGATCAGCAGTCAATATACCATAAAAAGTAAAAAAAGATGGCACTCTGGCTGATTTTTGTACAAATTTCTGATCAGATTCCTTTCAATCCGTCGACTTTCAAATTCACTTTTCCAGTCGCAAATACAACAGAATAAAGATGTTTCGGAGTAAGGTAAACCTTATCGGGCACAATATCGGAAAGTATTCCCTTTACAACTACACCTTCGGTGACTTTGTAGTTAGCAAGTGTTTTCTGGATGGTATTTTTTGCGTCGGCAATCTGGCCGCCAACCGGAAACACCATCCGCTTTTCCATCATCCTGCTGAACTGCCCCTGCAAGAGCCAGCCGGCTGTCCGGACCATCGTATTTTTCGTATCCAGGTCGTAATCAAGGCCTTTGAGCGACAACTGCTGCGTGGCGGGATCATAGTAAGGGGTTCCCTTTAAATAAATATCGCCGCTAATGCTGCCTTTCAGCCCGGCTTTGATCACCAGCCGGTCGTTCTGCCCGTACATCTCAACGGAAGTAACCTCCACGTTATACTTTCCGCTCAAAAACGAGAACTTCTCGCCGGCAAACTGCCTGGTAGCCAATTTTGCCGCGTCTTCATACGACACCAGGCTGATCAACCCGATCTTGAAGTCGTCCTGGACCTTATCCACAATCCGCAAGTCGGGCAGCTTCTGTCCAGGCGCCACGGCGGGTTTCACTGCCGACGTAATAGTTTGCGTATAACCTTTAATACCAATGACCGAACGGAGGATATTATTTTTCGCAAGTAAGGGCGTCATCTCCACACCCGTGGGCACGATCACCAGCCAAGTATCATATTCCTTAGCGAGCATAACCGGCTGCCTCGCGATGTTCCAGGCCAGCTCCGCATTCTTTTTGAGTGCGAGGTTCGTTGCTACCTGCTCGTCGATGGCCTCGGTGATCTTATCAAAATTCTTGTTCAGCATACGGCTCACCATTCCCTTAATGGGGATATTGATGCCCGCCACGCGGATGTTCGGTTCGCTGAGCCAGTCGTAACTGTCAACATAGGTTTCCGATTTAATCTGCCACGACGGCGTAATGCCTATTTCGGAAATCAGCCGAATGCGGATTGAAAACTCGGTATCTTTGTATCCCGACATCGTCATGCCCAGCGGACTGACCTTATACCCGGCACTCACCCAGATTTTCAGTGGTACTTCAAATAGAAACGAAGAATCGATCGCGACGACTTTGATAGGACTGATCTTCCACACCTTCGCTTTCAGGTTGTCGTTATTCTCGTCCTCGTAACTGTCGTCGTCGTAGATCAACCCTTTGATCTGGTTGTTGATCTGCTTTTCGATTTCCGCAACCGGAATCTCGACCGGTACGTTCAGCACCGACAAATGTTTCTCGTTCTGGATCTCCTTATCCGAATATTTGTATTCTTCCATAGGGGCCTTAGGGGAGGTTTTTTTAGAACCGCAGCTCCAAAAAACAACGGCTGCCAGCGCGATTACCAGAAAATAACCGCGCCTGACGTATACATTACTTGATTTTGACGAGGGTTGCACCGTATCCGAATTTCTCTTTTAATGCATCTTTAAAAAATTGCACATGCTGGTTCTTTCCCAGCCTGCGGTGCAGCTCATTTTTCAAAGCGCCGCTGCCAGCGCCATGTATAAACGTAATTTCGTCCATTCCATTGGCAATGGCCGATTCGAGGTTACTCTCGAAAATATCCAGCTGCTTTTTCAGTATCGCGTCACTGGACAGGCTTTTGTGGTTGTTAACCAGCTTTTCGATATGCAGATCGACCAACTGATCGGGTTTGGGAAGGGTGTTTTGCTCCGAAACCGGTTGACCAAGCATACTCGCCTTGATTTCCCCTGCGATATCCTCCGAAATACCGGGCGACTCGCGTTTCAGATTTTCTTCATCCAGCTGATACACAAAGCCATCCTTCGCCAACACCGGCACTTTGCCTTTGTTTTTGTAAAACGACTGGGCACGGCAACGAATACGTTTGTTCAATGCGACGGGCAACTGGTGATTGCCTTCGCGGAAATACAATGCATGAATGTCGAAAACCGGCCACGACTCGAAATCCTTCATCAGTACTTCGGTCAGCTTTTGCGAAGTGCGCGGTTGCAAAACGCCGGCAGCGAGGCCGGTAGTCACCGATTCGGAAGCCGCTACGGCTGTGAATGGTAATATCCAGTCGGTATTGTTAATGACGTGAACAGTCAATGAACGGTCGTTCACGGAAATGAATGCCAGGTAAATGCCTTTTTCAGCGAATGGAGCATTGCGCGGTACGATCACATCCGCACGTGCCGCCACTGTCTTCGGTTCTTCGGGCTTGACCATTCGTTGCGATTCCACAGGCGAAATCGTCACAATTTCGTTTCTGAGAACGGGAATGCGAAACCCGTCCTCGATCTCGATTTCCACCACATTACCAGGCAAAAAAGCGTAAATAACACCCTCTTCCCTACCGTGCACCAACCGTACTCTATCTCCGATATTCATAGTAAATATTGCTTTCCGATCAGATGAACCACTTTTCGATTCAAATAATACTGTTAAAAATAAAATGGTTTGAAGTCCACGCCTTTCCTGCTGATCTGCAATGCAGGGGCTGGAATTTTGATGGAATTGGCCAGGAAACCCAGCGTCTTAACAAACTTGCTCCGCGTTTTGATCTTCGTGAGATCGATATCCAGCGATAAATAATATTGCCGGTAAGGCCGGTAACCCTTTTCAATGCTTACGTCTTTCTGAGCCGAGACCATATTCTGGATACCATAACCTACTGAAAAACACAGCCAGGCAGGCCAGTCGGAGCCCTTAAAAAACGACCTGGGGCTGGCCGAGAACCAGTAAGTCTGCCCGTTATAATCTTTCAGCCATCGCTCCGACCAGGTGCTTCCGAGCAATTGGGGCCTTATATGCGCAAGCGAAGTGTAGTGAAATGAAAACTTGGGCTGAATGCGAACCTCATCCCACAGCGCTACCTGGCCGAGGTATAATGCCGAACCCGTGATGTTCGCGATCATGTCCCCGGGCGAAAAACCATAGTCGGGCGAAAAGCCGTCGAGAATTTCGATCGGTGTTTGAAAAATAATCCCGGAAATGGCGCCATAAACCAACATCTGCCGTTTCGAAATACCTGTTTTTTTATACAATGCCGCAGTATGGCGGGCAATCTGGTAAGATGTGTAAAGGTGCCCCATTTTGTCCATTTGTAACCACTCGCGGCTGTCGTCTTCGATCGTGAATTTGGTCAACGGATTTTTGTACCACGATTTGCTCAATCCGTAAATAGTACCCAGGTAAATGGCCGACTGAGCGGCAAAAATACCACGTAGCATTTTGTAGTTGGGCCTCACCTGAGATACGGTGTCCCGGACAAGCGTGTCGCGGACAGGCGTGTCGCGGACAAGCGTGTCGACCGGCGGCACCTGCGCGCACACGGGAGACAGCGTTCCAGCCAGGAGGCAAATCAGTAAACAATGAAGAGTAAAACGCATTCGATCACACCGGGACCAGACATTAATAACCGCCATGGTATTTTCTAAGTCCCCATTCCGCTCCCAGCAATATTACGATCAGGAAGAACAGCCATTTCAGATAGATCAGCTCGACCATATCTTCGGTACTGTCCAGCCTGTCGGCCGGGCGGTCATTTTTAAGTTTTTGAATAAATTGTTGAAGTGATGCAGGCGTCATGAATGTTCCTCCCGACCGCCTCGCCAGATCGCGGAGCATTCCGAAATCCGCTGTGGTATTGCTCAGTTCAAGATCGGCGTTGCGGATCACAAACTGGCCCGAAACACGTTCCTCTTTACCTTTCATGATCGTCGACGCCGCGTAGCGGTAAACGCCATCGGCAAGCCCACTCACATTGAAACGGGGGGTCTCCTTCGAATGGGTGTAGGTAAATTGTTTGCTTTTACCCTTTTCATCCACCAGTTCCAGCTTCACTTCCTGACCAAAAATCGGCTCGTAAATATCGTTGTAAACTTCCGTCTGAAATGCTACCTGTTCGCCGGCCTCAAACTCATTGCTGATCGGGTACACCCGGAATTTCCGGCGGTCCTCCTTCACAGAAAGCACCTGGATCAGCTTCTGAAAAAGGTTATCCACTACTTCCTGTTTGCTTGTCTGGGCAAATTCCTCCTGTCGCCATTGCCAGATCCCCTCTCCTGCCAGCACGGCCGTTTTCTGATCACCATTGGTGTTTAAAACCAGCAGCGGCTTGTTCGTATTAAGCGTTCCTACCTTCTGGAAAAGGATTGTTTCCGTGCCCGAGGATATATTGTACTCTCCAAAAGGCACCGACAGCGGTGGAAGGCGTTCGAGCAATTTCAGGCTCTCCGCATCCAGATTTAGTTGTGAAAATGCAGGATTGAACCGCGCTGTAACCTTATCCACCTGGTTGTTGGCCGCCACATTGATGAACAGCGACCGGTTCAGCGAGCTCGCCAGCGGCACCGCCGATTGATTTCCCAGGATAAAAAACAGCGGCATTTTCGCATCCAGAAACTTGCGCACCTGTGCATTACCCAACCCGAGCACATTCGGGATCTGGTGCAGTATCACGAGGTCGTAAGGCTTAGTATTGGCCGGTGGGTTATTGGCAATGGATAAAATATTGATATCCAGCTCATAGTTATCGTTCGCCTCGATCACACTCCGGATACTTTTGATGTCGGGATGTGGTGCGAGCGCCATAAGCAATACCTTCTGGCGGCCATCGATAATGTCGATGTAAACATCCTTCCGGTTATTCCGGCCGGATGTTTCTCCCGAAACTGCGCCCAGCTCTATCGTATAGTGCTGAACACCTTTCTGGGCGGAAGATGTTTTGAAGTCGAATGCCTTGAAGTATTCCGCACGGTCGATGACGACGGGCTGGCTTTGGATCACACGCCCATTTTGCTTTAAAGTAATCGTCGTGCTTTTGCCTTGCAACCCATTCGCTCCGACCTCGGCCCTGACCGGGAACTCGTTGCCCAGGTACGCGATGCGGTTACTCACCACATCTTTAATCCGGATATCCAGCTTTGGAACCGAATCTCCGACTGCCAGCGCATTGATCCTGAACGGATAACGATTATAGGTGGGCGATATGCCCTGGTTCACGATGCCGTCCGACAGGAGTACGACGTCCGTCACGTTTCGGCCTTCAAAATTGGTACGGACCGTTTGCAGCAGCCCTGCCAGGTTGGTGCTATTCTGATTGAATGCAATCGAATCCGCATTCTTCCCGGCGCCTCCGAGCGATTCAATGCTTACTTCAAATCCTGAATCGTTCAGCTCGCGGGAAGCGGCTCTCACCAGCTCCATTGCTGCCTGTCCGTATTTACCAACAGATTCCGAGTTGTCGATCGCGAAAACGATCTTGGCCTTATCGACCGACGTTTGTGAACGCCGCACGAGCGGGCTCAGCAAAAGGAAGCAAATCAGCGCGACTACAATGCCACGCACAGCGGCAAGCGCGTAGTTCAGTTTCTTACCCCAGGCCGGTTGCGGCTGATACAGCAACCAGGCGTACGCCAGGCCCGCAAGCACGCAGAAAATGATGAACCAGTAAGGGGTTTGGAATATGAGCTCTGACCGCATGGATTGGGATTCAATAGCTGGCGATCCTACAATATACGGCGAAACCGCCAGCTATTTACTAACGAAGAAAGACTCTATGTTAACATACCACCGTCGACCTGGATTACCTGGCCGGTAATGTAGCGCGACATGTCCGAAGCGAGGAATACGCAGGCATCCGCCACTTCTTCGGGCTGGCCCCCGCGCTTCATCGGGATAGATTGTTTCCAATCGTCGACCGCCTTGGCATCGACCGCGTCGGTCATTTCAGTTTCGATAAATCCGGGCGCTACTGCATTTGAGCGGATATTTCTTGAACCCAGTTCCAGCGCGATAGATTTGGTAAAGCCGATGATACCGGCCTTCGAAGCAGCATAGTTCGACTGACCCGCATTACCACGTATACCAACTACCGATGTGATATTGATAATCGACCCGCTTTTGGCACGGATCATGGATTTCGTAGCAGCTTTGGTAACGTTGAAAACCGATTTCAGGTTGATGTTCACCACGGTGTCCCATTGCTCTTCGCTCATGCGCATAAGGAGCCCGTCGCGGGTAACGCCGGCGTTATTGATGAGCACGTCGAGCTTGCCGAAATCAGCAATAACATCGGTAACGAGCTGATCTGCCGCCTGAAAATCGGACGCGTCCGAGCGGTAGCCTTTCGCTTTTACCCCGAACGATTCCAGCTCCTTGGCCAGAGCCTCGCCCTTTTCGACGCTGGACAAATAGGTAAATGCGACATCAGCACCTTCCTGAGCCAGGCGCAACGCGATCGAACGTCCGATACCCCGCGAAGCTCCCGTTACCAATGCAACTTTATTTGCTACTAACTTCATAAATAGGATTAGAATCTGTCAAAATGTATACTGCCGGCAAAAATAGGATATTGGGGAGAGACCGGCAAATAAACGCCCTATGGTACTTTATCACAAAATGATGTAATATTCAGGCAAAATACCTTCTCCAACAATTTAACTTACACTAACATGAACACTACAAATGCCCAGAAAACCTCCGGAGCCTTCATTGCCGCGTCATGGATCGCATTGGGCGTAGGAATGGCCGGCTTCATCATCGGCCTTTGGCGGTCGGAAATGCTGCTGAGCGAAAAGGGATATTATTTTACGGTATTAATGTACGGGCTTTTCGCAGCGGTGTCAGTCCAGAAGAGCGTACGCGACCGGCTGGAAGGCGTTCCGGTGACGGCTATTTACTACGGTATCGCCTGGTTTTCGACCATCCTCGCCATTGTGTTGCTCGTAGTGGGCCTCTGGAATGCGACATTACTGCCGAGCGAAAAAGGCTTTTACGCATTCGCCTTCCTGTTGGGCATCTTCGGCGCTATTGCGGTTCAGAAAAATACCCGCGATACGGCGATTTTTGAAACCGGCAGCTCATTTTCCAAACCTTCTGATCATTGATGCTGTTAAGCCGTTACGTGTAAATTTTTGAAATAAAAACTCAGGTAATGGCAGAAACAATCAAAACAGCCCTGATCACAGGCGGTTCAAGGGGAATAGGATATGGTATTGCCGAAGCGTTGATCCGCGACGGGATCTATGTGGCAATTACGAGCCGGTCGCAACAAAATGCCGACGAAGCTGCACTAGCTTTGAACAAAATCCGTGCGGGTCACGCACTGGCTATCGAATCAGATGTAAGAAATCTGGAATCCCAGGAAAAAGCGGTGCAAACCGTGCTCGACCAATGGGGCCGGCTCGATTACCTGATCGCGAATGCGGGTGTCGGCCATTTCGCGCCGATTCACGAACTGAGCGCCGAATTGTGGCAAGAAACCATCGATATTAACCTCACGGGCGTGTTTTTCAGCGCGAAAGCGTCCATCGCTGCATTAACGGAGTCGAAAGGTTATTTTATCAACATCGCGAGCCTGGCAGGCACCAACTTCTTTGCCAACGGCACTGCCTATAATGCTAGCAAATTCGGCCTCGTCGGCTTTTCGCAGGCTATGATGCTCGATGTGCGCAATGCGGGCGTGAAGGTTACGACCATCATGCCGGGTTCCGTCGCTACGGAGTTCAACAACCACGAGCCTTCGGACAAGGATGCTTGGAAAATCCAGCCGGAAGACATCGGCCAGATCGTGTCGGACCTGATCAAAATGCCTGCAAGAACATTACCAAGCAAGATCGAAGTCCGCCCCACTACACCGAAATAAGCTCGCATCAAATGTGATTAAGTTGTCACGCTGATTTCTATGATAAAACCAAGTGATCTTGATAGGTTGCTTGGTTTTTTATTAGGGCAAAAATGGTGTGAACGATTTTGTTTCTTACTGCATTGAGAACTGACATTTTATTTTTTCCCTCGGCTACTTTCCTTAGATAGTAATCCCTGAACTTGTTATCAAACCGGATGGCACTCATTGCGGCCAGATGCAGGGTGCTTTTTATACTTTTATCTGCATAAGTCGATACTCGCGGCTGTCGTTTGATAGAAGTCCCGGACTGATGATCGAAGGGAACTATCCCGCAATAGCAAGCCATCTTTCTGGGTTCGGTAATTGTGGAAAAGCCCTCCGTTTTAGCGATCATTGTCCAACAGGTGACCGGGCCTACCCCTGGTACGGACCGTATTTGCCTGGCCTGCTCTTTGATCCTTTCATCTGCCTGGATAATTTTTTCTATCTCGGCTTCCAGTTTTTCGATCTGTTGCTGTATTGACTCGATCAGGCTCTGGTTCATCTTAATGAGTGGCTTTTCCAGGCCGATTGTCTTCATCAGCTTATAATCAGATTGCAGCCCTAGTAGCTGCCTTTTTATTTTGATCCTACCATTGCGCTCTGTTAACAACACTTTCATTTTCTGAATGTTAACCGATGTCGGTTTCCATGCCACACACTCGTCCTGGTTCTTCTGGATAAACTTACAGATCCGCTCCGCATCTACCTTATCGCTCTTGCCCCTAACGAGTCCCAGGCCCTTTTTTAAGTGCAATGCAGGGATTACATAGACTTCAAAACCGTATTGGGGCAGTGCTTCGTACAGCTGCCAGTTATAACGTCCTGTATTTTCCATAGCCACAACAACCTGTTGGCGGGCCAGTTTTTTGAAAAACACGTGAATCGCCTTCACTTGGTTAGCAATCGTAAAATGCGCTGACGAGCCTTCTGTGTTCAGACAGATATCGAGTGTTTTACTACTGATATCGATACCAAGAATGATCTTTTTCATAAATTAGTATTGGAAAAGTGAAGTGAGAAATTCATCAATTCAACTCAACTCCTTAATAATGGGCTCTGAGCTCGAATTTCTATTTGAGTTATTGATGAAAGGGGAAGTAAAGTCTAAATCAGCAGTATGAGTCATCAGCTCAGAGCGCGTGTCATAGTTTACTTTACTTCCCTTTCTCATTTCATTAAGTTACCTACACCAATCCTGTTTCCCAATACATCACGAATCTAAAGGAGCGAAGTCGAAGGGTATTTGCGAGATGCAAATAATGTTTCGACTTCGCTCAGCACGACAACAAGCGTCATTTTGCTCTTTTATACAACCTCTTTACATTTTATACCACCTGGGGAATGCATAAAGCGAGAAAGCAATGCCGAAAGCCGCCATCAACAGCAGCGGGATTTTGTATAATATAAGCAAAGTAAGGCCCACAAACCCAAACAGAAACACCTGCATCGCATTTTCCGGCAGTCCCGATCTTTTATAAAAATAGAGGTGTGAGACTATGAGGATGGTTAACCCGAGCACGTACAATTGTGCCACCTCCGCAAAGCCGAGGGCGCCACTACGCAGCACGACAAGCGTTTCGGGGACGATCAGGATCAAATGCGCCGTCACTACCCTGCCCCAACGCTTCCAGACCGGCACCGGCAGCGACCTGCCCCAAAGCCAGATTTCGCCTTCCCATTGAAACAGCTCGAACGAAAGGCCCAGATTTAGCAAATAGGCCAGCGACATGCCAACGGCCGGCATTCGGATGTCGTATTCGCCGGTGCTGTAATAAAGCATCGTCCCGGCCGCTACCAGCATAGCACCCAGTTTTCCTACCAACAAGGTAATCCCCCGCTCCCGCATCAGCCATTCCATCGACCAATAGAGCCACGACGTTGGCCTCCCAAACGGCCATTTGATCAGGCTTTTACCTTTGACAGGAACATACAAAACCGGCTTCCGGATGCGCCACTCAGCAAATAGCGCAAGCATGGCCGTTAAAATAATGTAGAAAGGAATGACCGGCCAGAGACGAGCCAGCAACTTTTCCTGAATGGCGATCATAAACAGGTAAACGCCGTAGTAAAGTATCGGTTGAAGAAAGCCTAATGCCTGCCCGGCAAACCTTCGCGCACGTGTGAGCGCGGGCCATGTGCGGGCATGGAAAATGAACGTGTATTCAGGCAGCTTCCAGGTGTTAACTACGAATTGCGCACATAAAAGGCCATAAACCAGCCATATCCCAAAAAGAGTGAGCATTCCATAAGTACCAGTCAGGAAAAACAGGGCGAAAGCATGGTGCTCGTTGGCGCTCAAAAATCCGAAAAGCACGCCGAGCAAAACGAGGAACGTCCCCGCCCGCTGCCTGAAAAAAGCTGAAACGGTAGAGGTCAGCAGCATTTTCATAGCGCGTCGGTAGCTATGAGTGTTTTGTCTTTCAGCCGGAAACTTTGCGAAACGTGCAAGCCTTCCTGCTCGAAAAGCTGGTGCGAGGACAACAGAAATGTGACGCCGTTGCGGTGGTATTCCTTGATCAATCCGAACAACACTTCCCGCGCTTCGCGGTCGATAGTAATGAGCGGCTCGTCGAGAATAATGAGCGAAGGGTCGCCCAGAAATGCCAGCAGTAGGGATACTTTTTTCACCATTCCGCTGGAACAACTTCCGAACGGGTTCGAAAGGTAGTTGATCCCAAAGGCCTCGGTGAGCTTTTCACTTTGCTTGCGGGGCGCTCCTTGTGCTTCTGCTACGAAAGCAATGAGATCGGCAGGTGTCAAAAACGATGGATAGAGTGGTTCGGCTTCTCCGAGGTTGAGGCGCAACCGATATTCGACCGGATCTTTTTTAAGGTCATAACGCCCGTCGAGCTTTACAGACCCTTCGAATGGCAGCATACCGGCCAGCGTCCTGAAAAGCGTTGACTTACCTGCACCGTTTTCTCCCTGTATCCAGTAAATGCCTTTTTCAATCCCAAAAGACGGGATCGAAAGGATTTCCCGCTCACCATACCGCTGCCTCAGCTGATTGATTTCCAGTACCATATCGCGGGATGGCGGCTACTTATGGATGAATATTGAACTCGTCTTTCAGTGCCTGCAACGCTACGGATTCTTCATAACGGTAAAGATCCTTATCGAAAAGCGCATTATGGCCGGCATTCTGCATACTAATCCAGCTGTGGGTCGCGTAGGGATCGTAATCGAAATGCTTAAAGGTATGGCCCAAATTGTTCATATCGGCAAACCATTTAACACCCACATCGAGGCGGTCGTAAGCCCCGAATGCGGCACCTTTGCCGATGGGCATCGTGTCGTTCCGCGTTTTTTCGAGATCGATCATCGCTACATATTCATTGAGCCGGCATTCGGGCAACGGCCATGGCGCAGCGCGGTCGACCACCAGCTTGTACTCATGCGTGCGTGCCTGCGGGTAGGTGGCAGCCAGTTGCATCAGTTCTCCATAATCCGGCTTGTATTCCGTATATGTTTCAGAATCGCAGAGGCCCGCTTGCTTTGCGGGGCACACCCAGCATTGCCCGATGCTCCCGATACCCGATGCAGTGCCAATACCATTGACATATTCCCCTACCAGGTCACCTTTGAAATACACATCGTTATGGATGACGAGCAAGTATTTCTGATCCGACTGCTCCCAGGCATATTGGTAGCGGACCGCATGCCGGTAACGCTTGAAATTCAACAAAAAATCGAATTTTACGTTTTTTGTCCAAAGCCAGACATTAGGCTTATAGTACACGATCTTATCCCCGAAATGATCGAAAATGAATTTGAAATTCGGCGGCTCGGGCTGCTTTGCTTCCTGTACGAAATAGATTTTATTGATCCATTGGTGTGAATGCTTCATGAGCGTCAGCAGTGTGATTGCCGTCTGGTACGGCTTGCCATAAGCATTGATTGCCACATCTACACATGCCTTTGGAGAGTTCGTCATCGTGTGTTCCGTTCGTTTTTCTGAAACAAGTAGCCAAAGGTTGCCATTAAATCAGAAACCATCTGTTGTTAGATTGAAAAATTTAGTAAGTGCCCAAAAGCCCCTGCAAGTGCTGCTTTTAAACTGTTACAGTGCAAATATTTCAAAATAAGGGACTTCGACCAACAGATCATATGAAATTTCATATTTTAATTGATCACAAATTTCGTGAGATGTATATTTGAAAAAATTTTAATTAAAGTCCCGAGATATTTTTAAAATTTTGCAAAATAGATCTTGCTACTCTAAACCCGTTATGCCGGATACCATGAAAACGAATCGTAGATCCTTCCTCCGCCTGTCGGCTTTTGCCCTCCCTTTCACGCGGGTAAACCAGTTGTTCGCCAAAACACCAAAGGCCGCCAATCCGGTGGCCGGTACCCCGGTGGCCGCCGCCCCGGTCGTTATTTCTACCTGGGACAGCGGGCAGATCTCGAACGCCGCCGCATGGCCGGTGCTGGAAAAGGGAGGTCGTGCCCTCGACGCCGTGGAACAAGCTGCTATCGCCATTGAAAACGACATCAACTGCTGCGTCGGCCTGGGTGGCAATCCCGATCGCGACGGGCACGTGACGCTCGACGCGTGTATCATGGATGAAAAATCCAACTGCGGGGCGGTAGCATTTCTGGAAAGAATTAAACATCCAGTTTCGGTTGCCCGCAAGCTGATGGAAACGACCCCGCACGTGTTCCTCGTAGGCGCTGGCGCACAGCAGTTCGCATTGGCCAACGGTTTCAAGCTGGAATCCGGTAAACTTTCGCCCGACGCGGCCGATGAGTATAAAAAATGGCTCAAAAAGGCTGAGTACAAGCCGGTTATCAATATAGAACACAAACAATCGAAAGGCCACGGCCCATTCGCCCCGGCGCGTCTTGACAATGGGGATTTCAACCATGATACCATGGGGACCCTTGCTTTGGATGCGCAGGGCAATCTTTCGGGCATGTGTACCACCAGCGGCATGGGCTTTAAAATGCGCGGCCGTGTGGGCGATTCGCCTGTTATCGGTGCAGGACTTTTTGTCGACAATGAGATCGGCGCGGCAACCTCTTCCGGCCAGGGAGAGGAAGTGATCCGCGTTGCCGGGACGCATTTGGTAGTCGAGTTCATGCGCAATGGTTCTTCTCCGGAAGAAGCGTGCAAAAAAGCCGTCGAAAGGATTGTAAAACGCGACCCGGAGCGGGCCAAAACTTTCCAGGTAGGCTTTCTGGCCATCAGCAAACAGGGAGAAGTGGGTGCCTATTCCGTACAGTCCGGATTTGCCTACACCATTACCAGCGGCGATGGCAAAGGCAAGGTTGTGGCTTCCAAAAGCCATTTTGCGTAAACCCTCATACAGCAGTATTTACCAAACACTTAACCATTCCAATGAATCTTAAATCCACAGCTATCCTTCTTGCAGGGCTGCTATTTGCTTCCGGATCGTATGCGCAGCAGCATTCGGAACAAAACCACTCCAAATACGTTGCGCCTACCGACCCGCTCGTGCAGCAAAAACTCTCCAAATGGCAGGATATCAAATTCGGCCTGCTGATGCACTGGGGGACGTATAGCCAGTGGGGCATTGTGGAATCCTGGTCGCTATGCCCTGAGGACGAAGGCTGGTGCGAACGCCGCGGGCCGCATTCGCACGACTGGTATGAGTATAAAAAGGCTTACGAGGATATTTCCAAAACCTTCAACCCGGTTAAATTCAACCCCGAGCGTTGGGCTAAGGCGGCCAAAGGTGCCGGTATGAAATATGTGGTGTTCACTACGAAGCACCACGACGGTTTCTCGATGTTCGATTCGAAATACACCGATTACAAGATTACCAATACCCCCTTCAAAACCAATCCCAAAGCGAACGTTACCAAGGAAGTGCTTGCGGCATTCCGCAACGAGGGCTTCATGACGGGTACCTATTTCTCCAAACCCGACTGGCACACCGACTCCTACTGGTGGCCCTATTTCCCGCCGAAGGACCGCAACGTTTCCTACGACCCGAAGAAGCGCCCCGAACTCTGGAACAAGTTCAAGGATTTCACCTATAACCAGATCGAAGAGCTGATGTCGGATTACGGCTCCGTCGACATCCTCTGGCTCGACGGCGGCTGGGTACGCCCGTTCAGCAGTATCGATACCACCATTAGCTGGCAGAAAACTATTCCCTACGACCAGGACATCGACATGGCACGCATTGCCAAAATGGCCCGTTCGCACCAACCCGGGCTGCTCGTAGTGGACCGCACCGTTACCGGCGAATTCGAGAATTATGTAACGCCCGAGCAATCCATTCCCGATCATTATATGTCGATCCCGTGGGAATCGTGTATGACCATGGGCGACTCGTGGTCTTATATTCCAAAAGAAAACTTCAAGTCGACGCAGAAGCTTGTTCACACATTGGTTGATATCGTCGCCAAAGGCGGTAACCTGCTCCTGAACGTGGCTCCAGGCCCCGACGGAGAATGGCACGAAGAAGCATACACGCGCCTCGAAGAAATGGGTAAATGGATGAATGTAAATGGTATTGGTATTTACGAAACCAAACCGCTGGCCCCTTACCGCGCCGGCAAATGGGCGTACACCAAAAAAGGCGCCACCACCTACGCGTTCTACCTCGCCGAAGCAGGCGAAAAACTTCCTGCCAGCCTGAAACCGGAAGGGCTGGAAATTCCCGCCAAAGCAAAAATCACATTTGCGGGTAATAAAAAGGCATTGAAAGTGAAGAACGGAGCGATTGAACTACCGATGAAGACTGTCGCCGAAGTAGGCGCGCAGCCGGCATATTTGTTTGTGATTAATCAAGATCCGATAGGAAAACGGCGATAGATTTGGTGAACTCGCCTAAAAAAAACGATCTTCACTTCCGATTTGCATCACCCCCATCTGTATCATCAGAAACACCTTTTCAAATGATCAAACAAATAACCGGTCTCCTCTGCCTGACGGCGTCGATCGCTTTTGCGCAAACACCTCCGAAACCCTATGGCGCACTGCCGGCACCCCGCCAGGTCGCATGGCATGAAACCGAAGTTTACGGCATCATGCACTTTACCCCTACCACATTCGAAAACAAAGAATGGGGCTATGGCGATGCCGATCCCAAGACCTTCAACCCATCGGATTTCAATGCAGAGCAGATCATTCAAGCTGCCAAAGCAGGCGGTTTGCGTGGGATTGTACTCGTAGCAAAGCACCACGACGGCTTTTGCCTCTGGCCCACCAAAACGACCGACTATAATATCGCCCAAAGCCCGTTCCGCCAGGGCAAGGGTGACCTCGTGCGCGAAGTAGCGGACGCCGCGCGCAAGCACGGCCTGAAATTCGGGGTGTATTGCTCGCCCTGGGACCGCAACAATGCCAAATATGGCACGCCGGAATACATTAAAATTTACCGCGAGCAGCTTCGCGAGTTGTATACCAATTATGGCGACCTGTTTATGTCATGGCACGACGGTGCCAATGGCGGGGACGGCTACTACGGCGGTGCGCGTGAGAAGCGCTCGATCGACAATACTACCTATTACCAATGGGATTCGACCTGGACTAACTACACCCGCAAACTGCAACCTAATGCCAATATTTTCAGCGATATCGGCTGGGACGTTCGCTGGGCAGGCAACGAGGACGGCAGCGTGAACCCTACTTCCTGGGCAACACTTACTCCGAAGCCTTCGGAAGGGCAGAATGTAGCAGTACCCGGCCAGGCCAATGCAACTGAAAACCCGGGCGGTACACGCGGCGGGAAGTTCTGGATCCCTGCTGAATGCGACGTTCCATTGCGCAAAGGCTGGTTCTACCACGCCAACGAGAAGCCGAAAACGCCCGAAAAGCTATTCGACCTCTATTTGAAAAGCGTAGGACGCGGCGCCGCACTCGATTTGGGACTGGCACCCGACACCCGCGGCCAGTTGCATAACGACGACGTAGTAGCGCTCAAAACATTCGGCGACCACGTCAAAAACACATTCGCAACCAACCTGATCGGTCGCGCGTCTTCCAAAGCCGTAAACGTGCGTGGTTACAACTCCATTTACAGCGCCAAAAACCTGCTCGACGGCAAACCCGACACCTATTGGGCCACGGACGACGATTTCAAAACACCGGAAGTGGTGATAGAAATGAGCCAGCCGGTCGTTTTTGACGTCATCAGTCTGCAAGAATATATCAAGCTCGGACAGCGTATTGAAGAATTCGCCGTAGATGCCTGGATCGGCAATGACTGGAAAGAGGTTTACAAAGGTACCAGCGTAGGAGCCAAATGCCTCGCGAAGCTCGATGTACCCATCACTTCCAACAAAGTACGCCTCCGCATCACCAAATCGCCGGTTAGTATTGCTATCAGCGAATTTGGGGTTTATAAGGACTCGGAATAGTACGTACAACAATGTGCAAAAAGCGCCGGTTGAGTTTTCGACCGGCGCTTTTTGCTTTCTTTCCTTACCTTATTGTGCGGTCAGCCTTTCCAGCCGCGCATACATTTCCAGCATCGCCCCCTGGTCTATCAGCGTTTTCACAGGTTTGCGGCCCAGAAGGTTTTTCCCATCGCGTTCTTCTTTCCAGATCCGCTCGGCTTCGGCGACAAAGATCTGGTAATCCCCGGCCTGGGGATCTATTTTATGAAGTTCCTCGAAGCCCCGGAGCAGCACCACGTTGAACCAATAGTTGTCGGGCAGCTTATTGTTCTTATAAAAATACTTTTTCGACCCCTCTGCCAGGGCTTTTGCCTCAACGAGATATTCCTTGTTACCTGTGATGTTATGCAGCATCACAGCCGATTGCAGCATGGTGCCCGTATTGTAGGAGTACTTCGCCGAATCGATTTTCAATGACGGAACTTTGATAGCGTCATAATAAGTACCGTCGCCCGCGCGCAGGTTCTTTTTAGTCCAATCATAAAGGTTAATCGCCGTTTTCAGGTATTCCGGCTCCTTCTTAATTTGATAGAGTTGCAGCGCAACCAGTATTCCAGGGCCGTTGGAACAGGTATTTTTCGTGTTCTTTTCGTCTTCTTTCCAGTACAGCCCGCCGCCCGCTTTATCGTCGTAGCCGGTCATCATGAAGCGGTAGATTTCCTCCGCGACGACCAGGTAATCTTTATCGCCCGTGCGGTTGTACGCGTCCAGGCACGCGATCGCGATCCATTGGTTGTCGTCGTAGAACCGGGAATCCTTTTGCTCACTCGTCACATACGCCTGGTAACCAGGAGCAGGTGCAGCGGTATTGTAATATTGTTTGATGGCCCCGAGCACCGGTTTCATGTATTGCTTGCCCGGGCTCACTGCCTCCGACTCGGTGGCTGCTTGGAGCAATGCACATAGCGGCCACAAGTACGAATGCGGCTTTTCGTTCTTGCCATTGGTTTCAATAAAAAGGCCTGTGGATGACTCGTAAAATACGCCTTCGATGTTGTGGAGAATCTGCCCGCGACGCGATTTGTAATCGGGAGCGGTCTGCGATACGGCGAGGTCGAAGCGGGCTATGCCGAGCAAAACCAGCACCGTTGTGTACATACTTTTCATAAATAGTTCCGATTTTTTTGAGTAGAAGAAGGCCCTGCAAGGTTCTCTACTTGAAAGCTCCTCTGCAAAAATTGCTGGTCCAGAAAACGCGACCAACTGTTTTCTGGTAAAATAGAATAATAAAATTTGGTTATTCTAATAATATACAAAACACTGTTTTATATCCAGCACACATCACCTATTTTTGACTTAATCCCCCATTAACCTGACCGCCTTCTTGACCGCATTTGGCAAACATACCGACGATGCAGTGCTATGGAATTCGTTCCGTGGTGGGGACGAGCACGCATACACGGAGCTTGCCCGGCGACATTACCGGACGCTTTTCCAATATGGCCAGCGGTTCACGCACAATATGCAGTTGATCGAAGATGTGATCCAGGATCTGCTGGTACATCTCTGGCTCCACCGCACCACCATTAATGAGACTCCATCGGTCAAATTTTACCTTATCAAGGCATTCCGGCACCGGATGCTGAAAACGATCAAACCACTCTCCGACGAGACAGGTTTGACCGACGAATGCGACAATTTGCTGTCCGAATTTTCGAGCGAGGAAGATTGGATTGGGCGGGAGAATGACCTGGCTTTGAAACAACAGGTCAGAACGGCGATCGACCAGCTCCCTGCCCGCCAGCAGGAAGTCATTTACCTCCGTTTTTTCCAGAACCTGATGCCCGAGGAAATCGCGGGGCTGCTGGCGATCAACGCGCAATCGGTGAGTAATATCATCCAGCGGGCATTGTCCAACCTGCGCGGATTCTGGCGCACTCCTCCTTCTATCTCCGTCATACTTTGTTCTTTCTGCCAAATTTTCGCACAGTTTTAAATTAAACTGAAAAATTTTTCACACCCAACCGAGTATTCCGGCAGAATAAACGGATAATGTATAAAAACGCATTGTTCGATGTCACCCGATCCATCCGGTCATTTACTACAATCACTTCTCGGAAACCCTGCATTCAGATGCTGGGCGGAAGGAAAATGCCCCGAAGATGGTCCCGCTTGGAACAAATGGGCTGAGGAGCATGAGAACGGGCAAGATATTCTCCGACAGGCTGTGGAAATCGCGCGGGCCGTGCCAGTGCGTGACGAGCATTTGACAGACGAATACATTCACCATAAGGTACAAGAAGCGCTCCAAGCCGCGAAAAGGCGGGAGCAACGGGAGAACAGGGAAGGAAGGGAATCGTTTTTCCCGGTGTTCGTGTCAGGCTGGAACATCGCCGCGAGCCTTCTCATCATCGCCGGGCTCTGCTTTGCGCTGTTGCGCATATACAATCATACGCAACCGGCTGCGACAGCCGGGCAACCTTCCCGGTTGACGACGCCCGCTTTAAAGGAAGTCGCTAATACGGAACGACCGTTCAAATATGTACAGCTTCCGGATGGCAGCTCCGTGGTATTGCAGCGGAACAGTACATTGAAATACCCACAGGCCTTTTCCAGCGCAAAACGGGAGGTTTACCTTACCGGCGAGGCGTTTTTTGAAGTAACCAAAAATCCTGATCAGCCGTTTTTCGTCTACGCCGGTGAACTTGTCGCGAAAGTGCACGGCACCAGTTTCAGTATCAGGGCAATTGCCGAGGAAAAAGAGATCACCATCGCCGTCAAAACCGGGAAAGTATCGGTGTTCACCGAGCAGGCCTCCCCAACCCTCCTGCTTACCCGCAACCAGCAAGCCACCTTCGAACGTGCGCAGGCCAGGCTCGTGCGCTCCGCGCTTAAAAGCTCCGCACTGCTGAATATTCCCATTGAGAACCAGGAATTCACCTATTCGGAAACGCCCGCCGCAGAAGTTTTCGACGCGCTCGGGAAGGCTTATGGCGTAAATATCGCATTTGACCGTAACAGCCTGGCGCATTGCAGCATTACCGCGACGCTCGGCGACGAACCGCTCGAAAATAAGCTGAAATGGCTTTGTACCATCCTCGAAGCGAGTTACACCATCAACCAGGACAACATAACCATTACCGGAACCCCATGCGACTGATTATTCACTTCAAAACCCTGCTATTTGAATAAAAAAACAAAAGGTGAACGATGCTACCAACATCATTCACCCGATTAAAATCCCCCTCATTCTATGCTGGCGCTAAGAAATCCCGGACTGAAAGTCCAACAGGGACAAGAGAATTATTTTGCCGATTTTTTAAACCTACAAAACAGACAAAAGTATGAAAAAAACCTTTGACCGGCAGAGTTACCTGCTCAAAATTATGAGAATCAGCCTCATACAATTGTTTATCATTATCCAGGTTTCCGGGCTGGCCGTGGCGTTCGACGGTTTCGGACAGGAACTACTCAACCGTCGTTTGACGGTAAACATCCGTGAACAGAAAATTGGCGCGGCATTGGAGCAGATTGGCAAAATTTCCGGCGTGCATTTTATGTACAGCCCGGAGCTCATCCGTTCACAGCGTAAGGTCACTTTCAGTGCCAGAGAGGAAAAACTGGAAACGATACTCAACAACTTCCTTACGCCATTGCAGGTGTCTTACGAAGTTTCAGGCAAACAGATTTT
Organism: Dyadobacter sp. 22481; assembly: GCF_052044875.1. NCBI lineage: Bacteria > Pseudomonadati > Bacteroidota > Cytophagia > Cytophagales > Spirosomataceae > Dyadobacter > Dyadobacter sp. 22481. The sequence continues at coordinate 902,381 of NZ_JBQENV010000003.1, forward strand.
GCTGAAAAGAGCCGTTTCGAAGCCTGCGTCTACCCTGCCCGAAGGAGCAGGCACGTCCATCAAAACGATCCAGTCTATTGATTTTCAAATTAAAGGAAAGGTGAAGGACGCAACAGGCGGCACCATTCCCGGCGCGACGGTCGTCCTCAAAGGCAGCTCGTCGGTGGGAACTACGACCGATGCCGACGGCGGATTTGCATTGAATGTACCCGATGGCAGTACGACCCTCGTGGTTTCGTCGATCGGCTTCCTGACCCAGGAGATCGATATTACCAGCAAAACCCTGGTGGAAGTAACCCTCCAATCCGATATTAAATCACTTTCGGAAGTAGTGGTAACGGGTTACTCGTCCCAATCGAAACGCGACATTACCGGCGCAGTTTCTACCGTTGACGCTACCGAACTCACCAAAGTGGCCGCTCCGAACGTGGCTCAGCAGTTGCAGGGCCGCGTGGCCGGTGTAACCGTGACATCCAACAATACACCCGGCGGCGAGGCGACCGTCCGCATCCGCGGTTTTGGCACGATCAACAACAACGACCCGCTTTACGTCATCGACGGCGTACCTACGAAAGGTGGTTTGAACAGCATTAACCCGAACAATATCGAATCGATGCAGGTATTGAAAGATGCTTCTTCGGCTTCGATCTACGGCTCACGCGCTGCAAACGGGGTGATTATTATCACTACAAAAAAAGGAAAAGTAGGTGCCCCAAGATTTACATTCAATTCCCGCGCGGGCTTCCAGACCGGGAAAGTTGATCTCGACCTGATCAAAGACCCGCAGCAATTCGGCGACCTTCTTTGGACGCAGCGTAAGAATGCGGGCGTGCTCACGAACGGCAACCCGTCGCACCAGCAATATGGCAATGGGCCATCGGCGGTTGTGCCTGATTACATTCTCGCAGGTTCGAGCTACGGATTGAATATCAAGACAGATCCATCGAACCCAAACAGCCCCGATAATCCGGCCGTGCTAGCTCTTGTCGATCCCTCCCGTTACAACTACAACCGGTCCGGTTTTTACCAGATCGTAAAGGCCAATAAGGAAGGTACAGACTGGCACAAGGAAATCCTGCGCCCGGCGGCGATCCAGGAATACAATATCGGAGCAAACGGCGGTACGGAGAACGGGCGTTACGCGCTTGCACTCAACTATTTCAAACAGGACGGCGTATTGATCCACACCTCATTCGACCGCTATTCGATCCGTTCGAATACCGAGTTTAGTTTCAAAAAACGCATTCGTCTGGGCGAAAACCTGGAATTGAGCTATACCGAAAACAAAGGTTACTACAATGCGAACGGTACTGCCAGCTCTACCAACAACCAGGATGGCAACCCGATCGGCAATGGCTACCGCATCCCCTCGATCATTCCGGTGTACGACATTGCGGGTAACTTCGCCGCCACCCGCGCGGCAGGTCTTGGCCCCGCTACCAACCCCGTTGCACAGCTTTGGAGAAGCCGCAACAACCAGACCAATACCCTGCGTGCTTTCGGGAATGCCTACCTGGAAGTGGATATTTTAAAAGACCTGACCGCCAAATCGAGCATTGGTATCGACTTTATCAACGCCAACCGCGTGGGTTATACTTTGCTCGACCTCGAAGAAGCGGAGATTGAAGCCGCCAATGCGATGACCAACGGAAATGCCTACGACATTAACTGGACGTGGTCGAATACACTGAACTATACGAGAAACCTCGGCGCCTCACACAAACTGAGCGTGCTGGCTGGTACGGAGGCGATCAAAGGCACCGGCCGCGACTTCTCCGCCACCCGCACGACCTTTTTCTCCGAAGACCCGTTATATATGTACCTCAACTCGGGAACCTCAGGTATTGCCAACACCGGTGCAGGCTATCAGTGGGCATTGTTCTCCGTTTTTGGGAAAATCAACTATGCATTCAAAGACCGCTATTTGCTCGAAGCTACCGTGCGCCGTGATGGTTCTTCACGCTTCGGACAGAACAACCGCTACGGTACATTCCCGGCGTTCAGCGCAGGATGGCGCCTGTCGGAGGAAAGCTTTATGAAGAGCATTCCCTGGCTGGATGATCTGAAACTGCGTGCTGGGTGGGGACAAACCGGAAATCAGGAGATTGGTAACTACAATGGTTTCAGCACTTACCGTTCGAGCCTGAGCCAGTCGTCGTACCCGATCGACGGTTCGAACAATGCCGTGCAGCCGGGCTTCGATACGGAAGCATTCGGCAACCAGAACGCGAAATGGGAGACCACCACGCAGACCAACGTCGGTATCGACGCCACTTTCCTCAAAGGGATGTTCGGCCTGAACCTCGATTTGTACAACCGTACCACTTCCGACATGCTTTACCAGGTTGCATTACCTGCAACACAGGGTGTGGCGACCATTCCGTTTGTGAATGTGGGTGAAATGAACAACAAGGGTATCGACCTCGCCATTGACTTCCATAACAAAGCACTGAACGGCGATCTCACCTACTCGATAGGCGCCAATTTTTCGACCTACAAAAACGAAGTAAAACGCCTGAACGCCAGCTCTACCGCGGTACTTCTTGGCCCTGCTATCCGCAGCTACACCTGGACCCGCTCCGTAGCAGGCATGCCGCTTTACTCATTTTACGGCTTGCAGATCGACGGCATTTATCAGAACCAGGGCGATGTGGACGCCGGTCCGAAATACCCGGGCTATGCGGCTGCGGGTAAATACAAATACCACGACACCGACGGTGACGGCACCATCACCGACAACGACCGCAAGTTCCTCGGCAACCCGCATCCGGACTTCACTTACGGTATCAACCTGAATGCCGGCTACAAGAACTTCGATTTTTCGGCATTCTTCCAGGGCGTAAAAGGTAACCAGATCATCAACATGGTGAAGCGCTGGGTGGATTTCAACAACCAAGCCGGTAACCGCAGCCTCCGCATGCTCAACGACTCGTGGACGCCCGAAAATCCGGATGCAGTATTGCCCATCCTGGACGCCAACGACAGCCGCAGCCAGCAGCCTTCGAGCTATTTTATCGAAGACGGCTCCTATTTCCGCATGAAAAACCTCACGCTGGGCTACACGCTGCCTGCAGGGGTATTATCGAAAATCGGTTTCGAGAGTGCCCGCGTGTATGTACAGGCGCAAAACCTTTTCACGATCACCAAATACAGCGGCATCGATCCCGAGGTAACGTCGGTAGGCTCTACGCCGGGAAGCACCGTTCTGGGTGTGGATCAGGGTAATTATCCCAATTCGAAGATGTACCAGATCGGTATCAATTTCGGGTTCTAGTTTGGTTTAATAAAATTCTTTTAACACGGTATCATTTCAATTATCGATATGAAAAAGAGCGTATTAGCATTAACAGCAATGGTCTGCGTGGGTGTGTTCACCTCCTGCGGGGACAGTTTTCTCGAAACCACGCCGCTGGGTGTGGGGAACGAGGCCATGCTTGCCAATAAAACGGGGGTCAATGCGGTATTGATCGGCGCATACAGTCTACTCGACGGCGTTGGTTCCGGGCCGGTAAACACTTCGTCTGTCAGCAACTGGATCTACGGCTCCATCGCGTCCGACGACGCCTACAAAGGCAGCGACGTGGGCGACCAGGCGCAGATCACCACCATCGAACGTTACATTCCCCAGGCCGATATCGGTGCCTATAACGACAAATGGGTGGCGGTTTACGACGGCGTTTCGCGCTCCAACAACGTGATCAACCTCATCGCCAAGGCTACCGACATGACCGCACCTGAAAAAGCGCAAGCCCTGGGCGAAGCGCGTTTCCTGCGCGCCTGGTACCATTTCGAAGCGAAAAAGCTCTGGAATATGGTGCCTTATGTGGACGAAACGGTCGTTGATTACATTAACCTGCCCAACGACAAGGATATCTGGCCCAATATCGAAGCCGACATTCAGTTCGCGATCGACAACATTTCGGCGACCAAAGCACAGGCAGGACGCGCCAGCAAATGGACAGCGAAAGCATTCCTGGCCAAAGTGCATATGTACCAGCAGGACTACCTCGCCGCCAAACCATTCCTGGACGACGTGATTAACAATGGCCCGTTCTCGCTCGTGAACAGTTTCCACGACAATTTCCGTATTACCACGGAGAACAATGCGGAATCTATTTTTGAGGTACAAATGTCGGTAGCCGACGGCGGTGCCGGGCAAAACGGCAGCTGGGGTGATAACTACAACTTCCCTTATGGCTCGGCACCAGGTGGTTGCTGCGGGTTCTTCCAACCTACCCAAAACCTGGTGAATGCATTCAAAACCGACGCCGCCGGGCTTCCGTTGCTCGATACATTCAATGATGTAGATGTTAAAAATGATGAGGGGCTTGCTTCCTCCGACGCATTCACACCATACGAGGGTACTTTGGACCCACGTCTCGACTGGACGGTAGGACGTCGTGGCCTGCCGTTCCTCAACTGGGGAACGCATCCGGGCAAAAACTGGATTCGCGACCAGAGCTTCGGCGGACCTTATACGTTCAAAAAATTCTTTGCTTACAGCGGTGAAAACGCGGGTGCCGAATCGCCACGTGCCAATGCCAACAACTACCGCGCCATTCGCTTCGCCGACATCCTGCTGATGCGTGCGGAAGTGGCTGTGGAGGACAATGACCTTGCTACCGCTTTGAAGCTCGTGAACCAGGTACGCACAAGAGCCGCCAATGTGGTGGTGCTCGACGCAGCCAGCAAACCCGCCGCCAATTACCTGGTTAAAACCTATCCCGCATTCGCGAACCAGGAATATGCGCGCAAAGCCGTCCGTTTCGAGCGCCGCCTGGAACTGGCGATGGAAGGCCACCGGCATTTCGACCTAGTACGCTGGGGCAATGCGGATGTGGTGCTGAATGCCTATTTAACCAAAGAAAGCAAGAAACGTACGTACCTCTCCGGTGCCACTTTTGTAAAGGGTAAAAGCGAGTTTTTCCCGATCCCTCAGGCGCAGATTGACATCATGGGTGCAAACGTTTTGAAGCAAAATCCATAAAAGTGACAAATTTTTAATATTATTATCCAAAATTATCACAAATGGAACACCACGAACAGGATACCACCTCCCGGCGCGACTGGCTCAAAACCATTGCATTAGGTGGTGCAGCGGCGATGACCAGCCATGTTGCACAGGCAGAAACGGCTCCTGCCGCCCCCACAGCGCGCAGGATACCCATCGCTGTCTCGACTTATTCCTACTGGCATTTCCAGGAACAGAAGTATCCCGTTGATAAGGTGATCGAAGATGCGGCGCGGCTGGGCTTCGACGGCGTGGAGATCCTGCACCGGCAAATGGACAACGAAACCATTCCGTATATGAACAAGCTGAAAAGGCTTGCATTCGACAACGGATTGGCGCTTCCGTTACTTTCTATCCATCAGAGCTTTGTGCAGCCGAAGCCGGAAGATCGCAAAAAGGACATTGAACATACCCTGAAATGTATTAACCTTGCCACCCAAATGGGCATTCCGGCGATCCGGATGAACACCGGAAGCTGGCGGACGGTGAAGCGCGATGCCAACTATTACAAGGATGGCAAAGAGCCGCCGATCCAGGGCTTCACGGATCAGGACGCTATTAAGTGGTGTATCGAATCGATGCAGGAATGCCTCGTAGCTGCCGAAAAGGCGGGGGTCGTTCTGGCAATCGAAAACCACTGGGGACTGTCGTCGAACATCGATCACCTGCTTGAAATTTATAAGCCGCTGGCATCGTCTCCGGCCATGGGCATGAATGTCGACACCGGTAATTTCGTGGGCGATCCCTACCCGCAGTTCGAGCGCCTGGCCCCCTACGCGACGATCGTTCAGGCCAAAACCTATTACGGCGGCGGGCATTATTACGACCTCGACCTGGATTACAAACGGATCGCAGGCATTTTGAGAAAAGCGAATTTCAAAGGTTACGTATCGCTGGAAATGGAAGGAAAAGAAGACCCGGCCACAGCGGTGCCGAAGAGCTTGAAAGTATTAAGGGAAGCATTGAGCTAACCCCTTAAAAGAGTTTCATAATTATATTCTGTAGTTAATAAAGTGCAGCTTCTCTGGGGCCGCACTTTTTGTTTTAATAGTGATACTTACACTGAGCTATCGTGATGCACCCATCCGCAACCTTATACACCAACCGATGCTCATCGGTAATCCTCCGAGACCAGAAACCGGAATAATTCGAGCGTAGCAATTCCGGCTTTCCCTTTCCTTCGAACGGTGTCCGCAAACATTCCTTGATCAATTCGTTGATTCGTTTTGCAATGTTCCGGTCGATCCGCTGCCATTCGACGTAATCCTCCCACGCATTAGGATGCCAGGAAAGGATCACAGATCAGTAAGATCGCGGGAAAAAATGTGGTTTCCTGATTCGATATCCTTCATTGCTTCCAGCAAACGGGCTTTGTTAGCCGGACTTTTCATGAGATAGGCAGTTGTATCCATTTCCTGATCCGCCATCGCGGTCTGGCGACGGTTCAGGAACTTGAAGAGATTAAATATGGATTGCCTCTTTTTCAATGGAAGAGCGAGTTTCATGTCTTTTTATTTCAGTGTGTTTGATAAATTTCGTTTAAAGTTAAGCTCTAAATGTCTGTCATCCAAACCTTCTAAACACGCCGCCGAGACGATCCCCGGACAATCAGCTCCGTACTCAAAACCCGCTTTTCATTCACGATAATGTCCTCCGCATCTACCAGTTGCAAAACCCATTCCGCTGTGGTGTGCCCGATTTGCAGAGTTGGCTGCCGAACGGTGGTCAGGCCCGGGCCAATATAGGCCGATTCGGCATTATCGCTGAAACCCACCACGCCGAGCTCATCGGGAATTGAAATACCTTTTTCCTGAGCCATCAGCATGATTTCAATGGCAGAAGAATCGTTTACGGCAAATATCGCATCGGGGCGCTCGGCGAGGTCGAGGAGGTATTGGCCGTAAATGCGGGCTTTCTGCTGGGTTAGCATGCCCTGAATGATCATGTGGTCCTTGATGGTCTTACCGTACTTTTCCATCGCCGCCTTGTAGCCCCGTAACCGCTCCTGGCTTACCTGCAACGTGAGCGGCCCACCGAGGTGGGCGATCCGCTCGTAACCATTCAAAATAAGGTGTTCTACCGCCTGAAACGATGCTTCAAAATCGTTCACAACCACTTTCGGCACGTCGATCTGGTCGCATACGCGGTTGAATTGAATCAGCGGAATGCCGCGTTTCGCAAAAAGGCTCAGGTGATCGAAGTTATTGGTTTCCTGGGTGAGCGAAATAAGCAGCCCATCGATCCGGTTTGCCAGCATTGCCTTGGTATTCGAGATTTCGACCTGGTACGACTCGTTGCTCTGCATAATCGTAAGGTTGTAACCCGCCTGCGTGAGCACTTCGTGTGCGCCTATGATCACGTTCGGGAAAAACTGGTTCTGAAATTCCGGAACGATCATTCCAATTGTATTAGTCCTGCTTTTTACCAGGTTGTAGGCAAGCTGGTTAGGTTGGTAATCGAGCTGGGCAGCCTTATCGAGCACGGCCTGGCGTGTTTCCGGGCTAATGTCCGCATGCCCGTGCAACGCCCGCGAGACGGTCGAGTTCGAAACGCCGAGTGATTTGGCCACGTCGATAATCGTCGTCTGGTGCCGTTTGCGTTTTACGAGGGATTGGATCGAATCGTCCCTTTCCGAATGCGTGAAATAGTAATTGCACCATTTGCACAGGTATCGCTGCTTGCCCCGCACGTAACCCGCCTTCATGATGCCATCCACCTGCGCACACTTCACACACTGAATCATAACCCTTGTACTTTTTAAATAAATACCCTTTCAACTACCCAAATCAATGCCCTCTTCAACACAGATTACAAAAATATAAAAATCTCCTATTAATCATCAGCAAAACCATATATCGGTAACGTCTCCGCAAACGTTACCGATACTTTTTGTTCAATTCCCGGAATTTTCAGCTCAAAAACCATATTGATACCGCCTCCCGTGGCTGCTATATTTAGGTAGAAACCGCATTTAAGCACGGTTTGTCATAAGTAATGGTAGCCCACAGCAATGCCAATTCAATGCTACAAAATTGCACTTTTCCCATTTTATCAATTTTGATCAAACCCTAATTTTCAACTACATGAAGAAAAAAATACGTGACTTGTTCCTGCTCAGCATTCTGTGCCTGGGCATTACGCAGTCGCTGCTCGCGCAGAACGTGACAGTGAAAGGCAAAGTGACCGACGATAAAGGCGAAATGATTCCCGGTGCAAGCGTGACTGTAAAAGGCTCTCAGCAAGGAACACTGACAGACGCAGAAGGTGCGTACTCAATAGATGTGGCAGGTAATGCGACGCTCGTATTCTCATTTCTCGGATATCTGAAAGAAGAAGTGCCCGTATCCAACCGCTCGACGATCGACGTTTCGCTTAAAACCGACACCAAGGCGCTGGAAGAAGTGGTGGTAGTTGGCTACGGAACACAGCGCAAGATCGAGACGACCGGCTCCATTGCTTCCGTAAAGGCGGCCGACCTCGTGCAAACACCCGTCGCGAACGTAGCCCAGGGCCTTCAATCGCGGATCGCCGGCGTGCAGATCAACCAGAACACCGGCTCGCCCGGGGGTAATGTGAGCGTGCGTATCCGCGGTACCAACTCCATCAACGGCTCTTCCGAACCGCTTTATGTGGTGGACGGTATCCAGATTTCAAATGGCGGCGGTATCAACGACGTGAGCCCGCTTTCGACCATTAACCCCAATGATATCGAGTCCGTGGAGGTATTGAAAGACGCCTCTGCATCAGCAATTTACGGCGCACGCGCAGCCAACGGGGTAATCCTGATCACAACTAAACGCGGTAAAAGCGGCGCCACACGTGTTACCTACGATGGCTACTATGGTTCTCAGAAAGTAAACAAAATGCTGAAAGTCCTGAATGCGGCGGAGTTTGGGCAACTGGAAAATGAGGTATTCAAAGACAATTATTATGCAAACCCGGCATCACTCGGCGAGGGTGTCGACTGGCAAAAGGTAATCTTCCGCAAAGCGCCTATTCAAAACCATCAGCTGTCGATCAATGGAGGAAGTGAAAAAACGCAGCTCGCATTGTCGCTCAACTATTTCGATCAGGACGGTACCATGCGGGGATCGGCGTTTACACGCTATTCTTTCCGTCTCAATCTCGACCATCAGATCAATAAGAACATCAAAATCGGAACCAGTATCCTTGGGAGCCAGTCGGTCGCGGATGGCATTCAGACAGGCAGTACCGACATCGGCAACGCGGGTGTGGTTACCGCTACGGTATTGGGTGCGGCCGTCGGCGCTCCTCCTACCCTGCAACCTTACCGCCCCGACGGCACTATTTTCCCATTCGGAGAGCAAGGCAATGGCCGGTACCGCGAAGTAACCAACCCGCTGAGTTTCATCGAAGTACTCAACAAGCGGAGCATCAAACGCGTACTGGCGAACCTTTACGGGGAGGTCAAATTGTTCAAGGGGCTTACCTATCGCGCCTCATTCAATCTCGACCAGAAAGGCGAGCTTTATAACTATTACTCGCCCCGCAGTATTGTCAACAAAAGCGACCTCACCGATGCTTCGGGATCGGCAAGCAAGGGCAACTACAATAACCTGGCGCTGCTCCACGAAAGTATCCTGACTTACAGCACCAATTTCGGCAAAAATCATTCATTCAAAGCGACGGCGGTATTTGGTACCCAGGGCGAGCAATACAACGAAAACGTCATGAGCGCCCAGGGATTTCCCAACGACGCAACACAGAACGAGGCTATGCAGCTTGCGCTTACCCGCACAGTGGGCAGTTTCCGGAGCAGCCAGCGGCTGGATTCCTACATGGGACGGGTCAACTACGGATTCAAGGATAAACTCTTCGTAGACGTCACTGCGCGGATAGACGGGTCGAGCAAATTCGGGGCAAACCTTAAATATGGGATTTTCCCCGCCATATCAGCGGCATATCGCCTCATCGAAGAGCCGTTTATGAAAGATCTAACCTGGCTTTCGGACTTCAAACTTCGCGGAAGCTTCGGGCTTACCGGTAATGCGGGCGGCCTGGACCCTTACCAATCCCTGGCCACAGTGGCTGCCAACGGTAGCAATTACATGCTCAACCACCTTTACGCAACCGGTATCGACCCGTCCAGGATCGCCAATAAAGACCTCCGCTGGGAACAATCGGTGCAAACCAACTTTGGTGTCGACGTAAGTTTGCTCAATAACCGGATCAGCCTTATTGCTGATGTTTATTACAAGAAAACAGAAGACCTGCTATTTGAAAAGACGCTGCCGATGAGTTCGGGATATACCAAGATCAATGGCAACTTCGCGGGTCTTCAAAACAAAGGGCTGGAACTGGCAGTTAATGCGCGCATTCTCGATGGTCCATTGAAATGGGATGTTTCAGCGAACACAACCATCAACCGTAACAAGGTCACAACGCTGGACGGCGGCGTGACGAGCGAGCGTTTCATTAATACTTACAGCCTTTTGAAAGTAGGCGAGCCACTGGGCATATTCAAAACTTATGTGTTTGATGGCATTAACCAAACTGGCGAAGCGATTCTCCCCGGATATGACGGGCGCCTGGGCGGGCAAAAGGTGAAGGACATGAATGGCGACGGGAAGATCGATGCCAACGACCAGGTTATTACCGGCAACCCTAATCCTAAATTCATTTACGGCTTCTCCACCAATCTTTCTTACAAAGGATTCGACCTGGCCGCATTCCTTTCCGGTTCGCAGGGGAACGACATCTACAACGCAAGCCGACTTTCCTTCGAGAACCCGCTCGGACAGCGCAATTTGCTCGAAGGCGTCGTGAACCGCTGGTCGCCTACCAACCCCAACAACCAGTATGCAAGTGCATTTCAGGCCGGGCGGCTGCCTATTTCGGACTATGTCATGGAGGACGGTTCTTATCTCCGCTGCAAGAACATTACGCTTGGCTACAAATTGCCCGCATTCAAAGGCGTGCAGAGCATCCGCGTGTACGTGAGCGCCAACAACCTGTTCACCGTTACCAATTACAGCGGTTTCGACCCGGAGGTTAACACTTTCGCTGGTTCAAACACGCAGATCGGGGTCGACAACTTCGTATATCCGCAAGCCAAATCGTTCCTGGGCGGTATCCAGGTTTCATTCTGATTATTCCGAATCCTTTTGCCGAACAAAGGCTAAAACGACATGAAAAAGCTACTAAAAATTACCACATATCTGGGCATGGCCGGGACCGCGCTTATCGCCCCTTCCTGCAAGCTTGACGAAACGGTTTACTCGTCGATCTACACAGAAAATTTTTATAAAACCGCCGCCGACGCCGAGAAAGCATTGATTTCCGTGTATGGCGCGCTGGGAAGTCTGGGCGGCGGGCCCGCGTTGACGCTCATTGCCGATTTCAGCGATGATCAGACATACCCCCGCGGCGTGGTAGGCCGTAATACGCTGACCCAGTTTACCTACGATCCCAATTATACGACGCAGAAAAGCAACTCGCGGGTGAACGAATCGCCGCAGCAGATCTGGCAGTCGTGTTATGCCGGTATCGAAAAAGCCAACTGGGTCATTGCCAAGGTGCCGGACGCCACTATGGACGAAGCGCGCAAAAAGCAGATCATCGGCGAGGCCTATTTCCTGCGGGCGTTCTACCATTGGTTTTTGAGTAAAAACTTTGGGGATATACCGGTCAAAATCACGCCGAGCTATTCGGAAGCGGATGCCCTGACGGCGAAAAGCTCCAAAGCGGATGTTTACAAGCAAATTTACGCCGACCTCGACCAGGCTTTGAATGCGGGACTACTTTCCTACCCCACTGTGGAGAAAGGCCGCGTAGCGAAAGAAGTCGTTAATGCATTGTATGCCAAAGCTGCTTTGTACAACGAGGATTGGGCCAAAGCGTTGGAACAGGCCAAAGTTGTGATCAACTCGGGCAAATATGTACTCCTGGACGATGTGCGCGACGTGTACAAATATGATAAAGAGGATGCCGCGCGCATTGAAAACATGTGGGCATTCGAGGTAGATCCTGTTTCTCCCGGCCTTGGTCACCAGCTCACGGGCCTCTGCGGCCCTCCGGGAAGCGCCGGGCCCGAATATGCCCGCACTTCCTATGGTTCGATGTTCGCCTACCAGGCATTTTTCGACTCCTTCGACCCTACCGACAAGCGCCGCACCTTGCTGGACACCAATTACACCGACAAATCCGGCAAAGTGGTCCCGCAGAAAAGCATTACGCCCATTACCACGAAAGGCGTGCTGATCAAGAAATACCAGGATCCCATTTCGACCGTAGGCATGATCCCGAACATCCCGATCTTCCGCCTGCCCGATGTGTACCTCATCGCCGCCGAAGCGGAAGCTCGCCTGAATGGCGCCACGACCGCGGCTTACGATTTCATCAATCCGGTGAGAAAGCGCGCCGGCCTGGCCAATCTAAAAACCGGCCTGACCAAGGACGCATTCATCGAAGCTGTCTTACAGGAGCGCGCATGGGAATTTTTCGCGGAAGGCGATCGCTGGTACGACCTCACCCGCACGGGCAAATTCCTGACCGTGATCCCGAAAGCGGTCAACGATGTGTATCCGACCCGGAACGTTACGGCCAAAAACAAATATTTCCCGATCCCCCTCGACGAGATCAATGCCAACCCGAAACTGGAACAGAACCCTGATTGGAAATAGGTTATTGAAATAATGATGCTGATCGCCCAAGTACTACTCTTCCTGGCAATGCTTACATCCGTTCCTTTTCCCGACAGGCAAAAGGAGCGGGTCAGGGAGTTCACGGTCACCGAGAACGACACATTAACCTACACCCTGAAACTCGCGCTCGACGATAAGGGGCAGCCGCAGTACTTTTTCAGGAACATCTTCACACCGGTTTGCTATACCAATGAATGCAAACCGGTGTATATCAATTTCTATTGGGACCTGCTGGGCAATTACGAACGCTATGACCTTCCCGAGGGCAAAGTGCTCACCAAAGTCGATCACGACGAATTCAAGGAGGCGGATTACCAAAAGTTACAGGATATTCTTGCTCAAACGAACTCCATTTTCGCGGACCTGAAAATGGAAGACCTGATCTCCAAAGGCACGGATAATCTGACCGACTCCGTCGACGCGAAAGCTGGCGCGACTTTAAAAACCATTAAAAACCAGGTGATCGACGGCGCGGTCTATACCTGTTACACCCTTTGGCATATCGCGTATGGTAAGGCGGTACCCGAAATGCGGAAGGCCATCGAAACCTATTCCAACGACGCATTGCTGCACCGGTTTCTGGAAAGCAAAAATCACCATTACCAGTATTGGGCAATGGCTAAGGTCATGGATGCAAGCGGATCTGTGAAAAGGCCTTTTGAAAAAGACATCGAGGCGATCATCGCCGGCAAGAACGGCTTCATTGCCAAATATGCGTTGCAGCATGTAGGAACCGACTTTTTCCAAACGGAACAAAGGCAAAACTGGCTTTGGGAAACCTATCAGAAAACGGGTTATGCCACGCAAATAGCCATACTGAAAAGGCTTAATACCGACACCATCTCAATCTCGAAGCCCCTTGCAGCAAACCTGCAAACCAGCTTATCTAATGCCAATGAAGAACAAACGCTACTAATTCAAAAAATCCTGCAAAAACAATGAATATCTCCCATAACCCAAGGCTTATGCCTTGGGATCCAGACGCCCCAGGCACCCGGACCAACCCAAGGCTTAAACCTTGGGCTATGACACTCCTGCTAGCCTTGCTCGCCCTACCCGCCCTGGCGCAAAACCATATCCTCGTTGAAACAGAATCCTTCGAGGACAAGGGCGGCTGGGTGATTGACCAGCAGTCTTTTGTGGTCATGAACTCGTCCTATATTATGGCCCACGGAATGGGACGACCGGTGAAGGATGCTGCTACCACTGTAAAATTCCCGAAAACCGGGAAGTATCATTTGTGGGTCCGTACCAAAGACTGGGCGCCATTTCCGAAGGGGCCCGGCAAGTTTCAGGTGCTGGTGGACGGCAAATCCGTGGGCCAAACTTTCGGCGAAAGCGGCTCCGATGCCTGGAAATGGTACGACGGCGGTGTAATCGATATTCAAAATACCGATACAAAACTGGCATTGAAAGACCTTACCGGCTTCAACGGCCGCTGCGATGCATTGCTTTTTACGGACGATTCGAAATTTACCCCGCCAAACGACCTCGAAGCATTAACGGCATTCCGCAGAAAGCTACTGAACCTAACCGATAAGCCACAGGAGGCCGGCCGCTACGACCTCGTGGTTGTAGGCGGTGGCATTGCGGGAACCTGTGCGGCCATTTCTGCCGCGCGAATGGGCCTTACCGTAGCATTGATCCAGGACCGCCCCGTGCTTGGTGGCAACAACAGCTCCGAAGTACGTGTGCATTTGATGGGCGATGTGGATAAAAACCATTACCCTAAGCTCGGCCGCATTGTCCGCGAAATGGATAATGGCGACCCGGGGAACGGCAACCCCGACGCCAAGGAGTATGGCGATGCACGTAAAATCTCTATCGTAAAAGCGGAAAAGAACCTGTCGCTATTCCTGAATACCCACGTTTTCAAAGTTGAAAAAGAGCATGACATTATTACGGCGGTAGTAGGCCGCGACATTGCTACCAACCAGGAACGCCGCTTTTCCGGCTCGTTCTTTTCCGATTGCACCGGCGACGGCACGGTGGGCTTCCTGGCAGGCGCCGAGTTCCGTATGGGGCGTGAAAGTAAGGATGAAACCGGCGAATCCCTCGCGGCAGACAAAAGCGATGATTTCACATTGGGTACTTCCAATTTATGGGCTTCCGTGGATCGCGATACCGTTTCATCGTTCCCCGAAACACCCTGGGCCATGCAGTTTTCCGACGAGTATCACATCGACGAACCGAAGTCGGACTGGCAATGGGAAACCGGGTTCGGAAACTTCAACACCATTACCCAGGCCGAACAAATCCGCGACCATAACCTGCGCGCCATTTACGGCAACTGGTCGTATTTAAAGAAAAACAAAGCTGCTAAATACGGTAAAAAGGACCTCGCCTGGGTGGCCTACATCGGTGGCAAACGGGAGTCGCGCAGGATCATCGGCGACTATGTTTTGAATCAAATGGATATCCAGGAAGGCAAATTTTACCCCGATGGCTCGGTTACGGCTACCTGGACGATCGACCTGCATTTCCCCGATGCCAAAAACAGCAAGTATTTCGAAGGGCAGGAGTTTTTCGCGGGGACCAAGCACATCAAAGTGGCGCCCTATACGATTCCATACCGCTGTCTTTATTCCAAAAACATCCAAAACCTGTTTATGGCTGGTCGGAATATCAGCACTACGCACGTAGCGTTCGGGAGCACCCGCGTCATGCGTACGTGCGGGATGATGGGCGAGGTCGTGGGATTCGCTTCGTACATCGCGGCCAAATACAAAACCACCCCGCGAGGAGTTTACAAAGACCATCTGCCTGAACTGACAGGCATCCTGAAAGGCGAAACGTTGGCCCCTCAACCCTGATTTGTATTGAAATACGCTGTGATCCATATTGCCGGAGTAATATCCGCCCTCATCTCGATGATGCTGCCGTTGGCGACAATGGCAGCCATCGATGAGGGTATGATTTCAATCGACGGCGAGGCGCAGGGTACTACCTATCATATCCGTTATTTCGATCCGCAGAACCGCAATTTCAAGCATGCCATCGACTCCATCCTGACCGATTTCGACAAATGCCTGTCGCTATACCGGCCCGATTCCGAACTGTCGGATTTCAATGCAAATGCGAAACATGCGTTCCGGTCTCCGTGGTTTCATGAGGTTTTGGTTAAGTCAAAAGAAATCCACGCCGCTACGGGCGGGGCATTTGATCCCACCGTTATGCCGCTTTCGGAGGCTTATGGTTTTGGAAATAAAAAGAATGTCGACCCGGAAAACGTGAACGTCGACTCGTTGCTGCAAAGCATTGGTTTTAAGTACATTAAATTCAATAACAAACAAATAGAAAGCCGTCCTGGTGTAAAACTGGATTTCAATGGCATCGCGCAGGGCTACTCGGTGGATATACTGGGAGAATTTCTAAAAAGCCGCAATATCGACCGTTTTATGGTTGAAATCGGCGGGGAAGTGCTCTGCTCGGGCACCAAAAACGGTAATGTGCCCTGGGTGACGGGCATCGAAAATCCTCTAAAACCTGCCGCATTGGCGGCTACCGTAAAGCTTACCGACCGCGCCATGACCACCGCGGGCAATTACCATAACCACATCACCCGCAACGGAATCACTTACAACCACATTATCGACCCGCGCACCGGATCGATGGAGCAGACCCCGCTGCTGAGCGTGACGGTGTTTGCGAAAGATGCCATCACTGCCGACGGCTACGATACCGCATTCTTCGTGATGGGCCTCGTAGCGACCAAAACCTTTTTAAAAAACCGGAAAGATATCGATGTGTACATGCTTTACACCAATGAAGAAGGGCACTTAATGTCCTTCGCCACTGACGGTATCAGAGACCTTATCCAGGAAAAATGAAACGAATAACCCTGTTACTACCCATTTTACTCAGCGTTTTAAACGTTTTGCAGGCCCCGGCCCAACGCACGTCCGTAAAGGCATTGTCCAACCATTCGATCCGCGTTCAGTGGCGGGAGACGGACGGTGCATTGAAGATCGAAGCGATTGCTGTCAATAAAAAAGGCCAATGGACGAAACTGGCAGCGCCTTCAGGCGAGTACACGTTGCTTTATTCCGAAACCAAACCTTCGACCGAATCAGCCGAAACCTTTGAGAAGATCACCGGAGGCAAATTCCCCGAGGAAGCATACCATTACCAGCAAACCCAGTGGAAAGAAAGCACTACCGGCGTGGCGCTGAACACCGTCGGGCGAGCCATTCACTTTTTCCCGCAAACAGGCGCAGCAAAGGATAACGGATTGGAATTCAAATCGGAAACCGATGTGGCGGGTATCACCGCGCATTGGAGGATCGACCCTCGTTTCCCCGGCGACGTACTGGTAACGATGACTTTGAATGCGAAGAAAAAAGGCTACTTCTCGCTGGCTACGCCCACCCTGGCCGCATTGCCTATCGACCAAATGAGCTGGGCGTCGGTGCCGGGTTATTTTCAGGGAAATTTTATACAAAAGAACTTTGTACTGGCCTACGCTTACGGCCATGGTATCCCCGACCGCCCGGTCGTGTACCGCGAGCGTTGCGCTTCAACGCTAAGCCCGCTGGTGAGCAGCAAAGACGGCATTACGCTGTCGGTCGTGCCGGAACCCGGCCTCGCGCGTGACCCGTGGGCGAAAGACCGGATCACGCAGACTGACTGGCACCTCGGCCTTTCCCACATGAACCGCAAGGCACAGCTTTCGCCGACGCTGTATTATCCTGTTTTGGGGGAAGAAAAGTCTGAAATGGAGGCCGGGCAATCGGTTTCTTACACGTTCCGGTACAGCCTTATCGCGGGCGACTGGTTCCAGGCCACTAAGCACGCGGCCGTCGATATTTACAAGTTCCGTGAGACCCTGGCGCTCCGGCAAAGCAAGCAGGCGCTTACGGACCGGATCGAGAAAATGCACCATTACCTCATCGATCCCAAGACTTCGCTCTGGAATATCGAAGAGTTCAAAGGCAAGCAGATAGGCGCACAGTCGTACCTCGGCGGCGTGGTGGGTTCGGACAAGGATGCGATGAAAAACTCAGATTACGGCGCGATGTGGATGCTGGCCAATACGACCAGGGACCCCGAACTGATCCAGAAAGTCCTTCCGCCGGCTCAGAACTTCAAGCTCGTTCAGCAGCAAACCGCCAAAGGTTTCTTCGAGGGAGCTGTCGAAGGCCAGTACTATTTAGCTAAAAAGAAGAAGTTCGTTGAAGAATGGGGCGAGGTGGTCGAGCCTATTGCATTGACTTACTATGTGATGCTCGATGTAGGCAATATGCTGCTTTTCGAACCGGACAATGCGGAGCTGAAAGAGCGTTTGACGCTAGGCGCCGAAAAACTGCTCAGCTGGCAGCGCGAAGACGGCAGCTTTGCCGTGGCCTACGACCGAAAGACCGAGCAGGAGACCTTCAAGGATATTCAGGATGTGAGGCCAACGTTTTACGGGCTGATCGTCGCTCACCGCATTTTGAAAGACGAAAAGTACCTGAAAGCCGCTGAAAAGGGAGCCGAATGGTTTCTTAAAAATGCCGTCGAAACCGGTGCCTTCCTGGGCGTCTGCGGGGACGCGCGCTATGCCCCCGACTTTGCTACCGGCCAGTCGGCACAGGCACTGCTGGATTTGTTTGATTTAACCCAAAACAAAAAATACCAGGATGCAGCCATTACCTGCGCGAAAATTTACACCTCGTCCATTTACACGCACCCGATTGCCGACCATAAACCCAAGACTGTAAACGGAACCGTCCGGGAGGATTGGGAGATCAGTCAAACGGGCCTCAGCTTCGAACATGGCGGCATTTTCGGTTCTGCTACCCGCCTCGGGCCTATTCAGCTGGCCAGTCACGCGGGATTGTTCATCCGCATTTATCAGCTCACCGGCGAGCAGCTTTTCGCCGATATGGCCCGTGCGGCGGCCATTGGCCGGGATGCATTTGTGGACAGTAAAACCAGCGTGGCCTCCTACTACTGGAACGCCATGAACCGCGGCGCCGGCCCCTATCCGCACCACGCCTGGTGGCAGGTGGGCTGGATCACCGATTACCTGCTTTCCGAAGCTGCATTACGCTCGAATGGCAAGGTTACATTCCCACGAGGTTTTGTGACACCCAAGGTAGGGCCGCACCAGACCTACGGCTTTGCGCCGGGCGATGTTTTCGGGGATAAGGCGAGCCTGGTTATTCAAGAAGGCTTCATAACCGCCGACAGCCCATCCATCGACCCTATTATTTCAAAATCAACTACTCAAAACATTTATTACGTGACGCTCCTCAACAACAGCCCGCAGCCGACGGCTTTCAACCTGAAAATCGACCATGGCAAAGTGTCTGAAAGTCATGCGGCCGCAAGCATGAAATGGGCCGAGACAAACCAGAAAGCGGCCATTGACAATATCAAACTCCCGGCATTCGGAAGCAGAACCCTTCAACTCAACTATTAACAAAGCCGACAGCCGACCGCTGAAAGCCGACAGCCTATGAACAATACCACCGATACCATCGTCATTCTCGTATTCTCCGCATTTGTAATGGGGATCGGGATGCTTTTTGCCAGGACGGGGCGCAATTTGAAATCGTTTTTCGCGGGGGGCGAGGCTGTTCCGTGGTTTATCGGAGGGTTGTCGCTGTTTATGAGCTTTTTCTCGGCGGGCACGTTTGTAGCCTGGGGCTCCATTGCCTATAAACATGGTTGGGTGGCCATTACCATTCAATGGACGATGTGTATCGGTGCGCTCATTACCGCCATTTACCTCGCTCCACGCTGGAAACGGACCGGTGCATTGACGGCCGCCGAGTTCATTCGCGAGCGGCTCGGACTGCCGGTTCAGAAGACCTACATTTTCATTTTTACGCTGGTTTCCGTGTTCATCAAAGGCTCGGTATTGTATCCGGTGGCCAAGCTTGTGAGCGCCTCGCTCGATTTACCGCTGGTACCCTGCACAATCGGATTGGGACTTTTTATGATCGCCTATACGGCAGTGGGCGGGCTTTGGGCGGTGATGGTGACCGACATTCTGCAATTTGTCGTACTGTCGGCTGCCGTATTCATTCTGCTTCCGCTTTCATTTAACAAAGTCGGCGGCTGGGAGGGGTTTACCAACAACATTCCCGACGACTTTTTCAACCTGCTCAATGGCGAATACACGCTCGGTTTCGTCGCCGCATTTGTGATTTACCACATTTGCTACATCGGCGGCAACTGGACCATGGTGCAGCGCTACACGAGCGTCGACAGCGAAAAATCAGCAAAGAAAGTCGCTTATCTGTTCGCCGGCCTCTACCTGATCAGCCCGGTGATCTGGATGTTCCCGCCGATGATTTACAAGGCAATTAATCCCACATTGACCGGCCTGGATACCGAAAACGCTTATCTGATGATCTGCAAACTGGTGCTTCCTCCCGGACTGCTGGGCCTGATGCTCACCGGCATGTACTTCTCCACCTCCGCCAGCGCCAATACGGCACTCAACGTCGTTTCGGCTGTTTTCACGAATGACATTTATAAGGGAATGGTCAATCCTGCCGCCTCCGACAAGCAGCTCATAGGCGTTGCACGTGGCTCGTCCTGGTTTTTTGGGTTGGGGATGATCGGCATTGCATTGCTGGTACCGGCAGCGGGCGGCATTGTGGAGGTGGTACTAAGCATTTCCGCTATTTCTGGCGGCCCGCTGCTCGCACCACCGCTCTGGGCGTTGTTTTCCAAAAGGTTGAATGGCAAGACCACGCTCTGGATTACCTGTATCGGGCTGTGCGTCAATCTGTTTTTCAAAACCCTCGCCCCGCTCCTGCTCGACTTCAAATTATCGCGGGGAATGGAGACGATCGTGGGTGTCGGCTTGCCGCTCCTCCTTTTGCTCGCCTATGAACTTTGGGCAAGGTCGAAAGACATCATCGCCGATGAATACACCATTTACACGCTTTCCAAAGACCAGCGCAGGCAGGAGGCGACAGCTGCCAATCCGGAAGAGGCATTGGAAATCCAAAAGCAAAATCGTTTCGGCCTGCAGGTCATCGCCGGGGCGCTGCTGTTTACGGCGGTGATGCTCTTCATTCTGAGCTTCCTGACCACCGACGGCGCAATGGTCACGGCAGGGATTGCGACGGTAGTATTGTTCTCGGCATTGATACCGTTTTGGGCAGCGCGGAAGGTGGTGTTGGTGAAAGAAGATGAGGCGCGGATTGCCGCATAAATGTCGTCAGGCATGCAACAACAAAGCGAACTGAAAGGAGTTGAACGGTCTTCAAGCCGAGGTTTCAACGCATTTGTAGGAAAATGCTTTTTACAAAAAACAAAAAATCAATCCCAAAAAACAAAACCGTAACCGAACGACACTCACACAATGAAACGCTTAACCCTTTTAACCTTCTCATTACTATTATCATTAACCTGCACGCGGCTGACGGCCCAGCCGGGTGCGGCCCAGCCGGGTGTGGCTGAGTACCACATCCGGCAGCCGAATGCGATCACGCTGCATGGTGAATGGTGGTTCCTGCTCGACCCGGCCGGGCTGGGCGTTGCCAACCAGTGGTACCGCGACGGTATTGCACAGGAAAGCCGCCAGGACAAGGTAACGGTGCCGCATTGCTTCTCGACTGACCCGCGTTATGAATTTTATACCGGTACGGCCTGGTACCGCAAGACTTTTGCATGGAAACCTGCCGCCGGAAAACGCGTGATCCTGCATTTCGACGGTGCCTACTACAAAACCAATGTGTGGCTGAACGGTCAGAAAGTCGGTGAACACGAGGGCGGCTACACGCCTTTCAGCTTCGATGTGACCGACCAGTTGAAAGACGGCAACAACCTGCTCGTAGTGGCTGTGAATAACGATACCTGGAAAACAAACACGATCCCCGGCATTAAGGACAAGGGCGATATCAACGACGGATTTGTGGGTTGGGTGAACTATGGCGGCATTATCCGGCCGGTTTACCTGACGATTGAACCGGAGGTTTATGCCGAAAACGTGAAGATCGACCCGTTACCTGATTTGGCCAAAGGCTCTGCGGTAGTGAAAGCTAAAATCAGGGTGCGGAATGCGTCGGCGAGCGCGACCAATCCCAAAATCGACTTCTCCGTTTGGCAAGACAAAAAGCCTTTGGCGCTGAAATGGAAAACGAACGAGGCGAGCATTCCGGCAGGGCAAACCGCGATGATTGAAGCCGAAGCTGCATTGACGGCAGCGCAAACCAAACTTTGGGACCTCGACCAGCCCAATCTGTATGAATTGAAAACCATCATTGGTGGCGATACGCTGGCTTCGAAATTCGGGATCAGGAAAATTGAAGTAAGCGGCACGCAGATTCTCCTGAACGGAAAGCCGGTGAGAGTGGGTGGTGGCAACCGGGTGATCGATTATCCTGGCCTCGGCTCGCTGGAACCCGATTGGCTGATCGAGAAGGATTTCAAATTGATGAAAGAGGCCGGTATGGAATTCCAGCGTCTGACGCATTACACACCGTCCGAATATTTCTACGACCTGGCCGATCGCTACGGCATGCTGATCATCACCGAAGCCGGTAACTGGCAGCTTACGCCCAAGCAAATGGATAACGACTCGATGCGGACGAAATTCCGGTCGCAGTTCCGCGAAATGGCCGAACGCGACTGGAACCACCCCAGTGTGATCGCGTACAGCGTGGGTAATGAATACGGCTCTACCACTGCTTCCGGCCAGCGCTGGACGAAAGATATGATCGCCTACGCACGCGAGCTCGACCCTACGCGCCTGTACACATTCGCCAGTATGCTCCTGAATTCGCTACCCGAGAAACCGGAAGACGAGGCCAGTCAGTATGTCGATTTTGTTTCTACTAATACTTATGGCGGCCATGCCAAATCACTGGACCATATTCACAAGCTGTATCCTAACAAACCGGTGTTTATCAGCGAATGGGGCACGCGGTCGGATGGCAAAGGCGGTGAGCAGGGACAAGCTCAACATTTAACAGATGTAATGGCGGAAATCCGGAAACGCCCGTTCGTAGCCGGTGCGTCGTGGTGGACTTATAATGACTATCGAAGCAAGCTTTTCGGCACAAATGTGAATGGTTTCCGTCCATGGGGCATTGTAGGACCCGACCGGTCTCCGAGGCTGGCCTATCCGGTCCATCAGAAAGAATTTTCCCCTGTTTTGATTGAAAAAGCAAGTTTCAAAACCGGCGGTCAGGGGGTTCATCAACTGGTTTTAAAAGTCACTTCCCGTGGTGATTTCCCTTCAAAAACCCTGCGTGGGTATATTCTGAAGGCGGGCGAGGCAAGCATTGTGGTACCCGATCTGAATCCAGGCGAGAGCAGGGAGATCGCGATACCCATCCGCGGGTTCGATAAGCAAATACATATTACAGTAATTAAGCCGACCGGCTTCATTACCATCCAAACTGACATTGACCTTAAATAATGCCGCCGTAAATGACTGGCAGACTATGACATATAAAGACCTGACAAGATGATAATAGGAGAATCGACACACAAAAGAGAACCCAAAACCATTGCGCTCGCGGCAGACCTGGTGATTGTAGGAGGCGGATTGACAGGCACCTGCGGGGCCATTACGGCGGCACGGGCCGGATTGAAGGTAGTACTGGTACAGGACCGGCCCGTGTTGGGGGGTAACTGTTCGAGCGAGGTGCGGCTATGGATATTGGGTGCCACCTCGCATATGGGAAACAACAACCGCTGGGCGCGTGAGGGTGGCGTAATTGATGAAATTATGCTTGAAAACGCCTACCGCAACCCCGACGGCAACCCGTTGATCTTCGATACGGTTTTACTGGAAAAAGTAACACAGGAAGACAACATCACGCTACTGCTCAACACGGCGGTTTACGATCTTGACAAAACACAAACTGGCGATAAGATCGAAGCTGTTCATGCATTTTGCAGCCAGAATAGTACCAAATACTCAATAACCGCGCCGCTTTTCTGCGATGCATCGGGTGATGGCATCGTGGGGTTTCTGGCGGGCGCCGCGTTTCGGATGGGTGCCGAGCCGATGGAGGAATTTGGTGAAAAGTTCGCGCCGGACAAGGGGTATGGCGAGTTGCTGGGACATTCTATGTATTTCTATTCCAAAGACATAGGCCGGCCGGTGAAATTCGTTCCGCCTTCCTTTGCTTTGCAGGACATTACCGAAATTCCGCGCTATAAGACTTTCAATCCCAAAGACTTCGGTTGCCGGCTGTGGTGGCTGGAATACGGCGGCAGAATGGATACCGTGCACGATACCGAGAAAATCAAGTGGGAACTTTGGAAGGTCGTTTACGGCGCCTGGAATTATATTAAAAACTCCGGTGAATTCCCGGAAGCGGATAATATGACGCTCGAATGGGTCGGTGCTATCCCCGGAAAGCGCGAGAGTCGTCGTTTTGAAGGCGATTATCTCCTGAAACAACAGGACGTGGTCGATCAGCAGGTATTTCCCGACACGGTGGCATTCGGCGGTTGGAGCCTCGACCTCCACCCCGCCGACGGTGTGTATTCCGACCAGGCTGGCTGCAACCAGTGGCATAGCAAAGGCGTTTACAGTATCCCCTACCGATGTTTTTACAGCAAAAATATTGAAAACCTGTTCATTGCGGGCCGCATTATCAGCGCTACGCACGTCGCGTTTGCGTCCACGCGGGTAATGGCCACCAGTGCCACCGGCGGACAGGCGGTCGCGATTGCGGCGGCGGTTGCTAAAAAGCATAACTGCTCACCGCGGGAAGTGGGCGAAAAGCATTTGGAAGAACTGCAACTGGAACTTTGGCGCTCAGGTCAATACTTGCCACAAACCGCGATTTCAGACCCTGACAACCTGCTAAATCACGCGCAAATAAAGGCTTCTTCTACACTGGAACTAAAAGAACTGGCCGGTTCCGACCTTTGGAAACCGATCGAGCATTCCGTCGCGCAAATGCTGCCTGTAAAGGGCGATATACCTGCGGTGACAGTGTGGGTTGAAGCTTCGCAGGATACAGAACTGTTGGTGGAACTCCGCAAAAGCAGCAAAGCATTCAATCACACGCCTGACGTGACTTTGGAAACCAGAAGCTATCGTTTGATAGCGGGCAGGCATGAACTGGTTCTGGATTGGGACAGCTACTTTCCGGAGGAATGCTATGCGTTCGTTTGCTTCCTGAAAAATGAGCACGTCAGAATCCAGTACAGCGAACAGCGCGTAACCGGGCTGGTAACCGTTTTCAATGCAACCAATCCGGCGGTTTCAAATTACGGCAAGCAGGAGCCGACCGAGGATTTAGGTGTGGACACCTTCGAGTTCTGGTGTCCGCAACGCCGGCCTGCCGGTTTAAACCTCGCATTTGCATTGAGCAAACCTGTTTCACTCTTTGGCACAGAAAACCTACAAAATGGTTGGCACAGGCCCATTGCCGGGCCGAACGCCTGGGTAGCCGCCATCGGCGATCGCAATCCTGAGTTAAACCTGCAATGGAATGAAAATCAAAGCATTTCTAAAATAGATTTCGTATTCGACACCGATTTTGACCACCCGATGGAGAACGTGATTTACGTCCATCCTGAAACGGTAATGCCTTTCTGTACCCAGCATATAGAGGTCCTCGATGATGCAGATAATGTGATCGGAACAATAAATGACAACCACCTGACGAAAAGAACATTGACGTTGACCATGCCGGTAACGACGCATTCGCTGAAAATCAGGCTGCAAAACAGCCACGCACATGTGCCGGTATCGCTCATGGAAGTCCGCGTTTATTAGCGCGGCTTCCGTTTTATTCTTTGAAAACTAATAAATTGATCTTAAATTTGCCGTCCTGAAATAGCAAACATCTGTTTGCTATTTTCTTGAAAGTTTACTCTATAATTATAGTATACTACATAGACTTTGAAGGAAGCGGCGGATTTTACACCCTCAACTGAAAACAGCGAAAAGAATTGGGATTCGTTACACGTTGCTTATATCGCAAGTGGTGATCCTGAGGAAGATCGGCGTTTGGCTGTGCTTGCGCGTGAACAGGGGAAGGTGGTTTTTCTGCGTGATCTGCCGGAAGAATCGGACGACATCTTCCAGCAGGCCGGAAACAGCCCCGTAAATGCCGGCCCAGCATATTCGACTTCTAAAAATAATCCAAAAATACCCCTTACCTGGGAAACCATCCAGCAAAAGCTTTGGGCAGCAACCGTCCGCAAACGGAGCCGCACCGAAGTAGCGGTTAACATCTTCTCTGCGATCGCATTGATGATTGTCGGGCATTTGCTTTTCACCTTTTTCTCCTACGACCGTCTTACGTTACTCTGGAACGAGCTCGAAGTGAGCGAAAGCTTTTTTTACTATATCCTTGGCGGCTTTGTAGCCCAGATGATCGACGGCGCGCTGGGCATGGCCTACGGCGTTACGGCATCCACCTTCCTGCTGACATTGGGTGTTCCGCCGTCGGCCGTGAGTGCCAGCGTCCACACTTCCGAGATCTTCACGAGCGGCGTTTCAGGTTATATGCACCTGAAATTCGGGAACGTGAATAGCAAGTTGTTCAAAAAGATACTCTTCCCCGGCGTGCTCGGTGCGATCGTGGGTGCCTATGCCCTATCGTCCCTCGAACAATACATTTACATTATTAAGCCGTTGGTGGCAATTTATACGCTGATACTGGGAATCCTTATTATCCAGAAAGCGTTAAAGAAACGAGTTGAAAAAAGGCCGATCAAGAAGATCGGCTGGCTGGCGATGGCAGGCGGAACGCTGGATTCCATCGGCGGTGGCGGCTGGGGACCTATTGTAACCTCTACGCTGATTGCGCGAGGAAGGCACCCCAAATACACCATCGGATCGGTGAACCTCGCAGAGTTCTTCGTGTCGCTGGCAAGTTCGGTCACATTCATCAGCATCATCGGATTTTCACACTGGCAAGTGGTATTGGGCCTTATCCTCGGTGGTATGGTCTCCGCCCCGATCGCCGCCACACTATCCCGCCGCCTGCCGATCAAGACCATGATGATCATGGTAGGGACGATCGTCATCATCGTCAGCGTGAGGATTATTTATATGGTTTTAAGCAGCTTATAACATACCGGTGCATTCCGGAAATCATCAATTATAAATCAAAGCTGACCGCCGAAAGCCGACAGCCGAAGTATCCACATCATGAAAAAACAGACCAAAGCGATACGCACCCAGACCAGTAAAACCAAGTATCGCGAGCATTCGACTCCCCTTTTCCTGACCAGCAGCTTCACATTCGAGAGCGCAGAACAGGGAAAAGCGCTTTTCGAGGAAACCGAAGAAGGTAACATTTACAGCCGCTTTTCGAACCCTAGCGTGCAGGAGTTCGTGGATAAGGTTTGTATGCTGGAAGGTCTGGAAGACGGTGTGGCAACGGCAACCGGTATGGCGGCGGTGTTCGCAAGCATGGCTGCATTGCTGAAAAGCGGCGACCACATCCTGGCTTGCCGTGCATTGTTCGGCTCCGCGCACCAGATTATTACGCAGATACTACCGAAATGGGGCATTACACACACATACCTGGATGCGGACGCAAGCGAAGCAGAATGGGAAGCGGCAGTACAGCCAAACACCCGTATGATCTACCTCGAAACCCCGTCCAATCCGGGACTCGACCTGGTAGACCTCGCGATGATCGGTCGCATTACCAAGAAGCATAATATCATTTTCAATGTAGATAACTGTTTTGCCTCACCGGCATTGCAAACCCCGGCCGATTTCGGTGCCGACCTCGTGCTGCATTCCGCCACGAAGTTCATGGACGGACAAGGCCGCGTTTTGGGGGGTATAGTTGTAGGTAAAAAAGAATATATCAAGGAGCTGCGCTTTTTCTGCCGCCAGACCGGGCCGTCGATGTCGCCATTCAACGCCTGGGTTTTGAGCAAAAGCCTTGAAACGCTGCACCTGAGAATGGAGAAACATGCTTCCAACGCGTTGGCATTGGCCACGGCTTTGGAGAAGCATCCGGATGTAAAATCGGTGAAATACCCATTCCTGGAATCGCACCCGCAATATGCGCTTGCGAAGCAGCAAATGAGCGCCGGCGGATCCATCGTGACCATCGACCTCGAAGGCGGTTTCGAACGTGTGGCGGCATTTATGGATGCATTGGAGATCGCATCGCTGTCGTCCAACCTGGGCGACACCCGCACGATCGTTACCAACCCGAACACGACCACCCACGCGAAACTGAAACCGGAAGAGAAAGCCGCATTGGGCATTACCGAAGGTTTGATCCGCATTTCGGTTGGTTTAGAGGACATTGAGGACCTCATCGAGGACTTCACGCAGGCCGTGGAAGTGTCGGTGAAAAGTGATATATTGGAATAAGCATTAAAGTGGGTTGCTATGCGGCCCGATATTCACCATGAACGAAACATTAGCATCTTTAAACGCCGCCATCGAGGGTAAAAGTGAAATCGAATCGCTCGCGATACTGGCGGATCTTTTTCCCGGTGAAGTCGTTTTTTCAACCAGCCTCGGGTATGAGGACCAGGTGATCAGCGACCTCATTTTAAAGAATAACATCAATATCGGCATCTTCACATTGGATACCGGAAGGCTTTTCGCGGAGACATATATGACTCTGCAAAAGACCAATAACCGGTACGACACCAAAATAAAGGTGTATTACCCGCAAACGGAGGCGGTAGAGAACATGGTCAGCACGAAAGGGCCCCTCAGTTTCTACGAGTCGATTGAGAACCGGAAGGAGTGCTGCTTCATCCGTAAGGTAGAGCCGCTGAACCGTGCGTTGAAAGGTGCGAAAATCTGGGTGACGGGTATCCGGGCAGAACAGTCGGGAAACCGTCATGATATGCCGAGGCTCGAATGGGACGAGGCGCATCAGCTTTTCAAGTTCCACCCGATTCTGCATTGGTCGTTCGAAGAGGTGAAACATTATGTAAAATCAAACGGCATTCCCTATAACCCATTGCACGACAAAGGTTTCGTGAGCATCGGCTGCGCACCTTGTACACGTGCGATCCAGGAAGGCGAGGATTTCCGCGCCGGAAGATGGTGGTGGGAAGACGAGTCGAAGAAGGAGTGCGGGTTGCACGCGAAGTAACCCATTAACATTTAAATCAATAACCAAAAATATGTCAATTTCAGTGAACGAGGCCTCCGACATCCAACGGGAGATTAGTGAACGCAGCGCTCCGGATTACCTGGATCAGCTGGAAGCAGAGGCCATTTACATTATGCGTGAAGTAGCCGGCCAGTTTGAGCGCCCTGCCCTGTTGTTTTCAGGAGGTAAGGATTCGATCACATTGGTTCATTTGGCTAGAAAAGCATTCGCACCCGGCAAAATCCCCTTCCCGCTCGTGCACGTCGATACCGGTCACAACTTCATTGAGGCGATCGAGTACCGCGACACGCTGGCAGAGCAGATCAATGCGAAACTGATCGTTCGTTATGTAGAGGATACCATCAAAGCGAAAGGTTTGAAAGAGCAAACCGGCAAGAATGCAAGCCGTAACTGGCTGCAAACCTTCACGTTGCTGGATACCATCGAAGAATTTGAATTTGACGCATGTATTGGCGGCGCACGCCGTGACGAGGAAAAAGCACGCGCGAAAGAGCGTATCTTCTCGTTCCGTGACGAGTTTGGTCAATGGGACCCGAAACGCCAGCGCCCCGAGCTTTGGAATTTGTTCAATGGCCGGATTCAGAAAGGTGAAAACGTGCGCGTGTTCCCGATCTCGAACTGGACCGAATTGGATGTCTGGGCTTACCTGAAAAGAGAAGGAATCGAGTTGCCTTCGATCTATTTCGCACATGAGCGCGAACTGATCCTCCGCGACGGCAAATTGTTGAACAATACGCCGGTAATCGAACCCGATCCGGAAGATCAGATCGTAACACGCCAGGTACGTTTCCGTACCGTGGGCGATATGACCTGCACCGCGGCAGTAGAATCCGCAGCAGCCACCCTGGACGAAGTAATCGCTGAAATCACCATTTCCCGCATCAGCGAACGCGGCGAAACCCGGATTGACGACCAGCAGACGGAAGCGGCGATGGAAGACCGTAAGAAGGGCGGATATTTTTGATTTAAATTGAACAAACAAAGTGGATTTACTAAGATTTATAACAGCAGGCTCGGTTGACGATGGCAAAAGCACATTAATCGGTCGCTTGCTTTACGATACAAAAAATATCCTGGCCGATCAGATGGAAGCCATTGAGCGTGCCAGCAAAACCCGTAATGCCGGTGAAATCGACCTCGCATTGCTGACGGACGGTCTGCGTTCGGAGCGCGAGCAAGGCATTACCATTGATGTCGCTTACAAATATTTCCAGACGCCGAACCGCAAGTTCATCAGCATCGATGCGCCGGGGCACATTCAGTATACCCGTAACATGGTTACCGGTGCTTCCAATGCGGATCTGGCCATTATTTTGGTGGACGCGCGCCACGGTGTGGTAGAGCAAACCCGCCGCCACTCACTGATCGCCTCCATGCTCGGCATTCCGCACGTGATCGTGGCGGTGAACAAAATGGATTTGGTAGGAAACTCGGAGGATGCGTTCCTTGAAATCGCTCAAAGCTATAAAACATTAGCTGAGAAACTTGCCATTAGAGACCTTACCATTATCCCGGTAAGCGCCCTGAATGGCGACAATATCGTCGACCGTTCGGAGAGCATGTCGTGGTACACGGGTGAAACACTGCTTTCGGTTCTGGAAAATGTGAATGTGTTGAAAGACCAGAACCAGGAAGACGGCCGTTTCGCGGTACAATATGTAATCCGCCCTCAGACCGACGAGCTGCACGACTACCGCGGTTATGCCGGACGTGTCCAGAGCGGTACTTTCAAAAAGGGGGACGCCATTAAGGTATTGCCCTCTGAGAGAGAATCTAAAATCGCTAAAATCGAATTTGGCGGAAACGAAATACCGGAGGCGTCTGTTCTTGAGTCTGTAACGATATTACTCGAAGACGATATCGATATCAGCCGCGGCGACACCATTGTTTCTGTTAACAACTCGCCGATCGTGAGCCAGGATATCGAAGCATTGATTTGCTGGATGGACGACAAGAAGACGTTGAAACCAGGTAACAAATACGTTTTGCAACACGGCACGGCACGTTCACGTTGTTCGATCCGTGGCATCGAATATCAAATCGACATCAACTCTTATGAAAAACTGGATGAGGTGGAGGCCCTGAAATTGAACGACGTAGCAAGAATTGTGCTCAGGACGGCCCAGCCCATCGCATACGACCCCTATCAGAAAAACCGTGCAAACGGCGCAGCGATTTTGATCGACGAAACGTCCAATGTGACGGTCGGGGCTTGTATGATCGAGTAATGTCACGCTGAGCGCAGTCGAAGCGCGTGCGATATCGCAAATATCCTTCGACTACGCTCAGGATGACATAGAACGCACTATTGAATAAAAATATACTATCCCGATAGACGATTAGAATATCATCATGAGCGATTTAATCATTTCTGACAAAGTATCCGCCGTTGCGAAGCGCGATATCATTGACCTGCAACAAAAGATCGGTGGTTTCTACTCCGGTGAGACCCCGGAAGAGGCGTTCCGTAAATTCCGTCTGACACGCGGTGTGTATGGTCAGCGCCAGCCCGGCGTGCAGATGATTCGTATCAAACTGCCTTACGGTCGCATTACAGCCGATCAGCTGGTTCGTATTGCAGATACTTCCGACAAATTTGCGACGGGCAACCTGCACGCAACGACACGCCAGGACATCCAGCTGCACTTTGTAAAACTTGCAGACTCGCCCCAGTTGTGGGCCGACCTGGAAGATGCAGGCATTACTTTGAAAGAAGCTTGTGGGAACACAATCCGTAACGTTACGGCATCGTCTGTCGCGGGTATCGATCCGGATGAGCCGTTCGATGTGACGCCGATCACCCATTCGATCTTCTCCTATTTCCTCCGTAACCCGATCAACCAGGATATGGGCCGGAAGTTTAAAATAGCCGTATCTTCCTCTGAAAAAGACAGCGCATTGGCATTCATCCACGACGTGGGTTTGATCGCCAAAATGGGTCAGAATGAAGCGGGTGAAACAGTTCGCGGCTTCAAAGTGCTGATCGGCGGTGGACTTGGCGCACAGCCATTCTCCGCGCAGACTGCATTCGAATTCCTCGAAGAAGACAAAGTCATCCCGTTCATCGAAGCGATGCTTCGCGTGTTCGACCGTTACGGCGAGCGCGTACGTCGCCACAAGGCACGGATGAAGTTCCTTTTGAACGACCTCGGCCTCGAAGGCATGATGGAAAAAGTGGAAGAAGAACGCAAAGCGGTTCGTAACAAGGTATTCCAGATTCCGGAAGATTTGTTTGGAACCAATGAATATGAGGCGATCAACCACGCACCTCGCCCGGCATTGTCGGAAGCGGAAATCCTGAAAATCGCAGCCGAAAGCATCGACGCCGACAAGCTCGATATTTTCACCAAATGGCTGCGTACCAATACATTTGAGCAAAAACAAAAAGGCTGGTATGCCGTGCAGCTGCGCGTCTTGCTGGGTGATATGCACTCCGACACGGCCCGCAGCCTTGCCGACGTAGTCCGTAAATATGCTGCCGACGATATTCGCGTAACCGTAAACCAGGGTTATCTCCTGCGTTTCGTAAAAGGTGAAGATCTGGTAGCCATTTACCACGAACTTGCCAAATTGGGGCTTGCTGCGCCGGGCTTCGACAGCACGATGGACATTACCACATGCCCCGGAACAGATACGTGTAACCTCGCGATTTCGAGCAGCTACGGGATCACCCGCGTGCTCGAAGACGTGATGCGCGATGAGTTCCCTGAAATGATCTATAATCAGGACATTAAAATCAAGATCAGCGGTTGTATGAACGGTTGTGGCCAGCATAATGCAGCCAACATCGGTTTCCACGGCAGCTCGATCAAGAATGGCAAGCTCGTCTTGCCCGCATTGCAAGTGTTGCTTGGCGGCGGTTTCTCCGGCGACGGCATTGGACTAATAGGTGACAAAGTAATTAAGGTACCTACCAAACGCGGCCCGGAAGTATTGCGCCTGCTTTTCAATGACTACGAAGCCAATGCGTTGGATGGTGAGTATTTCAACCAATACTACCTCCGCCAGACTAAAAATTACTTCTTCCAGTTGCTGAAACCGCTGGCAGACCTGACGACCGTTCAGGACGACGATTACCGCGACTGGGATCACGATGAGCTGTTCAAAACTGAAATCGGGGTAGGAGAATGTGCTTCCGTGCTCGTTGACCTCGTGGCGACTACCATCATTGAAGGCCAGGAGAAACTGAACCTTGCGAAAGAGTCTTTCGAATCGGGTGTCTGGGCGGATTCGATTTACCATGCTTACAACGTGTTCATCACTGGGGCAAAAGGTCTTTTAATGTCGAAAGACGTGACCACCAACACGCAGTATGGCATTATTAACGACTTCGAAACGCATTTCGGGCAGGAGTTCAAATATGATGTTCCTGCGGAATTTGCAGTAGAAAATCAGACTGAAGCTCCGTTCAAGTCATTGGTATTCAGTATTAATAAATTCGAGCCAAGCGAGGCATTCGCCAGCTATTTCATCAATACTGCCGAAACCTTCCTGAATTTCGTTCGCGAAACCCGCGAGTCTCAATTGATCGAAACCGGGGAGCCTGCCTTGCAAGAGCTCTCGTTTGGAAAGGATAGCTAATAAACGGCGGTCGGTGGTCAGCGGTCGGTGGTCGAAGTTATTGACCGCCGGCCGCCGACCACCGACCGCGTCATCACCATGAAACTGACACTTATCGGTGCGGGTCCGGGCGATCCCGACCTGATCACCCTCAAAGGGATCAAGGCCCTGCAAAAGGCGCGGGTTGTCTTGTACGATTCCCTTGCACACCCCTCTTTACTGGATTACTGCCCGGAAGATTGCGTCAAGATCCTCGTCGGCAAACGCTTCGGCAAAACCAGCTGCGGTCAGGACGATATCAATGACCTGATCGTCGAAAAGGCGCGTCAATACGGCGAAGTGGTGCGGCTGAAAGGCGGCGACTCCTTCATATTCGGTCGCGGTTATGAGGAGATTCTTTTCGCAGCTGAGCACGGCATTGAATCGGAAGTCATTCCCGGCATTTCGAGCAGCTACGCAGCCCCGGCATTGGCAGGCATCCCGTTGACTTCACGCGGCATGAGCGAGAGTTTCTGGGTGATTACCGGTACCACCAAGCACCACGAACTTTCCAAAGACGTCCAGCTTGCCGCTCAATCGACGGCAACGGTGGTCATTTTAATGGGCCTTCACAAATTGCAGGAAATCGTCTCCATTTATTCGCAACTGGGCAAATTCGACGAATCCATTTCCATCATCCAGAACGGTACGCTGGAAAACCAGAAGGTGGTTACCGGCAAGATCGGGAATATCGTACCGCTGTCGCAAGTAAGCGAAATGGCCTCTCCGGCGATTATCGTCATCGGAAAAGTGGCGGCACTGCCGGATCTTTCATACGGAAAAGTACGGGAACTGATGCAGGATTCGCAGTCGGTGAATGGCCTGACGAATTAAAGCAGGCCTAACAGCCAGTCGAGATTGATGCTGTTTTCGTGGCCTCTGAATTCGACGAAATAGATAATCCCGGCCAAAATCACATAACTGATAAACAGCCATTTTTTCTTCACCTCATACTGATCGCGGTGGTGAAAATAGTCGTACACCATCGAGGCCGTGAAACCGAAGATCATCAGTACAAAACAGAGCATGCCGCAATCCTGGCGGTAATGCTTGTACACGTGCAGCGCGGGCGCCCCCAGTACGAGGTACATCAGCCACATTCCGAAACCAGCGCGGTACAGATAAACGCTTAATCGGCGATCATTCTTGATATCAAATAATCCTTCCAGCATAGCATTAATTCTACTGTTTGAACCAGTGAATATAAGAAAAAAAATTGATCGGAAGTGCTACCTTTGCCAACCGGTTATTGGTTTGCAAATGAAGTAATCTCAAATGAAAGCGTTTTTTACCCACTTGTCCCTGAATGTCCTTAATGCGATTTCGAGACTATCCTGGGCAAAAATTTACAAGCTCTCCGACATCTTCCGGTTCCTCATTTTTGATATCGGTCAATACAGGAAAAAGGTCGTATTAAGCAATCTTCGAAACAGTTTCCCCACCTACGACGAACAATCCATTCAGGCGATTGCAGGCAAATTTTACCGCAATTTCACCGATATCATCTTCGAAACGATCAAACTCAAATCTATTTCCATGGAGGAACTCTTGGCCCGGATCGACCTTGATGTGGCTATTCTGGATTATTATTATGAGAAAAATCAAAACCTGGTCGTAGTGGCTGGACACCTGGGAAACTGGGAAATGCTCAACCTCTTCGGCTCGGTACGGCTGTCGCACCAGATGGTCGTAGTCTATCACGAACTTCAGAATGATGTATTTGAAGACTGGTTCAAAAATGTCAGGACACGGTTCGGCACCGAAATGGTAACCATGAAGGAAGCCATTTCCAAAGCCATGCAACCTCGCGACCGGCCGTTTATATTTATCCTGATCAACGACCAATCGCCCGTACCGGAAAAAGCATTCTGGACCAAATTCCTGAATCAGGACACCGGTGTATTTCGTGGCGTGGAACTGATCGCACGGCGGCTCAATTCTCCGGTCTTATATATGGCCGTTTTAAAGAATGAAGCAAAAAGAGGATTTTATAGAGGTTATTTCAAACTGATCACCGAATCGCCGAAACAGGCGCCCAACAATAGCATTTTACAGGCACAGATTGGATTCCTGGAACAGGATATCATCCATCAACCCGAAAACTGGCTCTGGTCGCACAAGCGCTGGAAACACAAAAAGCCGGAAAATCTGCCGCAATCACAGTTACTTCAGGAAATATAAAGTGAATAAACCGGTCAAATTCCTCGTCCTGCGCTTTTCCTCCATTGGCGACATCGTGCTCACGACGCCCGTAGTACGCTGCCTGAAAAAGCAGATGCCGGAGGCCGAAATCCATTATTTTACGAAAAGCAAGTTCGAATTCCTGCTCCGCGACAATCCTTACATAGATAAGGTATGGCTGCTCGAAAAAGGTAACGCCAGCGAAATCCTGTCGCTCCTCAAAAAGGAGAAGTTCGACTATATCATCGATCTCCACCGCAATATCCGCACGCTCCGCATCAAATGGACGCTCGGTGTGCCCGCATTCAGTTTTGAGAAGCTCAATGCGCAGAAGTGGCTGATGACGCAGTTCAAAATCAATTACCTGCCCGATACGCACATTGTAGACCGGTGTTTGGATACTTTAAAAACATTCAACATTAAGAATGACGGCGAGGGGCTCGACTATTTTATTCCTTATAAAGACCAGGTAGAGCTCGAATGGCTGCCTGAAACGCATCGGGAGAGCTACGTCGCCTACGCGATCGGCGGGCAGCACTTCACCAAGAAAATGCCTGCGTCCAGGATGATCGAGCTTTGCCGTAAGATCAACCATCAGGTAATTTTGCTCGGCGGGCCGGAGGATTTCGAAGCTGGCGAGGCGATTCGCCTGGCATTAGGCGACGCGCAGATTTTGAATGCCTGTGGTAAATACAATTTCAACCAATCGGCTTCCCTGATACAAAAGGCGTTGATCGTCTTCTCGCACGACACGGGGTTGATGCACGTTGCGGCCGCATTCAGGAAGAAGGTTTATGCTATCTGGGGTAATACGATACCGGAATTCGGGATGTATCCATATCGGACTTCATTCGAGAAGCTGGAAGTCAAGGGCCTCGATTGCCGCCCGTGCTCGAAGATTGGCCATAGCAAATGTCCGAAAGGCCATTTCAGATGTATGAACGATATTTCGTTCGATTTCCCGATCCCAGAACTCCCGCAGCAAAATTAGTGTTGCATTTCAGTCCGTTATTCATCCACACAAACATCCAAAATGGCAAAAAAAGTAAACATTGGTCTGGTGCAAATGAGTTGCACTTCGGACGTTGATGCTAACTTTCAGAAGGCTACCGAAAAAATCCGCGAGGCTGCGCAAAAGGGCGCAAATATCATCTGTCTGCAAGAGCTGTTCAAATCGCTCTATTTCTGCGATGTCGAAGACCATAGCAATTTCAGCCTGGCCGAGGCTATTCCGGGTCCTTCTACTGAGTCGCTGGGTGCATTGGCGAAAGAGTTAGGCGTGGTGATCATCGCCTCGCTGTTCGAAAAACGGGCGCATGGCTTGTACCACAACACCACCGCCGTACTCGACGCGGACGGCGCTTACCTGGGCAAATACCGCAAAATGCACATTCCCGACGACCCGGGTTACTATGAAAAATTCTACTTTACCCCCGGCGACGCTCCCGTATCCGAGCAGGACACAGACGGCTACCGGATCTTCAATACCAAATTTGCCAAAATCGGCGTGCTGATCTGCTGGGACCAATGGTACCCTGAAGCGGCCCGCATTACCAGTCTCATGGGCGCGGAAATTCTCTTCTATCCTACTGCCATCGGCTGGGATGTGAACGAAACCGATCCCATTATCAATGAAGAGCAATACGGCGCCTGGCAAACCGTGCAGCGCGGGCATGCCGTCGCAAATGGTGTGTACGTGGTGTCCGTGAACCGCGTCGGCCGCGAAGCCGACCAGCAGTTCTGGGGCGGATCGTTCATCGCTAACCCGCAGGGAAGGCTGCTTTACCTGGCCCCACACGAAGGCGAAGTGACGCACGTGGAAGAACTGGATCTCGAAAAGCTCGATTTCTACCGCACTACCTGGCCCTTCCTGCGCGACCGCCGCGTGGATTCCTACCGCCCGATCTTGAAGCGGTTTATAGACTAGTCCTGATGTAGGAATATAACTATTTTAATACTCGCAAAAAGAGCGCCCCGGCAACAGGGCGCTCTTTTTCGTTAATGCACACGTTTGCATACCCCGGTGCACGAATAATGCCCCGGTAACCAGATGTTACAATTTTATAAGTATCACAATTCGATAAACATCTATATTTAAGACAATTACGAGCAGAAAATTAGGGCATTAATCTATAAAATTAGTAGGAAGGGTTAAAAATCGGATTAGTAAAACTATTTATCGAATTATTACAATAATAGTCTGTATTGATTTTAAATCACCAATTTTTATTGCAAAAAACTTCAATTTTTAAATCTAATCTCTTGCATTATTTGACATTGTCAGTATATTTGAAAAGTCATTAAACGAATGACAGAACTTCTGAACCGATGATATATTCCAGCCGCACATGAATATATCTGACCGTGTTGAGAGGGCCTTGCAGAAAACCGGATGAGCCGAAACATGGACGCCGGGCAAGTTACGCTCCAACACAATATAATTTTTTTAATACAGGTTGCTTAATACCGTGGACAAACACCGCTTGTCGACGTCTGGCTTTTTTATGGCCTTGCTGAAACTATTCGAACTGTTTGTCCTCGATTAAAGAGGGTATTGCTTTCCGGAAAAGCAGTGTTGCAAGCTTATGGCTGTGTTGTTCTGTCCACGCGAAAGTGTGTGCGGCGCACGGAAGTGTGGACGCCACACAGCCATAACTTTTTCTCCTCCTACTACCACCGAATACCTAACAATTTAACTCTGATTCCCCCATGCGTAAAGTTCTACTCTTATTTATATGGGCTTGTCTGTGTTCTCCGGTCGTTCTCGCACAAGTGCGGCAACTGTCCGGCAAGGTAACGGCAGCCGAAGATGGTCTTGGACTTGCAGGCGCGTCAATCATTTACAAAGGCACCAATGTAGGTACAAATGCCGATGCTGACGGTAATTTCAGCTTTTCGGTTCCAGGTGACGGCACGCTCGTCATCTCATATGTAGGTTTCCTGATCAAAGAAATGCCGATCGGAAACCAATCCAAATTCGACATCAAACTGGACGCCGACACGCGACAGCTTGCCGAGGTGGTCGTAACCGCATTCGGTATCGAGCGCGAGAAAAAGGCGTTGGGATATACAGTACAGGAAGTGAAAGGAAGCGCATTGACCGAGTCGCGTTCAACGAACGTAGCCAATGCACTTTCGGGTAAAATAGCCGGGGTACGCGTTCAGTCGAACGGCGGCCCGGGCAGTGGCTCAACCATCCAGATCCGCGGGGCGTCGTCCGTTTCGGGCAATAACCAGCCGCTGATCGTTATCGACGGTGTACCTATGGAACAGACTGCAAGCAAAACGTGGGGTGGTGGTATTTCGGAGATCAACCCCGACAATATCAAGGAAATGTCCGTTCTCAAAGGGCCAAACGCGGCTGCATTGTACGGCTCGCGAGCTGCCAACGGCGTTATTTTGATTACTACTAAAAACGGCCAGGGTACGAAAGGACTTGGTGTGGATATCAACTCCAACATCACTTTCGAACGTCCGTGGATCAAACCGAACTTTCAGAACACTTATGGTGGGGGTAATGGCTACCGCACCTGGTATACCGACGGATGGAGCGGTAACATCACCGATCCGGCAGAAATTGCGCAATACCGCGCCGTTTACGACGCAAGATATCCTCTGGTGGGATCAGAGGGAACCGACGAAAGCTGGGGAGCTCCGATGGACGGGCGCCTGGTGAGACAGTGGTGGACGGGTGACGATGTTGCACCACTGACTCCTCAGCCCAACAACTGGGACGAGTACTGGAATACCGGTCGTACTACTACGAATAGCATTGCGCTCAATGGTGGTAATGATAAAGGTTACTTTCGCCTCGGCCTGAGCCGCGTGGATCAGACGGGCATTATGTATTACAATGATTTCCATCGTAATAATTTCCGCATTAACTCGGGCTACAACCTGACCAAAAACCTGAGCATTACGCTTTCGGGCGAGTATATCAAATCGGGCTCCGACAACAAGAGCTACGGCAGCGGACAGGAGTTCATCTGGTCGCACCGGCACGTTTCGTGGGCGCAGTTACGCGACTATGAGAGCTATATGGGTGTTCACAACCAGCGAGGCAACGACACCGACCCACCTAACTGGCAGCATACTTTCTTTACCAACCCCTATTTCTCGCAAAAGAAATTGCCTCAGAGCAACGAGAAAGACCGCCTGTTGGGCAACATCGCGTTGAACTACAAAATATTGCCTTCGCTGAGCCTGATGATCCGAAGCGGAACCGATTTCTGGTCGGATACCCGCATTAATGTGTCCAATTTCCTGCGCGTCCGCAACGGCGTGCGCACACCGGGCCGCTATTCAGAAGAAGTACTCCGCAGCCAGGAAACGAACTCGGATTTCATGTTGACCTACAACAAGAATATCTCACCCGATTTTGGATTGAATGTACAGGTGGGAGGCATTAAAAGGACTAATTATTACAAAAGAAACTATTTCTATGTAGGCGAGCTCGTGGTGGATGGCCTCTACAATGCCGGAAACTCGGTTCCGAGCCAGAACACGATCGAATCGGAGATCCGCAAATCGGAAACGCAGAGCTTGTTCGGAACGGCTAATCTGTCCTGGAAAGACGCATTGTTCCTTGACCTGACCGCCCGCAACGACTGGTCGAGCACGCTGCCTGCCAATGCACGCTCGTACTTCTACCCATCCGCCTCATTGAGCGCGGTACTGACAGAGTTGTTCGATGTGAAAAGTAATGTATTCACATTCGGCAAAGTCCGCGCCAGCTATGCTCAGGTGGGTAACGATGCCACGCCTTACCAGCTCGCGCAGACCTACCTCGCCAGCGGTTCATGGAATGGTGCCGTTCCGAAATTCTCTGAAAACATCCAGATCGCCAACAGCGGCCTGAAACCGGAGATTACAACCGGCCTCGAATTGGGTGCTGACTTGCGCTTTTTGAAAGGCAAAATTGGTTTGGATGTGACTTATTACAGCCAGACTACCAAAGACCAGATCCTCGGTGTAGAAATCTCGAAAGCCAGCGGCTACAATACCCGTATCCTGAATGCAGGAAAGATCACCAACAAAGGGATCGAAATTTCGATCAGCGGAACACCCGTGAAGCTGCCCGGCGGTTTCAGCTGGGATGTGTCGCTCAACTGGGCGCGTAATCGCAACAAAGTGGTTGAACTCGCGGAAGGGCTCACCACCTACACGCTGGCAACACAACGTGGTATGTCGTCGGAGGCACGTGTAGGCCAGCCTTACGGCACATTCTACGGCGTAGGTTTCCAGAAATACAATGGACAAGTGGTTTACGGCGCAAATGGTTTGCCATTGACAGCCGCAGGACAAAAATTGGGTAACATCCAGCCCGACTGGATCGGTGGTATGCTGAACACACTGAATTACAAGGGCTGGTCGCTGAGCGCATTGGTGGACGTTCGCATGGGTGGCGACATTTATGACGAAGGCACCGGAACCGCCCGCTGGACAGGCCAGTATGCCGAAACCGCATTGGGCCGCGAGGAAGGTGTGATCGGTCAGGGAGTACGTGAAGTGACGGCTGCCGATGGATCGAAATCGTACATTCCTAACGACATTATTGTCACTGCCAATCAGCTTTATGGCTATTCCAACCCCCGTAACTACCACGAGTCGGCGATTTTCGATGCGAGCTATGTGAAACTGCGTGAAGTATCGCTTGGCTACACATTTGCCCCTTCGCTTTTGAAAAAGGTAAAAATCCAGTCGGCCAAGATATCGCTCGTGGGCCGGAACGTTTGGATGATCTTCAAAAACACCCCGCATATCGATCCGGAGATCGATGCGAAAGGTGGAAACCAGCAAGGATTCGGTTATGGCGAGCTGCCTAGCTCCCGCAGCATTGGTGCCAACCTGTCGCTGTCGTTCTGATCCTGTCCAAATTATTTGAAGACCTAAAATCACTTCGAGATGAAAAGCATTTTAACCCATAAAAACATCTGGATGACAGCCCTGGCAGGCGCATTGAGCATCACCAGCTGCACCAAGGATTTCGACAGCATGAACGTGAGCCCGAACAGCCCTACGGCCATCGGCCCGCAGTACCTGCTCCCTACCGGCATCGAAACCTCCATTGACCGCTACTGGGGCCACCGCGACCGCTTCGAGCGCATCAATATCGATGCAGCCGAACTATACGTGCAGCATCTTACCCGCAACATTTACAGCAACGAAGGCGACGACTACACCGTTTCTCCCGCATTGCTGTCCAACAACTGGAAAGGCTTTTTCAACGATGGCCTGCTGAACTTCCAGCGGATTATCAACCAAACCAATGCGGAATCCGCTTCACCTAACGCTAATTATGAAGGAGTCGCGCTGGTCATGCGTACCTGGGTATTCTCGCTGCTCGTGGACATGTACGGCTCCATTCCTTACACCGACGCCATCAAAGGCACGGCGGGGACGCCGGTTTACACACCGAAATACGATTCGATGGAAACCATTTATGCCGGCCTGCTGAATGACCTGAAAACGGCGAACGAAAAGCTATCGGTTGGCGGTCCGGCTATCGCGGGGGACATTTTGTATTCAGGCGACATTCTCAAATGGAAGAAATTCGCCAACTCTCTCCGCCTGCGCCTTGCCAACCGCCAGGCTGCCAAGAAACCGGCCGAATCGAAGGCGATCTTCACCGAAATCCTCGGCGACGCGACCAAGTTCCCGATTTTCAGCAGTAATGCCGATAATGCCTCGCTGAAATGCACGACTGTGCTCCCGAGCAACAACGAATGGAACCAGATCCTGATCCAGGGCGGCCGTACCGACTGGAACATCAGCAAGACACTGGCCGACAAAATGAATGCATTGGGCGACACCCGCATTACCGTGTATGCCAACCCTAACAAAGATGGCCTGTATCAGGGCCACGCCAACGGTCTGCCCGACGCCATTGCTACCGGCTATCTCGCAACAAGCT
This sequence comes from Dyadobacter sp. 22481, assembly GCF_052044875.1. NCBI lineage: Bacteria > Pseudomonadati > Bacteroidota > Cytophagia > Cytophagales > Spirosomataceae > Dyadobacter > Dyadobacter sp. 22481. Next base: position 944,765 of record NZ_JBQENV010000003.1, read on the forward strand.
CGACCATCGGAAAAGCATTTACCGACGCGGCCGCGCCCGAAGTGATCATGACCTACGCCGATCTCAACTTCGTCCTGGCCGAAGCGGTTATCGACGGCGATATTACCGGCGACGCCAAAAAGTATTTCGAAACCGGCATTACCGCCTCTTTCGCGCAATACGGCCTCACGCCGCCTGCCGACTACATGACCAAAGCAGGACCGGTAAGCAAGGAAAAAGTCCTCGAACAAAAATGGATCTCGCTCTTCGGACAAGGTGTGGAAGCATGGATCGAATGGCGCAGAACGGGCTTTCCGGTATTCCCCGCACCCGATCCGCGCGCAGTGCTGAACAATGGAGGAACGCTCCCTACACGCTTCAACTACCCGGCGTCCGAGTATTCCCTGAATGCTGCCGCAGTAGGCGACGGTGTGAAACTCAACGGCGGTGCCGACGACATGAAAACCAAACTGTGGTGGGCTGAGAAATAACGGTTTATTCCCAATTCCAAGACTTCGAAGATTATGAAAAATATCAAATCGCTTTTCCCTTCTGCTTGCCTGCTACTCGCATTGTCGCTCGGGTTTGTGTCCTGCAAAGAAGAAGATCCGTTTCTCGACCGCGATGTGGCTCCGGTGTTGGTGGACATCGTAGGAGCACCTTTCGGGGCTCCCATTGCCAGCGAACCGACCGTGGCCTATGCCGCCACCGCTGAAAAACTGACACTTTCGGCAAGGTTACTGGAACTCGACAAGACCAATATTCTGGATCATACCAAAGGCATCGACTCCATTCCCGTTCCGAATTTGGCCATTAAAATCACCCTGCGCACAGGCGCGGTTCTGGGCGAGGTTAGTTCCGATGCACAGGGAGTGGTCAAGCTCGACAAAACCTGGGCGGACCTCGGCGTAACCGCACCAAAAGCCGGCAGCATCATCAAAATATCCTGGTCGGGCAGCCACAAGGGAATTGCATTTACGCGATTCTCGCAAGTACAAGCTAACTAATTGACAAACAAGCCACATAGCCATTTACATTGGCTACATTATTTGTAAATTGAAATAAGGTTTTCACTCCTGAATATTAATCGTCACGTACTTAAACACTTGAACAATGAATCAAAAAATTGACCGTCGGAACTTGTTAAAATCCGGTTTAATGGCATTAGGCGGCATCGCCGTAGCCCCACACCTTACTGCTGGCGCATTCGAAAACACCCCGTTGGCAATGGATCCTGAAAGCCGTATTTACCGCAGCCCAATGGTGAGAGAGCATTTCTTGCCGGCTGATTTCAAAGCGCCCAAGATCATTGCCAAACTCAGTGCCAATGAAAACCCTTACGGCCCGCCCATGTCGGCCCAGAAGGCAGTAGCGGAGTCCGTGAAAAACGGTAACCGTTACGCATGGAAAGAAATGTACGACCTCATCGATAAAATTGCCAAGAAAGAAGGCGTTACCGCAGACCACATTATGATGGGCCCCGGCTCTTCCGATTTGCTCGAAAAAGTGGCATTGGTAACTTTCATGAAAGGTGGCAATATCGTTTCGGCTGACCCCTGCTATATGTCGCTCGTGAGCGTGGCGAAATCGGTAGGTGCTACCTGGAAGCCCGTTCCCTGTACGGCAGACTGGTCGCACGACCTGAAAGCGATGGAAGCAGCCATCGATAAGGATACCAAACTCGTTTATGTTTGTAACCCAAACAACCCGACCGGCGCTATTACCAAAGGCCAGGACCTGCTCGACTTCTGCTCACGCGTTTCCGAAAAAGTACCGGTATTTGTGGACGAAGCTTACATCGAGCTCGCGGTAGGCGCCGATACGCAAAGCATGGTTTCGCTTCTGGCACAGAAGAAAAACGTAATCATCGCCCGTACTTTCTCGAAAATCATGGGAATGGCCGGTATCCGCGTAGGTTACATTGCCGCGCAGCCTGAGTTCCTCGAAGGCATCAACAAAATCACCCGCGGTGGAATGGGTATTTCCTACACGTCGATCTTCGCGGCATCTGCCAGCCTCGACGACAAAGACTTCCAGGGCAACACCCGCAAGCTGAACCACGAGGCAAAAACTTACCTCTACGAAAACCTCGACAAGATGGGTTACAAATACATCCCGTCATACACCAACTTCGTGCTCTTCCCGATCAGCATTCCGGGCAAGGAACTACTCGGCAAAATGACCGCCAAGGGAATCGCCGTACGCTCGTTCGACATCCAGAGCAAACCATGGTGCCGGGTTAGTATCGGTACCATGGACGAGATGAAGGCGTTTGTGGGCGCATTAAGCGCGCTGAGTTAAGCCTTTGAATGCATAACGTTCATGTCATCCTGAACGAAGTCGAAGGATAGTTGCGTCATCGCCTCGCACTTCGACTTCGCTCAGTGTGACAATGCGACTTCGCTCAACATAACACTTCGACTTCGCTCAGTGTGACAATGTGACTTCGCTCAGTGTGACAGTGCGAATGCGCTCAGGATGACATTTTGCTTCTGTCAGTCTGAGCGAAGTCGAAGACAGTCCTTACCGCATTTCACTCCTGTTACTACAATACCTCGTTACAACATCATCGCGAAAGCAACACTCCTCTTTAATCTTCGATACACTCCTATTACTCATTAAATATTCCCAACCATGAGTGACGCATTACAAAAAACCATTACGCTGTTATTATTAATTGCTTTGGGATTGTTGCTCAAAAGCAAATTCAAGAATAAAGACCAAACCAATGGCATCAAGGAGATTATCCTCTCCGTGGCGCTGCCCTCAACGATATTTATCTCTTTAATGAAGATCGACATCGATTCGTCGATGTTCGTCATCCCGCTCGTTACACTTGTTTTCAACTTCCTGATGTTCTTTTCCGCACCGCTTGCATTCGCGCTATTTGGGATAGAAAAAAACAGCCCTACCGGTCGCACATTGATGATGCTCATTCCTTCCTTGGCGCCGGGTTTGTCGTGTTTTCCATTCATCGCGGAGTTTTTGGGTGAAAAAAGCCTCGCTATCGCGGCATTGGCAGATGTGGGTAACAAGTTTTTCGTACTCATTTCGCTTTACATTCTGGCGATGAATATGTTTCTCAAAAACAGCGACGACAAGGAGACCAAAATGGGCGGAAAACTGAAAAGCCTCTTTGCCAGCATGTTCCAGGAGCCGATCAACCTGCTTATTTTCGTCGCCATCATCCTGCTGAGCCTGGGCATCAATTACAGCTCGCTGCCGCCGGTCATCGTAGATATTTTTGATAAAACCAGCGCTATGATGACGCCGCTCGTATTGCTCTTCATCGGCCTGGCCGTGCAACTAAAAGAAGGGAAGAAGCGTATCGTTGCAAGTATACTGTTCTTCCGCGCGGGCATTACGATGCTCATCAGCGCGGGGATGATCTACGTCCTGAACATCAACGACCAGAACATGGTGTTGCTTTCGATCGTGATTCCCCTGAGCGCCGCCAGTTTCTGGCCCCTCGCCCACATTTCCGCGTTCAACCTGCGGGAAGATGCCAAGGCTATGCCGAAGGAGAAAAGAACATTTGATCTGGAACTGGCCGTGTTGTTACTTGCATTCTCATTACCATTCTCAACGATATTAATTTTAGCGATTTTGTCTTCGGGTTCGTTTTTCGCGCATACTTCCACACTCATAACCGCCGGCCTGGTGCTGATTTGCCTCGGCGCGGTACCGAATGTGCTCAGCAAGGTATTCGTAAAAATGTCCAAGGCATCGTCATAATCCAACCCATATGAAGGTCCTGACCACCAGTATTTTTTCACTCCTGTCACTTACAGTCGTTGCCCAAACCGAGATCGCGTCCGTCAGCAGCATTCAGTCGCAGGCTACGATCCGGATTTCGAAGAGTACCAAGCGGTGTAAGTATTTCTCGGCCAATGCGCCGGTGACAATGGCCGACGGCAGTCTCAAATCCATCGCCGATGTACGCGTGGGTGAGCATGTAAAGACGTGCAAAGACGGCAAAACGACCAGCACGCAGGTGAGGCAGATCGATGTTTTCAACCAGCCGACTTCACCATTGACAGCCGTGTATTTGCGCCCGGCGGAAGGTAATGCGACCTCCGGCTCACCGATCGTACCCGCTTTGTTGCTCGAAGCAACGCCGTACCACCTGGTTCAAACCAATCATGGAAGAAAACGGATGAAAAAGCTGTCGAAAAAGGATATTCTTTACCATTATGAACCGTCCACGGGTATCGTGTCGTCCTGGAAAGTGGGCGCGGTCCAACAGAATGCGAGGCGGGTGAGTAAAGCCTACAACCTCGAAACGGTGGACGGCACTTACCTCGTCGATAATGTGATGGTTGCCAACAACTGATCTTATTATTTGCTCAACAATCCGGTAAAGCCTCGTTCTCGGGGCTTTATTTTTTTGGTCTGCTTCGAAACCTTTTACGACCTTTGCACTTCATTTTTGAGCAGAACAAATACATTGCATATTCCGTGAAGGCAAATACCGCTTCATCAACACCCCGCGAATTGGGTTTTACATTTCCGGCCGAATGGGCACCGCACCGCGCCACCTGGCTTACTTTCCCGCATAACGACGCATCGTGGCAAGGAGATAAGCTGTCCAAAATGCGGCCGCAATACCTGGCATTCATCAAGGCGATCAGCCAGGGAGAAAATGTAGGGATAATCGCCAACGACGAAGCATTGAAGCAATTCATCACTGGCGAGCTAGTGAAAACGGGGATTGATCTTGCTAAAATCGAATTTATAGTAAAACCCACCAACGACGCCTGGTGCCGCGATCACGGTCCTTCTTTTGTGGTAAAACCTGAAACCGGCGAAAAAATGATCGTCGACTGGGGGCATAATGCCTGGGGCGGCAAATATCCGCCGTATGACGACGATAACCGGACGCCACGCGCGGTGGCCGAATACCTGAACCTGCCGGTCGTAAACCCGGGCATTATCATGGAAGGCGGTTCGGTGGAATTTAACGGAGCGGGAAGCCTGTTAACGAGCAAATCATGCCTGCTGAACCCCAACCGTAACCCGCATTTGAACCAGGACCAGATCGAACAGCTACTGTGCGATTACTACGGTATCGAGCAGGTTTTGTGGGTGGAAGACGGCATTGTCGGCGACGATACCGACGGGCATATCGACGATACGACGCGTTTTGTAAATGAAGATACCATCGTGGCCTGCGTCGAAACCGACCGTAATGATGAAAACTTTGCGGTTTTGAATACCAACCTGCAAATGCTGAAGGAAATGCGTTTGCTGAACGGAAAGCAACCGAACATTATCGAGCTGCCTATGCCGAAAGCCGTCATTATCGACGATTTCCGCACGCCTGGCTCCTATGCCAACTTTTTGATTTGCAATGCAGGCGTTATCGTGCCGGTATTCAACAACCCGCACGACCAGATTGCGATCGATATACTGGAAAAAGCATTTAATGGCAGGCAAATCATTCCGCTTTTGGCGACGGAGATCATCTGGGGACAGGGCAGCTTCCATTGCCTGAGCCAGCAGGAGCCGCTGGTTTAATATAGAAAGCCGGGAAGCCATTGATAAGCTTCCCGGCTTTTCTTTTACATATCCGGTTTCTTACGGGTAATAAGAACCTCTTCCAGCACATATTTCCTCGTAGCGGAAGCGCCATCATCCCATCTGAAATGTAACGACGGCCGCGCGGGGTTGGCATATGCCAGCACGTTGTCTATCAATACGGGCCGGTCGGTAAGCGTGATATTCCCGCCCGATTTCAACACCGTCAGATTGAATTTCTTGCTGCTTAGATTGAGCGTTACGATAATGGTATGCGAAACACCGGTGGGAATGTTGCCCAACACCTGCTCTCCCCCGGAAAAATTCGTCATCATACTCAACTGCCCCGTCTCAGTAATAAACATTCGCGTGATCATCCCCGCAGAGCCATCGGTAACGTCAATGAGCATGCGCTCGCCCGAGCCCGAATGCGTGGCCGTGAACATAAACCACAGGGTCTGGGTAAAATCGGTAGAAATACCTTTAAATGACAGGAACTGATTATGGGCGGTAAGTCCGGGCGTGTTGATCTCCGTGAAAGTAAGCGATTTCTGGCTGGCCGTTGCCGAGTTGCTGACTTTTATACGCGGTTGAAGTTCCGTGCTATATTCAATGGCGTCACCAGAAGGGTCGCCGGGGATATCTTTCGTCGGTAAGGACCCGACGGTTTCACTTTCAAACTTCGCGGTTAGGATGGCCGTTGTTTTGCACGAGGTAAATAACGAGACTGCCAACAACGCGTAGAGAAACAATCGAAAGGTTTTCATATGTGTATTGAGTTTGATGTTAACCAAAAGTAACACCTCACACACCTGGCTTTCAGCGTAGTTATACCTACCTGATTATCCGGTTTTTACTACGCATTGAGATAGCGAAATTACTCCGCATCCGCCAAATTTTCCCAATCGGTACGCTCGTGCAGGAATACATTGTAATCCACAAAACCGCGGATCCCGTCTACCCAGCCTTTTTCGCTATGCTGCCAAAACAACACGTGCGCGTCGGACGCGAGATCGTTCAGGTGCGTGCGCGAGTAGCCTGCTAACCAGAGCGGGTATTCGTCGAAGTTGCCGGAAATGTATTTTTTATAATAATGCTCATTTACGTAAATAATGGGTTTCACCCCGTAGTGCGCCTCTATGAGCGTTAGCCAGTTGCGGACACCTTTAATGATGATGTCGTCCGGCTTGCCGCCATTCACTTCCAGATCGAGCACAGGCGGCAGGTCACCCGCTTCCATTCTTACCTGGCCGATGAAGTTGTCTACCTGGCGGTCGGACATCACGCGCGGGTTATAGAAATGGTAGGCGCCACGCTTCATCCCGACCCTTTTTGCTTCGGCCCAGTTTCGCTTAAACTGCGTATCGAGGTGTGTTGCGCCTTCGGTGGCTTTGATATAGACAAAATCAATCCCCACATTTTCGGAGCGGGCGCTTTTGAGTTTATCCCAATTGATCTTCGCGTTATGGTGAGAAACGTCGATACCATGCACTTTGTAGCGTAATGGCAGTTTAATGCCGAACTTGCTGATGAACTCCCATTGGTTTTCGTCCGTCCTGTCGTTCCACCAGATCAGCCCGCCAATTACGATCACAATAGCCCCGATAATGGCCCAGCCCTTTGCCGGGAGGGGTTTCAGATAATTTACTTTACTTCCCGAGGAGCGGGTTTTCTTTTTTGTCATACCCTGCAAAATTAAGAAAGATCGTTATTCCCGACATACCGCCACTCATTTTCCCTGGTTACCATTCATGTACTTTGCATTACATAGTACCTAGTATTGCCCATATATTTGAATCAACAAAACGGAATTATTAGCCATCTTTAAAACAACATAGCCATGAAACCTTCAATTAAATCCATCGCAATGACAATGGTAATCGCTGCCACCTTCGCTTTCAACTCTTTCGCAGACGACAAGGAAAGCAAAAAAGCAGCCGCATTCGGAACCGGTATTTTCGCTTCGAACAGTGGAAAAATCCACGTCAATGTTGACAAATACACCGACAATCGGGCAGTGGTGCTGATCAGCAACAAAAGCGGAGAGGTCATGTATCGCGAAACGATCGACCGTAATACTGCCAAGTTCAGAAAAACCTTCAATGTGAAAGAATTGCCCGCCGGCACTTACACGATCGAGGTTTCTGCTAATGGTCAGAAAGCCGAAAAGGATTTTGAAGTAACCGAGATCCGCACCGAACGCCAGATTTCCGTCAAGTAACCAGCCCTATCCAGTAAGCAAAATGGCCAGCTCCGACACCGGGCTGGCCATTTTATTTTGTATTTCAATGCCAAATCAGATCACTACGTTCACGATCCGCTTCGGCACTACGACTACTTTCTTGGCCGGCTTGCCTTCCATCCATTTCTGAACCGCTGCATCCGCCAAAACCTCTTTCTCGATTTCGGCCGGCGGCGTATCCAACGGGAATGTCAGCGAAGCGCGGACCTTCCCATTGATCTGTACCGGATATTCGAATACCGATTCCTGCACATATTTCGCTTCGAACACGGGGAACGCCGCTTTGGAAACCAATCCGGCCTCGTTACCCAGCGCCGCCCACAATTCTTCCGAAATGTGCGGCGCGTAGGGCGAAAGCAGGATTACCAGTTGTTCCAGCACTTCTTTGCTCTGGCACTTCTGGCCGCCCAGTTCATTCACACACACCATAAATGCACTTACTGCCGTATTGAACGAGAAGTTTTCGATATCCTCGCCAATCTTCTTGATCGTCTTATGCAGCGTTTTCAACTCCTCCGGCTTGGCAGGAACGTCTTTGACCTGCCACTGACCGGTTTCGGTATAGAACAAACGCCACAGCTTGCGGATAAAACGGTAGGTGCCGTCGATACCGTTGGTATTCCAGGGCTTCGCCTGATCCAACGGGCCGAGGAACATTTCGTACAAACGCAGGGTATCGGCTCCATAGCGCTCCACGATGTCGTCCGGGTTCACAACGTTGAACTTGGATTTAGACATTTTCTCCACTTCCACACCGCAGATATATTTCCCATCTTCGAGGATGAATTCCGCATTCTCCCCGGAAATATCATGGCGGGTAGCCTTGAATTTCTCCACATCGAGCACGTCGTTTTCAACGATATTGACATCCACGTGTAATGCAGAAACTTCGTATTGGGATTTCAAACCTGCGCTTACAAATACCGGCCTGCTATAATCATCTCCTTTAACCCGATACACAAAATTGCTGCGTCCCTGGATCATCCCCTGGTTGATCAGCTTCTTAAAAGGCTCCTCCTCCTGGACAAAGCCCCGGTCTTTCATGAATTTATTCCAGAAACGGCTGTACAGCAAGTGGCCCGTCGCATGTTCGGTCCCGCCGATGTACAAATCCACGTCTTTCCAGTAACCGATCGCTTCTTTCGACGCGAACTCATTTTCGTTTTTTGGGTCCATGTAGCGGTACCAGTACCAGCTGCTGCCCGCCCATCCCGGCATGGTGCTTAGCTCATAGCCGTTGCCAGAGCCGTGTTCCCAGCCTTGCGCACGGCCCAGAGGAGGCTCGCCGTTTTCCGTCGGCAGGTATTTATCGACTTCCGGCAAATTCAAAGGCAATTCGTTCAAGTCAAGCAAATAAGGTACCGGCTGGCCTTCGCTGTCGTTTTTGTAATAAACAGGCACCGGCTCGCCCCAGTAACGCTGGCGGCTGAACACCGCGTCGCGCAGGCGATAATTGATCTTCCCTTTCCCTATCTCTCTTTCTTCCAGCGAATCGATCAACTTTTGGGTTGCTTCTTTGTAAGTCAACCCATTGATAATACCTGAATTGATATATTTCCCGTCCTTCGTTGCGTCGGCCTGGGTTTCAGTCTCTTTTTGCGCGTCGAGGATCGGGATAATGGGCAAGTTGAAATGCTTCGCGAAGTTCCAGTCGCGCTGGTCGCCGGATGGCACTGCCATCACCGCACCGGTTCCGTAGCCGGCCAAAACGTAATCCGCAATGTAAACCGGCACTTTCTCCCCGCTGAACGGATTGAGCACATAGGCGCCCGTGAATGCGCCCGAAACGGTTTTGACGTCCGACATCCGGTCGCGCTCCGATTTCTTCTGCGTCATCGCAATGTACGCGTCGATTTCCCCGCGCTGTTCCGCCGTCGTAATCACATCCACCAGTTCATGCTCAGGTGCAATCACCATGAACGTTACACCGTAGATCGTATCGACACGAGTTGTGAATACTTCGATGTAGGGAGAAAGGGAGGAAGGGGAGGAAGGAGTATTCCCTTGTCCCTTTCCTCCATCCTCCCTTTCATCCCAAACTTGAAATTTGACCAACGCTCCAACAGACCGTCCGATCCAGTTGCGTTGCTGTTCTTTCAATGACTCCGTCCAATCCACGGTATCCAGCCCGTCGATCAACCGTTGGGCATATGCGGTAATACGCATCATCCATTGGCGCATCAGTTTCTGGATTACGGGGAAGCCGCCGCGCTCCGAAACACCGTCTTTCACCTCGTCGTTCGACAATACCGATCCCAGGCCGGGGCACCAGTTTACGGTGGCGTCGGCCACGTAGGTCAGGCGGTATTTCAATGTCATTTTATATTTTGCCTCTTCCGACCATCCATTCCACTCTTCGGCGGTGAATGCAGGGGTATCCTCGTCGGCCGGCGCATTCACTTTCGCATTACCTCCCTGCGCAAACTTCGCAGTCAGCGTTTCGATGGGCTCTGCCTTGTCGGTGTCATTGTTGTACCAGCTATTGAACAGTTCGGAAAAAATCCACTGCGTCCATTTGTAATAGCCCGGGTCGGAAGTCCGCACTTCACGGCTCCAATCGTAGCTCAACCCGAGGTTTTTCAACTGCTCGATGTAACGGGTAATGTTCTGCTCCGTCGTGATGGCCGGGTGCTGGCCGGTCTGAATCGCATATTGCTCGGCGGGCAAGCCGAAGCTGTCGAAACCCATCGGATGCAGCACATTGAAGCCTTTCAGCCTTTTGTAGCGGGAATAGATGTCCGAGGCGATGTACCCCAGCGGGTGGCCCACATGCAGCCCCGCACCCGAGGGGTAGGGAAACATGTCCAACACATAATACTTAGGCAGGTCCGACTCGTTCGACACGCTGAATGTGCCGTTCTGCTGCCAGTAATCCTGCCATTTTTTTTCTATTTCCCGATGACTGTACTCACTCATATCGTGTTAGTTGTTATGTTTTTACCGGGCTACCGGTGTGCATATCCGCCCAGCATCCTGATTATCAGAAGGTAAAGCTTTTGTTTATTTTCTGTTCTCGCAAATAAACCGCAAAAATAGCGTTTTTTGGTCGGATTAAGGTTGTCCGCCATATTATTAGGTCGCGATGACATGCGGGCGCCTTAAGGTGCACCTCCTCGCAACGATGCCGATCTGTGTGAACGGTCCCGTTTTTTTGTAATGCATGGATGCCGAATACAAGGCTATTTCTACTTTTGTGTTTCATTCGTTAAATTGCCTGTAAGCAAAATCGCACAAAATCAGGCTCATATATCAGCACTGTGGCTATTAATCAAGATAATGTAAGACTGGTTTTCGGACTCAAACTCAAACAGCTCCGGCTCGACAAGGGGATGTCGCTCAGCGAACTTTCCCAGAAATCGGGGTTGTCGATCTCCTATATCAATGAAATTGAAAAGGGGAAAAAATACCCGAAATCCGATAAGATCCTTGCATTAGCAGGCGCCATGGATGTCGATTATGATACGCTCGTTTCGTTAAAACTGAGCAAGCGGCTGGAACCGATTTCCGACCTGCTCAGCTCAAATGTACTGACGGAGCTCCCGCTCGAACTGTTTGGAATAGACCCCGCAAATCTGCTTGAAATCCTCTCCGACGCGCCTACCAAAATCAGCGCATTCGTGGGAACCCTCATTGAGATCGCGCGGAATTACAATATGTCGATCGAGAAGTTCTATTTCTCGGCACTGCGGACTTACCAGGAAATGCACGACAACTATTTCGAAGACATCGAACTCGAAGCGGAGCGTTTTCTGACGGAGCATCATGTAGAACCGGCCCGGCTGCTCGACGAACAGCAGCTTGAAAGCATTCTGAAAGAGCAGTACCATTACACGATCGAGCCTATCAACGAGCGTACAAATCCCGAGTTTGCCACCGTGCGTTCGCTGACGATCACCAATGCAAACGGTACACGGCTTCTGATAAATGCACATTTATCCTCCGTCCAGCGTGCATTTATCTACGGGCGTGAGATCGGATACTTGTATCTCAACCTGAAAAACAGGCTACATACGACAGCGCTGGTGGAAGCAGAGTCGTTTGAGCAGCTTTTGAACAACTTCAAAGCTTCCTATTTCGGCAGCGCGATCATTATTAAAAGAAGCCTGCTGGTACCAGCCATTGCCGATTTTTTTGCGCAAACAACCTGGCAGCCCGATAAACTGATCCAGCTTATCCACGATTTCAATACCACCCCGGAGTCATTCTGTTACCGGCTCAGCAATATCCTGCCGCGCTACTTCGGCATTAACCAGATCTTCTTTTCGCGTTTCAACAACTTCGTCGGGCAGAATATCTTCCATATGACCAAGGAAATGCACATTTCCAGGAAGCATTACCCGCACACCGTCCGCGATGAGCATTACTGCCGCCGCTGGGTTGCCCTCACGATCCTGAACGATCTGGGCGAGATTATTCAGGCTAAACAGCCGCCCCGCATCCTCTGCAAAGCGCAAAAATCGACGTACATCGATACGCAGGACCAGTATCTGGTAGTGAGTTTCGCGCAGCCGATGTCGCCGGCCCCTAACCTGAACGTGAGCGTGTCGATGGGTATTTATCTCGACGAGCAGACGCGGGAGAAGCTTGCATTTCTCGACGATCCGGCCCTGACATCCCGCGAAGTAAACCAGACCTGCGAACGCTGTTCACTGTTCGATTGCCGGGAGCGCATTGCCGCGCCGGTAATCCTGCAAAAACGGCACAAGAACGAAGAGCTCAGAAAAGCCTTAAAAAGAATGATTAACTAATCATTTTTGGTTACTTATAATATTTAAAGAACGTAAACCCGGGAAAATCTGAACCTTCAATGGGGGTTTCCTGTCAAATGAATGTCTAATAAGTAACCTGCCAGTTCTATTAGAAAAATCTTAGAAATAGGAGGGTGAAATTTTACAGTTCTCTTCTCAACTATCTTTGTTTACTATTTGAAGAAATTGCTATGCCCGGCACTTATGATTTTGAGGACCTCATTTTAAAACTGTCGACGCCGTTTTATATATGTCTGATCGGTCTTGAGATCTTTTTAACACACAAAACACCACACGGGGAGCTGGCCGAACGTCCGGCCTATTCGTTCAGGGATACGTTCACGAATGCAGCCCTCATGCTGCTCAACGGAGGGATCGATCTGCTTTTCCGCGCCGCCTATATAAGCGTATTGATCTGGTTTTACAATTTCTCTTTCGTGGAACCGATCTCAAATCCCGCAATGTACTGGCTCGCGTTGTTCCTCGCCGAGGATCTCGCGTTTTACACATTACATTATGTGGACCACCATTGCCGTTTGTTCTGGGCCGTGCACGTGACGCACCATTCGTCGGAGCACTTCAACCTCACTACCGGCTTTCGGTCGTCGGTTTTCCAGCCGCTCTACCGTTTCATCTACTTCATTCCGCTTACGTTAGTCGGTTTCAATCCGGCTGATATTATCGTCATGTACTCCATCACGCAGATTTACGGCATTATCGTGCATACCGAATATGTGGGCAAGCTCGGCTGGCTGGAATACATTTTCGTAACCCCCTCGCACCACCGCGTACACCACGCAAGCAACGTCCGGTATCTCGATAAAAACATGGGGATGTGCCTGATCATTTGGGACCATATTTTTGGCACCTTTCAGGAAGAGCTGCCCACCGAGCCACCCCGTTACGGCCTCACCAAGTCGACAGAACAACAGGGCCTCAGCCAAACCGTTTTCCACGAATGGAAGGCTATCGGGGAAGACTTCAAACAACCGGTGGATTTTAAAACAAAGCTAAAATACCTCCTCAAGGCACCTGGATGGTCGCCGGACGGCTCACGGGAAACGAGTAAGGATTTGCAGAAGAAGCTTGCGGCTATGCCGTCAGCCGTCGGCGGTCAAGAAGAACGTCACTTAAACGCCCCAATCCCCGTAATTTCTGCCCCCAAGATCAGCAAATGAATATCGTGCGTTCCCTCGTACGTGATCACCGATTCGAGGTTCATCATATGCCGCATAATGGGGTATTCACCTGTGATGCCCATGGCGCCGAGGATTTGCCGGGCTTCACGGGCTATGTTCAGCGCCATTGCCACATTATTTCTTTTAGCCATTGAAATCTGTACGGTCGTTGCATTGCCTGCGTCCATAAGCTGGCCAAGGCGCCATGCAAGCAACTGCGCTTTGGTAATTTCCGTCAGCATTTCGGCCAATTTTTTCTGTGTCAACTGGAATGCGGCAATGGGTTTGTCAAACTGAATGCGTTCAACGGCATACTTCACTGCTGTTTCATAGCAGTCGATAGCCGCCCCGACAGCACCCCAGGCGATGCCATACCGCGCTTTGTCGAGGCATTGCAATGCGGCTTTCAGGCCGATGGCGCCGGGGAGAATATGCGATTCGGGAATCGATACATGGTCAAAAACCAGCTCGCCCGTCGCACTCGCGCGTAGCGACCATTTGTTATGGATTTCCGGGGTTGAAAAACCTTCCATTCCCCGCTCGACGATCACGCCTTGCACCCTACCCTCTTCATTCCGCGCCCACACCACACCTACGTGCGCGAAAGGCGCATTGGAAATCCACATTTTGGAGCCATTAAGTACATAACCGCTATCCGTTTTGGCCAAATGCGTCATCATCCCGCCGGGATTCGAGCCATGATCAGGTTCGGTCAATCCGAAACAGCCTAACCATTCGCCCGAAGCCAGCTTCGGCAAATATTTCCGCTTCTGTTCCTCCGAACCAAATGCGTAAATCGGCCACATCACCAGCGAGCTCTGTACTGAAACCGTCGACCGCATGCCTGAATCGCCTCGTTCGATCTCCTGGCACATCAAACCGTAACTGGTATAATCCAGTCCACCCCCGCCATATTCTGCCGGAATAGTGGGGCCAAATACGCCCAGCTCACCAAATTTTGGTATTAAATACAATGGAAACGCTGCTCGCTGGGCAAAATCTTCGATAACGGGCTTGATTTCCCGATCAGAAAAGTCTCGCACAGCCTGCTGAATGAGGCGCTGCTCTTCGGTCAGAAGGTCGGAGATGCTGAAAAAATCGGTCTGGGTCATTGGAAATGAGTCAGGCGTGCATGAGCTTGCCTTTGGCTTTTGGGATCTCTCGACCTAACTCTTTTGCCGTTGTAAGGCATTCGTCGATCGCTGTTTGCACATTGGCTAGCGCCTCGCTCTGTGTTGCGCCATCAGCCATACATCCCGGAAGCTCGGGGACTTCAACAAGAAAAGACCGATCCTCCTCGCTCCAATACATAATCAATTCATACTTACTGTTCATAGCTGAAAAGTTTGTATTCTAAAATAATTGCCCTGACCTGCTTAACTTGATAGGGTTTCGCCTTGCTATCCAAAGGCTGAATATTTACAATTTCTGAAATATTCTCCTTATAAAAAATTGTATGGCTGCCTGAACCTATCCCCCAAACACCTTCTTCACATAAACCAAATCCTCCTTATGCGCCTGCACGCCGTCCATCGTCTTCGGCGAAGTTTTTTCTAGGCATTGCTCCAAAACCAGATGCGGTTTTACGCCCAGGCCGTCGAGCGCCTGCACCAATCTTGGATAGTCGATATCCCCTTCCGTGAACGTCTCCTGCCAGATACCATCTTTCGATTGCCGTAAATGCAGCTCGGCAATGCGTTTGCCGTACAATTTCACAATATCAAACAATGCCACCTGCGAATTGCCGGAACCGCGGTAAATCCAATGCACGTCGAGGCATAGCGATACGTTCTTGGGGTCGGTGGCTAGCAGCATATGATGAAACTCCCGTGCGGCTGCGCGCAGCTCCACGTCGTGCGTGTGATATGCGAGGGTGATCCCACGCTTTTTCAACTCCGCACCGAGCTTATCAAGGTTTTTCGCCTGCTCGGTCAGTTGTTCGTCGGATTTGTTCTTGTCACTTCCCCATTGAATAGGATTAGGGTTTGTCACGATGATTTTCGTATCCGCAGGTTTGAGTGCATCCGCGATCGCCAGCACAGACCCGATCGATTTGGACGCTTCCCCTGCTTCGTGCAATGAGGTATTGACGTACACGGAGGGCATCGCGAGCCGGTATTTTTTGAGTACCGGAAACAGTTTCGGCACCTCGTCGGCGTTGTTAAATGCGGGCTCATAGGCTTTCAGGCCCGTCTGGGCAAATTCCGCGAGTGACGCGTCCGGGTCTTTGCCCCAATCTTTGCCATCGCGGGCATAGAAGGTGATCCACGAATATTGGTTGCACGATAACGGCAGCGCAGCGGCATTTTGCCCGGCACGGGCAGCTTCGGAAAGCACTGCGGCCCCGGCGGAAACAGCCAGCGTGTTCAGGAATTGGCGGCGGTTTTGCGACATGGTTACACGGGTTTGGAAGTTTGCTTGATCGTCGTCCTGCATAAAAGGAAAATCGGGTGGTTTGTTACCCGGCGAGCGGGAATTGTCAGGGGGGCGGAGATCGTGATCTGTTGTCTGGAATCATCAAAAGTGGTCATCTGCGTTCAGAAATTGTCTGCTGTGAAAGTATGCGTACCTTTGCGGCATTAAAGGATAAATGCCTTTCCATCATATGCATCATACGCTTCAACTGACATTGGCGCCGGAAATCGCGCTGGACGACGACAATTTCCGTCGATTCGTAATTCAGAAACTCCGCCTGCGCGAAAGCGACAACCCGTTTATTCGTAAGACACGCCAATCGATAGATGCCCGTAGTCGGCAGGTAAAAATTAATGTTCAAGCCGAAGTTTACACCGGAGAAGCCCCACCCGCCTTGGCAGGCACACGTATTGTGTACCCGGATGTGAGCAAGCGCCCCCAGGCATTGGTCGTCGGTTGCGGACCGGCCGGTATGTTTGCCGCATTGCGACTGATCGAGCTGGGTATCAAGCCTGTTTTGTTTGAAAGAGGAAAAGATGTGCGTACCAGGCGGCGCGATCTGGCGGCTATTAATAAGGAACATCATGTCAATCCGGAATCGAACTATTGCTTCGGGGAAGGTGGCGCCGGAACTTATTCGGACGGCAAACTTTACACCCGGTCCAACAAACGCGGCGATATTCGCAGGGTGCTGGAAATATTCGTCGCACACAGCGCCAGCGAGCAGATATTAATTGACACGCACCCGCATATCGGCACCAACAAGCTGCCGGTTGTCGTTTCCGAAATGCGCGAAAGCATTTTGAAAGCAGGTGGGGAAATTCATTTTGACACCAAAGTCACCGACCTCATTGTCAGCGATAACCGCATTACCGGTGTGGTTACCAATGACAAAGATGAACATACAGGCATCGGCGTCATATTGGCCACAGGCCATTCGGCCAGGGATATTTACGAACTGCTGCATGCTAAAAACATCCTTATCGAAAGTAAGTCGTTCGCAATGGGCGTCCGGATCGAACATCCGCAAAATACGATCGATAAAATCCAATATCACTGTGAAACCGATCGCGGCCCGTATTTGCCGGCGGCGTCTTACAGCCTGGTGACGCAGACCCACTATAAAGGCGTACAACGGGGTGTTTTCTCGTTCTGCATGTGTCCGGGCGGGTTCATTGTACCGGCGGCCACTGCGCCCGGCGAGGTGGTCGTAAATGGCATGTCGCCCTCGCGCCGCGACTCGCCCTATGCCAACTCGGGCATGGTCGTAACCATCGAGGAAGCGGATCTTGCACCCTACAAAGATTACGGCCCGATGGCAGGCTTGCAACTTCAACGCGAACTGGAACAAGCCGCTTGCAAACTCGGAGGAGCCACACAAACTGCGCCGGCGCAACTGGCGGTTGATTTTATTAAAGCCCGTACCTCCGCCCACCTGCGTGACACTTCTTATCAGCCCGGTCTGCAATCCGTCGATTTATACGACGTGCTTCCCGGCCATATTGCATTCCCGTTGCGCGATGCATTGTCGGATTTTGGCCGTAAAATGCGCGGTTACCTCTCCGGCGATGCCCAGCTGATCGGCGTCGAAAGCCGCACTTCCTCCCCCATCCGCATCCCCCGTGAGCGTGAAAGCTGCGAGCACCCTGAAATCAAAGGTTTGTTCCCTTGCGGCGAAGGTGCGGGATACGCAGGCGGCATTATGTCGGCAGCCATGGACGGCGAAAGATGCGCAGAGCAGCTTGCGAAGCTGTATGCCGGAGCGCCGGCCTAGACGGTTACAATCGACGTAAGTAATTGTTATATTTGCATACATTGATTGCAACAACTATCACACACTTGTTATGCCTGAAATTTTCAGAATGTTCGGCATGAAGTTTTTCATCTATAGCCTGGAACATCTACCATCCATATTCATGTCAGGAATGCAGACGGAACTGCCAAGTTCGAGAAGATTTGAGCCTCGAAAGCTTTTTCGACTTCAAAAGAGTGCTCAACTACGCAAAGATTTAGGTTTCGTACGTTAACTTAGGCGTAATGTTCTGCCACCTAACTCTTCAACACCTCAGCCAACATGGCCCCATTGGAATCATTTTCCTCTTTTACCGAACAATTAACCCAAAAATTGAAGTATCCGCTACCTGGTGAGACGGCCCACCAGGTGATGCAGGCTTCCTCCCGGCTTCGACTGACTTTCAAACCCAATGCCCGCACACGCAAAAGTGCCGTTCTCATCCTTTTTTATCCCTACCAGAACCAAATTTACTTCCCGCTGATCCTCCGGCCAGCCTATGACGGCGTGCATAGCGGGCAGGTCGCATTCCCTGGCGGGCGTTATGAGCTGAGCGATGAGAACCTAATCCGCACTGCCTTGCGGGAGGCGCAGGAAGAGATCGGTCTTCGGCTGACGGATGTCAAAATCCTGGGTGCATTAACGGAGCTTTTCATTCCTGCGAGTAACTTCCATGTGCTGCCGGTAGTGGCCGCGATGCCCTACCGTCCCGACTTCTATCCCGACGCGCGAGAGGTAGAAGATATTTTTGAGATCAAACTCGAAGAAATTTCTGATATTAATATTATCGGTTCGAGTGACATCCAAATACGTGGAGAACAGGTACATGCGCCGCATTATATGGTGCAGGGTTACAAAATTTGGGGTGCTACGGCCATGATGGTCAGTGAGCTACTGGCTGTGCTGAATGCGCCGGACAACTAAGTTTTATTGCTTAAATTGCTATATTAGCAGTTAATTCAACCTGATCTTCCGGTAAACTTCACCCTGTTTCCTTCTTTTTGAATGAGCCAGTCCCCCAATGAAGACCGGGAAGCGGATGGCTGATCAATTTTTTCTGGATACTTAAAACCTGGTTCCTCCTGCATTTATGGACGAAAACGGAGCTGCGCCCGACGTAGAAGACAGCGGATTGCATGATAAACTGCCCATTTCGGGCTTATACGAAAACTGGTTTCTTGATTATGCCTCTTATGTAATTCTGGAACGTGCCGTTCCGGCGATCGAAGACGGTCTGAAACCCGTTCAGCGGCGCATTATGCACGCGCTCAACGAGATGGACGACGGCCGCTTCAATAAAGTGGCCAATGTCGTAGGCTCGTCCATGCAGTACCACCCGCATGGAGACGCGTCTATTTACGACGCGATCGTCAATATCGGGCAAAAGGAACTGTTGTTCGATACGCAAGGTAACTGGGGCGATATCCGGACAGGCGACGGCGCTGCGGCGGCACGTTACATTGAGGTCCGGTTGTCGCGCTTCGGGAAAGAGATCGTTTTCAACGACGACACTACCGAATGGCAGCTTTCCTACGATGGCCGCAAACGTGAGCCGATCACACTGCCGGTCAAATTCCCGCTGCTGCTTTCGCTGGGCGTGGAAGGTATCGCGGTAGGTTTGTCGACCAAAATACTCCCGCACAACTTCTGCGAGCTCATCGAGGCCTCCATCAGCATTCTGCAAGGCAAAGACGTGACTATTTACCCTGATTTTCTCACCGGCGGCCTTGTCGACGTTTCCAACTACAACGACGGCCATCGCGGCGGAAAAGTGCGGGTACGTGCCAAAATCGAAGAAGAGGATAAGAAGATGCTCGTCATCCGGGACATTCCTTTTGGCACCACTACTACTTCCCTCATCGAATCGGTCATCAAAGCGAACGACGCGGGGAAAATCAAGATCAAAAAAGTGGTGGATAACACGGCGGCGGATGTGGAGATCCAGGTCCATCTCGCGACCGGTGTTTCGCCCGATATTACGATGGACGCCCTGTACGCATTTACCGAATGCGAGGTTTCCATTTCGCCGAATGCGTGTATTATCATCGCTGAAAAGCCGCATTTTGTCGGTGTAACCGAGATTTTAAAATACAACACCCAGCAGACCGTCCATCTCTTGCAGCGCGAGCTGGAAATCAAGCGGCTGGCATTGCTGGAAAAAATACTCTACGGCTCGCTCGAAAAGATCTTCATCGAAAACCGCATTTACCGCGACATCGAGGAATGTGAAACTTTCGAGGCTGTGATCCGGACCATCGACAAAGGTTTGGAACCTTACAAACCACAGTTTTACCGTGAAATCACCGACGATGATATTGTGGAGCTCACCGAAATCCGCATTAAACGGATCTCGAAGTACGATGGCTTCAAGGCCGACGAGCTGATGCGCAAATGGCAGGAGGATTTGGCGGAAACCGAGGACAACCTGGCACATATCACCCGTTTCGCGATCGAATATTTCAGGGATTTGTTGAAAAAATATGGCAAAGGCAGAGGCAGAAAGACCGAAATCCGTGCATTCAACCAGATCTCAGCGAATATCGTGGCCGCCAATAACCAGAAACTGTACGTCAACCGGGCGGAAGGTTTTATCGGTTACGGCTTGAAAAAAGACGAATACGTGATGGATTGCTCGGATATCGACGACGTGATCGTATTCCGCGGCGATGGTTGTTGTGTGGTCACAAAAGTACAGGACAAGGTTTTTGTAGGAAAAGACATTATCCACTGCGCTGTTTTCCTTAAAAATGATGAAAGGAAGGTCTATAACCTGGTGTATGTCGACGGCAAAACCGGCGTATCCTACGCCAAGCGCTTCCAGGTAACGGCTGTCACCCGGGACCGCGAATATGACCTCACGCAGGGAACGCCGAAATCGAAGATCACGTATTTCACGGCGAACGACAACGGTGAGGCCGAAATCATTACGGTTAATCTCCAAGCCCAAAGCAAAGCGAAGGTCAAGCAGTTTGACTATAATTTCGCCGAACTATTGATTAAAAACCGAAGCGCGATGGGTAACATCCTGACCAAATATCCCGTCCGGAAACTTACCCTGAAACAAGCCGGCCGCTCGACGCTTGGCGGTGTGGATATGTGGTTCGACCCAATCATCGGCCGCCTGAACCGCGACGAGCGCGGCGAATACCTCGGCAATTTCGGCCCGACCGACAATATCGTCGTCATTTACAAAGACGGCAGCTACGAGCTCACGAACTTCGACCTGACCAACCATTATGAGCCGCACGAGGTATTGCTGGTCAAGAAATTCGACACCAAGCTACCGATTACCGCCATTTATTATGATGCGGGCCAAAAACAGCATTTCATCAAAAGGTTCAACATCGAGACCTCTTCGCTGGACAAGAAATTCCTTTTCATCAGCGATTCGAAAAACAGCAAGCTGATCCTCGCCAGCACGGATATTCGTCCGCGACTGGAAATCGTTTATCCCAAAACAGCTCAAAAAGAGCAAAGCACCGAGGAATACCTGGTAGAGGAAATGGTCGATATCCGCGGATGGCGCGCGCAGGGCAACCGCATCCCGAACGACAAGTTCAAGGACATTCGCTGGCTCGAACCGCTCACAGTACCCGTGGAAGAGCCTGAGGTCGTGGCCGGCGATCCGGCGGCAGGCGATCCGGCGGCAGGCGATCCGGCGGCAGGCGATCCGGCGGCCGGCGATCCGGTATCAGAGGAAGTCGCCGACGAATCTGCCGACGATGCGGCGAATGCTTTCGAAGAAAATACTGTTGATCCGGAAGAGGATGAAGATGGTGGCGATTCATCAGATGACGCGGATTCTGAACCCAAAGGCGAGCCAAAGCCAAAGAAAGAAGGCAAAAAAGGTTCTGACCCAAAAAGTCAACTAGGGCTGTTCGAATGACCACCGGCTGAACCGGTAGCTAATCCACAAGCAACAAAAGTACCCGCCGATCGCGTACATCAGATTTAAACGCCGATGTACGCGATGCGGCAGAATTTCCAGGAACTGAAAATTCAAAAAGGCAACACGCGTACAGGTGAAAAAATTGATCAAAATCATATTAGCCTTATTATTTGCCTGCATGGTTTTCATCCTGCTTTGTAATTTCTGGGTAGTGTATTGTACGCGGCAATACTCCTATTTCTCGATCGAAAACCTGCCACCGAACGACGTGGCGCTGGTGTTGGGTACGAGCAAAAAGTCGGAGAAAGGAGGCGAAAACCTTTTTTTCAAATACCGTATGGAGGCCACCGCCAGGCTTTTCAAGGAAGGAAAAATCAAATACATCATCCTCAGCGGAAACAACGATTCGCAATACTATAATGAGCCGCTGGATATGCAGCGTGCGCTGCTGAACCTGGGCATTCCGGAGAATGTGATGACCCTCGATTACGCCGGTTTCCGCACGTTCGATTCGATCATCCGCTGCAAAGAGGTGTTCAATCAGGACAATTTCACCATCATTTCCCAGAACTTCCATAACGCCCGGGCGCTATATATTGCGCATAACGAAGGCATTAACGCCATTTCTTTCGCCGCGCAGGATGTTCCCGACGGCTATTCCTTTCGTACGCTCATACGCGAGTACCTTGCACGCCCGAAAGCCGTGCTCGACGTTCATATCCTGCGCCCGGCAGCGGACGTTACTTCTAATATCCAAATAGGCAAAAATGAGCATGAGGAATGAGGCCGCGCCGGAACATAGCCGCCCTGATCTTTCTCGTTGGCCTCTTTTGCACGAAAGGCTTCTCGCAAACGACTTATACCATTAAAGGCCGGATTACCGATGCCTCCACGGGTGACCCTATTCCCTTTGCGAACCTCGGCATCCGCGCGCAGCTCGGCGGCACCACGACCAATTTTGATGGCATCTACGAGCTGAAATTCACTCCTCCTGCTGATTCTGTGACTGTGACGTACGTGGGATACACGAGCCGCAGCAAGGCTATCATGCCCAATCTGCCCGAACAGGTCATCGACATCCAGCTTTCGCCCGGGACCACGCAGCTACGCGAGGTTAAAATCCTGGCAGGCGAAAACCCAGCCTACGCAGTAATGCGAAAGATTGTGGCACGTAAGAAGGCCAACAATCCCGATGAACTGACGGCATACGAGTACGAAGCTTACAATAAGATCCAAATCGATATCGATAACCTTTCGAAGGGGTTCAGAGACCGCAAGTCGGTCAGGAAAATGACCCATGTGCTGGAAAAATTCGACGAGGTGAAGGGAGAAAATGGGGAGACAATTATCCCGATCTTCATTTCCGAGTCCGTTTCCGGCGTTTTTTACCGCCGCGATCCGCAGAAAAAGAAGGAGGTCATCAATAAAACAAAGGTTTCGGGTGTGGGGCTGACGGACGGCAGCGTCGTTTCCCAGCTTATCGGCTCTACATTCCAGCAATATAATTTTTATAACAACTGGCTGAATATCCTGCAAAAAGACTTCGTTTCGCCCATTTCCGACAACTGGAAACTTTATTACGAATATTACCTGGCCGATAGCGTCGACAATGGCTCGGGCTACGATTACCACATTGAATTTGAACCGCGGCAAAAGCAGGACCTCGCATTCACGGGCTCACTGTGGGTCGACGGGCAGACATTCGCATTAACGCAGATCGATGTGAGCGTCGACAAGCGGGCAAACCTCAACTACATCGACCGCATCAAAATCCAGCAGTCTTACGAATTATCGGAGGATGAAAAGAGCTGGCTGCCGCATAAAACCCGCGTATTGATCGATGTGGCCGAGCCTGCCCCGCAAGCCGCTGGTATGCTGCTGAAATTCTATTCAGCCCAATCCAAATACAAGATTAACTCGCCGCGCGACAGCCGGTTTTACGACACGGCCATTGAACTAGCCGAAAATTACCGCGACCATGATTCTACTTACTGGGCAAAAAACCGCCCGGAAGACCTGAGTCCGACGGAAAAACTGACTTTTGAACTGATCGATTCGCTGAAAGCCCTGCCGGTTGTTAAAACCTACACCGAGCTCCTCAACATTTTTGTCAACGGCTACAAAAGGATCGACAAATGGAATATCGACGTGGGGCCGTATCTGTTTTTATATGCCAATAATAAAGTAGAAGGCCACCGTTTCCGTCTCGGCTTCCGAACCGATCCGGGATTTAGCAAAAAATGGATTTTCAGCGGCTACGGCGCGTATGGCACGCGCGACCACGACTTCAAATACGGCGGCGGGCTCGACTACATCATCAGCAGAAAGCCCTGGACAATGGCCGGCGTTTCTTATTCGAAAGACCTGGAACGGCTGGGTTTGTCCCCCGAAGCGATCGGCCCCAGCACTATTTTCGGTGCATTATCGAGGTTCGGCGCATTCCGGCGTCCATACTGGCAGCAGGATATCTCCGCCTATTTCAAAAGGGAAGTCGTGAAAGGGCTTACCGGCAGTGTGCAGCTCCGTCACCGCACCTTTGACCCGCTCTTTGCATTCACCTACCGCACCGATCCGGCAGCCCGTGAAGATTCCCCTGTGAAGAGTGCGTTCGACATTACCGAAGTAAATTTCGAAGCGCGGCTCGCTCAGAAAGAGACCTTCTTATTGAATGATAATGAACGAATTAGCATGGGGAATGGCAACTCGCCCGCATTTACGCTGCGCTACACGCACGGCTTCAAACATTTGCTGGGCGGGGATTTCAATTACAACAAATTTTCCTTCAATATCCGGCAGAGCTTCCGCGCGGGAGTGATCGGACGTACCTATTACAATGTTACGTTCGGCTATATTCCTTCCATCCTGCCCTACCCGCTGCTTTATACACCGCTGGGTAACGAATCATTCTTTTATGTGGAGAATGCGTTTAACCTGATGCGCTATTTCGAGTTTATCAGCGACCGGTATTTCGCCTTGCGTATGGAGCACAATTTTGAAGGTTTTATATTAAACCGCATTCCGGCTATCCGGCGGCTGAAACTGAGGATGCTGGCTACGGGCAGGTTGTTCTATGGAAGTATCAGCCATGCCAACGAGACACTTACCACCACTACCGACGAGTCGGGCAAGCAGGTACTGGCATTCAACCGGTTAAATTCAAAACCTTATATCGAACTCGGCTACGGGATCGATAACATTTTCCGCACCGGGCGCGTCGATTTCATTCACCGGCTGACCTATCTGGATAACCCGAATGTGACACCATTTACTGTGAAAATTTCCTTCTGGTTTAAATTGTAGGGATTACAAAATGCTTTTGAGGTCTTTGGAAGCATAAGTCAAATGCACTTCCTGCCCGATTTCGAGGTCGGGTTTGTTACGGTAAAAGGATAACTGCTCTTTTCCTTTAATACAACGGATTTCCCAATGGTTGCCGTGGAAACGCACAGCCTCTACTTTGCCTATCCAACGGCTTTTTTCCGGGTTACGCGTCGGCTTGATCTTTTCGGGGCGAATGTAAAACTGCTTTTTGCCTTTTTCGCCGGCGATCCAGTTAATATCGCCTGTCAGCTCAGCCACGTAGCTGTTTGCCGGGTTGTTGTACACTTCCTGCGGCGTACCGATCTGGATAATTTCACCATCCCGGAGCACAGCGATCCTGTCCGACCAGGCCAGCGCGTCGGCCGCCTCGTGGGTGACGAATATGCAACTCATTTTCTGCTGCCGGCGCAAGCGCTCGATCGCGTCTGCCAGTACGCGACGGTTATGGTTGTCCAAATGGGCGAAAGGCTCGTCGAGCAGCAGCACATCCGGACGTTCGGCAATCGCCTTGGCAATGGCAGTGCGCTGTTTTTCACCGCCGGAAAGGAGTTTGGCCTTGCGGTCTTTCACACTCTTCAATGCGGTCGTTTCCAGCAACTCCGCCACTTTTTCGAGTCGGTAATCCGGCTCATAAAAGCGCAGGGAATATGCGATATTCTCCTCGACCGTCTGATTGGGAAACAGTTCAAATTCCTGATGAATGAGCCGGATCGCCTCGTGGCCCGGCATGAGCTCGCTCGCCACCGGTTTCAGCAATTGTCCCTTGAAAAAAACATCACCTTGCTCCGCATCCAGGAAACGTCCCAGAATGCGTAGCAAGGTGCTTTTCCCCGACCCGCTCTCGCCCAGAATGCCCAGCCACTCGCCCGGCGCGAGTTCGAGGTCGATGCCGGCCAGGACGGTGTCTGTACCAAATGTTTTGGTGATCTTTTGTGCGCGCAGCGTCGGTCGGGACTGTTTCATGCTCAGGCCCAGGTGATTTTTTCTTCGATTGTGCTATTGCGGCGTACCGGCGTTTCCGGGGCATTGTGGTAGCCGAGGTAATAAAGGCCCAGGCATTTCTGTCCTTCGGGCAAGCCCAGGAATTCGCCCAGCTCTTTCAATACCGCGGGGCTGCTCCAATACGAGCCAATGCCGTACGCAGTGGCGGTAAGCCACATATTTTGCACCGCACAGGCTACCGCGGCTGTTTCTTCCCACTCGGGCAGGTCGTTCGGGTGAAGCTCCGCATTGATAGCGATCACACAGGCCGATTTCAATATCTTTTCGCCGGCAGCCTCGTAACGCGCCTGCGAGAATGATTCTGCGGGCGTATTGTTGCGGTACCGGTCCATGAAGAAGCTCGCCAAATGCTGCAACTTCTCCTCGCCACGGAACACAATGAAGCGCCAGGGTTCCGTGCGCTTGTGTGTAGGCGCGTAGTTGGCGTTTTCGAGGATATTTTCGATCACTTCCTGCGGGATCTCCTTTTGGATGTAGTTCGGTGGGAAAATGGCCCGGCGTGTGCGGATGATATGATTAATGGTATCTACTGTCTGTTCCATTGTAAATTGTTTTACTGCTCAAATCTGGTCAAAGGGCAAAACTAACGATTATACCCAAAATTCACCCCGAACTCGTGTTACTTTGCCGCTAAACCATTATTTTCAGCCTCCTCTTTGGCAAAACCCGTAATTTGGCCCGTCAAAACCAACACCAACCAAACTTCAACTCGCATGCTTGTTACTACTACCCCGAACATCGAAGGTAAAAGAATCACAAAGTATATCGGACTGGTGAATGGTGAAGCCATTATCGGGGCCAACTTCGTCAAAGACTTTCTGGCCGGCATCCGCGACGTCGTGGGCGGGCGCTCCGGCTCGTACGAGCAGGGGCTGCGCGAGGCCAAAAGCATTGCTATCCGCGAAATGATGGAACAGGCGCAGCGCCTGGGAGCCAATGCGGTGATCGGCGTGGATATCGACCTGGAAACAATCGGAAATGGCAGCTCGATGCTCATGGTGAGCGCCAACGGTACCGCGGTGTGCTATGAATAACAGCGCCGCGGCGCATTAAATTTAGAATACGCCCCGGGCGATCTGCGATACGTTATCGGACTTGCCCATTGTATAAAAATGAAGCACCGGCACGCCGTAGGCCATCAGCTCCTTGCATTGCTGAATGCCCCATTCGATACCTACCTGACGTACTTCTTTATCCGTTGCGCATTTTTCAACTTCGTTCACTAGGTCTTGCGGGAATTCCAAATGGAATATATCAGCCAGCACCGTCAGTTGTTTCCTCGTTGATAACGGTTTCAGGCCGGGAATAATCGGTACGGTAATGCCCTCGGCGCGGCAGCGCTCTACGAAACTGAAATATTTCTGGTTATCGAAAAACATCTGGGTCACAATGTAATTAGCGCCCAGCTCGATTTTCTTCTTCAATGCCGCGTAGTCCGAATCGAATGACGCCGCGTCCAAATGTTTTTCAGGATAGCCGGCGACGCCGATGCAAAAGTCTGTCGGCGACATTTCGGTTTCGGCGTTGAGTAAAATTCCTTTATTCATATTGTCAACCTGCGTTACCAGCTCCGAAGCATAGGTGTGCCCGCCTTGTTTCGGTCTGAAAACACCCGCCGATTTCTCAGGGTCGCCGCGCAGCACCAGCACGTTGTCGATGCCCAGGTAATGCAGGTCAATCAACACATCTTCGGTTTCGTCTTTGGTAAAGCCGCCGCAAATCACATGCGGCACCGCATCCACCTTGAAACGTTCCATCAGTCGGGCGCAAATCCCGACAGTGCCGGGACGCTTGCGGATCGGGATACGTTCAATTGTACCGTCGGGACCGACGCGGTCGATCAGCTCTTCGCGGTGATAGGTTACATCTACAAAAGGGGGATTGAATTCCATCAAAGGTTCAATGGAATTCAGCAGCTCATTGATATTCTGCCCTTTCAGCGGCGGGATGATCTCGATCGAGAATAGGGTTTTGCCTTCCGCACGGCGGATGTACTCGGTAACTTTGGTCATCTAGGATGATGTGGTGTGTTGTAAAGGAGTACAAAGAAAGCAAAAAAAAATGGCCTACCGCATTACAGTAGGCCATTCCACGTAAACCCTCCTCTATCAGTGTTCGTCAAAAATGTTAATTGGGTTTCTGACAGGGCGTCAGGCCCAAAGCAACAATTTGCTTGACTGAATACTAATAACTAAAATTCTGTGCCAAATTAGGAAAGAATGCGCTTATGAGCAATTTATATCAAACTTTTTTTATTGAAATGTAGATAAGCTACTACATTTTTTTCAAAAATCCTGTTTTAACAGCGTTTTAACACATTTACCAGTTACATGCAGTGTTTACTAATTCACCACTTTTGGGAAATCATTCCCCAAAAGGTTACACATCTTGTAATTTCTACTGAATTGCCCTCGTCATTTCGATATGTTCGATATCATCTTCCAGATAAATCTCGCTCGACTGCCTGAAACCGAACGACTCATAGAACCTTTTGAGGTACAGCTGTGCCCCTATTCGGATCGGGACCTTGCCATATAATTCTTCCAGTTTTTGAATAGAAGCATTGAGCAGTTTGATACCATACCCTGCCCCGCGCCCGCGCGGCGACACGACGATACGCCCGATTGCCGGATATTCATACGACACTCCGGGTGGAACAATGCGTGAAAATGCCATCAATTCACCATCACGGTAGCCCGAAAGATGGTGGCTTAATTGATCCTTGTTATCCATATCGAGAAAGCAGCACCGCTGTTCGAGGACGAAAACCTCGCTTCGCAAGCGTAGAATGCCGTAGAGCTCAATTGTAGTAAGTTCGTCGAAGGTTTGAAAGCGCCAGTCTAGCTGATAATTCATGAAAGTATTGAGCAAAAGAATTTATTTTATCTGATATTGACCGTTTTTATAAATTTGCGCACAATTAGCAATACCAAGGTACCAACATTAAAATAACTAATAATACATTACAAGTATGGGAAGGGCTTTTGAATACAGAAAGGCACGGATGTTCAAGCGGTGGGACAAGATGGCCAAAACTTTCACCAGGATTGGCAAGGAGATTGTTCTCGCCGTGAAAAACGGGACCGCCGACCCGGCCACCAACTCCAAACTCCGGGTGCTGCTGCAAAACGCAAAAGCAGTGAATATGCCCAAGGAAACTGTCGAAAGGGCTATCAAACGGGCCTCTTCCAAGGATCAGGAGGACTACAAGGAAATGGTGTATGAAGGTTACGGCCCTCACGGGATCGCCATTCTCGTGGAAAGCACCACCGACAACCCCACACGCACCGTTGCCAACGTAAGGAGCTACTTCAACAAGCTGGGAGGAAGCCTCGGCACAATGGGCATGCTCGACTTCATCTTCGACCGTAAATGCATTTTCAAAATCAAAAACACCGGCAAGGACATCGAAGAGCTGGAATTCGAACTGATCGACGTAGGCGGAGAAGAGGTGTTTTTGGATGAAGAGACCAATCTGATCAACATTTACGGAGAGTTCCCCGCCTTCGGTGCATTGCAGCATTATTTTGAAGAGAATGGCTACGAAATCGTCGAAGCGGATTTCGAACGCATTCCGAACGATACCAAAACATTGAGCGACGAACAGGTTGCAGAAGTCGAAAAACTGATCGAGAAGATTGAAGAAGACGACGACGTGGTACGTGTGTTCCACAACATGGCTTAATGCAGCGCCACAATCCGGTGTTGTTTTTTCATAAATTCAAAAAAAGTCCCGGGCTCCTTACCTAACAGGGAAGCGCCCACGGGCGATGAAGATGAGACTGCTATCACGGTCTCATTTTCTATTTTAACGGCTCCCAGGCTCACGGCGATAAAGAACCACCCGGCTGTCGTTTCCAGCAGCGAGCCTACCGAGCTGCGTGCAGCCGCACTGCGCACCGGTGCATCGCTTTCGCCGATCTTTTCGAGGATCAGCCGCTCCTGCCGCGCCTGCTCGTACTGCCGCGCATGCATATTGCGGTCAAGCTGCCCCATCGAGCGCGACGTTTCATATTTATCCCCCATCGAGCTCTTACCCTGATCGTTCGCCGATTCCTGCGCCGCCTCCATGGCGCTCCACGCTACCTGCATGCGCTCGTCGAGAAGTGACTTTATGTGGGCGATTACCGTTGCCTTATCCATTTTCCAAATTGTGTTTGCCACAAATATAACAAGGCACTCGGCAATTATCCTTCGATCCGGAACGCAACCGGGCAATCACCCATAGCCGCAAAAAATCTCGCTCTTCAATTACGAATTATTTCGATAATAGACTACACCAAAAAGCGAAATAATACAATGGATATGAAATTATTTATCAGGATATCCAGAGCTACATTTAAAATCACACAACTTACTGAACATTAAGCCAATAAAGCAGAAAAATACCTCAAAATAACTGCCGGTTTATTAGTATTTCATCTACAATAATTTTAATTTCTGTCAGAAAAATCTCCATCTATCATCATGAAATATTTATACTACATAGTATCAATGGCGATGTGGGCCTCGTGCACTGTCTGCCTGGGTCAGTCTATCAAAATTAATGAGTTGATGGCTTCTAATTCCGCTTCCTATCTGGATGAAACCGGCTCCGACGAGGATTGGATCGAGCTTTACAATGCAGGCGGGGTCGCGGTCGACCTGGGCGGTTACTACGTCAGCGACGACCCGGGCGAGTTGAAAAAGTTTCAGTTACCCAGCGGCACGGGCAATCTGATCATCCAGCCCGGCTCATTCCTTATCCTCTGGGCAAGTGGTGTGCCGTCGCGAGGGCCGAAGCACCTGGGATTTGGCCTCAGCGGAGACGGGGAGCAGTTCCTGCTCGTTGCGCCGGACGAAACGATTATCGATCAGGTCATTTTTCCCAAGCAACGAACAGACGTGTCGTTTGGCAGGAAAACCAACGGGTCCGTTGAAATCGTCTATTTTTCGCCATCCTCGCCCAACGCGAGTAATGTGGCGGCTAATTCCTATACAGGCTTCGCCTCCGCACCGATTATGAGCGTGGAAAGCGGCTTTTTCCAAAACAGTTTTAATCTGACTATTTCCACGGCCGCGCCGGGCGCGGAAGTGTACTACACAACCGACGGCTCCCAACCGGACAAGGACAATATCACGCCGCCTGGCAAAGCCTATCAATACAAAAACCAGTACCCGAAAGACCCTGGACAATCGGCTGGGCCTACATTCACCAACAATTTCCTGACGCTGAAACAGAATTCGCCGGTCGATATCCAGATTACCGACAAGTCGGCCCAGCCGGATGTATTCGCGTCGATTTCCGCCACCAACGATTTCACCCCTACCTATAATTCGGTCCCCATGAAACCGGTATACAAGGGCACAGTTATCCGCGCGAAGGCTTATGAGGCCGGAAAACTGCCCAGCGATACGGAGTCGCGTACATACCTGTTCACGGCGGACGGTCAACCGAAATCACAGCTCGCGGTATTCTCGATCAAAACCGACCCGGACGATATGTTCGATTATGAGGATGGCATTGGTGTTGCGGGAAAGGATTTTGTGGATTGGCGCAATAGCAACCCCGGCGCCGGATCGTTCGGCGTTCCGGTCGGCAATTACCACCGCGGTACCGAAATCCCGTCGAACGTGGAAGTACTGATCAACGGTAGCGTGGTGATCAACCAGGACCTGGGTCTGCGCATTCATGGGCAGGGATCAAGAGCCCACGACAAGAAAAGTTTCCGGCTGTACTCCACCGGCCCGAATGCATCGCAAAGCGATATCGACTATCCCCTTTTTCCCGCGTTACCATTTCACACATTCAAGCGGGTTATCCTCCGGAACTCAGGAAATGATTACGAGCGAACACTCATGAAAGATTCTTACATCCACCAGATCGCCAAAGGGCTGGACATGGAATTGCAGGAATACCGGCCCGTTACCACTTACCTGAACGGCGAATATTGGGGCATTCACGACCTTCGGGAGCGGGAGGACGAATACTATTTCGCGAGCCATTACGCGCTGGAACCCGAGAACATAGAGTTTTTTGCAGATCCCGACATTGAAAACAACTCCGGGCATTACGCCGACCTGTCCAATTTTATCAAAAGCAATAATATGGCCGATGCCAACAACTACAACTATGCTTTGGACCGGATGGATATGGACAATTTCATAGACTACTGCATTCTCGAACTCTATTGCGCTAACTGGGACTGGCCGTATGGCAACATCACTTACTGGCGCCACAAAGTGCCCTACAATCCATCCGCCGGTAAGGGCAAAGACGGACGCTGGCGCTGGGCGCTGTTCGATGTAGACCTGAGTTTTGAGGATGTGACTGCCAACCAGTTTCCGAAAGCATTGGGTGCTCCGGATCATTTGCTCCAATATCTCCTGCAAAACCTGACTTTCCGGAACAAATTCATCAACCGCTACGCCGACCTGATCAACTCCCACTTTCTACCAGCCCGGCTTCTTGCCCAGATTGATGTTTGCAAAAACCTTATCGCAAACGAAATACCTAGAAATATCGAGCGGTGGAACCGCCCTTCGAGCTATGCTACCTGGGAATCGAACGTCAATCTCATGGTGAATTTCGCTACGAACCGGCCGGGTGTCGCGCGGAGCCATATTCAAAGCCAGTTCAACCTCGTCGACGGCACACGGTCCCTCACCGTCAACGTCTCGAACCCCAACCACGGCTATGTGCGTGTCAATACGATCGACATCCTGCCGACCACACTCGGCGTTGCTGCTACCCCCTATCCCTGGACTGGTACCTATTTCAAAAACGTGAATATTACATTGACAGCGGTTCCCAAGCCGGGCTATAAATTCCTGCAATGGGAAAACGCCTCAAACCAGGTTGTTTCCAACACTGCAGCAATTACGTTTGCCCCCTCCTCCACGACGCCCTTATTTCGCGCCGTGTTTGCTGTGGATGTCGCACCCGTGCAGGTCCCAGCTCCCCTGGACGCCGGCGCATGTGTATACAATTTCAACGCCTGGCTTGCCACGGCTACCGGAAATACCTTTCCCGACAATATGCGGTTTGTCTATATGGAAAACGACGATCCCGGCCTTACCTCGAACGTAGTGGGCTTCACAAGCGGCGTTTACAACCTCACCAGCCGCACACGGATCAACGGCCTGAACGACGCCGGTATTTCATTTATCAACACGGGCAACGCAGCGGGTAACCCCGGCTACCCCGGCATGAAACTCGGAGGAGCTATTCTTGCATTGAACACGACGGGAAAAACGCAGGTCAGCGTAAAATGGACGGGCGGTACGATTACACCCAATACCAGGCCGTACGCGCTCCGCCTGCAATACCGTCTTTCCGAAACCGGGCCATTTACGGACGTCCTGAACACCAGCAACCAGCCGGTGGAATATGTCCGGTCGGCTACGGCGGGGCATGAGCAGGTAATCAACTGGGTAGCGCTTCCCGCAGAGGCACTGGACAAACCATACGTTCAGTTGCTGTGGCGGTATTACTGCACCGACCCTACTGCCACCGGTGCCCGGGATGAATTGCGCCTCGACGACATTACCGTACAAACCTGCACCAACCCATTGCCGGTAACACTGCTAAACTTCAACGCAAAGGCGGTAGAAGAGAAGGTGTTGCTGACCTGGGTAACCACAGAGGAAAAAAATAGCGACTATTTTGATGTGGAGCGATCCAACGACGCACGCAGATGGGCAAGTATCGGCCGCATCAGCGGAAGAGGGACTATCAGTGCATTCAGCGAATATCGGCTTGAAGACCCGCAGCCGCTTCCCGGAACCAGTTACTACCGGCTCAAACAGGTAGATACCGACCAATCCTTTACCTATTCGCATATGATACCGGTTCAGCGTCCTGGTTTTGCGGTGAGTGTTTTCCCGAATCCTGCGGATCACATATTGTATATTAAACTGGCTAATCAAAAAGACCGTTTCAGCTATATTATATCCGATGTTTCCGGGCAGGTCAGATTGCGTAGCTATGCCGCGCAGGGGCGGTCGTCGATACCCGTCGGAAGCCTCTCTTCGGGACTGTACCTGATACGGATACAGAACAATGACGGGACGGCTACTTCACTGAAATTTATCAAGAAATAAGTACCCGCTCAAACTCCGGCCTTGCCTTAAAGTGGCAGGGCCGGAGTTTTGTTATCCGAAAATCACCTTCGGATTTTCGCATTGACCGCTTCCTTATTATCTTTGCCAAACTTTCTTGAATACAAACAATGACACAACTTTCGGTCCGGCACTTACTTGGAATTAAAAACCTGAACGAGAACGACATTCAAACTATCTTAGATACAGCGACTCAGTTCAAAGAAGTCATTAACCGTCCCATCAAGAAAGTCCCTTCCCTTCGCGACATTACCATTGCCAACGTTTTTTTCGAAAATTCCACCCGTACAAGGCTCTCATTCGAGCTGGCGGAGAAAAGGCTTTCTGCCGATGTAGTGAATTTTTCGGCTTCCGGCAGTTCGGTAAAAAAGGGGGAGACATTGCTCGACACGGTCAACAATATCCTCGCCATGAAAGTGGATATGATCGTGATGCGCCACAGCAGCCCCGGGGCGCCGCATTACCTGTCTACCCGCATTCCGGCGAACGTCGTAAATGCAGGTGACGGCACGCACGAGCACCCTACCCAGGCATTACTCGACGCGTTTTCAATGCGTGAAAAACTCGGAGACCTGACCGGCAAAAAAATTGCGATCATCGGCGACATTACGCATTCACGCGTGGCATTGTCCAATATTTTCTGTTTGCAAAAATTAGGCGCGGAAGTGATGGTATGCGGCCCATCAACGTTGATTCCTAAACATTTGGGCGAACTAGGCGTGAAGATCGGACATAATGTGAAAGAGGCATTGCAATGGTGCGACGTCGCGAACGTGCTGCGTATACAGCTGGAACGGCAGCAGATCAAGTATTTCCCTTCGCTGCGCGAGTATTCGTTGTATTATGGAATCAACAAAGCCATGCTCGATGAGCTGGACAAAGAAATCGTACTAATGCACCCGGGACCTATCAACCGCGGCGTGGAACTTTCATCCGATGCGGCAGATTCGCAGCATTCGATCATTTTGAACCAGGTCGAAAATGGGGTGGCCGTACGAATGGCCGTACTCTATTTATTGGCGCAGCAATAACCCGCCGGTCAACACCTTACTTCCTTTCGTTTCCTCCCGAGAAGGCCTTTGTCCCATGTTTTTTGAATGTAGTCGGGCGGATATGGCACTTTGCATTCGGTATTGCCGACGTCAACCTTCACTTTCCCAATCCTTTTACCAACTTCCATCGCCTTCTCTGCCAGCGGCGGATAATAGGAGCCCACCGCGATCACGAAGCCATTCATTACATACCGCACGCGGTTCTGAGCGGAATGCACTTCGCGTTCGACCCGGTTGAGCAATCGCTCGATTTCGCCTTTGTCGAGCTGATCGTCCGGCGTTAGGGCCAAAATGCACCCCCAGGTCGCCCACCCTGCATCGGCTGTCAGTTCGTCATCGGACTCGATCCATTTTCGGGCCATTTCAAATTTATAAGGACTTTCGGCTGCATTCCAGGCCACCGTGTACTCGCTGATCATGTACCACGAAGCCCCCTCGATCCATTCGTCGAGCACTTCGGGGGTCATCAACACAGGTCTCGACATCAGCCCTGCCAGGTACATCGCATCTGAATTGCCGGTTTTGAACAATTCCAGCGCCAGTTGGTGGTTATTTCGATGTTTTTTGAGGATCGGCTTCATGTCGCCGATCTTCACGCCGTACAATGGCTCCGCCGCCCCATGGTTCCTGAAAGTTTTGAGGGTCTGCTCACTTCCCAGCAGCGCCAGCTCGTTCATTATTTCCCTTACCTGGTCCATTTCCGGATGATTTGGTTTTCATTCAAAATATAATGTTTTTAAAGAAAAATTTACTTTTCATCCCATTCTAAAAATACATTTATCATGACATATACCGAAGGAATGCTTCGCGATGGGGCACTCGAAAACAAAACGATCATCGTCACCGGAGGCGGCACCGGGCTGGGAAAGTCAATGGCCTCCTATTTTCTCCGTTTGGGCGCGAATGTGGTGATTTGCAGCAGAAAAGCGGAAGTGTTGGAAAGAACCGCATCCGAGTTGAGAGTGGAAACCGGCGGCAACATCATTTTTGCAGAATGCGATGTCAGAAAGACAGAGCAAATCGAAAATGTGATCGCAAAAGCCATTGAAACATTCGGCCGGGTCGATGGGCTGGTCAACAACTCCGCTGGGAATTTCATCAGTCCCACGGAACGGCTTTCGTACAAGGCTGTCGATACCGTGGTCGACATCGTGCTGCGCGGAACCTACTATTTTACATTGGCTCTGGGTAAATACTGGATCGAGAACCATATCAAAGGAACTGTGCTCAATATCGTCACCACCTATGCCACCACCGGTTCGGGCTGGGTAGTACCGTCGGCCATGGCCAAGGCAGGCGTATTGACCATGACCAAGTCGCTGGCATTTGAATGGGCCCGGCATGGTATTCGCCTCAATGCGATCGCTCCCGGCCCGTTTCCTACCAAAGGTGCCTGGGACCGGTTGTTTCCCGAGGAGCTGGCCAGGAAACTTTCCTTCGAAAACCGCATTCCGCTCGCGCGCACCGGTGATCATCAGGAATTGGCTAATCTCTCCGCCTATCTGATTTCCGACTTTTCGGCCTATATGACGGGCGAAGTCATTACCCTCGACGGCGGAGAAGTATTGGGTGGCGGGCAATTCAATTTCCTGAAAGAAGTAACTGACGATCAATGGGATGCCATCGAAGATCAGGTCAAATCGGCAACCCGCGGCGGGAAGAGTCCCGAATAAAAATTTTATTACCGTTTTATTGGGTAATTTTGCCCGTTCGTTCGTTATTTGACAAACGATGAATACACGTACATGAGAACAAATCTTCGCTTTTGTATCTATATAATGTCTGTTTTGGTGATGGCCGGGTGCGCATCATCGAATAAGCCGATGAAGCAGATCCCGGAGGCGCAAGTGCGTCCGATGGAGCAACAGCAGGCATCGGCGCCGGTCAATGAGGAGCTTACCCTGGTGGCAATTCAAAGCAAGTATTTGTTGAAAGACACGACGCAGACGTCGGTATTTCTGTATGTGGACGCTTTGAAAGGCAAGAATCCCATTAGCGTGGCCGATTTTGTCAGGCTTTACAACCTCAACTACGTCATTTATTCGGATTACGGTACACGCGAACGCCTCGGTTACGGCAATGTAAAGCTCGATTCGACGAATGTTTCCCGCATGGGCGATAAAATCGTGATTTCCTACGAATTGAAAAGTCCGAACCGTGACTATGGTGTGTTGCTCAGCGAAATCAGCCAGACCGGTACGCTGAAAAAAGTACTGAACGACCTCACGATCCGGTTCAAAAAACTGGCCGTGAACCAAATGTATGGCGTCTATACGGGCAACTCCACTCAGCCGTTACAGAGGCATTATATAAGTTCAAACGAGCAGTTTACGATCAAAAAAGCGGGCGAAAGTGCCGATCAGCTGCATGTTTACTACTATAACCACGACTTCGAACCGGCAGGTTCGCCGATGAACATCGCTCCGAAGGGGGGCAACAAATCACTCGAAGTGGATAGCACATTTACGATCTCCGCCAATCAGCCTTTGCAATTCACCAGAGAAGGACTTTACAATATTTTCGCAGACACCACCCAATCGGAAGGACTGGGACTTTTGGTCGTAAATGAGCGCTTTCCGAAAGTCACACGCCCTCAATTGCTGCTGGGGCCCTTGCTTTATATGAGCACCAACAACGAAATCAACGAGATTAAGAAGGCAGAGGATTATAAAAAGGCGTTGGATAAATACTGGCTGACGCTCATGAATGGCAATGCGCCGCTGGCTCAGCAGTCGATCCGCTCGTTCTATGGCAGGGTTGAAGAAGCCAACCAACTGTTTACGACTTACAAAGAAGGCTGGAAGACCGACAAAGGAATGATTTACATCGTATTAGGCCCGCCGGATAAAGTACAACGCAGCAAAGACCGCGAAGTGTGGACCTACGATCACAGAGGTAACGCTCAAAACGTCAATTTTACATTTAACAGAAGAAACAATCAATTTGTGGATGATCATTATGAACTGGTTCGCTATGCCGAATACCAGCCGATTTGGTATCCAGTAGTAGAAGCATGGAGAAACGGAAGTATACGGTAAGAAAACCAGCCCCCAGACAGTCCCAGGCCGACATGGTCTTTGGTACGCAATCGGTATTAGAAACCCTTCGTTCGGGTAAAGAAATCGAAAGGCTATTTATTCAGCGCGAGTTCGGGCTCGCGGAAATTGAAAAGCTCGCCAAAGAGCTCGGCGTCCCCTATCAGCGCGTACCGGTCGAAAAACTGAACCGCGTAACCCGCAAAAACCATCAGGGAGTCATTGCATTTGTGTCGCCGATCCAGTACATGCCATTGCACAATGTGCTTACGCAGGTATATGAGGAAGGCAAAACCCCACTTCTGCTCCTGCTCGACCGCGTCACCGACGTGCGGAACTTCGGTGCCATCGCGCGTACGGCCGAATGCGCAGGCGTGCAGGCGATCATTGTCCCTACCAAAGGTGGTGCACAGATCAATGCAGACGCAATGAAAACCTCATCCGGCGCATTGAATTTCCTTCCCATATGCCGAGAGCCTAACCTCTGGGAAACACTCATGTACCTCAGAAACAGCGGCTTGCAAATCATCGCTTGCACAGAGAAAACCGACAAATCGCTCTATGATATTGATTTTTCCATCCCTACGGTGATCATCATGGGCTCGGAAGAAGATGGTATTTCAAAAGAATTCATCGACCTCGCCGACAGCGGCGCGAGAATCCCGCTCGCAGGGCACGTGGAATCGCTGAATGTGTCGGTAGCGAGTTCTATTGTTTTGTATGAAGCTGTGAGGCAGCGAATAAAATAGCCAAAAGATAGCTTTTTATGTAAATGTTTGCTATATTCGAATAGCACCTGAACCGGCATTGGATTGCAACTCCTCTAAGCACGTCGGGTGCTTTTTTTATTCGAGGAATCCCAACGTAAAGATTCAGTAATTGAGTATAGGAAATACCGTCCCTGAACGGTCATCTGGGATATTAAAATAGGCGGTTCTCCCGCCTATTTCTGTTTCAAAATAATGATATCCGGCCACATGCTCTTTGGGATGTGTTTGATAAGTTGTAAAGCCAAGGTAAACAGCGCTAGCTAACGCTTCTTCAAGTCCTTCCAGTCCAGATAGGAATTAAATGGCTGGTTAATGCATTCTTTAATTCCCGACATGTTGAACTTGATCTCAGCACCAAGCTCATCGCGAAAGATCCCGATATTTTTAGCCACCAAATCTTCCTTTACCCTTTTTCTCGCCACCCGGCGCAAGTGATTTAAATCCATCTGTAAGTTTGTTGATGACGAAACTGTACAGAGGAACTATTGAGTAGGATGAATGATGTAGAGAACTAAATTACAGACTAAACCAAATTATCTCACTCCTGCCGGAAACTCTTCATAATCCAGCCACCGCCGATAACGTCGTCGCCTTCATAAAAAACAGCCGCCTGACCCGGCGCGATGCCATTGACGCCGTCGTGAAAACGTGCCACGATTTGATCAGGGCCGGTTTGCTCGATAATAGCGGGGGTTCCATCGTGCTTATAGCGCACTTTGGTTACCGTTTCCAGCGGCTTCTCAATCGATGCGTATTTTTGAAGATTCAATTTGCTTACATTCATCCCGTCGCGGAAAAGGTCGGGCATGTCGCCCAGCACCACTTCATTGGTATCTTTCCGGATCTCGGTCACGAACACCGGGCGGCCTAATGCAATACCAAGCCCTTTTCGCTGGCCAACCGTGTAGAACGGGTAACCCTCATGCTTTCCTACGACCGTACCATCGGCGTAGACGAAGTTACCGCCTGCTACTTCCGCTTCCAGGCCCGGAATGCGCCT
The DNA here is from genome assembly GCF_052044875.1 of Dyadobacter sp. 22481. Lineage (NCBI taxonomy): Bacteria > Pseudomonadati > Bacteroidota > Cytophagia > Cytophagales > Spirosomataceae > Dyadobacter > Dyadobacter sp. 22481. The sequence goes on from NZ_JBQENV010000003.1 coordinate 984,805, forward strand.
TTTCAGGAAGCCACGGTAGTCGTTATCGGGCACGAAACAGATTTCATAGCTCTCCGATTTGTTTACCAAATCGATAAAGCCTCTCTGACGGGCCATTTCGCGGATTTCTGTTTTATGCAAATAGCCTAACGGCAGTTTAGTGCGCGCCAGACTTTCCTGCGATACACCCCAAAGTACGTAGCTCTGGTCTTTCCAGGCATCGATACCTTTGGATACATAATGACGGCCGTTATTAAACTGCATATTGGCATAATGCCCGGTAGCGATAAACTCGCAATCGAGGCGGTCGGCGCGGCGGAGCAGCGCATCCCATTTGATGTGGGTATTACAAAGCACGCACGGGTTAGGTGTGCGGCCTTCGAGGTATTCGCCTGTAAAATGGTCGATTACATAATCGCCGAATTCGGCACGAATGTCCAGAATATAATGCGGGAAGCCAAGCTCTACCGCGATATTACGCGCGTCGTTGATGGAATCCAGCGAACAACAGCCGGTCTCCTTCTTGGTACCACCGCTACTGGCATAATCCCAGGTTTTCATGGTCATACCAATGACCTCATAACCTTGTTCGTGGAGAAGAACAGCTGCAAGCGAGCTGTCGATGCCGCCGCTCATGGCGACAAGAATGCGTCCGTGTTTACTCATTGTAGTAATCTGCCGAAGGTTGAATGCCTTCCGATTGATGATTTGAATTGACAACTTCAACAGCTGCGAGCTGCCGAATGGTTCCGCAAAGGTAGGGATTAATCGCCGGAATACTGCCTGAGCGTTAAAACTTCACGCACTCACCATCCTGATCACATTCTTAATATTCAATTCGATGATCTCGGTCATCGTCTCGCATTTGTGATAGTGCCCGTCCGAATAATGCATGGCAAGGCTTTCGCGCAATTGATGGATATTGTCCGACGTCGAGATTTTGTCTTTGATACTTACGTCCCGCAGGTCGCGCAGGCGATAACGCTCGGCTTTGGCCTGATACATAATCGACGATTGCTCTTCCTGCTGGTATTGGACCACGGTTTTATCGGTCAGATATTCCATAGCCAATTGCACATATGCCCGGTTTTCTTTAAAAAACTGAGGCATATATACTTTAAGATTGCCCTCGTAAAACTGCTGGTCGAAGTCGATGGCGCGGAGGCGGAACTGAAAATCGTCGAAATCGGGGGTAATCTGCATCACAAAATTGTAGGAGCGCATATCGCCCAACAAGGTGATCTTGCAACGCTCGTTGAACTTCACAAATTCTTTTGCAATCCGGATCGGGTTATAGTCGGGGTCGCGCATGCGTGTACGCGCGAACTCGTCGCCGGGAATGCCGGCAATATGCTCCTCGATCAGCGTTTCTCCGTCAACGATATAATTGACCTGGTTGGGCGAGAAGATTTCTTCGAGCTCCAATCCGTAAATGCGGGAAGAATCGGCCTTCTTCACATAGAAATAGTCGTAAATATCGTTCAGCCGGTTCACGATCTTGACGCGGAACGGGTTGGAATTGCCGAACTTGCAGTAGTCGATGCGATCGATGTATTTATGCTCGACAATGCGCAGGTTACCGGACGCTTTGAGCATCGCATACACCTTTTTCAGCCCGGAATGCAGCCTTTCCAGCTCATGCGGCGGGTAGAGCGGACTCTCCCATAACGTATCCCTGCCGTTCTTGTCGGTCACCGGAAACGACTCGTAGAAGTTCTGCAGATCGTGGTAAGCTACCGGCAACCGGGCGTCGCGCTGGTAAAAACGCAGGTATTTGCGCAGCTCCGGACTCACCGGATAGATCGGTTTTTTCTTTAATATTTTAACATCACCCATTTCCATAAAAGGAAGTTACGCATATTTGATCGATTAAAACCATCGAACTGCCACTATGAGCTTATACGGACTGGTGATTTGCGGCGGCGAAAGCACGAGAATGGGTACCGACAAAAGCCTGCTGGTTTATTACCAAAAACCACAGTACGAACACGTTGCCGATCTCCTCGCACCTCTGTGTGAGCGAGTAATCCTCTGCTGCAATGCGGAGCAGCACAAGACCTTCCGTACCGGCTACCCAAAATTGACTGACATGCCGAAATTTGGTGGAGCAGGACCTATGAGCGGATTGCTAACCGCATTCGAAACCTTTCCGGGAAACGACTTCCTGGTGGCCGGTTGCGATTATCCTTACCTCACGACCACCGATCTGGCTAATTTTCTGCATGATACTGATAAGGATTTGACGGCTGTGGCCTTTTATAACCAAAACGCATTCTATGAGCCGTTGTTAGGATGGTATTCCCGGTCGGCAGGTAATGCTTTGCTGAAAACATTCGAAAACGGCTCGCGGTCGTTGCAGCGTTTTCTTCAAGCGGAGAAGGCGGGAAAATACCGGCCCATGTCTGAACAAACGATGCTCAGCGTAGATACAATGGAAGATTTCCGGGCCGTAAAGCAAGCGCTTGAAGCCCATAATGACTTTCAAAATGGAAACCAGTTCGATAACCAACCATAAAATCGTCCGCATTAGCGGATACGACGCCGAAGTGCTCGACGACCAGCTCGCCGTGGAGGAGCCGCTCGAAATACAAATTGCGTTTCGGTCAGGAGGGCGAAAAGAGCGTAAAAGTATTTCGGTTACCATGCGTACGCCAGGTAACGATCGCGAACTCGCCGCCGGGTTTCTGTTCACGGAAGGCATTATCGATTCCCAAAAACAGATCGACGGTATTGCGCATTCACCATTCGACGAAAACCGGGTGATAGTAACCTGCGCACCTGATTTTGAGCCACAACTGGGTTCCATGGAGCGCAACTTCTACACCACATCCAGCTGCGGTGTGTGCGGCAAGGCGAGCATCGATGCGATCAGGACCCGATCCGCTTATACGAATGTAAATGAGGGCCTGGTTTTGAAAAAAGAACTGTTGTACCAGCTCACGGAGCAGATCGCCCAACACCAGAATACGTTCGAAACCACCGGCGGGCTGCATGCCTCTGCGCTTTTCGACGTTTCCGGACAGTTTATGATGTTGCGGGAAGATGTAGGGAGGCATAATGCGCTCGATAAACTTATTGGTGCGGCATTGATGTCGGACCGGTTGCCGCTTAACGAACACATTCTCCTCCTCAGCGGCCGCGCGAGTTTTGAACTCATTCAAAAAGCTACGATGGCTGGCATCGCAGTCGTAGCTACGATAGGTGCTCCGTCGAGCCTGGCGGTGCAACTGGCAGAAGAGAGCGGCATTACATTGGTAGGGTTTCTTAAAAAAGACAAGTTCAACATTTACACCGGTCACCACCGGATCTTATAACTATGAAAATCCGCATTCACCGGAATTCCGTGCGTTTCAGGCTTTCCAAAACGGAGGTCTCACTGCTTGAAAATGAAGGGTATCTGGAAGAAATAACCGATTTTGGTTCCGCTCAATTGCGCTATGCAATCGCAGAATCAGCCGGTGCTGACCTGCAAGCGCGGTTTGAACAAAACAAAATCACGCTGGACGTCCCCGGGAAACTCCTCGCAGGCTGGGGGGCGAACAATACCGTCGGGTTCGAGGGAAATATGCTGTTGGGCGACGGTAGTTCGTTGTTTATGTTGATTGAAAAAGATTTCAAATGTCTGGATAATGTCGATGAAGATCAGTCCGACAATTATGACAATCCCAAAAGCTGCTGAACCATGTCCGAAAACATACTCCCTGTTCCGGGTGCCGAAAATCCCGAAAAACTGACCGGTTTGAAACAAGGCCCGATCAAAAAAGTGGCTGCCGGCATTCCTGCCGTGGTTTCCGCATTGGAAATGACGGTCAGTGAAGCAGGTTTGCAGCGCGGGATGAAAGCGCTTTTCAACCTCAATAAAAAAGGCGGCTTCGACTGTCCCAGCTGCGCCTGGCCCGACCCGGACGATGAGCGCTCGGGCATCGCCGAATATTGCGAGAACGGTGCTAGGGCCGTCGCAGAAGAAGCCACCACAAAAAAACTGACCGCTGAATTCTTCTCGCAGCATTCCGTGCATGAGCTGGGGAAACTTTCGGATTACGAAATCGGCGGGAAGGGTCGCATTGCCGAACCGATGTTCCTGCCCGCAGGCGGCACGCATTATCAGCCCATTACCTGGGATGCTGCTTTTGAAAAAATTGGAACACAACTGAACGGCCTTGCCTCGCCCGACGAAGCCGTATTTTACACCTCGGGCCGCACCAGTAATGAAGCCGCATTCCTCTATCAGCTTTTTGTGCGGGAATTTGGCACGAATAACCTGCCCGATTGCAGCAATATGTGCCACGAAAGCAGCGGAACCGCATTAGGCGAGTCGTTGGGCATAGGAAAAGGCTCCGTTACCCTAAACGACTTCTACCAGGCCGAGGTGATCATGATCCTCGGGCAGAACCCGGGTACCAACCACCCGCGCATGCTTTCCGCATTGCGAAAGGCGAAAGCGAACGGCGCCACCATCATTTCCATCAACCCATTGCCCGAAACGGGGCTGATGGGTTTCAACAATCCGCAAACCGTTGCGGGAGTGCTGGGCATTAACCCCACGTTGACGGACATTTTCCTGCAAGTGAAGATCAATGGCGATTTGGCATTGATCAAAGCCATTGAGCTGCTGTTGCTGAAAGAAGAAGAAAAAAAACCGGGTGGCGTTTTCGACCAGCATTTTATAAACCAGCATACACAAGGATACAACGATTTCCTGCGGGACCTAAAAGAATACGATGCCGAACAACTCGCCGCGCAGGCGGGCATACCTTACGCGCAGGTGCAGGAGGTGGCGAGCGTGCTCGCAGGGAAAAGCAAAATCATTGCCTGCTGGGCCATGGGACTCACGCAACACAAGAATGCGGTGGCGACCATTAAGGAAGTTGTGAATTTGTTGCTGCTTAAAGGCAGCATCGGCAAGCCCGGCGCGGGTACTTGTCCGGTACGTGGGCATAGCAACGTCCAGGGCGACCGTACGATGGGTATTTTCGAGCGTCCGTCCGCCAGGTTCCTCGATTCGATTGAAAAGAATTTCCATTTTTCGCCGCCTCGAGAGCATGGGTATGATGTGGTGGAATGTATTAAGGCAATGCATGCCGGCGAAGCGAAAGTGTTTTTCGCGATGGGCGGCAATTTCCTTTCCGCCACGCCCGATACGCGTTTCACTGCCGAAGCATTGCAGAACTGCAAACTCACCGTCCACGTTTCGACGAAACTGAACCGCAGCCACCTGGTTCACGGCCAGGAAGCATTGATATTGCCCTGCCTCGGCCGGACTGACAAGGATATGCGCAATAACGAGAACCGGTTTGTGTCATGCGAGAACTCCATGGGTGTGGTTCAGTTATCGCGCGGCGTGCTGGAACCGGTTTCAAACGAGCTTTTGAGTGAACCGGAGATCGTTTGCAGGGTGGCAAAAGCTACATTAGGCTCGCGGAGCAAGGTTAGCTGGGACAAGTACATCGAAGATTACGATCTCATCCGTACTGACATCGAACGTACCATTCCCGGTTTTGCGGATTACAACGAGCGGGTAAGGCAGCCCGGCGGATTCTATCTGCCCAACTGCAACCGCACTGGCGACTTCGACACGCCTACCCGCAAGGCGCATTTTCACATCGCTGCACCGCAAATGCAGGAGTTGAAAGCAGGCGAGCTCATGATGATGACCATCCGCAGCCACGACCAGTTCAATACCACTATCTACGGCCTGAACGATCGCTACCGGGGCATTTACAACGAGCGGCGGGTTATTCTGATGAATGCGAGGGATATGCAGCAACGCAAACTCAAAAACGGAGACCTAGTCGATTTGCATAACAACTACGATGGCGTGGAACGCGTGGCGCACAAGTTCGTGGTGGTCGAATATCCCATTCCCGAGCAATGCACAGCTACCTATTTCCCCGAAACCAACGTGTTGGTACCCATTACGAGCGTCGCGGAAAAGAGCAACACACCAACGTCCAAAATGGTGATCCTGACGCTTAAACCTCACCAGGGCTTTTAGGATAAACTTAATATTACCCTAACAGACGGACGCACAAGTTGCCGTAATTTCGGGCCTGTTTGCCTGATGGGGGTAAAAAGAGCCGGAAAATATCTTTTTAAAGGAAGTTTAATTTGAATACAATGAAAAAAGGATTTTTAATGCTTGCAATCGGGCTGATGAGCCTGGTGTCGATGGAAGGTATGTCTCAAAAGAAAAACAAGGTGATCGCGCACCGCGGTGCCTGGAAAAATACGGGTGCTACCGAAAATTCAATCGGCGCGCTGGAACACGCCATCAAGCTGGGTTGCTATGGCAGCGAGTTTGATGTGCACATGTCGGCCGACTCGGTTTTGTATGTTTTGCACGACCATTCGATCCAGGGAACCAATATCGAAACGACCAATTCAGCCGAGCTTTCGAAGATCAAATTGGCGAATGGAGAAGCATTACCGACTTTGGAGGCCTATTTGAAGGCGGGTTCGAAGCAAAAGAAGACTCGTTTGATTCTCGAAATTAAAACTTCCAAAATCAGCAAGGAACGCTCGTTGGCATTGGCTACCAAATGCGTCGAACTGGTGAAGAAAATGAAGGTGGAAAAGATTACCGACTACATTGCATTCAGCTGGGACGTTTGTCTGAAAGTGAAAGAACTCGCGCCGAAAGCACACGTGGAATACCTGAACGGCGACAAAACGCCTGACGAAATCCAGGCGGCCGGCCTCGACGGTATCGATTACCATTTGAGTGTTTTGAAGAAAAAAGAGGATTACATTCCCGCAATGCGCCAGAAAAAGCTGACTACCAACGTGTGGACAGTAAATGATGAGGCAGATTTGAAATACTTCCTCGAAAAGGATGTGGATTACATCACCACCAACGAGCCGGAGCTGTTGCTGAGCCTTTCGAAGTAGTATTTTGGAATACATTCAAATCAAAACTCCCGACCGGCAACCGATCGGGAGTTTTGATTTATAATATCACCAGGAATGCATTAACGAATGCGCGCCATCTGCAACTGCCCGTTCGTTTCCTGCCACGCCCTGATCACCTGCGTAAGCTGCTTGTACTCGATCAGGAAGCCATCGTGGCCGTACAGCGAATCGATCTCCTGGAATGCGGCATCCGGAATGTGCCGGGCCAGGAATTGCTGCTCCGAAAGTGGAAAAAGCAAATCGGACTTAATGCCCAATACCAGCGTTTTCGCCTTCACGAGCCCGAGCGCATGCACGATCCCGCCGCGGTTGCGACCCACATTATGCGAATCCATGATTTTGGACAACGCCCAGTAAGAGAATGCATTGAACCGTTTCACAAATTTGTCGCCCTGGTATTGCTGGTACGACGACGCACGGAACTCGTCGATCTGGTCGGGATTGTCGCGCGCTTGCGTAAAGTTGTAAGTATCATAATTACGGTACGAAAGCAATGCAATCGACCGCGCCGCGCGCATGCCCATTGCTCCCGCGTCCGGGCCTTCCTCCGCAAAAGTCGGATCGGCCTCGATCGCCATCCGCTGGGACTCATTGAACGCGATACCCCAGGGTGAATGGAGTGCATTGGAAGCGATCAGGATCAGTTCTTCGAACAAATCGGGCTTTTCGACCGCCCACTCCAGCGCCTGCTGCCCGCCAAGCGACCCGCCGATGCAGATCTTGATCTTGTTGATCGCCAGCTCCTGCCGCAAAAGATCTAATGTTCCTACGACATCCCGTACGGTAAGTGTCGGAAAGTTGCGGTAATAGGGATGGTTCGTCCTTGGATTTACAGAAAGCGGCCCCGTGGAGCCGTATGCCGAGCCGAGCACATTCACACAAATGATAAAATGCTGCGCAGGATTGAAATATTTGTCGTCGCCTACGAGCCCATCCCACCACTCGGTCGCATTGGAGCTACCGGTAAGCGCATGGCAAATCCAGACGATATTGGTGTCGCTGGCGTTCCTTTCTCCATAAGTGGTGTATGCGAGTTCAAACCCTGGCAATTCACCACCCATTTCGAGTGTGTAGGGATACGGGTATTTAAATGTCTTCTGTTCCGCTTGCATAAGAGCCACAGCACGTGGTTAAATTCAACACATGGTAAAATGGACAGCCGAAATACAAATTTTCGGTTGTAGCTGCGAGACTAAAGCCAATCGGCTTACGGAAATTTCTAACTGTAAGAGCACACGAATTGATTTTATATCTCCTAATAACTTAGGTGGGAATTAGCACCTTTCTCCGATGTGGTAGCAGGTTGCCAGAGGTTCATAGAGCCCATTCTCTCGCCTCTTCTTTATAAATCAACCGCCGTTCAAGGGAAGCAATTGATTGATGGTGCAATATTAAGTGCGGATGCCTGAAAATACAAATAAATGCAAAAATTCTGTCGGTCGCCGGAGCTCGCCCGGGCTGCGAGAGCTTATCTTTGCCCGTCAACTATTTTATATCGAATGAGAATCTTTTTTCACAGTCTGCTGCTCGTTTTGGGCGCTATGCAGGCATCCGGACAGTCTGTAACCCCTTCACCGGAAAGCATCCGCAAGCACATTTCCTACCTGGCTTCCGACAAAATGAAAGGCCGCGGTACGGGAAGCAAAGAGAACGAGAAAGCTGCGAAGTATGTGGCGAAACAATTCAAAAAGTACCATCTTTTACCCAAAGGAACCGAGGGCTATTACCAGCCTTTCACCGCGAAAATCCGACGAATAGTCGTTCCCGATAGCGTTCGCCAAACCCGGAATGTGATCGGCTTTCTCGACAACGGGGCCCAATATACCATCGTCATAGGCGCTCATTTTGACCACCTTGGCCTCGGCCGCCAGGGAAGTTCCAAAGCCGAAAAACCCGAAGGACAAATCCATAACGGCGCCGACGACAATGCCTCCGGCGTGGCCGGATTGCTCGAACTGGCGCGGTATTTTTCAGGAAATGATAAAAAGGAGCCGTATAACTTCCTGTTTATCGCTTTCGGAGCGGAAGAACTGGGGCTCGTCGGCTCGCGGTATTTTGTGAATAACCCGACGTTACCCTTGGCCGATATCAACTTTATGTCGAATATGGACATGATCGGCCGTTACGATCCAGGCCGGGGCGTGGGCATCGGCGGGTATGGTACCAGCGCGGAATGGCCCGTAATTTTTAAGGATGTGAAAAGCGATACGAAGTTTTTTACAGACAACGCGGGAAGCGGCGGCTCGGATCACGGTTCGTTTTACGCCAAACAAATACCCGTGCTATTCTTCCATACCGGCGGACACGACGACTATCACAAGCCGACCGACGACACGGAGAAGGTCGACGCAAATGCGGAGGCTGGCATCCTTGGTATTCAGATCAAACTCATTGAGAATGCGATGTTATTACCAAAACTTAAATTCACAGAAGTCAAATAAGTTATAATCCAGTCTGAAACCCTTTAAAGTCAGTTTGTTTTGTACGGTTTTGTTGCTCCATCATTCACTTATGGCCAGGCTCACATCTCTCCCGAGGAGTTGTACGGAACGCTGTTTCGTGACGTCCAATGCAGCCACATTTTCTCCGACTCCAAAACATTCGCGGATGCCGTCCCACTAGAAGATCCGGTCCTGATCATCGAACGGTATCACCAGGAAAAGGACGAGCCCGACTTTGATATGGAAACATTCATTCGGGCGCATTTCAGAATGCCGGTGCATATTGCTTCCGATTTTGTTACTGACAAGGATGATGCGGTGTCCGAGCATGTTGGTAAGCTCTGGTCCATTCTAACGCGGCAACCCGAGAATCAGGAACGAGGCGGGTCACTCATCCCCCTGCCCCATCCGTATGTGGTGCCGGGTGGGCGTTTCCGTGAGATTTATTACTGGGACAGCTATTTTACAATGTTGGGGCTCAAAGAGTCGGGCCGGGCGGAACTCATTGAGAATATGCTCAATAACTTTGCTTATCTGGTGGATACCCTGGGTTTTATACCCACTGCCAACAGAACGTACTACCTCAGTCGCTCGCAACCGCCGTTCTTCTCATTGATGGTGAGGCTGTTCAGTGAAATGGAAGGCAAAAAGGTTTTGAAAAAATACCTGGCCCAGATGCAAAAGGAGTATGATTACTGGATGGATGGCTGCCAGGAGCCCTGTGAGCCTTTTACGGCACACCGGCGCCTGGTATACTTGCCCGACGGCGCACTGTTGAACCGCTATTGGGATGACAAAGCAACACCACGGCCGGAGTCGTACAGCGAGGACATGGATCTCGCGCACGAGGCGCAAGAAAAGTACGGCACCCCGCCTGACGAGCTTTTCCGGCATATCCGAGCCGCCGCTGAATCGGGTTGGGATTTCAGCAGCCGCTGGTTTGCCGATGAAAACGATTTTGCATCCATTCACACCACCGACATCCTGCCCATAGACCTGAATTGCCTGCTATACCACCTCGAAAAGGCCATTGCGGAAGCCTACCTGTTGAACGACAACCGGCGGATGCATTTGCTCTACGAAGAGAAAGCCAGACAGCGGAATATCGCCATTCAGACCTATTTCTGGGATGAGTCGAAGCACTATTATATGGATTATGATTTGAAGAAAAGGGATTTCACCAAAGCCGTGACCATCGCAGGTGCCTTTCCGCTATTTTTCAAACTTGCGCCCAAGCCCCACTCACATTATGTGCGGGCGTATATCCGCCTGAACTTTCTGAAATCGGGTGGGCTGCTGACCACCACGGTACGCACCGGCCAGCAATGGGACGCGCCAAATGGCTGGGCCCCGCTGCAATGGATCGTTTACAAGGGGTTACGGAACTACAATTTTCACAGGACTGCCAACGAACTGAGCGACGAATGGCTAGGGCTGATCGAGAAAGAGTTCAGACATTCGGGAAAAATGCTCGAAAAATACAACGTGTCCGACACCAACCTGATCGCCGGAGGAGGTGAATACGAAATCCAGGAGGGCTTCGGCTGGACGAACGGCGTTTACCTTCGCATGAAAAACAGAAAACGTTAGGAGTACTTCGTCGTCTAAATGCTTTGATTTTTTATCCATTTCCAATATATTATATTAAAAATTGCCAAAAAAAGCACCCCGTAGCCGATATTTTTAATACATTGCCGTCACCAAGCCCATTTGACTTCATGAAACTCCCCATATACCAAATCGATGCTTTTACTGACAAGTTGTTTGGTGGAAACCCTGCTGCGGTAGTTCCTTTGGAACAATGGCTACCCGAGGAAACGATGCTCGCCATCGCCTCCGAAAACAATCTTGCCGAAACGGCTTTCTATGTCCCGACAGAAAACGGTTTCCATATCCGCTGGTTTACGCCCTTGGTGGAAGTTGATCTCTGCGGCCACGCCACACTTGCGGCTGCCTATGTGATTTTCAATATTCAGAACTACGAAGGGCAGTCGATCAGCTTCGAGTCGAGAAGCGGCGTGCTCACCGTCGACTGCAAGGAAGATTGGCTTACGCTGAACTTCCCTGTCGATCAATACCACATCGCCGTGCCGCCACCAGGGCTGGTTGAAAGCCTGAAAAACACGACGCTTCTGGAAGTTTACAAAGGCAAAACTGATTACCTCGTTGTACTGGAATCGGAGGATGAGGTCAGGAACCTGGATCTTGACATCATTATCCTGTCGACCATTCCTGCGCGTGGTGTGATCGTAACCGCCACCAGCGACGACGTGGATTTCGTTTCGCGCTTCTTCGCGCCGCAATCGGGCATCGATGAAGATCCGGTAACCGGCTCCGCGCACACGACTTTGATACCCTACTGGGCCGACAAGCTTTCTAAAACGCAACTGAATGCACGCCAGCTCTCGCGCCGTGGCGGCTTCCTGAAATGCGAACTGGATGGCGACCGCGTTTACATCGGCGGCCAGGCGAGGTTGTATCTCAAAGGCGAAATCCTCGTAGATTAGGCGCGGACGGCTAGTCGCGGACGGCCATTCGGGGACGGCTAGTCGCTCTTTTTCCCGGAAAATTTCGTCCGTTGGCCGGCATACAAGCCTGCAACGACAAGTACCGTCCCGAAAATGGTGTAAATCGTCACGGGCTCGCCCATGAGCCACCAGGCGAAGAAAAATCCGAACAACGGGCAGAGGAAGAGCCACAACGATGCCTTTACGGTATCAATGCGGAGCAGGTAAAACCAGCAGATCAATCCTACGATCGAAACCGCCAGGCTGAGCCAAAGTACTGAACCCCAGAAAACAGTATCCAATTTGGTAGTACTGAGATCGGCCATTAACAAGGTGACCGGCAGCAGAAAAACGCCACCCAGGAACACCTGCCAGCCGTTGATAAGCAAGTTAGGGAGCTCCCATTTCACGGTTGCATAATAAACGCTGGCCGCAGAAACGGTTACCATGCTGACGAGCAAGAGGGTAATGCCGCCTATTGTCGTGTAACTGTCGGCGAGCAGTGGATAAGTCGCTACGGCCACGCCACCCATTCCGAGGATTATCCCCGTCCATTCTTCTGCTTTGGGTTTTCGTTTCAGCCACCACGATGAGAGCAATACGATCATCAACGGGTTGGTGGACACTGCCAGGCTGCCGATTCCGGCCGCGGTATACTTCATCGCGTACACGTACAGGCCCAGGTAGAGCGTTGTATTCAGAAAACCGAACAACGCCAGTTGCTGCCATTCTTTTCTGGTGGGCAACCGGTAAGCTTTATTTTTGACAAATACGTACGAAAATGATAGCAGCAAGATACCAGCTATAAAGAACCGAACGTTTGCCAGTATCAAAGGAGATGCCGATTGCACGCCAAACTTCGTTGCTACGGATGCCGACGACCAGAGAATGGAAAAGAGAAGACCGATACCAATGTTTTTCACGCGCAAGAATAATAAGAGTCCAAAATTACAAGTTGTACTTCGGCTTCCGCCCCCACTTTTTATATTTTTGGGTATGATTAACAAAAAGAATGCGCTACGGGCGGTGCTGATTGCTCTGTTTTCTGCCCCGGCGCTGCATGTTCACGCCCAGAACCAGTGGACTTATGACTTCAATAATGGCTTCCTGCCTATCGAAAGCGGCGGACCGGCACTGAAACCGCTCGGGCAAGCGGGGCAGATCATCAAAGAGCAGATTCCCGGCTCCGATTATCTTTCACGATCGATCTATGTTTTCGAGAAAAACAGCGGGCTGCAATTCAACAATGCCGAAACCAAGGGTTTCCTGAACAAGTCGTTTACTGTCGAGATCTATTTTAAACTCGACGAACTCGATAGCTGGAAGCGCGTGCTCGATTTCAAGAACCGCAAAAGTGACTACGGCACCTACATTTACAATGGCAAGCTCAACTTCTATGACTTTGCCGTGAGCGAAAAAGCACCCGTGCGCGCAAAACAGTACGTACATTATGTGTACTCGCGAGATCATGAGACAAAGATCATCAAAATGTACATCAACGGGCTTTCGAAAGTGGAGTTCAAAGATCCGGGTACCGAAGGCGTTCTCGACGCGGACCAGGTGCTGAACTTGTTTCAGGACGATCTGATTGCCGGCAACGAATCCAGCGCGGGCACTGTGGCACTCGTACGCATTTACGACCGCGTGATGACGCCTGTTTTTGTGCGCCGGAGCTACCAGACAATCGCCAAGAACTTTAAAGAACCGGTCGCCAAAAAAGAGGAGCCCAAGGAAGATCCGAAGCCGGTGGAAGAAAAACCCGAACCCACCCGGAATAGAAACCTTGCTATCGTCACAGGAAGAGTTTATGACAGTCGTAACCTGAAACCCGTCAATGATGCCGAGGTTCATGTCCGGAAATCAGCGAATGATTCCCTGGTAGCGCACACCAAAACCGTTGACGGCGTCTATAACGTAGAACTGCCGCCGCACGAAACCTACCGCATTACCGCACAGGCCGACGGTTTCCAGTCGAAAAGTGTGGTTGTCAGCACCAATAATCGCTTCGAAGAGATCAAAGCATTGATGAATATGGTTCCTGAAACGCATTCCACGCCGCTTTCGACGCTGTATTTCAGTCAGGGTACCGAGGTGCTGGAAGACAGCGCCCTGACCGACCTGGATTCGATCGTCACCTATTTCCAGAGACGGCAGGATTTGAGGCTAGTACTGAAAGGCCATACCGACAATACCGGAAGCTTCGAGAAAAACCTGGAACTTTCCAACAAGCGGGTGGAGACCGTGAAAGCCTATCTGATCGGAAAAGGCATCCTGGCCGATCGTATTGAAGCATCAGGTTACGGCTCGGCACAACCGAAACTGATGAACCAGACTGAATTGACAAAAAAATCAAACAGACGAGTGGAAGTGTGGGCAGAGCAGATAAAAAGATAAAGCCATCTCATGGAGATGGCTTTATACTGACTATTCCTAAACCCTTAACCTTTTCTTATCTTATATATTTTCTAGCTTTAAAAGCTGTCTTTTCTTTATCTGTTAACGTTTCAGGCCTGCTGATCGTTTCATTGTTTCTGTAAAGTAAGAATACTATCAATAATACTCCAATTTTTCTTCTTTACAAAATTCAGAGAACTTAACCAATATACGGCGTTAATTATTCTCCAGATCTGACGAAATTTTGCTGTTTCGCTCTTTTAAACGTTTTCTACACACTTAATTTCGCAGACATAGAACTCCGAAATTCCATTATTATGCAAAGATAACAGTATTTCAGTCTGGCGTCATGGATTTATTCAATTCCCCTTCTGCCTTATTGCATTACAAATGTCCGCATTAATTTTGAAATTACAAATTATCCAAAATGCAGTCATCAAAATTTTCTTTGGAATTTTCTCGCAATTTCAACAATTTAAAACTTATTTTATATTAAAAATCAGCGATTAACTTTTATTAAATTTCGAAAAAATGATCAAAAACCAAATAAATACAATTCTTGAAATATTTATATTTTCTTTAAAAAGTACAATCATTGGTTATAATTATTCATTGTCGATTGTATCCCCAAAGTGCAAAATGATGTAACCATATCCCCGGCTTTGTCCAAAATAATGGGCAGCTCCGCCATTTCCTCTTTGGAAAAAGGTTTAAGTACATAATCTACTTGCCTGCCTCGCGGAAAATTATTTCCGATCCCGAAACGTAGTTTGGGGTATTCTGTAGTGCCCAGTAATTCCTCAATATTCTTCAACCCGTTGTGCCCGCCATGGCTGCCTTTGGGCTTGATCCGCAGTGTTCCAAACGGCAATTGCAGCTCATCCACAATGGTTAACGTATTTTCGGTCGTGACTTTGTACTGGTCCATGTAATACCGGATTGACTTACCGCTCAGGTTCATGTAAGTAGTCGGCTTGATAAAATAAATATGCCTGCCTTTATACTTCCACTCGGCCACAAAGGCTAGTTTTTCAAAGGAAAACTTGAAGTCGTGCTGCGCAGCAAGGCGATCGAGCACCATAAAGCCGGCGTTATGTCGGGTGAAAGCATACTCCGGACCAATATTTCCGAGCCCGGCAATCAGATATTTCATTGAATAAAAGTTTTAATTTCGTCTAAGAGCACATTAATTTAGGCTAAAATTCAGGGAAATTTCATGATACCCCAAAAACGATTAGTACTTAGCAGCCCTCTTCTGGAAATAATGATCAGCCGGCTATGCCAGCAATTGATTGAGAATCACCAGGATTTTTCAAACACGGTCGTCATGGGTTTGCAGCCCAGGGGAATCCATTTTGCCGAACGTATTGTGACGGAGCTGCGTGAAAAAACCGGGCAGAATATCTTGGTAGGGCATTTGGACGCTACGTTCTATCGCGACGACTTCCGCCGCCGCGAGTCCCCGCTTGTGCCGAACAAAACCAATGTGCCCTTCCTGATCGAAGGCAAAAAAGTGATCCTGATCGACGACGTGCTGGCCAGCGGCCGCATGGTACGCGCCGCGCTCGACGCCATGACGGCATTCGGTCGCCCCAAAGCAGTGGAATTGCTCGTGCTCATCGACCGCCGCTACAACCGCGAGCTGCCCATCGACCCTGATTACGTGGGAATGGAGGTTAGCACGGTTGAAACGCAACGCGTGCAAGTCGAATGGAAAGAGCAGGGATTCGACGCCGATCATATCTGGCTCGTCGACTAAAATGCATTATGGTTGGTGACCGGGCCGGGAAGCTTCTTCCTTGGCCTCTATTTTCCCGATTTCGTCGGTCTTGTAAGTCAGCTTATTGACGTAAAACACCTCGCGCCCCTGCACTACCGACGACGTGCCGATGCGCTGCATGCCGTAGGCAAGAAAATATTGGCCATACCAGGGCGAAAGGTAGCCGTCTTCATTGTTCAGGACCTTTTCCTTTTCCGATTTCGGATTGATTTTGAATTTTTCCGTCTCCACCACCACTTTATTGCGACTGATCACCTCGGTATGGATCTCGCCTTCCTGTGGATAAGCCAGTACAAAGTAATCGTCGACCGGCGTCACCTGTACCATTTCCTGTAAATCGAAGCTGGTGAGGTCTTTAATCGTAATGGTGTTATCCCAGATAAATTTTCCGCTCCGGTCGAAGCCGCATACGATGGCATGGGTGTAGCGGTAGCCTTCGAGCGCTCGCGCCACGTACGGGCGCGAAATGCCTCCGGAAATAATCGGGCTAGTGGAGCGCTGATTGGGGTAATACACTTCCGCTACCAACACAATTTCCTTCTCCGTCTGGATCAGCTGGTGCACCAGTAACCGATACCTGAACCGGTTCTCCTTGCCGAGACTTTTCCGCTTCCCGATCTTTTCGAGCACCCGAGCACGGCGCTTGGGTTTCATGTAATTGAAAAAATTCTGCAATTCGGAAAACTCGATGAACTGCGGCTCCTCGGGCGTATCGTCCGAAATGTGGGTCACGTAAAGCCCCTGCGAATACTGGGTACATCCTACGGAATAGTTACCGATCAGGTAAGAATCATTGGGGTTCAACGGGACGATCTGACCGGAAATGAAGCTGTAACGAGGATCGCTTAATGTAGTCTTTTTCAGTAGCTTACCGTCATAATTATAGGTCTTTATTTCAAAAACACAATTCTTCTTCCTGTAAGCATAAGTGATCACGTTGATGTATCCGTCGATCTCATTGATATCCACATTGTTCAGTTCGGTATTCTTTTCAAAAAGACCCGGCAGCACGCGGGTGGTATGGTCGAAAAACGAATGCACGATCACGACCGGCCGCGAGCGGTAGTAGCCGGAGACCAGCGCCTTGCTACCGATCACCTTGAAATGCTGCACATCCACCCCCGAAAGCAGGTTGCCTTTATAGGTATCGATGGAACCGTCGTTGAAATTCAGTTGCAGAAACAGGAACTTGTCGGTATCCGGCTCGGCGAAGAGCCAATAACCGCTTTCGTCGGCCTTGTAAGCCATTACGGGGATGTATCGAAAGTCAAGCTTGTACGAAGTACGCCAAAGGGCTTTCAGCGTCGTATCGTATTTCACAAATTCCCATTGTTCGTTGCGATTCGAAAACTCATTGCCCCTGATTACCGACAAAATACCCCGCTCGCCCAGGCTGAAAACCTCAAATTGCTCGGAAGAAGAAGAACTAGTCGGGATTTCGAGGCGGTCGGATTGTTGCAATTGCGCCCAGGCACCCCAGAGCGGCGCGAACACCAGTAGCAGCATTAATTTCAACCCGGAATAATTTATAGAACGGTTATGCATAACTTCTTCCTTCTGGGGTGTGACACAGATCAATAATTAGCCTAATTTTGCATCCTGCAAGGCTTACATTGCTATTAATATTAGAAATAATTTCACTTAAATAAAAACTTGCGGGAATGTATCTTTTAAAACGAGAAAGCGTTTCCGGAATACCCGATTTTTCATGACAATTGAAGCAATACTTAAAGAGGATATTCAAAAAGCGGTCCAAAAACATTTCCAGCTGGACAATCAGGAGATCCTTCTGCAACCCACCAAGAAAGAATTTGAGGGATTTTACACATTTGTCACTTTTCCTTTGACCAAAGCCGCCCGCAAGGCCCCAGCCGAGATCGGGCAGATCATTGGTGATGAGCTCCTTGCATCTTCATCAGTCGTCGCAGGCTTCAATGTCGTACAGGGATTCCTGAATATTAGTCTCAAAGACAGCACCTGGCTCGACCTGTTCGGCAAGATCTTTACCGACGAAAAATTCGGCTCGCTGCCTTCGAACGGAAAGTCTGTCATGGTGGAATTCTCTTCCCCTAACACCAACAAGCCGCTTCACCTCGGCCATTTGCGCAACAACTTCCTTGGCGATTCGCTTTCGAGGATCCTGAAAGCAAGTGGTTACGATGTGGAAAAAACCTGTTTGGTCAACGACCGCGGTATCCACATTTGCAAGTCGATGCTAGCCTACCGCGAACTGGGCAACGGCGAAACGCCTGAATCCAGCGGTATTAAGGGCGATCACCTTGCAGGCAAGTATTACGTCTTGTTTGATGTTGAATATAAACAGCAGATCAAGACACTGGTCGAACAAGGTTTGAGCGAGGAAGAAGCCGCTAAAAAAGCTCCCTGGATTTTGGAAGCGCAGAAGTTGCTTCTGCTTTGGGAAAATAATGACCCGGAAACGGTAGCGCTCTGGCAAAAAATGAACAACTGGGTTTATGAAGGCTTTGCGGAAACTTACAACAAAATCGGCGTGAGTTTTGATAAAACCTATTATGAATCAAACACTTACCTATTAGGCAAGGATATTATCGAGGAAGGACTCGAAAAAGGGGTATTCTTCAAGAAAGCGGATAACTCCGTCTGGATCGACCTTTCGGAAGAAGGGCTCGACGAAAAGCTGGTACTCCGCGGCGACGGCACATCCGTCTACATTACGCAGGACCTGGGTACAACCGAGCTAAAAAACAGCGATTTCGGCAATGACCGTTACCTGTGGGTGGTAGGTAATGAGCAGGATTATCACTTTAAGGTATTATTTGCCATTTTGAAACGCTTTGGCCGGACTTACGCCGATGGCTGCTACCACATCAGCTACGGAATGGTGGATTTGCCCTCCGGCAAAATGAAATCCCGCGAGGGCACAGTTGTCGACGCCGATGACCTGGTAGCGCAGATGGTGCAAACCGCCGCCTCTCGTACGCAGGAACTTGGTAAAATCGACGACTTCAACAGCGAAGAAGCCAAACGGCTCTACAACCAGCTCGCATTGGGCGCATTGAAATATTTCCTGCTGAAAGTAGACCCGAAGAAACGAATGCTGTTCAATCCCGAAGAATCAATTGATTTTCAGGGACATACAGGACCATTTATCCAATACACGTACGCACGTATCCGCTCGATCATGCGCAAGGGTGAGCAGGCGGGCATCCCTGCGGAAATTCCGGGTGACAGCTACGTGATGCACCAGGCCGAACGCGAGCTGGTATTTGCGTTGTCGCAATATCCTGTGAAGGTATTAGCGGCAGCCAACGAGTTCGCCCCGTCACTCATTTCCCAGTATGCATTCGACCTCGCGAAGGTTTATAACCAGTTCTATGCGGAGGTTTCGATCTTCTCCGACCCGGATCCCGAGGCGGTAAAACTGCGCGTCGCATTATCAGGTGCTGTTGCGGAAACGATTCGCAAGGCTTTGGGGTTATTGGGCATAGACGTTCCCGAAAGAATGTAGGAAAATAGTTACCAAAATCTGCTGATCAGTGCGTTTTGGATATGGTAACAACTCAAATATGTGCCAACCGTTTTATTCATATATGTACTAACCATAACCAAAACTACGATGAGCCTTATTAAGACACTTTTCATTATGATTACTTCACTGATTACCGGACTTTTCGTTGATAAATCCGAAATAGCGAGCCGTCCAGAGAATGCTCCTGTTGCAAAGCAAACGCTTTATGATTTCAAGGTAAAGTCGCTGGTAGGCGGCAAAACCGTTGATTTGAGCAAATACAAAGGCAAAAAAGTAGTGATCCTGAATGTGGCTTCCAAATGCGGTTACACGAAGCAGTATGCCGACTGGGAGAAATTCTACAAAGATCACGGCGACAAAGTGGTGGTTTTGGGCTTCCCTGCCAACAACTTCGGTGGACAGGAGCCGGGCACGAGCGATGAAATCGCTACTTTCTGCTCTGCAACCTACGGCGTTACATTCCCGATGTTTGAAAAAGTATCGGTACTCGGCGACGACCAGGCACCTATTTACAAATGGCTGAGCAGCAAAGATTTGAACGGCTGGAACGACAAAGTTCCTACCTGGAATTTCTGTAAATACGTGATCAACGAAAAAGGCGAGCTGACCAACTTCTTCGCCTCCAAAGTATTGCCTACCGACGAGGAATTTACGAAGGCGGTTGGGATTTAATTTGCAACTGCCGTAGGTCGCACCCGAAGACGGCTTACGGCAGTTTTACTCACACATAACTACACGCAACTATGAAAGACATTAACGAAGCCCGCCGCTACCTCTCCAATGCCAAAGAAATCCTTCGCGAAAAAGCTGTCAAAGAAGACGGAGTTTACAAAGACCGTAAGTATGTAAAAATAGCCGGACATACGGCTTATGTCGGTGTTCTGGAAGCATTGGATGTGGTTTTCGGAAATAAGAGGAAAGGCAGAAAAAGTGTTGACTGGTACAAGGAAGAGTTGGCAAATATCGACCGCAAAGTTTTGACCAACTTCTTGGTTGCATACGACGTTCTTCACCTTTCCATGAGCTACGACGGTAATTTAAGTGCCGCTGTATCAAAAGAAGGCATTGAAGTCGCCGAAAAAATTATTGAATGGGCTGAACAAAAAACAGCAGCCTGATACTACCGATCAAAATTACCTCTGATGAATCCCTGGATTGAAGCCGCACGTCCCCGTACATTACCTCTTGCATTATCCTGTATTTTAATGGGCTGCTTCCTGGCTGCGGCCTCGGGGCAATTCAGCTGGCCGGTAGCGGGTCTGAGCGTTCTGACGACGATACTTCTGCAAGTACTTTCCAACTTCGCCAACGATTACGGCGATGCCGTGAATGGTAAGGATACCGAACTCCGGGAAGGGCCGCAGAGGGCTGTGCATTCCGGGCAAATTACGGCTGCCAAAATGCTGCGGGCGATCATTATTTTCTCGGTACTGGCATTGATTTCAGGCATTACCTTGCTGACGATCGCATTGAAAGGCGCGCCAGCCAATACATTCTGGGTGTTTCTGGGCATTGGAATTGCCTGCATTATCGCGGCTATCACCTACACCGCCGGCAAGCGGCCTTATGGCTACGTGGGCCTGGGCGACCTTTCGGTACTGATCTTCTTTGGTTGGGTGGGCGTCATCGGCAGCAACTTCCTGCATACCCATATCTGGAATTGGGGATTGCTCCTGCCGGCAACAAGCTGCGGCCTATTCGCCGTAGGCGTATTGAATATCAACAATATCCGCGACATCGATTCGGACCGCGCGACCGGGAAAAACTCGATTCCCGTACGCATCGGCCGCGAAAAGGCAATTGTATATCACTGGTGCATTCTGCTGATCGGCATGCTTTGCGTGACGGTTTACACGGCGCAGCATTTTTCCAGCTACACCAGCCTTATCTTTTTCCTCAGCTTTCCATTGTTTGTCAAAAACGGTCTGGCCATTTCACGCCTCACCAAAGCAAGCGACCTCGATCCGTACCTGAAACAAATGGCACTTTCGACGCTGCTTTTTGTGATCCTTTTCGGGATTGGAATTGTACTTTAATGCCTATTTCAAGTAAGGTTTGATCGCATTGCCCAGCAGGCTGTAACCTTTTTCATTCGGATGTAAGCCGTCGGAAAATAGCGCTTCGTCGATCTTGCCGTCGGATTTCAGGAATACTCTCCCCGGATTTACAAACATCACATCGGCCTCACCGGTGATCTGTACCAGTTTTTCATTCAATCCCGCTACGCGTTCTTCCTGTTGGCGACGTGGGTAAATGCCCATCATTACAACCTGTGCCTGTGGCTGACGATATTTGATCGCTTCGATCAGCTGCTTCCAGCCCGCCGCGATCTCTTCGTCGCTGTTAAAACCGATATTGTTTGTACCAATATTAATGAAGATCTGTTTAGGCCTAAAACCGTCCAGCTCGCCATGGTAAATGCGCCATAGCACGTTCTCAATGCGGTCCCAGCCGTAGCCCATATTCACCGAATTCTTGCCGAAAGTGCTGCCCCACGACGATTCGCCGACCGCCCTAGGTCCCTTCGGCATACCGCCCCAAAAATGCGTGATCGAGTTGCCGATCACTACCGTTGCAGGTGATGATTTGCTGTTTAGCTCCAACACTTCGGAATGTCGTTTCTCCCAATCATAATTGTGCAGCTCGCGCATTTGGGTTGTCGGACGTGTTGTAGAAACATCACCTGACGACTCATGCAGGATCTTTCTCAAATGCATTTCGTAGCCATCGGCATATTGCAGCATTCCAAGGTCGGTAGGATGTGTTCCGTCCACAGTCGACTCGTAGGTTTGGCCGAAATCCTCTTTCGGGATCAGATAAATATCCTGAAAGCCCTGCGACTTCAATGCCGCAAAAGCGTCTTTCAATACTTCATTTACCTCTACATAATAATGCTTGCTTTGCGGATTAATATCCTCGTCGGTGTAACCTGCATGCTCCGCGAGCGCAATAGGCACGTCCGGCCGCTTCTTGCGCAATGCCGTAACAGTGTTGATCACCCGCTTCTTAATCTCTTCGGTAGTCAGTCCCAGCTTGGAGTCGGGCCTGATCGTCAGATTGGGAAGACAATCCAGTACATAGACTTTCGCGTCGATCTCCGCTACGAGGTCTACAACTTCCTGTTCCAGTCTGCCATTTCCTGAAAAACCGAGGTTGATCGTCGGCCGATCCATTTTACGGCCTAATATCGACGTCCACGCCATTCCCGGCCGGGATGCGCAAGCGCCTTGCGCAATGGACGTCCCGTAAATGACGATTGGCTTATCAGGCCTTACAGTGAGCGGCATGAACTCGGTTCCCGCGGGCGTGCCAACTTCCAGCCATTTCACACTATTGTAGAGGGGAAGGAACAAACGATACTCTCTCCCATGCTTATGGTAATTGTCGTTCGGGGCCAGGTTTTTAAAATCGTAGGTAATGGTATCTCCGAATGCATACTTCCCCGCGCACCAGCGCCATTCGCCATCATTGCTTACCGCATACAGATCAACCCCGCTCACACCCGTCGCGGGCATATGCGGGAGCGCGTGCTTGCCTCCGACTGTATAACGGATCTTGATCTCGGAAGAGTTGGCGCGAAACCTGATCATCAATCCGGCCGATTGGTTAGACAAATTCCACACCACATCACGCACCTGCTTTTCAGCACGCGCCGGCAGACGGTCGTACGGATTTTTCAGCTCCTTTGGCCAGGCTTGCCCCTCGACGACAGGAAAAGGTGCAGATTGCGGATTCCACCAAACATACTGGCTATTTTGTGCCAAGACCTGAATACCCAGCAACAGGCACAGGCACACACTTGAAATAGATCTGAAAAGCATAAAAATGAAAACGGACACCGATGTATCGCTACAAAAGTGCCCGTAAGGCTATTTCTCCCGTTTAAGGAAAGATTATTATTTCACGATTACGCCCTCGGCAACAAACGTCAGTTCATCCTTCGGTTCGGTAATTTTCGCAATTTCTTCTTTGCTCTGGCCCGCATCCTGCGCGTAATGCCTCAAATGCTCTACCGACGCTGTCGTTTTCTTCGCCTCTCCCTCAAAGACCACGGTTTTGCCGGTTATGTCTTTCGGCACAAAAAACGCATAATCCTTGAATACAACGCGCATGGTCTCGCCATTATCCAGGTTCACCTTCATCCAGCAACCTTTTGCCTGGCAAACCGATTCTACGACACCCGTCACTTTGGCCTGCATTTCGTTCTTATCGCCCATCTTAGCCGGAAGCGCCGTCGCTGCAATCGCGCTTTTATCATCAATATGCTTCCCGAAGTTGCTTTGAGCTTTTGCGAAGGTTACTGTTAATACTAAGCAGAGTATCGAAATAAGTTTTTTCATTTTGATCGAATGTTTAAAAGTGTGTTAATCAACATAAAGTTAACACCTCTCCCAATACAATCAAAACCCCGCTATTCCAAGACCTCTACCCAGCCTTTGCAATGATTACCCCGCGGCGTGTCGACTACGTAGAGGTAAGTCCCATTGGCAATTCCCCTCCCCCAATCATTCTTGTAATCAGCCGATTTGAAGATCGATTTGCCCCAGCGGTTGAAAACTTCCAGGGACGACGAGGCCACCGGGACGATAAAAAAGTCGTTCTTCCCGTCGCCGTTGGGGGTAATGACGTTGCTTAATGTAAATGCAGGCTCAGCGCTGATTTTTTTGGACGCCGTAAGCGAGCAGCCGGCTGCATTGTAGGCTGTGAGTGTAATCGTGTATTCCCCCGGGACTTCGTAAATGTAGTTCTTCACCTCTTGGGCAGTCATGGGGTTACCGGTACCCATATTCCACTCGTAGCGCTGCGCATGGCCGCCTTTGCTGGCCAGTGAATAGGAAAACGGCTCGTTACAGGCACCACCGGATTGCACTACTTCAAAATCGGGAGCATAAGACTGGTCGACCTTCACGGTAATCTCGCGAAGCGGTCGGCAGCCGTCCTCATATAAGCCTTCGATGATGTAGGTCGTCGTTTGCGTTGGTTTTACGGTCACGGATTTCCCCGTCGTTTCCTGCAAACCGGTCGTAGCATGCCATTTGTATTGCGGGGCCGTGCCCGACACGGTGAGCGTCACAGTCGCGCCCTGGCATACTTCGGTATCAGGCATGTCCACGAAGTCCGCCTTTTTCTCGACGCCTACTTTCACCCGCTCAGTGACTTTGCAGCCCGTAGCATTGCTGATTTCAACCGTGTATTCAGTTGTTTCTTTGACCGTTGCAGTCGGCGCGGCGATGTTTGCATTGTTCAACCCGGCGGTCGGTGACCATTTATATTGCGTACCGCCGCTGGCGCTCAGTTTTACCGTGCTGTTTTCACAGACCGTGGTATCCCCTGTTACCTTTGTCGCCAATGTCTCGACAATGATCTTCTTTTCAGCCACATCCATTCGCTTGCAGCTCAACCGGTTGTAGGCCGTAAGGGTCACTGTATATTCCCCCGGTTTCGTAAAAACATATTCCGATTGCCCCTCTTCTCTCGAAATGGTATTTCCATTGACTTCCCAGATATAATCTACCCCGCCTTCGCTCGTATTCACGAATGTCAGTTCCAGCGGCGGGCAACCGCGCAGCACGTCTTTGGTTTGCCCGGCATACACGTCGAAATCCGCTTTCAAACGGTCGATATCAATCTTGAATGCCGCATTGTTACAGTTGTCGCTATTGTTAGTTTCCGACCAGGCCTGGGGCGTGGCGGGAAAGTGGCTGCCTCCGCAGGCGCATGTAGCGTGGTAAATCATACCATTTTTATCGAACCGGCTGGTTCCGCCGTCCACATGATCGCCTTGCAGGCGCGGGTCTCGCGCGAGGCTTCCGAAAAATGTGGCATATAGCAATGATTTTGCGCCTTGTTCTAGAATTGCGATGTAAAAGTTGTTTCCGTTCGTGGTAGGCTGAATAGCATCCTCGGTGACGGGCAGGCCCGTGGTACTGCTGGTCACGTTGTTATTGGTGCCGCTGTTTACATTTCCACCCCAGCCGGCGAGGTAAATATTCCCGCATTCACTCACCAGGAACGCCGTCGGGGAAATATCCGGGGTGCCGCGTCCGGAGCCTATCACCGTCGAGAACAACGATTGCGACAATGAAGCATTCAATGCTTGCACAAACTGCCCGCTTTTTGCATTCTGGTACACGCTCTGGCTGACCGGATAGCTGCCCATCGTAAGACCGTACACATAAACCTGATTGGCCTGATCGATATCTAGCAAATAGGCCCCATCCTGCTTATCGGTTCCAAGGTAAGTCAATGCCGAGAGCTGGTCATTCACAAAACGGGCCACAAAACCGTCCTCGTTCCCTTTCAATGCCTGTTGGTAAGCGCCTGTTTTGGTGGGCAGGTTACCGCTTTGCGAAATGCCCGCGGTGTATACTTCTCCACTAGCTGTTACTTTTAATGAATAGGCTGCATCCCATTTATCCCCGCCCAGGTAGGTCGACCATAGCAATTGATCAAGCCCGGCGGAAAGTTTGACCACTATCCCGTCCTGGCCACCTCCCAACTTGCCTTGCGAAGGATTTTTCAGTGGGAAATTGGCTGAATTGGTGGAAGAAACAATATAAACGCGGTCGCTGTTGTCGACTCCTATTTCGCCACGAAAACTATCGCCGTAATTCCGGATCGCCACATCGTCCGTGACGCTCACGCCGTCATTACCGCTTCCTCCCAGAAATGTCGAACCGGTAAGCTGTTTTCCGTCTGTACTGAGCTTTGAGATGAAAAGGTCACTGCCATTGAGCAGGTCGAGGCCCGAGATAGGCGTCATACGCGTTCCTCCGCCAAATGTTGATTGAAATGCCTTCGTTAAGGGATAATCTTTGGAGGAGGTTGTTCCCAGAATGAGCAGTTCTTTTTTACTGTTCACGATCAGGCTGGTAGGCACGTCTGTCGCGTCGCCCCCCAGGAAAGTAGCATACAGGAGGTCCGAACCGGCGGGGTTGAACTTCATGATCGAAACATCGACAAATCCAGCAAATTTGACCTGAAATGCACCTGTCGTCGCGGGAAAATTATTACCGAATACCGTGCCGCCGGAATAGAGGTTACCTTCATCGTCATACGTCGCGGTGTGGCCCCAGTTGTCGACCATTGAACCCGAGTAGGTCGAGAAAATCAGTTCCGGGTCGATCGTAAGCGGCAATGCTTTGTTATAACCGGCAGGCAGTTCGAAATGCGCGATATGATTTTCGGACATGCGAAATGCAGAAGCCACCTCCGCAGTGCGGGCATTGCTACCCGTTTGAAATGAATACGGCTGGGCTTCTTTGATATCCCCCACCGAAGTTTTAATCACAATCTGTCCTGATTCATTCAAAGACACCTCCTCAGCGCCTTTATACTGAAAACTGATCCGGGAAGCGTCGGCCCCGGGCTTGACAATGAATTCATATTTCAGCTTCGCCTGGTTGACGTAAATGCGGAGGTCGATATCGGGGTAAATATTTTCATATACAACCTCTTCAAAACCCTTCACACCGCTCGCCCAGTTTTTGGCATCATTTCCGAGAAAGTAATTAAAATGCCCTTTGCCTTCCTTTAAAGGCTTATATCGCACATTCGGAGATGCATGGAGGAACGATACTTCCACTCCGTGCGCGCGCAGGTCAGGTACGCTCGCGTCCCCCCGTGCACCCGGCGCCTGGGTGTGTCCCTTCGCGTGCATTGCGGAGATTTTCGAGCCCTCATACAATACGTAAAGCAGTGAATGCGATTTCAAAAACAGGAACCCGCCCGGAATGGCGGCGCGGAAACGGACGTCACTGTCCCATTGCCCCTTGTTTTCGATAAAATAAGCCGAAGCAGCCTGCGAATGGTCGGCTGTGCGGACGATGATCAGAAACGATATGAAGAGAAGCCGTAAAGTTTTCTGCATAGTCCGCGCGGCATGTTTTTTCTATTTGAACGCAGAAACCGAGATGATATTTTTACAAAATTCGTATTCCTGCTGCACATTTGAACCCAGTAAAACCAACTGGTTCTGTGTATTATCCATTACGTGATCGAGGTACCAATTGATGCCTTGCACGTCCAGATTTGTTGTTGGCTCATCCAGAAAAACCACTGGCACATCCGACAGGAATGCCAGCCCCAGTTTCACCCGCTGCTTCATACCCGACGAAAAATGCCGGATAATCTTCCCGCTCGCATGAGGCAGTTGGATAAAATCCTCAAAATCTCTCGCCGAAATGCCGTTTTTAAAGGGTTTGAACTTGTTATGAAATTCGATCTGCTCCCGCAACGTAAACTCCTCGATCAGTTCCAGATAAGGCGCCGCGATGACAAGGTGTTTATACCAATGGTCGGTTTCGATTTCCTTACCGGTAACGTCGGTATAAGCGATTTTCCCTTCCGAAACCGGGATCACACCCGTTAACAGTTGTAACAATGTAGATTTCCCGCTTCCATTCGGGCCCACAAATACATATTTCTCGCCAGCAGCGAGTTCGAAGCTGGCATTTCTGACAATCCACTCTTTGATGAACTTCTTGCCTATTTTCTCGACTGTAATCCGCACAGGTTTTCTTTAATATTCTTATTTATTTGCTGCCGTAGTAGTCCCAAACGGACTTCGCGATGCGGGCAATCACCAGCTCGCGCGTATCCATGTTCGCGGCAGCGTCGGAAACGAACACTACGACCGCAATGTCCTTTCCATTGGGCAGCCTGATAATCCCCGCATCGTTGGTTGCTGCGGATATTCCTTTGTCATTCGTGCCCGAAGTGCCCGTTTTGTGCGCCACTTCCGTGCCTTTTGGAAGCAACCCTTTTATCCTTTTTAATCCGGTAGGCCCTTCCACCATCATTTTCCAAAGATAATCATGGCTCGCTTTCGACAGCTTTCTACGTTCATACGCGATTTGCAGCAATTGCAGGTAGGCCGAGGGGCGGGCATAGTTGGTATACTGCACGTCCCAGCCTGCTTTCATTTCCTTTTCGGTCGCTACGATCGCAATATCTTTCACGCCCAACGAATGAATATACTCATTCACTTTTTTAGTGCCGCCGGCGAGCTCGAAAAGAATGTCGCATGCATTGTTGTCGCTTTCAGAAACCGAGTAGCTCAGGAGTTCGCCGATCGTAATGTCGAAATCCTGGTTCGGACGTTTGTCGCGCATCGGGCTGTGCGTCTCCGGGTCGAGCCCGGCACTTTTTACGTGAATTTTCTGGTTGATTTTATATTTCCCCTTATCCACCAGATCCAGCACCGCTATTGCCAGCGGAAATTTAAACGTGCTCTGCATGGGAAACTTATGTTCCTGGTTCATCAGCAGCGTTTCCCTTGTCTTTAAATCCATTACCCCCACGCCCACAATGCCTTTTGCGTCCTTACTAATGGTCTCGATTTCAGATTTGAGCTTTGCCTGCTGGGCAAATGCGAGGATTGGAAATAGTAGTATTAAAACTAAAATCCGGGCAAATCTGATCATAGGAATCGTTTTAGGCTTGATAATCTCTGATTAATTGTGACCGGTGCGCTCGGATCTTCGGTCTTCGATCGTCAGTTTTACTAATTCAATGCGCGTATCCTGTACGGAAACGATCTGAAAAGAATACGGCGGCATTTCGACAACTTCGTTTTCATCGGGCAAATCGCCGTAGAAGTGGATCAGCATACCGGCGACGGTGTCGTAGTCTCCTTCCGGAAGCTCCCAGCCATATTTTTCATTCAGGTAATCGAGCTCATGACGTGCGCTGAGCATATAGGTGTGTTCGTCGAGCTGGCGTTCCGTCCAGTCTTCCGTCGTATCGTATTCATCCTGGATCTCCCCGAAAATCTGCTCTACCACGTCCTCTACGCTCACCAGGCCCGATGTCCCGCCGAATTCGTCCACTACCAACGCAATACTCCTGCGCTCTTCCAGAAAGCGCAGCATCAGGTCGCGCGCAGCCATGGCTTCGGGCACGATCAGAATGGGCGTAATGATGCTGCTGATCTCCTTGGGCTTTTTAAACAACGACAATGCATGGCAGTAGCCCAGCACCTCGTCCACCGATTCTTTATGTACAATGATTTTGGAGTGACCGCTGGTGAGAAAGGCCGTCCGCAAATCCTCGATGCTCGCATTCACATTCACGGCCGATATTTCCGTGCGCGGGATCATACAATCCCTGATTCGCAAATCTTTGAAGTCCAATGCATTGATAAACATCTTTTCCTCAATACTGTGGTCGTCGAAATCGGGGTCATCGGCGGATATGATGTCGTCACGTAATGAAGGCGACAGAATATTTTCTTTCACAAACGGCTCGATCACCCAATACAGCGGCGTCATCAGCCACTCACCGAACCTAACCGGAAATGCTTTTAAATCGAGCACCTTTGGAAAACTCCGGCCGATTTTGACCCAACTCGAATAGCAGACCATCCACAAAACTGCCATCGCCGCAAAAAGCAGGGCGATTAGCAACCAATTCTGCGTTTCTGTGTTCAGTTCAAACAAAGGAAAAACGGTGATTACACCCATAAAGCAGCCTAATGCAACGGCCAGCAGACGGATCATCCTCAGAATGCGGCGCCAGTAGAGCGTTTGCTCCACCTGCTCGTTTTTTTCATGGCGGAGCGAATACCGGTCGATCCACACATCCAGCAACACCGACCGCACGGCCCCGTAGTAGCCCGCCAGCATGAAGAATATGATGGTCGTAACCAGGAGTATCAGGTTCATTTCTTCGGATTTTTACCAGGTTTGGAATGGACCAACGGACTGGTGGATTTTTTAGATACAGCCTCCGGCTCCCCTGCCTGTTTCGCAAGCGTGGCAGCTTTCAACCGGCTGAATTGGAATAGCAAAAAGCAAACAATGCACAACAGTAACAGCCAGTAGCTTTCTAACAGCCCGGCGCGCCGGAATTCGAGCACCCAAAGCACCAGAAAGCCGAATGCGAGGGCCAGGAAAATCGTCCGGATCAGTTTGGAATTCATTCGTGAAGGTTCTTCTTAAACATGCGGGCTGCGGCCCCATTTTTTGCAATGATTTTCAAAGATACACAGATTGCGCCAAAACGGTCAATGCTGGATTAATCTTCGTTTCAACCCATAATAAACCATACATAACTCGGTCATTTCGCCCTAAAATAGCTAACTTGCGAAGATTGCCGTACAATTCAGGGCCGACACTTGAATTGTAAAATTAATTCTTGAAAAAATATCCTTTATTACTATGAGCGAAACGACAAAACGCTTTGCACCCGGTGTTGTAACCGGCGATGGAGTTAGTGAAATTTTCCGCCACGCCAACGAAAACAACTATGCCCTTCCGGCGGTTAACGTGGTAGGTACCAACTCGGTAAATGCGGTCCTGGAAACAGCCAAAGCGGTTAACAGCCCTGTCATTGTACAGTTTTCGAATGGCGGTGCTATATTTTATGCAGGAAAAAGCCTTTCAAATGCCAACCAGCAAGCGGCTATCGCAGGCGGTATCTCGGGTGCGATGCACGTACACCAGATGGCGGCATTGTACGAAGTTCCGGTGATCCTTCACACGGACCACTGCGCTAAGAAACTCCTTCCCTGGATCGACGGTTTGCTGGATGCTGGCGAGCGTTATTTCGATCAATACGGTAAGCCATTGTACAGCTCGCACATGCTCGACCTTTCGGAGGAGCCTATCGAGGAAAACATCGAGATTTGCGCTAAATATTTCGAGCGCATGGCGAAACTGGGTATGACACTTGAAATCGAACTTGGCGTGACCGGTGGCGAGGAAGACGGTGTTGATAACTCAGATGTTGACAGCTCGAAACTGTACACGCAGCCTGAGGAAGTGGCATTCGCTTACGAAGAACTTTCTAAAATCTCCCCTAACTTCACCATTGCAGCTGCATTCGGTAATGTTCACGGGGTATACAAGCCAGGTAATGTGAAGTTGGAGCCGAAAATCCTTCGCAACTCACAAGAGTACATCAAACAGAAATTCGGAACCGGCGACCTGCCTGTTAACTTCGTATTCCACGGAGGATCAGGCTCATCCCGCGAAGAAATCCGCGAAGCGATCGAATACGGTGCGATCAAAATGAACATCGACACCGACATGCAATGGTCGACCTGGGAAGGTGTTCTCAACTATTACAAAGCGAAAGAAGGCTACCTGCAATCCCAACTCGGCAACCCCGAAGGCGCAGACTCGCCAAACAAAAAATACTACGATCCACGCGTATGGCTACGCAAAGGCGAAGAGAGCATGATCTCGCGTCTGAAAGTGGCGTTCGAAGATTTGAACTGCATTAACCAGTTGGGGTAATCGGTTTTCTGATTTTGACATTAAGTAAAAAAGCAACCTTCACCGGTTGCTTTTTTGTGTTATCAGCGCTTAACTCTCCACCATCATCCGCTTCCGGTGCGCGGCACCCCAATCCCGCAGTGTCGCGATCACGACTTTCAGCGAATGCCCGTACTCCGTCAGCGAATACTCCACAACCACCGGAATAGAATCATAAACCGTCCGCTTCACAAGGTCGTTCGATTCCAGTTCACGCAGCTCTTTCGAGAGCATTTTGTCGGTAATGCCCGGCACTTCCTTCGCGATTTGCGAGAAGCGTTTGTTACCGAACATAAGGGATATAATGATAGGCAGCTTCCATTTGCCGCTGAGTACTTCCAATGCGTCGCGTACGGGGAGGATGCTTTTGGTGCATTCGTCCAGGGTGTGCGGGTGCGATTCCTTTGTCTTTTCCATAGCTGATTTTTTCACTATCCTTTTGTATACTACTTACAAATGTATAGCAAATTTAATTAAGTTTGCATGTCGATTCGTAAACGGCACACCAAACTTAGATAAAAATGAGCGAGTTAATAGAAAAATTGAACTGGCGCTATGCTACCAAGCGCATGAATGGCCAGACAATCCCCCAGGAAAAACTGGACAATATCCTTGAAGCGATCAAACTGGCACCTTCTTCGGTAGGTTTGCAACCTTACAATATCGTGATCGTAGAAGATAAAGCACTGAAAGACAGAATATATCATGAAGCCGCGACCCGCCAGGCGCAAATACCGGACGCTTCACATTTGTTGATTTTCGCGGTGTGGGAGAAGCTGACTTCGCAGCATGTAGAGGATTATCTCAAACTTGTTGCCTCGACCCGCAATGTGAGCATGGAATCGCTGGCAGGTTTTCACAGCAGCATTAATGGCGGTATCCTCAGCCGCAGCGAGGATGTAAATTTCGACTGGTCTGCACGCCAGGCTTACATTGCCCTGGGCCACGGGCTGGTGGCTGCCGCTACCGAAGAGGTGGATGCTACGCCGATGGAAGGCTTCGACGCAGCCAAGGTAGATGAAATCCTCGGACTTCGCGAAAAAGGTCTGCGCAGCGTGGTGATCCTCGCATTGGGCTACCGCGACGCGGAAAAAGACCCTTATGTGCATGCGAAGAAAGTGCGCCGGGCGCATGAAGAACTTTTTATATCGATATAGGCTTTTGTTTTAGTGGCTTTTAGGTACCACGGATAACAACGCGGCAGACCGCGAATTAACACGAATGTTATGAAAGTTGAAATATGGAGTGATGTAATGTGCCCGTTTTGCTATATCGGCAAGAGGCGCTTCGAGCATGCGCTGGCAGAATTTCCGCAGCGGGACCAGATTCAAGTGGAATGGAAAAGTTTTCAGCTGAACCCTCAGATGAAAACCGAACCCGGCAAGAGCATTAACGAATACCTGGCCGAAACGAAAGGCTGGACGCCCGATTATGCGGCACAAATGAATGATCATGTGACCAATATGGCCGCAGAAGTGGGTTTGGAATATAATATGGACAAAGCCGTGCTCGCGAACTCGTTCGATGCGCACCGGTTTTTGCAATTTGCCAAAACAAAAGGGCTGGGCGACGCCGCTGAGGAACAATTGTTCAAAGCCTATTTTACGGATGGTAAGAACACGGCCGATCACAATACGCTGGTAGAACTGGGCACCG
The DNA here is from genome assembly GCF_052044875.1 of Dyadobacter sp. 22481. Taxonomy (NCBI): domain Bacteria; kingdom Pseudomonadati; phylum Bacteroidota; class Cytophagia; order Cytophagales; family Spirosomataceae; genus Dyadobacter; species Dyadobacter sp. 22481. Next base: position 1,018,236 of record NZ_JBQENV010000003.1, read on the forward strand.
CAATAGGCCTCGACGCCACTGAGCTGAGAGCGGTACTCGAAGGGACGCGTTTCAGCGAGGACGTGCGCAGGGATGTGTACGAAGCACAGCAGGTTGGTGCGCGAGGCGTTCCGTTCTTCGTGCTGGATCGCAAATATGCGGTTTCAGGAGCACAACACACCGAAACTTTCCTTGGGGCTTTGCAGCAATCGTTCGGCGAGTGGGAAAAGGCGAATCCGAAACCGCTCGTGAGCCTGGCCGATGGTGCGAATTGTACCGTCGACGGCGAGTGTGACTAAGTCAAAAATATCTGTTTGAAAGCGGCATACCGGAACTCCGGCATGCCGCTTTTTTGTTGCCCGCCACATCGCTGGTACGGTTCTATAAGTAAAGTGAATAGCGGTGGTCAGGATTGTCATGTAATTTGTGCTAATTGCGCTAATTTGTTGCACAACATACCTGCCCTCTAACCACCGCTATCAGCACTTTACACCCGACTATATGCGTTTTCTGGCATTCTTGATGCTTTTACTGGCAGTGCAACAATTCTCCCGGGCCGGTGGGATCAGGGGCCGCATTACGACAAAAAACGGCGAGGCTCTTCCCTACGCGGGCATCGCGGTGAAAGGCACGAGCAACGGCACGATGGCCAATGAAGAAGGTGAATATGAATTCAGCCTCGCGCCCGGCAATTATGAGATCATTTTTCAGTATTTGGGTTTTAAAAGCATTTCCAAAACGCTCACAATCGGCAACAATTTCACCGAACTGAACGTGACCATGGAAGAGCAGGCACTCAGCTTACAGGAAGCCACCGTCGGCAAATCGAAGGAAGATCCGGCATACAGCATTATGCGGCGGGCTATTGCCAAAGCACGTTTTCACCAGTTGCAGGTACGAGGTTATACGGCGAAAGTATATTCAAGAAGTACGGGCGTAGCCACCAAGATCCCTTTCCTGCTTCAAAAAAGGTTGAAAAAAGAGGGCGTGCAGCAAGGTAAAGCCATTCTGAACGAAAGCGTGGCGGAGATCAAATACCGGCGCCCCAACAATTACAGCCAGCGCATTATTTCCACACGCAACAGCCTCGACAACAGCATTCCTTCCCCGAACGAGTACATTCTCGCCAGTTTGTACAGCCCTGAAATAGCCGGCACGATTTCTCCATTATCCCCCAAATCTTTTGCCTATTACAAATTTGAATACGAAGGCTATTTCGAAGAAAGAGGCCAGATCGTCAATAAAATAAAGGTTATCCCAAAAGCTTACGGCGAAGGGGTTTTTAAGGGAAGCCTGTTTATACTTGAAGACCGTTGGGCAATCCATAGCTACGACTTGCAAACTACAACCAGCGGCTTGAACATTTCGGCCAAACAGCTATTCAGTCCGGTGCAGGGCGCCTGGATTCCGGTCAATCAACAGTTCCGGCTGAATGGCAGCTACCTTGGCTTCGCGGGTGAATTCCGTTACCTGGTTTCATTAACCTACGAGAAACTCGACGTAGATCCCGGCCTGCGGGAAGACATCAACATTGCAGATCATAAAAAAGAAGATGCCCCCAAAGTAAAAGGTGGCAAAGATCTCGAAAACCTAATCCAGGCACAGAAGGAGTTTTCAACCAAAAATTTCAGAAAACTCACCAAACAATACGAAAAACAGCAGAAAAAAGAACAAAAAGAACAGCTGGGCAACGACCGGCTCGTGCGGCAGGATTCCATCGTGATCGATTCGATGGCGAACAAGCGCGACACTATTTACTGGCAGACGTTGCGCCCCATCCCGCTGACAAAATCGGAAGTTTCGAGCTATGTCACCCAGGATAGCATCAAAGTCGTCAAGGACTCTGTCAGGGTCAAAACAAAACCTGACTCGACACATTTCAAACCTGTGCATCTGATTCTCGGCAATACTTACGCGCTCGGAAAACGAAATTCTTTCTATTTCAAAAGTCCGTTGCTATCCATCAGCTATAATTCTGTCGAAGGAAACGCGATTAACTTCATCACCGAATGGCAGAAGCGATGGGGTAAATCGGCGTATTTCAGTCTGCGGCCTTTGGTGCGCTATTCTTTTGGCCGGAAGCGGCTGTATGGAAATCTCGAAACGAATATCGGCGGGAGAAACTGGAATCTGGGACTTTCCGGCGGAGAAATGGCGTCGCAGATTAACAATCGTGACCCTATCCCACCCTTGCCCAACAGTATTGCCGCGCGCTTTGTCGACCGCAGCCTGATGAAGGTTTACCAGAAACAATACGGCCATATCCAATACACGCTCCGCAATATCGGCGACGTACTGAGCCTGAACGCAAGCCTGGATTTTGAACATCGTAAGGAGCTTTTCAACCAGGAAAGCGCGCGACCGATTATTTTCTGGAATCAATTCGGGTTTACGCCTAACAGGCCGGTTAACCGCGAGTTGGATAACACCGGTTTTGAAGAACATAATGCGTGGATATTCGATATTACCGCCACATTGCGGCCGTGGAGAAGATACCTGATCAGAAATGGTGAAAAACGCTATTTGAGAAGTCGGGGGCCGGCTTTTATTGTCAATTACAAAAGTGGGTTGGGCTTTCTGGGAGATTCCGATTATTCGTTATTGCAAGGTACCATCCGGCAGGATTTGAGCCTCGGGCCGCGCAGCAACCTCGAATATCTGATCAACGGCGGTGGTTTCTTAAGCACAAAAAAGATGTACTTTCCGGACTATCAGCACTTCATGGGCAACGAATTCTTCTTCCAGTATGTCTACCCACCCGATCAGTTCCGGATGTTGCCCTATTACCGTTACAGTACTTCGAAGTGGTTTTTCCAGACACATTTAACCTGGACCATGCAGCATTTCCTGCTCACACGCATACAGGCATTGCGCGTAACCGGCATTTCGGAGACGTTGCAGCTGCATTATCTGCGTGTACCCACAATGCGAAACTATTCAGAAGCGGTTTATGGAATTGATAATATCATGCGGATCGTCCGGTTGGAGGCCGTCGCGCAATTCCATGGCTCCCATTTCCAGGGGATGGGATGGCGCGTCGGTGCCTCTTTTCGGTTCGGACGGTAACTATTTCACTTTTGAAGCCTTGAAACGCGGAGCGGTTTTTGGAACCGTAGGCCAGGTATTGTTATCAACTTCGATATCAGCCATGCGCTGGCTCGGGTCGATCACGATCGTCTGAATGTCGGCAATGTTCCGGTCAATGGTGAAGGAATATTCAGGATAAGTCCAGCCCCAGTCAGCCATTTGCGTGGTTTTAGAATACCATTTCTCAGCCTTTTCGCCGCGCATAATTTCGAGCGGAATGTAAAAATTCTCCTGTGTTCCGTCCTTATAGCTCACGACCACATCCAGCGGCATGGGCATTTGCCCGATCCTTTCCAGCACCACATCGGTTTTGCCGGCATTAGCCAACACTTCACGGATGCCGTAATCGATCGTCTTGGTTGTTCCCACAAAATTCTCCCAAAACCAATCCAGTTCCAGGCCCGATTCCTTTTCCATAATGCGTTTCAAATCGGTCGGATTGGGATGTTTGAACTTCCATTCGGCGTAATATCGCTTTATGGCGCGCTGAAATATTTCCTTACCCATAATATAATTCAGCTGGTTAAGGAAAACCGCGCCCTTGTTATAGCTGGCAATGCTGTATGCTTTGTTGGTATTGTAATGATCGGCGTGCGTAGTAAGCGGCTCTTCCGTTCCCGACTTCACTAAACTGCGGTAGCTAGTGGTAGCAGCGCGTTGCGGATCGCCTTTCGAAGGAAACAACTCGCCCATCACAATATTTTGCGCATAGGTCGTAAAACCTTCATCCATCCATGGGTATTTGGATTCATTGGTTCCCAAAACCCCCTGAAACCAGCTGTGGATCGATTCATGCACCGTCACGCTCGTCAATGCGTGGAGGTTCAGCCGACCGGTGATCAGCGTCGCCATCGGGTACTCCATTCCGCCATCGCCGCCCTGGATCACCGAATATTGTTTGTAGGGATAGCGTCCAAACTGCTCGTTCATGATCTTGAACGAACGCACCGCGAGCGGCTCCATTTGCTTCCAAACATTAGCCAGCGTATCGGTCTGATAGAAGAAATGCAGGTCAAGGTTATCATCCACTTTCACGACATCGTGCTGATAATCGCGGTCGGCTGCCCACATAAAGTCGTGAACGTCCGGCGCTACGAAATGCCAGGTAAGGCGCTCGCCCGGTTTGTGCGTCACATTTTTATTGGAATACCCGTGACCGATTTTGTCAGGGTTCTGCAGATAGCCCGTTCCGGCAATGGTGTAGGCCGCATCCATCGTAATTTTGACATCGAAATCACCCCAGATTCCGTAGAATTCGCGACCGATGTAAGGATTGGCGTGCCATCCTTCATAATCGTATTCCGACATTTTGGGATACCACTGCGCCATCGAGTAGTCGATGCCCTCGTTGTTGTTACGGCCCGTGCGACGAATTTGTAACGGTACCTGTGCTTCGAATTCCATTTCGAAAGTATGATTCGACTTCGGAAGGATTTTCTCGTTGAGAGTTACTTCCAGAATCGTCCCTACCACCTCGTATTTCAGCGATTTGCCATTCTGTTTCAGCGAAAGCACTTTTTCATAGCCGATTTCCGAAGGCGATAATTTGGAAATGCGGTCCTTCACCCTTGAATCCGGGTCGCTGATGGAGCGCGAGCGCACGTCCATCTGGCTGCCTGGCTGGAATGCATTCAGGTATAAATGATAAAATACCTTTTGGAGCGTGTCGGGAGAATTATTAGTGTAGACGAGTTTTTGGGTGCCCTTGTACTGGTGTTTGACCGCATCAAAATCAATTTCCATCTGATACTTCGCGCGCTGCTGCCAACGGTCACTTTGTGCTGAAACCCGGAACGCAAGCGCGACCAGCAATAGCACAGATAAATTAAACTTCATTAGAACATTAGTAATTTGATTAAACCGCAAATTAACGGAATCCCTTGAAACTGTGCATCATTCTCCACAAAAAACCTCATTTTTAAGCGATTCCAGCCGTTTAGGGCATTTGGAGCGGCTGTGAGATGCTGGCACATATTTGGTAACTATTGAATCAGAAATCAATAATTAAAAACCTAAATACTTGTCAATCATGCTTAGATGGACCGTAATATTTCTCGTCATCGCTATCATTGCCGGTATCCTTGGATTCGGCGGAATAGCCGCAGGTGCAGCCGGAATTGCTAAAATTCTTTTCTTCGTATTCCTCGTTCTTTTCGTGTTGAGCTTACTAAGCCGCGGAGTCGGGCGATCCTGACATTTTACGAAAACACCACATATAAAAAAAGCGGACGATGTCCGCTTTTTTTATATTCGTTATTCCCATTCGATGGTAGCCGGCGGTTTCGAAGAAATGTCGTAAACGACCCTGTTCACCCCTTTTACCTTATTGATAATGTCATTCGAAACTTCCGCGAGGAAATCGTATGGCAAATGCGCCCAGTCGGCTGTCATACCGTCGACCGAAGTTACGGCCCGCAGCGCGACTACGCGCTCGTATGTACGCTCATCGCCCATAACGCCTACACTCTGCACAGGCAGCAGCATGGCACCGGCCTGCCAAACGTCTTTATAAAGATCCCATTTGCGGAGACCTCCGATGAAGATAGCGTCCACTTCCTGCAAAATCGCCACTTTCTCGGCAGTGATTTCTCCCAAAATACGGATCGCCAGGCCTGGGCCCGGGAACGGGTGACGGCCCAGTATCTTCTCGTCAATTCCCAGTGTACGTCCAACCGCCCTTACCTCGTCTTTGAACAGTGTATTCAGCGGTTCGACAATTTTCAATTTCATAAAATCGGGCAAACCACCCACGTTGTGGTGCGATTTGATGGTAGCCGAAGGTCCCTTCACCGAAACGGATTCGATTACGTCGGGATAAATAGTACCCTGGCCAAGCCATTTCACGTCTTCGATCAGATGCGCTTCCTGATCGAAAATATCGATGAACGACTTTCCGATCGCCTTACGTTTCGCTTCCGGATCACTTAGCCCGTCGAGTGACTGGTAAAAGTGCGATTTAGAATCGACACCTTTGATATTGAGGCCCATATCCTGGTAAGAATGGAGCACCTGCTCAAATTCATCCTTACGCAAAAGGCCGTTATCAACGAAAATACAATATAAATTCTGACCGATCGCGTGGTGTACGAGCGTTGCGGCAACCGTAGAATCCACACCTCCCGACAATGCCATTACAACCTTGTCATCGCCTAGTTTTTGACGAAGCTGGTCGATGGTGTGCTCCACAAATGACTCGGACGTCCACTCCTGCTTGCAACCGCAAATGTTAACAACGAAGTTATGCAACAGCTTTTTGCCTTCGGTGGTGTGTGTAACCTCCGGGTGGAACTGAATACCGTAAGTGAGTTCGTCCTCCACCTTGAATGCCGCCACCTTTACGGATTCCGTGGAAGCGATCACGTGGAAGTTCTGAGGCGCGCGGACGATCGTGTCACCGTGTGACATCCAGACTTGCGAGGATTCCGACAAACCTGCGAGCAATGAAGAATCGGTATCATCGATTTCCAGGCGTGCACGGCCGTATTCGCGGTGTTGTGAGGGCTTCACATCGCCGCCCAGCTCCTGTGCGAGCAATTGCGCACCGTAGCATACGCCCAGCAGGGGTAGTATTTTGCGAAATTTGTCGAGATCGATCCGGGGAGAGTCTTCGTCCCTTACCGAACAGGGGCTTCCTGAGAGAATGACGCCTTTGACGTTGGGAGTGAGTTCGGGGAAGTTGTTGTATGGGTGGATTTCACAATAAACATTCAGTTCGCGAACTCTGCGTGCAATTAACTGGGTGTACTGCGAGCCAAAATCTAAAATCAGAATTTGTTCAGTCATATATATATGCTATCTAAAACGCAAAGGTAGGGAGATTGGGGGAAAAGCAAAAAACGAAGTTGAAACTTCGCCACTTCCGTCGTTCAAACAGCTATTTAACCGTTTAAACTTTTTTACAACCTATATGCAACTTCCTTTTATCCCTTTGTATCTATAAGCCGAAAGATAGACACACACCACTTATATAATATTAGAACCATTTATGTAATCAAAGGTTCTATGCTATACCAAGTACCTATCTTTGCAGTGTACCTAATGGAACAACTCACCCACGGTACACTGAACTTTCAACTATTAGCCATGAAAATCTTAATGAACCTAACTGCAGCGCTGCTGCTGGGCAGTGGATTTGTGCACGCACAAGCTCCCCAGCCTCTTACCGGAAAAGGAAAAGTCACCGGCGCGGTGCTGGATGAAAAGTCGCAACCGTTCCCGTTCGTGAATATCCTCCTGCTGCAAGCCAAAGATTCTTTGCTTGTAAAGGGTATTGCAGCCGATGAGGATGGCAAGTACGCATTCGATCAGGTTGCCGCTGGCAAGTACCTCACGCTAATCTCGATGGTAGGTTATCAAAAAGCTTACAGTGACCCCTTCAATATCAAAGACGCTCCCGTAAACCTTCCTACTGTCACCCTCAAAACCGACATAAAATCGCTGAACGAGGTGACTGTCGTAGCTAAAAAGCCGTTCATCGAACAGGAAATCGACCGGACGGTTGTGAATGTCGAAAACAGCATTGTGTCCGCAGGCGCAACGGCATTGGAAGTGCTCGAACGCGCTCCCGGTGTGACGGTCGATCAGCAGAACGAGCAGCTAAAACTGCGCGGCAAAGAAGGTGTGATTGTTCAGATCGACGGGAAACAGACCTTTTTATCCCAACAAGAGCTCATCACCCTCCTGCGTAACACGCCCAGCGATAATATCGAGAAAATTGAGTTGATCACCAATCCTTCGGCCAAATACGACGCTGCCGGTAACTCGGGGATCATCAACATTAAAATGAAGCGCAACAAGAACTACGGCACCAACGGAAATATCAATCTCGGCGGCGCGTGGGCAAAATATGGCCGTGGGAATGTGAACGGAACGCTTAATCACCGCGCCGGAAAAGTGAGCTCGTTCATTAGCGCAGGCGCATTTTATAACAAAGGATTTAACAACAACGACATCTACCGCACCATACCCTACGAAGGTAAAGTCACCATTTTCGACCAGAAAACGGAGCGTATCAACAGATCGGAATACTATAATGTACGTGCCGGTCTTGACTACTTTGCAACGGACAAAACTACGGTAGGCGTACTAGTTTCCGGGTTCTACAACGATTGGAGCAACCCTTTCGGACAGACCAATACCCGGATCCTGAATGAAGACCTTATCCTTCAGCGCTCATTCCGGACCAACGTTTTCAATGGCGGCAAAATGAATAATATCAGTTCCAACGTGAACCTGAAACACCAGTTCAATGACAAAGGCAAGGAATTGACGTTCGATCTCGACTACGTGCATTACGGCGGTAAAAAGGAGAGCAACCTCGATACCCGTTATTTCAATGCGAACGGCACGCCAGATGATGCCGCCACTGAGATCGTCCGCAACGATATGCCCTCGGACATCAATATCGCCATGGCAAAACTGGATTATACGCAGCCGATCGGCAAAGGCAAGTTTGAAACCGGTTTGAAATCCAGCTTTGTGACTTCGGATAATGACATGGTGTTCGAAACTTTCATCGACAGCTGGAAGCTGGACCCCAGTCGCTCCAACCGGTTCAAATACACCGAAAATGTGAATGCAGCTTATGCGAATTATGCGGGTGCATTTTCCAAAAAGATCAAATATCAGGTTGGGCTCCGCGCCGAGCATACGCATTCGATCGGTAACTCGGTCACCTTGAACCAGAAACGCGACAGAAACTATGTAAACCTGTTCCCGAGCGTGTTCCTGTCGAATCAGCTGGACACCAACAACGTGATCAACCTTTCATACAGCCGTCGGATCGACCGTCCCAATTACCAGTCGCTTAACCCGTTCGAGTTCTATCTTGACCCGTATACGTTTCAGCGTGGTAACCCGAACCTGAGACCGCAATACACGCATTCGTTCCAGTTGGTACACGTTTACAAAAATGCTTTGAACACGACGCTGGCTTACAGCCGCATTAAGGATATGATCGCGGATGAGCTGCCTCAGCAGATCGCTTCGGAGAACAAAACATTTGTAACGTCGGATAACCTTGACAATCAGGACAACGTCAGCCTGACAGTCTCTTTCCCGATACCGGTTACTAAATGGTGGCAAGTGCAGGCGAACTTTACGGGTGTTTACAACCATTACAAATCATATTACCTCGAACAACAACTGGAAATCAAGCAGGTATCGTGGAATATGTACGCCAGCAACCAGTTTACGATCGGCAAAGGTTGGTCGGCCGAGCTCTCGGGATGGTATAACAGTCGGCAGTTCTACGGCTTGTACGCAGCCCATCCGATGGGGATGATCAATGCAGGCCTGCAAAAGAATATCCTGAACAAAAAAGGAACGATCCGTTTGAATGTGAACGACATCTTCTGGACTAACCGCTTCAATGGTACCGCGGTTTACAAGGATATCGATTTCAAAGTGCGTTCCGAATGGCCAAGCCGCCAGTTCAGATTGACCTTCACGTATAACTTCGGTAACCAGAATGTGAAGGGTGCCCGCCAGCGCAATACCGGCTCTGATGATTTGCAGAAGCGCGCAGGTGGCAATTAAGAGTGGAATCCCGGCCGAACGAGGCCAGTGTTCATAAATTAGTTAGGTTTGTTATGCAGAAAATCCATCCCGCGATGTGCGGGATGGATTTCTTTTTTGCTATAAACCTAAAAGGAATGCTTATGCCTGAAGTGCAGCTACACCCGGAAGTACTTTGCCTTCCATGTATTCGAGCAAAGCGCCGCCGCCGGTTGAAACGTAGCTCACGCGGTCGCCGTAGCCTGCATTGTTGATCGCAGAAGCTGAGTCACCACCGCCGATAAGCGAGAATGCGTCGTTTTCTTCTGTTACCGCAACTACCGCCTTAGCGATTGCGTCGGTGCCGATTGCAAAGTTCGGGAACTCAAATACACCCATAGGACCGTTCCAGAGAACAGTTTTCGAGTTTTTGATAATATCCGCGAAAATCTCAATGGTTTTTGGACCAATATCCAAACCTTCCCACTCATCAGGAATACTACCTGCTTCAACTACCTTACGCTCCGCGTCGTTTGAAAATTTGTCGGCGATCACCGTATCCAGAGGCAGGATCAGGTTTACACCTTTTGCTTTCGCCTTCTCCACGAGTTCAAGCGTAAGCTCCTGCTTGTCGGCTTCGAGCAACGACTTGCCGATGCTTCCGCCTTGTGCTTTGGAGAATGTATAGGACATCCCGCCGCCGATGATCAGGTTGTCGACCTTATCAAGAAGGCGTTCGATGATCAGGATTTTATCGGAGATTTTCGCTCCACCCATAATAGCGGTGAAAGGTCTTTCTGAATGTTCGAGAAGACGCTCTGCGTTATCCAGCTCTGCTTGCATCACATAACCGCAAACTTTATCGGTGAAGAATTTACCGATCACGGCTGTGGAAGCGTGCGCGCGGTGTGCGGTGCCGAATGCATCCATTACCCACACGTCGCCCAGTTTGGAAAGTTTCTCAGCAAACGCTTCGTTACCTTTTTCTTCTTCTTTATAAAAACGCAGATTTTCGAGCAACAGAACTTCTCCCGGCTGCAATGCAGCGGCAAGCTCCGTTGCACTTTCACCAATGCAATCGTCGGCGAACTTCACTGTCTTTCCGAGGATCAGCGACAATGGGTTTACCAGGTGTTTCAGAGAGTATTTTTCGGTCGGGCCATCCTTGGGGCGACCCAGGTGTGACATTAAAATGACGGAACCGCCGTCATTAAGAATCTTGCTGATTGTCGGAATGGTCGCACGGATACGTGTATCGTCCGTGATCTCAAATTTGTCATTAAGCGGGACGTTAAAATCCACGCGGACCAGGGCTTTTTTCCCTGAAAAATCATAAGAATCTAATGTTGTCATGGGCAGGTAAAATTGTTTTCCATAGGTAGCAAATGTAAACCAATTTCTTAATTATATACTACGCATTTAACAAAACACAGCATCCATCATACGTATAATCCAATTTTTACCTTTCATTTTTCTATAAAAGCTTTAATTAACCAAATATTAATATAACCGTCCTTCACTTGCCGGGTTCAGAACGCCCGTGCCCCTTTTTCCATGAAAAGCATTGATAATTTTAATATCCTGAAAAAGATATTTTTGGTAACTTTATTTCTTCATCAACTAAAAAAGTAACCGTTTTGTCTGCCCAGTTAACCGACCCGTTCGCCGGGGAACAGGTGTTTCCCACGGATTTGCCGCCCAAGTACTATCTCGAATATTTCAATTACGTGCTCGCGTTCGTACGCAAGCGCTACGTGCACATCCTGCATGAGAGTGAGCTGGAATTTCTGGACAATTACGAGTCGCTTTCGGAGGATGCTCAATGCCTCTTCATCCGTTTCAGCAACCGCAGCAAATCGTTTTTCCGTACCAACAGCCTTTCCTATTCCGAAATTGAGGACATGCCTGCCGTGCTTACGGAACTCCTCGAAGGCGGCTTCATCGAATCCCTCTGCGAAGCGCATGATGGCCGGTTTGCGGAAGTAATCGATCTTTTTACCAAACCCGAATTGCTTGAAGTTACCCGGCTGCTCAAACCGGAAATAATGCCTTCCAAAAGCATTAAAAAACCGGACCTGGTGCGGTGGCTGCTGTATGAATATGATTTCGCGGTGCTGTGCGAGGTAATCAGTGAAATTGAACCGGTGGTAAAGGTGTCGTTCGAAGCGGAAGTAATGCTGATGAAATTCCTGTTCTTCGGCAACCGCTATGCCGATATGACCGAGTTCGTAGTCCGCGACCTGGGGCATGTGCGGTTTCAGTCATTCGATGAACAATACCTATCCATCCAGTTCGATACGCGGAAAGATGCGGACGACACCTTAATGGTGTCCCTGATGAAGGAAACTTTCGACGTCATCAAAAACGACCGCCCACCGGAGGAAATCTACGACTGGTTTATGAACTGGCACGTAGCTAGCGGCACCGGACTGAGCCATAAGGCTTTACCATCGTTCAATACATTCATATTAAAAGTCAGCGCCTGGCTGGAACGCAAGAAAATGCTCTCGCAGGCGCTCACGATCTACCAGCTTACCGGCGACGCCCCCGCCCGCGAGCGGCGCGTGCGATTGCTCTATAACCTGGGAGAGATCGACGAGGCACTGGCATTGTGCGAGGAAATTGCCGAAAGCCCGCAAAACGCCGACGAGCGCTTTTTCAGCCTCGATTTTTATGAGAAGATCAAAAACAAAAAGGCCCGGACCGTCAAAAGGACGACCCAGGCTTTGAAGGCTGCCGAAGCGATTGAAGTACCGATTTCTTTCCGTTTCCGTGTGGAATTCGGGGCGATCACTTACTACCAGGAGCAGGGTTACAATGCATTTTTCAGCGAAAACGAGCCGTGGCGTGCATTGTTCGGACTGCTCTTCTGGGATATTATTTACGATACCAATGTGCAGACGATCCATAATCCGCTGCAACGCATTCCCTCGGATTTCTTCCTGCCCGATTTCTATTTCAAACGGTCGGAGCAATTGAAGGAACGGCTCGCCGCCGCGCATTCGCGCGAGATCATCGACGAGCTCGTAAGCCAGACATTTGCGGATAAATACGGCATTACCAATGTACTCGTGCCCTGGTACGACGGCGCATTGGACAAGGTATTAACATTAACATCCCTTTTAAGCCCCGAAAAGATCCACAAGATCATGCTCGAAATGGCGCTGAACCTCCGCGAAAACACCCGCGGCTTCCCCGATCTGCTAGTCTGGAATGAGGACGACTACGCATTCATCGAAATCAAATCTCCTACCGACCACCTTTCATCGCGGCAGCTGCATTGGCAGCATTTCTTTGCCGAACATGGTGTGCAGAGCCGGATCGTGCGGGTGAACTGGATCAAGGAAAATATCAGTCTAATGTAAACTCGGCCGTCACGGGCAGGTGATCCGAGGCATATTTCTCGTCGATTACCTTCGTGTTGGCACTTTTGAGTTTGCTGCCTTGCTTGTGCATAATGAAATCGATGGTCTTCTTAGGCACTTCAACCGGGATAGTCGGCTTGCAATCGGTGCAGGAGCGTGTGAAATATTTATCAAAATAGGCGATTACCGGGCTTTCTGGGGTCGCATTGAAATCGCCTCCGAGGATCATCGGCAGTTCCGTTTCACGGAAATGCTTCCAAATGGTTTCCGCTTGCAGCATGCGGTTGGGTTCTTTCAGACCCAAATGCGTGCTGGCGAAAATCAGTTTGCGGTTATCAGGCAATTTCACGGTTACCGCGGCTATCGTACGGTCTTCTTCCTTCAATTCCGGGCGGATCGGCAATGCGAATTTCGCCGAATCGACGATCGGAAATCTGGTCAGAACAGCCACGCCGTAATCGCCTCCCTGGTGATCGATCGCTTTGGAAAAATAGAATTTCATGCCTGTGAGCTCGGCCAGTTGCTGCGCCTGGTTCTTGCCTTTTCCGGAACGTTCGGTATTCACATCCACTTCCTGCAATGCCACAAAATCGGGTTTTTCAGCATTGATCACCTTCGCAATAGCTTCCACGTCGATCTTATCGCCGGCCGACGGCGGGTTACAATGGTGGATATTGTAGGTCATTACTTTAAAACGCTGCTTTTTGGCAGGCTGGTCGGGCGACGTACTTGCTACTGCGCTGAATGCTAGGAGCGTGAGTAAAGAAAAGAAGTAATTCTTCATTGGTGGTACAAAGGATTTAGGTCTATAATGTGCCAAAAATAGCTATCATTACACATTCATTAACAATCCCTGCTTCATGAAGCTCCGAAAAATTCTATTCGCCGCGGCCGCGCTGACGGGCCTCGGCGTGGCGCATGCGCAAACCCGGCCCGAGGATGTGAAAGGTTTCACACTCTCCAACGGCATGAAATTCCTCGTCCTGGAAGACCATTCCATCCCCACCGCCAATATGTACCTTTTTTGGAAGGTAGGCTCGCGCAACGAGGTCCACGGAATTACCGGCCTCTCCCATTTCTTCGAACACATGATGTTCAACGGCTCCAAAAACTACGGCCCGAAGCAGTTCGACCGCGTGATGGAAGCCAACGGCGGTTCCAACAATGCCTACACTTCCGAAAACGTGACGGTCTACACCGACTGGTTTCAGAAAGACGCATTGGAAACGATTTTCAAACTCGAATCGGACCGCATCGGCCACTTGTCCATTGACCCTAAAATGGTGGAAAGCGAGCGCGGCGTAGTCCTTTCCGAGCGCAGTACCGGGCTCGAAAACAGCAACTACAGGCTGCTGGGAGAACTCGTTCAATCCGTGGCGTTCCAGGAGCATCCGTATATGTTCCCCGTGATTGGTTTTGAATCGGATATTAAGAGTTGGACGCAAGCCGATCTGGAAAATTATTTTAAGACCTACTATTCGCCCAATAATGCGACCGTCGTAGTGGTGGGTGATATTAAATTTGACCAGGTAAAAAAACTGGCCGACCAGTATATGGCGCCGCTTCCTGCGCGTGGCCTGCCGCCGAAGATCCGAACCGTGGAGCCGCCTCAGAATGGGGAGCGGCGCGTGACGACTTACAAGGACATTACTACGCCAAATATACTCCTGGCATACCACGTCCCCGAAACCGCCCATGCCGATTACTATGCGCTGGATTTGTTCAGCAGCCTGCTGAGTTCGGGCAACTCTTCGCGGCTCGTGAAATCGCTGGTGATGGACACTACCATCGCTTCCAGTGTGTCCACAGGGCTCGATAACGGCTTCGATCCTACGCTGTTCATTGTTTTTGGCGTGGCCGGTGACAACGTTTCAGCACCGGATCTTGAAAAAGCCATTGAAAAACAGATCGATATGATCATTCAGAATGGCGTGACCGACACCGAATTGCAGAAAGTGAAGAACCAGAAACTGATGGAATTCTACCACACGCTTGAAACCATCAATGGAAAGGCCAACAGTCTCGGGACATACGATGTGTTTTTTGGTGATTATAAAAAGATGTTTGAAGCGCCGGAAAACTACAAAAAGGTCACAGTGGACGACATTAAGCGCGTTGCAACCCAATACTTCACCGAGCGCAACCGCACCGTAGGCTACCTGCTTCCCGAAAAATCGAAATAACAGCCATTCAAATTCAAATTGGAATGAAAAACATATTGATGCTACTGCTCGCCCTCTGCGCATTCGCGGCCAAGGCGCAGAATAATTTCAAAGTACCGCCTTACGAGACTTTCAAACTCAAAAACGGGCTCACCGTGTATCTCATGGAGCAGCACGAGGTGCCGCTGATCAACGTTTCGGCTGTATTTGATGCCGGTTCTATCAACGACGGCGAGCGCTATGGTCTCGCCAGCCTGACAGCCGACGCATTGCTTTTCGGCACGCAGAAATACACCAAGGCGCAGATCGAGGAAATGACCGATTATGTCGGCGCGAGCATTTCCACATACGCTTCAAAAGACAATGCGGGCCTGGCGGCTTCATTTGCCGTGAAAGATCAGGAAAAGCTTTTTGAACTGATCCAGCAGGTGCTTATACATCCGGTTTTCGATGCGACCGAATTTGATAAACACAAACAACGGACTCTGCTCGAACTCGCGCAGGCCAAAGAAAGCCCGCGTTCGGTGATTGGAAATTACTATAATGCATTCCTGTTCAACAACTTCCCCTATGCGACGCCCACAACCGGCAGTAAATCGACCGTTGAAAAAATTGATGTAACAGCGGTGAAAGCATTTTACCAAAGCAACTATACCACCGGAAAAGGCGCTATTTCGATTGTGGGCGACTTCAAAGCGGCGGATATGAAGAAAAAGGTAACCGCATTGTTTGGCGAATGGAAAACCGCGCCTGCAAGAATGGTGAAACGCGTGGCCCCCAATCTGGAATTCGACAAAGCCCGCGTGCTGCTCGTGAACAAGGACGACGCTCGCGAGACTACATTCATGATCGGCGGCAAGGGAATTGATTATAATTCACCGGACTACGTACCCGTTACCGTGATCAACACCATTCTCGGCGGCCGGTTTACTTCCTGGCTGAATGATGCATTGCGGGTCAATTCCGGCCTGACTTACGGCGCTGGCAGCCGTTTTACCCGTTACAAATATGCCGGTACATTTGGCATCAGTACTTTTACAAAAAACTCCACGACCGTTCCGGCGATCGATATGGCGCTAAGCGTGCTTGATAGTCTGCATAAAACCGGCATCAACGAAGAAATCCTCGCATCCGCGAAGGCCTACGTGAAGGGTGATTTCCCGCCTGACTACGAATCGGCGGGTGCATTGGCCCGGTTGCTGACGGATATGTTCATTTACAATTTCGATGAAAGCTTTATCAATACTTTTCAGAATAAGGTCGACGGGCTGACGGTCGCGCAGGCGAAGAACATTATCGCCACCTATTTTCCGAAGGATAAGCTGCAATTTGTGTTTGTAGGCAAGGCGTCGGAGATTAAGGAGCAAGTCAAAAAGTACGGCGAGCTAAGCGAAAAGCAGATCAAGGCCGACGGATTTTAGTATATCAATAACAGGTATTGCTTTAAACAGAGACCGGGTCTCGCTAGACCGGGCTCCCGGGGCCCGGCCCACCGGTAACTTTTTGGCAATACCTATCTAAAACAATCAACGAGATGACAATGAAAAAACTAATCGGTCTGGGCTGTCTGGCTGCTGCATTGCTGACGGGCGAAAGCGACCTTTTTGCACAGGGTAAGCCGGTGTACACCGCGCCAATCGGCTTACAGGCATATACATTCCGCGGCAGCTGGGGCAAAGGCATCGAAGCGACGCTGGATACGATCAAATCGCTCGGCGTTACGGAAATGGAAGGAGGCCCCATCGCTGGCATGACCACCGAAGAACTTCGCAAGCAGCTCGACAAGCGCGGTATCAAAATGCGCTCCATCGGTGCTGATTACAAGAAATTGAGCGAAAGCACCGCGCAGACGATCAAGGACGCCAAAATCCTGGGCGCAACGTATGTCATGGTAGCCTGGATTCCTCACGAAAAAGGCAATTTCAACCTCGAAACCGCAAAAAAAGCAGTAGCTGACTTCAATAAAGCCGGAAAAGAGCTGAAAGAAGCCGGCATTTCGCTGACCTACCACAACCACGGCTACGAGTTCGTGCCCTACGAGGACGGTACGTTATTCGACTACATTGTTAAAAACACCAATCCTGAATACGTAAACTTCGAAATGGACGTACTCTGGACCGCATTCCCAGGACAAGATCCGGCGAAGCTCCTTCTCAAATACCCGACAAGATGGAAGCTAATGCACCTCAAAGACCTGAAAAAAGGGGTTAAAGGCGACCTTTCTGGCGGCACGCCCACCACCAACGACGTAGCATTGGGAACCGGCCAGATCGACATCGCTGCAACGTTGAGAGCTGCGAAGAAAGTGGGTGTGAAGCATTATTTTATTGAGGACGAGAGCCCGTCGTATTTGAAACAAATCCCTGTGACGATTGCTTATATTAAGAGTATTAAGGAATAGGGAGGAAAGGGAGGATGGAGGAAAGGGAGGATGGAGGAAAGGGAGGATGGAATTAGTTCTGTCCTCCCTTTTGCATATTCCTTCCTCCCTTCCTCCATCCTCCCTTTCCTCCTTTCAAAGTTACCAGCCCGGATTTTGCTTCAATGTCGGTGTGCGTTGCAACTCGTCCTGCATGATCGGGAAGAGATAATGCCTTGGCGTTACGAAAACGCGGCTTTCTACGAAATAGCGCTGCATCCGGTATTTTTTACCATCCACTTCGATTTTTCCATTCGGGTCTTCGACGGGCTTCATACCATTGATCATACGTTGCGTCTTCGGATAGGGCCAGTAGCCTTGCGAACGCTGTTCGTTGGTCGAACCGGCACCTTGCCACGCCTGCTCGCGTGCGAGTTCTTTTGGCGAGCTGGCTTCCAGGTACAGGCGCGACGACCAGATCCGGTTATTTTCATAAAACAACTCCACCCTTCTTTCGCGCTTGATGTACTCGTCCATCAACGCCTTGCTGCTCTGTGCTTCTGGTGGAATGGGCGCCATGAATGAGCGCTTTCTTACATCATTCAGCATTTGGTAAATCTCCGCATTGGGCCCCGCCGACTCATTTACCGCTTCCGCATAAATGTAAATAAACTCGGGGAGGCGCCACACCGGCGGACCGCTGATGGCAAAACTCTTATCTCGGTTCCAGGATTCGCGCAGGATTTTGCGCAAGAAATAACCGGTCGTCGAAGAGTTGGAAGCTCCGATCTTGTCCGCACCGGTAGCCGTGTTGATCACCTTTCCTTTGAATGTAGAACCGTGATACACGATGTCGCGGTAAAAACGCGGGTCTCTTTTCACGCTTTCGTAAGGGTTACCATCGTCGTAACCGTCGGTTTTCGCGCGCGAACTGTAAACCGGGTAGCCAAATCCATTCGCCGCAATGTATTCATATTCATCCACTTGCTCCTGAACCGGCATCTGGCGTGAGCTGCCGCCCCAGCTTGGTGGGTAAATGTCGCCCTGCCAGTTATTATCCTTGTCGCGGGTGACGAAGAAAACAGCCTCGTTCTGGAATGACTGCATGTCGTGGTACAAATCCCAGAGCCGCGCGGGTACTTTGGAATTATTATTGTTCACCCCGGCGTCGTCGCGAAAATCGGCTGCGTCGTGCCCCTGGTAGAGGCTGTAACGCTGGCGGCCATCGACCTTGAATTCGATTACCGCCTTAGCCGCTTCTTTGGCTTTCACCCAGCGATCCACATTATAAGTGTATTCGCTGGCAAACTGGCGCGTATCGTTCGGGAATGTACCGCCATTCCACATCGGCGTAGCGGCCATCCAGGAAATCATCGCTTTCAGGCCCAGGCACGCTCCTTTATCCACCCGGCCGAAATCGGCACCGCCCCAGCTGCCCGGCACCAATGCAAATGCGGAATCGCAATCCTGCTTGATTTTGGCAGCAATGGTATGGAAAGACTCCTGCTTGAAATCCATCGGATCGGTGGGCTGGATGGTGTGGGTAATATAAACCACCTCCCCGTACATCCGTGCGGCCAGGTAATGGAAGTAGGCGCGCATGAAGTAGGTCTCACCGAGGCGTTTATCGAGGTCGCCAGCTTGCAGCGGGTTATCCGGTGTCTTGTATTTTCTAACGCCCTCCAAAATCACATTCGCCTTGCGGATGCGGGCATACAAATCCCACCAGTACTGCCCGCGGCTGCTGCGATCGGGCATGGCGTTGGGGTTCCAGTCGCCGGTATTGAACTTGTTGGTAAGGCTTCCTTCCGCTGTCGAGCCTTCCGCCTCGTCCGTTACCGGCGCAGACGAGAAGTGTGAGAAAAAAACCAGTGGACTGTTAGAACCTTTGGCATTGTCGTAGAGGTCCGTTACCAATTGGTTCATTTTGTTATATCGGGTAAAGACCTGCTCGGCATCTACCTGATCGTCGGGTTTGCGGTCGAGGAAATCCTGCTGGCAGCCTGACAACACTACAAGGCCGAATGCGATGCTTGTAAATATTCTTCTGGTATTCATAAAAATCAGGTTAAATCAGAATGAAATGTCGACGCCAAAATTCACTACCTTCTGGATCGGGTACCAGTCGCCTGAGCCCTCGCGGGTTTCGGGGTCCATATCCACGTCTTTGAGCCCGTCCCAGGTAAGCAGGTTCATGCCTTGCACGTAAATGCGGAAGTTGTCGATACCGATCTTTTTGATCGCCGTTTTAGGCAGATTATAGCCTACCTCCACCGTTTTCAGACGGATGTATTTCGAATCATACAAAAACAAGCTGCTGTTATTATTCTTGTTGTTGCTATGATCGCCGAAATGCAATGCGGGATAAGTCGCGGTCGCCGCGGTTTCAGGCGTCCAGCGTTTCAGGTGCATCGGTTTCACTTTACCATATTTATCCTGGCTGAAAAGCGGAAAATCGTACACTGCCGCGCCGGACAGCTGCACCGCCGCTCGCGACGCGCCCTGGAACAATGCGCTGAAATCGAAGTTCCTGAATCGCCCTCCTACCGGCAGACCGAACATCAGCTCCGGGTTGCGCGGGTTGCCCACGGCGGTGCGGTCGCCCAGGTCGTCGATTTTACCATCGCTGTTCAAATCCTTGTAAACCACATCTCCCGGGCGGAGCGTACCGAACGATTGAAACCCGCTGCCGTTGTTCATCGCATTCAGTTGATTCGCCTCTTCCTGGTTCGCTACGAACCGGTCGAAAATGTAATCGAAATGCTCGTCGATGCGCTTGCCGGTGTTAGCCCTTCCTGGTGATGCGTAGGGAATCTCATTCATGAAGATGATTTTGTTGCGGGCAAAAGTCATATTCGGACGAACAAAATAGGTAAAATGCTTACCAATGCTGCCGGTCCACCCGAGTTCGAAATCGAAACCTTTGTTGTTCACGATACCCGAGTTGAGGAACGGTGCGTCCTTACCGACGATGTCGGGAAAGCCCAGCTTGTTACCACCGCCCATATTGGTGATAATGTCGTAGCGGTGCTCGCGGAAGAGGTCGAGGGTCAATGTAAGGTGTTTTAGGAACGTAGCGTCGATACCGATATTGGTTTTACGTGCCTTTTCCCAGGTCAGGTTCGGATTCGCCAGGTCACCTTCCGACAGGAAACCGCCCGCGCCCGAGCCGAAATTGTCGGTACCGAAGTTGTAGTCGCCACCACGTCCGCCAAAATATTGGAGGTAAATAAAACGCTTGTCGTCGGGAATCTTGTCGCTTCCTACCAGGCCAAACGAGCCGCGGATTTTCAGATTATTGAGCCAGTTTTGGGTATTGGTCATGAAACGTTCCTTCGTCAGCACCCAACCGGCCGCTACCGACGGGAAGAAACCGTAACGTTTCCCTTTGGCGAAGTTCTCCGATCCGTTATACGCCGCATTCACTTCCAGCAAATAGCGGTCGTCGTAGCCGTAAGTAGCCCGGGCCGTAACGCCCTGGTAGCTAAATGGCACCTGGTTGTTGATAACCCGCTTAGACCGGTTGAAAAGTACCATTCCCGTCACATCATGCAGTCCGAAGTTGCGCATATAGTCGAGTTTGGCCTGAAAATAGGCCCGGCTTTCATTGCTGTTGTTGTTATACCCGTTCCCGATCGTCTGGTCGATATTGTACTTGTTCCCCGACTTGTACGCACCCGCATAATGCCCGGGCGTGCGGTAAATGTCGCTTCCAGCCGTCGGTACGAATGTCGCATAACCTGGGTACTCGCGGTAACCTTCCGAGTAAGTGCCCACTTTACGATCGATCCAGCCGCCGTCGTTGGCGTCGTAAGAGAACATTCCTTCAATGGCCAGGCCTTTGGTGATAAAATTCAGCTTATGCCCCAGCGAGAATGACCCATTGAGATAGGTGTTTTTCTCATTCAAAAACCCGGTGCGGCTGAGTTCGCCCAAAATGTTGAAGCGGTAAATCTGGTCGCCGTACAGCATTCCGAGCGGATTGTTGGTCTGGAAAACCCTGTTCGCGGGATCGTCGTTCTGTTCCACAACGATCGGCAGGTACGAAGGCTGCGTGTTTGCCAGCTCCACAATGCGCGCAGCTGTGGTGCCGGGTGCATTGCGGTCGGTAATGCGGGCTCCGAGGTCTAGCTTGGCGTAAAAGTTATCCGTAATGTCGATATCGATGTTCGAACGGAAATTGTAGCGTTTGAAAACTGCCTGCGTATTGTTCGTCGTCAGATCGGTGTGGCGATAATTACCATCCTGCTGGAAGTAGTTGGCCAGGACAAAATACCTGGCCCTCAACGATCCACCGCTAATAGATAAACTGTAATCGTGCTGTACACCCGGCTTGAATGCGTAATCGAAATAATTCCAATTGTAGCCCAGGCCATCGGAGTTATCGCCCTTCGCCTTGCGGAAGTCGGCAATGGCTTGCTCGGAGAACAAGTTCAATGTCGTAGGATCGGCGTCCGGGTTATCGTTTCTTCTTGCTTCGTTATAAAGCATCGCATAATCCGCTGAGCCCAGGTAAGTCGGGAATTTCACCGGCTGGTTAATCCCCACCGATCCCTTGAAATTCACCGTCGCCTTATCCTGTACCTTTCCGCGCCTCGTCGTGATCAGGATTACCCCATTCGCACCACGCACACCATAGGGCGCTGTGGCAGAGGCATCTTTCAAAATCGTAAATGTCTCTATTTCGGAAGGTGCGAGGTAATCCATGCTTCTTTCCAGACCATCGATAATCACAATGGGTGCCTTGTTGCCGTAGGTGGCCGTTCCGCGGATGAAAATGTCGCTCCGGTCCACACCCGGCTCGCCGCCGCTGAACTGATTGGCGAACAAACCCGGCAACCTTCCAGCCAATGCATTGGTAATGCTGGCCGTAGGGCTTTGCTTCAAATCCTCTGTGGTAATGGTCGCGATCGAGCCGGTAATGGTCGCTTTACGTTGCGAACCGTAACCTATGATCACGATCTCTTCCAATCCATTCAAATCTTCTTCCAGCTGAATGCCCAGCGCCGTCTGGGTTCCTACTGTCTGTTCTTTTTTGAGATAACCAATAAAAGAAACCACCAAAACATCGCCCGCCTCTGCTTCCACGGTGAACTTGCCGGTGACATCGGCTGAGGTTCCCTTATCGGTACCTTTCACGATCACCGTCGCACCGGGCAACGGATTGCCTTTCGCATCAGTAATGGTTCCGGTAATTTCGCGGATCACCGTCTCGGGCACTGCCGGCACATTAATTTTCGGCACGGGACCGACCCCGTCGTTCACCTCCTTTTTGTAGATCGCGATTTGCTTACCTATTACCTTATACGTCAGGTCTGTTCCTTTGAACGCGGCATTTAGGATAGCCGGTACAGTTTCGTTTCTCAGGTTGAGATTAATATTGATATCCTGCTTTCCTGAAAAAAGATCATCCCTGTAAAATATATGGTAACTGGTTTGTTCCTGAATTTGCCTGAACAGCGTAGCCAGATTTCCGTTGCGGATTTTGACATCCATCCGGCTTTTCTGGGAATACCCCGTCGCATGCACGCTCATCATCGCGATCCATAACAGCAGCACTGTTAGTTTCATGATTCTCAGCAATTTTGATGGGTGCAATTCTCCCAATGGGCAATACCCTTTTTGGTCAAATTTTTTCATAAATTTGAATCGACTTTTGTGAATACAATGGTTTAAGGATCACTTGCTTGCCGGCAAGTGTGAAGATTCGGGAAACGTTGCCGCGTTTCCCGTTTTTTATGGTTTGATAGTGCTTTCCTCCAATACGTACCTCCTTTCGTTAGGTTCCTGTTTGTAAATGAGCCCGGTGGTCAGCGAGATTCCCTCCAGCGTTTTGCGAATGTCCTCTTGCAGTTCGAGCGATCCGCGGAATGTAACTCCCGCGAGTTTCGGTTGTTTTAGTTCAATATCTACCCGGTAATACCTTGATAGCTTTTTCAGGATTTCGGCCAGCGGCGCACTGTTCAATTCCAGATAGCCGTCTTTCCAGGAAACATATTCGCGCACATCCACCTGTTGCGTCTGCAATGCTGCCCGCTCCTGGTCGAAAACGGCCCGTGTGCCCGGCGTGATCTTCGTCTTTTTCGATCCGAACAATGCCTGCCGCTGGGTGGTGAGCTCCACACTCCCTTTGGTAAGCACGGTCGCCGTGTAAGGATCATCATCATAGGCACTTACATCAAATTCGGTCCCCAGCACTTTTACCTCCATATCTTTGGTATGTACATAAAAAGGCGCGTTTTCGGCGTGGGTAACCGAGAAGTACGCCTGGCCTTCGAGGTATACCTCACGCTGGCCTTTGCCGAAATGCGACGGATAAACCAGCTTGGAGCCGGAGTTCAGCCAGATACGCGTCCCGTCGGAAAGCGTCAGCACCGACCGCTTGCCGTAGGGCACGATCAATGTATTAAACTGCTGATCCCCGGCCACTTGCTGGCCTATTGTCGATGAAGAGTCAACTTGAATGAGCGCACCGTTGTCCTTATAAACGACGCTCGAATGGTCTTTCCGCAGGCTCACCGCGCGTTCATCGGCGAGAATGAGCCGGGTTTCTTCCGGTATTTCCTTCGCTTTCGCGGCCACATCCTGCATTACCCGCGCGGAATCTTCGTAGAAAACCAGGTAGCCGACGCCCGCGAGCAACAGCAACGTCACCGAAGCCGCAGCGGCGATCCAGAATGTATTAAATGATCTTTGCTTTCTCCGCGAGATGGTTTCTTCCACCTGGTTCCAGAGTGCATCCTTTTCGGTTGGAGAAAAGGCTTCGTTACGGAGGGTTGTAAACAGCAGCTTCGCCCTTTCGCCGGCCACTCTTTCCGCTTCGGTCAGATGTTCCGGCTCCGGTATCGGCTCCTGTTTGTTGCTTTTTCTTTTCATGGAAGCGCTTGTTTAAACTACAAGAGCGCAACCGGTTGCAGATATAGACTTCTAAAAGGATTTATTTTAACAAAAAATAGAAAATATTTTCTTAACAACACATTATCAGGAAGATAGCCCCAAATTCCAGCTTACCTCGCAGCTCTTTGAGGGCCCGGTACACGAATGTGCGGCACGTAGGAACGGAAATCTGCATGATCGCCGCGATTTCGTCGTAGTCGAGGTCCTGGTGGAAACGGAGGTAGAGAATCTCGCGCTGGCGATCGGGAAGCAGGTTGATCTCCACAGCCAGGTGGTGCAGGATTTCGCGCTCCTTCTCGTCGGTGATCAATTGCTGCTCTATACTGAAAGTGAATGCATTAATGGCAAGTGAATCCTCCGTATCCCAGCGGTCGAAACGCAGCATGGACGATTTCCGGTGTGCCAGGTGCAGCTTCCTGCGGAGTGATTTCAGGAGATAGAATTTCACATTGACCTCCTGTGCCAGATTTTTCCGGTAGCCGTGCAAATCGATGAACAAATCGTGAATGCAATCCTTCACCAGGTCACGGTCGGTACTGTACCGCATACCGAATGCATACAGCACGTCGGCGTACTGGTCATAAAGGTCGCTAAACGCATCTGAATCGCCGGAAATGAAGCGTAGCCAGGTATCATGGTCCGGGTCTGAATGTGTCATAACTCAAGTTCAATGCATATTTCCCGAAAACGTCTCTCCAAAAGGTTTGCCCAAAAGGGCATTAAATTTAGTGAGTATCTATTAAACTTATTAAATATCTCCTGTTTCTTCTCCCTATTTTTATACCAGAAGAATTGGTGCAGCCGGCATATTTGCCAAGTCTGAAGATACTTTTTACTTTGCATCAAAAAAGCAATCAACATGGAACCAGCACTATTGAATGAAGTCCCGTCGCTCGATTTGGCCGATTTTACATCGGGAGATGCCCGGCGAAAGCAGCAGTTTGTGGAAGACCTGGGCGCGGCATTTACCAACATCGGTTTTGTAGCTATTAAAAATCACGGGTTAAGCGACGCGCTGCGTAACGATCTTTACGAAAATGTAAAGATATTCTTCTCGCAGCCGGACGAAGTCAAAAAAAAGTATGAGTTCCCTGAGCTTTTCGGTCAGCGCGGTTACATTGCCAAAGGCAAAGAAACGGCAAAAGGTTTCAAAGTAGCCGATTTGAAGGAATTTTACCACGTAGGGCAGCCCGAGCCGATCGGCCAGATGCCTTCCAATATTTTTCCGGAAGAGCTTCCCGATTTTAAAAAATACACCCTCGAAGTGTACCATACTTTCGAAAATACGGGCAAAACGCTCCTCCGCGCCATTGCCATTTACCTGGGTCTACCTGAGGATTATTTTGAAGATAAGGTTAAAAATGGCGATAGCCTGCTGCGTGCATTGCATTACTTCCCTATTCCAAACCCCGAGCTGGTACCGGAAGGTGCGGTAAGAGCTGCGGCGCACGGCGATATCAACCTCATTACCCTGCTCATGGGTGCCAGCGCCGAAGGCCTCGAAGTACTCCGCCGCGACGGAGAGTGGATCGCTATTACCGCATTGCCCGACCAGATTGTCGTGAACGTGGGCGATATGCTCGACCGGCTGACGAACCATAAACTCAAATCGACCATTCACCGGGTGGTGAACCCGCCGCGGGAGAAAATGGGGAGCTCACGCTATTCGATCCCGTTCTTCATGCACCCCCGCGCCGACATGGACCTGACGAGCCTGGATAGTTGTGTGACGACGGAACATCCGAAGCTGTATACTAACATGACCGCCGGGGAGTTTCTCGATGAACGTTTGCGGGAACTCGGTTTAAAAAAATAAAAGCTCCTCAGCTTGTCCTATCCACCCATCCGTCGCTTTCGGTACATCATTTACCTGATGGACATCCTGCTGCTGTCGCTGACGGCATTCGGAGGACCGCAGGTACATCTGATGATGATGATCGAGCGGCTGGTGCACAAACGGCGGTATGTCACTGAGGAAGAGTTGCTTGAATTACAAGCACTTTGTTCCATCCTGCCTGGCCCCAGTTCCACGCAGACGGTCACGGCAATTGGTTTGAAAATAGGCGGGCAGCCGCTCGCCTACCTGACGTTGCTCGTATGGTCGCTGCCTGCGATGGTACTCATGACGCTCGCGGCCATCGGCATACATTACCTCGAACGGAATTCCATTTCGCTGGATTTCACACGGTTTGTGGGGCCTATGGCGGTTGCATTCCTGATGTACGGAGCTTCTTCCATTGCCAGGAAAGTCATCCACAACACCCAGGGCTGGACATTCCTCGTCATTTCTACAATCCTCGCGTACATGTACCCGTCGCCTTACATGACGCCCGTACTAATCGTGTGCGGGGGCGTGGCGTCTTCGCTTAATTTCAAGAAGCACGAAAAGATGGAAAAGGCCGAGATCCGTATCAAATGGCGGCCTATCATCTTCTGGATTTCCGTGCTGATCGCGGCAGCTATTATCGGTAAAATCACCAATTCATTGCCTGTCAGACTTTTCGAGAACTTCTACCGGAACGGCAGCCTGGTTTTTGGCGGCGGACAGGTGCTGATCCCTATTTTGTACAACGAATTTGTGGAGTTCAAGCATTACCTGACCGAGCAGGAGTTCCTGGCAGGCATGGCGCTCACGCAGGTGGTGCCCGGGCCTGTGTTCTCCATTGCCACGTTTGTAGGAAGTGTATCGCTGCAATCCCACGGCTGGTTCGGCCAGATCGTCGGCGGATTTGTGGCAACCGCTGGCATCTTCCTGCCCGGCACGTTCTTCATCTTTTTTGCCTACCCTTTCTGGGACCAGCTGAAACGCTACCGCGGCATACGGGCTTCCCTGGAAGGCATCCACGCCGCCAGCTGCGGCCTCACCATCGCCGCCGCCATCTCGCTCTTTCAGCCTATGATGACGGATATGCAGCCCGTGGCTACCGTTATTGCGACGCTAGTAGTGGTTGCATTCGGGAAAGTGCCTTCGTATTTGATCATTCTGGCCGGGTTGTTGCTGGGGTTGGTGTTTTGATGGCGGATTTAGGCTGAGAAAGAAATTCATGTGTATATTTACTTGAATAGTTTTCCCAAACCCAATGACCAGACACCACCTTATCCTACTAACACTCCTTTTCCTAGCAGCATTTACTTCAAAAGCTCAAATCAGCACCCCGCCCGGCTTTTTGCAAAACAAAACCAGCACTTCCCGACAATGGGTCGATTCCGTTTTTGCGACTTTGACGCCCGACGAGCGCATTGCCCAGCTGATTATGGTCGCGGCGGTATCGGATACCAAGCGGGCATTGATTGATCCCAAAACGAGTAATCCGGCGGTAGTGGAGAAATTGATCCGCGAAAATAAAGTGGGCGGGATCGTATTTTTTCAAGGCGGGCCAATGCCACAGGCGAGATTGACGAACTATTATCAGTCGATTTCCAAGGTACCGCTTCTGGTGGCAATGGATGCGGAGTTTGGTCTGGCGATGCGGATCGATAGTACGGTCCGGTACCCGTATCAAATGACTTTGGGTGCCATTCAGGGCAATAACGACCTGATTTACGAAATGGGCGCACAACTCGCAAAACAGGCGCGGAGGCTCGGAATGCATATTAATTTTGCTCCGGTTGCCGATGTGAACAATAACCCAAATAACCCGGTTATCAGTTTCCGGTCGTTTGGGGAGAATAAATACAAAGTAGCTGAAAAGGCCGTCGCCTACATGCGGGGAATGCAGGACAATGGACTACTGACCAGCGCAAAACACTTCCCTGGCCACGGCGATACCGGCACCGATTCGCATTACGACCTTCCGTTGATATCCCATTCGGCACAACGCATTGATTCACTGGAACTTTATCCGTTCCGCGTGCTCATTAACAATGGTTTGAGCGGCATGATGATCGCGCATTTGAGCATTCCGGCACTGGACAAAACGCCTAACTTGCCCTCTACCCTATCCAAACCGATTGTAACAAACCTGCTGCGCAGCCAGCTCGGATTTGAAGGGCTGATTTACTCCGACGCGATGAATATGAAGGGGGTAACCAAATACTTCCCCGACGGCAAAGCCGATGCAATGGGCCTCGAAGCAGGCATGGATCTGCTGGAATTCACCGAGGACGTGAACAAATCCATTGCAGAGATTAAAAAGAGTATTGCCGAAGGCAGAATCACACAGGCGGAGATCGACTACCGCTGCCGCAAAGTGTTGGAAGCGAAGGCCTGGGCGGGTCTTAACCATTACAAACCGGTTGATCTGAACAATCTTTACCAAGACCTGAACCCAAAAGCCGCTGAGCTAACTAACCGCCTGCTCACTGAAAAGGCCCTTACAATACTTAAAAACGATAATAGTATCCTGCCGCTTCGGGCGCTGGATACGTTGAAAATCGCCTCCGTTTCCGTAGGAGCTGATACTGCTACGACGTTCCAGAACACATTGGGGCTTTATACGACCGTCGACCATTTTCAAATTCCCGCTAAGGCTACTGCCGATCAGATCGAGGCGGTGCGTTCGAAATTGAATGCGTACAACCTGCTGCTGGTAGGCGTGCATTTGGGCAGCATTTCCCCGCGGACAAGCTATGGCCTCACCGAGCCAATGAGCGCAGTTTTGCAGGAACTGATCGCCACCAAAAAAGCGGTGGTTTCTGTTTTTGGAAATCCATATGCTTTGAACAAAATGCCGAAAACCGACGACGCGAAGGCGCTGATCATGGCTTACCAACTTACGCCCTATACGCAGGATTTGTCGGCCCAGTTGATTTTCGGCGCTATTCCGGCATCCGGCAAGCTGCCCGTGACGGTCAATGCACAATATCCTTATAATGCAGGCATCGAAACTCCGGCGCTCGGCAGATTGAAATACACCATTCCCGAAGAAGTCGGGCTGGATTCGAAGGTTATTACTTTTAAAATAGATTCCATCGCCAATGCTGCTGTAACCCAGAAGGCAACGCCGGGCTGTGTGGTGCAGCTGGCCAAAGACGGGAAGGTATTTTTCCGCAAAGCCTATGGGAAGCATACCTACGAGGGTAATCACGCGGTAAAAGTGACGGATTTGTACGACCTGGCCTCGGTAACCAAAATCACCGCTTCGACCCTCGCATTGATGAGCCTCTGGGACGAGAAAAAGTTTGATCTGGATGCGACTATGAAGGACTACCTGCCCGATTTTGAAGGTTCCAATAAAGCAGACTTGCAATGGCGCCGTGTGCTTACGCACAGCGCCCGTCTGAAAGCATTTATCGTACTTTGGAAAGAAGCACAAAAAGCCGACGGCAGCTGGAAAAGGAAAACGTTCAGCACTAAACAATCCAAAAGATACCCTACGTCGGTAGTGGGTGACAGCCTGTTTATTTACAAGAATTACGACAAAACCATTTTCAAATCGATTCGTGATTCTCCTTTGAATGAAAAGGAAGGTTATGTTTACAGCGACCTTTCATTCATCCTCTACCCACAGATTGTCAAGCGGTTAAGCGGCGAGAATTTTGAAGATTATCTTAAAAACCACTACTACCACAAACTGGGCGCCAATACGCTCACTTTCAACCCGAAACGCTTTTATAAACTGGACGACATCGTGCCTACCGAGCGCGACACGTTCTTCCGCATGACGCAGCTACACGGCCAGGTACACGACGAAGCTGCTGCAATGCTTGGCGGATTGAGCGGCCACGCGGGGCTTTTCGGCACTTCCAATGATGTGATGAAAGTGTGGCAGATGTATTTGCAGGATGGCTATTACGGTGGCCAGCAGTTGTTGAGTAAGGATGCATTGATCGAGTTTACACGCTACCAGTATCCTGAGGAAGGCAGCCGCCGAGGTATAGGGTTTGATAAGCCGACTTTCAAATACACCGGCAATGCGCCGCGGTACGCGAGCCCGTCGAGCTTCGGGCATACGGGCTACACCGGCATTATGACCTGGGCGGATCCTGCCTGGGGGTTGAATTATGTCTTTTTGTCGAACCGGGTGTATCCAACGCGTGAAAACAATAAAATCTCGTCGATGAACATCCGCACGTCGATCATGGATGTGGTTTACGAGCAGCTTTTAAAAAAGTAACCCCGGTTATCCGCAGCGAACCCTGAACTCGCTACCTTTGCAGTATTCACGAACAAGGCTACAACTATGTACTATCGGTTTGACAAGGAAAAAGCATCGCGACGGCCCGGAATCACGCCGTTGAAGGAAGCTATTGACCAAATGCTCGACAGGTACAAGCTCCGTAACCGGTTCGACCAATCGTACGTGGTTGCACACTGGGACAAGATCATGGGTTCGGCGATTGCCACCCGTACCAAGAAAGTGTACATCAAAGACGGCACCCTTTTCCTGCAAATCGAATCCGCGCCGCTGCGCAACGAACTTTTCCGCGCAAAAAGCAAAATCATCGAACTCATCAACCGGGAAATGGGTAGTGCGTTGGTGCAGGATGTGGTTTTTGTTTAGCATTGCTTATTACTCTGAATGAATCTAATCCAATTTCCTGCATTTCTGAAACCCGGTGACCGCATTGGGGTTTTGGCTCCTGCCAGTATTGTGAAATATGAAGATGTTCTTCCCGGCATTAAGTTGTTTACCGAACAATGGGGCCTGGAAGTGGTCGAGGGGAAAACGCTGAGAACTTCATTTAACCAGTTTTCGGCTTCCGATGAGGACCGGCTGACGGATATGCAGCAAATGCTAGATGATCCTTCCATTAAGGCCATCATTGCCGCCCGCGGAGGGTACGGTTGTTCACGGATTGTGGATAGCCTTAATTTCGATAGCTTCCTCCAAACCCCGAAATGGATTGTCGGTTTCAGCGACCTGACGGCCTTTCTTTCGCGAACTTTCCAGCTAGGCTTTGCGAGCATTCATGCGCCGATGGCCAAAACCATTACTTGCGCCGGCGCAGAACTGGCAGGGGAATCGCTCAGACAGATGCTTTTCGGCGAAATGCCCGCCTATGAGATACCCGCCCATCCCTTGAACCGCTCCGGCCACGCAACTGCCCAGGTGGTAGGCGGAAATCTGTGCCTGCTTGCGCATATGATCGGCTCCGACACAGAGACGGATACGGATGGCAAAATACTCTTTATCGAGGATATCAATGAATATCTGTACAATCTCGACCGGATGATGATTCAGCTCAAACGGTCGGGCAAGCTGGCGAAACTGGCGGGACTCGTCGTAGGGCAGTTTACAGACATGAAAGACAACAACAGCCCGACTTTCGGAAAGGATTCCTACCAAATAATCGAAGAGCATGTGGCGGCGTTCGGTTATCCTGTATGCTACGATTTCCCCGTTGGCCACGTCGGCGACAACCGCGCGATGGGCGTGGGTATGGAGGCTGCGTTGAGCGTCGATGGCGATGGCGTGCAACTCCGTTTTCTATCAAATTCCGCAGCTGTTTAGCTAAGAGATATGACAAATTTCAAGGACAAGGTCGTGTGGATCACGGGGGCGTCGTCGGGTATCGGCGAGGCATTGGCAATGGCTTTTGCCAAAGAAGGTGCGAAGCTCGTATTAACGGCCCGCCGCCGCGAGGAATTGGAGCGGGTGAAACAGCTGACTGCATTACCTAATACGGACGTATTGGTATTGCCTTTAGATGTCACCCAATTCGATCAGGCCGGGCCTGCCGCCGCGCAGGTAGTAGCCCATTTCGGACGCATTGATATAATGGTGCATAATGCGGGCGTCAGCCAGCGTTCGTATATAGACGACACTGACCTGGAAGTTTACCAGAGCCTGATGAATGTCAACTTTTTCAGCACGGTAGCGCTTACAAAAGCAGTATTACCGCACATGATTGCCCGGCAATCCGGCCACTTCATTGTCATGAGCAGCGTTGCAGGAAAGATCGGCACGATCATGCGTTCTGGTTACAATGCTGCCAAACACGCCTTACATGGCTTTTACGACTCGCTGCGCGCTGAGGGTTATCAGCATAACATCAAAGTCACGACCATTTGCCCCGGCTATATCCGCACAAATATTTCCTTAAATGCATTGAATGCATCGGGGGACAAATTCGGTAAAATGGATAGTAACCAGGCCAAGGGCATACCGGCCGATGTTTGCGCCGAAAAAATACTGGATGCCGTCAGGAAGGATAAAAAGGAAATCTATATCGGTGGTTTTAAAGAGGTTGCAGCCATTTACCTCAAAAGGTTCTTCCCGAACCTGCTGTTTGACCAGGTCAGGAAGAACATTCCGGAATAGCCATAATGGAATAGCTGCTATTTTCCCTTCGCTTTTTCGAGATAATCGGTAGCCAGGCGGGCGATGGAGCGCACGCCGAGCACGAGGCTGCCTTCGTCCACGTAAAAGTCGGGCGTGTGGTGTGGTGCAGCTTCCGCTACGCTTTTACCTTTTGGCATACCTCCCAAAAAGAAGAAAAAACCGGGTACTTTCTGCTGGTAAAAGGCGAAATCTTCGGCTCCGGTTTTAACAGGAATTACATTTACATTCTCTTTTCCTGCCACATTTTCCAGTGTCCCGATCATTTTGGCGGTCAACGCTTCGTTGTTGACTGTTACCGGATACATCACATCGATATCAACCGACGCAGTAGCTCCGGCGCTTTCCGCTATGTTGGTTGAAATCTCGTGGAGGCGCTTGTGCACATAAGAATGCATTTCTTCATCAAAGGTCCGGATGGTACCGATCATTTTGACGGATTCCGGGATAATATTCTGTCGCACGCCGCCATGTATTGCCCCTATCGTCACCACGGCGGGTGCTTGCGTGAGGTTCAGGTTACGGCTCACGATGGTCTGCAATGCAGTCACGATCTGCGAAGATGTCACGATCGGATCAACGCCCGACCACGGATAGGCACCGTGCGTTTGTTTTCCTTTTACGTCAATACTGAAAAAATCCACCGCAGCCATCGTCGCGCCGGAGCGGTAGGAAATCTTACCGACTTCAATCTGCGAATCGATGTGTAGCCCGAAAATGGCATCGACCTTCGGATTCTCGAGTACTCCTTCCTTCACCATCAGTTCAGCTCCTCCCTCCTCACCTTCCGGCGCTCCTTCTTCGGCCGGTTGGAATATGAATTTGATAGTCCCGGGAAGTTCGTTCTTCATAGACGCCAGCACTTCGGCCACGCCCATCAGAATCGCAATGTGCGTATCGTGCCCACAAGCGTGCATAACACCCGTAGTCTGACCTTTGTATTCGGTCGTCACTGTCGATTTGAACGGAATATCCACCCGCTCCGCTACCGGCAGACCGTCCATGTCCGCCCGCAAGGCAACGACCGGACCTGGTTTCCCGCCTTTCAGGATTCCTACCACGCCCGTATGCGCAACGCCAGTTGTCACTTCGATCCCCAACCGTTTCAGGTGGTTGGCAACCTTCTCAGCCGTTTTGAATTCCCTATTGCCCAATTCGGGATTCTGATGAAAATCGCGCCGCCATTCCACCAGCTTCTTTTCCAATACCGGTGCTTTCTGATCGATCGATTTTGCTAATGGTGATTGTGCGTAACCTGACTGTCCGACCGCAACCGCGATCAGGACCGCTGCCGACATCCGGCAGAACTTGTTTGAAATCTTGCTCGTAAAAGGAGTTGTCATAGGAAGTTGTTAAAGGACCAGGTTTTCAAGATCGGAAAGAAATGCTATGGTTCCAAAATAAAAAAGGCCTTATCCGCAGTGGATAAGGCCTTGAACATGCAAATGTTTGAAATCAATGCTCGTCTTCCAGGAAGCCTGTGCGACGGTAGCCAGCGTATTCATACTGCTCTCCCGGCACTTCTTTGAACTCGAATTTTACATATATCGAATCCGTTTTGTTGCCTCCGGGAGTGGTTGCCACTCCTTTGATGATTTTACCTTCCAAAATCGACACTGCACTCTCACCTGTATTAAGGTTGGGCAGATCTGTGGATGCATTAAAAGTCAAACCGGGAAGGTTAACTTTCGATATCACTTTGATCGGTGGATAATCGTAATCTTCCAGCAAACCGTGATCGTCCACAATGAGGTCCGTCTCATTGTTTTCGGCAGTATTAGAAGTTGTTACCAGGTGGTAACCAATGCCCTGGTCTTCGCCGGCTGCATAAAGCTGAACCCACCATTCGCCCGCCATTGCTTGCAACTTTGTGCCTTCGATAGCCGGTTCGCTGCCCAGGTCGCAGGAAGCCATTGCAAACACCAATAATATCAGAGAATACTTTATATATTTCATAACGTCAATTTTATTGTTTTTCAAAAACACGAAGTGCTGTACCGAAGCCCGGGTTGATTACGACCCAACTGTAAGACACCCCTTCTTTGATTGTTGCATTGGTACATTCGAATGCATTACCGGGTGTCAGCTGGTATGGAACGCCCAGTTTGCCTTTATCGAAATAATAAAAGAAAACAGCATCGCCGGGAGACGGAACTGCAACGCCGCCGACGTTATCCGCCTTATAGAGGTTATCCGCAACTTTTGTCACTTTGGAAACCCCAAAGGCGCCGGCATTCCGTTTGTAAGAACCTGAGATGTCTACTCCCCATGCGGCGTTTGAGATTACCCCTACATAGCGGTATTCGGTAGACGAGTATCCGTCCTTGTTCACCGCATCGTATTGAAGTGTATAAACGCCCGGTGTTTTGGTGTCTACCGTTCCGGTTACTTTCACCTCGATGTCCTTGTCGCCTTCCTTGGCACCGGCACCCGGGTCCGTAAAGGTGGCACCTGCTTTTACCACATTCCACTGTTCACCTTTCAGAGTGATAATGGGGTAGTAAGTAATCGTAGAAATGCCTTCCGTCACCTTATCCTCCTCGCACGAAAACGCCGCAAACAAGGTCAAGGCTATCAATATAAGTTTTAGTCCTTTTTTCATAATATCAGTTATCAATGACCTTCAATTATTTCATCCACCAGATCTTCGCGGTAAGCGGTACCGCAGCAGGGGTATTTACGTTACTGTCACGCGAAGACGACGCATATGGTACGCGCTTCGGAAGATCCGTTTTGTTATCCAATACCGATTTCTTTGCAACAGTCCATTGCCCGGGGACATAGTTAGCAGCCGTGGAGGCAACAGGTGATTTCTCAGGATAGCCTGTGCGGGCCTGATCCCAGAATGACTCGTATCCCTGGCGGAACATTGCTACCCATTTCTGGTAGATAATGGCTTTTAGCTTCGTTTCCATGTTACCGGTCGATGGGTATTCGTAAACTCCGCCTTTGGCGATTTTTTTCGCGTCGAACGCAATGTTGAATTTCGCATACGCTGCCGCTACCGCCTTATCATAGAACTCTTTTGCTTTGGCATCGTTTCCGATGCGCAGGTATGACTCGGACAGCATAAAATAGACCTCATCAATACTGAAAAAGTAAAATGGATCGGTAGCCGCCATTTTTGCGACGCTCGGCGTGTTGGCCGCAACGCCGCTGAGGAAATCCCCTTGTTCCAAACCTGCCTGGCCGGTTGTACCTGGCGTAAAGTAGGCTGCGAGCCTGGCATCGTCGTTATTGGCCTGCAAATAGGTTTGAAGCGTGCGGCTCAAACGCAGGTTGGTGCCTGTATTGAGCTGGCGTACATTATTCTCATACAGCGGGTTACTGCGATTCGGCTCATCGACGAACTTGGTCACTGCTGCGTGATCTTCCAGTAACGATGTATTCGCATCCAGCATTGCCTTTATTGCAGCAACAGCCTGAGTTGCATTCGGGCTTGCGGTTTGGCGGAGATACATTTTCAGCTTCAATGTGTTCACGAAACGTTTCCACTGGTCAATCTGATTGGCCGCGCTTAGACCTCCGTACACCAGGTCGGACGCCACCGCAGTTGATTTGCCATTGTTAAAATCAAGTGCCAGAGCAGCGTCGAGCCTTTTCAGCAATTCCGCGTACACGGCAGGACCGTCGTCATACTTCGGTGCTTTGATTGTTTCAACCTGTAATGCCTCGGTCAACGGAATTTTGTCGAACCAGTCAGCCAGCATCTGGAAACCATAAGTCTGAACCGCTACCGCCTGCAGCATCATATTGTTGTTACCAATAACAGCAGCTTTGTTCTTCACATCTTCGAAGTCGTTCAAGCCCCCAGCGTACATTTCTGTCCATGCGATACTATAGTCCGATGGCTGAAGGTCGTAAGAGTCGATGCCGCGGTATTGGTTACTCGCATTGGATTGCGTCCAGTGCTGCGACCAAAGACCGCCAATGATTGCAAAATCCCCTCCGACAATCCCCAGAACCGATGCCTGCGCCGCCGGAAGCACGAATTCCGGCGCCACGTTAGTCGGATTGTTGGGATCTTCGTTTACATCCAGCCAGTCGTTGCAGGAGCCCAGCGAAAGCGCCGCAAGAAGCAGGACACTATTTTTTATAATACCTTTCATTTGAATCTGAATTAGAATGATAGATTTAACTGAACGCCGTACGTTGCGGTAGAAGGACCGGCAGCGAATTCACCGTAAAGGTTTTTCAGGCTGGTCCCGAACGTGTTGGCTTCCGGGTCGACAACGTGGTTGCCCTTAGGCGTCCACAGCACGAGGTTACGACCGAAAATACCCACAGATGCACCTCTTACCGGCAGCTTTTCCAACGACTTCTTAGGCACTGTGTATGTGAGCGACACGTTTCTCAGTTTGAAGAATGTCTTCGGCAGAACGTGATTGTATTCGTTAGCTGATGTAGATCCACCGTAGTAAGTGAACACGTCGGCGCGGGATACAGGCGTTGTGTTGGTTGCATAAGTGTTATCACCTGTTTTGACTACCGAACCTGGCACAACAAACGGCTCGCGGTCGTTGTATTGCGTCATATAGGCGTTTCCGTTGAAGTAGTTCAAACGGGCTGTATAGGAGTAGAACACCCCGCCATTTCGATAGTCGCCGTTCGCACTGAGTTTGAATCCTTTATAATCCAGGTAGGTTGAAATCCCCAAAGTGTAATTCGGGTTAACCGAACCTCTGTAAGTTTCTTCGGAACTTACCAGAGGCAGGCCGGTCGTCGAACTCACAATAGTGTTGCCGTTCGGATCGCGCTGTACATCGGGCGAATAAATAGCTCCCAAAGGCTTTCCTACTACGGCGCGTAGTTTCACATTATAGCTGCTGTTCAAAAGGATATTTCCTGATCCGCCTTCCAGACCGAGTGATTCTACTTCGTTCCAGATCTTGTTGTAGTTCACAGTAACACCCCATTCGAACTTCTCGGCGCGTACCGGGATCAGATTCAATGCCAATTCAACCCCTTTATTTCTTACACTACCAAGGTTAACCGTCTGCGTGGTTGCACCTGTTGCAGGTTCGAGGCCAAGGCTGATGATCTGGTTTTTTGTCAGCTTGTTATAGTAGCTCAGGTCAAGACCGATACGTCTTCCGAAGAAGCCCAATTCAAGACCTCCTTCGTATTCGGTCGAGATCTCTGGTTTCAAGCTTTGGTTTCCGAGGTTGTTTGATACTTCATAAGCATTCAAACCACCGAATGGAAAATTGATGTTGCCAAAGCCACCCGCACGCGTAGAGCCCGGCACATATACAGAATAGACCTGATAAGGATCAGCGTCGTTACCCGCAGATGCGGCCGCGAAACGTACTTTCACGAAAGGAATTTCTGCCGGCAGTTTGAAAACGTCGGACAATACGGCACTGATGCTAGCGCTCGGATAGAAGTATGAGTTTTTGCCTTTTGGCAGCGTGCTCGTCCAGTCATTACGCGCACCTACTGTGAGGTATAACCAGTTGTCGAAACCGAATGTGGCCTGACCATAGATACCTACGAGGCGGCGCTTGCTTGATGTAGCAAATGTAGTAGGCGTCACAGAGCTGTTCGAGAGGCTGTAAAACCCGGGAAGGTCGAGGTTGGTCACCTTCGCAAAGTTGGTCAGCCCGGTTCTTTCATTGAGGTTGTGCCCAAAGAATGCCTGCACGTCAAAACGGGATCCGAAATTGTGTTTGAAATTAAAGATCAGGTCGCTGTTGAACTGGCGGTTTTGTTTTGCCAATTGAGAAACACCACCAAATACGTCGTTGGCAGTACTGTTTGGCGTGCCGTCAGCGATTTTTCCAACATTACCCCAGTCTTTCTGGAATGCGTCGGAATAGTCACCGCCCACTCTGAATCTCACATCCAGACTTTTGAGCAACTGATAACCAAACTCGATGTTACCGAAAATACGGTCCTCATCATAGTTGTTACCCTGGTTGTACAATGTCCAGTAAGGGTTCTGAGCGTATGGGGTGAAATAGTTATCCAACGTCATGAACTTGTAGTACGGGCTGCTAGGATCCAGCAGCGCTTTTGAATCGACGATCGAGTGGTCGCGCGGGATCTGGATGATCTCCTGCCATACTACTTTACCTCCGCCCGCATCGTCGCCCTGGCCGGTCGCTACCGCCTTCTGGTTTTTGTGAACGTAGTTGATATTGGAGTTCACAAAGAACTTATCCAGTTTCAAACCACCATTCAGGCTCAAAGTGTTACGCTTATACGAGTCGGCATTGGTAGGCACTACCCCGTCAGCCGTTGCATTGGAATATGCTACACGGTAGTTGGCAGTTTCGGTACCACCCGAAACGGCAATGCTGTTGTTCCACTCATAACCTTTGTCGAAGAAATCTTTCAGGTTGTCTTCCTGTGCCGAGAAAGGTTTCAGCATTTGTGAATTGTCCACAACATTACCCCAAAGGCGTGTCTTGCCATCGAGTTTTGGGCCCCACGAACCGTTTTCGATGCGGTCGAACAAGCCGCTCCATCCCTGGCCATAAGTATTTTGCAGGTGGGGAACGCGCAGGATTCGGGATTGTGCGAATGATGACGAAATATCCACCTGCGTTTTACCCGACTTACCTCTTTTGGTAGTAATCAGGATCGCACCGTTGGCTGCGCGGCTACCATACAATGCGGATGCCGAGATACCTTTCAGTACGGTAATGCTTTCAATCTCATTAGGGTTGATATCGTTCATCTGGTTACCGAAGTCCATCGAACGGTTGAAGTCATCGTTGCTGTTTTGCGCGTTGGTCGATGAAGTATTACCGCGGTTGTTCATCGGCACACCGTCGATGACGAATAGCGGCTGGTTGTTACCGGTCACAGAGTTGAAACCACGGATGTTAAGTACGGTCGACGCGCCCGGTGCTCCCGAAGCGGTGTTGACCGAAAGACCGGGCACGCGGGCGTTAAGGGCGTCGAGCGGGCTGGTGTTACGGGCTTCTGTGATAGATGTGTTGGTAATCGTGGCGGTACTATAACCGAGTGACTTACGCTCACGCGAAATACCGAGCGCGGTTACGACCACTTCTCCCAGTTGCTGGGCATCGGCTGCCAATGTTACGTTGATCGTCGATTTCGAACCTACCGCAATACTTTGGCTCAGGTAACCTACAAATGAGAACACGAGTGTTCCGGAAGAAGGGACTGAAATGGTGTACTTACCGTCGATATCACTGGTGATACCTCTGGTTGTACCTTTTAGGGTAATGTTCACACCGGGTAGCACGCTTCCGTCATCGGCGGTTACAACTCCCGATACTTGTTTATCCTGGGCAAATGCCTGCCAACCAGGAATTAACAAGCACCCTAAGAATAGAAACAGTAGAGTCTTTCTCATACAAAGGATTTAAAGTTTGTTTAAATAGGACATTAATTGCGTCAAGGTTACAAAAATAATCGTTGTTTCAATCAATTACAATGCCGTACAAATCAATGTCCAGAATATAATTTGGCATAAATCAACTTTCATTGTCAGTTTGTTAGCGCGAAGCAGCAAAATGCTTCTATAAACGTATTTGTTAGAACTTCACGCTTTCCGCCACATTCGCAATCAAAATTGCAACACGCTCCCCCTTTCCTTAGATGAATTTCAAACAATTCAAATATTTGCTAAAAGCGGCTTACCTCTGTGGGTGCAGTTTTTGATCCAAAATAAGCCGCTTTTTGGACCAAAAAAATTTATATTAATGTACAAACAATATTAAAAAAATCCAAATATTTATCAAAAATTCCTCGATAGGCGGGGCATTCTTTATCTTCAAAATTTTCAACTGCCGCTTTATTTAGATTCATTCTTTCAAAATGCCGCGTATACAGGTACCGTACTTCATATGCCCGTATTTACACCGTCCGGTATGTTTGGTACTTATAAATGTAAAATCCTCAAAAAAAAGCACGCTCAGTTAACAATTAGTTAAAATCAAGCCTATTTTTGAAAAATTCGCATATTTAAAAAAATTGCAAAAAATTACCACAAATGCATATAAAATTCTCCATTTAACCCCCTATAACCAAACTAAATTTTGATATTTCGCAAACAAATGGTTGTAATGGTTAAACTAATAGTTATTTTTGCAACAGTATGTTTACATAACAAACCTAACTTTAAGACTAATTTATGAGGAAGACTTTATGCTCCTTATTGGGGTGTTTGCTGCTATTAGTGACGCAGCTTC
This sequence comes from Dyadobacter sp. 22481, assembly GCF_052044875.1. Taxonomy (NCBI): domain Bacteria; kingdom Pseudomonadati; phylum Bacteroidota; class Cytophagia; order Cytophagales; family Spirosomataceae; genus Dyadobacter; species Dyadobacter sp. 22481. Next base: position 1,058,967 of record NZ_JBQENV010000003.1, read on the forward strand.
ATGCCCAGGATCTCGCCGTGACCGGCAAGGTCACCGCAGACGACGGCTCGATACTTCCGGGCGTCAACATTTCTTTGAAAGGTACTACTCGCGGTACCACCACCGACACCCAGGGCCAGTACACGATTTCCACTACTACCGGGGCTACGCTTGTTTTCAGTTTTATCGGTTTTCAAACACAGGAAGTGATTGTTGGAAACCAGTCGGCCATCAACGTAACGCTAAAAAATGATGTCAGCCAGCTTCAAGAAGTGGTGGTAACCGCCCTTGGACAAGAGCGTAAAAGAAACGAGCTCGTGTACGCGGCCCAGCAGATCAACAACGAACAGATCGTACAGGCGCGTAACCCGAACGTAATGAATTCGCTCGCGGGTAAAATCGCTGGTCTTGATATCAAAACCAACAACAACATGGGTGGATCGACCAGCGCGATCATCCGTGGTTACAAATCCATTACAGGCAACAACCAGGCATTGTGGGTAATCGACGGTGTGCCTGTGTCGAACGCCAATACCAACTCGTCCGACCAGCAGACAGGTCGCGCCGGAACCGACTACGGTAATGCGGCTTCCGATATCAACCCAGACAACATTGCATCCATCAACGTCCTGAAAGGCGCTGCTGCAACCGCACTTTACGGTTCACGTGCTTCAAACGGTGTGATTTTGGTAACTACCAAACAAGGTCGCAAAAACAGCTTCGACGTAACAGTGAACAGCGGTGTTACCTGGGGTAAGATCGACAAGAGCACTTATGTGAAATACCAGAATGAATATGGCGCAGGTTATGGCGGCGATGGTTCAAAAAACCAGTTCTACCGGGGTAACCTGGGTTCAGGTGAAGGCGATATCGCTGTTTTTGACGCGGATGCCTCTTTCGGGCCCAAATTTGATCCGAGCAGAATGGTGTATCAATGGGATGCATTTGATCCTTCCTCCCCGACTTTCGGTAAAATGACCCCGTGGGTTGCTGCTAAGAACGGTCCGGCCGCATTCTTTGAAACGGCGGTAACCTCCAACCAAAGCATCAGCATCCTCGGTGGCGGTGAAAACACGACATTTAAAGTAGGTTATACCCGCAGCGACGAAAAAGGTGTTCTGCCTAACAGTAAACTCGGCAAGAACCTTTTCAATTTCTCGGCTTCTTTTGACCTGACCAAGAAACTGACCATCTCAGCCAACGCAAACTACTCGCAGGTAAAAGGTATAGGACGTTACGGAACCGGTTATGATGGCAAAAACCCCAACCAGCAATTCAGACAGTGGTTCCAGACCAACGTGGACCTGCTTGAGCAGAAAGCCGCCTATTTCAGAAACAGACAGGATGTGACCTGGAACTGGGGCAGCCCTACCAAGCCCTTCGATCAGAACGGCCCTATTTACTCAGAGAACCCGTATTTCTCCCGTTACGAGAACTTCTCGAACGACTCGCGTGACAACATCTTCGGTTACGCCGCTGCGGTTTACAAAATCGCCCCATGGGTTGACCTCACCACCCGCTTTGCTTACAACGGCACGCAGGATATGCAGGAAGAGCGCATTGCATTCGGCAGCTCGGACCCTGCTCAATATAAACGCTACAACAGAAGCTTCAACGAGACTAACCTCGATGTGATCTTCAACTTCCGCAAAGCGATCACGAAGGATATCAACTTCTCCGGTTTGGCGGGGGGAAGCATGCGCCGCTCGACTGAAAGTGCAATCCGTGCACAAACTAACGGCGGTATGGTCGTACCAGGTCTGTTCTCCCTTTCGAACTCGATTAACCCGATCGAAGCACCGACCGAAACTTACAGGAGAATCGGGGTGGATGGTCTTTATGCGCAGGCATCATTTGGTTACAAAGACCTTGTAAACCTCGACCTTACCGCAAGACAGGACAAATCGACCACGTTGGTCAAAGGGGAAAATACGTACTTCTACCCTGCGATTGGTGCCAACTTCAACATCTCCAACCTCGAAGGATTGAAAAGACTTGGCTGGCTGACCATGGCGAAACTGAGCGCCAACTACGCAGAAGTAGGTAACGATGCGCCATGGGGAAGCACCATCGACGTGTACGACAAGCCAACCGGGCTAGGCAGCATCCCTTACTTCACGCTGAGAAACACAAAAAACAATCGGGAACTGAAACCGGAAAGGACCAAAAACTATGAATTCGGTCTTGAAAGTGCATTCCTGAACGACCGCGTAGGTTTCAACTTCACTTATTACCGTTCGTCCACGCTCGATCAGATACTTCCTGTATCCATCACCGCTGCAACCGGCTATGCATTCCGTTACGTAAACTCGGGTGAAGTACAGAACAAGGGTATTGAGATCTCCGCTTATGTAACGCCCATTAAAGTGCAGAACTTCTCGTGGACATTGAATCTGAACTTTGCAAGAAACCGTAACAAGGTGATCAGCCTGTACGGCAAAGGCGACCAGGAAGTAACCAATGTTACAATCGCTAGCCTTCAGGGTGGCGTTTCTATCAACGCGGCAAAAGGACAACCCTTCGGTATCATTCGCGGAACGGATTTCATGTATCATGAAGGAACAGGCGAGAAAATCGTTAAATCTAACGGTATCTATGCGGCTACTTCCGCTTCCGACAAAATCATCGGTAACCCGAACCCAGACTGGATCGCGGGTGTAAGCAACACATTGAAATACAAAACATTGTCACTGAGCTTCCTGCTCGACATCCGTCATGGCGGCGACATATGGTCGCTTGACCAGTGGTATGGCGAAGGAACCGGTCTTTACCCGATTACGGCAGGCTTGAATGAGCTGGGAAATCCTAAAAGATCGCCTGTTGCACAAGGCGGTGGTGTATTGTTCCCGGGTGTACAAGCCGACGGAACGAAAAACACCGTACGTGCTGCGAACGTTGACGGAAACGGCGCCACGGCATATGGTTACCCTGGCAACCCGCCAAGAGCGATGTACATCTATGACGCGAGCTACATCAAACTCAGAGAGGTTGCCCTTACTTACGCGCTTCCTCAGGAGATCGTAAGCAAACTGCGCGCATTCAAGTCGATCGACATCTCGTTAATCGGACGTAACCTTTGGATCCTTCACAAAAACATGGAATTCCAGGATCCGGAAGAAGGTCTGGGTTCCGGTTTGCTGAATGGTGCGGGCGGTTACCAAAGCGGTGCTTACCCGGCTGTAAGAAACTATGGTTTCAATGTTAAATTCCGTTTCTAAGCGATATGAAAAAATTAATCATTCTTTTCCTTCCGTTCCTGTTGCTGACGGCTTGCGTCGACAGCCTGGACGATTATAATGTGGATACCAAGCGCCCGTCGACGGCACCGCCTGTTACCCTGTTCTCCAATGCACTGAAAGGCCTGGCCGATACGCTGACCAGCCCGAACGTCAATGTAAACAACTATCGTTTATACACCCAGCAATGGACGACCACCACTTACCTGGACGAACCCCGGTACAACGTTACTGCACGTATCATTCCGGAGTCATTCTGGCGCGGACTGTACAAGGGTGTTATCTCAGATTTGAATGAATCGAGAAGACTGATCAACGCGGATGCGCTCATGACGCAAGCTACCAAGGATGTGCAGCTTGCGCAGATCGAAGTGGTAGAGGTTATGACCTGGGCTGCATTGGTTAACACCTTTGGTAATATCCCGTATTCGGAATCAATGAATCCGGAAAACCCGCTTCCTAAGTATGATGACGCCAAAACTGTGTACGACGCGATCCTGGCCCGTCTGGACGCTGCGCTTCCAAAGCTCGAATCGAAAGGAACACCGTTCGGCGGCGGCGATTTGCTTTACAAGGGCAATATCCCACAATGGGTTAAGTTCGGTAACTCGCTCAAACTCAAACTGGCGATGATCATCGCCGACAGCGACCCCGACAAGGCGAAAAAAATGGTAGCAGAAGCAGCCCCGAAAGTATTTACGAGCAACTCGGACAAAGCGGCCTTCCCATACATTTCGACGCCCCCGAACTACAACCCGATCGCGCAAAACCTGAATGCGCTCTACACCAGCCGTCAGGATTTTATTCCTTCGGCAACGATCGTCACTCCGATGAACGACCTGAACGACCCGAGAAGGCCTTTCTTCTTCACGACGCTTGAAGGCAAATATGTGGGTGGCCAATACGGTTTCCTCAACACCTATTCGAGCTTCTCGCATATCAGCGACAAAGTCATCGATCCGGCTTTCGAAGGGCTACTGCTCGACTACTCCGAAGTTGAATTCCTGCTTGCAGAAGCTGTTGAAAGAGACTTCATCACCGGTTCGGCTGCTGAACACTATAATAAGGCGGTAACTGCATCTATCACTTACTGGGGCGGAACCGCGGCAGAAGCTGCTGCTTACCTCGCACAGCCTAAGGTTGCCTATGAAAGAGCCGGAGCAACCTGGAAAGAAAAAATCGGCTTCCAGAAATGGATTGCGCTTTACAACAGAGGCTGGGAATCATGGGTTGAATGGAGAAGGCTCGACTACCCGAAACTTTCTCCGCCATCGGGTGGAAACGTTCCTGCTGGCCTGGCGATCCCTGTGCGCATGATCTACCCGATCATCGAACAGACCCTCAATGGCGCTAACCGCAGCTCTGCGGCAGATGCTATCGGCGGCGACCTTGCTACTACCAAATTATGGTGGGATAAATTCTGACAGTAATTTATAGTATAAACACGAACGGCGGGCCTAGGTCCGCCGTTCGTGTTTATAGCCTAATGCAAGCCTCTATGTTATAGTATACCGATTAAAAATCCAGACATACCGCTTGCTGAATAAATGCTGGGGATGCCCGATTGATGGTTGTAATTCGGAGTCATAAGGTTTTTTGAAAACCCTTCATTACAAAACCTAACTTCGGATGAAATCACCACTACTCTTAATCGGAGTCGGCGTACTCCTATTCTTTCTTGAACCCGCCCGTGCCCAAAACCACGAGGTTGTGGGAAAAGTAAAATCTGCCTCCGACAGTTCATGGCTCCCCGGTGTAACAGTTAGGATAGCCGGGAGCCAATCAGGAACCCTCACCAACGAAAATGGCGAGTTCAAAATCAACGCCCGGCAGGGACAGACGCTGCTATTTTCTTTTGTCGGCTTCCTAAATCAAAGTGTCAAAATTCCCCCTGCCGGCACGCTGAATATAAGCCTGGAACTGGATGAACTTTCACTCAATGAAGTGGTCATAACCGCAGGCGGGCTTACCGCCCAGCGTCGTGAACTAGGAAGTCAGGCTACTACACTGAAATCCCAGGATCTGACACAAGGAAAACCAACAAGCGTCGCGGCTAGTCTGGCAGGAAAGGTCCCGGGCCTGCTCGTAATGGGCGTAAGCAGCGGTGTTAATCCCGCATTCAGACTCGTCCTACGTGGAAACCGTTCTCTGACAGGCAATAATCAGGCGCTGGTAATCATCGATAACATGATTTCTTCGAATGACATTCTCGCGAATATGAACCCCGAGGACATCGATGACATCCAGGTGCTCAACGGAGCGGGTGCAGCGGCATTATACGGATCCGACGCCTCCAACGGTGCATTGATTGTCACGACAAAAAAAGGGAAATCCGGAAAAACCGAAGTGCGTCTCGCTCACACAGCCACACTCGAAAGCGTAAGTTTCCTTCCGCAGTTACAATCCGGTTTTGGTTCAGGCACTACACCCGATGATGTTCCTACATATACTCCCTATGAAAACCAGCAATTCGGGCCGGAATTCGACGGTTCCATGGTAAAAATCGGCAAGCCGCTCCAAGACGGATCTATTCAAACCATTCCCTATTCCGCGCAGAACTCCCGGAAAGATTTCTGGAAAACTGGTCTTACCAATCAAACCGACCTGAGTGTTTCGTCGGGCGATGAAAAAGGCTCTTATTATCTTTCCGCACAATATACCAATCAACACTCCACCGTCCCTTATGAGGGATTCAAGCGTTACAGCGTGCGGGCGAATAGCACCAGGCACGTCTATAAAAATCTGACCGCCTCTTTCAATACCAATTTTGTGGCTACCAGAACTGACATTAGCAGCGCTAATACATCGGCATATCAAAACTTGCTAATGTCTCCCTCGCAAGTGGATATAACGAAATACAAAGACTGGGAGAACAATCCATTTGCAAATCCGAACGGCTATTTTAACGAATATGCACCGAACCCGTACTTCTCGCTGGCTAATAACCGGAACGTTTCACGGCAGGACTACTTTCAGGGTAATCTGGAATTAAAATGGAAAATCCTGAAACCGTTAACGATTACATATAGGTCCGGAATCACTACCCGGAACTTTACCGGTAAAAGCCGGAGCGGAAAGTTTACCTACTCCGATTACACCAAAAGCATTTCTGGTAGTTCCAAAACCGATTTGCCAGGCAATGTGGGCGATTTCAGCGGTTTTACGATGCAATTTGTCAACGATCTGATCAGCGAATTCAAAATGCAACTGACACGAAACGTTAGTCTCAGCTCGGCACTCGGAGTCACATTCCGTGAAAACAGCAGCAAAACCTTGTTTGCGCAGGCTAACGGATTGGTCCTCACCGATCTTTACAACATCGGTAACAGCCTTTCGAACCCGATAGCGGGAGAAGAAAATTTCAAAGCTCGCCAGGCAGGTGCCTATGGAGAGGCCAGGCTGGGTTTCAAGGACTTTCTTTACTTGCACGTTACCGGTCGGAACGACTGGCGATCCATTCTCTCAAAAACCAACAGATCGTTCTTCTATCCGTCTGTGGACGTTTCGCTTATCATAACGGACGCATTTCCCGCACTCACACAATCCGGTTTTCTGCAAACACTTAAATTAAGAGGAGGGTACTCAAAAGTAGGTCAGGTCAATCTGGGAAACATGTTTAACCTGGGTGCCTACTCGTTGAAAAGCACATTTTCTCAGACATCCGGCTACCCCTATTCGAGCGGAGCGGGTTTTACGCTTAACGATAAAATGGTGGCTGCCGAGATCAAACCCGAAATGACCCTCGGGTCCGAAGCCGGGCTAGACTTTGAACTCGGGCCTCTTTCCCTGTCCGGCGGCGTGACTTTCTACAAAACCAATACCATGAATCAAACGATTTCTGTCATGGTGTCGACCGCGACGGGATATCAAAGTCTAACAACGAATGTGGGTGAGGTCAAAAATGAGGGGATTGAAAGTTATCTGCATATTACCCCTTTGAAACTACCAAACGGCCTTGAGGTTTCACTTTCTGCGAATTATACATTCAATAGCAATAAGGTATTATCACTTTCCGATCAGGCCGATCAGCTTACACTTGCCAGTGAGGGGAGCACCGCACGCATCCTTGCGAAAGTTGGATCGCCGTTTCCATTATTACAGGTTACCCAATACAATCGTGATCCTCAGGGGCGGATCATTGTTAATCCAATCACCGGGTATCCCGCTACCGACGGTTCCTTCCATAATGTAGGCATCACCAATCCACCCCATATTCTGGGCTTAAACGGTACGATCAAATTCAAAAAACTCCGCCTCTACGCATTGTTAGAATACCGGAACGGTCATTTCATCTACAATTCTATCTCAACCGGCTACGATTTCTCGGGCGCCGGTGTTCGGACAGCCTGGTATAACCGCGATCGTTTTGTAATACCTAATTCATCCTACAAAAACGCCGAAGGTGAATATGTGCCCAACACGAATATTACCGTCCGCAGCGGTGGCGCCGATTTCTGGACAGACGCCACAAGAAACCGGGGAATCGGTGAAAACTATGCCAATTCTGCCGGGTTCTGGAAACTGAGGGAAGTATCGCTCCGATATGACCTGCCAGCTTCGATCTTATCGAAAACGAATTTTATTAAGGGAGTAACCATGAGTGTCCAGGGCAGGAATCTGTTTATATGGGTCCCTAAATCAAACCTCTACACCGATCCCGAATACAGCCAAAACGGGATCGAAAGTAACGCCGTCGGCTTTACGAATTTAGCGCAAACACCGCCTGCCAGGTACTATGGAGCGACTTTGTCATTCACCTTCTAATTCCCCTGACATGAAACTTACATTCAAATACTGGATACTGGGAGCATTGGTCCTGGCCTCCACTTCTTGCGACAGCTATCTCGATATTAATGAAAACCCGAATGCTGCTACCAGCGCTTCCGCCTTGCTGGTACTTCCACAAGCGATCACCTCTTCCGCCACGCTTTCCAGTTCGTACAATTCATACGGAGGGCATTTCGGAGGATTTATTGCCAACGCGGGCGGGTTTTCAGGATTTGGCAACCTATTTAACTATCAGATCGTGCCGGGTGATTATAATACATTGTGGACCAATACTTACGATAACTTACAGGACTATCGCTATGTCATCGAGCAAACCGAAGGTAACGATGAACTTGCCTATGCCAATGCGGCGGCAAAAATCATGACCGCTCTCAATTATCAACGGCTAGTTGATGCTTTTAACGACATTCCTTATTCGGAAGCATTAAATAGCAACACCACCCTTACGCCTAAATACGACAATGCTGCCATAGTCTATCAGGATCTGGTAAAGCAATTGGACGACGCCATCCAGACGATTGCCACGGCCAAATTCCCTAAAAACCTGAATTCCTCGTCCGATCCCCTGTTCAGTGGTAACATGACCAAGTGGAAGCAGTTTGCCAACACGCTCAAACTCCGGCTTTTCATCAGAGTTTCGGGTGTAGCCTCCCTCTCCGATTTTGCACAAAAAGGCATCAGGAGCATCGATGCCAGCGTAGGCTTCATTGCGGATGACGCTATCGTAAATCCCGGATATGTCAAAGACAAACCGAATCCATTATGGAATGCCTGGGCTTATTCCACAACGGGTACGCTTTCCAATTCTTCCCGTACTGCCACGAAGTTCTCATTTGGATTTTATAAAGGACAAAAACTAACGGACAATGGTCGCGGAAGTGTGATCTATAAGAATTTCGAGACTAACACACCCGTCAATCAGCTAGGCAATGAGGTGGACGCCCCTACTATCGTCACCAATTACTCGACATGGTACACAGGTACATTTGGAAGTGCGTCCAGTATTTCGAACTCTTTTGGCATTATGAAAGGACCTTCACAAGGTCAGCCGCTAATACTTGCAGCTGAGTCGCATTTCCTGCAAGCGGAAGCACGTTTAAAAGGCTATCTCACGGGCGAACCCAAGGACAGCTTCAATGACGGCATTACTGCCTCATTTAAATATTTATACAAAGACGTCACCAACGCAGTCCCGGCAACAAAAGACGTTGCTACCGATGTGGCAACCTATAAAAAGGATAATCCTGACAGTTATCTGGTAAATATAGAATTATCAAAAACAGCTGCCGAGAAACTCGAAGCCATCATTACCCAAAAATACATCGCATTGAACATGATCAACTCGGATGAGGCATGGAATGAATTCAGGCGAACCGCTTTTCCTGTAACTGATCCAAAAGGCGATGCATATCACAATATCGCTTCGCTGCTATCCAATTCTTCCCGGCCCGACAAACTTCCCTCACGCGTATTGTATCCCTCATCCGAACAATCATACAATGCGACGAATTACAAGAGCGTCAACCAATTTTCCGATCTCATTTTCTGGGACCCAAACTGAACCGACCTATGAAAAGAATACTACAAGCAATAGCGCTGGCGACTTTTTTCAGCTCACACATATCCTGCCTGAAAGATGAGATGACGCTTGATCCTGAAAATTCGGTCAATGTTATCGAATTTAAAAACCCTTCCAGCTTTGTGTCACCATCTGGTAGCAAATATGCCTTATACACGAGAGCATTCGATCTGGCGGATGAAAGTGAGTATCCGATCACGATAAGTTATTCCGGCGCACAGGTAGCCCCCGAAGATATAACGGTCAAACTGGGTATAGACACCGCAGCATTGAGCCAATACAATGCCGAGCAACACAAAAAATATGACCTGATCGACGAAAGGCTCTATACACTGGTAACATCCGTGGTGATACCGAAAGGAGAACGAACTGCGGTCGCCAAACTGAAATTTAAAAGCTCAGCATTCGATTTCAGTAAAAAATATGTGCTTCCCATCCAAATCCAGTCTGCCTCGGCGGGCGTTGTCAGCGGAAATTTCGGAACGATCCTCCTGAATGTAAATGCGAAGAATAAATATGACGGCGTGTATACGGTCACGGGCAAAATGTCCGACGCTTCCAACGCGGCATTTACCGGGCTTTACAGCGTTGGTAAAAAAGTCGAGTACACGCTCGAAACCATCTCCGCCACCGAATGCGTCGTTACTGACCATATCAATTGGGGTGGGGCAGCTTACGTCCCTATTTGGACAGGAACGGGAGTAAGTGGCTACGGCTCCTTCTCTCCTGTCGTTGAATTCGACCCAGCAACAGGCAAGATTATCAGCGTCAAGAACTTTTACGGCCAGCCGGCTTCGAATACGCGTTCGGCACAGCTTAACCCGGCAGGAATAAATATCTATGATGCGACCGCAAAAACTATCAAAATCAGCTATTGGATGTTGCAGCCCAGCGTTGTCACAACTCCGCCACACATCCGCACCACCTGGGAGGAAGAATGGAAATTCCAGAAACCAAGATAAATTACAAGTTTCCCAATAGTCTATTTTCAGCCACGCGGTTTGCGTGGCTGAACTTTTTTTGGCAAAAAACAGGGCAAAGTCTTCAAAACAATGCCCTTGTGTCGTAGTGTCGTTTGATTTTATTTAACTTTGAGGGTTATCCAACTCTTGAAAAAATGGAATTTCTAAAAAGCGACCGCCTGAATCATCTGAAATACGAGATCCGCGGAGCTACCTACCAGAAAGCGTTAGAGCTTGAAAGTCAGGGCTACAAAATCCATAACCTGAACATCGGCAACCCCGCACCGTTCGGTTTCGATTCGCCCGACGAGATCGTCCACGACATTATCATGAACATCCGGAATGCGCAAGGCTACTCGGATTCCCGTGGCTTGTTCGCGGCGCGCAAGGCGATCATGCACTATACGCAAACAATTGGTATTCAAGATGTTGAAATCAATGATATTTTCATCGGCAACGGTGTAAGCGAGCTCATTCTGCTTTCGATGCAAGCACTGCTCAACCCCGGCGACGAGGTATTGGTACCCTCCCCCGACTACCCATTGTGGACTGCGGCGATCTCACTCAGCGGCGGTACACCGGTACATTATATATGCGATGAGGAGTCAGACTGGAACCCCGATCTGGATGATCTTGAAAAGAAAATTACTTCGCGCACCAAAGGAATTGTAATTATTAACCCCAACAACCCAACGGGAGCGGTTTACGATAAAGAAGTACTTGCCCGCATCGCTCGCATGGCGGAAGAGCATGGCCTGATCATTTTCTCGGATGAGATTTATGATAAGATCCTTTACGACGGGGCCGCCCACTATCCGATGGGCTCTTTCGTAAACGATACCCTCTGCGTGTCGTACGGCGGACTTTCTAAAAACTATCGTTCGGCTGGCTTCAGAGGCGGCTGGATGATCCTCAGCGGCGCGAAACAAAAAGCCAAATCCTATGCGGAGGGCTTGCTCCTGCTGGCGAGCATGCGACTGTGTGCTAACGTACCGACGCAGTACGCGATCCAGACCGCACTGGGTGGTTACCAAAGTATCAAGGAACATGTGGTACCAACAGGCCGTCTGTACAAGCAAATGAACCTGGTATACGATAGGTTGACGTCCATTCCGGGCATTACATGCGTAAAACCGAAGGGCTCGCTGTATGTCTTCCCAAAAATCGATTTGAAAAAATTCGGCTTCAAAGCGGACGATCAATTCGTTTACGAACTGCTGGCAGACCAAAAAGTACTCGTTGTGGCCGGAACCGGATTTAATTATCATCTGGACCCGCATTTCCGCATTGTGTTCCTACCTACGGTCGACGAACTGAACCAGGCGATGGACAAGCTGGAATTCTTCCTGACCAACCGCCGCATCATGTCGACGCGCACCGTTGAAGACGTTATTGCCTGACGAAAAATTAAACCTTTACCTCCACTGAAAGTACACATCGCCCAATGACCATACCCGACAGAACCATTCAGGAGGCCAAACGCCAGCGGCTGTTCCTCCTCCTTTGCGGTATCTTTCTTACCAACGCGCTTATCGCGGAAATCATTGGCGGTAAAATATTTTCAGTGGAGACCCTTTTGGGCATTGCTCCGGCCCAGCTGCCGATCGGCGGCCAGAAGCTCGACTTCAATATGACAGCTGGCGTAATCAGCTGGCCGATCGTGTTCATTACTTCCGATATTATCAACGAATATTTCGGTCGCAAGGGCGTCAAAAGGATTTCATATGTTACCTCGGCCCTGATCGTCTATACATTCCTGATCATCTACGTAGCCACCCAACTTCCCCCCGCACAGTTCTGGCTCGACCTTAACAATACCGACAGCCACGGTAACACGTTCAATATCAACGACGCATTCTCCAAAATCTTTAACCAGGGACTCGGCATCATGATCGGCTCGATCACCGCCTTTTTATTGGGGCAGTTGTTGGATATCCTCGTATTCTCGTGGCTTCGCAGAAAAACGGGCAGCCGCTTCATCTGGCTCCGAGCGACCGGCTCTACCATGTTTTCACAGTTGATCGACAGCTTTGTGGTAATCGGGATCGCATTTTATGTTTTCGGGAACTGGGATTTGAAGCTGGTCTTTTCAGTTGGTACAATCAATTACCTGTATAAAGGTGTAGTGGCCATTCTGTTGACGCCACTGTTGTATGTAGCCCACTATTTCATCGACAATTACCTCGGTAAGGAGTACGCAGAAGAGCTTTCTCACCACGCCGCGCACGAGTAAGAGGCTTAAAGCGGCACCTGTCTCCGCATATTATCCAGCATAACGGCGGTTGCAATGCCGACATTCAGCGATTCCGCGGCTCCAAATCTCGGGATCATGATCTTGTCTGTCACAAACCTACCGACCTCTTCGCTAATCCCGTTGGATTCGTTGCCCATTATGATGATCCCTCCATGGGCAGGATATGCAAATTCATACAGCGAATCGCCTCCCAGAAAAGCACCGATAACTTGCTGGCCCCCGCCTTTTATTTCTTGAAAATACCGGATTAAATCAGTGTAGTAGAGGTTCACGCGCGTAAATGAGCCTTTCGCCGCTGCTATAACTTTGGGATTGTAAACATCGGTCGTGTCGCGTGAGCAAACGACCTTGGTAATGCCGTACCAATCGGCGACGCGGATAATGGTACCGAGGTTGCCGGGGTCACGAACGTCGTCCAGCATAAGGATATATTCGGAAGGCGAGGCAGACAAAAAAGCATTTTCCTTCGTTCTAGCCACAGCCAAACACGAATCGTTGGTTTGGAAAGATCCAAGCCCTTCCAGCTCCTGCGCTGTAACCGTTTCGACGGCTACGTTATGCCGGGTTAAAATACTTGAGTATTTTTGCTGAAATTCCTGTGTTACCAGTACAAACTCGATTTCAAAGTCGGAGTCAAACAGTTCCAGTACACTTTTGGCGCCTTCTATCAGGAACGCCTCGTGAAGCTGTCTATACTTCTTGATTTTCAGCGAGTTGATATACTTGATACGATTTTTTGACAACATTGAATATTAATTGTAGGACTATATACGGCTGGTTGATTCTCCTGATTCTGACGGGGCTATTTTCCTGCGCACCCAAACCCACTTCCAAAGGTTACCTGTTGGGTAATTCTTCCATCAAGGGCAATCGCGTGGTGAGCGACTCAGAACTGGACGCATTAATTCCCCAAAAACCGAACCGACGGTTACTGGGTCTTCCTATCTTCCCTTACGTTGGTCTTTACCGTTTTGGCGAGCTGTTTTACAACCGCGAGGAAAAACAGCGCAAGGTGATCGAGGTGACGCAAAATTACCAGAAAGAATCCCAGGAACATGCAGATTCCCCGCGAAAGCTTGAAAGAATCAACACCAGGTATGCCAAAAAACTGGAAAAAGCGCAGATACGGGCTACACAGGGCAACTTCTGGATGCGGGTGATGGGGGAAGCCCCAGTCTATTACATTCAGGCCGACGTAAGGCAGAATGCCGAGAAAATGCAGAAATACCTGTACAACAACGGTTTTTTTGATGCGAAAGTAACTTTTGATCCTGATACGATTTTTAAGAGGATACGGGTCAATTACCTCGTCGCAGAAAACCGGGCGACAATGATCCGCAACATTCAGTATGTGGTCAACAACGACCTCGCTGATAGCCTCATCAAAGCCGATGGGAAGAATGCAGCGCTGCAACCACGCAAACGTTACGACGGCGACGCGTTCGAAGAGGAACGTATCCGCATTGAAACTTTGCTTCGGAATGATGGTTACATGGGCTTTTCCCGGCAGAATATCAGTTACATCGTGAACGATACAATTACGAACGGGCCTACCGACAGCCTGTTCAAATCGGTGGATGTGCGCGTCAAGGTCGATATGCCCCCAGCAGCCAACAAGCGCTATTCGGTCAATTCGGTCAATTTTGAGATACTCCCGCCATCGGGAGTGCCGGATTCGATTTTCAGGAAAGATACCAGCATGTATGAAGGCATCAGATATGTGTTTTCGGATAAAAAATTCTCCCGGAAAGTGCTCGACACTAAGATGCAGGTACGGCCCCAGGCTTGGTACAGCCAGAAAAAAGAGCGCGACACCCAGCAGCAATTGTCGCTAACCGACCAGTTTCGCTTTGTCAATTACAACTACACGCTCGATTCGACCGGTCGGGGTATTAACAGCTATTTCAAAGCCATCCCGCTCGACAAGTATCAGATCTCGACCGACCTCGGCCTGAATGTAATCCAGTTACAGGGCACACCGGGTCCATTTGCCAACCTCTCTTACAAGATCCGGAATGTCTTCAACGGAATGGAAAACTTCGAAACCAACATCCGGGGGGGTATCGAACTCGTACCGAATTTTGTGGGTAACCGCGAGATTTACAAGAGTGAAGAGATCGGCGTCAATGCGTCTTTAACCTTCCCAAGGTTGCTTACCCCGCAGAATTTATTCCAAAGGCAGACTGCCAACAACAATCCGCGAACTCAGCTAAGCCTCGGCTACAATTATGTGAACCGACCGGAATACACGCGTACCAACGTCAAGATTAATACCAACTATTCGTGGCAGCCGTCCCGGACCACACTCGTCAATGTATCGCTGGTCGACCTTAACATCATTAATAATACGTACCTCCGCGACAATTTCCGCGTGCTTCTGGACACCTTGAAAAACCGGGGCAATAACCTCATTTACAGCTTCAAATCAGCGTTCGTTTCGGACCTCAATGCCAATTTTGTTTACAATACCAACTCGCTCATCGGGCCGCAAAAGAAAGCCCATTACTTTCGGATCGCAGTGGAATCGGGTGGCACGACGCTGAACTTCTTACCCCGGCAACGCGAAGTGATCAGGGGAATGTTTGGTGACAGCCTTCAATTTTACAAATACATCCGCTGGAATGCCGACTACCGCCGTTACTGGCCTGCTGGAAGAAGATCGGCATTGGTGGCCCGCGTGAATACCGGCGCGATTTACAGTTATGGCGATAACAAGGTCCCTCCGTACGAAAAGTACTTTTTTGCGGGTGGTTCGAACAGCCTGCGTGCCTGGCTGCCCCGGCGGCTCGGCCCCGGCTCGGCCAAACCGATTACCTACAACGACCTTTCTATTGAAGCCCCGGGAGAGTTCTTGCTCGAAGGAAACCTGGAATGGCGTGGCTATCTGGCCAAGTTCTTCGGCGATATCAACTATGCTTTGTTCATTGACGCCGGAAATGTGTGGCGATTAGGGAATAATGCTACATCTGATGACCAGAAACTCAAAGCAGATAAATTCCTCAGGGAAATCGCTGTCGGAACGGGTTTTGGGATCCGGTATGACCTTTCTTTCTTCGTTCTCCGCTTCGATTTTGGTGTGAAGGTGTACGATCCTGCATTGGAGCGCTTTGTCCTCGATGAATTACAATTGAAACACCTTTTCAGGCGTACGGAGGCCAATTCCCTGAATATCAACCTTGGGGTAGGTTACCCATTCTGATCGAATTCCGGCTATCGCCAACATATGACAGTTTGTCAGTTTTCATCCAAATTTTCCTATCTTTGCGCTTTGAGCGTTTAAGAATTCCTTCTCATGGAGCATAGAATTGCAGATTCACTAAAAATTTTGACAGCGGCGGACAAGGAAGCCTGCGAAACCGTGAGGGTTTCGGAAGACGAACCGGTTTCAGGAAAGAAGAGGCTGTTTATCGAAAGTTATGGCTGCCAGATGAACTTCTCCGACAGCGAGATTGTCGCTTCCGTTATGCGCGAAGCAGGCTTTGCTACAACCTCGGACGTCAACAATGCGGATCTGATATTTCTGAATACCTGTTCCATCCGCGACAACGCGGAACAAAAGGTAAGGAACCGTCTGAAACATCTCAATTTCATTAAAAAAAATAAGCCCGGAACACTCATCGGCGTGCTCGGGTGTATGGCCGAACGCCTCAAAACGAAGTTTCTGGAAGAGGAAAAGATGGTCGATATCGTGACCGGGCCGGATGCTTACCGCGATCTTCCACGACTCGTAGAGGAGGCAGGAACAGGGCAAAAAGGTGTAAATGTATTCCTTTCGCGTGAGGAAACTTACGCAGACATTTCCCCTATCCGACTGAATTCCAACGGCGTATCTGCATTTGTTTCGATCATGCGTGGTTGCGATAATATGTGCAGCTTCTGTGTGGTACCGTTCACACGTGGCCGCGAGCGCAGCCGTGACCCATATTCTATCGTCAGGGAAGCCGAAGATCTTTTCAATGACGGTTACCGCGAAGTAACATTGCTCGGCCAGAATGTCGACAGTTATAAATGGACGCCCGGCGGGACGCCGGAAGGCGGCGCTGCCGACGAAGCTGCGGGCCCAGCCCTGGTAAACTTCGCAAACCTGCTCGAAATGGTGGCGAAAGTCAACCCCGAACTACGCGTCCGGTTCAGTACTTCACATCCCAAGGACATTACCGACGAGGTGTTGTATACCATCAAAAAGTACGATAACATCTGCAACCACATACATTTACCTGCCCAAAGCGGTAATACCCGCGTGCTGGAAATCATGAACCGGACTTATACCCGCGAATGGTATATCGACCGCATCGACGCGATTCGCCGGATCCTGGGTGAAGATTGCGGTATCTCGCACGATATGATCGCGGGATTCTGCACCGAGACGGAAGAAGAGCACCGGGATTCAATGTCGCTGATGGAATATGCCCGATTCGATTTCGGATATATGTTTACCTATTCAGAACGTCCGGGCACGCTCGCTGCGAAGAAATTTGCGGACGACATTCCGGAAGACGTCAAGAAAAGAAGGCTTGCGGAGATTATCGAAGTACAGCGGCGCCTTTCACTCGAGCGCAACCAGCGGCTGCTGGGTACCGTTCAGAAAGTGCTGATCGAAGGCCCTTCCAAAAAGTCGGATGAGGACTTCAGTGGGCGGAGCGACCAGAACAAAATGGTCGTTTTTCCCCGCGAAAACCATAAAAAAGGACAATATGTTGACGTGCTCATTACCGACTGCAACGCCGCTACCCTGCTCGGACGGGTGTTACAGCCCGAGCCGGTTTTGGATTAGCACATTGCCCTGTCTTTAAACCCGTTTTGACAAATTAACTAAGGCTTTCGGCCTGCCGGAAGCCCTCAGATATTTCATGGATTCATCGGAAATACAAGCTATAAAGAACCGCTTTGGGATCATCGGCAACTCGTCGGGCCTGAACCACGCGATCAATGTAGCCGTGCAGGTCGCAGCGACTGATCTGACGGTTTTGATCACCGGTGAAAGCGGAAGTGGAAAGGAATCATTTTCAAAAATTATCCATAGCATCAGCTCGCGCAAGCACGGGCCGTTTATCGCCATCAACTGCGGCGCGATCCCGGAGGGCACGATCGACTCAGAGCTCTTCGGGCATGAGAAAGGTGCATTTACTGGTGCATTGGATGCCAGAAAAGGATATTTTGAAACGACCAACAGCGGGACCATTTTCCTGGATGAAGTGGGTGAAATGCCACTTGGAACACAAGCAAGGCTGCTTCGTGTTTTGGAAAATGGGGAATATATTCGTGTCGGTTCTTCCAAAGTTTTAAAGACAAATGTCCGCGTAGTGGCAGCCACAAATGTCAATCTGCTCGACGCGGTGAACAATGGAAAGTTTCGGGAAGATTTGTATTACCGTCTGAATACAGTCCCCATTTACGTGCCGCCGCTGCGCGACCGTGGCGAGGATATTCTGCTGCTTTTCAGAAAGTTCACCAATGATTTCTCCGAGCGCTACCGTACCAAACCTGTTAGGCTGGACGGCGAAGCGCGCGATTTGCTGATCCAATATTCATTTCCGGGAAATATCCGTCAGCTCAAAAACATCGCCGAGCAGATTACCATTCTTGAAACCGATAAAGAACTGCCCATCAACGTTCAAACCCTCAATCATTACCTGAACCCGGTGCAGCCGTCGAGCCGGAAGGCATTGGTACCACTTCGTTCAGGCGACGACAATGGCACTTCGTTTTCGGAAAGAGAGCTTTTATATAAAGTACTTTTCGATATGCGGCGGGATATGACGGAGTTGAAAAAACTCGTCAGAAATGTGCTTGAAAACGAGAAATATGGTGGCGACATTCTCAAAGACCATCAGGATCTGTTTAGTTCGATCAATAATGTGGAGCCTGTTATCACCACCCCTACGATTGAACCGGCGCGGCTGCTCACCCCTCCCCCGTCGCGAACGGTGGACCTGGACCGCTACTCCGATGAACGTGATGAAATAGAAGATGTGGTGCACGTTACTGCAGAGGAAGAATCGCTTTCGCTGGAAGATAAAGAGAAAGAAATGATCATTAAGGCGCTTCGCAAGAATAATAACAAGCGAAAATACGCCGCGAATGCATTGGGCATTTCTGAGCGCACGTTATACAGGAAGATCAAACAATACGACATTGAAGAATAATAGTAACGCCCGGAAAATGTGGGCATTCCTGATACTGATTTGCCCGCTTTTCATGTCGGGGTGCGGAGTGTATTCATTTACTGGGACTAACCTTTCTCCTGATATCAAGACATTCAGCGTGCTCAACTTCACGATGGGTACCGCGGGCGGGCCGAGCGATCTGCCGCAGCGACTGACAGAAGACTTGAAAGAATACTTTCAACGAAATACCAGCCTTGTAAGCCAGCCGGGCGGAGGCGACCTCGTGCTCGAAGGTTCCATCACGGGTTATGACGTAACGCCCGCAGCGCCGACAGCCAATGACCAGGCGGGGCTGAACCGATTGAACGTAACCGTACAAGTGCGTTATACCAATGCAAAGGACGAGACGAAGAACTTCGATCAGTCGTTTACTTACTACGCCGATTTTCCTCAGGATCAAACACTTAACCAAAACGAAGCAAGACTTTTGCCAACGATCCGCGAAAACATTGTGCAGCAGATCTTTAATAAATCCGCTGCCGACTGGTAGGAAAAGCCCGGCCCGAACTTTCAATTTCAACAACTCGACTTTCTCATTAATAACGGAATATGGCGCTCATCGATAAGGAAACATTTGATCAGCTGGTGAAAAACCCGGGGCTGATCACGGCAGATGTGATCCCGCAGCTGGAAGCCACGATCAAGGCATTTCCGTATTGCCAGATCCCCTACTCCATGCTGGCCAAGGCATCCAGCCTCGCCGGTACTGAAAAACTGGAAGAAACCCGCCCGCGTGCAGCCGCATATGCGCTCAGCCGCGTGGCATTGCAGCAACTGGTGGAAAGCGACAACGAGCGTTACGATGCTACCGTGGACGTGGACGATATCCTCGAACCACAGATCGCGCCAGAGCCGCTCGACAGCGACGACATTCTGATCACGACCGTCGAACAACAAGCTTCTGCCGAATCGCAACGCTCCGAAGAGCAGCGCAGGCAACAGCAGATCATCCAGGGTTTTATGAAAAAGAACCCGCGCATTGCCCGTCAGGACAACAACCTCGAACCGGTAAGCATCGATCTGACCAACCGTTTAGCAGCCGGCACGGAAGGCAGTATTGAAACCGAAGCATTTGCCAATATCCTCATCCGGCAAGGCAAAATTGAAAAGGCGATAGACGTCTATCAAAAATTGATTTTGAAAAAACCGGAAAAAAGAAATTACTTTGCAAAAAAATTGAGCGAACTATACGCGAGATCATAAAGAGTTCATTGACACATCACACATTCAAAATTCAGTCATTCAGTCATTCAAAATTGTTTAAAGCATGTATTTGGGTTTAATTATTCTGGTTGCCATTGTTGCAGTGTTGTTGATTTTGGTTGTTCTCGTCCAAAATTCAAAAGGTGGAGGACTTTCAAGCGAGTTTAGCGGCGCAGGAACTACCCAAATGTTCGGTGTTAAAAAGACGACCGACCTTCTCGAACAAATCACGTGGGGTCTGGCGAGCGCGGTGATCCTCATTTCACTTGTATCCTATATTATGGTAGGCGGTGCCAACACTGGTGCCGGAATCAACAGCGTGAACGTGGATAGAGCTCAGAATGCAGTAGTGCCAGGTGGCAAGATTGCGCCTGCACCCGCTACACAGGAAGGCGCGGCTCCTGCGGGAACGACAACTCCCGCTGCTACTCCCGTCGACACAGCTAAGAAATAATCGGGCGTTAGCCGATAAAAGAAAATCCTGCGACGAACATCGCAGGATTTTTTTATGCCCAATATTAAAATCAGATTTACGCCACATTGATCTCCCGCAGCATCAGCCTCTCCGCCACCGGCAGCAGCGTTTCGTGCAAAGGATATTCATATTTGGATTCCACCACATAAGTCGCCGGGTTCGGCATAGCCCGGTTCTGCTTCGTAAGGTCGACTTTTATCTGCGAAATCGTGTTTCCGAGGCCGATACGAACCGTATCGATATAGCTGGTTATCAGGTAACGCTCTTTCAATGCATTGTACAAGGCAAGCTGGTATTGAAATATGCTCACCATCGGCTGAAACGTATGCAAAAAAAGCAGGTAACCTTCCTGCAAATGCAACGGCACAATACCCACGGGTGAAACCCGCACATTTTCTTCCACCTCCGAAAACCGCTCCGAACCTTCTTCAATGGATTTGGAAAAACGGGGGATCGCAAAGTCGAGCATGTGGTTCAGGTCCGACATAAATGTGTCGTCCTGGTGCGTCTCTTCGTACTGCAACTGCCAGGTTTTGACATCGATACCTGTAAGGTTTTTAGGCAAGCCCATCCTGATCCGGCTTTTATTATTCCGGACGCTGACACACGTATCGAGGTGCAACTTCAATTCTGGCAGACACGGATGTAGTCGGTTGTGTGTGAACTGGTCCCGGACGTGCTGAAAGTAGGCCATCAGCACATATTTTTTGTATTCAAAATCAAAAATTCCTTCGGTAAGCCAGTTTTTATCGAGCTCTGACATAGGGTTCTTAATTTGGTGCCGATAAAATTTAATCAATTCCTTTGCTGAAAGCAAGATTTCAGCATTCCTGACACGCAAATGACATTATAATACTATAACGCCACGCCTGAGTACAAATTTGTCACACTAGCCGGAAAAAATGTCAGAGCAAACAGGCTGGCACGAATTGTGCTAACGGGATGGAAGTCTAATCATTACTGACAATTAAAAATAAACGTTTAATATTTATGTCAACTTTAGCAGAAATACAAGTGAATGTACAACCGCTAGCTGACCGTGTTCTGATCGAACCAGCCCCAGCCGAAGAAAAAACAGCATTTGGTATCATTATCCCTGATACTGCAAAAGAAAAGCCACAACGCGGAACCGTTCTTGCAGTTGGCCCCGGTAAAAAAGATGAGCCGCTTACAGTAAAAGTTGGAGATACCGTATTGTACGGTAAGTACTCAGGTACTGAATTGGCGTATGAAGGAAAAGACGTCCTGATTATGCGCGAGTCGGATATCTATGCTATCATAGGTTAATCCAAATTACTCAGATTCAATAGTTTCTCTTAAAGTTTTTCAAATTCAAAACAATTATGTCTAAGAAAATATTTTTTGACACAGAAGCACGCGATAAGATCAAACGCGGTGTGGACACCCTGGCTGACGCCGTTAAAGTTACATTGGGACCCCGCGGTCGTAACGTTGTAATCGACAAGAAATTCGGTTCTCCAAGCATCACCAAAGATGGTGTTACTGTTGCCAAAGAAATCGATCTGAAAGATCCTATCGAAAACATGGGAGCTCAGTTGGTGAAAGAAGTAGCATCCAAAACTGCTGACTCAGCTGGTGATGGTACTACAACTGCTACCGTGCTTGCACAGGCGATCTACTCGATCGGTGTGAAAAACGTAGCCGCCGGTGCTAATCCGATGGACCTGAAACGCGGTATCGACAAAGCGGTTTCAGCGATCACTAGAGATCTGGAAGCTCAGAAAAAAAATATCTCTACCTCCAAAGAAATCGCTCAGGTTGCTACTATTTCTGCAAACCATGACGAGGAGATCGGTCAAATGATCGCTGAGGCAATGGAGAAAGTTGGTAAAGAAGGTGTGATCACCGTTGAAGAAGCACGCGGAACTGAAACAGAAGTTAAAACTGTGGAAGGTATGCAGTTCGACCGTGGTTACCTGTCTCCATACTTCGTAACCAACACCGAGAAAATGGAAGCCGAACTGGAGCGTCCGTTTATCCTCATCTCTGAGAAGAAAGTTTCTTCTATGAAAGAACTTCTTCCAGTATTGGAAGCAGTTGCACAAACCGGCCGTCCTTTGCTTATCCTTGCAGAAGATGTTGACGGAGAAGCACTTGCTACATTGGTAGTAAACAAAATCCGTGGTGCATTGAAAGTAGCTGCTGTTAAAGCGCCTGGTTTCGGTGACCGTCGTAAAGCAATGCTGGAAGATATCGCTATCATCACTGGCGGTACAGTTATCAGCGAAGAGCGTGGTTTCAAATTGGAAAACGCTACGCTTGACTACCTCGGTACTTGCGAAAAAGCGATTATCGACAAAGACAACACCACTTTGGTTAACGGTAGCGGTGCATCTGAAGATATTCAGGCACGTGTAAACCAGATCAAAGCGCAGATCGAAAACACTACATCTGATTACGATCGCGAAAAACTTCAGGAGCGTCTGGCGAAACTGTCAGGCGGTGTAGCGATCCTTTACATCGGTGCTGCTACTGAGGTTGAAATGAAAGAGAAAAAAGACCGCGTTGATGACGCCCTTCACGCAACACGTGCTGCGGTTGAAGAAGGTATCGTTGCAGGTGGTGGTGTAGCGTTCATTCGTGCAACAGCTGCTCTTGAAGGCGTTGTAGGCTTAAACGAAGACGAAAAGACCGGTATCAATATCATCCGTGTTGCTTTGGAAGCTCCGTTGAGAACTATCGTTTCCAACTCAGGCCAGGAGCCATCCGTAGTAGTTCAAAAGGTTAAGGAAGGAACTGGCGCTTACGGATACAACGCGAAAGATAATACCTACGGAGATCTTCTCGAAGCAGGTATCATCGATCCTAAGAAAGTATCCCGTTTGGCTCTTGAAAACGCGGCATCTATCGCGGGTCTGTTGCTTACAACAGAATGCGTTATCGCTGACGAACCAGAAGAAGCTCCTGCGGCAGGTGGCCACAGCCACGGCGGCGGAATGGGTGGCATGATGTAATCAGCCTCCGTTTCTTCGGAAAATATTAAAACCGGCTGTCAGGAAACTGGCAGCCGGTTTTTTGTTTAGCTAGTTAATATGAAAAGAAAGTTAAACTGAATGCTGGACCATCAAGCCATCCTGCATCACTAACCTCCTATCGGCCATTTCGGCCAGTTCTTCATTGTGTGTCACGATGATAAACGTCTGGCCCGTCTCATCGCGCAGTTTGAAAAACAGCTGGTGCAAATCCAATGCATTATGTGAATCCAGGTTACCGCTTGGTTCATCCGCTAACACGATGGCCGGCCGGTTCAGTAGTGCCCGCGCTACGGCCACGCGCTGCTGTTCACCGCCTGAAAGTTGGGAAGGCAAATGATCCATCCTACCGCCGAGACCGAGCAGTTCGAGCAGCTCTTTGGCGCGCGCCTGAATGTCCTTTTCATTGGCATTGCCATTGATATAACCCGGCATACACACGTTTTCCAATGCGGTGAACTCTGCAAGCAGGTTATGAAATTGGAAAATGAAGCCGATCTTCTCGTTACGGAATCGCGCGAGCTCTTTATCCTTTTGGGTAAAGACATTTATACCTTCGATAAATACCTCCCCCTGCTCCGGTCTGTCGAGCGTTCCGAGAATATGGAGAAAGGTACTTTTCCCCGCGCCCGACGGCCCTACAATGGCAACTACTTCCCCCTTTTTTACTTCCAGATCAATGCCTTTTAAAACCTGCAAGGAACCATAAGTACGCCTGATCCCACTCGCCCGAAGTAGCTCCATAATGAAAAGATAATTGCGCCGAAAACTCGCCCGTTTTGATTAATTCCTTAATTTGCCGTGAAAATACCAATTTACTTTTACACTCATGAATATTCACGAATATCAAGGCAAAAGCATTCTTAAAAAATACGGTGTGCGTATTCAGGAAGGCCTCGTAGCCGACACTCCGGATAAAGCTGTGGAGGTTGCACGTGAGCTCAGTCAGCAGACAGGCACCAAGTGGTATGTTGTAAAATCCCAGATCCACGCAGGTGGCCGCGGCAAGGGCCGTATCGTCGGCAGCGAACAGCGTGGTGTGGCATTGGCTAAGTCTGTTGAAGATGTCAGGACCATCTCTAACAATATCCTGGGAAAAGTATTGGTAACGCACCAAACCGGTGCAGAAGGCAAGCGAGTAAACAAGGTCCTGATTGCAGAAGACGTATACTACCCAGGGCCAAGCGAGCCGAAAGAATATTACCTGTCGATCCTTCTGGATCGCGGCAGAAACTGCAACGTGATCATGGCCAGCACCGAAGGCGGTATGGACATCGAAGAAGTGGCAGAACATACTCCTGAAAGAATTATCAAAGAATGGATCGATCCCAAAGTTGGATTGCAGCCTTTCCAGGCTCGTAAAGTGGCATTTGCCCTGGGTTTGGAAGGTGACGCGTTCAAGGAAATGGTGAAATTCATTTCTTCTCTTTATAAAGCATACGCGGAAAGCGATTCGTCCATGTTCGAAATCAACCCGGTTTTGAAAACATCCGACAATAAGATCCTCGCCGTGGACGCCAAGGTAGACCTGGACGACAACGCATTGTACCGTCACCCCGAACTGGCTGAAATGCGCGACACCAACGAAGAAGATCCATTGGAAGTAGAAGCGGGAGCCAACAACCTGAACTATGTAAAACTGGACGGAAACGTAGGTTGTATGGTAAACGGAGCCGGACTTGCAATGGCAACGATGGACCTGATCAAACTGTCGGGCGGTGAGCCTGCCAACTTCCTCGACGTTGGAGGTGGCGCGAACGCACGCACCGTAGAAGCTGGTTTCCGTATCATTCTCAAAGACCCGAACGTAAAAGCGATCCTGATCAACATCTTCGGCGGTATCGTTCGTTGCGACCGTGTTGCTGCGGGTGTAGTAGAAGCTTACAAAGCGATCGGCGAGATTCCAGTGCCTATCATCGTTCGTCTGCAAGGAACCAATGCAGAAGAAGGTGCACGCATCATCAACGAATCCGGTCTGAAAGTTTACTCTGCGATCGAGTTCAAAGAAGCAGCGGCGAAGGTTTCTGAAGTTCTGGCTGAGCTGGGCGTTTAGAAAACTGCCTTAGAGGCTGACATAATGTAAAAACGTTAATGTCACCCTGAGGGAAGTCGAAGGGAAATTGCGATAGCGCATTTCCCTTCGACTTCCCTCAGGGTGACATTCGTTTTATACTTGCATCACAACCTCCTGACAACACCTGACCTTTTAGCCAATTAGCAGGTACAACACCATCGTAGTCATAAAACTAACCACGCCCTGCAATCCCGTCAGAATGGTATGCGTACGGTAGGTGTCCTTCGCCGAAATGCCTGTAAACTGTGATACTACCCAGAACCAGGCGTCATTGGTATGTGAAACTATCATGGCTCCACTGCCTACTGCCATTACCACCAGGGTTATTTGAACGGGCGTTACAAAACCGAGGGTTGCCAGTAGCGGCGCCAGGATACTCGTCGTGAGCACCATAGCCGATGTGGTGGAGCCCTGGGCTGTTTTGAAAAAAACTGCAATCAGAAAGGCAATCACGAGCAGATAACCACCCGACATTTCATTGTGCAGCAGCCACTCACTGACCATCTCCTTCAAAGAAGTTTCCTTCAAAATCGCTCCAAATGCCCCTCCCGCGCCTACCAGCACGAGGGTGGTGCCGCAATGCTCAATACCGCTTTTGAAACAGGCCATCATGCGTTGCGACGCGTTTTCCGGAAAAAGGGAATAGCTGAAAAATATAGCCAGCAGGAATGACACCAGTGGACTGCCGAGAAAGCTTAGCCAACGTGTGAGATCTTCCGAAAAATGCAGGATCTTGGCAAAAGAAGCCAGGGTGATGAGTAAAATAGGCAGAACGATAGGCATGAATGCTTTCCAGGCCGGCGGCAGCAGCCGCTCTTCAATCACCTGTGGCTCTTCCACTGCCGCATCGTCAATCAGTTTTACATTCCTGGCATATTTACCTGCAAACCAGGTCGACAAGAATAGGCTGGGAATGGAAGCAACCAACCCGATTAATATTACCAGCCCAATCGAATCGGGGATACCGAGGTTGCCGGCAGCGGACAAAGGCCCCGGTGTGGGCGGTACGAGTGTGTGAGTCGCAAATAGGCCGCCGGATAGCGACAATGCAATGGTGGCAAGTGGCATCCCTGTTCTTTTGGCTACAATCTGGTTCAGTTTATGCAAAATAATAAACCCTGAATCACAGAATACCGGGATACCGACAATCCCGCCGATAACCGACATCGCAAACGCCGGGCGCTTCTCACCGAACAGCTTCAATATCACATCCGCAACCTTAATGGCGGCGCCCGATTTGTCGAGAATCGCCCCGATCACGCAGCCCAGAATCACCATTAGCCCGATTTTGGACATCAATTCTCCAAAACCTTTCCCGATCGTTTCGGCCAGCTTGTCCATGGGCAGCCCTGCAAAAACACCGACGCCAATGGCCGCGAGCAGCAACCCGATGAGCGGATGCATTTTTAATACCGTGGAACTGAGGACTATAAACGCAATAGCAGCCAGTACGATAATGAAGATCATGCGCTTACAAAAGTTTAAGCACCGCCTCGTCGCCCATTACCGCATTGGCCGGACGCGGATGGCCGGCATCGAAAACAGCCAGGTCTTTCTGTTCTAACACTTTGGCAGGTTCTTCATCGATTTGTCCGTCCTTGCCGGTCACTGCTTTGAGGTCCAGTTTCAGGTGCTTGGCCATGAATGCATACATCGCCTTGCGTTTCGATGGGCCGTAATCGTGCTTCTCGTTGGCCAGATGTACAGCTTCCAGGTTATCCTTTTTGTTGTACAAGGCATAAACCTTTTGCATGAATGGGTATTCCACTTCCCGCGTGTTCTTGGTCCAGTCGCCGCCGTCCGAAATCATGATCATAGGGCGCGGGGCGGTTAATGCAGCTATTTCTACATTATTGGTCTGATAGTCACCTTTTTTGTGGATAGGCAAGCCGCTTTCGCAGACACAGCCGCCGAAGAAATAGGCCGAAACCATCACCACCGGTACCGATACCTTCACGCGGTTATCCAATGCGGCGAGCAGGAACGTTTGCGTCCCTCCGCCCGATTCGCCCGTGCAGGCAACGCGGTTGGGGTCGACGCCCGGAATCGATAACAGGAAATCGAGTGAGCGGATGCTGTTAATGGTCTGCAATTTCAATGCTTTCGCCATTTTATGCTCGCATTGCTTCGCATCGCCCTGCCCTACCATGTCCCACACGAAGACGATCGCGCCCATACGTGCGAGCGTGGCGCAGCGCTTCTGCGTCTGCTCGCGGAAACGCCCGTGCGGGTTCTCGCCATGCCCGTGCGGCGCGAGGATGGCGGCGTAGGATTTCTGTTGTTTTAATGGTCTGTACAAATTACCCGTCACATAAATGCCCGGCATGCTTTCGAATGCTACATTTTCAATGGAGTATCCATCCATTTCTCTTTTGGAATGGATAATGGGCTTCGAGGCTGGCTTTTCAGGCAATGATTGCAAATCCATTCCATTGCGGATCTGCTGGCGAATCTGCGCCGCGCGGACTTCCCATTCTACTTTGGAAGCCGGAATATGTTTTTCGAGGAAAGCCTTGCCTTGTTCTTCGGTGAAATAGGCGCCCTGGCAGAGTTCGGCTTGCTGGGCGAAGCTCTGAAATGCGAGGCCAAGGAGGCCGAAAAGGATGGTATATGCGATTTTCATAGGAATGCCGGTTTGGTCAGAAAAGCGCAGGACCTCGGTGGGATACTGTTGGCAACCTAGGATTTTGACCGCGGACCACTGACGGCCGACCGCTGAATGCATAATTATGTGATCTGTCGTCCGCGGTCAGCCGCCGGCGGTCATTCTCCCTCCCGCAACCCTACCGGAATAGCGACCTTCACATATCCCTTCAAAATGACAGCCTCCAACTTTTCCACCAGGCCCTTATATTCTCCATCAATCTGGAAATGCGCAGACTTTTGAACACATTCGATCGTCGCTTTTTCCACCGAAATCACCTTCATGATCTCCGGGTTAAAGTCGGTGCTGCCAGCGAGGATTTTGGCTGTTTCAATGAAATCAAGCTTTTTGGCAATGACCAGCTCGAAGAACCCGTCGCACATATCCCCGATAGGATTGATACTCACGCCGGTACCGTATTTTTTGGCATTGGCTATAATGACGATCAATACCTCGGTTTCGAGCACTTCGTCGTCTGTGGTAATCTTTACGTCAAAGTTCTCGTGCTCGCTGAGTGTCCGCAGCATTTCGCGGGCGTAGCCCAGCTTACCGCGGGTGTCGCTGTCCTCGTAGTTTTTAACAAGCAATGCATTCAAACCAATATCAGCTAAATGCAGACTAATTTCGCCATTAATCGAAACGGCGTCGATAGCGGATACTTCGCCTTCGAACGCCACTTCCAATGCCTGATCAATGGAGCCCGACAATCCGAAATCGGCGGAAAGACCGTTGGCGGAACCGGCAGGGATAATGCAGAGAATGGCGTCCGTACCGTGTAATGCTTGCGCGACCATGGAAATCGTGCCATCCCCACCGGCTACCAGCACACGCTCCGGCCTGATATTTTCAACCATTTCCCTGATGGTCTGTTGATCGTCGTCGCCGGTGGTGGAGTAAATGCGCAGGTCGCAACCCTCGGCTTCCGATTTTTCAATAACCCTTTCAAAAATGACATCCTTGTTCACGTCTCCGGAAATGGGATTTACTACCAGCAAAACTTTCGGTTGTGAAGACATATTCGATAAATTAGGGACCTGATGTCGCAGAGGATAAAGATAGTTATGAAACGTTGTGACTTAAAACTATACCGTGGCTACGCCAATAAAAAGGAATTGACCGTATTTGGCCACGTGGTGAAAAAATACCCCTCCGGTGACCGGAAATATACCAGGCGTGGCTTTCGGTACGCAAAAACCATCATCGAGCTGTTCTCTATTAAAACCATTCCGTTTTTGAAGATCGTGCTGCATGTGGGTGAAAAGACCTTCGAAACGACTGCCGAGGCCGATGGCTATTTCCGTTTTCAGGTGCCTCTCAGCGATGAAATGCCCAGCGGCTGGCATACCTACCGTGTTACCCTGGACGACGAGATCAATGGCAAAAAGTACCATGCGGAACGTTCGGAAGAGTTTTTTCTGCCTTATAAAAGTTCCTACGGCGTCATTTCCGACATTGACGATACGTTCCTGATCTCGCACAGTCGCCGTTCGTTCAGGAAGTTATTTGTTCTGCTTTCCAAAAATGTACAAGCCCGAAAGCCATTTGATGATGTGGTAAAGCACTACCAGCTGCTTTCGTTCGCCAGCCGTGTTCACCCGCACAAAGACAACAATATCTTCTTTTACGTGTCAAGCAGTGAATGGAATTTGTACGACATGATCGTCCGGTTTGCCGAGTTGAACGGCCTGCCAAAAGCGGTTTTAAAGCTCAACAAAATCAAATCAGGACTCGACGATTTCGTGATGACCGGCAGTGGCTCACACGACCATAAGTTGCGAAAAATCCACAATATCATTGATTTCTATCCCGAATTGCAGTTTATTTTACTCGGTGACGATTCCCAAAAAGACCCTGAGATTTACGAGGAAATTTGCCGGACATTCCCCCAAAGCATCCGCGCGGTATACATGCGCCAGACGCGCAAACGGAGCAAGCCGCACACGGCCGCATTGCTGAAAAACATTCAGGATCTGGGAATAGACACCTGCTATTTCGCGCACAGCAACAAGGCGATCATCCATTCCCTCGACACCGGCATTGTTTTCCAGACGCCCACGGAGCCGGAGGTAAAGGAAATTGTGTCGAACGCCATTTCCTGACTTACTTTGCCGTTCCGGTAGGGATTATCTGCCGGCTGGTTTTGGCATATATCCGCCGTTTTGTAACTTGATCCCTCCCATTATTTGGAATAACCATGAAAAAAATCCTGATCGTTGAGGATGACCGCAGAATCGCTCAGAACATTTTCCGTGGATTGGCGGCGGAAAATTTCGAAGCGGAGATCGCCTATGACGGCATCACGGGCAAGCAGGTCGCCCTGGAAAAGAAATTCGACCTGGTGTTGCTCGACGTGAACCTGCCCGGAATGAAAGGCTATGACGTTTGCCAGCAGATCAGGATTTACAAGCCGTCGCTGCCCATTATTATGCTTACTGCTTTCGGCGAGATTGAAGACAGGGTGGAAGGGCTCAACAGCGGAGCTGACGATTACATTGTTAAGCCGTTCGATTTCAGGGAATTGCTGGCGCGTATCAATGCGGCATTACGGGTTTCCGATCTGTTGAACCCCGAGACTTCCGACAAAATCCTGCGCATTGCCGACCTGGAAATGAACCTGGGTACCAAGCAGGTAAAACGGGCGGGGAATGTAATAGACCTCACGGCCAAAGAGTTTGCATTGCTGGAATATTTCCTGCTGCACCGTGGGCGCGTAGTTTCGAAAATGGACCTTGCGGAGCACGTGTGGCATCTCAATTTTGACCCCGGAACGAATGTAGTGGAAGTGTATATCAATTACTTACGCAAAAAAGTAGATAGAGACTTCGCTACCAAGCTTATCCACACCCGGCCGGGCATGGGATATATTATGAAAGAAGAATAGGCCTCCATATGAAGATCAAAGACCGTATCGCCCTCCAATTCACGCTCCTGGTAGCGGGGGTGCTGCTGTTGTTTTCCATTGTCATTTACAGCGTTTCGGAACATTACCGCCAGGAGGAATTTTACGATCGACTACGGAGCCGCGCGCGTACGACGTGCCGTCTGCTCGTGAAAGTGAAAGGAATTGACAAAGACCTGCTCAAATCTATCGACCAGAACACGCTTTCGGAAATGCTCGATGAAAAGGTCTTGATTTTTGATTCGAAAAACGAGCTCACCTATTCCAGCGTCGACGACAAGCTGCTTACCTACCACACTTCACTACTCAATGAAGTGCGCGAAAAGCAATATATGGAGTTTCACCAGGGCGAAAACGAGGTAATCGGCCTGCTTTATCAGGAAGGCGACGATCCGCTCGTGGTACTAGCGTCGGCCTATGACACTTTCGGACATAGCAAGTTACAGAATTTGAAAAGCACACTCGGCTGGGGATTGCTGGCGGGCATCGCGGCCACGGTAGGGCTGGGGATTTACTTTGCCGGGAATGCATTGAAACCGATTAGCCGCATCAATGCCCAGGTATCACTCATTACCGCCCAGAATTTGTCCCAAAAGCTCGACGAAGGCAACCGGAAGGACGAGATAGCACAGTTGGCAATCAACTTCAACACAGTACTTTACAGATTAAATAAGGCATTTGAACA
This sequence comes from Dyadobacter sp. 22481, assembly GCF_052044875.1. Classification (NCBI taxonomy): domain Bacteria; kingdom Pseudomonadati; phylum Bacteroidota; class Cytophagia; order Cytophagales; family Spirosomataceae; genus Dyadobacter; species Dyadobacter sp. 22481. Next base: position 1,090,905 of record NZ_JBQENV010000003.1, read on the forward strand.
ACAAAAAAGCTTTGTATCCCACGCCTCCCACGAGCTCCGAACCCCATTAGCGGCTTTGAAATCCGAAATCCAGCTCGGGCAGCGCTTCAACAAGGATAACCCTGAAATAGAAGAGGTTTTTGCAAATCTGTTCTCGGATACCGAACGGCTCATTAGCATTACCAATAACCTCCTGTTCCTGGCCCGCTCCTACGAGAATATGGGTAATATGAAAATGACGCATATCCATATCGAGGACCTCGCTTTTTTGGCCAAAGAAGAACTGCTCTCCTCCCACCCCGAATATACGATGGTGATTGATTATGAAACGATCCCCGAGAATGAGAACGAGACGGTCATTGAAGGCAACGAGGAGCTATTAAAGAGGGTTTTCACCAACCTGCTCGACAATGCATGCAAATATTCGTCCGATCACAGCGCGCAAATACTGATTTCTTCCAACCACAAATCCTGCGTAGTAAAAGTCCGCGATCGCGGCATAGGTATCAGCGGAGACGACCTTCCGCATATTTTCAACCCGTTTTTCAGGTCTACCAACGCTACTGAGCTACCTGGGTTCGGAATTGGGCTCTCCATTTGCCAGCGTATTGTGGAGCTGCATCACGGCACTATTTCCGTAAGGAGCGAACTCGGTAAGGGCAGCGAATTTCAGGTACGGCTGAACCATATTTGAGGCCCGCGGGGCGCGGCCCCCGGGGCATTCTAATTTTTTTCTAAGGTTATTTTAAGGCTGGTGTAATACCGGTGTCGGAATATCGCACATTCTAACACGGAAATTATGCGAATATACCTCACCGGGCTCCTTGTACTCCTAACAACTGCCTTACACGCACAGGACACACTGCGGCTCTCGATCCGGCAGGCCGACAGCCTGTTTTTGCAAAATAATCTTGAAGTCCTGGCCGAAAAGTACCAAATCGACATTGCAAAGTCGGTCGAGATACAGGACAAGCTCTGGAACAACCCGACATTCGGGGTCGAAATCAGCGCCTATAACCCCTCTCGCGGAGCGCTGGACGTGGGCAAAAATGGTCAGAAAGCATTCACCATCCAGCAGCTCATCACCCGGGCGGGCAAGCGCAACAAGCAGGTCGCGCTGGACGTGGAATCGACCCGCAAAACTGAATTCCAGTTTTACAACCTGATCCGCACATTGAAATTCGAGCTCCGGCAGATTTTCTTCGAATCGTATTATCTCGAACAGACCATTGCGCTCTACGACAACCAGATCTCGACGCTCAGGACGACCGTTACCGCGTTTGACAGAGAGTATAACCGCAAGAATATCTCTCTGAAAGAGGTCGTTCGCCTGAAAGCACTCCTTTTCGAACTGACCAACGAGCGGGCCAATATCCTTTTTGAATTACAGGAAAACCAGCGCGACCTCCGCACGCTGCTGAGTACCGAACAACCTATCAAATCACTGGTCGATAGCACAGAAATCCAGCGCTATCACCTCGACCGCTACAACATCGCCTCATTAAAAGAAAAGGCATTGCAAAGCCGTGCCGACCTGAAAGTGGCGCAATCGGAGACGAAACAGGCAGAATTAAACTACACATTGCAAAAAGCATTGGCAAAACCTGATATCCAGGTGGGTGCCGTGTACGACCAGGCGAGCAACTACGTCAATAATTACTTCGGCTTGAATGCTTCCATTGCGCTGCCGTTCTTCAACCGCAACCAGGGTAATATCCGCGCAGCCAGAAGCAGCATCAGCTATTACAAAACGGCCGAGAATGCGAAGCAAAATACGGTGAGCAACGAGGTCGACGCGGCCGTTCAGAAAGTTGGTATTGCAGACAAGGCTTTCCAGAGTGTGGAGGGCCAGTTTACCGACCAGTTCCAGCTTCTGAACAACGGTATTTACGACAACTTCCAAAAGCGGAACATCTCTCTGCTCGAATTCATCGACTTTATCGAAACCTACAACGAGAGTATCAAGGAGTATAACCGCCTCCAAGCCGACCGTATCAAAGTATATGAAGAACTCAACTACGTCGTCGGGGAAGAGCTATTCAACTAACCCATTCAAACTGAACACAACTTATTCACGGCATTGCCATTAATGCACTTTCCAATGAAAAATTCACTGTATATCGTCGTCCTGGCCGTTGTTGGCGTGTGGCTGACTTCCTGCGAGCAAAAAAAGGCAGAAAACGACGAGTCGAAGGCGTTTATGCTTTCGGACACCATGATGAGCCGCATTAAAATCGACACCGTGCGCACCGAGTCGGTACGCAACGAACTTACGCTTGTAGGCAAGGTCGTACCGGACGAAAACCAGGTTATTAAAGTATATCCGCTGGTGGGCGGTAATGTGGAAGAAGTGGATGTGGAACTGGGTGACAACGTCCGCAAGGGACAGAAACTGGCGACGATCCGCTCGGGAGAAGTGGCAGATTTCGAGCGCCAGATGATCCAGGCGCAATCCGATCTGCTCATTGCGCAGAAAAACCTGTCGTCGACCGAAGATCTTTTCGAAAGCAAGCTCGTGCCGGAGCGTGATGTGATTTCCGCACGTCAGATCGTAGACAAAGCGCAGGCCGAACTGAACAGGGTTAAGGAAGTCTTCTCTATCTATGGTTTAGGTAAATCCACCAACTACACCGTAAAATCGCCGATCAATGGCTTTATCATCGACAAAAATGTGAACCGGGGAATGCAGCTGCGCTCGGATAACTCGGAGAGCCTGTTTACCGTAGGCCAGATCGCCGATGTATGGGTGATGGCGAATGTAAATGAAAGCGACATCCCGCGCGTGACGCTGGGGATGCCCGCGGAAGTACGCACGATCAGCTTTTCCGACGAGGTCTTCAAAGGGAAAGTCGACAAGATTTATAATGTCCTCGATCCTGAAACCAAGGCGATGAAAATTCGCATTCAGTTACAGAATGTCGGTTTCAAACTCAAACCCGAAATGCACGCCACGGTTACCCTCAACTTCGAGGAAGGCGACAAAATGCAGGCAATCCCATCGCAGGCCGTCATTTTCGACCGCAGCAAGAACTGGGTAATGGTTTACCACAGCCGCACAAAAATCGAAACACGCCCGGTAGAAGTGTACCGCTCCCTCGCCAACACCACCTACGTCAGCGAAGGCCTCAAACCCGGCGAGACCATTATTTCAAAAAATCAACTCCTCGTTTACGACGCGCTTAACGACTAATATCCCATGAACAAATTCATCCGGGGGATCGTCGGGTTTTCTTTGAAAAACCGGTTCTTCATATTCTTCATGACAGGCCTGCTGATCATTTCGGGCATTGTCAGCTACCAGAACACGCCGCTCGAAGCGTTTCCGGACGTCACCAATACGCAGATCATCATCGTAACCCAATGGAACGGGCGCAGCGCGGAGGAGATCGAGCGCTTTGTAACGGTCCCTATCGAGGTCGCCATGAATTCCGTGCAGCAGAAAACCAATGTACGGAGCACCACGATGTTCGGTTTGAGCATTGTCAAAATCATTTTTGATGATAATGTAGAAGATTTTTTTGCCCGCCAACAGGTTAATAACCAGCTGCGCACGGTCTCGCTCCCCGATGGCGTAGAGCCCGACGTGCAACCCCCTTACGGCCCTACCGGCGAAGTTTTCCGGTTCACATTACAAAGCAAGGACCGCGACAGCCGTGAGCTACTCACCTTGCACAAATGGGTGATCGACCGGCAGCTTAGGAGCGTTCCGGGTGTGGCCGATGTGGTTGCATTCGGTGGTCGCGACAAGATTTACGAGGTGCAGGTAAATCCTACCAAGCTCGTCAAATACAACATTACACCTCTGGAAGTGTATCAGGCCGTTACAAAGAGCAATATCAACGTCGGCGGCGATGTGATCGAGAAAAACGGGCAGGCCTATGTGGTGCGGGGGATCGGGTTGCTGAACTCCATTCCCGACATTCAGAATATCATTGTAGAGTACGTGAAGGACAACCCGGTACTCGTGAAAGACGTGGCCGATGTGCGCGAGTCGGACATGCCGCGTGTGGGGCAGGTTGGGCTTGACGGTAATGACGACGTCGTGGAAGGCATCGTAGTACAGCGCAAGGGCGAAAATCCGAGCGAGGTACTGGCGCGGGTGAAGGACAAAATTGAAGAATTGAATACCAAAATACTCCCGCCCGATGTCAAAATGGTCACGTTTTACGACCGCGATAACCTGATCGATTTTTGCGCACACACCGTGAAACACAACCTTGTGGAAGGGATCGTGCTCGTAACCGTGATTGTGTTCCTCTTTATGGCCGACTGGCGCACGACGGTCATCGTGTCGATCATCATTCCCCTCGCGCTGCTGTTCGCGTTTATGTGTTTAAAATTGAAGGGCATGTCGGCCAACCTGCTGTCGATGGGGGCGATAGACTTCGGGATCATCATCGACGGCGCCGTGGTGATGGTGGAAGGTATATTTGTGGCGCTCGACCACCTCGCGCACAGGAACGGCATGGACAGGTTCAACAAACTCTCGAAACTCGGCCTGATCAAACGTACCGGCGGCGAGCTGGGTAAAGCCATTTTCTTTTCCAAACTGATCATTATAACCGCATTGATCCCCATTTTCAGTTTCCAGAAAGTGGAAGGTAAAATGTTCACACCGCTGGCCTACACGCTGGGTTTTGCATTGCTCGGCGCATTACTGTACACCCTCACCCTCGTGCCGGTGCTATGTTCTATTCTGCTGAAAAAGAATGTGCGTGAGAAGAGCAATCCGGTGGTGCGCTTCTTCGACAATACCGTGACCAGGGGTTTTGAATGGTGCTATGCCCGTAAAAAGCTGAGTGTCATCTTCGCATTTGCATTCCTAGGCGCAACGCTCTTTTCGGCTAGATTCCTCGGTACCGAGTTCCTGCCTACGCTTAATGAAGGCGCGTTGTGGGTGGAAGCCAAAATGCCGATGAGCAGCTCGCTGGCCGAAACTACCAAAATGGTGACGACGCTTCGCGCCAAACTGAATGAATTTCCGGAAGTAAACGGGGTATTATCCCAAACTGGCCGCTCCAACGACGGTACCGACCCCTCAGGCTTCTATTATGTGCAAATGCAGGTGAATTTGAAACCGAAGGATGAATGGAAGCGCAAAATCAGCCAGGATGACCTGATCGAGGAAATGGACACAAAACTGAAACAATTCCAGGGAATCAACTACAACTATTCGCAGCCCATTATCGACAACGTGGCGGAGGCCGTGGCGGGAATGAATGCGAGTAATGCGGTGAAAATTTACGGAGACGACCTCGAAACATTGAATAACAAGGCCAACCAGGTGCTGGAAGCGATCAAGGACGTGCCGGGTATCAAAGACGTAGGTATTTTACGGAATATCGGCCAGCCGGAGATCAGCGTGATCCTGCACGACCATAAAATGGCGCAATACGGTGTAAGCATCGCCGACGCACAAGCCGTAATCGAAATGGCGATAGGCGGTAAAACGGCGTCTATCCTCTACGAAGGCGAGCGGAAGTTCGATATCCGGCTGCGATACGAGCAACAATACCGCCGCACCGTCGACGACATTCAGCAACTGATGGTACCCACGCTTACAGGCGGCAAGATTCCTTTGAAAGAAATCTCGACGATTCGCACTGTGACCGGGCCGGCATTTGTGTACCGCGACAACAACAAACGCTTTATCGGTGTGAAATTCTCCGTCCGCGAGCGTGACCTCGGCAGCACCATTGCAGAAGCGCAGTCGAAAGTCAAACCATTGCTTTCTTCTTTGCCAAAAGGTTATTCGGTAAGCTGGTCGGGAGAGTTCGAGAACCAGGTGCGGGCAACGGCGCGTTTGGGACAAGTAGTGCCTATCAGCCTGATCGGGATATTCATCTTGCTTTTCATCATGTTCAGCAACGCAAAAGATGCCGGGCTGGTGTTAATCAACGTACCCTTCGCGCTGATCGGCGGTATCCTCGCGCTCCACGTCACACACATGAACTTCGGTATTTCCGCGGGTGTGGGTTTCATAGCACTTTTCGGCCTGTGCGTGCAGAACGGCGTGATATTGATTTCGGTCTTCAACAAAAACCTGGCTGCGAGGATGACGCTGGATGAGGCGATACGGCAGGGGGTGAAATCCCGCATCAGGCCCGTGATCATGACGGCGCTGATGGCCGCTATCGGGTTGTTACCGGCCGCGGTTTCAACCGGCATTGGTTCTGAAACGCAAAAGCCACTGGCTATTGTCGTAATCGGCGGCCTGATCACCGCCACGGTGCTCACGCTATTGATATTCCCGATCATTTACGGCTTCTTCAACCGGAAGGTCAAAGTTTCTAAGTATGCTTGATTTCCGTAGTCATGCAGAGCGGAGTCGAAGCATCACGCAAGATGATACTTCGACTCCGTTCAGCATGACACCTCATTTTATATTTTGCCGCTGCTATGATTCAGCTTAGAGAAGTCGTATTGAATATGAAACACATAGCGAAGCGAAATGCCGAAATTCCAGCCGGAGCCGTCGCCTTCGATCCGCGCTCGTTCCGTTTCCACACCATTGACCTTGTAGACCAGATCGGTTGTTAGCGAATTACCCATACCCCACTGCTTGCGGGCAAAAAGCGACATGTCAATCGATTTGGCAACTTTGACCACATATTCTGCCGACGCTTCCACAAGGCCTGTCATGGATTTGGCAATGTGTGTATCGCTCGACAAGAACAAAGTATCGACGCCCAGCCGCCGCCCCTTCTCCCGGTAACCCGAAAACTCCATATAATCCTTCGACCTCCCCGAATTAGGCACCAGTCCCGCACCCGCCCCAATCCAGAATGCCGATTTACGGACGGAAGGTCTACCAAAAAGCAGCCGCATTTTCCCGCGGAGGATCAGGCTATTCTTGTCGTTTTCCATCTGGTATTTCAGCGGATTATCGCCATAAATCATCAGCACATTATGGATTGCCGAGCGATCATATGCCAATTCGACATTCCATTGCTCTTTAAAAACCCACCCGGCAGCAACACCCCATGCCGATACCGTGGGCGACTCGGTGCCTATCAGTTCATCGAAATCGTTATCGATCGTATTCCTGTCGTTTCGTACAAAGCCGCTCACACCCACATACCAGCGGTCATGGATTCTCACATCGCCGAACTTTTTCAACAACGATTCGGCATTGTACGGCTTTTCGCCAATGGGCCTGGTGTAGATTTTCCGGTAGTAATCCGCGTCCTGTGCCCGGACGTGCAGGAAAATGGTTAAGAAGAGGATCGTAAAAATGGGTTTCATAGAAGTGCGTCGGTTTTTTCTCCCCTTACGCGTGTCCCCAACCGATCGTTGCATCAAAAAAGCCGACTGGTGCAGTCGGCTGTAATTATTTGGCAGTCTGGAAACTAATGGTGAAAGTAGTGCCCAGCCCCAGCTCCGATTGTACCTCGATGCGCCCGTGATGCGCATGAATAATGCTCATGGTCGTTGATAAACCGATACCCATTCCATTGTTTTTACCGGTGAAATAAGGCTCGAAGATCTTGTCCATATGCTCCTCGCTGATTCCCGAGCCATTATCCGCAAACAGGACCTCGATGTGGTCGCTGTGGTTTCGGGTCGTGATCCGCAGCACGCCCTTATCCTCTTCCATGGCCTCGATAGCGTTGGTAATGAGGTTCAGAAATGCCATTTGCAGCGACACACGGTCGAGCGGGAATGCGAGCTCTTCATCGGCAAACTCGTTCACGATCTGGATCCTTTTGAGCTGCACGCGGTCGAGCGCAGCGCTGATCGCCTGACTGAGCACCGCGTGTACCGAGCTTTCCACCAGCTCAATATCCTCCGACCCAGACGGTTGCAGCAACTGTGTAATAAGGTCGTTGATACGGGTGCAGTTGCGCTTGATGATTTGGGTGTAAAACTTGTGGTCTTCGTCGGCCAGCTCCATTTCCAGCTGCTCGGCCGAGAGGTTCACGTTTGTGAGCGGGTTGCGTACCTCGTGCGCAAGCATACGTACGAGGCGCCCAGTAACTGCCATTTGCTCGGAAAATAATCTTTCTTTTTCCGATTGCTTCCGCGCGGTCATATCATGCAGGCGCCCCTGGATATACGGATGGTTGTCATCTACTTCTACCGAAGCCGAAAACAGGCAGTATTTTTTATCGTTGTCTTTTGCCAGAAGGCGGACCTCGTGGTCGTGAATGGGGTGATCGGCAATCTCTTTCCAGCGCGTCGAGAACAAGGGATCTTCTACCAGCTCGGTGATCTTTTTCTCTTTCAACTGGTCGTCTGAATACCCCGTCAGGATACTCGCCGCTTCATTGAAGTCGATGATATTGCCGTCAAGGTCACTGATAAACAGAAAATCATTCGATTCTTCAAAAACCCGGCGGTAGCGTCGCTCGCTGTGGCGTAGTGCTTTCAAAACGGACGTCCGCTCCAATGCATACCGGATGCTTCGTTCCAGTTTTTCGGCATCCAGCTCGCTTTTGATGAGGTAGTCGGCGGCTCCGAGGCGTAAAGCCTCGACTGCGATCTTGGTATCGCCCTTGCCCGTCAGCAGGATAATCGGCTCCTCACATTCGAAATTGCACGCGAGCTCGATCAGGTCTATCCCGGTACTTTCGCCGAGCAGGTAATCGAACAGGTAAAGGTCGTATTTATTGTTTTTGATCTGCGCCTCCGCGTCCCTGAAAGTGGCGCACCAGGTGATATCGAATTTCCAGTTGACCAGGTCCTGAAAATATTCGCGGGTCAGGAAATAATCATCCTCGTCATCGTCCACCAACAATACCCTGATCAGTCTATTACTCATTCCGCAATGCTATTCCTCTTTCAGATATCAAATTGTTTCATTTTGTTATAAAGCGTCTTGCGGTCGATGTTCAGCAAACGCGCCGCCTTACTTTTATTGAAATTGACATCCCGCAGCACCTGCATGATCATGTCATATTCTGCCTCATTGGCAACCGTTTTCAGGCTCGGCTTAGTATCATCTCCGTCGGCATTGTCCGACAATTGTGATATTCCGGAACTTGCAGCCGGTGTCGGCTCGTCGTCCAGGTCTTTCAGCCGTTTATAATTAACGATCTCGAACGGCAGTGCTTTTTCCTCGATCAGTTCGCCGTCGGAAAGCAGTGTGGCTCGCTTGATCACGTTTTTTAGCTCGCGAAGGTTACCCGGCCACGAGTAGTTGAGAAAATCGTTTTTAACCTCCTCCGAAAATCCTTTCACATTCTTGCCCAACTCCACATTGGTTGTTTCCAGAAACGAACCGGCAAAAAGCATCATATCTTCTCTGCGGTTACGTAATGCGGGGACTTCGATCGTGAACTCGTTGAAACGGTAGTAAAGATCTTCCCTGAACTTGCCGCTACGCGCCGAATCCAGCAGCCGTTCGTTACTTGCGACGAGAATCCGCACATCCAGATCGATCTCTTTCGATCCGCCGATGCGGCGCATTTTGCGCTCCTGCACGACGCGCAGCAACGCAACCTGTATTTCGTAGGAAAGATTGGATACCTCGTCCAGGAACAGCGTACCACCGTTCGCCAACTCGAAATGCCCGATTTTGGTCTGTAATGCACCTGTAAAGGAACCTTTTTCATGCCCGAACAACTCACTGCCCGCCAATTCTTTGGAAATAGCACCGCAGTCCATCGCTACAAAAGGCATGTCCTTACGCCTCGACCGGTTATGAATTTCCTGCGCGATCGCCTCTTTTCCGGAACCGCTTTCGCCGTAAATAATCACACTGAAATTGGTAGGAGCTACGAGGTCTACCTGCTTGAAAAGGTTGTCCGAAACCTCGCCATTGCCCATAACATAGCCCGCCTTGGTCCGTAAACTACTCTTGCGGGCTGGTTTGACCGGGTCGGCGGTGCCGTCCGATGACGCCGGGGCAACATATTGCTGATCCTCATTTTGCGATGCTTCGGCATCGGCAATGGCCTTCTTTACGGTAACCAGGATTTCGTCTGGGAACAAGGGTTTGGTAATGTAGTCGTATGCGCCCAGCTTCATCACATTCACCGCAACTTTGATATCTGAATAACCGGTGATGATCAGTACGGGAACGTTGGGTCTTTTGGATTTAATGGTCGTCAATAACTCGGTACCAGTAATATCACCCAGCCTGAAATCGGTCATGACCAGGTCCGGAGAAATGGATTCTATCAAAGCGAGGCCATCTTTACCGTTCTGGGCTGTTTCAACTATAAAATCATTTTTTGATAAAAAACGCTTCAAAAGGAAGCAAATATCCGCTTCATCATCAACAACAACTATTTTTTTCATGCCTGTTATAAGGGCTTAACTTAGTTTGCTTAAATAGTAACTCTCAACCTCGCGGTGGGTATATTCAACTGCTCGCGGTATTTGGCTACCGTTCTTCTGGCAACAGAATAACCTTTCTCTGCAAGCATATCCGTAATTTGTTGGTCATTATAAGGGTGGCGTTTGTCCTCGTCGATTACAATCTCGCGGATCGCTTCCTGAATCTCCCGGTTCGAAACCTCCGTCCCGTCTTCATTTGTCACACCTTCCGTAAAGAGATCTTTCAATAACACGATCCCGAACGGTGTCTGCACATATTTGTTTGTGGTAACTCTGGATACGGTAGAAATATCCATATCGATGATTTCCGCCACATCTTTCAGGATCATCGGGCGCAATTTCTTGATATCGCCCGTCTGAAAATAATCATATTGGAGCCTTACAATTGCTTTCAGCGTGTTCAGCATTGTATTTTCACGTTGCTTGATGGCATCGATAAACCACTTAGCCGAGTTCATTTTGTTTTTGAGGAACTGGTTGGTGGCCTTATCCTGCTTTTGCTCCGCCATTTGGGTAAATACCTTGTTCAGCTTCAAGGCCGGGCTGTTTCCCCACGTCAGCTGCACTTCGATTTCGCCGTCTTCGGTGTACCAAAGCATAAAATCGGGCTTGATGCTTTCATTGACAATGGAGTCATTCCGCAGGCCCGACGCCGGTTTCGGATTGAGAGTGGTGATTAGCTGGATGGCTTTTTTCAGCGACTCCTCGTCCAGGCCGGTAATCCGCATGATTTTATCGTAATTGCGCGATCCGAGCTCGTCGAATGCATCCGTCACGATCTTATAGGCCCATTTCCAAGTGTCGTTCTGATTTTCCATGCGGTTCAGCTGGATAAACAGGCATTCCCGCAAATCGCTGGCTGCAATTCCCGGCGGATCGAGCTGTTGGATGATTTTCAGCATTGTGTTCACTTCCTCGGTATCGATAAACATGCTGTTAGCAAATGAAATATCGTCCGCAATCACGTCACTCTCCCTTCTGAGGAACCCATCTTCATCGAGTGAGTCGAGGATGAAGTCGGCGATCAGTTGCTGACGTTCATCCAGTTGCAGAAAGTGTACCTGCTGTTTGAGATCATCTCTGAACGAGATCGTCTCCACCATCGGTCGGGTATATAGTTCGTTGTCCGCCGATTGGTTGTTTGCATACGTTTTATAGTCCGGAATATCATCGTCCCGGAACTCGTCCCAGTCGTAGTAGTCTTGTACAGAATTGTCTTCTCCGCCCGATAAATTGTCTGCGTCATCGAATTCTTCGGGCGCTTCATCCGACGCACTCTCCTCCTTCCCTTCTTCCAGTATAGGATTCTCTTCGAGTTCTTCCTTAATTCTTTGTTCAAGCTCCATTGTAGTCAGGTGCAGTAAATTCAGCATCTGAATTTGCAAGGGAGAGTATTTTAAAGTCTGTCTCTGCGTCTGCGTCTGTCTTTGCATATAGCAACTAAGGGTAAAATTTACATTCTCTTGGTGCTTTAAATTTACGATTCTTTATCCAATCTTGACCCAACAAAGAGGTGCGTTACCGAAGATTGCGTAGTTATTTCCACATACTGAGTATTATAATTCAGAATGTAGAGCGAATCCCCATTTAAAAACGCGCCTGCGGTTACCCCGGCTGACTTTTGCCCGGCTGTCGAACCCGCGGCTTCGGGCGGGGAATCTGAACTCTCCTTCCGCATCCTCCCGTTCTATCTGACTGACAATCAAATATATCGTAACTTTCAAAGGGCTTCCCGCCTCCATTTCCCGATAGTCCCATGTTGATCACGCGGCATGGGGCTTGTCGAAACAACACTATACGAAAAGCAAAACCCTTGCCTACCCCTAAACGTCGGAACCCTCCGGCAAGGAGGGTTCCATATCTGATGTACGTGATGTCTAAGGTTTCCTACGCGATCACGGGGTGGAGCCTGCATACTCGCCGGCTTTTTCAACGGCCTCGTTGGCGTAAGCCTCCCCATCCTTTTTAAGCTGGCCCGCCGCATCTGCTACCTGGTTTTTGCTTTTCTCCAAAGCAGCGATCAGGTCGCCTGCCAGGCTATTCGTTTTCTTTTTAAGTTTCCTGATTGTCTTTCTGCTTTCCTCCGGTGCGAGCAACAAGCCTATTACCGCTCCTGCCACCGCCGCTGTCACCAGCCCTAAAATGATTTTGTTCGTCGACATAACACACTCGGTTTTAATGTGGATCATTTTGTTTCATTCAAAAACGCGGAAAATCTTGTACCAACCAACACCCCTTCCCGCAGCCGCCATATGGCAGGATTATTGCCTAATCCCCCCAAAGGTTAGCTTGTAATCCAACGCTCCACGAATGGCGCCGGAAAACACCTCCACTATCGATGGCTGAAATTATTACTTCTCACACAATGCTATGAAAATTGTTATTATAGAAGATGAACGGGATTTGGGAGTGTTGATGCGCAATTTTCTAATAAGGCAACTGAATATTAAAACACCCGAGGGATTGGTCCTGGTGGTCGCTTCATTATCCGAGGGACTGGATTGCGTCAGGGATCAGAGTCCCGATTGGGTATTCATAGACAACAACTTACCTGATGGAAAAGGCGTGGAGGCAATCAGGCAAATACGCGAGGCCCACCCGGCCAAACGCGCGAAAGTGGTCATGATGAGTGCCATGACTAACCTTAAAGAAGAGGCTTTCCGAAACGGTGCCGACTTTTTCCTCGACAAACCGATAAGCTTTGTAGAAGTCAAGAATATCTTCACAAAACACGCAAACGAACTCTGAGCTTACCAACCACCGGCATCGCTTCCAAATAGTGGAAAAATTTACATCAATTGGGGATTATCTTCGATTGGTCGTGGAAAATATTACTCAAAAAGGCCATTCCGGGCTGTTTAATCGCAGTTAACTTCTAAAACAGCACAGGACATTTTGTCCCGGACCGCGCCCTGCTTCCGGGCATCTTTACTTTCTGGCTACGATACCGCGCGTGCTTTTTCTTTTCGGGACTAGTCTTCTTTTTCTCGTAAGGAACGAGTTTTAAATCGTATTCAGGGATAAAATAGTCTTCCTTATACTCAGCTACCGGCAATGGCATGTAGTGGCGGCCCGGAAAAGTCAGTACATCGTATTCGTAGTCGTAGAGGTAGATGGTTACGAAACCATCGCGGCTGTACTTGATTCCAATATCTGAAAACGGGCTGTCCTCGTCCGCCGAAGCCACCAGCCGCATCATCTCCTTTTGTTTGCCTTTCACCAGAACCGTCATATTGTACTGGAAAACGCGATGCAGCGAGTCGATCTGGATGGCGACGCCGAGGTAATACTTTGCGTCTTTAAGCCGCTCCTGGCCCGCATACATAACTGCCGTATTGTTCAATGCACTTTTGTCCTGGTAAGTCTGGTAACTCAGCTTTGCGTCGTCGAACCGCTCCATATACCGGTACACATTTCCCTGGTTCACGTTATAAAACTTCCGGCCGGGTGCAGCTGCCATCGCGAGCTTGAAATCCTCGAAAGCGCCGTTATACCGGGCATTGGCCTCGTTCACCTGGTGCTTCTGGTCGTGCCGGTTACCAATGTAAGCCTGTACGATCCCGTGGTTGTTGTGCAGGAACGGCAGCTCCGGCTTCTCGCGCACAAGACTGTCAAAAACGGCCATCGACTTATCCAGCTGGTCATTTTCCAGCAGTGCGATTCCCCACCCGTTCTGGGCGTTGACATTCGAGGGATTGAGCGAAACCGCTTTTTTGAAAACCTGATAACCCTTTTTATACATATCAAAATGCAGCAGCAGGTTTCCGTAGTTACTCCACATAAGGTCGTACCCCTGCTCATACTGGAGTGCTTTGGCCAGATATTGCCCCGCCTCCGAATACCGCTTCTGATCGATCATAATGCCGCTCATCCCCGCCAATGCTTCGTACCGTATCGGGTCGAGCTTGATTGCCTTCTGAAAATCTTCCTGTGCCAGGGCGCTCTTTTTCAGGTAGTATTCTGAAAAAGCCTTGGTCACAAAAAGGTCGGCAAAGAACTTGTTATCCTCGTTCAATGCCTTCTCGCCCTTCTTGAAATCTTTCAGTGCGAGGTCATATTTCTTTTGGCCATAGTTGGCAACTGCCCTTCCGAGGTAAGCTGGCAAATACGTTGAATCTTTTTTGATAACCCTGTCAAAAAGGGTGAATGCAGTCTGGTACTCATGCTTGCTAAGATGGGTATTCGCGATTCCGGATTGCAATGCGGGTGTTTCGCGTTTTAAAGTCGATGCAAGTTTGTAATACCGTTGCGCCTCACCGATCTGGTGCAGCCCGTAGCACGAATGTGCCATTCCCAGGTAAGCATCGCCGCGAAAGGTACGGTCGTCGGTTTCGAGGTATTTTTCAAAAACAGCCTTGGCCATCCCGAACTGGTTGAGCGAAAGCAGCGCATTCGCGTAGCGTATCTGCGCCTTCAGGTGCGTGCGTGCTACCTTCTCGAAATCCTTCACTGCCCGCTTTTCATTGCCGGTGCGCATTAGGATATCGCCGCGTTGCAGCCGGTAAGCCATCTCATCCTTCTGGCGAATCGCGGTAGTCAGTTCATCCACGGCTTCCTCCATACGTCCGCTGTACTTATGTACCATCCCGACGTTGAAATTCCATTTTCCGCCGGTGTTTTTCGCCGAATTATCACTCGCGAAGCTGGTCGCTTCCTGATACTTTTTCTGCTTCCCCAGCGCCACCAAAGTATTCAGCGTCGCCTCGGAACCACCGGGTGAATCGGCAAAATCGTTGCGTGCAGCATCGAATTTGCCCGATAGCAACGCAAAAAGTCCACGGTTATAATGCATATGCGGGTCACCCTCGGCGAGATCGAGCGCTTCCATGATGTGCAATGCCTTTTGGTAATTCCCTGAAAGCGCGAGGATCACGGCCTCGTTGTTCATGCGCTGAACCGAATCCGAAGGTTGGAAGGCCAGCTTGTGGTAGGCCGCATAGGCTACCTGCAAATTGCGGACGCCACGCTGGTATTCCTCGCCGCGCAATAATGCAGGATTATTCTCTTCGAATGATTTATTAAAAAGGGGTAGAAGTTCTTTTACAAATCGTTGGCACTCACTAAAATCCTGGGCTGAGAGCTGCCGAGGTGCTAACACCATCAACATCAGCAACATACCTGTCATCACAAGTAAGTGAATTTTCTGTACCATAGGGGGTGCTTAATGGCTCAAAAGCTACTAACCTACAAGTATTCTCGGAAAATTACAATTATTGCTTAGACCGTTTGATAAATTATCAGCAAAATATAACTTTTTAAATAAATAAGATCATTATAAGTAAACTGCCGTTGATTAAAGTTGCACAGAAGCGAGCGCATCGATAAATATCTTCTTATCATTAACCAAAACAGTGAGCGCACTTTCCGAGGCATTTTCAATTGAAATCGATTGCTTTGACACCGTTACTTTCAGCAAAACGCTCCTGAACCCGATCCGGAAAGAATATCCTTCCCATTGCTCAGGAATGTAAGGTTTAAACGATAGCAAGCTGTCTTTCACGCGCTGCCCAGCAAAGCCTTTTACAACGCTCATCCAGGTACCGGCCATCGAAGTAATATGCAGTCCGTCCTCGGTGTCGTTATTGTAATCGTCCAAATCCAGGCGGGCTGTCCGGAGGTACATTTCATACACTTTTTCACGCATGCCCAGCCCGGCTGCGAGGATCGAGTGCACGCACGGCGACAGCGACGACTCGTGCACGGTCATCGGTTCATAGAATTCGAAATTCCGGCGGATGGTCGCCTCGTCGAATTCATGCTCGAAGAAGTAAAGACCCTGCAAAACATCGGCTTGCTTGATGAAGCACGAGCGCAATATCCTGTCCCACGACCACCGCTGGTTAATTGGCCGCTGCTCGGCAATGTCGGCTACGGTGAGCAGTTCCTTGTCGAGGAAACCCTGCTGCTGCAAATACACCTGCCTGTTTTCATCAAATGGGTAATGCATATTATCCACAATATGCTTCCAATCAGCCAGTTCCGTATTAAGTTGCAGATTCGTTTTGAAAATAACCTCGTTCAATTTCCGGGAATCTTCCTTCCACAGCTTATCGATCACTTCCAGCGTGTAGCGAAGCGTCCAGCAGGCGATGTAGTTGGTATACCAGTTGTTGTTGACATTATTTTCATATTCATTCGGTCCGGTCACGCCCAGCATCACATATTGCCCCTTTTCTTCCGACCAGTTGATCCGCTGCTTCCAGAACCGGGAAATGCCGATCAGTACTTCAAGACCCTGGTCGGTTGCGTAGCTTTCGTCACCCGTGTAGCGGGCATAGTCGTAGATCGCGTAAGCAATGGCTCCGTTGCGGTGGATTTCTTCAAAAGTAATTTCCCACTCATTATGGCATTCTTCGCCGTTCATGGTCACCATCGGATAAAGCGCGGCGCCATCGGAAAAACCGAGTTTCGCTGCATTCTCGATGGCTTTTTGCAAATGTTTGTAACGGTAAACGAGCAGATTGCGCGCTACTTTATCGTCGGCCGTCGAGAGGTAGAACGGAATGCAATAGGCCTCCGTGTCCCAGTAGGTACTCCCGCCGTATTTCTCCCCGGTAAAGCCTTTTGGCCCGATGTTCAGGCGCTCGTCCTCGCCGGTGTAGGTTTGCCCCAAATGAAAGATATTGAACCGGATACCCTGCTGCGCGGCCACGTCGCCGGCAATAGTAATATCGTTTTTCTCCCACTTGCCTGCCCACGCCTGTACCTGCTCCGCGTACATGCGGTCGAATCCCTTTTCCGCTATGCGGGCAATGTAGGCTTTGGCTTTGGAAATGAGCTCCTCGTGCGGGTAGTTGGCCGACGAGAGGTTTACGGCATATTTATAAATGGTAATCTCCTGCCCTTCCCGCACTTCAACCTGGGCGGTACCGGCTACATATTTATCCCTGGAAGCCGTTTGCACGGTTGCCGCTGCCTGCATTCCATTCAGTTTTATATCAAACTTCATCCCGGTCGCAACGCGGAACTGCTCTACCTGATAGGGGTTGCTTTTTGTTTCAAGCACCAGGTATCCTTCCGGGCCGTACGCCTCATGCGCGATGCCGTTCCAGAACGATTCATCATAGTTGGAATCACGATTACGGATATTGCCGTCCAGGAATGGGGTAATGGTGAAATGATCGGTAAAATTGAGCGGTACCATGCTGTAACTGATGGCGCCGGCCTCGTCGTCGGCCATGCTGCAAAATCGCCTGGAATGAATGCGCAGCTTTCTGCCGCCGGTGAGTGTAACAGTTGCAGTGCGCTCAAGGACACCTTCCTTCATATTCAGCACACGGCGAAACTCGTCGATTTGGCAGGTATTCAAGTCGAGCAGCTCGCCACCGACGCGGATTTCAATGCCCGTCCAATTGCAGGCGTTGAGTACTTTGGCGAAATAGTTGGGATAGCCGTTCTTCCACCAGCCAACCCGTGTTTTATCAGGAAAATAAACACCCGCAACATAATTCCCAAGCAGTGTTTTACCTGAATATCCTTCCTCAAAATTGCCCCGCTGGCCCATCCGGCCATTGCCAAGGCTCATGAGGCTTTCGGTGATTTCGTTGTGTTCGGGGTGAAAACCTTCTTCTACGATGCACCATTCATCGTGTGTAATATAGTTCTTCATATTTTTTCCAATTGGGGCAGACCAAAATTTTCAAAACCGGGGATCACAATATCGGCTTCGGTCAGTACCGACGCTTCCCCTATGCCTACCGCCAGCATTCCGGCGGCCTTTGCCGACTCGATACCAGCCACCGCATCCTCGAATACCGCGCAATGCGCGGGCGTTACATTTAAATCGGCCGCGCCCATGAGGAATACCTGAGGGTCGGGTTTGCCTTTTGTAATGCGGTTACCATCTACGATCGTATCGAAGTAATGCAGCATATCAATCCTTTCCAGAATGACCTTCGCATTCTTGCTCGCTGAGCCCAGGCCACTTGGAATGCCGTTCTGTTTCAGTTCGTCGAGGAAACGGCGCACGCCGGGCAATGCGTCGTCGGGCGTCATTTGCATGCAAAGGTCGAGGTAACGGGCATTCTTGCCAGCAGCTCTGCGAAGTTTCTCTTCTTCCGATAGGTGAACACCTCCGATAGACAGCACTATCTCCAGCGATTCCATCCGGCTGATGCCTTTAAGTCGTTCATTTTCTTCGCGCGTAAGGTCGAAACCGAGATCCTGCGCCATTTCGCGCCAGGCGATGTAATGGAATTGTGCAGTGTCAACGATCACCCCGTCGAGATCAAAAAGGCAAGCTTGTATTGAGGGCATATCATTTCAAATTTAATATCTTGCAAAATAGTAAAAAATAGCAATTTGCTGCGCCAAGGCCGAAATACAGGCCTTCCGGCCTCGCCGGGCCGTAGCTTACGCTTTCTTGTAACATTCACAAAACCGAAAGAGATGTCCGCCGTTAACAAGGATAAATTCATTATATACCAGCTATTTACACGCCTGTTCGGCAACCGGGAAACGACCAACAAGCTTTACGGAACGATCGAAGAAAACGGATGCGGAAAATTCAACGATATCGACGATACCGCCCTGGCCGCATTGAAGGCGTTTGGCGTTACGCATCTTTGGTATACCGGCGTGCTCGAACATGCCACCCTGACGGATTACTCGCAATTCGGCATTAATGCCGATCATCCGTTGATCGTGAAAGGCATCGCAGGTTCACCATATGCCGTGAAAGATTATTATGATGTGGATCCCGATCTGGCCGTGGATGTACCTAACCGGATGCAGGAGTTTGAAAATCTCGTCGCCCGCACCCATGCGCACGATCTCAAGGTGATCATTGATTTTATCCCAAACCACGTTGCGCGGCAATATCACTCGGATGTGCGCCCCGAGGGCATCAGGGACTTTGGTGAGGACGACGATAATACCGTTACTTTCAATCCTGCCAACAACTTTTATTACATTCCGAACCACGACTTCATCGTACCGGAAGGGCACAAGCCGCCGCTCCCCGTAACATCACCCTACCACGAGCGACCCGCGAAAGCGACCGGTAACGACGTTTTTCAGGCCCAGCCAAGTCAGTTCGACTGGTACGAGACGGTCAAACTGAACTATGGCGTCGATTACCTCGACGGCCGGTCCCGCCATTTCGACCCTCTTCCTTCGACCTGGCTCAAAATGCGGGACATACTCATTTACTGGACTAGAAAAGGGGTAGACGGTTTCCGGTGCGATATGGCCGAAATGGTGCCGGTCGAGTTCTGGGGCTGGGTGATCCCGGAAGTAAAAAAGGAGAATCCTGCGGTCATTTTTATCGCGGAGATCTATAATCCGTTTGAATACCGCAATTATATCAATATCGGCAAGTTTGATTACCTGTATGATAAAGTAGGGTTGTACAACTCGCTGCGGCGTATCATCGAAGGCCACGGCAGCGCCGAGGACATTACGCGCATCTGGCAGCAAGAGTCGGGCGATTTCAGCGAGCATATGCTGCGGTTTCTCGAAAATCACGACGAGCAGCGCATCGCTTCCCGCTATTTTGCGGGCAATCCGTGGACGGCTTTGCCTGCCATGGTCCTGAGCGCCACTTTGCATACCGGCCCGCTCATGGTCTATTTCGGACAAGAACTGGGCGTGGATCCTACCCAGCAAGAGGGCTTTCAGGGCGAAGACGGCCGGACTACCATTTTCGATTACTGGGGCGTACCCGAATTTCAGAAATGGGTCAACGGCGGCAACTTCAACGAGGAACTCCTCACCACCGAGCAGAGGACGCTGCGTAAATTTTACAGCGACCTCAATGCATTTGTCCTGAAAAATGAAGCGGTATATGCTGGCGCATTTTATGATTTGCAATATGTGAATGTCGACGGCCAGTCGTTCAACTACGACAAGACGGTCATTTACAGCTATTTGCGGCACACCGCCGATCAGAAATTATTGTTTGTATACAATTTTCACGAGTCGCGGACCGTAGAGACTTTCATTAAGGTACCGCAGGATGTCTGGACGGATGTGTTGAAACTGGGCAATACTGGATCTTATAAATTGAAACCCGTATTTCCGCCCGAAGTGGCTCAGGTACAGTTACCAACGGCCGACATTACCTCTACCGGCGTGCACATCGAGCTTCCCCCGATCTCGGCATTTGCTTTCGAAATTGTGCCGAAGTAGCGGGTTCTTCGCCCAGCCGGCCATTGGAAAAGGAGCTTTTGATCGTTAATTTTACATTGTCCACGAGCTTGTGGCTTTTTTTCCATGACAAGTATTTTGTCATTACGTACCCTGGTTTAAAGAATTCAAGTATGATGAGATTTGTAGTGCTTTCCATTTTGTTACTGGGTTCTGTTGCCTCATTCGGGCAAGCCAGCCTGCAAAAGACGTTCGTGCAGAAAATGGAACTGCCCGCCAGTCCGGATATTGGCACGCAGGTGCTGCGGATCAGCGAGTCGTTCCTCGGCACGCCCTACGTGGCAGGAACGCTGGAAGGCAACCCCTCCGAGCGGCTTGTCTGCAAGTTCGATGGCCTGGACTGCACTACGCTGGTTGAAAGCGTGATTGCGCTGGCGGTGGCCAAAACCGAAAATTCGACTTTCGAAGAATATAAAAACGAATTGACCAGGCTTCGTTACCGCGACGGCGTGATCGACGGCTATCCTTCCCGGCTGCATTACATTCTTGACTGGATGTATGAAAACCAGAAACGCGGACGCCTCGAAGACATTACTGCTAAGGTGGGCGGCGTACCCTTCACGAAGGAGATTAATTTCATGACCACCCACGCCAATCTGTACCCTTCCCTGGCGGCAAGCGAAGTGTATGAAAAACTGAAAGAGCAGGAAACGGTGATCAATTCGAGGGAACACAGCTACATTCCCAAAAACAGCATCCAGAAAGCCGAACCCATGCTGCATGATGGCGATATTGTCGCGTTTACTTCATCGGTGGAGGGGCTCGATGTGAATCACATGGGTATTATTTCGAAAGTAGGCAGCCGTGCTTACCTGATCCACGCTTCGCTGACGGGCAAAAAGGTAATTATGACGAACGTTCCACTGGCCGAGTATGTGGCTTCCGTTCCGAAACACACGGGTATGATCGTGGCCCGGCTCAACGATATCTGATGAATGAATGGATTTAACCGACCTGATTAATTACCGGAATTCCCCCTGGCTGTTGCTGCTCCTCTCCGGCGTCATTGGACTGGTTATCAGCATTATCATCATCAGCCTGATCAAAATAACGGCATCGAGGAAAAGCTGGCCCCCGGTGCGCGCCGTCCGCGAAAACCTCACCAGTGTACTGCATTTCTTCATACCGATCGTACTCATTACGGCCGCGGCCAAAACTTATACTTACTCCAACCCGCAATACGACTGGGTGTTTGCATTGAGCAAAACCGCACTGATAGGCATTACCACCTGGCTAATGGCCCGCATCGTGATCATCGTCGAAAAGATCCTGATCGCCAAGCTGGATTTCAATACGCCCGACAACAATCAAGCACGGCGGCTGTTCACAAAGATCAAATTCGTGAAACGCATTGTCGTGATCATGGTCGCGACGATCGGCGTTTCGATATTGCTGCTTAGCTTCGATAGTGTGCGGCAATATGGCGTCGGGATCCTGACTTCTGCCGGTATTGCGTCGGTAATCATCGGTTTTGCAGCGCAAAAGTCGCTGGCGAACCTGATGGCCGGCATCCAGATCGCATTCACGCAGCCGATCAAAATCGACGACGTGGTGATCGTGGAAGGCGAATGGGGACGCATTGAGGAGATCAACCTTACTTACGTCGTGGTCAATATCTGGGATTTGCGCCGCATTGTGCTGCCCATTACCTACTTCATTGAAACGCCCTTCCAGAACTGGACGCGCAACGAAAGCGCGTTGACCGGAGCAGCATTTTTTTACCTCAATTACCACACACCGGTAGACGAGCTCCGGACCAAATTGAAAGAAATTCTCGACAGTACACCGCTTTGGGACGGGCGCGCATGGGCGTTGCAGGTGACCGACACCCAGGGGCAGCTGATGGTGGTCCGTGCACTGATGTCGGCACGAAATTCCAGCGAGACCTTCGACCTGCGTTGCCTGGTACGCGAGAAACTGATCGAATTTATCGCCAAAGAGCATCCCGAAGCGTTACCCACGACCCGCGTCGAAGAGCCGTCCCTGACGAAATTTAAGATTTCGGAAACAGGCATATAAAAAATTGGCCTCCGGAAGTTCCGAAGGCCAGTCTTTTCTTACTACTCACCTAACTCAATTTAACTCAATACAGTTTTTCTTTGATATTTTGAACCTCTCATTTACGCATCGTCGCAGGCGCCACTTTGACTTGAAAAAATGTGTAACGGCTTGCAAAAATGGTGAAAATGAAACGGGGAAAGCCTATGGAAATGCCTGACGGCGCACGCAAATCTGAACGTGCGATTTACATTACAAAGGAGCTTTTCCGTTGTTAAAGAGGCATTAACGCTGAATTAAAAAGGAATTAAAAAGGTGGGAACTTCAAAATGAAGGTGGTACCGGAGCCCAATGCGGACTCCACTTCGATGCTCGCGCCTTGCATGTTGATAATGCGTTTGGTGAGTGCGAGGCCGATGCCATAGCCCGCTTTGCTGATCGTGGACTGGCTGCGGTAAAAAGTATCGAAAATATAGGGCAGCTCTTCCTGTGCAATGCCGATACCCATATCCCGAAAATTTATAACGATGAGCCTGTTTTTAATTTCAAGGAACACGTTGCAGGTTTTATCGGGCGAATACTTGCAGGCATTGTCCATCAGGTTCAGGAACGCTGTCCTGAGCAGACTTTCGTCGCCGAAGCGTTTCAACTGTTCCTCGTCCTCAGGGATTTTGTCATAGTGAATGTGCACCTGGTAGCCCGCATTCTTCTGCTGTACCGATGTTTTGGCCTGCCACAACACCTCGTCAATCCTGATCTTCGAGAATGTTACCCTAAATGCGTTTTCCTCTGTCCGTGCGAGTTCAAGCAGGCGGCTTACCAGCTCGTTCATTTCCTTCGCTTCCGACCAGATACCTTTCAATGCGTCCTGATAATCAGTAGGTGAGCGCTCTTTCATCAGGCTCAGCTCTGCCTCGCTCATAATGAGCGCCAGTGGCGTACGCAGCTCGTGCGACGCGTGCGAGACGAAGTTTTTCTGCGCCACGAATGCGATTTCAAGCCTGGTAAGCATCTGGTTGAATGTCTCCGCCAGCAGCGCAAGCTCGTCCTTTTCGCGGCCTACCCGTACTTTTTCATGCAGATTACCCGCCGAAATGTTGTTTACCTGGTCGATAATGTCGGCCACGGGCTTAATCGCGTCGTTCGAGAACTGCCAGCCCGCAACACCTACGAGAATCATAGACAGCAGCCATCCGATGAGCAGGATTTCCCTCAGGCGATTCAGCTGGTTCATACCGAGATAGTCATTCGCGATCACAGCCACGACCCAGGGTTTCCGGTGATCCTGCAAAATGTGCCGGATAATGATCACCTCTTTCTTCTGATGTTTGGTATGGATTTCCCTCCCGGCCCGCGCATCCGTGAGCATGGGTCTGGAGAGCTTGAAATTCTCCTTTCCACTGATGAATATGACCGAATCGGAACCATCGTAAATCGTGATTTCCTCGTCGAGCAGGATTGTCTTGTTTTCCTTTTCGATCTTTTCGATATCCGCTTTGCTGATACCCTGGCTTGCTTCTACAAGTTGGGCGATCGTCTGGCCGCGCTCGTTCAGGAAGGAATAAAATTGCTTTTCGCGGTACTGGTCGTAGAAAAAGTAAATAGCAAGACAAAACAGCGCCATTATGGAGCCTACCAACAGGGTAAACAGCAGCGTCAGGCGCGATTTGATGTTCATTCTTCCTTGAAAATGTAGCCCATGCCCACCACCGTGTGGATCAGCTTGGTAGGATAGTCTTTATCGACTTTTTTGCGGAGGAAATTAATGTACACGTCGATCACGTTGGTACCGGTATCAAAACGGATGTCCCACACTTGTTCGGCAATGTCTACACGCGAGACTACCCGCCCGCGGTTACGCATGAGGTATTCAAGCAAAGCGAATTCCTTGGCGGTGAGATCGATTCGGTTACCGCCCCTTCTGGCCACTTTTTCATCGAGGTTCAGTTCAAGGTCGGCCAGTGAGAGTACCTGACTGGATTGTTCGCGGACACTGTTGCGCTGCGAAAGCACTTTAATACGGGCGATCAGCTCGCGGAATTCGAAGGGCTTTACCAGGTAATCGTCTCCGCCCGCTTCGAAACCGTCCAGCTTGTCATCGATCGTGCCCAGTGCCGTCAGGAAAAGGATCGGGGTTGTCAGGCCGTCGGCGCGGAGCTGCTTGGCGAGGTCGTAGCCGTTGAGGAGCGGCAGGTTTACATCCAGAATGATCACGTCGAACCGGTAGTTGGAGGCCATTTTCTTACCGACTTGTCCGTCGTAAGCCAGTTCCACTTCCCACGACTGCTCTTCCAGGCCCCTTTTGAGAAAACCTGCGAGTTTTGGTTCGTCTTCAACGATTAGTATTTTCATAGATGCCAAGCGGTTTAAAGTGCCAAATGTTGCACAGATTTTTGCTTAAAAAAAGGCTGCCCGAAATATCGGACAGCCTTTTTGTCTATATCCACACCATTAGAACGTTGGCATTTCTCAATATCCCACGTTCCATTATAATGCAAAATATAAAATTTAAATTATAAACAATAGGTATTTC
Organism: Dyadobacter sp. 22481; assembly: GCF_052044875.1. NCBI lineage: Bacteria > Pseudomonadati > Bacteroidota > Cytophagia > Cytophagales > Spirosomataceae > Dyadobacter > Dyadobacter sp. 22481. The sequence continues at coordinate 1,115,842 of NZ_JBQENV010000003.1, forward strand.
CCTATTTTCGCGAAATTTCATGCAAGTATCAGTAATAATCTGCGGAATTGTCATAGTCCGAACGATCGCCGAAAGCGCCGAAATCATCGTCTTCTTCCAAACGCATGGCCTTCGCTGCTTTTTTTATGAGTCCGATCTGGCCGGCATGGTACACGTCATGCTGGATCACGCCGTGTATCAGAGTATAATAGGAGTAGTCACGCCCCGGTACAAATTCTTCCAGGAAGCTATCATCTTCGATCTTTTCCAGTTCCGAAACGAGCTCTTCCTGTGACAGGCTCAGCTCCATCTGGATCGCCTCCCATTCGAACTCGTCGACTACCGGAAATTTTTTCCAGTCCTTGTCCTGGGTCTTAATGTCAAACTCAGCGTCGCCCTGCAATTTCCGAACGGCAAAAATGCGCCAGGTAGTCATGTGGTACACGATTTCGGCGATTGAATGCGTATTGCTGCTCAGGCGCGCTTCCGCGATTTTCGGGGTTACATCGCGCAGCGCTTCTACTACCGACGGTCCATACCATGCTTCTTCGCTTTCGTAGGTGTCGTTAAGTACATCTATAATTCTTAAAATCTCTTCTTTTGCTTCCATTACGATTAGATTAAACAGCTGCAAATTTAAGGTGATTCGGACGAAGATTGCCCAAATGTGGTTTCAATATTAAAGAGACATTTTGACGGCATCCATACTCTCCCGATCCAATCCGCGAAAATCGGCTTTTCCAACCTTTCGCGAAGTGATACCGTCACAAATGCAGTTGCTAAGTCCGGGCTGGTAAACTTTAAAATCATGAACTCACGGGCTCATAAACTTTAAGCATTTCAATTTTCGTTTATTTAACAAATTTTAAAATACAACTCAAATGTTCAAGAAAGCTTCTTTCCTCTTACTGATCGTCGGCCTCGGGTTGATGTCGTGTTCGAAAGACCCGATCAGCGACCTTTCCAATGAGGAGTCGTTGGTATACATTACAAATCACGATCAATCCGCCAATTTTAGTCAGTACAAAACATTCAGCATCGTGGATTCCGTGCTGATCGTCGAAAATAGCCGCGCGGGTACTTCCCTGGACGACATCGACCGCGCCATGCTTCAACGGCTCATCACCAATATGCAAAGCATGGGTTACAAGTACGTGAGCCGGAAGGACAACCCCGACGTCGGTATCAACGTGTCGTGGATCACCAATACTTACCTCAATGTATATCAACCGCTTTCTTCCTACTATGGCGGTTACTGGGGTGGTTACGGCTACGGTTACCCGAGCTATTACAACTATTATGAAACCAGCGAAAGCTCCTGGATGATCTCGATGCTCGATTTCAAAAATCCTAAGACAACGGCATCCGGCAAGACTTTCAATGTGATTTGGGACGCACAGATCCGCGGCTCGGCCATTGGCGACCAAAACCTCATCGACAAAATGGCGGATTCCATTTTCGGGCAATCCGGTTATCTCAAAATCAAGTAACAAATGAAACGAATCATCATCATTGCCCTTTTCCTTGGAAGTGTACTCCCCGCATGGGCACAGGAGAAACCCAAGTTATACACCATTGCGTCGCCGTTTGAGCGGTACACCTATTACCTGGCTACTGCGCGTTTCATCGGCGCAGTGCCCATGGGCTCATTCAAGGATAATTATGTCGACAAATCCTCTTTCCAGAATGCATCGGTGTCTATCGAATGGGTCCTGAGAAACTCCCAACTTTCTGTGGGCGGAGAAATCGGCTCTACTTATTTTGAAAAACGCGTTCCGAGAGCCTTGTACGAAGGCGACGGGGGCACTATCTCAGCTGTTCAAACGCGCACCGTTTCGCAATATCCGGTGGAATTGTTTGCTAATTACCACTTCCTCCCACGCAACTCGCAGGTACAGCCATACGTGCAGGTGAGCGCAGGCGCGAGCATTATCGATTACACCGTTTACTATGGCACTTTGTCATCACAAGATCAGGCGGTACGTTTTAAATACGGCATTGGCGCCGGGTCCAAATTTTTCTTCAAGAAGGATGGGACGTTTGGCCTTGATGTTCGTGTCAAATATGATGGCACGGCTTATAAATATGACTACATCGACAAAGGCATATCATCCGTGAACGGTTCGATAGGCCTATTCTATCGTTGGTGGTAAATAACGCATCGTGACACATAAAAAGAAGGTTTTGACCAAAACATCGCTTATCTGGCTTAGTGGCATTCTCGCATTCCTGATCGGTTCCGGGCTTTGGGCCTGGAACCGTTTTGGTCCCAGCCACCACAAATCTTACGTTCAGGTTACCGAAAGCTTCCCCATGGCGCGGACGCTCGACTCCGCCTCCAATGCATGTGACCTCACGATCCGGCGTTACCGCCAGATCGGCCGGGAAATGCAGTTCGAGCTGGCAGCGAATGCAGGCGGGCTTTCTCCTTACGACGTAAAAATCAGCCAGAACGGCAAAACACAAACCTTCCAGGCCGTGCCGCACCGTTACGGGACATGGCTCACAATCCCCGGCGTGCAGGTCAATGGCGGCGAAGCGCAGATCAATGTGGTAAGCCGCGGCCAGCAAGGGTGCCAGACCACCGCCGCATTCAATTTCGAAGCTGCGATGGCCAATGAAGTGATCGATGCCAAAGAGTGGATCCGGCAGGGAAGCAAAGACAATTGGCTCGATGTGAGGCCCATTCGCAAAGATGGCAAACTCCTCCTCCGCGACTTTGCCAATTATAACGACAACCGCACGAAAGTGGTCATGATCGACGGTATTGTCGTGCAGGGATTGGAAAATGGCATTGAAGTGAAACCGGGTTATTTGTATTCGGTAACTTCCCGCTGGATCGACGCTCCCTACAATGACTGGTGGAATGCGGCCAAAAACCGCACAGTCCGCCAGCAGAACATCTACATTGCCGGCAAGCCCGACCAGGCAGCCTCCAATGCGCTGACGCGCATCAGCATCCCCGACTGGTTTTCACCTTCACGCACCATCAACGTCGATTTCGACACGCGTTTTCCCGAATTTGAACCCATTAAGGACAAGCTGGTGATGCAATACCGGCTGAATAACTATGTTTCTTCTGACAACTATTACAAACGCGGGATCGGTTTTTTGTCCAATACTGAAAAAGAGTATCCGTCGGAAAAGCTGCATTACACGGCCACTCCCAATTACTTTGGCGATAAGGATGAAAAGTGGTTTGCGAGCCTTTCCAAAGAACAGGTAGAGGCATTGGCGGGCATCCCCGGTTTTGGCGTGTATGCGTACGATTTCGAGTTTTGGAGCCAGCATTATTCCAAAGAGGTTATACAACGGCTGATCTGGTTTTCCAAAGTGGTTAAAAAGAACCATCCGCATATGCATTTGATGGATTACTGGGGGGGCGGGGCCTATACCAACCCACATATTAATACGGTTGGCGGTGCTAACCCGAAGGATTTTATCAAAGAATACAGCGAACCGAAAGCCAACAATCCGAACTTCGATCCACTGCCGAACGGCGATAGCTTCCGGGATATCTTCAACACTGTCCCCATTGATGTGTATCCCAAACCGATGTTTGCGATCGACAATGCAGGTAATTCGCCGAACAACTTCGTGCTGCTTTCCGCGATCCATTCGCTGCGCATCAACAAGCTCCTGCCCTACCAGAAAAACAGTAAATTCATTTTCTACGGCTGGAACCGGTACATGCCGTTATACAAAGACCCCATTGTCCCCTGGAACTACCAGCTTTCCGACCCCAAAGGGGAGCTCATCATGAACCAGCTCGAAATGATGCCCGCGAGTCAGGCATTAAGCTTTTCATTGTTCTCACTAATCCTGTTCGACGGCTACTACCTCTGGCACGACGGTGCGCCGAGCGCACAAAACCCGAATGCCTACAAACTTTCGAAAGATATGTGGGGCTGGGGCTACGAATGGTACCCGGCCGATAGCAAAACACCCGAAAACGAAGTGGGCCGCAACACTACCGGAGGAACTGCCGCTCCTTACTGGGACTTCCCGACCGAATATTATGCACTGGGTAACTGGATGGCGAAACAGGTGGAGGACGTAATTGTAGGCGGCCGGAACCAGGACCTTGCATTTCAACTGAACGGACAATGGATCCAGCCTAAAAAGGAACAGGCATTGCTGGCCATCGACGGCAAGCAGCCTTTTATTACTGCCGTCGTGAAAGGCAATCAGATCGTGGTACTCGGCGTCGATTCGTTCCAGCAGCCTTCTGCCCAGCGGAAAGTGAAAGTTCGCCTTCCGGATGGCGTGGAAGCAGAAATCGAGCTGTATGGCAACTGGCCTGCGCTTTACCGGGGTACCCTGAAGAAATAGTTTTGAAATACATCATAAAAGCAGAAAGCTCGCCGATGAAGCGAGCTTTCTGCTTTTATGATAGAAATACTAGGCAACTTTCACATAGCTGCCGAGCCATTTCAAATGCGTCCCGTACTTGTGCATGATCTCCTGCACCTGCGGATCGTCCATGTGCCCGAGGAATTCCACCAGGAACCACGCCCTGAACGACGCTTCGCCACGCAATGGGCGACTCTCGATCTTGGTAAGGTTAATGCCGCGATCGTTGAAATCTTTCAGGAACTCGTACAGCACGCCGGGGCGGTTGGTATTGGGCAGGTTAGCGATGATCGTCGTCTTGTCGTCGCTGCTCTTCATATTTGTAAACTCCTTAGCCAGAATCAGGAAGCGGGTCTGGTTCTGATCGCTGTCTTCGATATTATCAAATAGGATAGGAACACCAAACAACCTTGCCGAAATCGACGAGCATATTGCCGCCGCATCGGGCTCCTGGGACGCCAGCTTAGCCGCTTTGGAAGTCGAATCCACGGCGATCAGCTCGATACCCATGCCTTCCAGGTATTCACTGATAAATTTGCCGCATTGCCGGAATGCAATGTCTTTGGAATAAATCCTTTTAATCGATTTCAGGCTATCGGATTGCGACGCGAAAGTAAAATGCACTTTCAAGAGCATTTCCGCTACAATCGAAAGGTTTTTTTCCCGCAGGAAATCGACCGTCTCGACCACTATACCCTCCTGGTTATTCTCGATCGGCACCACGCCAAATTTGGCGCGGCCGGTTTCCACGCTTTCAAATACCGAGTGGATCGTCGGCAACACGAGGTACTCGCTCATCGCCCCGAAACGACCTTCGGCCGCCTGATGCGTGAAGCTTCCCTCCGGCCCCAGGTAAGATACCCGCTCAGGCAGTTCCAGATTGCGGGATACCGCGAAAATCTCGAAGAAAATGGCATCTATCGCCTGGCGGGTGAGTAACCCATTGTTGTGCTTCGCCAGCCGGTCGAGGATTTGTTTTTCTCTTTCGGGGCGGTAGATAATCGACTGGGAAGACCGTTTCAGCTCACCAACCTTTTTGACAAGCTCCATACGCTCGTTCAAAATGCCCAGCAACTGGTCGTCCAGCCCATCGATCCTGTTTCTTAAATCCTGTAATTCCACAAAGACTCTTTAAATATGATGTTCAAACCGGGAGGTGCGTTTACACTTTTGAATAAAGAACTTCCCGGCCTGATATTACTTGACCACGCCAAAGATAATGCACGGGGGCTACCCTGCGAGCGCGAGTTCTTCAACGTTCTTCTCCACTTTGAGATTATCGATGATAAATCGCTGTCTCTCAGGCGTATTCTTGCCCATAAAATAACTCAGCAGTTTCTGAATGGACGTTTCCTTTTGAAGGATCACCGGTTCCACACGCATATCTTCTCCGATAAACCGGCCGAACTCTTCCGGTGAAATCTCTCCTAATCCTTTAAAGCGGGTAATTTCCGGCTTACTGCCCAGCTTGTCGATGGCGGCCTGCTTTTCCTCCGGGGTGTAACAGTAAATAGTTTCTTTCTTGTTACGGACCCGGAACAACGGCGTTTCGAGCACAAACAAATGTCCGTTCCGAACCAGATCCGGGAAGAATTGCAGGAAGAAGGTCATCAGCAGCAAACGAATGTGCATACCGTCTACATCGGCATCGGTAGCGATGATAATGCGGTTGAAGCGAAGATTTTCCACACCGTTTTCCACGTCCAATGCGTGTTGCAGCAGGTTAAACTCTTCATTTTCATAAACAATCTTTTTCGTAAGCCCGAACGAGTTGAGCGGTTTACCGCGCAAAGAGAATACCGCTTGCGTCTGAATATCCCTCGATTTGGTGATGGAACCGCTCGCCGAATCCCCTTCCGTGATAAAAAGTGTGGTTTCGTAGCGCTGGTCACTTTTCAAATCGGTGAGATGCAGGCGGCAGTCGCGAAGCTTTTTGTTATGTAAATTGGCCTTTTTGGCACGGTCGTTGGCGAGTTTCTTGATCCCTGCCAGCTCCTTACGCTCCCGCTCCGACTGCTCGATCCGTTTTTTCAATGCATCGCGCGCTTCGGGATTCATGTGCAGGAAATTATCCAGCCTTTCTTTGACGAAATCGTTAACAAATGTTCTTACCGTAGTGCTGTTCGGGTCGGGTGTGATGGTGTTGGAACCGAGCTTGGTTTTAGTTTGAGACTCGAAAACCGGCTCCTGAACGCGGATCGCAATGGCGCCGATGATGGACGAACGAATGTCTTCGGGGGCATAATCTTTACCGAAATGTTCGCGAACGGCTTTAACAACTGCTTCCCTGAATGCAGCGAGATGGGTACCTCCCTGTGTCGTATACTGACCATTCACAAACGAGTAGTATTCTTCACCGTACTGGTTACCATGAGTCATCGCCATTTCAATGTCCTCACCCTTCAAATGAATGATCGGATACCGCAAAGTTTCCGCGTCGGATTTGCTTTTCAGGAGGTCGAGCAGGCCGTTTTGGGAGAAGTATTTCTGCCCGTTAAAATTGATCGTCAACCCTGCATTCAAATAGCAGTAGTTCCAGATCATGTTATCGAGGTACTGCGGAATGTAACGGAAGTTCTTAAAAATAGTACCGTCCGGCTCAAACGCTACGTGCGTGCCGTTCCGTTGGCTGGTAGTGCCTTCCGGCGATTCACTCACAAGCGCTCCCTGGTTAAACTCCGCACTCTTAGTCTTGCCGTCGCGGAACGATTGCACCTTGAAATGAGCAGAAAGTGCATTCACCGCCTTGGTACCCACGCCGTTCAAACCCACCGATTTCTGGAAGGCCCCCGAGTCGTATTTACCACCGGTATTGATCTTCGAAACGCAGTCCACGACTTTTCCGAGCGGAATACCGCGGCCATAATCGCGCACTTCCACGCGGTGTTCGGAGATCTTTATCTCAATTGTTTTGCCATTACCCATCATGTGCTCGTCGATCGAGTTATCGACCACTTCCTTCACCAACACGTAAATTCCATCGTCCACCGACGAGCCGTCCCCGAGCTTTCCGATATACATCCCGGGTCTGAGGCGGATATGTTCTTTCCAGTCAAGCGACCGGATACTGCTCTCGTCGTACTGAACATTTGTACTTTCCATATTTATAACTATTCTTTTAGGAGTATTATCGCTTTTGGAACTGGTATTTTAATAATTTGAATCTTTTGTCGTTACCCTGTTATACCTTTGCAGGGGTCCCTTGGGAAGGGAGCCCGATTAATAGAAATTCTTTAAAAATAGGAAAAATCTAATTTACTTTGCCATGATATACACTACCACAATATTACGTGTACTCGAATCCCAAATTCAAAAATACTAGTCTTACACATAGTTTTAATGAATTTTCAGACTTTCAATAGTACAATAATTCTTCTTATGAACAGATCCAGGTTGGCTAAAAGTTATAAATCTATACTTCCCTATTTCCTGAGTTTAATCATTTCACTACCCGCTTTTTCACAGGTTACTGCCCCGACAGCCCCTTCTGGGAACGCTCCGGCGTCTAACGGCGCCCAGGGCACAACGCAGTCAGGCCCGAGAGGTAATAGCACAGGCACCACTGGCTCTGGTAACACACAATCGGGCCCAGGCGGGCAGCAAGGCGGAAATCAGCAGGGAGGCAATCAGCAATCGGGTAACCAGCAGCAAGGAAACGACGGCCAGGGTGGCGACAAAGGTAAAAACGCCGCTAACCAGAACAGCCAGAACACCGAAGGCGGTGACCAGAGCAAAGTCAACACCAGCACGAGCACCGCGATGACTCCCGAAGAGCAAGCCAAAGAATCGCTTCGTCAGAAAATCTATGGCTACTCGATATTTGCGGATAAAAAATTAGGGCTAATTCCTGACTTACAGATCGTTACACCAACAACCTACGTTGTAGGCCCGGGTGACGAATTGAAGATCTACCTCTATAACTACGCCGAAAGCACTTACGAAACGATTGTCAATAAAGACGGGTTCATCAGTATCCCCCGTGTCGGTAACGTAATGGTCGCAGGTCGTACAATTGAAGAAATCAAGAAAATCCTGATCGACAAGTTTGCCAAGTTTGTACCGGGAATGATCGGCACAGGCGGCGAAACGGCACGCACCAAACTGATGGTTACCCTTGGAGAAGTGCGATCGGTGAAAGTTTTTGTAACGGGAGAAGTGATTAACCCAGGCACTTACACGGTATCTTCCCTCTCCTCCGCATTCAATGCATTGTACCAGGCTGGTGGCCCTAATGAAATTGGATCTTTCCGCGAAGTACGTGTTGTTCGCCAGGGCAAGGTCGTGTCGAGAATGGATATTTATGATTACCTCGTAAATGGTAAGATCGACGGCGATATCCGTGTTCAGGAAAATGACAACGTCGTAGTCGGCTACTACCTGAAACGCGCCGAAATCGCCGGTATGGTGAAACGTCCGGGCATTTATGAATTGAAACCAGAAGAAAAACTGGGCGATGTAATCCGTTATTCAGGCGGTTTCAGCGACAAGGCTTACCGCGCAAGATTGAAGATACAACGCATTACTTCCAGGGAGCGTAAAATCCTGGACGTGCCCGAAGACCAGTACGACAGCTTCGAAATGGCCACCGGCGACTCGATCAATGTAGAGACCGTGCTTGACCGCTTCGAGAACATTGTAAATATCGAGGGTGCGGTAATGCGCCCCGGCCAGTACTCGCTCGACAACAGCCCTACGTTGAAAAAGTTGATCGAAAATGCACAGGGAATGCGTGAAGACGCATTTGTGGGACGTCTGAACGTACTGCGCACCCGCGAAGACCTGACCATCCAGACAATCCCCATTAACTTTACCGATGTGCTGAACGGCACAACTCCCGATCTTGTGCTCACCCGCCTGGATCAGGTTATAGTTCCTTCGAAATTCGAAATGGCGGAAACTGCCTTCGTAAGCGTTGAAGGGGAAGTTAACAATACCAAAATCGGCGAGAACGAAGGAAAATTCCCTTACACTACCGACATGACACTCGAAGACGTACTCGTACAGGCAGGCGGTTTGAAGGAATCGGCTTATACGTCGGAGGTCGAGGTGGTCAGAAGAAAAAGAAATTCGGTAGCCGGTGCGGCAAATGCACAGATTTCGGAGGTTTATAAATTCAATGTAAACCGCGACCTGTCCCTGAATGCGAAAGCAACCAATTTTGTGCTCTTCCCGTTCGACCAGGTGATCGTCCGCAAGTCGCCCAACTATGTTGAACAACAGACTGTTTTTGTTGAAGGAGAAGTGCTAGTGACCGGCCCCTATACGATTGTCAACAAGAATGACAAGATCAGCGACATTATCAAAAGAGCCGGTGGACTGACCGAGCTCGCTTATCCGGAAGGAGCAACCCTGCTGCGTCGTACGGTTGTGAAAAACCTCGAAGAGGCTGTGGACTACGAGCAGGTTCAACAAACCGAAAAAAGCATCAAACAAGGAACGCTTACCGGTGACCTGCCGAACGTGAAGGAAGAGAAAATCGGTATCGTTTTGAAAAACATTCTGAAAAATCCGGGTTCATTCGAAGACCTTGTGGTTCAGGAAGGTGATATTATCCGTATTCCTAAGCGCCTGGAAACCGTTCAGGTAACCGGCTCGGTACTTTACCCTACTACCGTGAAATACGGCAAAGGGATGAACTTCTCGGACTACATTTCGCAATCGGGTGGTTTTACGGTGCAGTCGCTCAGAAAGAGCTCGTACATTAAGTATCCTAACGGCAATATCGATCGGACGAGAAGATTCATGTTTTTCAATGTGTACCCGAAAGTACAGCCTGGATCGGAGATCTTCGTTCCGACAAGAAATGCTCCTGCATTGAGTACACAGCAGACTATTTCAACAGCTACGACCCTGTTGAGTTCAATTATGGGATTAATTGTAACAGTATTGGCATTCCGTTCACTTAAGTAACTATGGCGACAGCGACCACACAAGAAATTCCGGAAGACGAGCTATCTCCAAAGGAAGTCGTCGAGAAAGTACTAGTAGTTAAAGATGCATTGATCCGTAACTGGAAATGGATGTTGCTCCTGCCTATTGCTGGCTTTGGTATTGGCTTCGCTATGGATACTTATCAGAACAAACCACCCACCTACGAAGCCAACGTGGTGTTTAACCTCGGTGCAGCGGGAGCGAGTTCCGGTCTGGGTGACATGGCTGGCCTGTTGGGCCTGGGCGCGCAGCCGGACGCGAATATCTTTACCGGAGAGAACTTCTTCTATTTCGTAAAGTCCCGTCCGGTATTGGAACGAACCCTGATGAAAGAAATAGAAATCAACGGAAAAAAACAGATTCTGGCTAACTTTTATATCGATTCGAGCGGTATTAAAACTTCCGATTGGGCAGACTATCCCGATTTGCAGAAATTCCAATTTACGACGAATGATATCAAAAAACTGGACATTAATTCGCGCATAAACCTCAATACCATCGTAAAGCGTACAGCCGAGGCTACCGAGATCGCTTCGCTCGACCGCAAGTCGTCTTTCACCTCGCTTTCCACCAAAATGGAGAACGAACACCTCGCAGGATTGTGGGTGACTACCCTTCTGGAAACTGTGGAAGAAATGTACACCGAAAACCAGACCCAGAAAACAAGGAAAACGCTCCGTTTGCTCAACCACCGTGCAGATTCACTCGCAGTGGTACTGGGAATTGCGGAGCATAAGCTGGCCAGACAACTCGATTACAGCGCGCAGATCATGATACCGGAAGCCAAAGTATCGGCCAACAGCGCGGAAAGAAAATCGTCCTTCCTGCAACAGCTGTATTACGAAGCAATGGCCAATGCCGAGAAAATGCGTATTTCTCTCGTAAAGGAAGCTCCTCTGTTCACAGAGATCGAAGGTATTAAAGTGCCTCTGGATGTGAAATATGAAGACAAGCGCAATGCTAAAATCGGGGCATTGGCAGGTTTGATGATCGCACTGATCTTCGTTTATTTCAGAACAGTGTTTTCTTCACCAACCACCACCACTACCGTGCGTAAGGAGGCAGTAACGGCGTAATCATGGCAACTCAACACTCTATTACAATCAAGGCCGGCGGGTCTGAGAAGGATTATTGGAAAGACCTCTGGCTCAACAAGCAACTCCTCTGGATCCTATCGAAACGCGATATTTCCGTTCGCTACAAACAAACCCTCCTCGGCGTGGCGTGGAGCGTCTTGCGACCGCTCATGACGATGATTGTCATGGTATTCGTGTTCAGCTACCTGGCCAAAATCAAAAGCGACCCGGGTATTCCCTATCCTTTGATGGTATTGAGCGGGCTGACGATCTGGACATTTTTCGCAAACACGTTCACTCAGATCAGTAACAGCATTCTCATCAACTCCAATCTCGTTTCGAAGGTTTACTTCCCGAGATTGCTTATGCCGCTCAGCTCTGTTGCTGTCGGTTTCGTCGATTTTATGATCACATTCGGGATATTTCTGATCCTGACACCATTCTTCGATCACCCTATCAGCTGGAAGATCGTGTTTCTTCCTTGCTTCATTTTACTTACATTTATTACATCAATGGGCTTTGGCCTGTTTTTTGCGGTGCTAAATGTGCGCTTCCGCGATATTGGTCAGTTAATCCCGTTCATGGTTCAGGTTGGGATGTACGCCTGCCCTGTCGCTTACAGCAGTACGCTTGCGCAGGGTACATGGTTCGAAAAATATTATAATCTGAACCCGCTGGTGGGTATCATCGACGGTTTCCGCTGGTGCCTGTTGGGAGATAAGGCTTACTTTAATCCGGATAGCCTGTATTCCACAGCAGCAATTTCATTGATTATACTGATCGTGTCGCTGATCTATTTCCGCAAAAAGGAGAACACTTTCGTTGACCATATCTGAAACAATCACACTTGGGCATGTCTGTAATTGTAGCTGAAAATATCAGCAAAAAATATATCATCGACCACCAACGCAAAAACGGCTCGTCCGGTTTACGCGACATTGTTTCCGAGACGGTTAATAAATTGTTCGGCAAACAAGAGAAGAATGGTTTCGCTGAGAAAGAAGAATTCTGGGCATTACAAGATGTCAACTTCTCCATCGACAGGGGCGACCGCATTGGTATCGTTGGCCATAATGGCGCAGGAAAATCCACGCTGCTGAAAATCCTCAGCCGCATTACCGAACCTACCACCGGCCAGATCAAGATCGATGGCCGCATTGCCAGCTTGCTGGAAGTGGGGACCGGCTTTCATCCGGAATTGACGGGACGCGAGAATATTTTCCTGAATGGAGCTATTCTGGGAATGTCAAAGGGCGAAATCCGCGAGTCATTTGACGCTATCGTTGATTTTGCTGGGGTTGAAAAATTCCTTGATACGCCCGTTAAAAGATATTCTTCGGGGATGTACGTCCGTCTGGGTTTCGCGATCGCGGCGCACCTTAATCCCGAGATCCTGATTGTGGACGAAGTACTCGCCGTAGGCGATACCGAGTTCCAGAAGAAATGTCTCGGCAAAATGCGTGACGTTTCGGAAAGCGGCCGCACTTTGCTTTTTGTGAGCCATAACCTGACCGCCATCCAGGCGCTTTGCAACAAGTCATTCTATTTTGAAAAAGGCCGGCTGATCGACCAGGGCGAAACAACGCATATTGTAACGAACTATCTCAGCAAGGTTTCGCATAAATCCCTTGAAAAGCATTGGGACAATATCGAAGCCGCTCCCGGCAACGACCAGGTCCGCGTGAAGAGCTTCAAACTTTTCCCGGAATACCAGGACGACCTTACCCATATTGATGTCCGTACGCCGATCAACTTCCAGTTTGAGTTCTGGAACCTGGTAGAAGGCGCTTCACTGAACCTGAGCATGCACTTGTACACGTTTACCGGTGAATGTATCTTCAACGTAGGCACCACGGCTGAAAACTTCTCGAAAGGTATTGTCAGCGGCACCTGCGAAATCCCCGGCAACTTCCTGAACGACGGTTCCTACGTCGTTTCGATGATGATCGTGAAAGATACGAGCACCGTGCTTTACAATATGGAGGAAGCCCTTGTTTTTGATATTGAGGATTACCGTGAAAATGTGACCTGGTATGGCAAATGGCCCGGATATATTCGTCCTCAACTCAATTTTTCTATTCGCCAATCTGAACACGTAGTGAATGATTAACGTCACTAAAACCTTTCTACCTGATCAGGAAGAATATCTGCAATATGTCCGTGGAATCTGGGAACGGGGTTATCTGACCAACAACGGACCACTTTTACAACAGCTCGAAGGACAGCTTAAAGAATATCTGAACGTCGATCACCTGTACTTCTGTGGTAATGGAACGATCGTTCTGCAAATCGCGATCAAGGCGCTTGAACTGAAAGGCGAGATCATCACGACGCCCTTCTCCTACTGTGCCACTTCCAATGCGATTTTGTGGGAAAACTGCACGCCTGTTTTCGTGGACATCGATGCTTCGACATTCAATATCGATGCGGAGCTGATCGAGGCGTCCATTACACCGGCAACATCGGCGATCCTCGCGACGCACGTCTACGGAAATCCCTGTGACGTAGAGGCCATCGAGGCGATTGCCAAAAAACACAACCTGAAAGTTATTTACGACGCCGCGCATGCATTCGGCGTAACTTATAAAGGAAAATCACTGCTTTCCTACGGCGACCTGAGCACTTGCAGCTTCCACGCCACGAAAGTTTTCCATACGATCGAAGGCGGTGCATTGATCTCCAACCATCCCGAGCTCGACCGCAAACTGCATTTGCTGCGTGCGTTCGGCCACCAGGGCGACGAGCATTATGAATTCGCGGGAATCAATGGTAAAAACTCGGAATTCCATGCGGCAATGGGTTTGGTAAACCTTCCGCAGGTGCCGGCGATCATCCAGGCGCGCAGGGACGTTTTCGACGCCTATGACGGCCTGCTCAATTGGGATATTCTGTTTAAACCCACATTGAGCGCCGACATCGAATATAACTACGCTTATTATCCGGTAGTGTTCCCTTCGGAGGCGGTTATGTTCAGGGTAATGGAGGCATTAAAAGTGGAAGAAATCATTCCAAGGAGATATTTTTATCCGTCGCTTAACACCCTTTCATTCATGCCAAGGCAAATTGCCTGCCCTGTTTCCGAGGATATCGCGGCAAGAGTGTTAAGTTTGCCATTATATGTAGGGCTTCCTTACGAAGATATTGAAAGGATTGCCCGCATTATCAACGGTCATTTATCACCATAGTAGCATGGTCATTTTTTATTGGCTAACTTTTTTCCTGTTTTTATACGGTATCAGCTTTGTTGCAAAAAAAATTGCTCAACCTTCGCTCACGGAGCTGATTATTACCTTCTTCATTCTATTTGTCGGTAGCATTATCCCTACCGGCTTTATTTTGTCGGCGCTGGATCTTACCGCGAACGTATTCGCATGGATCGGCGGCACTTTCGGTATTCTCGCATTACAGTACCTGCTCTGGACAAAGCTCGTACCACAACAAGCGCATTATACCATTCGCGGGCTGATCGCTAACCGGCTGAGCACATTCCGGCTCTGGACCAGGGAGCTATCCGTTTACCTGAAAGTGATTTTCGGTGCGATGTTCCTGACGTTCGCGATCATTGGAATAACCAACCTGATCCTCGTGCTATTTACCGCTCCCAATGAATGGGACAGCATGACCGGGCACCTGAACCGCGCTATCCGCTATATTCAGCGGGGCACTATGGAGCATTTCGGCGGGGCCAACTGGAACATGGATACCTATCCGAAGAGCCTCACCACGATCCATATTTACTCCTACCTGATCAGCGGGGACATTGAAAATTCATTTAAACTCATTCACCAGCTATCGTACTACGTAACGCTGGCGTCGGTATTCGGTATAGCACAAAGGATTGGAAGGAACCTGTCGGCCAGCTTTTTCTGCGCATTGGCATATAGCGTGTTCCTTGATTTCCTGATGCAGGCCGTTACAACGGAAACGGACATTGTTCTGACGGCCTATCTGAGCTGCCTGCTGTATTTCCTATTTACCTATTTCACCAACCGCGACAACCGCTACCTCTATCTTACAGGAATCACATTCGCGATCGTTACCGGTCATAAGGCTACATTTGCCTTGCTCATGCCATCGGTATTCGTGATCATGATCTATACCGTATTCCTGGCACCGGGTTTTAAAGTGTTTTTTGAAAGGACTTTAAGGCTTGGCCTCGCGATCGCGTTTTTTGCGTTGATTTATACTATTCCAACCGGCTATATCCGTAATATCCAGGTTTTCGGCCATCCCATTGGCCCTCCTACAGCCCGGTACCACCAGTCGTATGAGCGCGCAGGAGGGGCAGCTAACCTGTTTGAACAGGGCAGCCGGAATGTGATCCGCTATACCTATGATTTCTGTAACCTCGACGGCATCCGGAATGCGCAATGGGGTTATGACCTGAATACCGCCATCAGGAAGCCACTGGTAGTTCTGGAAGATAAGCTGCGAATGCGCCTCGACGAGGAGGCTGATTTCACTATCGTCCCATTTTCGTTCCAGCGCGGATTTTATTATTACAATGCGAATCCCTACTGGGGCGTATTCGGATTTGCCTTGATCCTTCCGCTGATGCTGTTGGTACTGATCCGCGTTTTCAGATCGCGCGTGCATTTCTTCCTGGTCATTGCATTTTGTCTTAACCTCGCGGCGATCTCCTATTCTGCGGCCTATGATCCGTTCAAAGGCCGATACTTTATGGAGGCCGGGCTTTTTGGTGTACTTTTCCTGCTCCTGCTTTTCTCACATCACCGTTTATCGATCATCAAGCCGCGCAGGAATGTCTGGAAAGGCTACATTATGGTGGTTGTAGGACTGGCATGTATTTCCGGGATTATGGCTGTTTACCTGAATATCCGCTGCCTTCCGCTGCCATCCTACGGCATGGAATCGGCATTGACGATGGATCGTATTCCTTACCAGACATTCGCACGACCGGACATTACAAAGGCTTACGTCCGTTTCGATTCCATCGTGCCGGAGAATGCAACCGTGGCGCTCGCTACCGTGAACAGCGATTTTGAGTACCCGCTCTACGGTAAGGACCTGACCCGGAAACTGATTTCAATCAATCCTTTCGAAGAAGGCCTGCGACCTATTCCCAAAGATGCTGATTACCTGTTCTATGCCCGCAAGGTGATCAACGACACGAGTAAGATACGTGCATTACCGACCGATATCCGGCTCGGCTCCGACACCACCTTGTATCACCGAACCTTTTTGAGTGAGAAGGGGGAAGATTATTATCTGAGAAAACTCAAATAGCCCAAGCCATGACTATTGCCATCATGCAGCCGTATATTTTCCCATATATCGGCTATTTCCAGCTGATCGATGCCGTGGACAAGTTCATTATTTACGACGATGTGAACTTCATCAACAAGGGTTGGATCAACCGGAACAACCTGCTCGTCGGTGGCAAGGCGCATCTTTTTACCATTCCGTTGAAAGACGCCAGCCAGAATAAACTGATCTTCGAAGTGGAGCTTGCCAAACATGAGCAGTGGCAGAAAAAGTTATTGAAAACCATTCAGCAATCATATCAGAAGGCACCCTGTTATCAAAAGGTTTTTGAACTGATAGAAGAAATCGTAAATTTAGAAGTTGATTCAATCAACGAGCTATCTATATACGCATTAAAAAAAACTTGCGCATACTTGGGCATAGGCACGGAGATTGTTCCCTCTTCAGCGATATATAACAATAAACACCTGAAAGGACAGGACCGGATTCTGGATATCTGTAAACAGGAGCAAGCAAACCACTACATCAATCCGATTGGCGGAGTGGAATTGTACGACAAAGGCAAATTTGAAAACGAGGGAATAAGACTGGACTTCATAAAAAGTATATCTAGCCCGTACCCCCAATTTAAAAATGCTTTCGTACCTTGGTTGTCTGTTATAGACGTTCTGATGTTTAACGGCCCGGATGGCTTCAGGAAACAATTAGAGGCATACGAACTTATTTAGGAATGGCGAAGATTATCGTTTTTGGAGTACTCGACACAGCAGAACTAGCGCACTATTACTTAACCCATGACTCTGATCATGAGGTTGTTGCATTCGCCGTCAATCGCCAATACATCGAACAAGACACTTTCCACGGCCTACCTGTGGTAGCATTCGAAGATGTGGAAAGTATTTTCCCGCCTTCCGAATACAAGTTCTTTGCCCCTATGACCGGCCGCAATATGAACCGCAACCGCGAGGCGATTTACAACCACGCCAAAGCGAAAGGCTACCAGTTCATTTCCTATATCAGTTCCCGTGCGACGATCTGCAATAATGTGATCGGCGAGAACTGTTTTATTCTCGAAGACAATACGATCCAGCCGTTCACGACCATCGGTAACAACGTCGTGATGTGGAGCGGCAACCATATCGGCCATCACGGCCAGATCAAAGACCACGTCTTCTTTACTTCGCATGTGGTGCTTTCGGGGCATTGTGTGGTAGAATCGTACTCCTTCTTTGGAGTGAACGCCACCATCCGCGATTACACGACCATTGCGCAGGGAACATTGGTGGGGATGGCATCGGCCATCATGAAAGAAACCGAAGAATGGGGCGTCTATGTCGGAAATCCTGCGAAAAAGGTACCCGGAAAGATGAGCTACGAAGCTTATTGAGACGATCCGGTGACGAAAGTTTGAGCTAGCTAATATCGGTAATGGACCAGAAGAAAATACTTTTTGTAAGTCATGATGCTAACAGGGCAGGAAGTCAGTTGCTGTTGCTGCAGTTATTGAGGCTATTGAAAGAACGCGGCGTCCCGATGCACCTGCTGCTCTGTAACGGAGGTGAACTTGAAGCGGAGTTTGAGGACGTAGTAGGTGTTACGCGCCTTCATCAAAACAAAAAGATTACCACGCCTCCCTTCACCGGCAAGCTCCTCCGCAAGACCAACCTGCTGAAAATTTATGAAGAACGCTCCCTGCAAAAAGGCAACGAAAGGGTACTGGCGGAACTGGAACAGCAGAATATCGGCCTCGTTTTCATTAATTCCATTGCCAACGCGGAGGTTTATTATGACTTTCTGAAATCCTTTCACGACTTGCCGCTGGTACTCTTTGTACATGAGCTGGCGATGTCGGTGAAAATCTATACCCAGGAGGAGCAACTGGCTTTTCTGCTTAAAAAGACTGATCGCCTGATTGCCGTCTCCAATGCGGTAGCCGATCATTATATCCGGAAATACGATTTCCCCGCGACGCACGTAAGCACTTTCACGCTTATCGACCATGAGCGGATTGATCAGCGATTGCTTGCGGTACAGCACGATATTCTCGAAAAAACCTATAAAATCCCCGAAGACGCCATTGTGATAGGTGGCTGCGGAAACGCCGAATGGCGCAAGGGCAACGACATTTTTAACTGGATCGCCAGCAGGGTGATCCGCAAAACACAGCCACTGCCCGTTTACTTCGTGTGGGTGGGCGCAGGCCCGCAGCATGAGATCTACGAGTTGATCGAAAGCGATATCCGGCTAATGGGATTGAGCGACAAAATCATCCTCATTCCGCCAACTCCGCGTGCGCTCGACTACATTAACCGCTTCGACGTGCTACTATTGAGTTCCCGCGAAGATCCTTATCCGCTCGTGGTGATGGAAGCCGCATTGCAGGAAATTCCTGTGGTTTGCTTTGAAGACGCCGGCGGCGCACCGGAACTGATCGAGGGCGATGCCGGTTTTGTAGTTCCGTATATGGATATCTCGGCAGCTTCGGACGCGATCATCCAGCTGATCCTCGATCCGTCGCTACGGAACACGCTGGGGCAGAATGCCCGTAAAAAAGTCTTGGAAAGGCATAACACGGACAAAAGCGTAGCGAGCGTCGAAGCCATTATTCAAAAGTATCTACCTATGCAGGTTTCGGAACAGCACAATCAATGACCATTGCCTTTACCATTTGCTCCATCAATTACCTCGCGCAAGCCCGGACATTAGGAGACTCGCTGAAAGCGACCAATCCCGATGTCCGGTTTTTCATTGGCCTGGTAGACACACTTCAGGGAGTTGCATTTGAAGACTCCTATGCGCACGACTACCCGATGATCGAGATCGACAAGATTGAAATCCGCGATTTTCAGGAGATGTGCGCGCGTTACAATATTACAGAGCTTAATACCGCGGTAAAGCCGTTTTATTTCACCTATTTCTTCAAACATTACCCCGAGGCAAAAAACGTCATCTATTTCGACCCGGATATCATTGTATTTCAGCCATTAACAGGCCTTACCGACTCGCTGGCGAAACACAATGCCGTGCTTACACCGCATATCAACACGCCGATCAACGACCGACTGATACCCAACGAGTTGCATCACCTCAATACGGGCGTTTATAACCTCGGCTTCGTGGCATTCAGCCGTTCCGAAGAGAATGACCGGTTTATTTCGTGGTGGGAAGAGAAACTGCGCTACGAATGCCTGATCGACCTCTGTAACGGACTTTTTGTTGATCAGAACTGGATGAATTTCCTGCCCGTCTTTGTCCCGAATACCCATATTGAAAGAAACCCGGGCTACAACGCAGCTTACTGGAATTTGCACGAGCGTGACTTTTCGCAGCGCGACGGCCATTGGTATGTCAACGAAGAAAATCCCCTGATCTTCTTCCATTACAGCGGGTACGACCCCGCCAAACCCGACATCCTCTCGAAATACCAGAACCGCTTCGAGCTGAACGCCCGCACCGACCTGACCGAGCTTTTTGCATTATACAAAAACAGCCTGATCAGCAACGGGAACGCCTATTACCGCAATTTCCCCTGCTCCTACATCAAGCCCGCGCCTGTGCGTCGTTACCAGCGTGTGAGGAAATATCTCAAAATGCCTGTCAATTATCTGATCGGCAAGCTGCAAACGATCTGATGAAAGAGCTGGTTACCGTTATTATTCCTATTCTTGAACGCCAGATTGACCCAACGGAGGAAAAGATGCTGCATCACGCATTGGATATCCTGGCGGAATATCCGATCATATTCATTGCGGGAGAAGGCGCCGATCTATCGGTAGTGCGCGAACATGCCGAAAATATCGATGTCGTGCATTTCCCAAAGCATTTTTTTCAGTCGAGACAGCATTTGGGCCGGCTTTTCCTCATGTCGGATTTTTACGACCGGTTCAACTGGTGCGACTTTTTACTCATCCATGAACTGAACAGTTGGGTGGTTAAAGATGAACTGTATTATTGGTGCAAGCAGGGTTATGATTATTTCAAAACAGGTTCTGCGCTGGCTCATGCCGGTGGTGCACCGGGTATCCTGAAACGCATTTCGGGACTTTCCGAGGAAGAAAAACGATTATACGGGTCGGGTTATGCCGACAACGGGCTTTACCTTTGCCGGATCGAGCGGATGACGGCTACTTTGAAAAGCAAGAAAAAACTGGCGCACGAATACCGCCACAATGCGAATTTACCTTATGCCGATTCGCTGTTCTGGGAGCTGGAAGCCAATCGCTTTTTACCGCATCTGAGAACACCCACCGACATTGTGCGCAGCCATTTCGCGCAATATGGTGTCCAATATCAAAATGGCACAACGTTACCTTTTGCTTTGACGGGCATTTCGCATAACAACATCGGTGAAATACCCTTCTTTAAAACTTTGCCTGAAACGGAATAGTCGTTCATGAATATTATATACACAGTCTGTAACCGTACCAACCTGGCGCATGCGCTGGCGCTGGCGGATTCTGTGTTACAGCACCAACCCGACGATGTTTTTTACCTCGGACTGGTTGATTCCATTAGTATTAACAACCTTCCGGAGCGTGTAAAGCTTCTTCCGGTGGCCGCATTAGCTATTCCCGGCTGGGATACAATGGTTGCGGATTATTACGATTTCGAATTACTGCCCGCCTGCCGTCCCTGGTTCGCGTTGGAAATATTGAAGAAGCACACCGAATGCAGACAACTCACGTTCCTGGCACCGACGGTGCAGCTCAAAAAGACATTCAATAGCTTGCTGGATGCCGGCTCTGAGATGTTTTTGACACCCAATATTTCGGTTCCTTTGAAAAAATCGCCCATTCTGGACGACAAACGCATTCTGAATGCAGGCATGTACCACTCGGGAAGCTGGACATTGCGACCTTCGGGGAAAACCACACCCGTGCTGGAATGGTGGGCGCAGCGGACTATCGACCGCGCCAATTTCGATCTTTGCAATGGCATGAATACCGATCAGCTTTGGCTCAATTATGTGCCGGTTTGGGTACCTGCGACGCAGACACTGCATAATCCCGGCTGGCATTATGGTTTGAATGCAGTTTTGAACAAAATGCTCGTTGCAAAAAATGACGGTTACGAGGCCGATGGACAACCACTCATCTCGCTCGACTTTGCAGGGCTTGGGCATTTCGATCCAATCTGGTCAGATCACGCGGGGTTGGTTGCCGAAAACAAGGCATTTCAGACATTGTTCATGGAATACCAGCGCATTGTAGTGAAAAAGAGGTACGACCTGGAAGTCAGCGGCCAACCGGCATTTGGAAAACATGCCGATATCCTACCCAACCGGTTAATGAGAAAAGGCATTGCCGCGAAATTGAAGGAGTTGACTAGATATATCGATCAGTTTTAAACAGGATTCCATGCATTTTTTAGAACAAATCACACAGGACCTGCGGAACTCCGTATCAGCACTGAAACCGGCCACGGCAGCCGCCAACGCGCAGCGGTATCCGAAACTGACGGTCATTACACCTTCCTACAACCAGGCGGCATTCCTCGAAAGAACAATCCTGAGCGTGCTTAACCAGGGATACCCCAATCTCGAATATATCATCGTCGACGGCGGCTCGAACGACGGCAGTGTAGAAATCATTAAAAAATACGAAAAACACCTCTCCTGGTGGGTTTCGGAGAAGGACCGCGGGCAGGTTCACGCCATCAACAAGGCGCTGGAACGGGCGACGGGCGAGTATATCAGCTTCCAAAATTCCGATGATGTATATTTTCCCGGTACTTTCGCTCGTTTTGGAGAAGCAGCTTTGAAATACCCGGTCGATATCCTGTATGGCGACCTGTACATGATCACCACCGACGACGAAGTGACCGAAATACTCAAAACAACTTCTTACGACTTCGATTGCCAGATCCTGGAAGGGATGCAGATCCATAACCAGTCGCTGTTTTTCAAGCGCTCACTGGTAGAAAAATATGGGATGTTCGATGAATCGTTCCGTTTTGCATTCGACTACGACTTCATTACACGGTACACGTCGCACAAATCGACTACGACTAAAAAGATCGATGGCCTCGGGGGCGCATTACGCGTACATGCGGAAGCGAAGTCGTCGACCATCGCGACAACCGTCGGCCGTGAGGAACATGCTAGGGTACAAAAATTGTACATTTCAACGAACGGTTCCCCGGTAGTCAACAAAATGAAGTATCTTTGGTGCCGCGTCCGTAAAATTGCCTATTTCATTCTGCGGTTAGATATTCAGTACATCAGATTCAGGCTTTCCAGATGAATTGGAGCTTATTTAATGTAGCCAACAATTTTAATTATCTCCGGTATTCGATGGGCATCGCGATGATGTTCAACGGGTTTCCGCTGATATTTTTCATTCGCGATACACTCGGCATTGGGCCTGCGAGCAGCGTTTTTACCGCGATTTTCTTTTCGCTCGCGCTGGTGCTGATGGTCCCGCCAACGCTTTTCAAACGACTTTACAAGCCGAATATCATCCTGATCAACCTCGGAGCGGGATTTCTGCTGCTCACCCTCTGGTACTTCATGTTCATGAACCACCAGGGAAAGGCGGTAGCGGATATCGGTAACTTCGTGTTCACATTCGGGTTCCTGGCATTGCTCATGCACGTCCCTAACGACGTGAAAGACACGCTGATACAGGTACTTTTCCTGTTTTCATTCTTTACAAACATTACTCTTGTTTACTCACTCATCACCGACCCGAACTGGACGCCGGGGATGCGGGCTGCGGTAAATTTCGCCAACGAAGGTGCCCAGCCGGGCGGTAACCCGCACATTACGGCGCGCAATGGAGTTATTACCCTCCTGTCTGCGATGGTATTGCTCGGTAACACCAAGCATCTGCTCACGAGGCTATTCCTGTTTTTCTCGATGTTGTTTGGAATGGGCGTGGTGGTACTATCACTCGCGAAATCAAGCTACCTGGGCCTGGGGATCGCTTTCGGAGCGTACTTTCTCTTTCATTTCAAATTTTCGGACATTACTTCGGCCATCGGCAGTGCCTTTAAGTTCAGGAATATGGTGTTTATCATACTCATATTACTGGCGATCAACTATTTTCTGTCACGCTATGGCAATATTCTGAACCTGCTTCTAGGCTATTGGGATATTTTCCAAGACCGGATCATGAACGTGATCTTTACTTCCACCGGGGTGAGGCTTTCGGAAGAAGCGGATGTCGATTATTCGGCGATGGGACGGGTGAGTGGTTTCGGAGAATTTTTGGAAACACTGTATTCATGGGACATCTTCCTCGGCAGGGGTTATAAGAACGACTATCTGGACGTTCCGCTGCTCGAATCCTGGGTAAACCACGGAATTTTCGGGTTTATCTTTTTTGCCAGCTTCAACTTCTTCATGTTCCTGTACGTGATCCGCGAGGTACGCCGCCATACCAATCCGCTGACGACCTTTCTGGCGTACTTTTTCCTGTCGATGGTGGTGCTGCTCTTTACCGGTGGCCGGCCCTACGATATTGCGTTCTGGTTCCCCTATTCGGTGATGATCCGTTTTCTGGGTATCAAATACCTCGACACCGTACCACGTCTGAGAAAAATTATCAGACCCCAGCCGCAACCCATAAGCACCATAACCACCTGACACGCTCCCCCGAGCCGGGGAACCTTCCCGGAAGGTTCCAGCATTCCACGCATGAAGAACAGAGTTGAACAACTGGATGGGTTAAGGGGCATATTCGCTGTCCTGGTCATTGCCCACCACCACAATGCATTCAAGGAGTCGATTCTTTACAACAACTTTTTCGTGATCAACGCGAGCCTGTTTGTTGACTTTTTCTTTGTGTTGAGTGGCTTCGTAATTGCACTTAACTACGTCGATCGCATTCACAGCACAGGCGATTTTCTGACGTTTCTGAAAAAGCGCTTTATCAGATTGTATCCGCTCCTCTTCTACACCGAAGTCGTTTTTGTATTAGCCAACCTGCTCGGTGAGCACAGCGCATTCAAAAACGTCGGCGGAATGGGACTGGGGTATTACTTATACACATCTCTGGACGCGCTCACATTCATGGGTTCCAGCACGGTATTTGGGGGTTGGATCAGCAATAACTATCCGTCCTGGTCGATTTCCGCCGAAATGATTTCCTATGTCGTGTTCGGGCTGGTCGTTTTGACCTTACCAAGGTTTAAATATGCCGCATTCGCGATCATCGGGTTGCTATCAGGTATTTTCATTTATTCGAGAGGAGAGTATCTGCTGGCCTACGATTACGGCTATGTGCGCGGGCTCCTGTGTTTTTCGCTGGGCATATTCACGCAAAGGCTATTAAGCCGGAAAACATTTCAGCTTTCCGCATTCGAGATCCCGTTCCTGCTCTTTTTGATGGCCGCCATGTATTTCGTGCACCATTGGGAGCTAAACCTCTGGAAACTTGTTTTCCCGTTCATTTTCTCGATTGGTATCGTCATTTTCGCAAATTCCACGGGTGTTGTTACGAAGATGTTGAGCAGCAAGCCGTTCCAATACCTGGGTAAAATCTCCTACTCCATTTACCTGAACCACGCGATCGTGCTCATTTTCATCAATATCGTGTTGTTCAGGTTCTTAAATTCGCCGCATAACGAACTGATGTTCGGGGTTTCGCTGCTCAGCGCAATCGCCCTCACGATCCTGTATTCGCATTTCACTTATGAATTTGTGGAAAAACGTGTGGGCAAGTTTCTTAGGGATAACTGGCGTTAGATTAAACCTTTCGCGGTCCGGATGGGTTATCCTTTCAGACAAAAACAGTAGCGTTATGGCAACTTTCTCAGAATTGATCAACAGCGATAAACCGGTTTTAGTAGATTTCTCGGCTGAATGGTGTGGCCCTTGTAAAATGATGAAACCTATCCTTGAACAAGTTAAAGCGGATTTGGGCGATTCTGCCACAATCATCAAAGTCGACGTGGACAAAAACCAGTCGGCGGCGCAGGCGTACCGTATTCAGGGCGTTCCTACGCTGATCGTGTTCAAAAACGGTAAGCCGCTCTGGCGCCAGTCGGGCGTAGTGCAGGCCGATCAGCTGAAATCCATCATCAAGCAATACATTTAATATCCATTGGGCTCAATGCGCAACACCCGCGATTTCGAAACTATTGAAAATAAAGATTTTAGCATTGAGCCATTGCTGGAAAACAGCTACGAACAAGTCCGGTTTGTGCAATGCAGCTTCACCGACCTGGCCGGTATTGATTTCATCGACTGCGTTTTCGAGGAGTGTAACCTGAGCAATGCATCAATCAAAAATTGTAAAATTTCCGATATCGGGTTCCTCAATTGCAAACTTACGGGCGTCAATTTCTCGGAGAGCAAAGACTTTGCATTTGCAGCCGTTTTCGAGAATTGCATTCTCGACTATGCCATTTTTGAAAGGAAGAAATTGAACAAAACGGTTTTCAATAACTGCAAAATCCACAATGCCGATTTCACGCAGAGCGACTTGTCGAAATGCAAAGTGCATAACTGCGACTTCTGGGATGCCGTTTTCGATGGTACCAACCTCAGCAGCACCGATTTTTCGACCAGCAAGAACTTCACCATCGATCCCACGGCGAACAATATCCGCAAAGCAAAATTCCTGTCGTCGGACCTGGCCGGGCTTTTGACCAAATTCGACATAATTATCAAATAGTGCTTTGACTGCCTGCCCATTTTTCGTTTCTTGGGCGCTTCTAAACCAAGCCTTTGATTATGTCCACCCAGTTTTTTGCAGAGAAAGTTTTTACAGGAGCAGAAGTCCTGTTCAACCAGATTATCGTCGTCGAAAATGGCCGCATCAGCAGCGTCGAAAGTGGTACACCCAAGACGGGCATGCCACAGGTAACTAACCTTGCGCCGGGGCTTTTTGACAGTCACATCAATGGGGGTGAGCAGTTCTATTTCACCGAGCGCGCCGACCAGGAGACGATCGATGATATTTACCAGGCAAGCGTCCACACCGGCACCGCCTACGTGCTACCGACCCTCATTACTTCACCGCACGATAACATTCTTAAAGGTATCGAAGCCACGCGCAGCTATATGGCCAAAAACCCGGATTCGGGCGTGCTGGGCATGCATTTGGAGGGCCCTTACCTGAACCCGATCAAGCGCGGCGCGCATTTGGCGGCATTCGTTCGCAAACCAACCGACCAGGAACTCGACGAGATCATCCGCTATGGCAAGGACGTGATCCGCCTGATCACCATCGCGCCGGAGATGTTTACCGAAGACCAGCTGCAAATGTTGCTCGAATCGGGTATTGCCGTTTCGGCAGGCCATTCCAATGCTACTTACGCCGAAGCTATGACCGCATTCGACCAGGGCATTCAGCTTGTGACGCATTTGTACAACGCTATGTCGGCATTTGGCCACAGGGCTCCCGGGCTCGTGGGCGCTACTTTCGACACCGAATTTGTTTATGCGCCAATCATTATAGACGGTACCCATTGTGATTTCGGCGCGGCGAGTGTTGCTTACAAAATCAAGCGCGATAAGCTCTTCCTGATTTCGGATGCATTGTTTTTAGGCCAAAAGGTCACGCAGTTTAAATGGGGGGAATTTGATGCCTATTTGAAAGACGGGAAATACATCAACTCGGATGGTAACCTCGCAGGCGCTACTATTTCGCTCGGCGACGCGGTACGGAATGCCGTGGAAATCATCGGAATACCAGTTCAGGAAGCGATTGAAATGGCGACTGTCCGGCCGGCAACCGCATTGGGGCTGCAAGACAAGATAGGTAACATTGCACCGGGCTATCCCGCTGTATTTACCGCTTTCGACGACAACCTCGAAAATTTCGAAGTGCTTCGTTATTAACGCCTTAAAGCACAAGCATACCCCCTTTTTTCAACTCCTGCCACGTGCGGGAGTTGAGGAATATATCGAAATTTCCTAGTCCGGCTGCTTCAAAATCATTTCTAAATTGCTCGAAAGCATAAGGTTCGGGATTGGCAATGAGCAATTTGGGAAGCATTTCAGTCAACCACTCCCCTACTTCGACGTCGGCTTCAACGGCCCATTCTTTTTTCTTGTTATAAAAAACGAGTTCCGCTATTTCGCGTACTTTCCTCCCTTTTCTTTCCTCAAAAACAGCTATTTCGGGTAAACTGCCGGTCCATACAATGAATGCATTCGGTCGTGCCGCCAGTTCTACGGGTTCGTGGATGCTCTTTTCAAGGTAATTCGGCGGAATAGACGTCGGCGGCGTTTTGAAATCGAACCATTTGGACAATGGAAAATCGAGGCAAACGCCGTGCATAAAATTGAAAAGCGATTTGCGTAAGCCTTCTGCAAACCGGTCATGATCGGCACCCAGCGGGTCGTTATGTTCCAAATCATTATTCGCAAACGTGCCCGTATCCGGCCCCAGCCGCATGACATCGAACGCTTCCGGATGTAAACCGACCGGACTATGCGCGGTCATTGCGAACCGGTGCCAGAAGCCCGATTGCACCACGCCCAGCTGGAACATCTGCCGCACCATTTCCAGCGAATCGATTGTCTCCTGTGCGGTTTGCGTCGGGAACCCGTACATCAGGTACGCATGCACCATAATGCCCGCCTGCGTGAACGCGTCCGCCACACGCGCCACCTGCGCAACGGTAACACCTTTTTTCATTCGTTCGAGCAGGCGATCAGAGGCCACTTCAAGCCCGCCTGAAATAGCGATGCAGCCCGAAGCTTTCAATAGCAGGCAGAGGTCGTAAGTGAAGTTCTTTTCGAAACGGATATTAGTCCACCAAACGACCGTGAGCTTCCGGCGGATAATTTCCAGCGCCAAGTCGCGCAGCAATGCGGGCGGCGCAGCTTCATCTACAAAATGGAAGCCGTTCTGCTGCGTCTGCGCGATGATTTCCTCAATGCGGTCGCAGAGCAATGAAGCTGTCATCGGCTCGTAACGGCGGATATAATCCAGGGAAATGTCGCAAAACGAGCATTTACCCCAATAACAGCCATGTGCGAGCGTCAACTTGTTCCAGCGGCCGTCACTCCAGAGACGGTGCATCGGATTCACGATCTCGATGACCGAAAGATAATCGTGCAGGGGCAAATCGCTGTAATCCGGCGTACCTGTTTCGCGCTGCGGTACATCCTTTTCCTTCGCACCATTGTGATACACCACCTTTCCCTCTACCAGCGAATACACTCTTTTCAAACTGGCGAGGTCGCGCTCACCATCCAAATGCTCCAAAAGGGATTGCAGCGGCGCCTCTCCGTCGTCGAGACATATAAAATCGATGTAATTAAACACTCGCGGCTCTTCCAGTGAACGCAGTTCCGTATTGGCGAAGCCGCCACCCATCACGATTTTGATATGTGGGTAATGTGCTTTCAAATACTGCCCGCATTTAAAACCACCATACAAATTCCCGGGAAAAGGCACCGAAATGCATACGATATCGGGTTGGTATCGCGTCACTTTTTGTTCCAGCACATCCTTCAACGTCTGCGAAAGCAGCGTATCCGGCGTTTCCAGTGCGGCTTCCATTTCATCAAAGCTCGTCGCAGACCGACCCAACCGCTCCGCATACCGGCTGAAACCGAAATGCGGGTCGATGGCTTCCTGGATCAGATCGCCGAGGTCTTCGAGGTATAATGTCGCCAAATGCCGGGCTTTATCGTGGATACCCATCGTTCCGAATGCCCAATCCAGATCTTCCAGTTGCTGAAAGCGACTAGCCTCCGGCAGATAGCTGCGATCGCAAATGCTATGGGCCAGTGTGGGGTTATTGTTTTTAAGAAAACGGATCACCGGATCGATCGTCGAAATGTATTCATCCCGCAGCGCGTAAATACGGAAACTATTGTCCGTCAGCTCGATATCCGACGCTTCGAGCATGGCAAAAATCTTTTTCAATCCCTTTGAAGAAAATAATTCCAGGATCACATCAATCCCCAGATCAGCCTGATACGACGCTCTGCCCAAAGTATTCAAAAACCCTTTGAGGTAAGCGGTAGCGGGGTAAGGCGTATTGAGCTGGGTAAATGGCGGGGTAACCAGAAGTATTTTCTTTTTCACGGACGCGCGTTTTCTACGGTGCAAAGGTAAGGTTTTTGGATTTGAAAGAATACTGGTAACTTGACCTACAACCGAACCTGCGCCGCTTTGCCATGAAGATCATCCCGGATACGTTACTTGAAAACTATCGCAACCAGCTTGGGAGCAAGTTGCATGAGGCATTGCAGCAACTCGACGAATCGTTCGTGCGGCCGGATTCTTTCAACTTTTACACCTCCATTGCCGTCATCACATCCTCCAAAATCGAAGGCGAACCCATGGAGGTCGACAGCTACATCAAACACAAGCTCCAGCACATCGAATACCTCCCTGAACTGACCCAAAAGCCCAACGACCTTTTCCGCGCATACATTTACGCGAGGGAGAACAGGCTCACCAACGAGCACTTTTCACAGGTGCACCGGATACTTACCGAACACCTCTTGCCGGCGCATTACCGGGGCGCTCACCGGCGGAACGCCATGGTGGTGATGGAACATAAAACGGGCCGCATTCAATTTGAAGCAGCACCTGCTCATTTGGTAGAAGGAGAAATGGACAAGCTGTGGGAAGATATTGACGAACTCCTGCGTTGTAATTTATCACTGGAAGAAACTTTCTATTACGCCTCGTTCATCCATTTGCTATTTGTTTGCATCCACCCTTTCAACGACGGAAACGGCCGCGCCGGACGGCTGCTAGAAAAGTGGTTTCTATCGGACAAGCTTGGGCCGGTGGCATGGTATGTGCAATCGGAGCAACATTATTATCAGCACGTAGACGATTACTACCGGAACCTGAACCGGCTCGGGGTTTTCTACGAACAGCTGGATTTCACCAAGGCTGAACCGTTTTTGATGCTGCTGCCGGGCGCGCTGGATAAATGAGAGACGATATTTGGAAAGTTAAGGCGCAAATGGGCAACCATGTTCTTCCAGGCAGGCTAGTCGTAACCAAAAGCCTTCCGGCACTCCATATTATCAAAATGTAAAATAAGAACAGCTGCTAGCCCGATTACCTTCCGAACGGGTAATATTGTGACCACAATTCTCTGGCAGTTCCTATGCAATATTTCAGTCATGTATATTTTAGATTCCTCCTTGCAGGAACGCTGCTAATTGCCGGTGTCGCTACCACGCAAGCGCAGCAAAACAAAACTTACCCGCCCTCTGCATTTCCCGACCGGTTGATATTAGGCTACAAAGGCGATCCTGCTACTTCTCAGGCGGTAAACTGGCGTACAGATTCGACCGTGACAGGCGCCGTTGCAGCGATTCATGAAGCCGATCCCTCGCCTGATTTCCCGGCCAAAGCACGCATCGTTCAGGCGGCTACACACAAGGTGGTGATAGAAGGCAAGACTGCCCATTACCACGAGGCCAATTTCGGTGACCTCAAACCATCCACACAATACGTATACCGCGTCGGTGACGGGAAATCGTGGAGTGAATGGTTTCATTTCAAAACGGCCTCCGACAAACCGGAGCCGGTTTCGTTCCTCTATTTTGGCGATGCACAAAACGACATTCGTTCCCTATGGTCGCGGGCGGTGCGGGGTGCATTCGCTAATATGCCCAAAGCCAATCTGATGATCCACGCGGGCGACCTTATCAACAATTCCAATGCGGATTACCAATGGGGTGAATGGTTTGAAGCAGGTGGCTGGATCAACGGGATGGTTCCTAACCTGGCAACGCCCGGTAACCACGAATATTACCGCGATGCGCAGCGGAATCTTTTTGTTTCCATGCATTGGAAACCGCAATTCGCACTACCTGAAAACGGTCCGGAAGACCTGGCAGAAACCGCATATTATATTGATTACCAAGGAATTCGATTTATCTCTCTCGACTCGCAGGCAGCTATCCTCGATTCGACCACAATGAAAAAGCAAGCTGCGTGGTTTGAGCAAATTACTACCGGCAATCCAAACCGCTGGACGATCGTGGTGCATCACCACCCTATTTACTCTACAAAAAATGGCCGCGATAACGACGAATGGAGGTCAACAATGGAGCCTTTGTACAAAAAACACAAGGTTGATATCGTGTTGCAAGGCCACGACCATACCTACGGGCGCGGATTGAATATCCCCATTGGTCAGAGCCGCAAAAAGCCCGACGGACCAATTTACGTAGTATCTGTAAGCGGCCCGAAAATGTATGACATCGGCTTGCAAAACTGGATGGACCGCGCCGCTTCAAATACGCAACTGTACCAGGCAATCACCGTCGATCAGAACAAACTCGCCTTCAAAGCATTTACTGTTAATGGCGATTTGTACGATGCATTTGATTTGAACAAGGACAAAAACGGCGTCAACACGTTAGTCGAGCTTTCCAATACATTGAAAATGAAGGAGCGGCTCGATTTGCCGGCAAATTATTTGAAGACATTCAAGGATGAAGAGCTGAAAGAATATAACCGGCGTTATCAGGAATATAAGAAGCGCAAGGGGATCAAGTAAGTATAAACGGCTGGCATTTAGCGAAATACCAGCCGTTTCATTTCTATTTCAGTTTTACAGCATACAATCCATTACGGCTAGTAATAAAAAGCGTGTCACCGGCTACGGTAATGGTCGAAGGTCGCTCCGGCGTTTCGATTATATTGATTTCCTTGCCGGTAGAGTCAAACACATAAACCTGCCCGTCAGCGATATACACGTTCCCTTTGCTATCCACTGCCGAGCTGAATTCACCTTTTTCGGCAAATAGTTGCGGCTCCGACAAATGTCCCTTCGATCCGATATTGAACCGGACAGTTCTTTTTAGATATTCATCAATCCCATAAACTACTTTCCCCGGGTAACCTTCCACCAATGCATTGGAACGTGCCAGATCGTAAACTTCCGGCACTATGGTCACCATATCAGGTGCTACCCAGCAAGTATTGAACTGGTTGGTACTTACCGTCAAAAAATCGCCAGAATCGCGACGGCGGTTGGAGGGATTCAGCGTTTTGACAAAGTGATGGACTTTCCCAAATGGCAACCATAGCAGGTGGCGAATCGTCTCATCCGGCCGATCCGTATTCATTGAATATACCTTCGTTGTAAATCCGCTATTACCCCAACCACTGAACGAAGTACCAGCTGCATCGGGCCGGGTAGGGAAAATTTCGGCCCTACCATTTCTCGTATAACCCGGTTTCGGAACATATTTGAATACCACCAATAGGGTATCCTTCGTATCAACCCCCAGTGAAAGCGGTTCCCAGGGAAAGTCGGCCACGAGGCCCAGTGTATTCGTTTCGACCGACCATTTGTAAATCCTTCGCGCCCGCGATTCGCTGAAATACACATTACCCTTGCTATCGTGGCAAATGCCGTCCGCAAATTCGAAGCCTTTGGCTATTTGTACCACTCTTCCTACCTGTAAATCAATCGGACGCGGTTTGGGCGTGTCAATTACCAGGCGGTTAAACTCCCACGGCCGCACTTCAATGCCCGAATTCACGTCGTACAACGGAACCGTCGACGGATACTTGGTCTGGCTGTAATTATGCACATTCAGAAATTCCAGCCTGCGGTTGTTCCACGAGCGGATCGAATGCGGGTAGGGCGTACTGACGCGGATCACCCGGAACATATATAAGTTTGCAAAAAGTATATTATCGCACGATTCGATTTCCAGCGGCTGGCAATTCGAACTTTCCTTGCTCTCCTCTTCCAGCTGCAATGCATAGACCTTCCAGTTGGACACATTTTTGAACCGAACTTCATTCCGTACATGGTGCTCTATCGACATCGCGTAGATACGCCCCGGCGTAGTCGTATTAGACACGTACGCGCCTGCGGATGCGAAGGTATTCGCAGTCCAGATGTTTTTAAATGTGCCACCACCATTATTGGTTATCCAAAGGCTCCAATATTGCGTGTCCCAATGTTGCTCGTTGCCCACGTGCGAGGAGTTATTCGAAGCCTCCTGCCCTGGCCTTTTACGAGGGATGTTGCCATGGCCACCCAGGAACTTCACATCGTTCACATAAGAGCCGGCTCCCGCCATCCATTTCAAACCTACCGCCCGGGAATTGCTGGCTGCCGTCGAAATGCCGATGCCCGTCAGAATATTGCTTCCTCCCTCCGATGACTCCACCATCGGCTTCGGTGGCCCGAAACTTCCGAATGCTTCTGTATTGTCCTGCAAGATAAATTGGGTTGAAACCGGGTTAAGGCCGATCAGAACCGTTTTCTGCTTCAATTTTAGGGTTTCGGTAATGCGGTACCAGCCTTGCGGCACGTATATCACGTCGTACTGATCGATAGCTGCCTGAATGGCCTTCGTATCGTCGGTTAGCCCATCGCCTTTCGCGCCAAGTGCTTTAAGATTTCTCCAAAGACTGATGTCCGGGAACACCGGAATATCCTCCTGAACCGGTACAGGCTCTGTTTTAAGCACTTCGATGTCCTGCGTTGTG
Organism: Dyadobacter sp. 22481; assembly: GCF_052044875.1. Classification (NCBI taxonomy): domain Bacteria; kingdom Pseudomonadati; phylum Bacteroidota; class Cytophagia; order Cytophagales; family Spirosomataceae; genus Dyadobacter; species Dyadobacter sp. 22481. Next base: position 1,149,794 of record NZ_JBQENV010000003.1, read on the forward strand.
GTTTGAACCGGTTTTGAATCGATTGCCGTCATTTGAAGGCCGTGGTTCAATGCCTTTATTTTGTATAGCTCACCTGGCCCGGCAATCTGCCTCCCGCTTGTTCGGAAACCCACCAGGACAGGTACTTTTTTGCAATCGATATTGCGCAAACTTATCTGGGTATACGCGTTGTTTTCATTGCTGATCACGAACGCCGGCCCGCTTATGTTTTCCAGACGACTGTCCTCCATGAACAGTTTTTCGTAGAAATCCGGATTGGTCTCGATTACAGTCGGCACATTCTTTACCGTCAGCCGCACGATCGTCAGCCCCGATTCCTGCGAGCGGATCGCCGCTTTGCGCTGTCCTTCGAAATAAGTATCGACCATCATAAACTGCCAGCCCGGCGATGGCTTGAAGGTGTAAATACCATAGTCGCCGCCATAGAACCGCACATCCTCCATTTCGTTACCCACATCGAACATTCCAGCTTTGCCAGTACCGGCATGAATATCGACGTGTGAAATAAAACTATGCTGCGCGAAATGCGTCCGCAATGCCACCGCCGACGGATTACCCGATCCTATCCGCAAATCCACATTCGACATCGCACTATAAAACGTGCTCGCGCCGGCATCGGGGATCGGTTGCCCTTCTTTTGGAATAGCCGACGTGAACCAGAACATATATTTGGCATTACCCTTGTCCTGGGGATATTGCTCCTGAAAACCAGGTGCATTGTCGGCCAGGATAATCAGCGGCCGCCTTTTGCCATAGCCGATCACCCGGACGGCCGTGGGAATATATATTGTCTTGCTAATCTTGTAAGTTCCCTCCGGAATGAACACGACCCCAAAATTGAAATTGGTTTTCACCTCATTGATAGCCCGTTGCAGCTCGTCGGAAACGTCGATTTTGCCGTCATTGCTGATTTTGAAGGTTTCAGGGGTAAAATAGGTGGCGTCATCATCGTTCAGCCGCGCCTGGTAGAACGACTTGCTTTCAGGAGTTGGGACAACCTTCGACTTTTTCTTTTGCGCAAAGCCAATATGCTGCACCGAAACGATCAGCGCAAGCATTAAAATTCTTTTCAGCATATCCGGTTATTTTTGGGCAGCCCAGAGGATCGCGTTTTTGAAAATCGTTTTATAAACGTCGCTTTCGAACAGCACCGGCGAATGTCCCATAAAAATGTAGACATTCTTGGCCTTCTTTTCAGGATTCGACCAAATGACCGGATGGTCTCCCATTTTAATTTTCGAATCGGGTATATAAGTCGATTCGTCCACGCTCGCGATCACATCCACATTTGGGCGCGGGCTTTTGTCGTAGATATACCATTCCTCTTTCTGAACCGGAAACGACGCAGGTACGCCCTTCATAATCGGATGCTTGCCGTTTTCTACCTTCACCGTCGCGGCGGCAAAGTCACTTATGTAGTTCTTGTAACGGATACCGCCCATGAATTCCGCAAACCAGGGCCATATTTTATAACCGTCGAATTCACCCAACAAGGTCGCATGATGAAACCCAATCCAGCCGCCTTTGCCTTCATCGATATACTTTTCAAATGCGGCAGCGGCCTCCGGTTTCCAGGCATAGGGTACATAGTCGAGCTGGATAATGAGCTGATATTCAGATAAAAAAGCCTCGTTAACCGGATCCGTTTTGTCAATATAATCGATACTGAAATGCGCTTCGGCAGCCAGAGAATCCAACCACAGCCGGGCTGCTTTGGAATAGGCAATGTGATGCCCACCGGGCTCGGCCATCGCCAAAACGTGGAATTTCGGCTTTACCTGCGCCCATGTCGTGCCGGCAATAAGCCACAACACGACGCAACAAACCGGAATTTTCCGGAATACATTTTTCATTGGATTTAGGATTAAGGGATTTAGGATTAAAAGGGCATTACCTTGTTATCAGCGCATTACCGGCAAAGTAATGCTGCTGGGATTCCTGGCGTTGTGATGGATCGTAATCTCCGACTTCTGAAAATCCGATTCCGACGCTTCGAAAATATTCATGAATTTCTGAGGGTTCCGATCGACCAGCGGAAACCAGCTGCTTTGTACCTGTACCATCACACGGTGGCCTTTTTTGAATGTATGCGCTACCTCATTCAGTTTCACAGTTACTTTTTCGATTTTGCCTTTTACAAATGGCTCCGGCTTTGAAAAACTGTTCCTGAATTTACCTCGCAGGACTTCCGCGCGCACCATTTGCTGGTATTCGTCCATGATCACGGGTTTTCCGCCTTCCTGCACCGCGGGCACCGTCGATCCGGCTGGCCAGACGTCAATCACCTTTACGATAAAATCTGCATCGGAGCCGGTCATCGAAACCATCAGATGGGCCACTATTTCTCCCGTTAATGTCAAATCCTCGGTCAGCGTATCCGTCTGAAAACTCACCACATCGGGGCGCCGGGATGCAAAACGCTGGTCTTCGGCCATGTACTCGTTGTTGCGGTGGCCGCTGATTACATTGGTGTATGGCACGGGTTTGGCCGGGTCGCTTTCGTATGTGGTTGAACCCGGTTCCGACAGCAGTCTTTCAACAGCCATTCCTCCGTTTTTAGTAAAATAATAAGTTGTAGGCTGGCTATTAACAGGCGGCCATTGCTGGTAATACCTCCACTGATTTGACCCAGTTTCAAAAACGGTAACCTCCGACTGCTCAAATGTGCCTTTTCCTTTGAGATAGAAATTGAAAAACTTTGTCTCAATCTCTTCCTGGTAATATTTGTTCACGTCAGCCCCAAACTGATATTGCGCAAAACCCTTCCACGAAGGCGCGGCCCAGCCGCCGTGCGTCCATGGCCCCATTACGAGGCGGTTGTTGTTACCCGGGCTTTGCTTTTCGATGGCCGCGTAAGTTTTCAATGCGCCGTACAAATCCTCGGCATCAAACCACCCTCCTACTACCAGAACCGCCGGTTTGATGTTTTTCAAATGCTTTTTAATGTTCCGCGATTGCCAGAACTCGTCGTATACCGGATGCGCCGTCGTTTGCCGCCAAATCGAATTCGGGTCAGCGAAATAGGGCGCGGCATTCGTCTTCTTTAGTGGGCCAAAATCGAGAAAATACTTGTAGGCATCGTTATACTCTGCATTAAAATGGCTTAGGTAACCCGTGCCATCCTTGGTTTTAGGGCCATCAAAACCACTGTAAAAACCGAAGTTATCCATTAAAAAGAAAGCGCCATTGTGGTAGCAATCGTCACCGATAAATTCGTCGGACATAGGTGCTTGCGGGGAAACGGCCGCCATGGCCGGGTGCGCATCCGGCAGGCCGGCGGACGAATAGTAACCGGGAAACGAAATGCCCCATTGGCCTACCTTACCATTGTTTTTAGTGTTTTTCAAAAGCCATTCAACGGTATCATAGGTATCGCTCGACTCGTCCACATCGTTATTGCTCTTCTTGTTTTCGATCGCGGGCGTCATTTCGCGGAAATTCCCTTCGCTTTTATAGCGGCCGCGGGCATCCTGATACACAAAAATGTATTTCTCCCGCATTAGGTACGCATTAGGCCCGAGACTGCGCCGGTAGTTACTTTCACCGTAGGGCCGCACGGAATAGGGCGTGCGCTGCATGATGATCGGGTAGGTCTGTGAATCGTCTTTGGGCGTGTAAATGGCGGTGAAGAGCTTCACGCCGTCACGCATGGTAATGTATTGCTCTGTCTTGGTGTAGTTAGTCTTGATCCAACTCGTATCCGGGGCCGAATTCTGGGCGACAGCCGCCCATGACAAGAGGAACAACAAATACAGCAATACATTTCTTTTCATGACTAGTTGGTTTTGTTTGGATTAGTAAATTCAAAAATACGTAAGAAACCGTACATTCGTCCAGTTTAAACTTTCACAACTCCTCCACATACTATGCGTAAACGGGTCATTAAATATTCCTTCATGATATTCTTCATTTTTCTGGCATTAATAGTCCTCGCCACGGTTGCATTCATGCAGCAGCCTTTATTTGGAAAACATCCATCAGGTGCACGGCTCGAAAGGATTAAAAAATCACCACATTATCGTGACGGGCAATTTCAAAACGAGAGCTTCACCCCCGATCTCGCTGAGGGTAACAGTTATCTGAAGGTAATCACGAAGTTTTTTTTCGGTAAAAGCAAATACAATGTTCCGGGGGCATTGATCCCTTCTCAAAAAACGGATCTGCTGCATTTGAAACCGGAGGAAAACGTGCTGGTATGGTTCGGGCATTCGTCGTACTTTATGCAAATCGACGGTAAAACGATGCTCGTCGACCCGGTTTTCAGCGGGAGCGCGTCACCTCTCAAATTCACCACGCCGAGCTTCAAGGGTACCGACGTTTACAATGTCGAAGATTTCCCGGCTATTGATTACCTTTTCATTTCTCACGACCACTGGGACCACCTCGACTATGAGACGATCCTGAAACTCAAAAGCAAGGTCAAAAAAGTAATAACCGGCCTCGGTACCGGCGAGCATTTTGAGTATTGGGGGTACGACCTGACCCATATCATCGAAAAAGACTGGAACGAAAGTGCCGACCTTGGCGACGGTTTCAAAGTGGATATTACACCTGGCAGGCATTTTTCAGGCCGCGATTTCAGCCGCAACCGGGCTTTGTGGGTGTCATTCGTTTTGCAAACACCCACTATGAAGATATTCATCGGCGGCGATTCGGGGTATGACAACCATTTCAAAAAGATCGGCGCTCAATTCGGGCCTTTCGACCTTGCATTGCTCGAATGCGGGCAGTACAACGAAGCCTGGAAATACATCCACATGATGCCCGAAGAAACGGTAACAGCGGCCCGCGATCTCGGCGCCAGGAAATTAATGCCCGTCCATTGGGCCAAATTCGCCCTCTCCATCCACGACTGGAACGAGCCCATCCTCCGCGCAAGCGCCGAAGCGCAAAAGCAGGGAATGCCGCTCGTAACGCCACTAATCGGCCAGAAGGTGGAATTGAAAGGGGATCAGGTATTTACGCAATGGTGGAAGGAGGCACGGTTGCAGCCGGAGGGGTAAAAGTAATGTGTGGCAATGCCGAAGTAAGTGATTTCATCGCGATCCCTCGGGCGCATTCCTTTCTTTATCATAGTAAATCGGCTACTAAGCCAAGATAACCTCTCTCAATTTGTCTCCCAGTTCATGGATCGCCGATTCGAGACGCTTGGCTTGCTGTGGCGAGGGGTATTTAGAACCTGCCACATAATGCCGCACCAACGAAGGATTAATGCCGGCACGGCGTGCGATCCCAGCGACTTTTACATCGTCGAAAACTTCAAAGAATGCACTCAAATCATACACATGGTCAAACTGAATGTCGGAAACCTTTATCGATCTCCATTCACTGTAAGCGTTGCCTTCATTTTCAATATAATCGGCAAGCAATTCACGAAGATTTTGCTCGATTTCTTCGATAGTTGTCCCCGATGTCACAGGCAGGTAATCCGGTACATTCTCGATCCGGCCCCAAAGCTCTCCCTCGCTTTTTTCGATAATTATAGTCAGTTTCATACAATTCTATTTTAAACCGGCTGCTTTTAAAATTTTGTTCAACGTCCCGGGCGGGATATCTTTACTTCCATGAAATGCCACGGGAATCGCGTGCGGCGTTTCCGGATGCTTGAAGATTCGGTGACTACCACGGCACCTTGCTTCATACCAGCCATTCTGTTCAAGTAGCTTTATCAACTCCTTTGCATTCATCTTAATATAGTGTGTATAAAAATAAAGGTCGCAAAATTGCGACCTTTATACAAGTATCAAGTTCAGTTTTTACCTCTTCCCCAACTCCCTCTCTAACTCCGCTATCCGCTCGTCCTGATTTTGCAACGCCTTTCGCTGCAAATCAATGTATTCGTTTTTGCTGACTGTGATCAGCTCAGCATGATTGATAAACTCAGGATCATTGCCGCCGCGTCCGACCAGCAGCCAAAAGGGATCGACATCGAATAGGGTGATGATCTCACTAATTGATTCGGCCGTCAAACTTGCCGCGCCCTTTTCAAATCTATGATAGGTACTTTGAGCAACACCTATCTTCTTAGCGAACTGGGTTTCACTAAGTTGCAAATGCTCACGAAGTCTTCGAACTCTTTGATAATCAAACATTATTAAAATAGAGTCACAAGTTTTAATTCATTTTGAATTGATATTAATTTAAAATGAATTAAATTTGATAGAACACAATCTGTTAACCGCAAATTACACATTATGCACATCGAAACAAGTTTGACCGATCGGGCTTTGGTGCCGATCAAGCAGCGACTGTTGCTGCGGTTTTCGAAAGCGAAAGGAATGGTCGGGCCGAAATGGCGCGAAAGTCTGGCGCAGCATGACCCGTTTTTTGATACCCGCATGGGAGAGGCGTATATGCGCTCGGTGGCGCAGGCATATTCCGACCCGAGGCGGGGGAATGTCGACCGTATAGAGCGTGTGACATTGGGGCTTGAAAGGATTGCCGGGATCATCCCTTTGCCTATTTAGGATCTTTGCCAGCAGCGTTTAAATGCAAACAGCCGGACTCAAAGCCCGGCTGTTTGCATTATTCATCGATCAGTGGATTTCACTCATCATTCACCCTTGATAAAGCGCAACTTCGTCGCTTCGCCGTCGTGATTGATCTTCATAAAGTAATGTCCTCCGCTCAGTTTCTTCACGTTAATGCGGTGGTTGTTCTTGCCCTCCGAAATACGGATCGTTGAGCTGCCAACAGGCTGTCCGGCCAAGTTGTAGATCGTTACATCCGAAGTTCCGGCAGTCCGTGACGAGAATTGAACGTTCACGAAATCATCAGCAGGGTTCGGCGCGATGACAGTTCCCAGGATAATGCCCGGATTTATCGCCACGACCTTGCTCTTAGTGTAAGTACCATCGATGTCGATCTGTTTCAACTGGTAGTAGTTAATACCGAGCAATGGTTTTTCGTCCAGGAAGCTGTATTTGCCTACGCGCTGGTCGGTTAGAGAAACTTTTCCAAGAACGGTCTGATCCTGCATGCGGTCGTCGAAACGCAATATTTCAAATTCTTTTCCATCCTCTTCGGCAACAACGTTCCAGGTCAGTTCTACACCTTTTTCAACAGCTTTTCCCTGGAAATTAGAGATGTAGATAGGTAGCGGAACGTTCACCCCAAATGCGGTGGCCGTCGGTGTCGATTTGCAGTTCCCACCCTGGATTTCAAGCGTGTATACACCGGTCGCGAGCGTATTATAACCAATAGAAGGACTGTTGCTCTGAGGCGCAACGCGGTTCTGACGGACCACGGCACCATCTTTTTTGATCTTCCAGTCAATAGCAAACACATTGTCGCCGTCGAAACGGAACGAAAGAGCTGTTTCTCCTGAGGATAGGATCGACTCCAAACTTGGCCCGCGTGAACACGCTGTGCGGGTGTCAGTCGCTGAAACACTGAAACTCTTTGTTGCTACGTTGGTCGCTTTGCAATCCTCTGCTTTCAGCTCGAAAGTGTAAGTGCCGTTTTGCAGATAGTTGAATGTCAGGTTGGTCGTGTTGGAAGTAAGCGTACCGGTTTTGCCGCTTGCCACTGCATTGGTGCCGCCGTCCAGGATTCTCCATGAAAATACATGCAGGTTGGTTCCGCCGAAGTTAATGGTCGCGCTGCTAGGCGTGATGGAGGCGATACTGGTTACCGAGGGTCCGTTCTGGCAGTCAGGAGTAGTTACCACAGGCGGGTTGATCGTGAATGCACGGCTGCTTACTGCCGAGGCACAATTGTTCCCTTCAATTTCCAAAGTGTAATTGCCGGGAGCCAGCGAGTTGTACGCCAAATTAGTCGAAGTAGCGCTGCCAAAATCGTTCGTAGTTCCCGATCTTACCTGTGTTCCACCCGACGTGATACGCCATTTCAGGCTGCTTACGCCAGAACCTGTGAAAGATACGGTAAGGGCAGTCTGGCTGATGTTAGTAACATTGCTGATGGCCGGGCCGGATGCGCAGTTATTGTCGGCTAGCGGTGTTGCAGGCTTCGGCACTGCCGGCCAGAAACAGCTATTCGCCATGGTGGTCGTCAATACACCTCTCCATTGCGGATCCAGGTAGCTTCCGTTTCTGCCCTCGATCGTTTCACCAAGGAGACCCATGTAATAGTTATCGGTACGTGTGTCGTTCTCTCCCTGCTTGATCATTACGCGCAGGAAACCGTTCACATATTTGATAAACTGGTAAGTATTCCCCTGACTTCCTACAAAAACACCCAGCCTGTTACCATCCGGCATAGCCACGCCATTACAGGTGATTTGACCGCTTCCGTTCGTACCCAACATATTAACCGGTGCAGTACTCGGGTCGACTGAGTTCACGCAGGTGCTGATCAGCGCGTCGTTGGAAGGATTGTTTGGAAAAGTGTTTTCCTTCAGGTTAAAAAGAATAAAAATGTTATCGGCAACCCGACCATTCCAGTTGAGGTAAATCCGGTTCTCCGTAATGCGTGTGTACACTGGCTGGTCGTCGCTTGTTCTACCAAGAAGTTCGCCATGTGTCCATATCCTGCCACCGCAGGAAACCCTCGTAGCCAAAGGTGCAGCCGTTTTGGCCGCAATAGTAAAAGATTCGTCCGCAGACTCTGCATAGGGATTCCTGATCTCGTAAGAGCCGTTCAGGTCACTTGCAATACTGCTTTCCACGTTTACACTGTCCGCAGGCAATCCCATGCTTCCAGCTGCGTTGTTAGGAGCCGCTACCACTGAGCTTATCACTCCTCCCGCAAAAACAACTTTCAGTAAAAATTTCATAGAGCGTAAAAAATTTGTGGGCGATGCGAACGAAGTAATCGATTTGTCATACAATTTGAAAATCAATCCTTTCGCTCGTTCCAAATATACTACAAAGACTTAGAAAATATTTTATACTTGTAGAATAATATTGCTCATAAAAACGTTGGTTCATCTGGTCTGAAAAGCGTGTAGTCATAAAAATTGGCCTTAATAGTTTAGCAGACGCAATTTTTATGACAAAAACACCACACAATTGTTGAGAAAAATATCAGTGAGGATATTGCAAGATCTGCAAGTGGCTGAGGATAAGATAGAACTAGCTCTACTAATTTGTAAACTAGTTTGATCACCCAAGTAATATGAGCGCTTCTTGAACATCGAAAAGATTAGGAAATAAACAAAAAAACCGCTCAAAATCTGAGCGGTTTTTTGAATGATTGAAAGTGCTTTTTTGCACGGTTTTGTGACCCATAGGGGAATCGAACCCCTGTTTCAACCGTGAAAGGGTCGTGTCCTAACCGCTAGACGAATGGGCCGACTGGTCTCCTACTTCGTGCGTTTTTCAACTACTTTCTTTCACTTTTCGTTTCCCTGTTCCGAAAACGTGGTGCAAAGGTGCAGGTTTGATTTCTAAAAAGCAACACTCGAGATAAAATAAAAATCAATTAATTTTTAGTTAACTCATTTTCAATAACATTTGATACAAACTTTTTTTATCTCTCCGGCGATGAATGTAATTCAGGTAACTTTCTAACTTTGGCTTTACTACCTACGCCGTTTCGCTCCCTATGACCAGACTGATACACTTCCTCTTGTTTTTGCTTTCTGCCCCATTTGCATTTGCACAAACCCAGACGCCGGATGAGTTCCTCGGCTTCCCGCTTGGCTCAGGGTTTGCGTATCATCACCTGATCACAGATTACTTTAAAACGGTCCAGTCACAGAATCCCGACAGGATGAAACTGGTCAGGTATGGCACCACCAACGAAGGTCGCCCGCTGATGCTCGCATTCGTGTCATCGGTTGAAAACATCGCGAAACTGGAAACGATACGGATCAACCACCTGAAAAGTATCGGTTTGCTGCCGGGAAAACCCGACGCCAGCGTGCCTCCCATCGTTTGGTTGAGCTATAATGTGCATGGCAACGAGGCGGTGTCGGCCAACACGAGCATGAAGGTGATTTACGAGCTGCTCAACAAGGGTAATGCGCTTACACAGGACTTCCTTAAAAACATGGTGATCCTCGTCGATCCTTGCATTAATCCCGATGGCTACGAACGCTACACACAATGGTATAACCGTGTCCGGAATGCAACGCCGGATGTGACCCCGTTTGCACTCGAACATGAAGAACCCTGGCCCGGCGGGCGTTTCAACCACTATCTTTTCGACCTCAACCGCGACTGGGCCTGGCAAACGCAAAAAGAAACGCAGGAGCGCATTGCGCTGTACAATCAATGGATGCCGCACTTTCATGCCGATTTCCACGAAATGAGCCCCGCACGGAGCTACTACTTCCCGCCAGCGGCAAAGCCTTACAACCAGGACGTGACAGCCTGGCAAAGGCAATTTAACGAGTTGGTTGGCGAATACTGTCGAAAATATTTTGATAAAAACAATTGGTCATACTTCACCCGGAACGACTACGACCTGTTTTATCCCAGCTACGGCGATACCTGGCCCACAGCTAATGGCGCGATTGGGGTCACGTACGAGCAAGGCGGGGGCGGCCGGGCAGGCCTCGCGCTCGAACGCACGAGCGAGCACGATACGCTCACGCTTAGCAGCCGCATTGCGCATCATTATGCGACAAGCCTCGCTACATTGGAAGCCGTAATGTCGCAAAAAGAGAAAGTAGTTGCAGAGTTCATCCGATTTCATCAGGATGCCGCCAATGCGCCCACAGGGACTTTTAAAACTTACCTTATCAAAACCGGCGGCAAGGAGAATATCCGGTCATTCAGCAAATGGCTCGACCGGCAGGGATTCAGCTATGGCATTGCCGGTAAGTCCACGTCAACTAAGGGCACCGAACTTACTTCTTCGGCAGAGCAGACCGTCAAAATAGACCATAACGACCTTTTGATCAGCGCATATCAGCCTAAATCCAATTTACTACGTATTCTTTTCGACCCCAAACCGGCCCTGGAAGATTCGGTAACGTACGATGTTACCAGCTGGGGCCTCGCTTATATTTTTGGGTTGAAAGCTTATGGTTTAAAGGAAAAACTGGCACCTGTTTCTATCCCATCCACTGATATTAAGGACACTATGCCAACCGCACCGCCTTACGCCTATCTGGCAAACTGGTCGAGTTCGGAGGATGCCGCATTCCTTGCACAGCTATTGAAAGATGGTGTGCTTGTCAAAACCTCGAATACTCCATTTGAAATGGATAAGACCAGCTACCCGGCCGGTACATTGATCATCACCCAGAAGGGCAATGAAAGCATTGCGTTCGATAAAGTAGTAACATCGCTTGCTAGCAAGCATTTTGTAAAACTCACTCCCGTCAAAACCGGTTTCGTGAGCACAGGGCCCGATTTCGGCAATGATCACGTGGTTGCGCTCAAAGCACCAAAAGTGGTTGTTTTGGCTGGCGACGGGATTTCAGCGACCGCATTTGGCGCTATCTGGCATTATTTTGAACAACAGATCAAATACCCGGTAACGATCGTCAATGCTGCAAAACTAGCCGACCTGCCCTGGAACGAAGTGGACGTATTGATCCTGCCTGACGGCCGTTATGGCGATATTATCTCCGAAAAACAGCTCGAAGCCATGCAAAGCTGGGTCAAAAGCGGCGGCAAGGTAATAGCCATGGAGCACGCGACTGATGCGCTCGTCAACAAACCAGGTTTTGGTTTAACCAAAAAATTCTCTGAAAAACGAAGGGACAACGACACATTCAAGAAATATGGCGAGCAGCAGCGGGAGGAAGCGAGCGATTCTTCGCCGGGCAGCATGTACCAGGTCAGTATGGACCGTACGCATCCGCTCGCATTCGGGTGTGGGGATGAATATTTCACGATCGTGCGCGACGCCTACGAGCGCGACTACCTCAAAGAGGGCTGGAATGTAGGCTACCTCAAAGAGGATAATTACAAAGCCGGATTTGTAGGCACCAAAATGGCCGGTAAACTGAAAAATACCCTCATTATCGGCGCCCAGGAAATCGGTCGCGGACAGGTAATATACCTTATGGACGACCCCCTGTTCCGCGCGATGTTGGAAAAAGGCAAGGTGCTGTTTGGGAACGCGGTGTTTAGGTAATTTGAAAGTACCGCACCGCCAGCTCATACCCTTTCAGCCCCAACCCGGCAATAATGCCCTTGCAGCGCGCGGTAAGGTAACTGTGGTGCCGGAACGATTCGCGGGCGTGGATGTTGGAAATATGTACTTCGACCGCCGGCGTCGTGACAGACGATAATGCATCGGCCAGGGCGATGGATGTATGCGTATAACCGCCCGCATTGATAATGATGCCGTCGAATGAGAAACCAACCTCGTGGATTTTATCGATCAGCGCGCCTTCGTGGTTGGATTGGAAATAATGCAGCTCCACGTCAGGGAAAATCCCTTTCAGCGTTTCGAAATAGTCGTCGAATGACTGATTTCCATATACGCCCGGTTCTCTTTTGCCCAAAAGATTCAGGTTAGGGCCGTTCAGGATCAATATCTTTTTCATTTGCTTTGTAGCATTAATAAATTCTTCCTTCGCTATGTGGCAAAGCTACATCAAACATTTTAAAAATTATCTCCGGCTGGAACGCTCGCTGTCGGGCAACTCGGTGGAAGCGTATGTGCGGGATGTGGAAAAGTTGGAAGAGTTTCTGCAACTGAGTAAAATCGATCTTGCGCCTACCCGCATACAGGAAGAACACCTCTCGGCTTTCTTGAAATACGTCGCGGAGCTGGGCCTGGCCGCGCATTCGCAGGCGCGGATGTTGTCGGGCATCAAAGCATTTTTCAAATATTTAATGCTGGAAAACGAGATTTCGGAAGATCCTACGGAACTACTAGAATCCCCGCGCCTGCCCCGCAAGCTGCCCGATGTGCTGTCTTATGAAGAAATTGAGACGATGCTAAGCGCCATAGATCATTCCACGCCCGAAGGCACGCGAAACCGGGCAATTATGGAGGTTTTGTACAGTTCCGGCCTGCGCGTCTCGGAACTGACGGATTTACAGCTTACCAACTGCCATTTCGATATCGGCTTCCTGCGCATTATCGGCAAAGGCGACAAAATGCGGCTGGTACCGATCGGGAAAGAGGCTATTAAATACACCCAAATCTACCTGGACCACGTTAGGGGCGACATCGCCCCGCAAAAAGGCAGTGAAGATATTGTGTTTCTGAACCGGCGCGGTGGCCAGCTCTCACGGGTGATGATCTTCCTGATGATTAAGGATACGGCCGAAAAAGCAGGTATTCACAAAAACGTCAGCCCGCATACGTTCCGGCATTCGTTTGCCACACACCTCATCGAAGGCGGGGCCAGCCTACGCGCAGTGCAGGAAATGCTGGGGCACGAGTCCATTACTACCACTGAAATATACACGCACCTCGACCGCGACTATCTCCGGCAGATCATCACCGAATTTCATCCCAGAAGCTGAGCGATTACCCTTCGACTTCCTTCAACAGCGAATCCAATTTTAGCGAATCGGCATCCGGCGTAGCACCTGGCAATGCTCTTTTCAGCTGTTTAGGCTTGTTCCAGGGTGCAGTAGTGCGGCTCGACATGTCATATGAAATGTATGCGAACAATGCGACGAACGCGATAAAAACGACAATAAATATCTTCTTATTTCGGTTTGATTTTTCCATTTCACTCTTCCTCTCTCAACTGCTTAGGCGTCTTGTACAGCACCAGATCACCGGTTTTCGCGGATATTTCCTCCCATTTCAGATTTTTAAATTCAATAAATGCCGCGCTACCCTTTTTCATGGAACCGATACTGGCCCCCGACAAGTATTCCGCGAAATAGGTAATGTCCGGATTGTGACCGAACAAGATCAGCATCGAATGTTCGTCCGGTATGGTATTCACGGCTTGCAAATATGCCCTGGGCCCGCCGTCATAGATCCCGTCCTTCGTCTGAATAACATCGATCGGCAGTTTGTATTGGCCCGCAATGATTTCGGCCGTCTTATATGCTCGTGAAGCGGGACTCGATAGGAAAACATCGGGCTTTATGCCTTCCTGGACCAGCCACTTCCCCATCGCGAGCGATTCAGACAGACCCTTGCTGTTCAAATTCCTGTCGAAATCCTTGATTCTGAAATTCTGGTCTTCGGCGGTCGCATGGCGGACTAAAATGAGGGTCTTTTTCATGTGCTGGTTTTTTCCTCAAAAGTAAATAATCTGCTTATGTAAAACCGCCGGTGAAGACTTAAAAATTGGATCAGTCATTTTCAACCACTTAATAGGGTTAAACGACCTTTTGACATTATTTCATCCGCAAACCGCGACAATTAATACGTAATTTTGTTCCTTGATCAACTTATAGAGAAGAAATCCATTAGCAATATATTATGTTACAGTTCCTTAAATATGTCCTGGCGACTTTCGTAGGCCTTATCCTCTTCCTGTTCCTCTCCTTTTTCATTCTTGCCGGCATTGGTTCACTTTTATCTTCCGAAGAAAAGGTAACACTTGACGACAAATCGGTACTGAGGCTCGATCTGAATCAGCCGATCAGGGAGATAGGCGTCGATAATCCCTTCTCGGAATTTGGAGTGCCTTTCACCGGTGAAGAAAGTGTGGTAGGGTTGAAAGACATTGTAGATGCTTTGAAAAGCGCGCAGTCTGACGACAAAATCAAAGGTATTTACCTCAAAACCGAAGGTCCCGAGGCCGGATGGGCCACCTTGGAAGAAATCAGGAACCAGCTCCTGGAATTCAAAAAGTCTAAAAAATTCGTCGTTACCTACGGAGAAAGCTATTCAGAGAAAGGCTATTACATTGCTTCCGTAGCCGACAAGATTTACCTTAACCCCGCCGGCGGCATCGAATGGAACGGTCTTTCTGCCGAGTACAGTTTCTTCAAAGGCACATTCGATAAACTGGAAATCAAGCCGTTGGTATTCCGCGTAGGAGAATTTAAAAGCGCGATTGAAATGTTCTCACGCCAGGATATGAGCGAGGCGAGTAAAAAACAATCTATCGAACTCATTGGCGCCATCAATAATAACTTCCTGAAAAACATTTCGGCTTCCCGCAATATCCCGGTCGGCGAACTCAAAAATCTGGCCGACTCGCTAGCCGTCGAAAACCCGAAATCCGCATTAAAATACAAGTTCATTACAAACCTTGGCTATCAGGATGAGCTTGAAACGGCGTTGAAAAAAGAGCTGAAAGTCGATGTGGATAAGTCCATTTCTTACGTTGGCGTGAACAAATACCTGCAAGGATCCAGCTCCGTTGAAAAAGGTGATTTCAACACAAGAGTAGGCGTTTTGGTGGCGGAAGGAGAAATCACCGGCGGCGACGGCGATGACGGGAATATCGGCTCCGACAAGTTTGTAAAGGAACTGAAAGAGATCCGTGAAAACGATAAGATCAAAGCCGTCGTAATCCGCATTAATTCACCTGGCGGCAGCGCATTGGCATCGGATGTAATGTGGCGCGAAATCGAGCTTACGGCGAAGAAAAAACCTGTTATTGCTTCGATGTCGGACGTTGCGGCTTCCGGCGGATATTATATGGCGATGGGCTGTGATACCATCGTTGCCCAGCCTAATACCATCACCGGCTCCATCGGTATTTTCGGATTGATTTTCAACGTGACCGACTTTATGAACAACAAGCTGGGCATTACCTTCGACGGTGTCGGCACCAGCCCGCACGCTGACTGGCCCACGGCCACCCGCGAGATGACGGAATTCGAAAAATCCATGATCCAAAAAAGCGTGAATGAAGGCTACGAAACATTCACGCGAAAAGCAGCCGAAGGCCGCAAGATGCCGGTAGAAAAGCTGAAAAGCCTCGCGCAAGGCCGCGTTTGGTCGGGAATAGAAGCCAAACAAAACGGGCTTGTTGACGTGCTCGGTGGAATAGACGATGCGATTAAAATTGCTGCAAAGGCCGCCAAACTCAAGGAAGGTGACTATCGTGTACGCTACTATCCTGAGAAGAAACGTCCATTCAATGAGATGATAGAAAAGCTATTGGGCGACAATGAAGAACAGGCTACCAACAAGGCGCTTGGCGATCTGGCACCTTATGTGAAAACATACAAAAAACTCATGAATATGGGAGGAATGCAGGCACGCATGCCTTTCGAGATGGTAATCCGCTAGACAGCCGGATAGCATTACAAATAGTTGGGGCCCGCATTGAATGCGGGCCCTTTTTTAGTCTGTAATCTTGACACCCGTTTTCCGGTCGAGCTCCTGCCGGACGATCAGCACGGCGTGCTTACTGGGCGCGATAGCAACGCCGTCGAGGCGTGCATAAACCTTGGTAAACTCTGCTCCGAAATAAAGGATGATAGATGAATAGTAAATCCAGGTCAGCAGGATCACGATGGAAGCCGAAGTGCCATATGCCGCGCCCAAATCCGATTTCCCGAGATAGAAACTGATGATAAATTTCCCAACCAGGAATAAAACGCCCGTGAATGCGGCCCCTACAAGGCACTCCTTCCAGCGCAGGTCGCCGTCGGGCAATACTTTAAATATCACGGTAAACAGCGCGGTGATGATTGATAGCACCAATGCAAGGTTGACAACGTAAAACACGACTACCGATGCCTCCGAAAATAACGCTTCCAGCCGGGAACTCAGCAGATCAACCAATGCACTCGCGCCCAGCGACACGACGAGCAGAAAACCCAATGTCAGGATCAGGGAAAACGAAATCAGCCTGTTTTTGAGGTATTGGAGCCAGCCCTTCTTAGGTTTCGCTTTGATAGCCCAGATAAAGTTGATGGAATCCTGCATTTCAGCAAATACACCGGTGGCACCAATGAGTAGGGTACCAATACCTATTGCTGCCGCCACGCCGGATTTATTGGACATCTCGGCGTTTTTTAGGATCTCCTGCAATTGCGAGGCCGCGGAAGCACCGACCAGTCCGCTAATTTGCCCAAACAGTTCGCCCTGTATCGCGTCCCGCCCAAAAAATATGCTGAAAACCGAGATAATGACCAGCAGCATCGGCGCGAGCGAAAATATCGTGTAGTACGACAGTGCAGCCGCCAGTTTCATTCCATTATCATTGAGAAACTCGTTGAAGCTATCTTTGAGGAGCGACCAGAAGAGTTTAATATGTTGCATAGTATAATGTGTTGAATCGGTTTTCAGGATGTTGATATTGAGTTCATAAAAACTTTTGTGCCAATTGCCTGGTCACGTTTTCGGAATACAACTCACAAAAACACAAAAAGAGCAGCTAATGTGCTCTTTTTGTGTTCATCAATTCTGCATGATAGTTGTGTTTTACAAGAGCAACCCGGCAAGTGTGGCCGACATATAGGAAGCCAGCGTACCGGAAATCAATGCCTTGAACCCTAGCCGGGCCAGATCCGCCCGCCGCGAGGGTGCCAGCTCACCAATCCCTCCCACCTGAATGGCGATGGAACTGAAATTAGCGAAACCACATAATGCGAAGCTGGTAATGACGATTGTTTTGTGGTCGAGCGTGTCTTTCAGCTTCACCATGTCGAGGTAGGCCACAAATTCGTTGATCACCATTTTGGTGCCCATCAATGAACCCGCCGCCTCGATGTCCTTTGCAGGAACGCCCATTGCCCATGCGAAAACAGCGAATATCTTACCTAGCACGAAGTTGAAACTCAATTGCGGAAACGCGAAAAGGCCCCCAATATAGCCCAGCAAGTAATCCAGTAATGCAACCAGCGCAATAAATCCGATCAACATCGCAATCACGTTGAAACCTACTTTCAATCCCTCCCCTGCTCCCGCTGCGATGGCGTCGAGCAGGTTGGCGTGGGTTTTCTGGGTTTCGAGTTTCACCATTCCTTTCGTATTCGATTTCTCGGTTTCAGGAAAAACGATTTTGGAGATAACCAAAGCTCCCGGAGCGGCCATCAAACTTGCCGCGATAAGGTAAGGCGCCGGTACGCCTAACGAGATGTATACAGCCATTACCCCGCCGGCAATGCAGGCGAAACTGCCTGTCATAGATGCCATCAGTTCGGAGTTGGTCATGTTTTTCAGATAAGGTTTGATCATGATCTGCGCCTCTACCTGCCCAACAAACGTACTCGCGACATTCGAAAGCGCTTCGGCCCCGCTCACGCCCATCAGCCAATACACGCCGCGCGCGATCACCGACACAACCCGCTGCATAATGCCCAAATGGTAAAGCATATTCACCAGCACGGCCACGAAAATGATGGTTGGAATTACTTTAAAAAAGAAAACGAAGTCGTTACCCGGCCCGAATGCCCGTTGCATCAGTTCGGGCCTTACCAATGTACCGAAAACGAAATCGGCACCTTTATCCGAAAAAGAAAGTAGTTTTTGGACCTTGCCACCAAGCCATTGGAAGATTGACTGGCCCATGTCGGTTCGGAGGATGAAGACTGCGAGCCCGAATTGAAGGCCCAGGCCGACGGCAACTGTACGATAGTTAATGGCCTTTCTATTGTTTGACATCGCAAATGCAATGCCCAGGATCAATACGATACCCAACAATCCTGTAAATCTCTCCATGCGTAGTTTGTCGTCACTTTTTAACCAAAGGTGCAAAATAACAACAATTTGGTCGCATGAAGGCAACTAACTCAAAATATCAGGAAGAGAGGCAATTATTTAGAAGTTTTGTCTGATTTCGCATTGCTGGCGATGGGATCAGCCTGACGATGTGCGATTTTCCAGACGTTATTTTCTTTCCGGAAAAGCACGGTAACATGCAGATCGACTTTGCGCCCATCGGCGAAGCGGTAATGCTCTTTTTGAATAAGGTAGCCTTGCGTAGCACTTTCCTGGCTTGCGACTTTTTCAAAAGTATAGGCCACGTCTTTCGCAGGAATACTTCCGGCATTATTCAGGCATGCTTCGACGGCATTCCACCCCTTGGAATCGGCATTTTCAACTCCTCCGAAAATAGTAACGTCATCCTGATGCGACCATAAAGTTTTAAAAAATGCCGGATTGCCCTTCGCCATTTCAAGATTGGCTTTGTGCAGGTCGGCGACGGCTGCATCCAAAGAAAATGTCGCTACGGCCTTCGGGGAATGTTTGCTTCCGTACCCGGCCGTAATGACCGGCTGGGTATTTTCTCTTGTCATGGTCCTGTATTTAAAGGACGATGCCAGCAGGATTAAGAGGATAAAAACTGAGATATTTCTTTTCATGGCTAATAAACTATTAAGTTCTCACTTAAGTGATGCAAATATCAGGCGTTCAAACATCAGAAACTAGCGTATAAATACCTGATTAAGACGCGTCATACCACCTAATTACGCCTTTTTGCAAAAAATAGTACATTTCGGGCACAAAAAAAGGAGAATAGCACCGAACTATTCTCCTTTTGTACTTTTTAGATAAACCAGTTTAGTATCCGAGCACCGGCGAAAGCCACTTTTCGATTTCTTCTACGGGCATATTTTTGCGGCGGGCATAATCCTCGACCTGGTCTTTGTAAATCTTTCCAACCGGGAAATAACGGCTGTCGGGATGCGAGAAATACCATCCGCTGACGCTGCTTGCAGGGTACATGGCAAAGCTCTCCGTGAGGGTAATGCCGAGTTGTTCCGCCCCAAGCAAGTCGAACAGATGACGTTTTTCGGTGTGGTCAGGGCAAGCAGGGTAACCCGGTGCAGGGCGAATACCACTATAATCCTCCTTAATCAGCTCCTCATTGGTTAAGCTTTCTGCTTTGGCATATCCCCACAGCTCTTTGCGCACTTTCTCGTGCATCAATTCCGCCAGGGCTTCTACGAGGCGGTCGGCCAGGGCCTTCACCATGATGCTGTTGTAGTCGTCGTGATCTCTTTCATACTTGTCCAGCAATGCTTCGATACCTACGCCAGCCGTTACCGCAAAACCGCCAATGTAATCGGCATGGCCCGATTCGAGAGGAGCCACGAAGTCGGACAGGCAGTAGTTCGGCAGGTTTGCCGCTTTCTGGCTTTGCTGACGCAAATGGTGCAATACAGCTGCCGTATCCGCTACCAATTCCCCTGCATTCAGGTTTTCGACGCCCTGTCTGCTGATCTTATATTCGATATGCTGATGCGATCCGTGACGTTCGCAAGGCACTTCGCGGGTTTCTTCTTCGAAATGGTGCAGTACAAGGTCATCCTGGATCGAGTTCGCTGGCCAGAAACCGACCACAGCGCGTGCTTTTAAGGTTTTATCACGAATGATTTCTCCTAACAGAACCGCCGCGTCTTCATATAGCTTCATAGCTTCCTTACCTACGACAGCATCATCGAATATTTTGGGATATTTTCCGTGCAGCTGCCAGGTTTGGAAGAATGGCGTCCAGTCGATGTATTTCGCAATGTCGGCCAGATCGTAATCATCGTACACGCGCGTACCGAGGAACTGCGGTTTTACGGCCTGGAAGTTTGCCCAATCGATTTTGGCCTTATTATCCCTTGCTTTACCGATGGCCACATGCGCTTTTTCTCCGCCGCGTTTTGCATGGTCATCACGCAGCTTGGCATATTCTGCCTTAATATCCTTCAACACGTCGGCCTGACTTTGGGCGCTTTGAATCAGCTTCCCTGCCACTGGTACCGAACGCGACGCATCGAGCACGTGGATCACCGCCCCCGAATAGTTCGGATCGATTTTCACGGCCGTGTGAATGCGGGAGGTGGTTGCTCCACCAATGAGCAAAGGAATCTTGAAATTCCGACGCTCCATTTCTTTTGCAACACCTACCATCTCATCCAACGACGGCGTGATCAGTCCCGATAAGCCGATGATATCCACCTGATGCTCCAATGCCGCCGCCAGGATCTTGTCCGTCGGCACCATTACACCCAGGTCAATGATCTCATAGTTGTTACAACCCAGCACCACACCGACAATATTCTTTCCAATATCGTGTACATCGCCTTTTACGGTCGCCATCAATATCTTACCAGCCGATGAATTGCCTTCCTGTTTCTCCGCTTCGATAAACGGTTGCAGGTACGCCACAGCCTTCTTCATCACCCTGGCCGATTTCACCACCTGCGGAAGGAACATTTTACCTTCCCCAAACAAGTCGCCGACGATACTCATTCCATCCATCAATGGCCCTTCGATCACCTCCAGAGGGCGGGTGAACAAATGGCGGCATTCTTCGATATCTTCGTCTACATAATCCGAAATACCTTTCACCAATGCATGCGAAATACGCTCCTTAATCGGAAGCTCTCTCCATGAAAGGTCGGGGCCACTCTGCGTTTTGCCTTTGTCTTTGACAGTTTCTGCATAGGTCACCAGACGTTCGGTGGAATCCGGACGGCGGTTAAGCAATACATCTTCAACCAGTTCCAGTACATCCTTCGGAATTTCATCATAAATACCGATCTGGCCGGCATTCACAATGCCCATATCCATTCCCGCCTTAATCGCGTGGTAAAGGAATGCAGTATGGATCGCCTCGCGCACCGGCTCATTACCCCGGAAACTGAATGATACGTTCGAAACACCACCGGAAACTTTCGCATGCGGAAGGTTTTCTTTGATCCACCGCACGGCGTTGATAAAATCGACCGCGTAATTATTATGCTCCTCCATTCCCGTCGCGACGGTTAGGATGTTGGGGTCAAAAATGATATCCTCGGCCGGGAAGCCTACTTCGTCCACCAGAATTCGGTAAGCCCGTTCACAGATTTCGATCCGGCGTTCGTAGTTATCGGCCTGGCCTTTTTCATCGAATGCCATTACCACCGTAGCCGCACCATAGCGAAGCACGGTCCGGGCCGATTCTTTGAACTTCTCCTCTCCTTCTTTCAACGAAATCGAGTTCACGATGGATTTTCCCTGCACACATTTCAAACCGGACTCGATCACTTCCCATTTCGAGGAGTCGATCATCAAAGGCACTTTGGAAATGTCCGGTTCGGATGCGATCAGGTTCACGAATGTCTTCATCGCCTCTACGCCGTCGATCATACCTTCGTCGAGGTTCACGTCGATCACCTGCGCGCCGCTTTCCACCTGCTCGCGCGCGATGGTCAGCGCTTCGTCATATTTGCTTTCGCGGATCAGGCGGGCGAATTTCTTTGAACCCGTTACGTTACAGCGCTCACCAATGTTCACAAAATTGGTTAATGCATTGATTTTCACAGGCTCCAGACCAGAAAGCTTCATCACCGTCTCAGTATCCGGGAGCAGCCTTGGTGCGTATTTCTGCGCGGTTTCGGCAATGACACGGATGTGGTCCGGTGTCGTTCCGCAGCAGCCTCCGATGATATTGACCAGGTTATCCCTCAAAAACCCGTCAATTACCTCGCCCATTTGCTCCGGTGTCTCGTCATATTCACCCATTTCGTTCGGCAAACCTGCATTGGGGTGCGCTGAGGTGTAGAAAGGTGATTCTTTGGCTAAAATCTGTACATAAGGCCGCATCAAATCTGCTCCTAATGCACAGTTCAAACCCACTGATAATAAGGGTAAGTGCGAAACGGACGTCAGGAATGCCTCGGTAGTCTGGCCGGAAAGTGTTCTTCCGGAAGCATCGGTGATGGTTCCCGAGATCATGATCGGTAATGCTTGTCCCGGCGCTATTTTCCATGAAGGCAAATGTTCCACCTTGCCTGCCTTCGCGTCCACAAAGAACTGATCGATCGCAAAAAGCGCCGCTTTCGCATTAAGTGTATCGAAAATCGTTTCCACAAGCAACAAATCGCAGCCACCGTCGGTCAGGCCTTTTACCTGCTCGTAATAGGCTTCTACCAATTGATCGAAGCTGATCGCGCGGAAACCCGGATTGTTCACATCCGGTGAAAGTGAGGCCGTACGGTTGGTCGGGCCGATCGAACCTGCCACAAAGCGCGGCTTGTTGGGTTCACGCTCCGTGAATTCATCGGCTACCTCACGCGCGAGCCGCGCCGATTCGTAGTTAAGCTCGTACACGATTTCCTCCATGCCGTAGTCGGCCATGGCGATCGTCGTACCCGAAAATGTATTCGTTTCGGCAATATCTGCCCCTGCCGCAAAATAGGCGGCGTGAATTTCTTTGATAATGTCCGGACGCGTCAGTGAAAGCAGGTCATTATTCCCCTTTACGTCGTGCGGCCAGTCTGCAAACCGTTCTCCCCGGTAGTCGTGATCCTCCAATTTATACCGCTGGATCATCGTACCCATAGCGCCATCCAGTACCAGAATACGGTTTTTAAGAATTTCGCGGATATCTGCTTTTTGAGTTGCTACCATAAGTGTTTTAAATGTCTGAT
This sequence comes from Dyadobacter sp. 22481, assembly GCF_052044875.1. NCBI lineage: Bacteria > Pseudomonadati > Bacteroidota > Cytophagia > Cytophagales > Spirosomataceae > Dyadobacter > Dyadobacter sp. 22481. Next base: position 1,172,884 of record NZ_JBQENV010000003.1, read on the forward strand.
TATCATTTCGCCGGAAAAGCACATGCTTCTTGAATTGACAAATTTAACCCAATAGATGTTTTGTTCAATAAAATCAAAAAATTCAGATTAAAAGTCTGGCAGTTTCACCACATCTAAATTATTTATCTATATTCGAAGCCATCTCAGAGTGAATAAAGATATTCTATCTATGCATAATCTGGACGATATTGACGCCAAAATCCTGCATTTGCTGCAACAGGACGCTACTTTGAAAACACGTGAATTGTCGGAAAAGTTGAACCTCTCCTACACGCCCGTATATGAGCGCGTGCGCAGGCTGGAAAAAGAAGGTATAATAAAAAAATATGTGGCGCTCGTCGACCGCGAGAAGGTCGGCAAAAAGCTGATGGCCTTTTGCAACATTGCATTGAAAGAGCATTCGAAAGTGATGGGCGAAAAATTCGTAAAAGCTGTTTCAGCGATGTCGGAGGTGATGGAATGCTTCAATATCTCCGGAGATTATGATTTTTTGCTCAAAGTAGTGGTGGACGATATGTCGCAGTACCAGCAATTTTTAATGCAAAAGCTGGGCTCACTGGAGAATATCGGCAGCACGCACAGCCTTTTTGTGATGGGTGAGATCAAAAACTCGTCGGCACTGGAAATGCTAACCCCGAAAAAATAAATACGGTACCGGAAAATCCAGCACCGTATTCCAACTCACCCCTAACAAAATATTTTTACGATCGGTATGATCGGCTAATGTCTCTTACGAGGACGCCCGAAAGCAAGCTTTTCCAATTCCTTATTGAACGATCCGTCGGCATTGAAAAGCAGTATTTTCACTTTGCTATCCACCAGAATACCCACATAGTATTCCCCCGCATCATTGGTTGCAGCGAGTTTGATCTCTGCTCCCGTGTAGTTAGAAGTAATATATGATGTAATGTTCGCGGGCAATGCGCTTACCTCTATTTTGGTCAGTTTCGCTTTCTGCACATGCTGTCTCAGCTCCGCCTTAAATGCGCCGTTGGCGTCGAAAAGCAAGCCTTTCACTGATCCGTCGGCAAGGGTAATGGCTACCACTATTTTTCCCGCCTGGTCTTTTGCGGCATATTTGATTTCAGCCCCTGCATAGGCGCTGTCAATGTAAGTGGTCACCGCTGCGGGCAAATCCGTCGTTGCTACTTCCGTAAGTTTACCCTTACACCTGCCCAACGTCACCGAGTCCGTCACCACCGCAAGCCTCGCGGCCGATTCAACCACACTTTCGAAATCACTCGCCTCAGTTTCAGGGCTCAACGACTCGCTATTCTTCTGGCAGGCCGTAAACCAGACGCCTGTCAACAACACCAGTAAAAGTGAAACTTTTTTCATGATATACCCACGGGTTTTTGTGAAAGTATCAAACTGTTTTCTGCCTTTACGCCCCCTCTGACGCCCATGTTGCATGCCGATCCATTTTTTTGAGATTTTTTTCGCAGCATCCTGCATTTCCCAAGCATCAAAACTTTTCGTAATTTTTTGCAACAGATTAGCGGGCAGGGACGTATTCAAAAGTGAGAAATTCTATCCCTGACAACTTGATACCCTGACTTTGCTTTTTAAAAGAAAAATATCTTTTAACGAAAACGACTTTGAGTCGGTGGTAGCGGCATGTATCGCCGGGGATAACCAGGCACAGAGGCATTTATATAAACAGTTCTTCGGCTATTCAAAAAGCATTTGCCTGCGATACACCTCGACGACCGAAGAAGCGGAAGAAGTTTTGAATGAAGGTTTTTTAAAAGTGTTTAACAATCTGGGGAAGTACGACGCCAATCACCCTTTCAAGGCATGGCTGCGGACGATCATGGTGAATACGGCGATCAGCTATTACCGGAAGCACAAGAAGCACACGGAGGATGTGATCGCACTGGAAGACGCCCCTTATCCCAAATTTGATGAAGATATAATAGGCCAGATCACTGCTGAGGAAATACTGGGCCTGATCCAACAGATCAAACCGGTTTATAAGAATGTATTTTTGTTATACGTGGTAGATGGCTACAATCATCGTGAGATAGCAGACCTGCTGCAAATTAACGAGGCAACGGTAAGATCGCATTATGTGCGTGCCCGGGCTCGTTTACAGCATTTGATCAAACAATATTACCCACATCTCTTCCCAAGTGATTGGGCTGTTAAGTCATTCAGAGGAAATGAAAACTAATAGATTTGAAAATACTATACGCCGAAAATTAGAGAGTATTGAACCGGACTTTCAAGAGCAGGATTGGGCTCGTATGCAAAATTACATGCAAGCCCAAACCCCTCCTTCGTTCCTGCAACAATACGGTTCCTGGATCGGGTACGCCGCCGCCGCATCGGTAACATCGGTGATGGCGTATATGTACGTCAACCAGCTCTCACAGAACGACCATCTGGTGCGGGATATGAAGAGTCTGCAAAGCCAGATCGAAGTTATCCGCAACCAACCGGCACCTGTCGCAAAAACCGACACGGTTTATGTATTGCAAACGGCACCGGACGGGCAAGGTCTTCAGGCCACATTGCAACATCAGGATTATGATCGAAGCCGGTCTCAAACAAGCTTACAGCAAGATTTGAGGCAAGACGACCTCGCAAATGCGGAAGTACCCGCTCGTGAGACCGCTATTCCTGAACCCGAAGTGGCTGGAAGGGAGCGTAATGCAACAACTCAGGGCAATGCAACCGTGAAAGCTGCACATCCGGGTCGCGAAAAGTCGCGGGAGTCGCTGGCAGCGGTTCAGCCTTTCAATGAAGCGGTTTCGACAGCATCCGACGCGGTTAATGACGGAAATGCAGTAAACGCGGACGCTAATCAATCGTCTCAAACGCCTTCAATTTTCGCAGACAGGACGTTCGGCAGCGAATTCCACATTGCCGCTATCGACAGCCCGGTTGAAGTGCAAAACGGCATCTCGCTGAAACGAAAAATGCATTATGACCTTGCGAGCAAACTTTCGGCACGACAAGTACAAAGAGCATTGGTAGCCAACAATATACAGGTTGCCAAGATACCAGTGAGCAGTAAAAAGGCAGAACAGGTTGCTCAGACAGAAAGTGTTATTCCGAAATTACCTTTGAAAACACCTTACCGTTTCGGCGCGGGGTATCAGATCGAGGGGAATGGTCAGGGTAAAACGGTGCTGGGAGAAGTGATTATCAAGAAAAAATTCTCCATCTCGGCGGGCATTACCTGGCTGAAAGCAAAACGGGCCGAATTCTTTACCGAGAACACTTTCAGGGTCGAAGCCCGCAAGGATTTCAAGGAAACACATCCGGGCCAGGTACCGCTCATTTTTCAATTGTATAATATCAAAATTGACCAGAGCATAGTTCAGATCCCGCTTACACTGGCGTTCCGTAACACCCTGAAAGACGATTGGGGTTACTACGCAAGCCTTGGCACGAACTTCAAGGTTTCGTCCAAAGAGACCGTTTCTTACGACTGTCGCGGGCCTAAAAATGAGTTCTTCAATCAAAGTTTCTCTAAAAAGGGAGACGTCTCTCCGATCACTTCCATGAACTTCGCGGTGGGGATCGAGAAAACCTGGCATCCGATCGTGGTTCAGGCAGAAGGTTACTGGGTCAATTATTTTAAACCGATCTCTCCACTCAGAAATAGCGCCGGTCCGGGCCTGAGAGTAAAGCTATTGTATCAGATTGGCCACCAAATGTAACGTGTACCCGTGAAGTTTCGCGGACAGGGTATTGAAACTTGTCCGCGAAACTCTATTTTTGGCCTTTATTTACTCCCCTATTTGACGAGCTTTTGAAATTCGCAGCCATAGATATCGGTTCCAATGGTGCCCGTATGCAAATCTCATCCGTTTTGCAGGACGAAGGCATTTCACGCTTCAAGAAGGTAGAATACGTCCGCTTCCCGCTTCGCCTCGGTCACGATGTGTTCACCCAGGGCCTCATTACCCCCCAAAGCGAAGACCGTATGATGAAGCTCATGCTGGCCTACCAGCTGCTAATGGAGCTTCACGAGGTCGACGATTTTATGGCTTGCTCGACATCAGCCATGCGCGAAGCAGCTAATGGGCAGGAAGTCCGCGACCATATCGAACGACGCACAGGTATTCATATCCAGATCATCGACGGTCAAAAGGAAGCAGAGCTTGTCAATAACGTGGTGGTTCAATCTTTGAGCGACGGGCAGTACCTTCACATCGACGTGGGTGGCGGCAGCACTGAGCTGAACCTATACCAGGACAGGCAAAAGATCAATGCCAAATCATTCAAGCTGGGTTCCGTGCGCCTTTTGGAAGGAAAGGAATCAAAAAATGCGTGGATGAAAATCAAGGAGTGGATCAACCAGAACGTCGATTACAGCAAGCCGATTCAAGCGGTAGGTACAGGTGGAAATATTAACAAGCTATTCGATCTTTCCTCCAAACTCACCGAAAGCTCAACAAGTCTCGATGAAATCCAGCGGATGCGCGATTATATTGATCAATTTTCACTCGCCGATCGCATCAATAAGCTACAACTCAATCCCGACCGCGCGGACGTGATCGTACCTGCGGGCGACATTTATACTTCGGCTATGCGCTGGGCAGGCGCAGACGTCATTCACGTGCCCGATGTTGGCTTGAAGGATGGTATGCTCCAATTGCTTTACGAGCGCGCATGCCGCAAAAAAAAGGCCTGAAACCAGGCCTTTTTGCATTGATATTTCTAGCACCGGCATTACCAAACCTGTTCCAGGTCTTTGGCCGAATACTTGTGATTTCTTTCTGTAAAAACGGTATCAGATGCTTCTTTTTTAAGGTGAAGCGGGTTCTTCTTAGTCAACCGGGCGATGACTGCAACCGGAAACAGGACGATAAAGAATACTGCCGAGAGGAGGATCTTGCCATTTATCGCGCCCAGCACTTCCGCTATTTTATACCAAACTTTCACGATCAGGTCGCCAAAAGCCGGGATTGCAAGGCTGAAAACGCCGATTACCGCCGCGGCGATAAGGAAATAGGGGTATTGGGATTTGAAAATAAAATACATGACAACCAGCCCGGTCACGATCACCAGCTGCGCTTTGACTTTTTCGGATTCACTCATTTTGATAATTGTGATATTACTGCCGGCAGCCATGCGTGATGCACTGCTGCCGGCGAAGTTTCAGATAGGAACTGGACTGATCTGCGTTGTACTGAAAATCAGAACAAAGTGTAGATGAAAGGCGCCACAGCCGAACCACCTCCGATTACGATCAGGACACCAATTAGTAGCAGAACGATGATCACAGGAGCAAGCCACCACTTCTTACGCTCCTTCATAAATGCAAACAAATCTGTCAAAAAATCCATCTCGATATAGTGTTTAAAAATCAAATTTAGAACTTAATTATTTTAATGTACACTTCTAACCCGTTAATTCTGAGTTATCGTTTGTCCATTGCCTGGTAGAGCCTGTCGGCGATCAGCTGGTTTAGCGCTGCGCTGCCGTGGCCGTCATTTTTACCTACAACACGCTCTTTCTCAGGAATTTTAACGACACCATCATTGATACCCACTACCTTCACATTATTCGATTTCAGGTAATCTTCTACCGGTTTGGTATACCCGGCACTTTTATCCACCTGGAACAGGAAGGGGATGAACACGGCGTACATCCGAGCTTTCGTGCTGTCGCGATACGCTAGTATTCCCGAAAGGTCTCTCAAATGCGCATTCAGCACGGTGGTATCGGTGTAGGCTGTTTGTACAAATTTCTCAAAAGTGCTGAAACCGGTGTGCGGCAATTGCCAGTAGATGAAATTAGGCAGGTAAAAGCGTTTCACAATGGTCGCGGTCGGGCCTTTGAGGTCGGCATAGGGCTCTGCCCCCGTGAGCGTCAAGCCTTTCTCGCGGCCCACTTTTTCAATGTCGTTTGGAAAGTATTCGAGAATGATGATGTCCGGCTTTACCGGAAATTCTTTCAGGCGCTTCACTTCGTCGCGCGTATCCGCCCCCGACATTCCCAGATTATAAATGGTGTATTTGTCCACTCCGAGCTTAGCCTCCAACATATTGGAGAAGCGCTCGTTGACGTCTTTCAATCCGTGACCCGCTGCAAATGAATCGCCAATTACAAGCACTTTCTTCTTTCCCGGCTCGTTCTGAACTTCCTTGTCGTGGTAACCCAACGCATTAACCGGATGCCAGTATTTCTCCCACCAGATTTGCGACGCTTTCGACAGCACGCCCTCATGGCTTTGCGGCACGTACATGAATACAATTTCAAGGAAAATCAGTACGACGATCAGCGGCGTAATAATCGTTACAATATTGGCAACCAAGCCTTTGGCCTTGCTTTTAACCACACCATAATAGAAGATGCGCAGGATTTCGATAATCAGCAAAAACCAAAATGCGAACTTGGCCAGCCTGACATGCCAGCTATCGCTCTGAGGGTATCCCGGGTAGTCGAATTTGATGTGGAATTTGTCCGGATAAAACAGGAACACAAACAGCAATCCCAGGAAGAGAATGCGGATTATGCTTGTAACAATTTTAGATGCCATTACTTTGGGTGCTCGGTGATTAGAGGATTAGTCAAGAACAAATTCTTCCTTCCAATTATCTTTTTCCAGCCATTCGGACTGCTGTTTTTTGTCAAAAATGTAGTTCCCCACTACCAGGTAATCCATTTCGGTACGCATGAAACAACGGTAGGCGTCGTTCGGCGTGCAAACGATCGGTTCCCCTCGGACGTTGAAACTTGTGTTTACAATCACCGCATAGCCTGTCAATGCCTTGAAAGCGTCGATCAGATCGTAGTAACGAGGATTGGTATCTTTATGTACCGTCTGGATACGCGCCGAATAGTCGATGTGCGTGATCGAAGGCAGGTCGGAACGCTCGAAATAGAGTTTTTCACGCAAATCCAGCGAGCCGTAATTCGCAGGCACCGGCTTTCGACGGTTTTCCGCAACCGGGTGAACCAGCAACATATAGGGTGAAATACCATCGTAATCGAAATAATCCTGGCAATCCTCTGCCAGTACCGAAGGCGCAAACGGCCGGAACGATTCACGGTATTTAATCTTCAAATTCAATTTTTTCTGCATTTCGGCATTGCGAGGGTCGCCCAGAATGCTGCGACCACCCAGCGCACGTGGGCCGAACTCCATCCGTCCCTGTACCCAGCCTACTACGTTCCCTTCCGACAACAACCTGGCTGCTTCCTGCGTCAGGTCTTTGAAGTTCTCGTAGTAGGTGTAATGCGCCTTGTATTTCTTGGCTGTCAACGCGACGTCGAGATCGGAGAAGGTAGGCCCGAGGTAAGATCCGCGCATGGCATCGGCCTTCCAGGTGATTTTTCTTTCCTGTCCGAAATAAATATGGAAAGCGGCTTGTGCGGCGCCTAACGCGCCTCCCGCGTCACCGGCTGCCGGCTGGATGAAGATATCTTTAAAAATATTGGCCTTTTGAAGCTTACCATTTGATACGCAGTTCAATGCAACACCTCCCGCCATACAAAGGTAGTCGGCACCGGTAAGACGTTTGGCTTCTTTCGCCATCCTTACCACCGCTTCTTCGGTGATATTCTGGATCGCAAGGCCAAGGTTACAATGTATCGCTTCGAGCGCATCTTCGGGCCTGCGGGTTTTAAAGCCGAACAATGCCTCCCACTTATGCTCATTGACCATTTTCAGGCCAGTTGCATAGTCGAAATACTCCTGATCGAGCCAAACCGAGCCGTCTTCTTTCAGATCGATGAGTTCTTTCAGGATAATGTCTTCGTAACGCTTGATGTCCGGTGAAGTTGGGTCACCATACGGGGCGAGGCCCATCAGCTTATATTCTCCCGAGTTTACACGGAAACCCAGGAAGTAAGTGAATGCGGAGTAAAGCAGCCCGAGCGAATGCGGAAAACGCAGCTCTTTGAGAATGCTGATGTCTTTTCCTTCGCCGAGACAGATCGACGCCGTTGCCCATTCGCCGACGCCATCGATCGTCAGGATAGCGGATTTTTCGTACGGAGAAGGGTAATATGCACTGGCAGCATGCGATAGGTGGTGCTCGGGGAAGAGCATCTTCACCTTCTTCTTTTTATCGTAGCCCAGCTTTTCCAGCTCCTCATTAATGAGCCGTTTCAGGAACATTTTTTCCTTGATCCACACCGGCATTGCGGTCAAAAACGACCGAACGCCTTTGGGTGCAAATGCGTAGTAGGTTTCGAGTAGTCTTTCAAATTTCAGAAGTGGCTTATCGTAAAAAACGATGGCATCCAGCTCGTTAATCGACAGCCCGCCGTATTCGAGGCAAAAGGCAACTGCATTGGAGGGGAACCCGGGGTCGTGCTTTTTGCGTGTAAAACGCTCTTCCTGTGCTGCGGCTACAATTTCGCCATTATCTATAAGAGCCGCGGCCGAATCATGATAGAAAGCCGAAATACCTAAAATTTTCATTAATGAGTGATTAGAATAATGTGTACAGTTTCGTCTTACACCGTTCAAAAGGCGTGCAAGATAAGCATTTTGCAAACGACACCCGGCTAGCTATTCCAGTATTTTCTGCCGCACGATAAATTCTACAATTTCATGGGCGAAGCGCTGTGCTCCGGGTTCGCTTACGTGGCACACATCGCAGAACAGGCTGGGGTCCTTCGGCATGGTGTTCTCCATATCCAGAAATAACGTGCCATACTGCTTCGATAGTCGCCGGATTACCTGATTATGGACATCTATTCCCTTCTTGACGTGCTCCGGTTTTCCCCAGATCACGACCGGCGATGCGAAGTAGCACCCCGCAAAATGCTTCATATCCTCCTGCTCGCCCGTAAGCGTCACGTTCGGGGGGAAATAGGTCGCGTAACTCATGAGCAGCAACTTTTCGCCCCGTGTCTGTGCAATTTTTATAAGCTCTTCGATATTCTGCCGGTAGGGCTCCCCGGTTTTAATGTCCCCCCCAAATTTTGCATACTGCGGATCTACCTTTTCTGCGCTGACATAAATTCTGTGCGTCATACGGTCCCGGACTGTTGATATTAGCTTATCAACCAAATAAGGAATGACGGTCACATTGATTTCCCGGTGCCGCCGCAAGAGCTCGATGTCGTGGTACCACTTAATATGCGTGTAATCTTTCCGGAAATATTGTGGAGGGATATTGTTGGCCCGGTTCTCGTTTATCGCTTCATAATAAAGCACCAGGTCAAACTGCTTATCTTCCAGCAGTTTGTATTTCAATACATTATCCAGGGAAGTATGGCCGGCGCCCGCAACATTATAGATAGCAAACCGGCTTTCTTTGCCGTAATGCTTTTGCAGGATCGTATCCAACCGGCTTTCCAGGTGCGACCACGGCGTACTGACGACCGAACCGCCCAAAATCAGTATGTTTTTCACCCCTGCACCCCGGACAATCGGCTTGTCCCGGACATCGTTCATGTTTTCGTAAAATCCGTTATACAGGTAATCCGAAGGGCGGAGAAATGGATAACCGAAAAATATAAGGCTGATACGAAGCAGTATTTCTGCAATTAAGAATAAAAGCAGGGCAAAAATGAAAGAAAAGAATAGTAGACGTGATTTCATTGAACAGAGCAAGGGTATACAGATACCCAAATATAATGTCCAAAAAAATCTTTATATAATATAAATATTGAATATTAATAAAACTTAGCATTCGGGTTATTCCTGTAAAATCCGGGTGGGCTTATGATTTTCGTCCAGTGCCACAAACGTAAAAATCCCGGTCACTGCCTTTTCCCGGCTCACCTCGTACATTTTCTCTACGAAAATATCCACCCGGACTTTCATACTAGTGTTCCCAACGGTCTCGACGCGGCCCACCAGCTCGATAATGGTCCCCGCAGGGATCGGATGTGTAAAATCGATACGGTCCGACGAAACGGTAACGCATCTCAACCTCGAAAACCGCGTTGCTGCAATGAAAGCGACCTCATCCATCATCGACAGCGCGGTTCCGCCGAAAAGGGTATCGTAATGATTGGTGTTATTGGGGAAAACAGTTTTAAAAACGCGTGTTTCCGAGGCGATGATTTTTTCTTCAAGTGTCAACATAACGGCATTTTAATGATAAAAAAGCTAAGGCCAGGAGAGCCCTGGCCTTAGCTTGAAAGGGGTTGTCGCTACCCCGCGACTTCGACCAATTCGCGCAGCAAGTTAGCCGCAGAAATCATGTTACGCAAAGCCGCTTCGGTTTCCGGCCATTTGCGGGTCTTCAATCCGCAGTCCGGGTTCACCCAGAGGTTCCGCGCCGGAATGACCTTCAATGCCTTTTCGAGCAACAGGATCATCTCGTCGACCGTCGGCACGCGGGGCGAATGGATGTCGTACACGCCCGGGCCGATTTCATTCGGATAATTGAACTGCGCGAATGCGTCGAGCAGCTCCATTTGCGAACGCGAAGTTTCGATCGTGATCACGTCGGCGTCCATCGCCGCGATGGAATCGATAATGTCGTTGAACTCCGAATAGCACATGTGCGTATGGATCTGCGTCTGGTCGGCCACGCCTGCGGCGCTCAACCGGAATGCGTCCACTGCCCATTTCAAATAGGTTTTCCAGGCATGTTTCCGCAGCGGCAAGCCTTCTCGGATCGCCGGTTCGTCGATCTGGATCACTTTAATGCCCGCCTTTTCCAAATCAACCACCTCGTCGCGAATCGCGAGCGCAATCTGGAACGTGGTATCCTTCCTGGGCTGATCGTCACGTACGAAAGACCATTGAAGGATCGTAACAGGGCCGGTAAGCATGCCTTTTACCAGTTTTGCGGAGTTGGCCTGCGCAAACGCCGACCATTTCACCGTCATTGGCTCCGCGCGTTCCACGTCGCCATAAATGATTGGGGGCTTCACGCACCGGCTGCCGTAGCTCTGCACCCAGCCATTTTGGGTAAAAACAAACCCGGAAAGCTGCTCGCCGAAATACTCCACCATATCGTTTCGCTCGAATTCCCCGTGAACAAGTACATCTATTCCGAGCTCCTCCTGCCAGCGCAGCGAGTCGACGATCTCTTCACGAATGCGGGTCTCGTATTCGTCCAACGTCAATGCGCCTTTTTTGAACTGCGCACGAAGCTGCCTTACCTCGTCGGTTTGTGGGAACGAGCCGATGGTAGTCGATGGGAATAATGGCAATTTCAGTTTTTCCAATTGAATGGCTTGCCGGATTGCAAATGCATTCTGCCGGTCAAAATCCGATTCCCTCACTTCGCTAACCCTTGCTTTAACGGCCGGCTTGTGGATCAATGCGGAAGTGCGGCGGCTTTCAATGGCTTTTTGATTGGCCAGAAATGCACTATCGTTCGAACAGTCAAGCGTTGTGAGCCTTGCCAATGTCGTTACCTCATGCAGTTTCTGCTTGGCAAATGCCAGCCAGTTTTTGATCTCCGGCGTCAGTACCGCTTCATTCTTTTCAAGCTCCAAGTCGTACGGGCTATGCAGCAGCGACGACGACGGAGCCACCAAAACCCGATCTTCTCCCAGCACATTTACCGCCGTCTTAATCCATTTCAGCGACTTGCGGTAGTCGTTTTTCCAGATATTCCGGCCGTCGACAACACCGAGTGAGAGCTTTTTAGTGGATGATACAAATGAATCATCAACCAGAATTTGCGGTAATGTTTCTGCTCCACGTGTCAAATCCAAATGCAATGCATCCACCGGTAATGCGGTCGCAATTCCCAGGTTATCTTCGAGGGGCCCGAAATACGTCGTTACCAAAATACGCAGCTTCGGAAGCGCCTCCCTGATCTGGCTATAAGCGCTCAGAAAAGCCAGTTTTTCCTTTTCATTTAAATCAAATACCAATCCGGGCTCGTCGAGCTGCACCCATTCGGCACCCCTAGCCGAGAGTTCTTTTAATATTGATATATAAATCGGTAAAAGACTATCCAGCAGATCGATGCGATCGAACCCGGCTTCTTTTTCTTTACCCAAAAGCAAATAGGTGACCGGCCCAAGTAATACGGGTTTTGTAACAATACCCTTTTGCAACGCATCTTCAAATTCCAGCAGAACCTTGTCGGAGTACCGCTTGAATTTCTGGTCTTTCACAAACTCGGGAACGAGGTAATGGTAGTTGGTGTCGAACCATTTGGTCATTTCCATGGCATTGATATCCAGCCCGTTCTTCTGGTAACCGCGCGCCATTGCGAAATAGAGATCGAGCTCCTTGTTGGATTTACCGTCGAGCAACTGGTGGTAACGCCCGGGAATGGCCCCTACCATCAGCGACGTGTCGAGGACGTGGTCGTAAAGCGAAAAATCATTGGAAGGAATGAGGCTAATGCCTGCATTCTGCTGCGTTTCCCAGTTCTGGTGACGGATTTTGCGGGCAACTTTCTGCAGTGCATCGCGGTCGATTGTACCCGCCCAGAATTGCTCGTTGGCTTTTTTAAGCTCACGGAGGCTCCCCACGCGCGGGTAGCCAAGATTGTGTGACAACATGTTTTTTTGTGTTTAAAGAGTTAATAAAAACCCTGTGAAAACACCCTCCCATCCCTGCAAACGCCTGTTGCGGACGTTGGCCGGTACTTCATCTATCGCGGCAACGGCGAGGCTACCCTGCGAAACGAACAGATACAGTTCCCCCGAACCAGCCGGGAAGCCTGTGGTACTGCAATAAAATGTGGTAAATCAATACTTGACTACCCCCCACCCGTGAGGGAGAAGCCATTGAGGATAATGGCAAGTCTCCTGGCTTGTATCATTTTTACCGCCCTTCTCGCCGCGCCTGGGCGCTGCAATGGGACGCGAGGGTAAAAACGAGTCCTGAAATCGTCAGGACAGATACTTACAGTAGCACGACTGCCCGTGAATTGCACACGGTTCCTTTTTGTTTTGCTGGATTTTGGCTGAGGGATCCAAAAGCAAAAACCATTACCCCGATTGACGGGCGTTCACAAAGAACTGCGTCAAATTTAGGCGGGAAGGGCATTCGGCTGGAAATGGCGTCGCAATTTCAGTGAAGCGGATAGAAATTAGTCCTTCGGCAGGATAAAATATCTGTTTTGAGGTTGAAATGCTGCTCTGAAAAGTGATTTCATTAACGCGCATTTTACAAACAACCCATTACGAAATCAACTCCGCAGCGTCCGCATCCAGTATAAACTCTGCATTCATATGGTTTTGCAAAACTGTCGCCGGGAAGTCCTTCGAAACCGGGAACGCGAGTGCGCGCTGGATAACCGGCGCTTTTGATCCGCCCGAAGCAAGCAAAATCGCCGAACGCGCTTCCAGAATGTGCCTGATACCGACGGTAATGCCACGGGTAAGCGTGGTCGCCTGTTTGAAATACTTCTGCCCTACTTCAACCGTAACGGTATCGAGCTCCGAAATGTGGGCGTAGGTGTTCCAGGAAGTGCCGGGCTCGTTGAGGGCAAGGTGACCATTCATTCCAACACCTAATATAATGAGGTCGAGGCCACCGAGGCCTTCTACAATCTTATTGACGCGGTCGCATTCGGCCTGCGGGTCGAATGCTTTGCCGTCGAAAAAGACAATCTGATCTGCATGGAGGCCGATAGGTTTCAGAAAATCACGGTCGAGGAGATCGCGGCAGCTGCCGTCGTCGCCGGAGCCGAGGCCTATCCATTCGTCGAGGCCAATGAAAATGCATTTAGAAAAATCAACACGACCGTTCTGGTTGGCGGTTACCAATGCGTCGAACATGCCTTTCGGGCTGCTGCCCGACGGGAAGCAGATGACCGATTCGGGTTTGTGGTTCATCAGATCGATCACCCGCTCAGCCGCAGCGGCACTCATCAGCGCATAGTCGGGATAGATATTGATTTTGGGTGTCATAAAAGCGGTGTTTAGGATACAGGCTGGTCAATCTAAACATTCTTTTTTCAGAGCTGAACATTTATCCATAAAAAACTCCAGAAACTGCAAACCCGATCCTAACTTTACCGCACATTGTTCATTTTACATTATCATTCTACTTCAAAAATGGAATACCGTATAGAAAAAGACACGATGGGCGAAGTGCAGGTGCCTGCGCATGTATACTGGGGCGCCCAGACGCAACGCTCGATCCAGAACTTTCCTATCGCACAGGATATCAATAAAATGCCGAAGGAAATCATCAAAGCCTTCGCATACCTGAAAAAAGCAGCCGCTATCACCAACTTCGAAGCCGGCATTCTCCCCCAGGAAAAAAGCGACCTCATCGGCAAAGTTTGCGATGAAGTCCTGACCGGCCAGCTCGACAACCAGTTTCCATTGGTAGTGTGGCAAACCGGCTCGGGAACACAGTCGAACATGAACTGCAACGAGGTGATCGCCTACCGCGGGCACGTGCTGCAAGGCGGCGACCTGGCTGATAAAACCAAGTTTTTGCACCCGAACGACGATGTGAACAAGTCACAGTCGTCGAACGACACCTACCCTACTGCGATGCACATTGCGGCCTACAAAATTCTGGTGGACGTGACCATTCCGGGCATTACCAAGCTGCGTGATACGCTGAAAGCGAAATCAGAAGCATTTAAAAATGTAGTCAAAATCGGCCGTACGCACTTCATGGACGCTACACCACTGACGCTAGGCCAGGAGTTTTCAGGTTATGCTTCGCAACTCGATCACGGTTTGAGAGCTATTCATAATACATTGGCGCACCTTTCGGAACTGGCATTGGGCGGTACCGCGGTAGGAACAGGCATTAACACGCCTCCGGGATATTCCGAAAATGTAGCGCGTCACATCGCCGCATTGACCGGCCTGCCATTTATCACTGCGGAAAACAAATTCGAAGCGCTCGGGGCACATGACGCAATTGTGGAAGCGCACGGGGCATTGAAAACCGTTGCGGTGAGTCTGATGAAGATCGGTAACGATATCCGCATGCTATCGTCGGGCCCGCGTTCGGGTATCGGCGAGATCCATATTCCTGATAATGAACCGGGAAGCTCTATCATGCCGGGTAAAGTGAACCCTACCCAATGCGAAGCCATGACCATGGTAGCTGCTCAGGTGATGGGTAACGATGTGGCGATCGGCATCGGTGGTTCCAACGGCCACTTCGAACTGAACGTTTTCAAACCGCTGATGGCTTACAACTTCCTGCATTCTGCCCGTTTGATAGGCGATGTGTGCGTTTCGTTCAACGATAATTGCGCGGTGGGTATCGAGCCTTTGCATGAGAATATCAAGAAGCACGTGAACAACTCACTGATGCTGGTTACTGCATTGAATACTAAAATCGGTTATTATAAAGCTGCCGAAATCGCGCAGACCGCTCACAAAAATGGCTCTACGCTGAAAGAAACCGCCGTTTCGCTGGGTTACCTGACGCCAGAAGAATTCGATGCATGGGTAAAACCGGAAGACATGGTGGGTGAAATCAAATAATTGACCGAACCCGAAGTAATGTCTGCGAATGCCCTGCCGAAACGTGGGGCATTTGCATTTAGACCTTTCAAAATCATGAATATCAAAGAAGAATTGTTGACCGACCCCTACCAGTCGAAGCGGAAAGCGACCGAAGTGGCGATGTACGCCTGCACTTCGGAGGATGCATTCAGGCATCTGATGCATTGCTTCGAATCGGACGAGTACCACCTCGCGCAACGCGCCGCGTACAGCGTGAGCATTGCAACACGGGAGCGTCCGGAGCTGATCCGTCCGTACATCGGCGTGCTGGTGAGCCAGTTGAAACGATCGGATATTCATGACGCGGTGATCCGGAACAGTGCGCGTATTTTACAAGACATCAGCATCCCCGATGAATTTCATGGCGAGCTGATGGACGCCGCATTCGGGATCATTTCGAACCGCCAGATAGCCATTGCTATACGTACGTTTTGTCTGACCATTCTTTTTAACCTATCCAAAATTTACCCGGAAATCCGAACAGAGTTGCGCGTATTCCTCGAAGAATCGGTAGAATATGAACAGGCCGCGTTCCAGTCGAGAGCCAGGAAAATCCTGAAAAAGATCTGAAAGTGCTTCCATTATGGAGGACAAAGGCCTATTTCACCGTCTGATTAGCAGATATTACAGGTAAATCATTTTACCTTGCTTCTTTAAAACAAAAACAATAGATGATCATATACTGCCACGCCATACTCGACGGCTCGCTGAATGCTAAACTAAGCGAAGCACTTACCCCGCAGCATCAGATCCATTTCCGCACCGAAGCGGCCAGCAATGAGGAACTTAAATCCTGGTTTGCCAACGCCGACTACATCCTGGGCAACCCGCCGGTGGCGTGGTTTGAAAGTATTCCCGCCAATCTGAAATTCTGGCAACTCGATTCCGCCGGATTCGATCAATACTCGTCGGTGGCTATTCCCGATCATATCAAAACGGCCAATATGGGCGACTGGTTTGCACGCCCATGCGCTGAATCGATCGTGGGCGGCGTGCTCGCATTGTACCGCGGCATCGACCGGCTGACGCTTTTAAAACAGAAAAACGAGTGGATCGGAACACCGCTGCGTGCCGAGTTGAAGATTTTGTACAAACAGAATGTGATCATACTCGGTGCCGGAACGATTGGCCAGTCGGTGAATGCGATTTTGAAAGGATTAGGCTGTACCACGCATTTAATGGCGCGCACCTCGCAGGAAGCCGATCTCCGCAGCAAGGAAGATCTTTTCAACGAGCTGCCACATGCCGATCTGGTGGTCAACACGTTACCAGGAACTGCCCAGCATTTCGTGAATGCGGAATTTATTTCTGCCATGAAAGACCAGAGCGTTTATGCTAGCGTGGGTCGCGGAAGTACTACTGACGAAAATGCGCTGATCGACGCATTGAAATCCGGGAAGCTCGACGGCGCCGTGCTCGACGTTACCGAGATGGAGCCACTGCCGGGAGACAGTCCGCTTTGGCAAATGGACCATGTGATTTTAACCCAACATACGGGAGGCGGGCATAAAAATGAGCATATGGGCAAAGTAGATTTATTTCTGAACAACATTTTTGCCATACAAAACGGCGCCGCAATCGCCAATGAAGTGAGCCTTGTAAAAGGATATTAAACCGACCGAAACTGACATGTTACTGACAGAAACCGATATCGCAGAAGGTATCCAGGATAAGTATTTTTTGAAATTTGGAACTGCCACGCGCGAAGTCGTGCGCGTGTTCCGCTCACCGGGCCGCATTAACCTCATCGGCGAGCATACGGACTATAACAATGGCTTCGTACTGCCCGCAAGTGTCGATAAAGCCGTGTATTTCGTCATCGCACCGCGCGAAGACGACCAGGTGATCCTCTATGCAGCCGACCTCGACCAGACCTATTCATTTTCATTGGACGATCTTTCCAAGCCTGAGAAATCGTGGCCGCACTACCAAATAGGCATTGTGGAACAAATACAAAAGAAGGGTTTGAAAATCGGTGGTTTTCAGGCGGCATTCGGCGGCAATGTGCCGGTAGGCGCCGGGCTTTCGTCTTCGGCGGCATTGGAATGCTGCCTGTTGTTTGCATTGAATGAAATTTACGGCCTGAACCTCGACCGTTTCAGCATTGTAAGAATGTCGCAAAAAGCGGAGAATGAATACGTAGGCGTGCAATGCGGCATTATGGACCAGTTTGCTTCGGCATTCGGCAAAGAAGAATCGGTTATCCGCCTCGACTGCCGCTCGCTCGAATACGAGTACTTCCCGTTCCCGATGAACGACTACCTGATCGTGCTTTGCGATACATTAGTTAAACATTCACTGGCCAGCTCGGAATACAACACCCGTCGGCAGGAATGCGAAAAGGCAACCGCCATTTTGCAGCAATATGACGCTAAGGTGCTAAGCCTCCGTGATGCCTCCCCGGCATTGGTGAAGCAGCACAAAGACGAAATGGGTGATGTGGTGTACCGTCGCGCCAAGTTCATAACCGAGGAAATCCAGCGCGTGCAGGACGCCTGCGACCTGCTTGTGCAAGGTAGCCTCCCCGATTTTGGCAAGAAAATGTATGCAACCCATTTCGGGCTGCAAAATGAATATGAAGTAAGCTGTCCGGAACTCGATTTCCTCGTGGCGCAGACATTGGACGACGATTCCGTACTGGGCGCCCGGATGATGGGCGGCGGTTTTGGAGGTTGTACCATTAATCTGGTGAAAAAAGAAGGTGTTGACGCTTTTGAAGCCAAGATGAAGGAAGCCTATCTTGAAAAATACAAAATTGACCTGCCTTGCTACCGCGTGAAAATCACGGACGGCACCGAGGAAGTTGCACTTGCCTAACCTGACCATTTACCAAACTCTTAACCTTTGACCATGAGAAGAATCTCTGTTTTACTCACCGCACTGGTTGGCCTGGCCATTTTCAGTTGCTCAAAAACCAAGAACGAAGAAAAAATGATCAGTACCATTTCCAAAGAGGCTTTCGGCCAACTCCCCGACGGCCAGCAGGCTGACCTTTACACACTGACCAACGCCAACGGCATGACCGTCAACATTACTAACTATGGCGGGATCGTCACCAAACTCACCGCGCCGGACAAGAACGGCCAATGGGCGGATGTGGTGCTCGGTTTCGATTCACTGGCACCCTATTTGAGCGGTCACCCGTTCTTCGGCGCGTTGGTAGGCCGTTACGGCAACCGTATTGCGAAGGGTAAATTCAAGCTGAATGGCCAGGAATACTCGCTGGCGATCAACAATGGCGTGAACGCACTGCACGGTGGCACGAAAGGTTTCGACAAAGTGATCTGGAAAGCAACCGAAATCAAGCAAGATTCGGTGGTAGGGTTGCAACTGGAATACACCAGCAAGGATATGGAAGAAGGTTACCCGGGAAACCTGACGGTAAAAGTCGTTTACACGCTCGATAACGAGAATGCATTGACGATCGATTACACCGCAACGACCGATAAACCGACCGTGGTGAACCTGACCAACCATTCGTATTTCAACCTCACGGGCCTGAAACGCGACATTCTCGACCACGAAGTGACGCTCGAATCGGATAGCATCGTGCCTGTGGACACGACACTCATCCCTACCGGCAAACTACGCGCCGTAGAAGGAACGCCATTCGATTTCCGCAAGGCTACCAAAATCAGCGCCGGAATCAACAAAACCGAGGACGAGCAGATCAAAGCCGGCGGAGGTTACGACCACTGCTGGGTACTGAAACGCAGCGGCGAAGGTCTGGTACAATTCGCTACCGTACGTGAGCCGGAAAGCGGCCGCGTTATGGAAGTTTTCACCACCGAGCCCGCCGTTCAGTTCTACACCGGCAACTTCCTCGATGGCAAACTGACCGGCAAAGGCGCAACCTATTCGAAGCGTTTCGGCTTCTGCCTCGAAACCGAACACTACCCCGATTCACCAAACCAGCCTCAATTCCCGACTACGACATTGAATCCGGGCGAGACTTATAAAACTACTACGAAGTATAAGTTTTCGGCGAAGTAAGTAGCAGACTCAACATTCCTTCATTACAACCTTGGCGAAGAACAGGCCGCATCCGCGACCAGTCTTCGCCTTTGTTCTTTTCTGCCACTTTTTAGCTAATTTTGATATGCCAACCGTGTTATACATTAATGGTTTCCGGTTTTTCTTCTATTTGAATGAACACGAACCGATTCACATTCACGTTGAGAAGGCAAACTGTGAAGCCAGAATTGTGTTGGTTCCGGAAATTGTAATCTCCTACAACCGTGGTTTCAAAAAGAAGGAGTTGAGAAGCATCATAGATATCGTCGTCTGTAACTATGGAAAAATCATTCAAGCCTGGCAAGATACCTTTAATAAGTAAGAAACTTCAAGCCCTCCTCAACGGATCGGATGACGATCAGGTAGTCGATATTGCGGATGATCTTGATCGTTTTATCCAGACCAGTGGATTGCGAATCCGGCATTTTGGCTTCGCGAGAGACCTAGATTTGGCACTGTTTATATTAAGCGATAAACGGGTGATTACGAAACCGCTATCTTCTTTCCCATTTTTAAAGAAAGCAGACGATTACGATTTAGACCAATATACAGTGTCCGAAACGGGCATCTATTGGTACAACCTCGATGTAGACGTTAGCCTCCGCGGACTACTTCAAGAAGAGAAGGTTCCATATCGACCTTGATTACATATAGTTAACATACATAGTACTGTTTCAATGCTTACTAAAACCGTAAAAATCAGCAATGTTACCAACCTCTCCGACGCGCGCTATTGTGCGGGAATGGGTGTTGAAATGCTTGGTTTTTCTATTGACGAAGATTCTCCCAATTATATTTCCCCCAAAAAATTCGAGGATATCTGTTCCTGGCTGGCCGGTGTGACGCTCGTCGCGGAGACGGGTAAGACCGATCCGGAGGCCATTATGAGCACCCTGACCCAATATCCGGTACACGCCGTGCAGGTGAACGACCCCGGCTTGCTGAGCTACCTCCGCACCGAATTGGGTTTGCCGCTGCTGCTAAGGGTAAGTGTCGATCTCTACGAGGCCGGAGAAATTGTACCGATCCTGAGCCGGTATGAAGGCGAAGTGACGCACTTCCTCCTTGAAAGTGACGACGAAGCGGAGCTGTCCGAGTCGTGGATGCAGGCGCTTGGTGCAATCGAAGCCGATTATCCCGTACTGGTAGGCTTCGGGCTCGACAATGAATTTACCGTCAGTGCGCTCACCGAGCTGCTTCCGAATATCGGTATTGCATTGCGCGGAAGTGAAGAAATCCGTCCCGGTTACAAGGACTTTGGCTCCATGATGGACATTCTGGAAGCGCTCGAAGAACAATAAGGCCGTTTTTCACCCATTTAAATCACATTCTCACTAAAAACATCCGCTTAACACGCCCTTTCGCCGATAATAATTTTCCGGTTTACAGTATCTTGCATTACCTACTACCTTTGATTACAAATAAACACTAAACTAATCATGGAAAAGAAATTGCATCGTATACCTGACCAGGCAGTTTTCGGGGGAGTTTGTGCGGGAATCGCTCAGTATCTGCAAATTGACGTCGTGATCGTCCGCGTGATCTTCGTCGTAATGGCACTGCCGATACTGCCTCCCGGCTTTGGGATGACCGGATTGCTTTACATCATCCTTTGGGCTGTGCTACCGATCGGCCCCGCCGGGGAAGTATACGCCACCCACAATGTGTTCGGCTCAGAACCTTCCAAACCAACTGATCCGCTGTCCGACAAAAAGAGGTCCGATCAGACGATGATGATCCTTGGCGGTGTGCTGATCTTTTTCGGTGGATTGATGCTGGTGGACGACCTGCCGTTCTGGTGGTCATTTAAAAAATACTTCTGGCCCATCGTGCTCATTGGCGTGGGCGCATTTCTGATACTTCGCCAACGCGATAAGGTACAGGAAAACAATTCGACGGTGTACCCAACTACTCCCCCGCCGGTTGAACCGGTGGATCCGGGACCCGATCCGCAGCCTTACACACCGTTTTCACCAAGTTCTTCGCCGGAATCTCATTTCCCCGAAGACCCTGAACTGAAAAAGCCGGACAATGGTGACGACGACGTCATTAAAGTCAACTAACCTTCCTGAATCGTACCATAAACTATAAAGCCATGAATTTCAAAAACATTTTCTGGGGCGTAATGCTCATTGTCATCGGGTCGCTGTTCCTGGTGGAAGAACTGACGGCCTTTGATTTCGGCCGCTTCTTCTGGCCCATTATCCTGATCGTAACCGGCGGATTGCTGCTGTTGCGCAACTTCCTGAACTCCGACAATACTAACCGATCAAACATATAAGATCATGAAAAACTCAAGAGGC
The DNA here is from genome assembly GCF_052044875.1 of Dyadobacter sp. 22481. NCBI lineage: Bacteria > Pseudomonadati > Bacteroidota > Cytophagia > Cytophagales > Spirosomataceae > Dyadobacter > Dyadobacter sp. 22481. The sequence goes on from NZ_JBQENV010000003.1 coordinate 1,194,519, forward strand.
ATTGTTTGGGGTGGCTTGCTGGTCATTTTTGGGGTGATCTGGCTGCTCCGGAGTATGAACCTGCTCAATATCGACTGGGACCTCGTCCTTCCTTACTGGCCGGTGTTGCTCATCCTCGCCGGGGCAATCCTGATTGCCGCAGGCCGGGAGCGCGGTTCCGGCGGTATCGTTGCATTGCTGATTACACTGGCTGTTTTTGGCGGAGTTGTGAATAAAACACACCAGGCGTTCGACAACCACGGCAATAATTGGAATTTCGGCTGGGACGATGACGACGATAACGACGACCACGATTACGGCTTCCACCACGACGACGATGGCGATGATGCTGACGACGACGAGGATAAAGACAGCGATTACAGCAAAGACCGCAACAACCCGATTAATGGCTCCTACAATTACGAAATGGAGGATTTTATCCAAAAAGCCAACTTCAATCTGGAAGGCGGTGCAGGGTCATTTTCACTGAATGGCAATACGGCCAAGCTTTTCGAGGCAGCTACCACCAGTACAATGGTCGGTTTCAGGTCGAATACCTCGGTGAACAAGCTGGATAACTCCGCGTCGGTGACCTTGAAAATGGAAGAAGGCAATGTGAAGATCAAAAACGGGGAAATCTCGAACCAGGCCAAAATTCATTTGAATGAAAAACCCGTCTGGAGTATAGACCTGGGCATCGGCGCCGGAAAAGGGGATTTTGATTTTAGTAATTATAAAGTTGAAAAACTAAAAGTAAGTACGGGCGTAGCTGACATGGATATCCGTCTCGGCGACAAAGTGCCTACTGCTAATGTCGATATAGAAGCAGGTGTAGCATCCGTAACGCTCGAAATCCCCGAATCTGTGGGCTGCGAAATGCATATGGATGGCGCGTTGAATGCGAAAAACATGGAAGGTTTAAACAAAGTAGGTAACGGCTATTACCGCACCTCAAACTTCGACACCGCATCGAAAAAAGTCATCGTGCATTACGAAGGCGGGCTGACCAGCATTAATATCAAACGATACTAGCCATTCTTCCCGGTCCGACAAAAAGAATATCTTTGCAGCCTTTGCAAGGATATTTTTTTATGTTTAAAACTGCCTTTTACCTGCTGCTTACTTGTATCGCGGCATTTGAAACGACCGCCCAATCATTCAAGTCACTGCCGTCCATCGAGCAAAAAATGGTGGATCGGGGCCTGGTCGATATTCAAAAAATGGACCCGGATATTTCGGTTGAATTGAAATACTCTACCACCGACAACTTCATCGGGCGTGATGTGTATGGCGAGCTCACGCGCGCGTACCTGCAACCCGAAATGGCCAAACGGCTTGCCAAAGCCAGTGCATTACTGAAAAAAGCAAAACCAGGATACCGGTTGCTCGTTTACGACGCCGCAAGGCCCAACTCCGCGCAGTACGATCTTTGGAATGCTTTGGACCATTTGAAAATCCCTGCCCGCAGTAAAACGCAATATGTGGCAGATCCAAAAATCGGTTCGAACCATAATTTCGGTTGCGCCATCGACCTCACCGTTACCGACGAAAAAGGCATTCCCCTCGATATGGGGACAAAATTCGATTTTTTTGGCCCGCTGGCCTATCCCCGCTCGGAACAGGAAATGCTAAAAAAAGGGAAGCTGACCGCCAAACAGATTGAAAACCGCCAGCTTTTGCGAAAAGTGATGACACAGGGAGGGTTCAAAGTCAATACGACAGAATGGTGGCATTTCGATGGTATGTCCAAAGCGCAGGCCCGTGCTAAGTATGGAATGATCCCCTGAGGAACCTAGTCCGCGCGGACACTACTGCCACCAGTAACTTCCTTTTCTACTTTCGGGTTGCCACGGTAACGGACATTGCTGGCACCACTCGCTTTCACATCCAACAAACGTGTAACCCAAACCTTGGCATGGCTGGCCCCCGAAACTTCCAGATCGGACTCTTCGGTTTCGAGATCGAATGCATTGAGCTGCGATGCACCGGAAGCTTCACCGTCCAGGAACTTCATTTTTCCGAAGGTGTTGAGTCGAGACGCGCCATTAATGTCGAATTTCAATGTGGTGCCAGTTCCCTCAAAATCACATTGGGAAGCGCCTGAAAGCTCGATCTCGACACTTGGCAAGTTTACAAAATCCTCAATCCTGGCATTCACGGCACCCGAAAAATCCACGCCTGCCAAATCTGGCATGGTTATGTCAATATCCATTCGCTGGCGCTTTTTCCAGGAGTTGTTGTAGCGCGCCGTCAGTTTGCCGTCCTGTACAAAGATGTTCAGATCATCGAGGTCGTTACGCTCGCCGGTGGCCGATACTTCAAATGCAGTGCCTGATACTACATTCACCCGGATTGCATCGCCTACCTCCAATTCATCGAAATTCCGGAAATCGTAAGTTCGCGTGGTTTCACCTCTCGGCGGAATGTCCTCATCCTTATTGATATACACACAAGATTGAAAAACGGAAGCGATACCAAGGATAATTGAAAGTGTACGGAATGTTTGTTTCATGGCTAAAAGATGTTTTGACGCTATGACAAGCGGCCCCCTCTTTCCCCCTATTTAAAAAAATAAAATTTCTTATAGGGGGATTAAGGGGGCAAGTTGTCTTACTCCAAAGGACATCCATAATGACCGCTCTTCTATATCAGAGACCGCTAATCGAAAGAGATTATCTATTTTTGACCGAAAATCAAAAACAGATAACGGTGCACTCTTCCGACCCAGAAATAGTCAGCGCGATACGGCGGGGCGATGAACAGGCCTTTGAGCAGACCTTCCGGACCTATTATCCGAGGTTGTGCAATTATGCATGTACGATGCTGAAAGACGAAGAAGAATCGGAAGAAGTCGTGCAAACGGTGTTTCTGACGATCTGGGAGAAGCGCGAGGACCTGGAAATCACACTTTCGCTGAAATCGTATTTGTACCGGGCGGTGCACAATCACTGCCTCAACCGCTTCAAACACGCCACGGTACGCGAGGCACACAAGGATTATACCATGTACTTTTCGAGCGGGTCGTACGACTCGGTAACCGAGGTTATCCACGCCAGCGAGCTGGAAGAACGCATTGAGCGGGCGGTGAGCACTTTGCCGGAGCAATGCCAGAAGGCATTCAGGCTGAGCCGTTTTGAAGAGTTGAAATATCAGGAAATTGCAGATCAGTTGGGAATATCCATTAAAACGGTGGAAAATCAGATAGGGAAAGCTTTGAAAATTCTGCGCACGGAACTGGCGGATTACCTGCCGGTTACACTTTGGTTATTTGGTAGCATTGTTGAACAGTTAATCGGATCGTAACCATGAACTCATCTCATGCAAACATATCGGAGGAACTGCTGGCACGCTACCTGGCCGACACCGCTTCGGAGTCCGAGAGAAATAATGTGGAAGCGTGGCTGACCGAATCGGAAGCCAATGCGCGGGAGCTGGCGGCCTACCGGTTGATCTGGGACCATACAGCCTCCATGAAAAAGAGCAGTGCTCCGGTGGATACCGATGCAGCTTGGAATAAAATGAAGGGTAAAATGGCTGCGGGCAAATCGCCAATGGCGGCTTCCGAAGCAAAAACCATAGAATTCCGCCCGGAAATGAAGAAACGCCGGTTACCGGTAACCGTCTGGGCAGCCGCAATGATCGCCATTCTGGTAATGGCCTTCGGATGGTTTTTCCTGATTGCCGATAAAACGCCGGAGTCGCTGAATGTTGCTACCACCAACAATACGACCGAACAGCTCCTTCCCGACGGCACCAAAGTTTTCCTTAACTACAATTCTAAATTGACCTATCCTGAAAACTTCAAAGGCGATCTCAGAACGGTTTCGCTGCAAGGAGAGGCATTTTTTGATGTAAAACCAGATGCTGCTCATCCGTTTGTGATTCAGGCAAATGGTACTGAGATACGGGTTTTGGGAACGTCATTTAATGTGAAAGCATACAGCGAAGCTCCTGTACGCGTGGATGTTGCAACAGGAAAGGTACGCGTGAGCAAAGATGCGCACCGTGTCGAACTTGTGAAAGGCCAGAGCGCGGAAGTACTGAAAGACTCGATCCGCAGCCTCCAAGCCAATATGAATCTGATGGGCTACCGGACGCAGGTGTATGATTTCAATGCGGCCGATCTGCAAGATGTCGTCAGCTCGATCCGCGACGGCTACCACGTGGACGTGCGGCTTTCCAACGACAAGATCGCACAATGCAGGCTTACGATCCGCTTCGAAAAAGAACCGGTGGACGCCACATTGTCCGTCATCGCCGAAACCCTCGACCTTAACCTTCGTAAAGAAGGAAAAGTTTACTGGCTCGAAGGGAACAGTTGCCAATAGAAACTACAAGTTATCCTGCTTTGAAACTACTTTACGGAATTGCTTTCTGGTGTATCTGCGTTTGTCTGCTCCCGGGCCATATTTCGGCGCAGGAATTGCTTGAAAAGCGCATTAACTTGAAAGTAACCAACCAGCCGCTCGACGAGACTTTGCAAAAAATCGGCAATATCGGCGGTTTCAGTTTCTCGTATAGCCCCGATATGATCGATGTCAGAAGCCGCGTGTCGATCCAGGCGGTCAACCTGAGCGTACGCGAAATATTGGTTATCATCTTCAAAGACAAAGTCACGTTCAAGGAACGCCGCCGCTATATTATCCTTCAAAAAAAACCGGAATCCGAAAAGCCGGAGGAGCCTGACAACTTCGACCTGAACGGCTATATTATCGACAACAAAACCGGCAAAAAACTGGCTAATGCGAGTATTTACGAGTCGGTAACACTGGCATCGGCGGTGAGTAATCAATATGGTTATTACAAAATCCGCCTTCCGGCTACGCGATCATCGCTTCGTCTGGAAGTGAGGAAAGAGGATTACATCGGCAAATCCATCTCTATTCCTACCCGTAAGGATACCTATTTGCAGATTTCACTGAATCCGGACACCTTAAAACCCATTTCCGGGAAGGTCGCGACGCACACGCCCGTACAGGTGGATTCGCTGCGTACGAGAGTGGCAGTTCCGCAGTTTGAACTCGCAAAGGTGGAGTTACCGCGTGATACGATGTTTATCGACAGCTCGGCAAGCGGTAAAGCCATCACCTGGGCCGATTATGAGACGCTCCGGAAGAAATACCGTCGGGTTCAGAACAAGTTTGTAAGCGCATTTGCATCCGCCAAACAAGCCGTGCACACCCGCAATATCGAAGACACGCTGTACGCGCCCTTCCAGGCATCAATTTTACCGTTTTTAGGTACCAATCACGAGCTTAGCGGGAATATTGTGAACGACTATTCCATTAACCTGATCGCCGGTTACTCGTTGGGTGTTTCTAAATTCGAAGTGGGCAGTCTGATCAACGTGGTGCGGGGCAATGTTACGGGTTTTCAGCTTGGCGGTGTTGCCAATGTAGTAGGTAACAACGTGACGGGTTTCCAATACGCCAACTTCCTTAACATGACGCTTGGCAACTTCACGGGTTTTCAGGGCACCAATTTCATCAACTATACCGGAAAGAACTTTTCGGGTTTCCAGGTCGCGGGCGTTGGTAATGTGGTTGTGGGAGTTTTGGAGGGCTACCAGTTTTCAGCCGGTTATAATTATGCGCATACCGTGCGGAAAGGCCATCAGATCGGCTTCGTCAACTATGCGGACTCTACGGGAAGGGTACCTTTCGGGCTGTTTAGCTGGGTACATAGCAATGGCTACCGCCGTTACGAGTTCTCGACCGATGAGTTCAATTATTTCAATACTGCATTTAAAACGGGCGTAGAGCGGTTTTACAACATTTTCAACCTCGGGTTCAATGGAGATACGAAAGACAAGCCGCTGTTTACCCTCGGTTATGGATTCGGTACCGCACAACGTCTGGGTAAAGGTTGGAGTGCCAACGCGGATCTTACAGGTAGCATAGTATGGCTAAACACTGACCGAAACGACGAGATCAACCAGGGAATCATAAAATTCGCATTAGGGATCGAAAAGAAAATTGGGTCCCGGTTCGCCTTGTTCGCTGGCCCCTCACTCAACACTTTTTTTGCCAAAGATTCGGGATTAATCAATGCAGAAGCAAAAAAAGGGCTTTCTCCCGTTTGGATAGGGAAAAAGCCCGATGGCTCCAGTAAAGCATATGGTTGGATTGGCTTCCAGGCCGGGATCCGATTTTTAAATAAAATCTGAGGCTAAAACCCAATCCGTTTCCGCCCATTCTGCACCGCTGCCCCATTCACATAAGCGCGCAGCTCTGCCAGCTCCTTCTCAAACCCGCCCGACAAGATCGGGAAGCGGCACCAGGAACGGGGGTCGAGGTTGCGGTCGTCGAGGTGGAAGGATGGGGCATAACGCTCACGCTTCCACTGGTTTCGGCTCCACAATTTAAAGAAACGCTCTGTCCAGCCGAGCAATTGTTCGGCGCTGTAAATGCCCTTGTAGCGCACATATAGGCTTCTGTACGATTCCAGAGGCGATTTTTTGTCCCTGATCGCCAGCCCTTCCAGGTCATTTAAAAACTCGTATGGCATCAAATCTGCCTCGTCGGTCTGCGTTTGCGCCAGCGGCCGGAGCTCGGCAGTCGGTTGCAGGCTATTCACTTTTTTCAAACCTTCGATCCGGATGTGCTTGCCCTTCACTTCGCAACCCACCGTTTCGAGCCAACGGAGCCATTGGCGCAGGTAATGCTTGTCGATACCCGCTAGCGGACTGATGCTGCCGGAAGTATCCCCATCCATGGTAGCATACCCGACAGCCGCTTCCGAGCGGTTCGAAGTAGCGAGCAACAGGTGGTTCGAGAGGTTGGTCAGCAGCCAGACTCCCGGGGCACGCACCCGCGCCTGGATGTTCTGCAATGCGATATCGTCCTGCTCCCAGGTCAGTTTACGCCCAATCTGGTCTTCTATCAGCCCCTTGTAAGTCTCTACCAGGCCGTTGATATTCACATTATAAAATGTAGAACCAATCGATTCGGCCAACGATCGCGCCGATTCCAGCGTATCGGAAGAGCTGTTTTCAGTTCCCTGGTAAATATTATGGATCAAAACTCTGGCAAGATCCTCCTCGGTTTTGGCCGACTGGATATCCTTCATGTAAGACAGTTTCTGCTTGAAGCGGTCCATACCGATACTTTCATCGGCCAGCCGGATCATTAACCCGCATAATGCAGTACAAGCGCAGGAATCGGCCCCGCCCGAAAGCGATATCGTAAAACCGTTTGAACGGCTTTTCCTCAGATAATCAAACAATGCAAGGCATTCCGCCCTTGCGAACTCTTCTTCTTTTAAAGAACCGCCTTTTTCAAACGGCTCAATATCAGAAACCTGAGGCAATACAGGTTCAATATCCGGAAAATCAAAACGGGCAGGTATCCTCCACGTCCGCTCTTTGGACGGAACGGCAATTTTGCTCTGAACCTGACTTAATCGGGCGGATTCCGTGTCGATAACGGCTGTTGTGATCACAAAATCCTCGTAGCTGAACCGCGGACTGGAAGCGAGCAGGTCGCCGTTCGAAGCGATCATCGCATCACCATCATAAATAGCCCTACCAGCCTCATTACCAAGCAAATTCGTATAAATATAACTGCATGAGAACGACCTGGAAGCATCGACGACCAGCTTTTCACGCACCATAAATTTATTGAATGCAAAATGGCTCGCACTGGGGTTCAGGATAATATCGACCCCTCGCTCGTAGTGCCTGCGCGCGGGACGATTGGCCACCCAGCCATCCTCACATATTTCGAATGCAATCTTCACACCGTGCGAGCCACCCAGTACCGGACCAGAGGCGACGTCAAAAATCACATCGCCGATCGGGTAAAACATCTGGTTCACTTCGATACTTTCCACCGCGCCGGGCTGCCACGGCCTGAACCACCTCGCCTCGTAGTGAATGCCGTTGTTCGCCAGGTTTTGTTTGCAGTAAAAGCCGGCAATCTGTTTGTTGGAAATCAGACAGGCTGCATTAAACAAGCTTCCATTATGCCGCAATGGCAAACCCACCGCAACGATCATCCCTGCTGTTTCCTCCACTACTTCGAGCAGGCACCGCTGGGCCTGTTCAACCATGTCGGGCGCGAAAAAATAGTCGTCACAGCCATAACCCGAAATACACAGTTCGGGCAGGCACAACAGGCTTACATCCTGCTTCCGTGCCTCCTTGATCGCATCGACGACATTTCGGGTATTGGCCTCCCAGGCCATGGGTGTCTGGTTTACAACTCCGGAAGCAACTTTGATCAATGGCATGGATGGTGGTATGTTTTCGACTCTGTAATGTCTTTGTATAAATCAAGGCAGGCAACTTAATAAAAAAATGCCTTTTTCGAACCGCTAAGGTTTTTTCCTATTTTTGTCAACAACTAATTTAAAGAACAGATTCCTCTTGCAGTTCCCCTCATTCATCGCCAAACGGATACGCCATAACGAAGCAGGATCATTTTCTGCCACGGTTTCGCGGATCGGCGTGGCCAGTATCGCCATTGGTGTTGCGGTGGGAATCATCGCTTTTGCAGTTCTGCTGGGTTTCAAGCAAAACATCCAGCAAAAAATATTCCTATTCAGCGCACACATCAATGTAAATGCGTTTTCACAAGGCAATACTTACGAAGAGGCCCCGCTACCGGTCAAAAATGCAGTGTCGGAAATATTGCCGACGATCCCGGAAGTCAGGCGCTGGCAGGCGGTGGCGCATAAATCGGGCATTCTGAAAACGCCTGACGAAATTAAAGGGGTAATCCTGAAAGGCGTAGGCAAGGATTATGATTGGAATACTTTCAAACAACACCTCGTGGAAGGCAAGCTGATCGGGCGCACCGACTCATCTTCCATTAAATACGGCTATTCGTCCCAAATTCTCATCAGTCGGAAAATTGCAACCCAAATGCGCTTGAAAACCGGCGACGATGTGATCATGTATTCACTCCAAAACCCGCCGCGGCCGCGCAAGCTGAACATTGCCGGTATCTACGAAACCGAAATGGAGGAGTTTGACAATAACCTGATCATCGGGGATATTGGCCTCGTACAGCGGCTCAATGGCTGGGGGGCAGATTCCGTCGGCACTTATGAAATCTATCTCAAAGATTTCTACGACCTCGACCTGGTCACCCACAAGCTCCGCCGCGAACTTCCACCGGGGTTGTTCCTTCAAAAAGTCACGAGCCTTTTTCCGCAAATCTTCGACTGGCTCATCCTCCTCGACCGTAATACCGCCGTTTTTCTCGTGCTCATACTTTTCGTGGCCTGCTTCAATATGATCTCGATCCTGCTGGTGATGATCATGGAGCGGACGCCGCTGATCGGCTTGCTCAAAACGCTTGGGAGCCCCAACCGGCAAATCAGGATGATCTTTTTCCAGGTCGGCCTCGATATGGTCCGTAAAGGGATCGTCATCGGCAATGTAGCCGGATTGCTGCTATGCTGGTTGCAATATCAGTTCAAACTCATCCCGCTCGATCCCGTCAATTACTACATGGACACCGTCCCCATCGTGTTCGACTGGGGAATTTTTGCGATGATCAACATCGCTACGGTTATAATCACAGCCGCTATCCTGCTCATCCCGACACTCATCATCACGCGTATCCAGCCTATTAAGGCATTGTTGTTTAAGAAGTAGTTTTCGCTTTAAAAATTGGGTAAGCAGGCGCTACCAACGTGCTGTGTTCAACAAGCCTGCGGCTTTCAACAATGTTTCATCATGCTTGGCAAAGCAAAATCTGAGTGTTTTGAAATCAGTTTCTCTTCCGTAGAATGCCGAAACAGGTATTGAAGCAACGCCGATTTCCCTGGTCAAACGCTCAGCCAATGCAAGGTCGTTCTCATCGGAAAGATTGGCATAAGAAACATTCTGGAAAAAGCTACCTTCGGATGGTTTCAGTATAAAACCAATGTCCTTAATCGCATCATTGAACAAATCCCTCTTGCGCTCATAGAATGCAGATAGCGATAAATAATGCTCGGGCTCGCTGAGGTATTCCGCTACCGCAAATTGAAATGGCGTTACCACGCTGAATACGAGGAACTGATGGATTTTCCGAAACTCGGCGGTAAAATGCGCAGGCGCCAGGCAATAGCCCAGTTTCCAGCCTGTGGTATGAAATGTCTTCCCGAACGAACCGCACACAAAGCTACGCTCAGCCAGCGAGGGAATAGAAGCTACCGAAATATGGGCCCGCCCGTCAAAAACAATGTATTCGTAAACCTCATCGCTGATCACAATCAGATCGTGCGCTTCCGCGAGCGCAGCGAGTGCCTGCAAATCGGAAGCCGTCCATACTTTACCCGTCGGATTGTGCGGTGTATTGATGATGATCGCACGCGTTTTTTCGGTAATACGTGCTTTTACAGCTCCCCAGTCGATGGAATCGTATTGAGGGTCCAGTGTTACAAAAACCGGTATGCCGCCGCTGAGCTCGATAGCCGGCACGTAGCTGTCATAGGCCGGCTCGAAGACGAGCACTTCGTCGCCCGGATGCACCACGGTGCTGATCGCCACGAACAATGCTTCGGTGGCGCCGCTCGTGACGGTAATGTCGGTTACAGGATGGTACTCGCTGCCGGAGGCTTCGAAAGTCTGCTTAGAGATCGCTTCCCGCAATGGTAATGCGCCCGGCATGGGAGCGTACTGGTTTTTACCCGACCGTACATGCTTGTCCACCAGCCGCTGCAATTCAGGCGAACAATCGAATTCGGGAAAGCCCTGCGCCAGGTTCAGCGCCTTGTGTTCTTCGGCCAGGGCCGACATTTTTGTAAAAATGGTGATCCCCACATTGGGAAGCTTCGATTGCAACCTGTTTTTCAATAACATATCCAGAAATCGTATTAAACAAATACCGTGTCAGCGGCAAAACCAAAGATAATGCATGGTTGCCAGGCTGACACGGTATGAATGCCAAAGTATGTAAATCTCTTACCGGCCGTCGTAAACAGCCTTCAGAATAGCTTTAAAGTCGGGAGCATTGTCAAAATTTTCGTCGACAAAAGTATACCCTACCCGGCGGTCACGGCCGAGGACAAAGAGCGAAGGCGTGAAAACTTCCTCCGAAATGCCCGCAATGCGGTCCCAGATCGGTGAGGTTTCCGAAAACACGCCATAGGAGCGAGCGACATTGTAATTTTTATCGTGGTAAATCAGCGCCCCGGCATCGAGTTTCCTGCCGATGCGCCCGATTTCCTTTTGAGATTCATTGGTCAATATCAGCAGCTGCCCACCCAAAGCCTCCACCTGCGGTGCAAGCGCCTTCAGGGCTTCGAGGTGCTTCGGCGCATAACTCCCCCAGCAATTGCAGTAAAAACTCAGAACAAGCGGCTTAAAACGGACCAGGTCGAGAATCGACCGCGATTCACTGTCCGATGAAGCGCTCGTGAGCGACGTCACCGGGAAACCTTCCTCATTCCGGAGGTAAAACAACGGAGCAAGCTCACCTTCCTTCGGCGGTTCGATCTGCTCTTCCGCTATTCTTTGTTTGAGCTGTAAGGTGGACACGTTGCCCAGTTCGTCTTCAATTTCGTAGTACATAATGCCAGGGGTCTTCTGATTTCGAAGCTCAAAATTATCAATAATCTATATATCCTACAAATTTAATAGACTTATTTTACCACCATATTTTTTTAGTATAAAAATTGAATACCCACTTATAATATCGACCCAAGAGCCACTGAACCCCATGCGCCATCTAAAACCAGCCCTTTCAACCCTGTTTTTAATACTCGTTCCTGCCCTGCTTTTCGGGCAAGTTATCACCTGGAAAGAAATCCATCCCGGCGTCTGGAAGGGCATCGCGGGCAAACCCGACAGTTACAACCTGCTCAAAGCCGCGGAATCGACCGCGTCGCCCGCGCTCGCGAAACTATCCAAACAGGACTTTCCAGTCGATAAATCGGCTATTTCGTTTCAGCTGAACAATGGGAAATCCTACCTGCGTCTGCCGTTGCAAAGGAATGAGCAGCTCTACGGCTTCGGGCTTAACTTCCAGAGCATCCATCAGCGCGGCCGCATTATGCAGCTCCATACCGACCATTATGGCAAGTCCGATAATGGTCGCACCCACGCGCCGGTGCCGTTTTATGTATCATCGCTGGGTTATGGTGTTTTTGTAAATTCTGCCAAATACATCGATGTGTACGCGGGCTCGGGTGTGCGCAAAGACAGTAAAAACCCGCCGAAGGTCATGGACCGCAACACCGACAAAAACTGGGAAGCGCACCCTTATTCCGATGCGGTTGAAATGCTGATACCGGCCGAGGGGCTTGAAATTTACGTGTTCGCCGGCCCCAAGCCGGTCAATGCGATCGAGCGTTTCAATCTGTTGAGTGGCGGGGGCTGTCTGCCACCGCGTTGGGGCCTGGGCTTTACGCAGCGTGTCCACCGGCTCTACGACGCCGATCAGGTGAAACAAGAGGCAAAAGCATTTGAAGAAAAAGGCTATCCACTCGATTTCATTGGCCTCGAACCCGGCTGGCAAACCAAATCCTACCCCTGCACATTCGAATGGGACCGCTCCCGCTTCCCCGATCCGGCAGGTTTTGTAAAGGATATGGACAAAATGGGCGTTAAAATTAATCTTTGGACAAATCCCTATGTCTCACCCGACGCCTCCATTTATAAAACGATAGCGCCCTACACAGGCTCTCATACGGTTTGGAATGGCCTTGTTCCAGACCTTTCAATGCCGCAGGCCCGTAAGATCCTGTTCGATCAGTTTGAAAAAGAACATGTAAAGATCGGCGTCAGCGGCTACAAGATCGATGAAGTGGATGGATTCGACTCCTACCTCTGGCCCGACGTGGCGACATTTCCCTCCGGTCGCTCCTCGGAACAAATTCGTCAGACATACGGGCTGCTCGCACAGAAACATAGTTTTGAAATGTTCCGCCGAAACAACACACGTACATACGGGCTCGTACGCGCATCCAACGCAGGCGGTGCGTCGTTTCCCTATGTGATTTATAATGACAATTACAGTCACGAAGACTTCATTACCGCGCTTATCAACAGCGGATATGCAGGCGTGCTCTGGACACCCGAAGTACGGGCTTCCAAAACCGCCGAAGAATGGCTCCGGCGTTTCCAGACGGTCTGCTTCTCGCCGATGGCCATGATCAATGCATGGTCGAGCAGCACGCAGCCATGGACTTTTCCCGAAGTCGCGCCGCAAATCAAGGCATTGGCAGAACTGAGAATGCGAATGATGCCCTATTGGTATTCAGAATTCGCCAAATATCATTACAACGGCACGCCGCCCTTTCGCGGAATGAATCTGGAAGAAGGTTTTGGCATAAATATGAAACAGGAAAAAACGGCCACCAACCTCGAAGAAAACCCTTATGAGGAGGCTGTTACCCGCGAAGTGAAAGACCAATATATGGCGGGTGAATACCTGCTGGTAGCGCCGCTTTTCACGGGACAGACTTCACGTAAGGTGATCTTGCCAAAAGGCAAATGGTACGATTTCTATACCGGTAAACTCGCGGGCGACGGAGAAGTGATAACCATTAGCCCCGGAATGGACCAGATACCGGTCTTCGTCAAAGACGGAGGAATTATTCCCATGATGCCAGCCCTGCTCCACGCGCCGCGTTCGGGTGCAAAAACGGATATTGAAATCCGGCATTATGGTGAAAAGAATGCAAGTTACAATCTGTATGACGATGACGGCGAGACATTCGACTACGAAAAAGGGGCATTCTCCTGGCGGACAGTCAAAGTTGAACGACAGGGTGGGCAGCTAAAAGGCAGCATTTCGGGGCCCGAAAATGGCAAGCCGAACACAATAGGCAATGTTACCTGGCAGTTTATGACGAAATAGGATCTGCGGCGTCGAGGTTGCGGAAAGGTGAATTGAAATGTCCTTTTTCGAGCGGGTTTTTAGCCAATGCATCTGCCAGAAATTCGGGATAGATACGGATTGAATGCAAATCGGTCACATCATGCCAGTGAAACAATAGCTCATCCTGTCCCTCCGAACCAAGAAAATCCGCCTGCCCGGGAAGGTCGCTGATTTGCATGTCAAAATAGAAACCGATCTCGTGGTACTTGTCGCCGTTGTACAGGAAGAAATTCTCGGACACCCAAAGCATTTCGCCAGCTTTGGCATCCATACCGGTTTCCTCCTGCATTTCACGCTGCAAAGTGTCCTTTGAGAATTCAAACAGCTCGCAACGCCCGCCGGGGAGCGTCCAGAAATTATCGGAAGGGGTTTTATGCAGAAGCACCTTGCCATTCAGTACCGCCACGCCGGCGACCCTGTAATTGAACAATGCTCCATCGATGCGCAGGCTGATCATCCGTAATGTGGTTTTTCCGCTAAACTACGGTTTTTCCAACAGACGACGCCCGGATCGTCAATGCTGTTTTCAGTGAGCGTGTTTCGAATTTCTCGTCTTTCTGCGGATGTTCGATCAACCGGATCAGCAGTTCGACGGCCTGCTGGCCCATTTCCATTGCCGGCTGCATGACAGTCGTCAGCGGCGGGTTCAGCAAATCGGCTACACTGATGTTGGTAAAGCCCACAATGGCGATTTCGTCCGGCACGCGGATGCCTTTTCGTTGAAATACCGCCATACAGCCCGTGGTAAGCCGATCACTGGCTGTAAATATGGCGTCGGGGGGCTCCGGCAGGTTGAGCATTTCTTCAATAGCTGCTTCGTTTTCAGCCTTAATCTTGCCCCCGTAAAGGCAATACTTCACATACGACTCATCAAAAGGAATCCCGTAATCTTCCAGCGCCTTTTTGTAACCAGCCAGTCGTTCGGTGGTGATCGACAGGTAAATAGGGCTGGTAAGGTGCGCAATCCGCTTTCGGCCCGAAAGAATCAAATGCTCTGTTGCTTCATAGCTTCCTCTAAAATTGTCGGCTACAACCTTGTGCGTTTCAATATCATTGGGCACGCGGTCGAGGAACACAATGGGAAGCCCTTTTTCCATCAGTTCCTGAAAATGGATGAGGTTTGTGGTAAGGCTTGCCAGCGAAACCAGAAGTCCGTCCACTCTCCTGGAAACCAGATAATTCGTATTCGCCACCTCTCTTTCATAGGAATCATGGCTTTGAAAAATTACCACATGATAACCCAGGTTGTAAGCAATGGATTCGATGCCGTTGATAAGCTGCGAGAAAAAATGGTTCGCGATTTCGGGAATAATGACGCCAATCGACTTGCTTTTGCTGTCCTTCAAGCTTAATGCAATGGGATTGGGGCGATAGTTCATCCGCTCCGCATATTCCATCACCAGCTTTTTGGTTTCAGGGTTGATTTCGTAGCTATTTCTCAATGCACGTGACACCGTCGAAGTCGACAGATTCAGCGCCTTTGCAATATCCTTTATGGTGATGGTTTCCAATGGAAAAATTGGTTTATTCCAACTTATTATTCGTTTCAAAATATCCTCAACTCCTCTCCCTCGCACTGCTCCGCTGCCAAATTATCTCAAAATTTACATCTATCCCGGCCAACTGACAACGTTCCCGATAACGATTGCACAAAAAAAGACAATTTGTTATTTGATTTTTCTGATTATTCAATCTAACATCGTTCAGCTGGGATCTATTTACAATCGACGCTAAATTTATCGGATACCCCGAAAAAGACAAATCATATACTCATTAATGAACACCGTTAATTTATTTGATCTGACCGGAAAGACTGCACTGGTAACCGGATGCAATCGTGGTATCGGAAAGGCCATGGCCGAGGCGCTGGCCGAAGCCGGTGCCGACATTATCGGTGTGGCATCTTCGGAGTTTAAGGAAGGTAACGAAACCGAGCGGGCTATCCTCCAAACGGGCAGGAAATTTTACGCATACCAGACAGACCTGGGCGACCGGGAAAAACTTTACGAGTTTATAGAAAAGGTCAAAAAAGAGCATCCGGTAATCGATATCCTGATTAACAATGCAGGAATTATCCTCCGGCAACCGGCTGCGGAACACCCCGACGAATACTGGGATAAAGTACTCAATATCAATCTTGACGCACCTTACATACTCGCCCGCGAGCTAGGCAGGGAAATGATTGCACGCGGAGCGGGCAAGATCATTTTCACCGCTTCGCTGCTCACATTCCAGGGAGGTATCAATGTGCCGGGCTATACTGCTTCAAAAAGTGCCATCGGTGGGCTTGTGAAGGCATTGGCCAACGAATGGGCCGGCAAAGGTGTGAATGTGAACGCCATCGCGCCCGGCTACATCAACACCGATAATACCGAAGCGTTACGCAACGACCCGGTACGCAGCAAGTCCATCCTCGACCGCATTCCGGCCGGACGCTGGGGATTGCCCGGCGATTTTAAAGGCCCGACGCTTTTTCTCGCCTCGGAAGCCGCCAGTTACGTGCACGGAACGACATTGACCGTCGATGGCGGCTGGATGGGGCGCTAATCATATTTATTTAAAAGAAATTCAAAAAGTTGCCGCTTAATATGCAAATCAGATTTGAAAGCAGTCGGAAAGAAGTAGCGCAAATGGACACTGATGCCTTGCGCGACAATTTCCTTGTCAAAGATATTTTCCGGGATGGCGAAATCCATTTCGTGTACAGCCATTACGACCGCGTCATCATTGGTGGCGCCATTCCGCTCGCAACTCCGCTTGCTATCCCGGTATTCGATGCATTGAAGGCCTCCTATTTCCTCGAAAGACGCGAAATCGGAATCATCAATATCGGCGGCAACGGCGAGGTCATCGCCGACGGCGAGCATTTCCCGATCAGTAAGCTGGGTTGCGTATATGTAGGAAAAGGAACAAAAGAAATACTGCTCACCAGCAATAACCCCGCTGAACCAGCCGCTTACTACCTGCTTTCTTCACCTGCGCACCAAACTTACCCTACCCGGCTATTCACGAAGGAGGACGCAACGCCGGCAACCGTGGGCAGCGTGGAAACGTCGAACCACCGCACCATTTATAAATACATCCACATGGACGGTATTCAGAGCTGTCAGCTCGTAATGGGGCTTACGGTGCTGCAAACGGGCAGCGTTTGGAATACCATGCCCTCACACGTGCACGACCGCCGCATGGAGGCCTATTGCTACTTTGATGTACCTGAAAACCAGAGAGTGCTGCATTTGATGGGCGAACCCTCGGAAACCAGGCATTTGTGGGTAGCCAACCGGCAGGCAGTAATCTCGCCCCCGTGGTCTGTCCATTCCGGTTGCGGCACGTCGAATTACGCCTTCATTTGGGGAATGGCCGGTGAAAACAAGGATTATACAGATATGGACCCCGTACAAATCGGAGATCTCAGATAATGGAAGCATTGAAAGAAAAGGAATTTATCGCCGACAGCAAACTCGCCTGGGAAGACCTCGGAGGCGGCCTGAAACGCAAGATCATGGCCTATGACGACAATCTGATGATGGTCAAAGTTGCCTTTGAAAAAGGCGGCATAGGAACGCTGCACAGCCACTTTCACACGCAGATGAGCTATGTAGAAAGCGGGGAGTTCGAGATCACGATCGGCGAGCGGAAACAGGTGTTGCGGCAGGGGGATGTATATTACATTCCGCCGCATGTGGTTCATGGCGCATTGTGCCTTTCGGCTGGCATGCTGGTCGATATTTTCACTCCCATGCGCGAGGATTTTGTAACTATTTCAAAAGCATAACCTGTTCCGGATGGCCATTTCTCTACTTCGTATCCGCCGATTTACATGCTGGATCGCCTGTTTCATGACTACCTGGTCGTTTGGGCAGGATTTTCCAATATCCCGGCAAATGGCCGACTCTTTTATCGCCAATCATAAAGACTCTATTCTCGTAGGCAAAAACACGGCAACGAAATGGGACTACGAGCAGGGATTGATGCTCAAAGCCATCGAAAAAGTGTGGTGCCGGACGGGAGAAGGCAAATATTTCGAATACATCCGGAAAGATATCGACCAGTACGTCCGCCCCGACGGCACTATCCGCACCTACCGTGCCGACGAATTTAATATAGACAATATTCCACCCGGCCGCGCATTGCTGACATTGTACCAGCAATCCCAGCCCGACAAAGAGAAATACAAAAAAGCTGCCGATCTGCTCTGGAGGCAACTCGAACAACAGCCACGCACCAAAGAAGGCGGCTACTGGCATAAAAAGCGCTATCCCAACCAGATGTGGCTCGACGGTCTCTTCATGGGTGAGCCGTTTGCGGCCGAGTATAGCCTCATTTTCAATCATCCCGAGCATTTCGATGACATCGTCAAGCAATTTGCATTAATCGAAAAATATGCCGTCGATGAAAAGACCGGGCTCGTTTACCACGCCTATGACGAAAGCCGCGAACAGAAATGGGCGGATAAAAAGACTGGACGTTCCCCAAGTTTCTGGGCGCGGGCTATTGGCTGGTATGCGATCGCGCTCGTAGATGTACTCGATTATCTACCGGCACAGCATCCGGGAAGAGCGCAACTGATCAGCTATTTGCAAAGATTAGCACCTGTTTTGGCAAAATACCAGGACCCCGAATCCGGTACCTGGTACCAGGTGATCGACCAGGGCAAAAGGGCTGGCAACTATCTGGAAGCATCGGCCTCGTGCATGTTCGTATATGCGCTCGCGAAAGGCGCAAGGATGGGCTACATTCCTGCTAAATTCGCGGTAAATGCAAAGAAAGGCTACCAGGGAATCCTCCAAAATTTTGTAGAAAAAGAAGCGAACGGCACTTTAAGTCTCAACAAAACCGTGAGTGTGGGTGGCCTGGGAGGGACGCCCTACCGCGACGGCACTTATGAATATTACCTCAGTGAGCCCATCCGGAAGAACGATCTGAAAGGCATCGGGCCATTCATTTTTGCGAGTGTTGAAATGGAAATAGCTGCCGAAAATGCCGTAGGGAAAAGTAAAACGGTGGGTCTGGACTACTATTTCAACCACGAGACCCGTAAAGATCTCACCGGAGGCCCGGAGCAATTCCACTATACCTGGGAGGACCGGATGCATTCGGGTTTCTGGCTTTGGGGGAATACTTTCCGTGAACTGGGTGTCAAAACGGTTGCACTCCCGGCGCCGCCCACGGCTGCCAGCTTGAAGGGTATCGACGTTTACATTATCGTAGATCCCGACACCAAAAAGGAAGCGGCGGAGCCGCATTTCATCGATGATAAATCCATTTCCGAGATTGAAAAGTGGGTGAAAGCAGGCGGCGTACTCGTCCTTATGGCCAACGACACCGCTAATTGCGAAATCCCGCATTTCAACAAGCTAGCTGCAAAGTTTGGGATTCAGTTCACGAGCAAAAACCGCAATATGGTGCAGGGAACACAATTCGAGCAGGGTAAACTGATCATACCGGCTGATGCCAAAGCTGTTTTCAAAAACACTGAAAAAATTTACATTAAAGAACTGTCACCGCTCAGCCTCACGTCACCAGCAAAAGCACTGCTTACCGACCAGGGTGATATCATTTTCGGAGTTTCCAAATATGGCAAGGGAACAGTGTTCGCCGTAGGAGATCCGTGGCTCTACAATGAATATGTTGACGGCAGGAGGATCGATACCAGCTTCGAGAATTTTGAAGCAGGCAAGGACCTCGCCGGTTGGTTGTTGAAACAGGTTGTTAAAAAGTAAATCTCGACGCTATGAGCCATCTCTTCCGGGAAAACCTTCGTCAGCTCAGAAGCCAGCCCGCCGTGATCGTGGCTGATGATTCCGTGTTCCAGCTGCCGGAAAAAGTACTGCAATTCGGTACAGGCGCGTTTCTGCGCGGCCTGGCCGATTATTTTATAGACAAAGCTAACCGGCAGGGTGTATTCAACGGCCGGATCGTGGTCGTAAAATCCACCGACCAGGGCGATACAAAAGCATTTGAGCGACAGGACAACCTTTACACCATATGCTCGCGCGGCATTCAGAATGGCGAGCTCAAAGAAGAAAATATCATTTCTTCGGCTATCAGCCGCGTGCTGTCGGCCAAAACGCAATGGTCGCTCGTGTTGGACCTGGCCAAAAACCCTGCGGTTACCATTGTGATTTCAAATACTACCGAAACCGGGATCCAACTCGTTCAGGACGATATTTACCAGTGGCCGCCGGTCTCGTTTCCCGGAAAGCTGCTGGCATTTCTCTACGCACGTTACGTGGCTTTCAACGGTAACCCCGATTCTGGCGTAGTCATTATCCCCACTGAACTGATCGCCGATAATGGCAAGAAACTCGAATCCATCACCCTCGAACTCGCACATCGCAATGGCTTGGAAGGTGCTTTCATCGACTGGATCGAGCAATGCAATTTCTTCTGCAACTCGCTCGTCGACCGCATTGTACCCGGCAAGCCCGACGAAACACGTCTGAAAGAGCTGGAAGAAGAACTTGGCTACCGCGACGAGCTCTTGATTGCGACGGAACATTATCACCTCTGGGCGATCGAAGGCGACGAGCGCATCCGCCAGAAAATAGGTTTTTACGGGGTCGATGAAGGTCTGGTCGTCGAGCCGGATATCGAACAATACCGCGAGCTCAAACTGCGGCTCCTGAACGGCGCCCACACCCTGGGAGGCGGGCTTGCGCATTTATGTGGCTTCAAAACGGTTGTAGACGCGATGAACGATCCGTTTTTCTCAGCTTTCATTACGCATTTGATGGAGAACGAGATCGCGACGGCTATTCCCTACGATATTCGCACGGATGCCGCGCTGGCATTCAGCCGCCAGGTAGCCGATCGTTTTCGAAATCCGCACATTCTCCATAAGTGGCTCAATATCAATCAGAATTATTCAGCCAAGGTACTTTCCAGGGTTATCCCTACCTATCTGAATTACGAGACCCGAAACGGCTATCTTCCCGAATATATGACCTTCGGACTCGCAGTTTTCATTTACTACATGAAGGCTGTGAAGAAGGAGGGAGAAAATTACTACGGCAAGGTGGACGGCACTGCGTACCTGATCCAGGATCCGAAAGCATCGTTCTTTTACCAGAAATGGCAAATAGCCTCGCTCCCCGACATGGTACTGGCTATTCTCAAAGACGCGTCGACCTGGGGGCGCGACCTCAATAAAGTCGATGCAGTCCACAGTTCCATCGTGAAATATCTCCAATCCATCACGCAAAACGGCGTCGCTGAAACACTTAAAACGCTTCTTGAAAGAACAGAATATGCTTAATCCCGAACCAGAACAACTCCGCATGGAGACCCAAAAGACCAGCTACCGCTGGCGCGTGGTGGCGCTGCTATTCTGCGCAACGACCATCAACTATCTCGATCGCCAGGTGCTCGGCCTTCTCAAACCGACACTGGAAGCCGATTTCGGCTGGACGGAGTCCGATTTCAGTCATATTGTAATGGCATTTCAAGCGGCCTACGCATTCTCGCTGATCGGCTTCGGGGCTATTATCGATAAGATAGGCACCAAAATAGGCTATGTCATTTCGGTTGTCGTGTGGAGTATCGCGGCTATGCTGCACGCCGTCGCGACGGGAACATTCAGCTTTGGCTTCATGCGTGCTATACTTGGGCTCGGCGAGGCAGGAAATTTCCCCGTGGCGATCAAGGCTACCGCCGAATGGTTTCCAAAGAAAGAACGGGCATTGGCGACCGGTATTTTCAACTCAGGGGCTAACATCGGCGCGGTGGTAGCGCCTATCATGGTCCCATGGATTTTGGGGGCATACGGGTGGCAGGAAGCGTTTCTCATTACCGGGGCGCTCGGATTTGTGTGGCTGATATTCTGGTGGCGCTATTATGAGCTCCCTGCAAAGCAAAGCCGCATCAACCAGGCCGAATTCGACTACATCCACAGCGACAACGAACCCGACACGAGCAAGGAAGCACCTGTTAAATGGTTGGAATTGTTCAAAATTCGCCAAACCTGGGCATTTGTATTTGGCAAAATGCTTACCGATCCTATCTGGTGGTTTTTCCTTTACTGGCTACCTTCCTATTTCGCGGAAGCATTTAAACTGAATCTTTCAAAGCCAAGCCCGGAACTGGTGATCGTGTACACGGCAACCACCATTGGCAGCATTGGCGGCGGGTATTTGTCAGGCTATTTTATCAAAAAAGGATGGCCCATTTTCCGGGCGAGGAAGACGTCCATGCTGATTTTCGCATTCCTTGTCACGCCGATTATGGCCGCTCAATATACGACCAACATCTGGCAGGCCGTTGTGCTGATCAGTCTGGCGGCAGCCGCGCACCAGGCGTGGAGTGCAAATATTTTTACAACGGCCTCCGACATGTTCCCTAAAAAGGCTGTAAGTTCGGTCGTCGGAATCGGCGGAATGGCCGGATCAGTAGGTGGTATCCTGTTTCCTCTTTTGGTAGGGATCATTCTGGACAACTACAAGGCAGCCGGAAACATCGGCGGAGGTTACAACATCATTTTCATCATCTGCGGGTTCGCATACCTGCTCGCATGGGGCGTAATGCACGTATTTTCGCCAAAAATGGAGCGGGTTGATATATAGTTGGCCGCAGACCATGGACCGCTGACCGCCGATCGGAAGACGTAAATTATCCTAATTCCTTATTAATCAATGAAAAAAACACTTTTGCTCCTCGCATTCCTTTTGATAGGCAATGCATTTATTTTCGCTCAAAGCGCCGATGAAAAAGCCGTTGCCGCAACTGTTGAAAAGCTAAAAGCTGCGATCATCAGCGCCAATGAGGCCGATTTGAAAAAGTTAACCTCGCCTTCGCTCTCCTATGGCCATTCCAACGGCCTTTTGGAAGATCAGAAGGAGTTCATTCGTGCGCTGGTGAGCGAAGATTCCAAATTCACCAAAATCGATCTTAGCGAGCAAACCATCTCCATCTCAGGCGACGTCGCATTGGTTCGTCACAAGCTTTTTGGTGACACCCACAACAAGGGGAAAGACCCTGCGCAGGTGAAGCTCGGTGTGTTCATGGTATTTCAAAAAGTAAAGGGAAGCTGGGTGCTGCTGGGTCGCCAGGCATTCAAGCTGGTTTAAACCGTTTTAAATAATATTAAAGCGGGTCTGCTAATTGTTTGGCAGGCCCGCTTTTGTATTGGTATAATCGCGTTGCTCCATTTTATGCCGCGCGATCTCTACTGCCTTATGTAGCTTCTCCTGCAAGATCTGCTGTGAAGGCAGGGCCGTCAGGTAATCCGCGACCCGGATATTGCTTTTATCCAGCTGCATCAATTCAATATGTTCGCTGCTTTTTCCCGAGCAGAGAATCAGCCCAACCGGATCGTTCTCTCCTTCGATTTTCTCATACTTTTCCAAAAACCGCAGGTAAAGCTCCATTTGTCCTTTAAAACCCGCTTCAAATTCGCCCATTTTCAGGTCGACCACCACCAGGCATTTCAACCGCCGGTGATAGAACAGCAAATCGATAAAATAATCACGGTGATCGATAGTAATGCGCTTCTGCCGCGCCATGAATGCGAAATCGGTGCCCATTTCAATAATGAAGCGCTGCAATTCGACGATAATCGACGCTTCGAGGTCTTTTTCCGAGTAGGCGTCCTTCAAACCGAGGAAGTCGAGAAAATAGGGGTCTTTGAAAACCAGGTCGGGGTTTAGTTTTTGCTCGTTTTTCAGCAATTGTAGCTCGCTAATAATCAATTCCTCCGGCTTTTTACTGATGGCGGTCCGTTCGTAGAGCATGGATTGGATGCGCTCCTGTAATTGACGTGACGACCATCTTTCAAGTTTACACATTTCGATGTAGAATTCACGTTTCAAAGCACCTTCTATGTATATCAACGTTTTCAATGTGTCCAGCTTAATTGTCTCCGCAGTGCGGAGACAATTGATTCGTCCGGAAAAACGGAGGCAAACTTCGAACAGTGTAACAAATGTTTCATGCTCCAACCCTGACCATAATCTACAATTAGCTTTAAACTCAGCTCGCGTAGTACTTTTTTCCCATACTCCGCCCTATTTTCCTTCAAAATTTCCTGATTTACCTGCTTACCAACCCGATAATGCAGCAAGGTTATTTCGGCATTCACCGCCAATGCAGCATTCCTCCTACTTTCTTCAATAAGTTGTTTCACTGCGCCTAGCAATTCCGATGTTTCAATATCTTTCATAATAATGCGTGTGATTTAAGTCCACCCATTTAGACGCTCGATCTCTATTTTGGTAACGCGCGACTACAAAATTTTTTTCACATCAATAATTACGTAACAAAAAAGTTACATATAAATTTGTGTAATAAAAAGGTTACGCTTTATGAAACGTGATATCAAACTCAAGTGGTTTTACCCTTACCCGCCGGAAATGATCTGGGAGTGCCTTACTAATCCTGAGATTCTTACCAAATGGAGCCCGATGAAGGATTTCAAACCGGAGATTGGGTTTGAATGCCAAACGCAGCAAAAGCCGCGGCCTGCGCAGAATTGGGATGGGATTATGTACCACAAAATTCTGGAAATCGACCCTCTGAAAAAGCTATCTTATAGTTTTAAGGGAGGGCCAAAACCCGGTGTTACTACGCTTGACACCGTCGTAACATGGATTTTGGAACCCAAAGACGGAGGTACCGAGCTCCGCCTCGAACATACCGGATTTACAGGCCCGAAAAATGTGCTGACGAGCTTCATTATGGAAATGGGTTGGAAGAAAATCGTTAATAAAGCATTCAAAAAAGCTTTTGAGGAGCGATTCGCATGAGCATAGAAACAGTAGACGCCTTTCAGGCCCTCGCGGATCCGGGGCGGAGGGAAATATTGATGATGGTCGCCAAAGAAAAACGCTCGATTAACGCGATCGCGGAAAATTTCGATATCAGCCGTCCGGCGGTTTCCAAACACATCAAAATCCTGCAAAATGCGGGATTTATAAATATCGAGGAAAAAGGCCGCGAACGATATTGCGTGTTGAACCAGAGCGGTTTCAGCGAAGTTCAGCAATGGATTAGTACATTCGAACAATATTGGACGGCTCAATTCCGAAGCCTGGAAAGCTACCTGGCGGCGAATGTTCCTGTCCCGAAAAAATAGCCGTCAATGCGCCGGTTTCTTCGGCGCGGGTGCGGAAGCATGGTACTTCTTCTGGACTATCGCAGCATATTTATCCATCAGTTCCAGCACCTTGTCGCGGGATTTGGACCTTACGACCAACCCGACATGGTGCGGTTCGTTCATTCGCCACACGATTTCAGGATCGTTGAAAACCGACAGGTCCGGCCATTCCTGGCGCGCAAGCGAGATGATAATACCTGAATACTCTTTCCTTACAGGCGGCAACTTGTAGTTTTCCCCCTTTGCCTCCGCGGTTTCCATCCGCGCCCATTCTTTCCAGAGGTTAATACCCGACGCCGCGTCCACCATTTCGGACAGATGTGCGCCGCCGACGCGGGATGATGTTTCGAGAAAATAGTATTTGCCGTCGTCATGGCAGCGGATCACTTCGGTATGTGATGCACTGTGTTTCAATCCGAAAGCTTTGAGCAAATCCACGGCGAGCGTCTGCAATGCATGTTCTTCGGACGAGTCGAGCGGCACGGTAACGGAGCGAAATATACCGCCGCCATGCGCTACATCGAATGGCGGTGCGAGGTATTTGCTGTTCCAGGAAAATATAACGATCCCGTTGTAGGAGATCGAATCGACGTGATAGACATCGCCCGGCTTATATTGTTCGACGAGGTAGGCGTGGCGTTTATCTCCCAATTCATGGATCGTGTTCCAGAGTTCCTCGGCTGTGCTCAGCTTTTGAATCCCCAGCGCCGAAGCTTCCGATCGTGGTTTGATCATCCATGGCCCGGGATACTTTTCGATGAACCGGTTGACCTGATCATCATTAAAAAGTGCCGAGAAACCGGGGACGAGAATGCCCGATTCCAGCGCTTTCGTACGCATTGCCAGCTTATCGCGGAAATAGCGGCCGGTCGTTTGCCCCATTCCCGGAATGCGAAAATATTCACGGATATGCGCGGCTTTCTCCACATCGAAATCATCCAGCGCCACCACGCGGTCGATCGGGCGGGTGCGCATGACGTATGCGAGGCCGGTGATGATCTCGTTCATGTTATAAGCCCCGTCTTCCCCCTCTTCCACATAGAAAAACTCATCCACGGCCTCCCTGACCCAGGGTTTATTTTCCAGTTTTTTAGCAGTGATCAGAAAAACCCTGTTGCCGGCGTCTTTCAGAGCCTTCAAAAAGTCGTTGCCTTTGAAATAGGTGGAAATGCAGAGAAAAGTAAGAGTTGGGGTCATAAAACGTAATTTGGTGGACGTTAGCGGGATTCATGGATAAGTATTACCACGAAGCACATGTTCTCAAATTCAGCAAAAAGAACCATTTTGGCAAGAAAAGGCCGGGTTAAATTTCCGCAACAACCCGGGCATCGTTGTTAGCCGCCCAGCTTAGTCAGGTAAGCGATCAGCAGCCTGACACCATAGGCCGTTCCGGCTCGGCCGGGTGCAAACTCGGTATCTCCGAATGCAGTACCCGCGATGTCCAGGTGCGCCCATGCCTGGTGCCCGTCGGTAAATACTTCCAGAAATTTGGCTGCCACAATCGCGCCGGCGAGTGGTTTACCATGGTAGTTCTTTACATCCGCAATATCGGAGCTGACCTCTTCCTTGTATTCATCCCAAACCGGCAGGCGCCACAAACGCTCCCCGGTTTCATCGGCTGCCTCGGTGAGCGCCGCCGCAAGATTGTCATTGGGTGTAAAAAGCCCTGCTGCCTCGTAACCAAGCGTCTGGATGATGCTACCCGTGAGCGTCGCCAGGTCGATGAGTACATCCGGCTGATATTGTTTGACGGCATAATTCAGGCCGTCGGCAAGAATAAGCCTACCCTCCGCGTCGGTATCGATCACCTCGATGGTTTTACCTGCGTAAGAACCGATTACATCACCCGGCTTCATCGCCGAGCCATCGACGGAATTTTCCGTAGATGGTATCACACCGATAATTCGAACCGGCAGTTTCAGCTGCGCAGCCAACTCAACCGTGCCCAAAACCGCCGCTGCACCCCCCATATCGCTTTTCATCAAATGCATATTGGCCGAGGGTTTGATGGAAATACCGCCCGTATCGAATGTGACGCCTTTGCCCACAAGCGCCACTGTTTGAGTATAATGCTGCGGTTTGTATTCCGAAACGATCATTACAGGTGGCTCGTCGCTCCCCTTATTCACAGCCAGCAGTGCGTGCATACCTTGCTCTTCCAGCTGACTTTTCTCCAATATCTCAACCGAATACCCGTTCTCCGCTCCGGACTTCCGGGCCCATTCGGCCAGTGTTGCAGGTTTTTTATAATTGGAAGGTGCATTCATCAGGTCCATCATGCGCATTTGCACTAAAGCCGTTTTCAAAGCATTCTCCGCCGACAGTTTGACCTCCGAACCTTCATCAGCCAAAATCGAGAGTATACCCGATTTGAAAAACTCACTCACTGCTTTCGGTTCGGTCTTGTACAGTTGCAGGTCATAACCGCCCAACACAATGCCATTCACCGCATTACCGACCCACGCTGCGTCACGCCCGCGTGCGTCGAGGGTAATGTGCGACGGCCAGCGGTCTTTTCGTTTAAAAAAAACTGACCGGAAAATTTTCGTGATCGCAGGAAGTTTAGGAGTTTTCCCCAATCCTACCCACAGTTCTTTCGAAGAATACCACCACAATTCCCCTTTCTCTCCTTTAAACATCTCTTGATTGGCGGGCCCGGCATCCTGGCCGAATGGGCGGATGATCAGAATGTCTTCGTCTGGCTCGTGTATGATCGCTATTTGCATGGTGTCGGGAATTCGGTTTAATAAAAAAAGCAAAGACAATACTATGCCTTTGCTTTCAAAAATAGGTTACGGGGAAATTAATCCAGTCCGCCGCGGCGTGTGGGCTTGCGTGGTTCTGGCCATGTGCCGGGTACACCTTTCGCGTCGACGGGTAAAATGCTTTTTTCGCGAGATGTTTTAGCAGGATCCTCGCTGGCCTGGTAAGCCAGGATCGCTGCCAGGATCGCATTGCCCCGAACGTCGTCGAACACGATCTTATCATAAGTATCCCGGTTGGTATGCCAGGTATAGGTGCCGTACGACCAGTTCAACGAGCTGAGTGAAAACGCCGGAGCGCCAGCCGCTACAAACGACGCGAAATCGGAGCCGCCGGTGCCGGGAGCTCCGGGGAATTTGGTCTCGATAGGCGTGCGGATCGGTTCGGGGACTTTGGAAAGCCAGCGGGAAATGTATTCATAGGCATTTAAAAAGCCTTGCCCGGAGAGGTTAACCACCCTACCCGTGCCATTATCCTGATTAAATACTGCCTGGATATTCTGAACAATTTCGGGGTGGTCTTCCACGAATGCGCGGGAGCCATTCAGCCCCTGCTCCTCGCTTCCCCAGTGTCCTACGAGAATAGTTCTCTTGGGATTGGGATATACTTTTTTCAGAATACGCATGGCTTCCATCATCACCAGCGTGCCGGTACCATTGTCGGTAGCACCCGTTCCGCCATCCCATGAGTCGAAATGCGCGGAGAGAATTACGTATTCGTTTGGCTTTTCGGTGCCTTTGATCTCCCCTACCGTATTGAATGTCTGACTTACTCCCGTTTCTTTCGCATCCGCACGCACGCTGATCTTCGGTGTATGCCCCGATTCGGCCAGGCGGTAAAGCAATCCGTAATCTTCGAGCGAAATATCAACCGTCGGAATGGCTTTGGTATAAGCCCCAAAAATTTTATTAGCCCCAAAACCCTTTGACCAATACGACATTACCACACCTGCCGCACCAGCCTTCTCCAATGCAAGCGGTAATGCCCGGGAAGTGTAGCCAGTCTTTTTCAAACGATTAGCCCAGGCTTCGGTTTGCGCCTCGCGTTCCTTCTTCATTTTCTCGAATGACTCCTTGGTACCAAATTCTTGCCAGTTATAATCCGGTCGGCCGGTGGGCTGATTCATGCTGATAAGCACAAATTTACCCTTTACGGACGGCAGCCATTTCTGAAACGCTACCGAATCAGCCACGTCGGGCAGGATCACTACCTCGGCAGTTACCGTTTTGCCGTTCGTTCCCGGGCTCCACGCAAGTTGCATTCCTTCGAGTGATTTCACACGCGGTGCCACCATATCAATATGCGACACACCGCGCTCCCAACCGCGCCATTCACCCCATTTTTCATTTTTTGCCGTGATATTCCAGCCTTTGTATTTGGCCACGGCCCATTCGTGCGCCTGCTGCATTTGGGGCGATCCCACGAGTCTGGGCCCGATGACGTCCATCAGCTCATGGCCTAATTTTTCAAGTTGTGAATTTTCGGTCGCTTCCTTCACGATGTTTTCAACCACCGGGTCTTTCCTGACCGGCTCTTTACTTTGCGCAAAAACAAAATTGGCCTGACTCGAAAGACAAAGGGTCAGGAGTAAATAGATTTTTTTCATGTAATTGGTGGTTTAAGAAATATCGTTGCCTAATGTAGGAAATCGCTATGATGCTTTCCGCACGCTCTTAAAAAATTCTAAATTCATATTTTAATTATATTATTCCAATGCCGAGCATTCACCGGACGCTGGTTCACAGGCAGATATGTTAAACAGGATTACTGCATTCGTATTTTTTGCCAATTACTTCGTTGGATTACTGGCGGTGGCATTATCCGTTGAAACTGCCTTTCAGCTTAACATCCCGCTCAACTCCCCTGTCTATTACATTCTACTGTTCTGCACGACGGTTTTTTATTACACCATTGCCTATTCAGGGCCGGTTGTTCCGAAAGTTTCTGCCAACCCGAGAACGGAATGGTACCGATTGCATTACCGGTTCGTGCGAATCAGCCAGGTGATTCTGTTCAGCATTTGTGCGCTACTGGGAAGTTGGTACCTGGTACAAAATCTCAATGGGCTACTGCATTTCCCCCTCCATTTCTGGCTGGTTTTGTCGGTGGTGCCGCTGGCAGCAGTGCTGTATTATGGCTTACTTCCAAAATCGCTCATTTCCTTTAACCTGAGGCGGACAGGCTGGCTGAAAGCATTTGTGATCGGGTTCGTATGGGCCGGATGCGTGAACCTTTTCCCGGTGGCGGCATTGAAAATCGAGCAGGACATCACGGCCGTGGAACCTTTGCTCATGCTCTGGCTTTTTACCAAAAACTGGATGTTTTGCACCGTCAACGCCATTATGTTCGATATGAAGGACTATGAAGATGACGCGAATATTCAGTTGAAAACATTTGCGGTAAGGATGGGCCTTCGGAATACGATCTATGTCGTGCTGATACCCCTTCTGCTCATCGGGCTGTTTGCTTTTCTTGCATTTGCGATTTACCAACATTTCGGCATTCCCACGATACTCTTCAATATGGTGCCGTTTGTTTGCCTGCTCGCTGTCGCATTTTCTCTTCAGCGGCGGCAAAGCATTTTGTTCTACCTCATTGTGATCGACGGTTTGTTGCTCGTAAAAGCATTATGTGGGATAGCCGGAAGCCTTTTCGCACACCAAAACCTGCACTAAGCCATGGTAAACAACTACGACCGCATTGCCGGAAACTATGACAGGCTAAGCAGGCTGATGTTCGGCAAAGCCATCATTCGTGCACAGCAATCGTTATTGCCGCTCCTGACGCCTCCCGCACGCATGCTCATCGTAGGCGGAGGAACGGGCTGGATACTGGAAGAAATTGCAAGAGTTTGTCCGTCCGGATTGACGATTGATTATGTGGAAATCTCTTCAAATATGCTGGACCTTGCCCAAAAAAAGGATTTGAGAGACAACAAGGTCACATTCATCCACGCAGCCATTGAAGATTACCTCGCTTCCGCGGCCTACGAGGTCGTGATGACGCCCTTTCTTTTCGACAATTTTAGTCCTGAGCGTGCACGGACAGTCTTTCAAAAATTGAATAATATGCTTGAAAACGGTGCATTATGGCTTTTTACCGACTTTCATATAGACAAAGACCTGAACCGCCTGTGGCAGAAAGCCTTGTTGCGGTCTATGTATTTATTCTTCAAAAATATTAGTCATGTGGAAGCCGATCAATTGCCTGATATGCCAACACTTTTTGACCGTAACGACTATCATTTGACACTTGAAACCTTCCATTTCGGCGGTTTTATCCGCTCGGCTGCTTACCGCAAATCAGGCGACGGCGGCACGTCTCCGACCGAAGATAAACCGCTCATTGAAAATGATGATCGATAGCAGGATCAGCGAGTAGGCCGTGATCTGCGTAGTGTTGATGGGTTCGTGGAAGTAGAACAGTGCAATGGCGAAGTTCATCAATGGATTGATATACAACAAAATACCCATTGTCGATGAGGTTACCCCCTGCAGTGCGTACAGATTCATAAACAGCGGAATGATCGTAAAAACGGCGGCTATCAGTGTGATCAGTATGTAAAATGAAGCCTCTGTCGGCAGCGCGGCGCTATATTTTGGATAAAAAGGCAGCAGTAGCAATGCCGAGAAAATAATCTGGATCGTGAGCACGAGGAACTTGTCGATCCCCGTATTCTTGCGCTGGCTAACGAGGTAAAGAGCATAGGAAGCTGCTACGATCAGGCTATACAAAATATCGGCTATGTTATTAAATGACAACAATATACAACTCAATACGCTTAGCAATACGGCCGTCCATTGCCATTTACTCAGTTTTTCATCCAGCACGAAAAACGCGATCACGGTCGTCATGATCGGGCAGACAAGATATGCGAACGAGGCGGCTTTCACGCTGATGTGGTTCATCACATAAATGAAGAAAAACCAGTTGGCGGTCAGCAGCACGCCGCCGATCAACGTGAGGAATGCCACCTGCCGTTTCCGCGCCACAGGCATTGCTTTAAATGCCGCAATGCTGTCTCTCAGCACTTTCACCCGTACAAACAAGCTGATCACCGCCATCACAGCAGCACACATGAACACGCGGTAAAAAAGGATATCGAGCGACGGATAACCCTTCAATGGTTTGAGGGCCAGACTAAAAAAGCCCCAGATCAGAAACGAAATAAATGCGGTGAGGTAGTACTTTGAAAATTTCATCAGGCTGTCGATGTGGTGTGGACCGTGATTTTGAAACAGCAAAAAATGCAGTCGGGTTCGTGCCATTTCCCCTGAAAGTAATATTGATCTTCGAAAATTAACTTTTTCAGAATCCAACCGTTGGTTGACCTATCGTGTCAATCAGACAGTTTCCATTCCAAAAACCCAGGTCCATGAAAATTCTTTACGTCCTTCCATTCCTATTGTTTTGCAAGATCAGTCTCGCACAGCGCACCACCTTTTCTGTCGGACTTAACAGCGGAATTTCGCGCTTTGCCGGCCCTAGCGCGGAAAAGACGACTTCGTCCAGTACTGGTGGTCCTTTCTGTAATTGCGCTATGCGCGAAGCCAGCTATCTGGGCAGCGTGCCCGCTGCTACTTACGGTGCAAGCCTGGCTGTGCAGCACGAGTACAAAAATCACTTCCTGTTGGGACTGGAAGCCGGCTACGAGAACCTCCGTACACGGATCAATATCGAACAATACCAGATCGACGATATGATCTTCAATACCGAAAACGCGTATAGCATTACCAGGAATCATTTCATCAACATTTTCCCAAGTGCAGGGTATAATTTTCCATTGGCCGAGGATCTGAACCTTTCGCTCCGCGGCGGTGCAGATTTAGGTATAGGTCTGAGCAGTTCCAGCCGTCTGGTTATACGCGACATATTCGAAGATGACCAACACGCCGACCGCGATGGCCTCGCGCCCGGGCTTGACTTCCGTCCCAGGATCGAGGCGAAAATATCCGGCAAACGGCTCGGCCTGACCGTCAATTACTCGCACGGGGTTACGAACTGGCTTAACGGCTGGGCAGGCGGCCCTACCGAGCTCTACATGCGCGTCGTCCGGGTGGGCGTGCAATACAGGTTATTCTAAAAAAGCAGTAAAAGAGGAACCATAGTCGGCTTATTTGGCTTGATTGATAAGGCAATATTTAATCAAGTATGACATTTTCTGACATCCGGCTGGTGGCTACCGATATGGACGGTACGCTTTTGAACTCCAAACACGAAATCCACGAATCCTTTTTTCCCGTTTTCAGAAAACTCAAAGATCACGGAATCATTTTTGTGGCAGCCAGCGGTCGTCAGTATTTCAACCTCGCCAAAACCCTCGATGCGGTAAAGGACGAGGTCATTTTTGCGGCGGAAAATGGCAGTTATGTCGTTTTTAAAGGTGAAGAAATCCACATTCAGGCCGTCGATCCCGAGATTACCCGCGAGCTGATATTGATTTCAAGAAAGATCAAAAACACTTATCCGATCATTTGCGGGAAGAAAAAGGCCTACGTTGAAAATGACGATGAGGAGTTTATCAATCACCTCAAACTCTATTTTGAAAGATATGAGGTGGTGAACGACCTGCTCGAAATCACCGACGATCAGTTTCTGAAATTCACACTGTGCGATCTGGCCGGCTCCGAAGTGAACAGCTACCCGCATTATAAAAAATACGAAGAGGACCTGCAAGTGAAAGTTTCCGGGCCGATCTGGCTGGATATTTCGCACAAAAAGGCCAACAAAGGTCGTGCAATGGAAGTTTTGCAGGAAAAATTCAATGTCACTGCAGGGCAGACAATGGTTTTCGGCGATTACCTCAACGACCTCGAAATGCTCGAAAAGGCACATTACTCCTACGCCATGGCGAATGCGCACCCGGATATCAAAAAAATAGCCCGTTTCATCGCCAAAAGCAACGATGAAAACGGGGTAGTAGAAATCCTTTCGGAAATCACGGAGTAAGGCAATGCCCTACTCCGTATATTTTTTGAATATGGAAGTCGCCGTATGCCCACCGAAACCGAAGGTGTTGTTCAGCGCGTAATTCACGGTCTGGTTCAGCGATTTGCCGAGCACGATATTCATACCTTCGGGAATCGCCTCGTCGAGGTTTTCGGTATTGATCGTACCCGGAATGATATCGTTCTTCACCGCCAGGGCACAAACGATGCTTTCCAGTGCTCCCGCCGCGCCCAACAAGTGGCCGGTCATCGATTTGGTAGCGCTGATCGCCACCGGATGATCCCCGAACACGGTTTTCATGCCTTGCAGCTCGCTCATATCGCCCAATCCGGTTGAAGTCGCGTGCGCATTCACGTAGTCGATCTTGTCGGCTGTAATACCCGCTTCTTTCAGAGCCTTTTTCATACCTAATGCGGCTCCCATACCGTCTGGAGGCGTGCCGGTGAGATGGTAAGCATCAGCAGCCATGCCGCCGCCGACGATTTCGGCATATATTTTGGCGCCTCTCGCTTTGGCATATTCCAGGTCTTCGAGGATCAATGCCGCCGCGCCTTCGCCCATGACAAAACCGTCACGGTCTTTGTCAAATGGCCTGGAAGCGGTTGCCGGATCGTCGTTTCTTTTGGAAAGTGCCTGCGCTGCGCTGAAACCGCCCAATGCAGAATAAATGATGGCCGCCTCCGAACCACCGGCGACCATCAGTTTGGCTTTACCCATCCGGATCGTATCGAACGCGCTGATCAATGCCGTGTTGGAAGAGGCACAGGCCGAAACGGTACAATAGTTGGGCCCATGCAGCTTGTGGCGGATCGAGATAACGCCCGCCGCAATGTCCACAATCATTTTGGGAATAAAGTAGGGATTGAAACGCGGTATGCCGCCCGATGCGTGAAATTCCAGCAGTTGGTCTTCAAAAGTGCCCATCCCGCCGTTTCCTGTCGCCCAAATCACGCCCATATCATAACGGTCTTCCACATCGATATTCGCGAAATCCAGTCCGGCATCCTTAATCGCCGTGTCCGACGCCGCAATCGCGTATTGGGTATGCAAGTCGTATTTTTTGATCTCTTTCTTCTCGATATAATCTTCGGGCTTGAAGTCTTTCACTTCGCAGCCGAACTGCGTTTTGAATTTGGAAACGTCTATTTTCGTAATGGTAGCAGCACCGCTTTTACCATCTACAATATTTTGCCAGAATTCGTCCACAGAATTCCCCAGCGGAGAAATAACCCCCAGGCCGGTAACTACTACTCTTTTCATACAGTTTGGTTGTTTGATCCAAGACATCAGGAGCGTTTAGTCAACCTCCTGAGTCAGTGTATCTTTGAAGATATCGTCGACCATTTTCTGCACCTTCGGGCCAATCAGCAGGATTGCCGGGATGACGATCAGATACGACATGCTCCAAGATTTGAGCCAAATCACCAAAAAATTGGCAACAAATCCAATATTTACAGAAATCAAAGCGAAGGAAATTATCCCCGTCGTAACAACTCCCATAATCATGGCGAAAGCGATTTTCTGTCTCATGTCGGATGTGATTTTTGTGAATTGAAGGTTACATTCTATGACTGGCTCCTCAGGCAGTTTGGAGGTCTACACCCGGGTTCATTGCCTGCAAAGCGGCTGCTGGATTGCTCAAAAAGAGGTTGAAAACGTCGGCAGTACGGCCCGTCAGGATTTCGTAAGTATTGTTTTCAAACGCTTCCACGAGTTCGTCGGCTACTTGTTTGGCTGGTATACCGTTGGTTGCGCCACCAATTTCAGCGGAGAACTCGGTGTCCACCAGTGGAGGCAGGATTTCGAATACCTGGATGTTGGTTGATTGACCAAGCGTAATGCGAAGCGATTGCGTGTAGGAGTGCAATGCGGCTTTGCTTGCTGCATAGGTAGGCAGAAAGTGGTTCGGAACAAGGCCAGCGATGCTCGAAACCGTTACAATGGCAGCTTCGTCTGCTTTTTTCAGCAATGGCAGCAACTTCTGGTTCAGACGGATAATGGCCAGGTAGTTGGTAACGATTTCTTCCTCGGCCAGCGTTGCCGCGTCCGCTTCACCGTCCAGACGGTAGTAGGATGCTTTGCCTGCATTGTTGATCACGACATTCAGTTCGGGAAATTCATTTTCCAGACGGGCCACAAACGCATCAGTAGATGCCTTATCGACCACATCGAAAACAATTGGTGTTACATTGGTAAGCTGC
The DNA here is from genome assembly GCF_052044875.1 of Dyadobacter sp. 22481. Classification (NCBI taxonomy): domain Bacteria; kingdom Pseudomonadati; phylum Bacteroidota; class Cytophagia; order Cytophagales; family Spirosomataceae; genus Dyadobacter; species Dyadobacter sp. 22481. The sequence goes on from NZ_JBQENV010000003.1 coordinate 1,230,314, forward strand.
GTAGCTGCTTTTTGCAAACGTTCCTCATTGCGACCGGTGATGATCACGTGGTTACCTTTTGCAGAAAATGCTTTTGCGAATTCTAAACCGATACCGGCACTTCCGCCAGTGATCAATATGGTGTTTCCAGTAGTTTTCATTGCTTTTTAAAGTTTAAATATACCAATCGGTATTTTATTTTCGAAAATTAAAACCGGTGTTCTGCCGGCGTTTTTTATGAATCGGAATTCACATGACAAAAATATACTGATTGGTATATTTTTCCAAGAAAAACCTTGAAAACTTTTTAAAACTCTTTCCAAATTTGACAAAAACGGCCCCGCTGCTCTCAATTCGAGGCCAGCAATGTAAAAAGCTGGTGAGGAGCTTCAAAACTCCCAACCAGCTTTTTACATTAATAAACCAGTTATCCGTCGGCTATACAAGCCCTCTTTCCTTCAAAACAGCTTGCTCATCACCGGTAATGTATGCAAACACTTTCAGCGTCTCATTCAAATGTTGCAGGAAGTAGATCACGCTGAACTCGATGGAACCCGGCTCGCCGTCCTTTTCATAAAACGACTCCCAATACACTTCCACCATGTGATGCAGCTCATTCAGCTCGGTAATGTCCAGCTGCCTGATTTCCATTTTGGTAATACCGATGGACCGGTAAAAATCATAGCCTTTCGGTACACGGTCGAGGAAATCCTGATCGTTTTTGCCGCCTATAATTCCCATCGGGCTCGCTTCGACGAAGAAATCGGCGAATGCGGTGGCAGTGCCTTCCGCTACCGCATTGCCGGCCAACCCTTCGGCAAACCGCTTTTCGTATGCTTCAAAAAATTGTTCGATCTGATCATTGATATCTACCATGTGATAAATCCATTAGTTGAGATATCGACGCGGAGAAAGAACCGTGCCACCTCAGAACGACACCGGCACTTCTACGATTGTTGTCTCCCAACCCAGGAACAGCTTCGCCGACTTATCGGAAACCTTTTCAAATACAATCGAAAAGTTTTCGATCGGAGCATCTGCCTTTTTTACCGGCGCCGTCACCCGCAGCACGTCGTTAGCTTCCTTGTATTTGAAAGCACCCCAGTAGTCGACGTCGGAGCTGAGAATGATGGTCCATTCCTTTTCGTTCGGAATTGCAAACAGCGAGTAAGTGCCCGCTTTCACTTTTTTGCCACCGAAAGTCGCATCCTCATAAAATCTGATCTCCGTTGATTCGTCCGCGCCCAGGCGCCAAACCTTACCGTAAGGTTCTTTTTTACCAAAAATTTCACGTCCATTCAAAAACGGCCGGCTGTACGAAATCTTCACCAATGCCTTTTCGCCCTCTTTGCGATCATGCGCAAAATGGTCCGGGAAATACGCGATATCACGCGGGCTCTTATCCAGTCCCCTGAATTTTTGCGCATTCGCCCCGAATGCAATCACCGTCATCAAAAGGGCCAGGAAAATGTTCTTTTTCATATTGTGGTTTTTGTTAAAAATTTGAATGCTAATGATATGAAAAACTTTCGAGTATGAGATCACGCAATCGCCTTGCCACTCAAAACCGGCCGGGGGTCTTTCGTATTGCCGATAATCGCAAGGCTCCTTTTAAACTCAACCTGCAAATTATCTCCTTCAAATTTGCACCGTACAGTCTCGTAATGGGCGGTTTCGATGAAACGCCATGTCATCTCGAATGTCGTGTCGTCGATCCAGGCGCCGTTGGCGGCGATTTTGGTTTTCTTCTCGCCGGGAACGGGGGTTAGTACGAGTTTGAGTGGCATAGTCGACAAATCGGTAAGACCGATTTTCCAGTTGCCCAAACCATTTACCACGAGGTGCTCGCCCTTGTCGTCGGTGACGCGGAACAAGCACCAGCCTTTATCAAATTCGAAGGATACCTTGTTAATTTCCAATTCATTCTCCGCCAGTTTAAAAGACCTGCCATTCATTTTTGCAGCAAGATCGGAAGCCGGTTTTCCGGGCGTAAGCGGCAATGCGAGTGAGCCCAGCTTCTTTTGCATTTCGGACTGAACGCCTTTGTCGGCTGGAACACCAGTCGCCTTCACGGTTGGTAGTATATGGTTCCACACGTGGTTCAAAATGGCCTGCATGTCGCCGGTCTCGCTGGTAATGGCCACTACCATATCCTCCTTCGGCATCACAATGCAATATTGCCCGAAAGCACCGTCGCCGCGATAGGCACCGTTCCGGCAACGCCAGAACTGGTAACCATAGCCTTGCTGCCAGTCGTCGTCCTCGGGCTTGCGGTTGCTGCCTTTCGACATAATATGCGAGCGCGTAGCTTCCTCTACCCACGCGGCGGGAAGAATGCGTTTGCCATTGTATTCGCCTTTTTGCAGATACAACTGCCCAAATTTAGCAATATCCTCCGTTTTCACCCTTAACCCCCAACCGCCGGTATTAATGCCCTTCGGATCCACTTCCCAATCCACATCCTCGATCACGAGCGGCTGAAAAAGGCGCGGTTTGAGGTATTCGAGCAGTGTCTGACCGCTCAATTTTTGAATGATGGCCGACAGCATATAAGTAGCACCGCTATTGTACACAAAGAATGTCCCCGGCTCGTGCTCGACGGGCTGTGCGAGAAACGACTTCACCCAGTTGTCGCTACCGGATTCACGCAGTTTACCTGTCGTGTCCTTATCATGGCCTGTCGACATACTAAGCAGATCGCGGACGCGCATCGCTGCCAGGTTGGCGCTCACGGTTGCAGGTTTGTCGTCCGGAAAGAACGAAATGACTTTGTCATCCACTTTTAGCTTGCCCTCGGCCACGGCAAAGCCAATAGCGCTGGAAATGAAACTTTTACTGAGAGAGTATAATGTATGTTTCAAATCGGGGGCATAGGGTGCCCACCAGCCCTCGGCTACCACTTTTCCTTGTCGGAGGACCATCAGGCTGTGCAAGTTCAATCGATCTGCCTCCACGGCATTAGCAAAGTCCAGAATACCTTTGGCCGACATTCCCTGTGACTCCGGCGAGCTGCGCGGCAATTGGCCGTAGCTGAGCGAAGATGCCCAGGCCGAAGCCGGAATAGCGCTTATTACGCCCAATTGTAAGGCGCCTATTCCCAAATGTTGAAGGAATTCCCTGCGGTTGTATGACATGGTTGTTATAAAGGCTGGTGATAGAAAGTTTGTAGCGGGCGGCCCGACAGGTAGCTTTTGCTCAGGTAGTCCTATCTTTGCACCAATCACAAAACAAAATGACCGAATGCCGGAGAACGCAACTTCCTTCCAATCGCTTGGATTGTCCGAACCATTACTAAAAACCATCGCTGAACAGAATTATACTCAACCGTATCCGATTCAGCAGGCCGCAATTCCAGCCATTTTGAAGGGAAATGATGTGCTCGGCATCGCCAAAACAGGCTCCGGGAAAACGGCAAGTTTCGTTCTGCCTATTCTCGAATCATTTCAAAAGATGCCTCCTGCCAAAAACCGGCACATTACTGCATTGGTACTCGTCCCAACACGCGAGCTGGCGGTTCAGATCGGCGTGGTGTTCCAGACATTCGGTGAAAGGCTCCCACGTAAGGTAAAAACGCTGGCAGTGTTCGGAGGGGTGTCCATTAATCCGCAAATGATCGCGTTGCAGCATGTGGAAATCCTGGTGGCTACGCCGGGAAGACTTCTCGAACTGATTTCCTTTAAAGCGCTAAGTCTTTCAGAAACGCGCATTCTGGTGCTTGACGAGGCTGATAAGATGCTGAATATGGGCTTTGCCGACGAAATGCGCGACATTTTCTTCCTGCTTCCCAAAAACCGCCAAAGCATTCTTTTCTCAGCTACTTTGGGCGATGAAGTAGATAAGATCAATAAAAATCAACTGAAAAACCCGTTGCGGATCGAGATAGCGGAGGAAGAACAAAACCTGGACCTGATCAAACAAACTGGCTACTTCGTCGACCCCGACCGCAAGGGCCCGCTGTTGAGATATTTGATTAAATCGCAGCAAATGAAGCAGGTGCTGGTGTTCGTTTCAGCCACGCGGACGGCAGACAACCTCGTCGAAAAGCTGAAAAAGAACGGTGTAGACGCTATGGCCATGCATAGCAAAAAAAGCCAGGGTGCACGCACCGAGGCTTTGAACAAGTTTAAAACGGGGAAGCTGAATGTGCTCGTGGCAACCGATCTCGCTTCACGGGGGATCGACATTCAGTTTTTGCCTTACGTGATCAATTTCGAGCTGCCGAGATCGCCCCTCGATTACGTCCACCGCATTGGCCGGACAGGCCGGGCCGAAAATCCGGGTGAAGCAATTTCACTCATTTGCCCCGAAGACGTCCACCATTTCAAGATTATCCAGAAAAAGATGGGTAAGCGTGTTGAAATGATGGAGTCTTACGATATCGAGCTGCGGGGCTATTAACTATTTCTTCTTTGCCGCCAGTTCGACAATATCTTTCTTGCTACCTGTCCAGAATGCGATTTTACGGCGGTTATAAGTGTAAGTAACCGCCACCGAGTCGCCCCAACTGATCACCGCCGGATAGGAGTACTCGTCCTCTTTCTTGCCGGTAGCAATGTCGATCTTGTCGGTCCAGTTCTGGCCATCGTCATAGGAAAGAATCAATGAAAGTGGTGAGCGGGAGCCCCAGTTGTGGTCATCGGGATTGTAGGCGAGTACCAGGCTGCCGTCTGCCAGCTTGGCCAGATCGATACCGCTGTTCGGGTTGGGCAATGAGGTCTTTTTAATGGTCGACCAGGTTTTGCCATTGTCCTTCGAATCGCTGCGCCCGATCACGCCGCCGGTCGTACGCACGAGCATATGCACATTCCCCGGCTCCGACTCCCATAAGGTAGGCTGGATAGCGCCTTTCCCTTTGATTTCCATCGTATCGATCTTGAAATAAGGGCTCGCTGTCCAGGTTTTACCTTTATCCGTGCTGCGGTCTACAAATACCTCCCAGCGGTTCACTTCATTGGAAGCGCCCGCCAGCCAGTCGCCGTTTGAAAGCTCAATCAACTTATCCTTCACCGGGCCTCTTCCGCCTTTGTCGCCTTTGACAAGCTCATAAGCATCCGACCAGGTTTCACCATTATCGGAAGAAGTTTTCACCCACGTTTCCCACTGCGCGATCTCCTTCCCTACTTTAAAATACAAAATCACTTTACCGTCGGCAGTTTTTTGCAAAACCGGGTTCCAGTGCGCGTCCTCACGGATTTTAGCCACTTCTACCGGTGCGCTCCAATGGCCGGGACGTCCTTTTGAAAGCCAGATACCCACGTCAGGGTTCTTTTCTTCCGTGCCGCCAAACCATGCTATCAGAAATTGTCCGTCATCGAGCCGCACGAGCGTGGATGCGTGACATTGCGGGAACGGGCGCTGATCGCCAAAGACAAATTCTTTCTCATTCGCGAGCGAATCCAGTTTCTTGTCCTCAGCCGTTTCCGTCTGTTTCGAACCGCAGGATGTCATTACCAAAGAGCCCAGCAGCATGGTGGCAGCCAGCCATTTAGATTGCTTTTTGTATTGTAGCATGGATTAAAAGATAGGTTGAACGTTTCGCAGAATACCGTTTAGAACCGAAAAGAGGCTATTATTTGAGCAACTTCTTCAATTCGTTCATCACCGCAGCAGGTGCCTGCTCTTCGTAAAGAATGCTGTAAACCGCGTGGGTAATGGGCAAATTAACGTGATAAGTCTTGTTCAGTTCCTGAATACTTCTGGTGGCATAATAACCTTCGGCAATCATTTTCATTTCCAGCTGCGCCGCTTTGACGCTGTAACCACGACCAATCATATTTCCGAACAATCTGTTACGACTGAACTGCGAATACGCCGTAACAAGCAAATCGCCCAGGTAAGCCGATGAACTCAGGTTGCGCTCACGGGGGTCGAGGGCCGTTACCAGGCTACCGATTTCCTGCATGGCATTGGATACCAACACGGCCTGGAAATTATCGCCATAACCAAGCCCGTGCGTGATTCCGCACGCGAGCGCGACAATGTTTTTCATCACGGCGGCATATTCAACACCATAAAGATCGTCCACGGCATTCGCGGTGACATAGCGGCAGGTCATCAATTCCGCAAAATTTTCCGCCGTCGGGCATTCTGTGGAAGCGATTGTGAGGTACGATTGTTTTTCCAAAGCAACTTCCTCGGCATGACATGGGCCGGCGATCACGCAGGTATCTTTCATTTCAATCCCAAAAGCCTCGGCAGCCCAATCGGTAACGAGGGCATTCTGGCCTGGCACCATGCCTTTGATGGCCGAAACAATGCGCTTACCCTGCAAATGCTTTGCCGACAAATGCTGCAAGGATTCCTGAATAAATGCGGCGGGAACGGCCAGAATAATGTAGTCTGCCCCTTTTACCGCGTCGGTGGTTTTCTCGAAAACCTTTACCTTTTTCGGAGAAAGCACCACATCGCTGAGGTAACTCGGGTTGTGGTTGAATTTCCGGATATGGTCGATATCCTTCTGGTTCCGGAGCCACCAGCGAATCTGAACATGATTTTGTTCGCAAAGGATTTTGATAAGCGCGGTCGCCCAGCTCCCTCCGCCTATCACGGCAATTTTAGTATGATTTAAAAAACTCATTGGGCGGGAATGTCAGAATTTGGCTGAAATATGGGGCCAAAATAGCTGAAAATAAAAAATCCTTGCAGCAAAGCCGCAAGGATTTTCCTTTTTAACCTAAACTAAATCGAACTTATTACTTTTTTACAACGCATCAGTTCGGGTTTTCATTTGATTTTTTCCCATCTTTTTTCGGATCTTCCTTCTTTTTTTCGACAAGGTCACCGTTGTTAAGGTTTTTGGACACCGCTATATATGGCCCAGAGATAATCTTGTCGCCGGGTTTCAGCCCCGAAAGGATTTCGATGTTCTCAAAGTCGCTGATACCCGTCTTCACTTCCTTCATTTCAGCCTTACCCTTCACATCGATAAACACCACTTCCTTAATCACTTCCTGCTTCTTAGGCTTCTTGTCGTCCTCGTCGCTTGCGGGGGCGTTGTTATTGGAACCATCGCCTGAGCCCGGGATCACTTGCGGAGTACCTCCACGCGTGGTAACCGCAGCAATGGGCACCGAAACCACGCCATTTTTGCGCTCTGTGATGATCTCTACCGATGCCGTCATACCCGGTTTGAATGGGTAGGATTTTTTCGAACGTGCGGTCATCAGGTCCTTGAAGGATTCATTGAGGATTTTTACTTTCACCTGAAACTCCGTCACGGCATCGGCCGACGTGCTTGCCGCGGATGACGACGATGATGAAAGCGATGCCAGGCCCGCTGCCGTGTTCGCGATTTCTTTTACAACGCCCTTGAACTTGCGACCCGACGAGCTGTAAGCATCCACGTCGATCTCCGCAGTGTCACCGATCGATACCCGCACAATGTCGTTCTCGTTTACATTCACTCGGACCTCCATATCGGCCAGGTTCGCGATTCGCATCATCTCCGTCCCAGCCATTTGCGACGTACCTACCACGCGCTCGCCGGCTTCCACATTCAATAAAGAGACAATGCCGCTAACGGGCGCAAAAATGCTGGTTTTACGAAGATTTTCGACTGCATCGCGCAAACTCGCCTCCGCGCTTTTGATATTGAAAAGCGCCGCCGCTACATTCGCTTTCGACGATTCAACGTCCTGCTGTGCTACGCCAAAAGTGGACGCGAACTGCTCAAAATCGGCAGAGGAGATCACCTTGTCGGAAAAAAGCTTCTTATTCCGGTCAAAATTGGCTTTCGCCTGAACGAGCCGCGCCTCCGCCTGAGCTACCATTGCTTTGGTTTGCTCATAATTGGCTTTGCTCGAATTGACGGCAGCCTGAGCCCGGGCCATTAGTGATTCGTAATTATCGGGGCGGATTTTCAAAAGCAGCTGCCCTTTTACTACCGAATCGCCCTCGGCCACGTTTAATGCGATGATCTCACCTGAAACGTCCGGACTGAGCTTTACCTCCACTTCCGGCTGCACTTTTCCTGACGCACTTACCCGTTCGATGATATCCGACTTTTTGACGATCGCGTACTCTACTTCCGTCGTTTTGGGTTTGCCGATATAGCCTGCCTGCTTGGCCCCAAACAACCCGCCGATAAGCACCACCACGACGCCCCCCGTTATCCACCAGATCTGTTTCGAAGATTTACGTGCCATATTTTTTTGATTACGATTTTTTAAAAATAGGTTGCTGATAGTACGGGAATTCTAGAAATCGGAAAGCGGGCGGTTCATATAGAAATCAAGGATTTTTGTCCTGAAAACATAATCATATTTGGTTTGAACCAGGTTACCATTCGCCCTGTCGAGATTGGCTTTGGCGATATTGTATTCGACCGAATTGATGGCTCCCACATCGAAACGCACCTGCGATACGCGGAAAGTTTCCTGCAAAGCCCTAACCTGATTGACAGTCGCCGAGTAACGCTTGGCAGCATTTGTCATATCTATATAAGCCTGTTCTACATTTTTACGGATCGTCAGCTGCACCTGCTGGGCCTGGTATTCGTAAGTCTTTTGCTGCAATTTCGCATTGGCCACGTTGTACTTCGTCCTGAAATTGTTGAAGATAGGGATCGACAAATTCAGGTTGATCGCGGAGTTGCGGTTGAAGTCGAGCTGGTTGAAATAGCGGAAATTCTGGACGGAACCGTTTGGTGCGCTCACCCGCTGCATGATCGGGACCTGCTTATTGTCTATCACAACGAAGTCGGTCTCGGAAGGGAGTATGACGGTTGTGTTTCCTGTCCCGTCCCCCACAAACCGTTTCTTCGGCGCTGCGCTGGAATAGGCCGTGTAAATACCGCCGTTCAAAGTCAGTGTCGGCATTCCCGCGCCTTTCGCCAGGTCGACATTGATTTTTGAAGCCTCGATCCGCATATTGGCGGCCTTCATTTGTGGCAGATTGTTCAATGCGGTTTCAAAAATCTCCTGAATGGAAGCGTCATACGCCTGCATGGTCGGATCCTTCACCGGAATTTTCACGACATTGATCACCTCGCTGCCTGGCATATTCATGTATTGTTTCAAATTCAGCTTGGCGGTTTCGAGATTGTTCTGGGCATTTACCAGTGTAAGCTCGTCGTTGGCCAGCTGCGATTTCAGGTCGAAGAGGTTACTTTCCGCCAGCGTACCTGCTTCCACCAGTTTGGCAGTGCGTTCAACCTGCAAAAGAGACGCGTCCACCTGCCGCTGCGCTACCATGATCAGTTCCTCATTGGTAACGACCTGCAAGTAACTCAATGCCACATTCAGCATAATGTCGTTGCGGGTCGCCTCGAGGTCTTTGGCGCTGGCCTGGTAGTTAGCATTATTGAATTTGATGTTATTGCTGATCTGAAAACCGCTGAAAAGCGTCACCTGCCCGCCGAGCTGGTAATTGTTGGAGCTCACATTCTGCTGAACGAATTGGTTGGTGAACGGATCGATGTTACGACCGGACCGGAAACCCTGGCTCGCGCTGAAACTGATACTCGGCCACCGCTGCCACTTCGACTGCTCGTAGGTGTTGCCGTTGGTCTGCACGGTAATTTCCGATTGTTTAACCTGCGGATTGGTTTCCAGGGCGATCCGGATGCAATCTTCCAGCGAATAGGTATTGGCCGGCTGACTCACATTTTGCTGCGCCTGGACGGTTTCCGGGACTGTCATTCCACAAAACAATGCCAAAACCAGTGCGGAATAGCGTAAAGAATGAAACATAAGCGGTTTAGAGTTAGATGATCAATATTAGTGCTTACCGCAAAATGCGACCATCCATTTGGTACGGACGGTTGCATTTCCGTGGTAAAGGGCGATTTATCCGAATACTTTCAGGCTCAGTGGAAAAACAGATAACCAAGCCAAATTCCGGCTACGACACCTATTAAATCGGCGATCAGGCCCGCTACGATGGCATATCTCGTGTTCTTAATTCCGACGGACCCAAAGTAAAGTGCAACGATATATAATGTGGTATCAGCCGATCCATTGAAAATACATACAAGTCTTCCGACGAAAGAATCGGGGCCGAATTGCTTCATGGCATCGATCATCAACGCACGCGCGCCACTACCGCTGAGAGGCTTCATGAGCGCGACCGGCAATGCATCGGTGAAGTCGGTATTGACGCCCGTGGCCGCGAAACCCCATTTTAAACCATCGATAAGATAATCCATCGCGCCGCAGCTACGGAAGGCGCTGATCGCCACCAGCAGGCCTACCAGGTAAGGAATGATCGTGACTGAGGTCGTAAACCCGCCCTTGGCCCCTTCTATAAATGCTTCGAAAACATTGACTTTTTTAAACATTCCCCATCCGAGGAAACCCGCTACTACAAAAAGCAGTACTGAATTACCCGCCAGGACCGAAATTGTCTCGATCTGCTCCTTCGGCAGGCCTGACAAGTACCACAAGACAATTGCGATCATCGCGGTCACACTGCCGAGGCCGAGCATCACCGTTCTGTTGAAGAGGTTGATCTTCTGCCAGGTGGCCGTGATGATCATACTCACTACGGTAGTCACGTACGTGCCTACTACACACGGGATGAACACATCTGAAGGGCTTTCGGCGCCCAGGATCGCCCGTTGGGCGATGATCGACAGGGGGATGATCTGCAAGCCGGAAGTATGCAGCACGAGGAACATGATCTGTGCATTCGACGCCGTATCCTTGCTTGGGTTCAGTTCCTGAAGGCTCTGCATGGCCTTTAAACCAAATGGCGTAGCCGCATTATCCAGCCCGAGAAAATTCGCGGAAAAGTTCATGATCATCTGGCCATTTGCCGGGTGATCCTTTGGAACCTCGGGGAAAAGTTTGTTGAAAAAAGGGCCTATTAAACGTGCGATGACCTGGATGATACCGGCTTTTTCGCCTACATTGAGAATACCCAGAAAGAATGTCATCACACCCGTGAGCGGCAATGCGATATCCATCACAGCCGTTTCGGCCATTTTGAGCATACCTTCCGTAATGGCTTTAAAGGTTTGCACATCACCTGTAAAGATGAATTGCAGGAATGCTATCAGAAAGGCGATTACGAAAAAGGCAACGAAAATATAATTTAAAGCCATATCAGATTGGGGAGTGCAAGGGCAGGATTAGTAATGATTTGTTTATAATGCATTGAGTAAAATATTTCTTTTAATGCAAATAACAAAGGTATATTGCAAACAGCTAGGCCTATCAACAAACCTCGACGATTTTACATGAAGCATTACAGCTTTTTACTCTTTCTGGCACTATTGTGCTGCAACAAACCCAAAAACAACGACGAAAGCTCCGCCTCCAACAATGGCGACCCGAGCAAAGCGATCAACGACACCATTCCGCTTACCCGCGAAAAAGTCGAAAACAGCCCCGTAGCGAGTTATAGCGAAAAAGTCAAAGATCCCCTGAACGACTGGCGCCTGGCCGTGGATGTTTACGAAACGAAGCAGACTTTCAAATTTCTGATGAAGATCGAATACATGGCGCAGGAAGCCGAGGACACGCTAACGATCCCGAATTTCGGTATTATGCCCAAGGTAGAAGTGCGGAAGGGCCCCGAGAAAGAATCCTGCATTGTGGGCTTTCTGGATAAGCAGGGAGAATTTAAGGAGTACAAGCTGATTGCTCTGAAGAACAAACAATTGAAGATCTCGACTTTGAAGTATTATGGACGGGCACGGTATAGGGTGAGTAAGTAAATTTTCGGATGTTATGAATTCATAATACATATGATATAGTGTGCTGGTATGATCGCAAGTTGAAAATTTCCAATCACATTTCTATACTACACAAAAGGCACAAAAAAAGCCCGGATTACCGGGCTTCCTTTCTATTTGTAATAGCTGCAATTACGCATTAAATACCAGATCCATTTTCTCACGGATGGTCAATAAACGTTTGCGGTCGCCGCCGGGAACTTCGGCCGAAGCCCAGCCCGAGTAGCCGACTTTCTGCAATGCCTTATTTACTTCGGCCCAGTTGCAATCGCCTTCCATCAACTCTACTTCAAAACCTTTCCAAAGACCGAGGTCATTTTGCTTTTTCAAGCTATATTCCTTCAAATGGAGCTTCAAAATACGTTTGTTCAATGCTTCAATCCAGGAAACCGGCCAGCCGTAACGAAGTACGTTTCCGATATCCATGTACCAGCCAACCATAGGATGCTTAAAGTCATCAACAAACTTCGCTGCTTCCAACGGACTCAGTAAAAACTGGTTCCAAACGTTTTCGATAGCTATTTTGACACCTGTTTTTTCAGCAATAGGAAGTAACTTACGGATCTCTGCCTGAGAACGTTCATAGGCTTCACCATAGGTAACAGAGGCGTTCACCACTCCTGGTACAACGAGCACCGTGCTGCCACCATATTCCTTCGTATCCCACAATGCTTTTTCAATAGACTTGACGCACTCTTCCCGCTTCTTTGGGTCAGGATCAGACAATGGCAGCTTCCAGTGCATTGAATTTACTGTTCCGGGAATCAGCAAACCGGTTTTATCTCTGGCCGCAAGGACCTCTTTCATATCCAGTTTGTCCGGAGAATCGAGCTCAACACCGTCATAACCCAGATCTTTCAGTAACTTAAACTTGTCCATTACTGATAAATCTTCCTTGATCATCCCCCACATCAAGCTCTTTTTCACCATTGGGCGTGCGGCTGCCGGTGCCGCTTCTGCCGCAGAAAGGACAGAGGAACCTACCGCCACGGCAGATGCTGCCATGGCGGTGTTTTTAAGAAAATCTCTTCTTTGCATAAAGTATCAGGAGAATGCAGTGATACCTGGTTTGGCCACCTCTACAACCGGTGGTTTCATGTCGAAGCTGTAAGTATCAGGTCCCAGCTTCTCGGTAGAGTTCAAAGCCTCATTCCAGGTAACGCGTTTGCCGGTATAGGCTGCCATTCTACCCATAATGGCGGTCAAGGTGCTGTGCGCCATGAATTCGCCGTCGTTGATGAGCTTACCGCTACGAATAGACGCAAACAGTTCATTATGCTCCGTCTGGTACATATCGTTTTGGACACCTTCATATTTCCATGGATTGGCACCAGTAATCTCGTGCACGTTGCGTGCGCAGTTCACCATCGCACTTCCCTTGGTACCAAGCGTTTGTACGAGATAGCTATTTTCGCAGTTGGCCTGCTGACGTGAATGGTGGAAGCCTTTCACACCATTGTCGTAATCGTAAACAACCGAGAAGTGGTCGAAAATATTACCGAACAGCGAGTCGGTACGAACCTGGCGGCCGCCTGTTCCTACCACCGAAACCGGCAGCTTACCACCCATTGCCCACGCCATCATGTCGATACTGTGAACAGCCTGTTCTACGATATGATCACCGGCAAGCCAGGTATAATACGTCCAGTTGCGAAGCACGTATTCTGCGTCTGTCCAGCCGGATACGCGTGGGAACGACCACAGGGTACCGGTATCGTAAGTGTTATAAATCGCCGTGATGTCGCCCACCGCGCCGTCGAGGATACGCGCGAAGCTTGCACGTTTCGGCTCGTGGTAGCGCCAGCAGAAGCCCGACATCAGGGATACATTCTTTTGTTTTGCCAATTTCGCTGCATCCAACACTTTGCGAACACCGGGAGCGTCAACCGCCACAGGTTTTTCGCAGAATACGTGCTTGCCTGCATTGATAGCAGCAGTCAGGTGCTCAGGACGGAAATGAGGAGGCGTAGCAAGCAGCACCACATCCACACCCGAATCCAATACTTTTTTGAAAGCATCGAACCCAATGAACTTGCGTCCTTCATCCACTTTCACTTTCGGCCCGTGCACTTTGGTAAGGTTTTCAAGCGACGCGTCCATTTTGTCCTTGAAAATGTCGCCCATTGCCCACAGAACCACGTTTGGATCGGCTTTCAAAGCCTGGTTTGCAGCGCCCGATCCACGGCCGCCGCAACCGATCAAACCTACTTTGAGGGTATCGGCGTTTACGCCTGCAAAAGCGCGATTGGGGTTCAGAATTGCGAAGGTTGGTAATGTACTACCTGCCAATGCAACTCCCGCCATTTTCAAAACATCTCTCCGAGAAGTACTCATTGTCAATTAAGGATTAGGTGATGGAATGACTGTTTTTGTTGATTTTCTGTTGATAATGCCAGTGATCCGGGATCTTGAAGGCATTAAAGTTAATGCAAAACCGCAATATTTCCTGCTAATATAAACCAAAATTTCCATTTGCGTGCTCGACCACACACAAAAGTTATTACATGTTGATTTTACAATTTATATAGTTTTATATCTTCGAACTTCTGTTTTCTGAATATGGTCCTTGAAAATTTACTGCTGATAATATCGCTCCTTTTTGTAGTATCGATGCTCACGATGCTCAGCGAAAAGATTGGTATTTCCTACCCTATTTTCCTCGTCATCGCAGGCTTGCTGATCGGCGTCATTCCCGGAATGCCGCACATACAGCTCGAACCCGACTGGGTTTTCCTGATCTTCCTGCCGCCATTGCTTTACGAAGCCGCCTGGAATACTTCCTGGAAAGACTTCTGGGCATCCAGGCGGGCGATCGGCCTGCTGTCCATCGGGCTGGTCGTATTTACAGCTACTGCCGTGGCGTATATCACGCACGCGCTCATCCCAGGTTTCACATTAGCAATGGGTTTTGTGCTAGGGGGTATCATCTCACCGCCCGATGCCGTAGCGGCTACGTCTGTTTTGCACGGGTTGAAAGTCCCCAAACGCGTCGTCACGATTCTCGAAGGTGAGAGTCTTGTAAACGACGCATCCTCACTGATCGTATTCCGTGTGGCCTTGGCGACGATCGAAACCGGCAATTTCGTCCTCTGGAAGGCGGGCGCCGATTTTCTCATGGTAGCAGCAATGGGCGTCATCATCGGGCTCGCCATCGCACATGTGCTGTACGTCGTGCACCGTTTTTTTCCCACCACGCCAAGCATTGACACTGCGCTCACATTTATCTCGCCTTATTTAATGTACGTCACAGCCGAACATTTCCATTATTCGGGCGTACTGGCGGTGGTGAGTGGCGGGCTATTCCTGAGTTTCCGGGCGCATGAGTTGTTTACTTACCAGTCGCGTATGCAAACCAATTACGTATGGCAAACAGTGGTTTTCCTCCTGAACGGCATTGTATTCATCCTGATCGGGCTGCAATTGCCCGAGGTAATAGAAGGGCTAAACGAATATACGGTTACCGAAGTGGTAAGTTATGCGGTCATTATCAGCATCGTCACGATCCTGATCCGCATTATCTGGGTTTTTCCAAGTACCTATATTCCAAGGATGCTTTTTAAGTCTATTCGTGAGAAAGAGGTAAGGCCAGCCTGGCAGCCGGTATTCATCGTGGCATGGAGCGGAATGCGCGGTGTTGTTTCACTAGCATCTGCATTGGCCATACCCTTACTGGTAAATGGAAAGGCATTTCCCCACCGGGATTTGTTCCTTTTTATCACATTTGTTGTAATCCTGTTCACCCTTGTATTTCAGGGACTTAGCCTGCCCTATTTAATCAAATGGCTCAAAATCGAAGACAATGGCGACAACCTGGAAAGAGAGAATGCCCTGATGAACTCTCGTCTGGCGACGGTAAGCCTCGATTATATGAAATCCAATTACGACGGGGAAATACAGGATTTCGAACCGTTCAGGCTTTTGAAAGAACGCTACGAAAAGATCATCGAAATGGCCGACTACAAACTGTTGCATTCTGACGACGACACGTCGGTCAGCTACGTGCGCAAATACCGCACGATGTTACTTGAAATTATCGATGTAAAAAGGGACGAAATACTAAAATTACGAGAAGAAAGAACCTGCTCCAACGAAATGATCAAGACCAAAGAACACGAGCTGGATCTCGAAGAAGCAAGGCTCCGCAGGTCACCCTAATCCGGGATACTAATCCCATTGTACTTCCACTACATAATCGCGAAGATCGATGGTCGTGAATTTCTCGTTGCTCTGGCGTTTGAGCGATACTTTGCCGTTTTGCACCTTCGCTACCTGCTGTGCGATCACGTCCTTTTCATTCCTCTTGCGGTAAACGGCTACCATCGAATCCTGACTGATCACATCCACCTCGCAGGTGCGGCCTTTGGCGGTAACCAGTTTGGAGTTGTTGGGCAAATACGGCGCCTTCGCGAGCGCGAGTGCACGGGAAGCCTGGGGCACACCGTAGCCGACATAGTTGTTTCCGTAAGGATACAGATGTGACGACTTCTCGATGAGCGATATCAATTCTTTATTCGAAAGCTGCGGGTTGGCTTGCAAAAGGCAAGCCGCAAAACCTGTTATCACCGGAGCTGAAAGCGAGGTTCCGTATAACGAGAAGCAGGAAACATTCGGTTTTACATACGACAAAAACTCCGGCCCTATGCTGCTGTAACCAATGCGGTTCCAGAGTTTGCCATTGGTAGCCCCTACCGAAAGCACGCCTTTAGCGTCGGCGGGAGCGGAAACGATGCCCCAGCTTTTATCGTCTCCCTCATTTCCGGCGGAAACGATGATCATAATGCCTTTTTTATCAGAAGCAATCTGCGCTGCTTTGCTGATAGCGCTCGTTTTACCGTCCATTTGTGCCGGCTGATAGTTCTCTCTCGGGTCCGAAAAACCTTTGGCATAACCCAAAGAAGTATTGATCAGGCGAACCCCCAGACTGTCCATCCATTCCATCGCTGCGATCCAATTATCTTCTTCCCCACGGTATTCACGCATGGAGTAGTCGGTGCGGGCGAGGTAGAATTTTGCATTGGTGGCCATACCATATTGCACCTGGTCCTGGTAATCGATACCTGCAATTGCGGCGAGGACTTCGGTACCATGCATGTCGGAAAACGACTCGGCGGTACTGAAGAGCAGATCGCCGGGGCGGCCCGGCTTCACGTAGTCCCTAACCCCCAATATCCTTTTATTGGAAAAAACCTGTGAAAGGGAAAGGGAAGAATCCGCACCGTAGAAACCGGCGTCGATAACACCGATGGTAACATCCTTTGCTGTAATGTTCTCTTTTAAAAATGCATTAGCCTGCACCTGCGACATCACTGGCGCCATTTGCGCTTTTTCCGTCGGCTGCGTCCTGGCAATGTAAAAACCCGGATCGATCATCACCACATCCGCCACAAAATCCAGCTCCTTTACTTTCAACGCCTGCTCGCTGGTCATATTTGCAGATACTGCATTCAGCCATTTGGAGCGGTTGATGATATTGACCGATTGCCCCTTCAATGCCGCTTCATACTCTTTTTTAACCGGTAAATCGGTTTCATCCGAAAGTGCCAGCCCCAGCTTTTGCCTGTTTTCCAGCGTCAGCGACGAAACCGCAGGGGTTCCTGCCAGATCTTTGTTTTTCAGATAAATCCAATATTTCGGTCTTGCTGACAATACCAACGGCACAAATACAAACGCAAGCAAAAACAATCTTCTCATCAACGGCATTAGTTAGGTACTCTTAATCAATTTGGCAAAACAACACTTTCAAAACTGCATTTGCGAGGCCTGAGACCATTCCGCACATGGGCAGAAGTTTAGAATTTTTGAACAAGATAAACGTAATTTTACAAATTAAATTACCTGATCCGAAAAAATACAGACATGCGATATTCCCCCATCGACCAAAAACTATTTATCGAAAACAGACGCCGTTTAACGACTTTGCTCAAACCTAAATCACTGGCAATTCTTAACGCCAACGATATTATGCCCACCAATGCGGACGGCACTATGGGTTTCAAACAAAACAGCGACTTGTTTTACCTAACGGGCGTCGATCAGGAGGAAACGATCCTGCTTATTTTCCCCGATCACCCCGACCCAAAGTTCCGCGAAGTCCTTTTCCTCCGCGAAACGAACGAAGTTATCGCCGTGTGGGAAGGCGAAAAACTCACCAAGGAACAAGCCCGCGCCGCCACCGGCATTCAAAACATTTACTGGACGCACCAGTATGAAACCGTGTTTGGCAATATCGTTTTCGAAGCTGAAAACGTGTACCTCAACACCAACGAGCACACCCGCAGCGACTCCTACGTGCAATCGCGCGACGCGAGGTTTATTGTGGATTTCAAAAACCGTTACCCATTGCACAACCTCGTGCGCCTCGCGCCACTGATGCACCAGCTGCGCGCGGTGAAGCAGCCGGAGGAAGTCTCATTACTGCAAAAGGCCTGCGATATTACAAAGCAGGGTTTTGAAAGAGTATTGAAATTCGTGAAACCCGGCGTTCATGAGTTTGAGATCGAAGCGGAGCTACTGCACGAATTTGTCCGCAATCGCTCGAAAGGCTTTTCCTACCAGCCCATTATTGCTTCCGGCGCAAATGCGTGCGTGCTGCATTACATTCAAAACGATCAGGTTTGCAAAGACGGCGACATTCTCCTTCTGGACGTCGCCGCCGAATACGCCAACTACGGCGCCGACCTCACCCGCAGCATTCCTGTAAACGGCCGCTTCACCAAACGCCAGCGCGATGTGTACGATGCCGTTCTGCGTGTTTTCAAAGCCGCCAAGGGGTTGCTCGTGCCAGGCAATATCTGGGACGAATACCACCAGGAAATCGGCCGCATTATGGAGAGCGAACTCATCGGCCTCGGGCTGATCACCAAAGAAGACATTGAAAAACAGGATCCCGACCTACCCGCCTACAAAAAATACTTCCCGCATGGCACCTCCCACTTTCTCGGCCTCGACATCCACGATGTAGGCAACAAATACCGCCGCTTCGAAGCGGGTATGGTTTTCACCTGCGAGCCAGGGATTTACATTCGGGAAGAAGGATTAGGGATTCGATTGGAGAACGATATTCTGATTACCGATAACGGGAATGTGGATCTGATGGCGCATATTCCGCTGGAAGCGGAGGAGATTGAGGAGTGGATGAATTCGTAGGTGTGCGATCTGTTTTGTAATTTTATGACAAACTTAATCACATACACTTACTTATGGCAAAGCAGCAACTCTCCATCGAAGACTCCGTCCGTGAAGCGAAACGCTATTTGGACAATGCAAAAGAAATCCTACGCGAGAAAGCAAGGAAAGAGGATGGATATTACCAGGATGCTAAATATGTAAAAATGGCGGGACACACGGCCTACACAGGCGTTTTGTTCGCCTTGGATCGCTATTTTGGTAAAAAGATCAAAGGACGCCAGGATGTAGACTGGTACAAGCAAAACCTGTCCGATCAGGATAAGAAAATACTGAACTCATTCGGAACGGTTTATCAGGTTTTACACCTTACTATGGCCTACGATGGTTTCGGAAGTGCAGAATTGATAAAATTAGGAATGCAGGAAGCAGAACGCATCATCGATTGGATCGAAACGCGGACGGCAGCCGCAGCTTAATATAAAAATAAATGCGAAGCCGGGGAGGTCGACGATCTGCCCGGCTTTATTATGAATACAAATCACATTGAATGGAACTGCTTCCCGAAGACATTTATAAACTCCTCATTTCCTTCGTCCTCGGCGGTATCATCGGCGCGGAGCGCGAGTACCGCAGTAAATCGGCGGGGTTGCGAACGCTCATTCTGATTGCAATGGGATCGACGCTGTTTACGATCCTTTCCATTAAGATCAGTTCGGATGCCGGGCGGATCGCCGCCAACATCGTGACGGGGATAGGTTTTATCGGTGCGGGGATCATTTTCCGGGAAAACAACCGTGTCGTCGGGATTACGACGGCGGCCATCGTGTGGGTTACTGCGGCGGTGGGGATGGGCATCGGGGCCGGGTTTTATGAAGTGTCGATCATTTGTTTCGTGATTTCGGGCATGACGTTGGTGATTTTGTCGCCCGTGCAGAAGTTTATCCGCCGGAAAAGCCAGATCCGGAACTACCGCCTGATGTGTGTGTACCAGAGGAAGACGTTGAAAACCTACGAGAACCTTTTCAAAGAATATGACCTGAAAATCCTGCGAGGCGAACAGAGCCGGATCGGCACCCACATTACCGGGAGCTGGACGTTGCAAGGCTCGGAAAGGAAGCACGAAAAACTTACCCACCACCTCCTCAACGACCCGGATATTCTTGAATTTGATTTTTAACCATCAGTTACAAATGATATTAGTTTTTCATTAAAACTGATATCAATCATGCCGTAAATTGAGCCAAAAGTGCCTCTACTACGTTATAAATAGCCGACGGGAAACTTTATGAAGGCAAACAGGCATTATACCAATAACCCAGCATCCGTCATACATTTACACGGCCTGAACCGGTAAATATGATCACAGACAACAGTTATGTCCGATATTATTAAACAAAAAATTTGGGAGATCATCGCTTCCCGTACCTCAGCAAGCGAGGCGGAATGGTTGCAGCAAAAAGGCGTTACCACGCCGGGCTTATCCACGCCGGGCGTATCCACGCCGGGCGTATCCACGCCGGGACCTTCCGCACCCATTGAACTGATGACGGCCTTCGTGGCAGCCCCCAGGTTCCTGTCTAAAAAAATTATCAACACCTCAGATGCCGAAAAAGCCGCTCTTAACCTCGAAATTCCGGGCTTTTCGGTCGAGGGATGGTCATTGGTAAGGCTTAGCCGCGTGTGGCTGCTTACACAACTGGACCCTTCTGTAAAAGAGGAATACATCAAAAACATTGAAACGCTGTTCGATACGGCTGAAATGAATGAGCTTGTGGCGCTTTATTCCGCGCTGCCGCTGCTCTCATACCCTGATCAATGGCTTTTTCGCGCTACCGATGCCGTTCGGTCCAATATGGGTTTTGTATTTGATGCGATTGCATTGCATAACCCTTATCCGGAGAAGTATTTCAGCGAACTGGCCTGGAACCAGCTCGTACTCAAAACGATATTCAACGACAAGCCTGTTCATTTGATAGAGGGGCTGGCAAACCGCTCGAATGAGAAGCTGGCAGTGACGCTGTCGGATTTCGCGCACGAGCGCTGGGCAGCCGGGCGTAGCGTACCTGCTCAGGTGTGGAGACTCACCGGTAAATATCTAACCCCGACGCTTCTTGCCGATATGCAGCATTTGTTTGATTCGGAAAAAGAAGAAGACCGCCAGGCGGCAGCATTGGCCTGTGGAGAAGCGTCGCTTCCGGCCGCCAACTACCTGCTGGCCAAGTACACCGATCTCGAAAAATCAGTAAAATCCGGCGCACTCACCTGGGCCGACCTCGAACATTGACATTATGTGCCTGAACCATAACGATACCACCCCGAATCCTTCGCATTTCGAAGACAGCGAAGAAGCCAGCCTCGCTCCAGCGCACCGCGACATTGCCTGGAACGATTATAAAGATCTTATCAAAGGAATGCGTTTCTTCGACCCGCATATCCACATGGTTTCCCGTACAACCGACGATTATCAGGCCATGAACCAGGCTGGCATTGTGGCGCTCATCGAACCCGCATTCTGGGTCGGCCAGCCACGGACGGGATTATCGACCTTTAAGGATTATTATAGCAGTCTGGTGGGATGGGAGCGGTTCCGTTCCTCGCAGTTCGGGATAAAACACTATTGTACCATGGGCCTCAATTCCCGTGAGGCCAACAACGAGCCGTTGGCAGAGCAGGTCATGGAGATCCTGCCTTTGTACATATATAAGGAAGGCGTGGTAGGCGTAGGCGAGATCGGTTTCGACGACCAGACGCCCGCAGAAGAAAAATATTACCGCCTCCAACTTGAACTGGCAAAAAAAGCAAACCTGCCCGTACAAATCCACACGCCGCACCGCGACAAGAAAAAAGGCACAGAGCGCAGCATGGCCATTGCATTGGAACACGGCCTCGACCCTTCGTGGGTGATTGTGGACCATAACAATGAAGAAACCGTGAAAAGCGTACTTGACCAGGGCTTTTACGCTGCATTTACCATTTATCCTTTTACCAAAATGGGTAATGAGCGGATGGTAAAAGTGGTAGAACAATATGGGCCCGAACGCATTATGATCAATTCTGCCGCCGACTGGGGTATTTCTGATCCGCTGGCAATCCCGAAAACGGCCG
Source organism: Dyadobacter sp. 22481 (assembly GCF_052044875.1). Taxonomy (NCBI): domain Bacteria; kingdom Pseudomonadati; phylum Bacteroidota; class Cytophagia; order Cytophagales; family Spirosomataceae; genus Dyadobacter; species Dyadobacter sp. 22481. The sequence continues at coordinate 1,252,200 of NZ_JBQENV010000003.1, forward strand.
CATTGATGAAGATGCGCGGCATTTCCGACGAAACGATCCGCCTCGTAACCTACCAAAATGCGATCGATGCATTCGGCAAGAGCGGGCAGATCGACGTGACCGATTTCGAATCGGGCTATGCGGTGGATCAATCTGCAAAGTTCCATGGTAACAGTATTCTGAGAGGTGGCCAGCAGCCTGCTCCGGTGAAGGACTCTTTAGTGATCAATTAAAGTGAGCAGCCTCAAACCTTATTTGCAACTGACGCGTCCGGCCAATCTGGTGACTGCCATCGCGGACATCCTGGCCGGTATGGCCATTGCACAGTTTACTTTCTCGGATTTTTCACCCGCATGGCTCGTCCTTTCCACGCTCGGCCTCTACGGCGGCGGCGTGGTGATGAACGACGTTTTCGACGCCAAACTGGACGCTGTCGAGCGCCCCGAGCGGCCTATACCGAGCGGCAAAGTTCCGCTGGCACAGGCTGCGACCATGGGTATTTCGCTATTGCTGCTAGGCATTATCGCGGCAGGTGCATTCAGCCTGCAAAGCGGCATGATCGCCGTCGTAGTTGCCATGCTCACCATTTTGTACAACCGCTTTGCCAAACATCACGTGTTCTTCGGTCCGCTCGTGATGGGCATGTGCCGGGGCGGCAACCTGATCCTCGGCATGAGCGTGCTGCCCGAATCGTTCCGGCAATGGGCATTCATTGCTATTTTCCCGATTATGTACATTGGTGCGATCACGCTGATCAGCCAGGACGAGGTGCATGGCGGCAAGAAGCGTACATTATATATCGCAGCGTTCCTTTACCTGGCCGTCCTTGCGGCGCAGTTGACCATCGCGCAAGGAAAGGGTAATATTTTATTCACGATTCCATTTGTGTTGTTGCATGCGTGGTTCATTTTCCGGCCGCTCTGGAATGCCATGCAAAACCCGATCGGCCCGCTGATTGGTAAGGCTGTAAAAGCGGGGGTTATCTCGCTGATTGTCATGAATGCCTCCTGGTGCGCGGCGTTTGGCTTGCTACCGATTGCCATTGCAGTGCTCGCATTACTGCCGCTTTCCATGTATTTGGCGAAGGCGTTTGCGGTTACTTAATAGCGGAAGAAAAGGAGGAAAGGAGCATGGAGAAAGGAATCGAGGAGCGCGGCTCCGGCCTCATAAATAAATTGGACGATGACAGGACGGGGAAAAGCTATTAATTTTAGTCTTTATATCAATGATTTTGAGCCGCGTTTGAACGGATCGTGTTTTCAAACGTTTTATTTACAAATACCCACTTTGCTAGTGTAATGCAGAATTCAATGCAAACCATAAAACAACGTTTCCAGGTGGAGTACAACTATGCTGTATTCTTCACCCAACACCTTTTTGACGCCCAGAACCCGTTACTGAAAGATTTTTTTCAAGACTATACCGAGCAGGGCTTTCAGCGCAAGGCCCTGGTGATCGTGGACGAGGGGTTTGAACAGACACAGCCGGAGCTGAAAAACCAGATCCGCTCCTATTTTGCACAAAATGTGACGCATATCCAGCTGGCGCCCGAAATTATCGTGGTACCAGGAGGGGAAGCTTGCAAAAATGATCCGTCGCAATTCGATAAGCTTGTGGAAGCCGTCGATGTGTTTGGGATTGACCGCCATTCTTTCGTGATAGGAATCGGCGGCGGTGCGGTGCTCGACCTCGTGGGTTATGCCGCTGCGGTTTCGCACCGGGGTATCAAGCTGATCCGCATTCCGACGACCGTTCTCGCACAAAACGATTCCGGCGTAGGAGTTAAAAACAGCATCAATTTCCACGGTAAAAAGAACTTCCTCGGCACATTTGCACCGCCGGTGGCCGTTTTCAACGACCTTACCTTCCTGCGCACGCTCGACGATCGCGACTGGCGCGGCGGGCTCGCCGAAGCAGTGAAAGTGGCATTGATCAAGGACGCAGCTTTCTTTGAATGGATCGAAGAACACGCGGCAGCACTCGCAGCCCGCGATGAAGAAGCCATGGCCTACCTCATCCACCGCTGTGCCGAAATGCATACCGACCACATTGCCGGCGGAGACCCGTTCGAATTCGGTTCTTCCCGCCCACTCGACTTTGGTCATTGGGCTGCGCATAAGCTCGAATACCTGACCGGTTTCCAGGTCCGCCACGGCGAAGCGGTGGCCATCGGTATTGCATTGGATTGTGTGTATGCTAATAAAATAGGTATGCTCGCTGAGGGCGACCTGCACCGCATTATAGATGTGCTTACCAAAGTCGGTTTTGACTTATACCATTCCAAACTGGCTGAAAACGATAAAATCAATCTCCGCAACGGTTTGCAGGAATTCCGCGAGCATTTGGGCGGCAGGCTCACCATTATGTTGCTGGAAAGAATCGGTAAAGGCGTTGAAGTGCATGAACTGGATGCCGACATTATCGCACAGTCGGTGGATTACCTCGAAAGTTCAAAAATTATCCCTGCATGATCACGCCTTACGGACACCTTACCTATTGCAGCAACATACATCCCGGTGAAAAATGGGAAGATCATTTCCGGTCGCTGCGCGAGAGCATTCCTTACATACGGGAGCAACTTGCTCCCGGTAAGCCTTTTGGCCTCGGGCTGCGTGTTGCCAACGAAGCTTCGATCGAGCTGAGCAAGCCGGAGATCCTGGCCGAGTTCAAAAACTGGTTGGACAAGCAAAATGTATATGTGTTTGTAATCAATGGCTTCCCCTACGGCGGTTTCCACAATACCCGCGTGAAAGACGACGTACATACGCCCGACTGGACGACCGTCGACCGCCTCGCCTACACGAAACGCCTTTTCAACATCCTGGCCGCATTGCTGCCTGCCGATATGCATGGAGGTGTTTCCACCCCACCGCTCTCCTACCGCCTTTGGTGGAAAACCGAAGCGGACAAGCAGCAAGCCACCGAGAAGGCTACCGATCATATTCTCGAACTGCTCGACGAACTGATCCGCATTGAAAAGGAAAACGGGAAGTTCCTGCATTTGGACATTGAACCCGAACCGGATGGCATTCTCGACAACACCGAAGATTTTGTAACCTGGTATACCAACCTATTGCTTCCGAAGGGCACTATTTATTTAGTAGAAAAATACGGAATCGATGCCGACGAAGCTCACGCGCTCATTTTGAAGCATATTCAATTATGCTACGACATTTGCCACGCCGCGGTAGGTTTTGAAAAACCGGAAGATATTCTCGATTCATTAAATGAATTTGGTATTAAAGTCGGCCGCATTCAGGTGAGCTCGGCTTTGAAAGTGAATTACACCGCTGAGCGGGAGATTAAACGCAAAGCTATCGAAACCTTCGACGAGCCTGTGTACCTGCACCAGGTAGTAGCCCGCCACGATGACGGCCACTTCACCCACTACCCCGATTTGAAAGAGGCATTGACCGACTGGAATGAAACCCACGAGGAGTGGCGCGTGCATTTCCACGTTCCGTTGTTTGTGAATACCTACGGCGTGCTGGATTCGACGCAGGGAGATATTGTTCAAACACTCGCATTGCAAAAAGAAGCCCCCTTCTCGACATACCTCGAAGTGGAAACCTACACCTGGGGCGTACTACCTGAGGATATGCAGAAACCCATCGGCGAATCCATCGTGCGCGAGCTCGAATGGGTGAAGAAAGTCCTGAATTATGAATAAAACTGTTGTAATTGATATTGTAGGGCTGAGCGCCAACCTGATCGGCGAACATACGCCGTTTTTGGATGCTTATATCAAAAAACGGCACTTGACGCCCATTAAACCGGTGCTCCCGGCGGTTACGACCACTTCCCAGAGCACTTATGTGACGGGCAAATGGCCCGCGGAGAATGGCATCGTCGGCAATGGCTGGTACGACCGGGAAGATTCGGAAGTGAAGTTCTGGAAGCAGTCGAACAAGCTCGTGCAGGGCGATAAGATCTGGGATAATGCGAGAAAGCAGGACCCTAATTTTACGGTTTCGAAAATGTTCTGGTGGTATAATATGTACTCCACCGCCGACTGGTCGGTAACTCCGCGGCCGCAATACCACGCCGACGGTGTGAAAGCCCCCGACTGCTATACCTACCCGCCCGAGTTGCGCGACGAATTGCAGTCCGAACTAGGTCAGTTCCCGCTGTTCAATTTCTGGGGACCCAATGCGAATATCAAATCCACCCGCTGGATCGCCGACGCTTCGATGTCTGTCGAAAAAAGACATAACCCGACGCTGACACTCATTTACCTGCCGCACCTCGATTATTGTTTGCAGAAATTCGGCCCGGATTTTTCTAAAATCAGCAAGGAATTGCATGAGATCGACGAGGTGGTTAAGGATCTCATTCAGTTTTACGAAGCACGCGATGCGAAGATTATCCTGCTTTCGGAATATGGTATTAATCCGGTCGACAACCCGATTCATATCAACCGCATTCTGCGCAATGAAGGACTGATTTCAGTTCGTAACGAGCGCTGGTATGAGCTGCTGGATGCCGGTGTTTCCAAAGCATTCGCCGTTTCCGACCACCAGATCGCACATATTTACTTAAACGATCCTGCTGTAAAAGAGCGGGTCATGCAGGTTTTGAAGAAAACACCAGGCATTGACCTCGTTCTCGATAAAGAGGCTCAGAAAGAATACCACATCGATCATCAGCGCTCCGGGGATATTGTGGTCGTTGCGAAGCCAGACAGCTGGTTTACCTACTACTACTGGCTCGACGACGCGAAAGCACCGGATTACGCGCATTTGGTGGACATTCATCGCAAACCGGGCTATGATCCGGTAGAGATGTTTATGGATCCTAAAAATCCGTTGATTAAGCTCCGCGCAGGTTATAAGCTTGCCCGCAAATTACTGGGCTTCCGATATTTAATGGATGTAATTCCACTGGATGCGACGCTGGTCAAAGGTTCGCACGGAGGGATTAATATTTCCAAAGAATACTACCCGGTCATCGTCACCGACCAGGCGGCCGAAAAGCAGGAGCTGGAAGCAGTAGATGTGTACGACGTTATCTGGAAACACCTGATTTAAAATCTATTCCAAAATTAAACAGACTTTCATGACGTTGTTGTAGAAACTTACTACTACGACCTCATGAAAGCCATACTTCGCCTGACCATCGTTCCGCTGGCATTCGCTCTTGCCACTTTTGCCTGCAAATCCGACGATCCGAAAACACCCGAAGATTCCGAACTTCCGGAGAACACGATCGATTCCAAAGACATATTTCCGGCATTGACGTTCAGCCTGCCGGTCGACCTGGTTCAGGCACCTGGTGACAGCAGTAAATTCTTCGTCGTGGAACAAGGCGGAGTTGTTAAAGTATTTTCCAACAGTGAAAATACATCTTCCAGCACTACATTTCTCGACATTAAAAGCAAGGTAAGATCAGGCGGCGAGCGCGGGTTGCTTGGCCTCGCATTTCATCCGGATTTTAAAACCAACGGCTACTTCTTCGTCAATTACACTTCCGGTACGCCGCTGAAAACGGTAATCGCTCGTTACAAAGCCACCAGCGCCACCCAGGCCGATCCCGGGAGTGAGGCGGTGTTATTCACCTTCAATCAGCCCTACGACAACCACAACGGCGGCTCAATGCAATTCGGAAAAGACGGCTACCTCTATATTGCCACTGGTGATGGCGGAAGCGGCGGTGACCCGCAGAACAATGCGCAGAACCTGAAAAGTCATTTGGGCAAAATCCTGCGTGTGGATGTCAACGGGACCTCGAAAGGTAATTACAGCATTCCCGGCGACAATCCTTACGCGACCGGCACCACCGGCCATCTACCCGAAATATATGCTTACGGCCTTCGTAACCCGTGGCGCATCAGCTTCGACATGGGTAGCGACAAGCTTTTCGCGGGCGACGTCGGCCAGAACGAGCGCGAGGAGATCGATATTATCACGAAAGGCGGCAACTACGGATGGCGCATCAAGGAGGGTGTCGATTGCTATAATCCTTCCTCTAATTGCAATGAACAAGGACTTATAGAACCCGTTCACGATTACAGCCAGGATAATGGCGACCGCTCGATCACAGGCGGATATGTATACCGCGGCTCCGCTATTCCCGCGCTGGCTGGCAAGTACATTTACGGCGATTACGTGAGTGGGCGTATCTGGGCGCTCGAACTCGACGGCAACACGCGGAAAAGCAACACGCTGATCCTGGAAGGCAAAGGCAATATTTCGTCTTTCGGCCAGGATATCAAGGGTGAAGTGTATTATCTCAACTATGGTGCAGGCAAGGTGATGAAGGTGGTTAACGGAAATTTAAATTGAAAAATTAACCGGCCGTCCTATCTTTGCCGGAAATTTAAAACTATTAAAATGTCCAAGGTTCTTATCATTGGCGCAGGAGGTGTCGGTAGTGTTGTGGCACACAAATGCGCATTGAACAGCAATGTTTTCACCGAAATAATGCTCGCCAGCCGCACCAAGGCGAAATGTGATAAAATAGCAGCCGAAATCAAGGAAATGCACGGGGTAGAGATCCAGACCGCTCAGGTGGATGCCGACATCGTGGCCGAAACCGTGCTGCTTATCAAGCGTTTCCAACCCAAAGTGCTCATCAACGTGGCGTTGCCCTACCAGGATCTGACGATCATGGATGCTTGCCTCGAAACCGGCGTGCATTACCTCGATACCGCCAATTACGAACCAAAAGACGTTGCAAAATTTGAATACAGCTGGCAATGGGCTTACCAGGAGCGCTTCAAAGAGGCGGGACTGATGGCCGTTTTGGGCTGCGGTTTCGACCCGGGCGCTACGCAGGTTTTTACTGCGCATGCCGCCAAGCACCATTTCGATGAAATGCATTACCTGGATATTATCGACTGTAACGCAGGCGATCACGGCAAAGCATTTGCGACCAACTTCAATCCTGAAATCAACATCCGCGAGATTACCCAGCCGGGCCGCTATTGGGAAAACGGTGCATGGGTCGAAATCCCTGCAATGTCAATTCATAAACCAATCGATTACCCTGGAATCGGACCGAAAGAAAGCTATGTACTTTACCACGAAGAACTCGAATCGCTGGTAAAAAACTTTCCTACCCTGAAACGTGCGCGTTTCTGGATGACGTTCGGCCAGGCTTACATTACGCACCTGAATGTGCTCGAAAATGTAGGTATGACAAGCATCAAACCGATCAAATTCAACGGTATGGATATCGTTCCCCTCGAATTCCTGAAAGCGGTACTTCCCGCTCCCGATACTTTGGGCGAGAACTACTCAGGCCAGACGTCCATCGGCTGCCAGATTAAGGGTATCAAAGATGGGGTGGAAAGAACGTACTACGTTTGGAACAACTGCGACCACGCTGAATGCTACCGCGAAGTACGCGCACAGGCTGTGAGCTACACAACGGGTGTTCCTGCGATGATCGGTGCCATGCTGATGCTGACGAATGAAGAATGGATGAAGCCTGGCGTTTACAATGTAGAAGAATTGAACCCCGATCCTTTCATGCAGCTGCTGAACGTTCACGGTTTGCCATGGCACGAAGCGGTGGACATTGCGCTTCCCCACGAATATTGATAAAAATGTCACGCTGACATTAGTCAGCCTGAGCGCAGTCGAAGGCAGTCCGTACGATACAACCGGCATCGTGCATGCGCTTCGACTTCGCTCAACGTGACAGCGTTATCCTTCCATCGTAATTACCGCCCGCGTACAGACCCCTCCTATCGGCGGATTGAATTTAGAGACTTTCACAGTGACTTTCTCGACCGTCGGGTAATGCTCCCGTATTTTCTCAATTACATTAAAACCAATGTGTTCCAAAAGCTTGGCCGGTTCTTTCATGACCTTGGCCGTGAGCTGGTAAATGGTTTCGTAGTTGACGGTCTCGCTTAGCTTGTCGTGCTGCGCGGCGCTAAAAAAGTCGGTGGTAATGGTAATGTCCAGGGCGTATTTGTTGCCGATACGTTGTTCTTCGGGGTAATAGCCGTGGTATGCAAAAAATTCGAGTCCTTCGAGACTGATCGTTCCCAATATTGAAACTTAGATTTGGTCAAAAAATGAACCGCCGCCTGATTTCTTCGGCTGGCTGCTTTCTCTCGGCCGGTTGATCCCCGGCGAAGAATCCCTTGCTTTCTCTGCCACCTTATGCATTTCGGCAAGCACTTCTTCGGCTTCCTCGGCAGCAGTTTTCTGCGTCTGTCTTGGTCTGTTGAAGGCAACCGGTTCTTCGCGGACAGGCTCGGGCGCTGCAACAGGTTCCGGCTCCGGACTTACCTCAACTACTGCGGCGGATGGCGCCGTTGCAACCGGTATTTCCTCTTCTTGCTCAACTACCTCGGGCAGTTCGGGATCAACTTCAAAAACCGCTTCCGCTTCAGGTTCTTCCTCGCCTGCTACTTCGAATACGACTTCCGGTTTATCATCCTGCAACACCACCTGCACCTCGGGTTCATCGGCAGTTTCTTCTACTTCGATTTTTACAGGCTGCTGGAATACAATCTTCTTCGGAATCTCGATTTCCGAAATATGCTTTTTAATGTCCTCCATTTTATTGAGGACCGATTCCTTATCGTATTTCTGCTCGAAGCGCTCCACTGTTTCCAGCGCGCTGTTAGCGAGCGAGCTGAGCTGTACAATGAGGTTATCGCGGAAGTTCTCGATGGCCCGGAAGTCACGCTCCTGAACCTTCACTTCCTGCGCAAAATCCTCCTTGAATTTTGAAAGCCGGTCTTCGGTTTGTTTGATAATCTGACTCGTACGCTGTTCCGCTTCCGCTACCAGATCATTCGCCGCGACGCGTGATTCTTCTATTCTTTTTTCCGCATTTTCGTTGGCTTCCTTCTCGATTAACTTGCTGGTATCTTCGGCTGCTTTTAAGGTTCTGAATAAGGTTGATTCGATATCTTTCAACTTCGCCAATTCCTTCTCCGCGTATTCCAGCTGCATCTTCAGCAAGTTGTTTTCGCTTGAATACCGCTCCCATTCCTGAGACAGAGAGTTCAGGAAAGCATCTACTTCGTCCGGGTCATAACCTCTGAAAATCTTTTCAAAAGTGTGCTTGCGTATCTCTATAGCGGATATTTTCATGATGCATTCTATACTTTGATGCCTAGTTAAAAACGGTCGTGTAAGTTAAAGATATATGATTCATTTTTCAAAGTATTTACCAACATTACCATATTATAAGTATTGGCTTACGAAACCTCCCAAACCGATATCATACGGTCGTCGCTGCACGAAATCAGCTGATTTTCATAACCCGTCCAGAGCAGTTTATTCACGGACGTTCCATGCCCGGCATGACGTGCCCGGTCGATTATCTTTTTAAGCTTGAAAGTGGTCGCATCCCACAATTTGATGGATTTGTCCATGCTGCAAGTAGCGAAGAGGGAGCGATCCGGACTGAATGTAATGTCGTTGATCGCGTACATATGCGCGGGGATGTCGGACACGATGCCGTATGCATCATTGACGTCCCAGATTTTCAGGTGCGCGTCCCGGCCGGTGGTGAACAGGTATTTACCATCCGGTGAATACTTAACGGAAAACACCGAGTTTGAATGTGCCTGGATCGTCTTTTTTAATTTAAAGCCATCCAGATCGAAGATATGGACGTTACAATCGCTGTCGCCGGTAGCGAATTCGTTGGTTCCGATATTCACCGCAATGCTCCGGATGCTCTTGCCTGCAATTTTGATATGCTTCTGAACGGCGAAAGACGGGACGTCCATCACCGCCACCACGCCGTCGCCTAATGCTACAAGCGCCTTGTCGCCCGCGAAGCGAATGTCAAAAATGGCCGAAGTGGTTATTTTTGAGGTCTTTTCAATTATATTCTTTTGGGTATTCAAAAGCTGAATGCCTTCAAAGTTCTGCCCGATCCAAAGGAAATCATTGCCTTCCTGCAATGCAAGCGCATATACGGAGGTGCCCGCGCGTGCGACGAGCTTTCCGAGATCCGGCTTCTGCAGGTCCCACTGGATTACAAAGCCATCGGCCCCCGCGGAATAAAAACCGCGACCCGTTTCGTCAGAAATAATTGTATAAACACTGTCCCTATGACCGGAAAAAGTATCTACTTTGCGAATATTCATTCTATATATTTTTGTAGCAAACAGTATTACCATGCCCCTCGTTCATTCCGAAAAGATCGAAGATAGCAGCACATTACTGCTCTGGAAACTGACGGAAACCGAAGCGGAACTTCAAGATGCTCTGGGTAACGGTTTTAACCAGGAGGAGCTCGATAAAATATCCCATCCGCAAAAAAAGCGCGAATGGCTCGCCAGCCGGATGCTGATCAAGACCCTGGCCGAACAATTTGGCATTAACTACGTGGGCATTCACAAGGACGAGCACGGCAAGGCATTCCTGATCGACAACGATTCGCACATTTCCATTACCCATACCGCCGAGTTTGTGGCCGTGGCCATCAACCCGACTGCCGCCGTCGGGATAGATATGGAAAAAACGGACGCAAAATTGCAGCGTACCTCCAAAAAATACCTTTCCCCACCCGAATTCGACCACGCACAGGACGAAATGGACCGCCTTTGCATGTACTGGTGCGCGAAAGAGGCTCTGTATAAATTGTACGGAAAGAAAAAGATCAGTTTTCGGGACGCTATTTTTATCAGCCCGTTCGAAAACGCCGACGTGATCCTCAGGGGAAACCTTACAGACGAAGACCTTGTCGTCCCTTCAAACATTCACGTTCGCTGGTTCGACGGCCATTGCCTGGCCGTTGCGCTTTAAGATCAGCCTTCCGGCAACTCGTCGAGCGTCGACTTCAGTATTTTCTCGATTTCCCTGATCTTGTCCTGCTCGCTCGTTTTTTCGTAGGAAAGAATCAGGTTACGCAATACCCGCTGCACGATTTCAAGATTGGTGCAAGGCTGGTAGAAGATGTCTTTGGATTTGATATTCAGCTGCGCGATGTAGTGATCGATGTCCGTTTTGGAAAAAATAATCCCGCGGTTGAAGACATTAATATAGAACTGCGTCTTATCGCTTTTGTAAGTAAGTACAAACAAATTAGGCAAATTGACGCCATACACGGGCATTCCCAGCTTTCTCGCAATCAATAAATAGATCACGCACAAGGTAATCGGGTTACCACGCCGGCTTTCGAGCACCGAGTTGATCATCGAGTTCGTCGGCGAATGGAAGTTCTTGGTATTGGCCGCGAAATTCATCACCCCAAAAAATATGCTATTGATCCGCTTCACCTGGTCTACCGCATTCATTTCCTCCTGGAACTGGATCCAGATGTCATAATAAAGCTGTTCGATGGTGGTTTTCAACTTTTCGATCGACAGGTCCGGATAATGATAGGTTGCGATGATCCACATACCTTCCAGCAGGTCGAGCCCGCCGCCGTTTTTCCACGCTTGTAACCGTTCTATCATAATGCTCAGCTGCAATTCGTGGATCAGTTCCTCGATTTTGCGCTGCACGATTGGATTAAAACTCTCCTCCCATTCGGTCTCCAGAAAAGGTATCACTGTCCCTCCCAACGATAATATCTTCCCTTCAACATGCTGACTTACTTCATGATCTTCATCATCAAGCAAGGATATCAGTGCCTTGATTTCTTTCTGGTCCATTTTCCTCAAATCTGCGTTTTACAACCAACGGATAAATAAAAACATTTTTTTTTAATGGACGTCAAATTTTCTACTTTTGCCCGGAAAAAAAGGCGGGTAAAAGCCGTTTTGAACACCATCTATACCACCATATTTTTATAAAAAACGCACATAACGCATGAAAATTCTCGTTACCGGAGGGGCCGGATTTATCGGATCCCATACCGTGGTAGAGTTGCACAATGCAGGGTTCGAACCGGTCATTATCGACAACCTGTACAACTCCAATCTCAACGTTTTAGAAGGAATCAAAAAAATCACCGGCAAAACGTTTCCATTCTACGAAATCGATTGCAATGATGCCGACAAGGTAAGGGCCTTGTTTGAAAAGGAAAAGTTCGACGGCATCATCCATTTTGCGGCATACAAAGCTGTGGGTGAGTCGGTTGAAAAACCTTTGAACTACTACGAAAACAACCTGATTTCCCTTCTGGTACTGCTTCGCGCCGCGAAGGAATTCAATGTCGATAAGTTCGTATTCTCCTCGTCGTGTACGGTATACGGCCAGCCCGAAAAGCTGCCGGTAACCGAAAGCACGCCGCGCCTGCCGGCCAACTCGCCGTATGGCAATACCAAGGCGATTGCCGAGGATATTATCCGCGATCACGTGCATTCAGCTCCGGGAATCAAGGCGATCTCGCTCCGGTATTTCAACCCCATCGGCGCACACGAAACATCGCTGATCGGCGAACTGCCGAACGGCGTTCCGAGTAACCTGGTACCATTCATTACGCAGACGGCCGCCGGTCTTCGCAAGTCGCTCACCGTGTTCGGCAACGACTACAACACGCCCGACGGCACCTGTATCCGTGACTTCATCCATGTGGTAGACCTCGCCAAGGCACACGTAAAGGCGCTCGACCTGCTCGAATCGCAGACGGATACTAACTATTATGATGTATTTAATGTAGGAACGGGCGAAGGTTATACCGTTTTGCAATTGATTAATACTTTTGAGGAAGTAAACGGCGTGAAACTCAACTATACCATCGGGCCACGCCGCGAGGGGGATGTCGAGCAAATCTACGCGCAGTCCGACAAAGTAAATAATATAATGAAATGGCGTGCCGAAAAAACCATGGCCGAAGCACTGCGCGATGCATGGAACTGGCAACTAAAATTAACAGCTGAAAAATGAAAAAAATCCTGATTACAGGCGGAGCGGGTTTCATCGGCTCACATGTCGTGCGCCGGTTTGTCAACTTCCACCCCGAATATCATATCTATAACCTCGACGCGCTTACGTACGCAGGCAACCTCGAAAACCTGCGAGACATCGAGAATGCGCCGAATTATACATTCGTAAAAGGTGATATCGTCGACGCGGCGTTTATCGACAAGCTGTTTACCGACAACGATTTCCACGGCGTGGTACACCTCGCGGCGGAAAGCCATGTGGACCGTTCGATCTCCGATCCGATGTCGTTTGTCATGACCAACGTCGTTGGAACCGTAAACCTGTTGAATGCTGCTAAAAAAGCATGGAAGGACGATTTCAGCGACCGCCGTTTCTACCACGTTTCAACCGACGAGGTTTACGGTGAACTGCACGATCCGGGTACATTCTTCGTGGAAACAACCAGTTACGACCCGCGTTCGCCTTACTCGGCTTCAAAGGCGTCGTCAGATCATTTTGTAAGAGCCTATCATAATACCTACAAGCTGCCGGTTGTTATCTCAAACTGTTCCAACAACTACGGCCCCAACCATTTCCCCGAGAAGCTGATCCCGCTGATGATCCACAACATCATCCAGAAAAAACCGCTTCCTGTGTACGGGAAAGGCGAAAATATCCGCGACTGGTTGTTCGTGGAAGACCACGCGATCGCGATCGACGTCATTTTCCATAACGGGGTGAATGGCGATACCTATAATATCGGCGGCCACAACGAGTGGAAAAATATCGACCTCGTACATTTGCTTTGCAGCATCATGGATCATAAGCTCGGCCGTAGCGAAGGCGAAAGCGTGCAGCTGATCACGTACGTGACCGACCGCGCCGGGCATGACCTGCGCTACGCGATCGACGCCACAAAATTATCGGAAGAACTTGGCTGGAAACCTTCATTGCAGTTCGCCGAAGGTCTGGAAAGAACGGTTGACTGGTATCTCTCGAATCAGGAATGGCTGAACAACGTAACCTCCGGCAACTACCAGAAATATTATGATGAAATGTATCAGGATAGATAGTCCTGTCATTTCTTTACTCAATTGAAACTCTATTTATGAAAGGCATTATTCTGGCCGGCGGTTCCGGTACGAGGTTACACCCGCTTACATTGGCAGTCAGCAAACAGCTCATGCCTGTTTACGACAAACCGATGATATATTACCCGCTGTCCATCCTGATGCTGGCGGGTATCCGTGAGATCCTGATTATTTCGACCCCGCACGACCTGCCGCATTTCGAAAAGCTGCTTGGCGACGGAAGCCGCCTTGGCTGCCAGTTCAGCTATGCCGTGCAACCAAGTCCGGACGGTCTTGCACAGGCATTCATTATCGGTGAAGAATTCATCGGCGATGATAAAGTAGCGTTGATCCTTGGCGATAATATTTTCTACGGATCGGGGCTTTCGACATTGCTTCAATCCAACAACGATCCCGACGGCGGTGTGATCTTTGCCTACCAGGTACACGATCCTGAGCGTTACGGCGTTGTAGAGTTTGATAAATCCAATCATGTGATTTCCATTGAAGAAAAACCGGTGGAACCGAAATCCAATTATGCGGTGCCTGGTTTATACTTCTACGACAACGACGTAGTTGAAATAGCTAAAACTATCCCTCCATCACCGCGCGGCGAGCTTGAAATTACAGACGTGAACCGGGTTTACCTCGAACGCGGCAAACTGAAAGTAGGTGTCCTAAACCGCGGTACGGCGTGGCTCGATACGGGCACATTCCAGTCGCTGATGCAGGCCGGGCAGTTCGTTCAGGTTATCGAAGAAAGGCAAGGGTTAAAAGTGGGCTGTATTGAGGAGATCGCATACCGCATGGGCTTTATTAATGCAGAACAATTGCGTGAAATCGCCCGGCCTCTTTTGAAGAGCGGCTATGGCACTTATCTCGAACGCATTGTAGCCCATGCCTGACGGGCATCGGCACCGGGAGTAGCACATTATCATATTCGAATGAAGTTTTTGGTAGAGGAAATCGAAGAATATTCCGCGGCCCACACGGAGGAAGAGAATGCATTGCTGAAATCCCTCAACAGGGACACCCATGCCAACGTTCTCAGCCCCCGTATGCTCTCCGGGCATGTGCAGGGCAGGTTCCTTTCTATGGTTTCCAGGATGATCCGGCCCGACCGCATTCTGGAAATCGGCACTTACACCGGCTACTCGGGCATTTGCTTTTGTGAAGGCCTTAACCCTGGTGGAAAACTAGTTACCATCGATGTGAACGAAGAACTCGAAACCTTCACCAGACGGTATTTCGACCAAACGCCTTTTAAGGACCAGATCGATTACCGCATCGGCAATGCGCTGGATATTATCCCTACGCTCACCGATACGTTCGACCTGGTATTCATCGATGCGGATAAAATCAACTACTCTTCTTATTTTAACCTCTGCCTCGAAAAAGTACGCAAAGGCGGTTTCCTGATCGCCGACAATGTGCTTTGGAGCGGCAAAGTAGTTGAACCGTTAAAAAAGGCAGACAAAGACACGCAGGCATTGCTGGATTTCAACCGGATGGTCCATGAAGATCCCCGGGTTTCCAATATCCTCCTACCAATCCGCGACGGGTTGATGATTCTTCAGAAATTATAGTACTCAATAGTCAGGCATTTTTACTTTTTATGGCCAGAACTTCCACTAACATCATCTCTTTTGTTATCGTCCTGCTGCTGACCGGCAAGGCAGCTTTTGCACAGGCACCCGAAATCCCTTCCAGCGTCTCTTTCGGCGGTATTACCGTGAAATTCGACAGAAGCGCCCAGGATATCATCGAGGAAGACGTCAAAAGCCTGATGTCGAACCGGAAGTTTTGGGAAGAAAAAATGGATCGGGCCATTATGCACTTTCCGATCGTGGAAGGCATCTTAATGGACGAAGAAGTGCCTATCGACTTCAAATACCTGGCCGTTCAGGAAAGCTCTTTCCGCCCCGACGTTGTTTCGAGCTCAAATGCAGTCGGTTACTGGCAGTTCAAACCCGAAACCGCACGTGAACTCAACCTGCGTGTGGATCATGATGTGGATGAACGAAAGAATATCAGCTCCTCAACACACGCCGCCGCCTGGTATTTGAAAAAGAACAACCAGCAATTCAATAACTGGGTTACCACATTGTATTCTTATTACCAAGGTGCGGGAGGTGTGAAGAAGGTCGTTCCAGCGAGTTGGGCGTACGCACGTGAAGTGACGCTCAATGGGAAAACCGACCGCTATATGCTCCGCTTTTTTGCCCACAAAATCGCATTGGAATCAGGCATTGAACGGTACAAATCGCCGAATGCCTATGTTCTGATGGAATCGGATTATGGCAAAGGCCAGTCGCTCGACGAGATCGCCAGATCACTGGGAGTTCCCGCAGGAGAGCTTAAAAGCCATAATAAATGGCTCAATGACGATAAAGTACCCAACGACCGCGAGTACCTCATCACCCTGCCCGTGCCGGTAGATCAGGTTGCGAGCGTTCGTGAAAAGCTTTTACTGCCACCCCGTCAGACAGCCGTTGCTTCGGTTTACGAGGACACCGGGTTCCCAGTCCTGAAAAAATCGGCCATTCAACTGCAAGAGCCTAATTCCCCCACACTTTACGAAATTAACGGCTTGCCGGGTATTGAAGCCCGTGCCGGCGACAAACCTAAAACATTGGCCAAAGCGGCAGGTATACGTACACCGCGTTTTATGCGCTACAACGACCTGCTCGCAGATATGCAGCTCGTTCCCGGGCAGGTATATTACCTCTCGCGCAAGCACAAGAAGGCGGACGCCCCATCCCACATTGCCCGCCCGGGCGACACATGGCTGAGCGTTTCGCAGCAATATGGTATCCGGTTGGTGAGCCTTTTGAAATTCAACCGTACAACAAGCCGCAACTACCCTATTCAAACCGGCCAGGTACTGTTTCTGAACAAAAAGCGGCCTCGCAAGCAGCCTATCGAGATCGTTGCGCCGCCACAGCCGACTACGCCCGCCAAAAGGGATTCGATCATCGCCACGGCCGGCGCAACGGTCGTTCCCGAAAAAGCACCTGTTTCTGCTACCACATCGCCGACCGCCGCGAACAGTAATGTTCCGAGCAATCCATCCGGTCGCAAGAAATACACACCGGTTTTAGTGGAAAAAAATGAAAGCGGCGCAGCAAAGGAAACTGAACCCGCCGCGACGCCTGCCGGAACTGTCGCTTCTACCGGAAAAGCTACAACCAATGCAGCCGGCCTGTACAAACCGTCCGCTCCGGCTACCAAAACCCCTGTCGCAGGGACGCCTGTCGCAGTGACACCTGCCGCAGGGACGCCTGCCAATACCAACGACCGCGTGGTTATTATTACGCAGGATGATACCAACAGCACATTCAAATCAAACGATGAGGATAAATCGGCCGGTAAATCCAGCACAGCTAGCAAAGTTGTGACACCAAGTGCTACCCGTACGACCGCGTCCTCCGGCTCCGTATACACCCGGATGCGTTCGGAACGCGCCGAAGTCGAAAAAGAAACTCCTACGAAAAAAGAGACCGAGCCCGCCAAATGGAGCAGCGCCGGAGAAAAAGATGAGGTCACCGCTTCGGCGGCTACGAGTTACCATACGGTACAACCCGGCGACACCTATTTCGGCATTGCGAGCAAGTACAATCTCTCATTGCGTGAATTGCTGACCATCAACAACCGTTCCGCGCAAAGCCGCCTGGTATCGGGCCAACGACTGCTTGTATCAAAAACAGGTGAAGAAACGGCGCGTGCCGAGACTCCTGAGCCAAGCAAAGTAGCAGTAGAACGCCCAGCTCCTGCCTCAACTTTTAGAACACCGGAAGAGATTAAGGAGGAAACACGCCTTTCGGCAACGCCTGGGAGTGAATTCCATACCGTTCAAAGCGGACAGACTTATTACAGCATTTCAAAAGCTTACAATATTTCCATCAAGGAACTGCTCGAATTAAATAACCTGAATGATTCGGATCGCTTGAAATCTGGTCAGAAACTGCGTGTGCGAAGAGGAGAAGGAGGTGAAACAGAGGCTGGAAACCAGCCGTCAGCTGCACAAACACACACCGTCGCGCCAGGCGAAACGCTCTTCCGCATTGCTCAAAACTACCATACAAACGTGGAAGACATCAAGAAATTAAACAATATGTCCGGAAACAGTGTTATGGTGGGACAAAAACTTAAAATACCTCAGCAATAGGCTGTTCGATTATGATTCTCATTGAAAATACGTGCATTAGCGACGACATCGAAGACCAGGAGTTTGTCTGTAATCTAGACAAATGCAAAGGCGCATGCTGTGTGGAGGGGGATTCCGGCGCCCCGCTGGATGAGGGTGAACTCGCGATTCTCGATGAGATCTATCCCCAAGTCGCACCATACCTGACAGAGGCAGGCAAAGAGGTGATCGCCGCGGAAGGCACCTGGACCAAAGACTGGGACGGCGACTACGTGACCCCCGTCATTAATGGTCGTGAATGCGCCTACGCCATTTACGACCAGAAGGGCATTCTCAAATGCGGCATCGAGGAAGCTTACAACGATGGCAAGATCAGCTATAAAAAACCGATTTCCTGCCATTTGTATCCGATCCGGGTTACTAAATATGAGCAGTACCACGCGCTCAACTACGACCGCTGGGAAATATGCAGCCCCGCATGCAGCTTGGGTCAGCAACTGAAAGTCCCGGTTTACAAATTCCTGAAAGACCCGCTTATCCGCGCTTATGGTGAGGATTGGTACCGCCAGCTTTCACACGAAATCGACGAAAGACAACAGGCCCGCGTCAACGAGCATGAAAAAGGGAAATGACTTTTTCAATGACGTTTACGACGTGGTAAGGCAAATACCGCCGGGGCGTGCGACGTCGTATGGAGCCATAGCGGCATACCTCGGACAGAAACGCGGCGCCCGGCAGGTGGGCTGGGCAATGGGCGGCAGTTACCATGAAGAAGGACTTCCGGCCCACCGTGTGGTAAACAAAGCCGGCGAGCTCAGTGCCAGCCAGCTTTTCGAGACGCCAACCACCATGCAGGAGAGGCTCGAAAGCGAGGGCGTGAAAGTAGAAAACAACCGCATTGTAAACTGGGAGCAATGCTTCTGGGATCCCGAAAAAGAATTGCATTGACATAAAAAATCCCGGTCTTTTGTAGAGACCGGGATTTTTTATGGGCTTCGCGCTCATTGCAGCGAGATTACTTTGGAACTGGTGCTCTCGATGTTCACTTCCTTTACCTTTTTATCTTTCTTGTGGGATAGTTCAAAATAGTAAGTTCCGTCGTTCATTTCGTCGAGATTGAACACGCGACGGTACTTCGTATCATGATCGTTGAACACCTCCGAATAATAGATCTTACCGGCTTTGTCTTTCAACACCACGCGCAGTCTTTCATTTTCGCTTTTATCTACCGACAACCGCACTTTATTGCTGTCGCCGACTTTGTACAATGCAGCGTCAAAAGTCACCGCGCTGGCGGCTCCTTTTTCTTCTTTACTTTTCTTTTTGTCTGCCGCAAAAGAGGTGAAAGACAATGTGAGCGCGAAGGCGCTGGTCAGGATGGAAACAATGGAGATTTTCATGGCTATAAGTATTTAAAGTTTGGATCTGTACAATCGCACAGTTGACTTTAAATAAAAAAAGGATGTGCCAAACTTGGTTTCGATAACCAAACTTCGGCACATCCAACTATTAATACACTGATGATGAGCAGCTTACTATTATTTTCAAAAATTTTCCTTCTACTCCTTGTCGGATAGGAGGCTGTTCAGAACCGAACATTTGTGCCTGAAACCGAACGCTTTAAAGCGGCACGCAGGCGTGCGGCACGCCCACGTGGTTGCACGGGTTAAATTTTTCCTCTGCTTTCGTTCGCAATTTTCTGGATCATCGGCAGCCTGCTAGCGGGTATCGGATGGCGATAGTCCCAAAAAGCCGAAACGCATACGATCTTCCATTGCCCGCCGATTTTTTCCAGCAGCCTTACTTCCTTGCTATGGTGAAAATTCTTTTCTGACTTATCGCTGTTAAACTGGTCCCAGGTAAGATAGGCTACATCGTCGTCGTAGAACTTGAAAATCATATTCTTACGCTCCACGATCGGGTGGCTGGATACAGGTTCGGGATTATCCTGAATATATTTTCCAACCTGCTTGTTGATATCCGCCCAGCCTACATTGGAATCAAAGGTGCCATCATCATTGCTCCAAGCCTGAAAGGCATAGTCTGTCTGTGCATAATTCGCCTTCCAGGCAGCAAAGTCCCGGGCGAAGAATGACTTTGTTTCATTCTCTATGACTGCTTTAATTGCTTGTTTTTCCTTTTCAAGATTGGCTTGACGGCTAGCTTCCTCTTCTGCGGCTTTGTCCTTGCAGGATACACAGAATATCATGCACAACAACATAACTGACAGTGTTTTCATATTGCAAAAGTTTAGTTTGTTAAATAAATAACCGAACTCAATCTTTCAACAAAACATCCATCAGGTGGCATGAGATACACGCCTGATTTTATCAGAAAGTTAATATTTTTTTGAATATATGCAAGAAAAAGCCCTGAAAATGTGTAACCGTTTCCAGGGCCGATGCATTTTAACGCCTTTGATGTTGTAACCAGCTCTTCTCTACGCCTGCGGGACATAGCGCCGGGCGGTGCGGTCGTGCAATAACCAGAGACCTATAAAAGTGATTAACCCATTGATAATAAGCCGCTCAAATCCAAATTTATATCCATTAAACCATTCAGCTGAATGGTCATTGATAATGTAGGTCAATATGGGGGCGAGGATACACACGAAAGGAACGAAGCGGTCTTTCACCGGGCGTTTCAGGAAAGCTCCGAAAGAGAACAGCCCAAGTAATGGCCCGTAGGTATAACCGGCGAGGTCGAACACTGCCGTAATCACCTCTTTATTATTCATCCGGTTAAAAATCAGGATGACCAGATAGAAAACCACCGAAAAGCCTACGTGCACCCAGAACTTGATCGAGGAGCGTTTTGCTTCCGGCTGCTTCTCGATATTCATGAAATCGATACAGAATGCGGTAGTCAATGCGGTAAGGGCCGAATCGGAGCTGGCATAAGTAGCCGCCGTAATGCCCAGAAGGAAAGTAATACCGACAACCAATCCCAGGTGGTTCAACGCGAGCATCGGATAGAAATCGTCCGTTTTCGCAGGCGTGGGTATGCCTTGCGCCTCTGCATATACGTAAAGCAGCGCACCGAGCGACAGAAAAAGGAAGTTTACGATCACCAGCACCACCACAAACCAGAACATATTCTTCTGCGCTTCACCGATGTTTTTGCAGGTTAAATTTTTCTGCATTAAATCCTGGTCGAGGCCGGTCATGACAATCGCGATAAAAACCCCCGCGAAGAACTGCTTGAAGAAATTTTTAGGATCGTTGGTATCCCAATAAAATATTTTGGAATACCCGCTTTTCTGAACGCTGGTCCAGATATCGCCGATTCCATTCAGATTGAGCTCGCTGGATACGAGAATGATCGTCAGAATGACGGCGGTAATGAGGAAAAAGGTTTGCAGCGTGTCGGTAACGATGATCGTTTTGACCCCGCCTTTGAATGTATAAATCCAGATCAGGAAAATCGTAATGGCGACCGCCACCTCGAATGGAATGCCCAGCGGCTTGAACAATGCAAGCTGCAATACCTGCGCAGCCACGTACAAACGCACCGCAGACCCGATCGTACGTGAGAGCAGAAAGAAGCCGGAACCTGTCTTGTAAGACCAGAACCCAAAGCGCTGTTCGAGGTAAGAATAGATGGAAATCAGATTCAGCCGGTAGTACAGCGGCATGAGTACCGTGCCAATCACCAGGTATCCCAGAATATACCCTATTACCACCTGAAAGTAGGAAAACTGGATATTTACCACCGCGCCCGGGACAGACACAAACGTGACGCCCGACAGCGAAGTGCCGATCATACCAAACGCCACCAGGTACCACGGCGACTGCCGGTTGGCCGTGAAAAAAGTATTGGTATCCGCACCCCTGGAAGTAAAAATGGACACTGTGATCAGCATTCCAAAGTAAACGACCAATATCACCAGGGAAATGTAAGGGTTCATCAAAGTGGGTATTTGGGGATTCAGGAGTGGATTAAAAGGCGCTTAAAAGCTTCGGATAGTCTCCGTTTTTAATTAGATTTGCTAATCAAACAGAAATTTGGTTGTTATGCAAGCGCTCACAGAAACAGAGCTGGAAATTCTGGAAGAAACGGTAGATACGGACATTAAAAAGCTGGTAATCTACAATGACGACGTGAATACCTTCGATTGGGTGATCGATACACTGGTCGAAGTTTGTGGTCATAGCAATGAGCAGGCTGAACAATGCACGATAATTATCCATTATAAAGGCAAATGCTCCGTTAAGGAAGGATCTTTTGAGGAGCTGGCCGGGATGCGCAACGAAATATGCAGGAGAGGCATTTCAGCCGAGGTGCATTAGGCCCCCTACCGCATTGCCAGCATCAACAAAACGGGTTTTGATGTCCTTTCAAACCCCATCACTCAGCATCTTCTCATGAACTACCCCTCACGTCTTATTGAGGAAGCCGTTGCCGAAATTTCCCGTCTGCCGGGGATTGGCAAAAAAACAGCATTGCGCCTGGCATTACATTTGCTGAAAAGGGACGAGGAGCAAACACGCTCGCTGTCCGATGCGCTGCTGAACATGCGTACTAAAACTACTTACTGCACCCGCTGCCACAACATCGCCGACGACGTACTTTGCAATATTTGCAACAATAACAAGCGCGACCAGACGACCATATGCGTCGTGGTGGACACACGCGACGTGCTGGCTATCGAATCCACAAACCAGTACCGGGGCGTGTACCACGTGCTCGGCGGCATTATCTCCCCATTGGAGGGCATCGGCCCGTCGGACCTCGAAATTGATTCATTAATGTCGCGGGTGGGCGAGCGGGAAGGTGAAGACGCTGTTCAGGAAGTAATATTGGCATTGAGTCCGACGATGGAAGGCGACACCACCGCTTTTTACCTGCAAAAAAAGTTAAAGGCCACGGGAGTCAAAATAAGCACTATCGCAAGAGGTATCCCCATTGGCGGAGACCTGGAATATGCGGACGAGATCACACTCGGCCGCAGCATTGTAAGCCGGGTGGCTTACGATTAACACTAAACACTTATTGTACTGTTATGAATAGAACAGACTTTTTGAAAACACTCGCCGGCAGCGCACTCACTGTGAGCGCATTGGCTGAGCAGTCACTTGCCGGAGTGTCGCACGCAGGAACATCCAATACCATATTAGCGGAAACAGCTCCATTCAAACAAGCTCCGCTTCCTTACGATTTCGGCGCGTTGGAGCCCAGCATCGACAAGCTGACGATGGAAATTCACTACGGTAAACACCACGCGGCATACGTCAAAAATCTCAATGACGCTGTAAAAGGAACCGAATGGGAGAAAAAATCCCTGCAAGATATTATCAAATCGATCAGCAAAGCACCGGCTGCGGTGCGCAACAACGGCGGCGGCCACTGGAACCACACTTTCTTCTGGGAAGTAATGGGCCCTAAAAAGAGCGCTGCGCCAACCGGTGCTGTGGCCGATGCAATTAATGGCCAGTTCGGGTCATTCGATAAGTTCAAAGAAGAGTTCGGGAAAGCCGGAGCTACGCGTTTCGGTTCGGGCTGGGCATGGCTCGTTGCCAAAGGCGGAAAACTCGCCGTAGGTTCAACGCCCAACCAGGATAACCCATTAATGGATGTTTCCGATTTCAAAGGAACGCCAATCCTCGCCCTCGACGTTTGGGAGCACGCCTATTACCTGCATTACCAAAACAAACGCCCGGATTACATCAAGGCATTCTGGGATGTAGTGAACTGGGAAAAAGTCGCTGAGAATCTTAAAAAGGCTTAAATAGGGAGGAAGGGGAGAATGGAGGAAAGGGAGGATGGAATGCTGATCAAGTCATTCCGTCCTCCCTTTCGTTTTTATTTCAAAACCCTCCCCTTCTTCCCTTTCCTCCTTCCTCCCTTTCCTCCCTACAAAAACTAGTTACAATACGCCCCAATGACCTTATAAGCCTGCTGATAACCCAGCTCGCCTGCTTTACTCAGATCAAGACAGCCGTCGTTGATTTCCCCCAGGCTGTTTTTAACAATTCCTCTTAAATAATAAGCTTCCGGATAGTCGGAACGGAGTTTGATCGAGCTGGTAAAATCCAGCACAGCGCCCATTTGGTCGCCCGATGCCGAGCGGATCATTGCACGAGAGAAATAGGCATTGGAATAGGTAGGGTTGAGTTCAACGGCCGTGGTAAGATCGGCCAGAGCCCCTTTGAGCTCCCCTACTTTCGATTTCGCAAGCGCGCGCACGTAATATGCCTCTGCACGCTCGTTCGTGAGACTTTCGATCTTCAAGTGCGTCTGTACCTGGTCGCGCAGCTCGTCGAGTTTCTCTTTGTTGATCTTACCTGTGAATGCGTTCTTCTTGGGATCACCGGTATAGGCGTTTTTCACCTCAATGGCTTTGGAAAGATCGGCAATCGCACCACGAGGGTCGTTCAGCTTTCCTTTTGCGAATCCGCGGCCATAATAGGCATTGTAATTTTCAGGGTCAAGCTGGATGGTCTTGTCAAAGTCGATGATAGCACCCTGAAAATCATCGATTTTATTTTTAGCAAAACCGCGGTTGCTGTAATACTCGCTGTCATTCGGGCTCAACTCGATGGCACGGGTAAAATCGGCGGCAGCACCCTGATAATCCCCAAGTTCGAGTTTGGCCAGACCTCTGCCCGCATAGGCACCGGTGCGTTTTGGGCTAAGCTCAATTACGCGCGTGAAGTCCGCAAGGCTGCCGGCGTATTCCTGCAAATCCTGTTTGCAATTGCCTCTCGCATACAATGCCGCAAGCTCATCGGGGTTCAGCGCCAGCGCGTGGTCGAGATCGATAAGGGCATTTCTGTGGTTTTTCAATTTGGCGTAACTCACTCCCCGATTGTAGTAAGCCTTAGGCTCCTCGGGATTGAGTTCGATCGATTTGGAATAATCTTCGATGGCCGAACGGAAGTCTTCCTGCAAACTTTTGCTTACGCCCCGGCTTTGATAATAAAGCGCTTCCTTAGGATTCAGCTCGATGGCCTTGTCGTAATCCTGCATCGCACCCCGGTAGTCTTTGAGGTTGGCCTTGGCGAGCCCTCGGTTGAAATAGCTGGGCGCGTGGTCAGGACTCATGGAAATTACCGATGTATAGGCCTGCATTGCCCCATTGAAATCACCCGTCCCGGCTTTGGTATTACCGTCTTCGAAGTACTCGGCTGCTGAACGTTGGGCGAAAACGGGGCAATGGAAGATAAATGCAAAGAGAAATGAAATGCCCGTAAATTGAAGTCTCATGAATGTAAACCTTTTCCTCAAATCAATGTTTTTTAAATAGTGTATAAAAGTATTCAAAATCCGAGTCAGCATCAAAAAAAGAAAAGCCCTATTTTTGGAATGGCTCCGATCCCCATCTATTCACCAGAACCACACCAGTTATGTCGTCGACAACGAAGAAAATATCACTTGTTTTATTGCTCCTGATAGCCGGCGCGGCGGTTTATTTTGCGTTTTTCAAATCGCCCGTGCAGCAACGCAGCGACCTTGCCGAGTCCCCTGCTGCGCAGGAATCTGTTTACCTGCCGCTCACGGACCTTACGGGCAAAGAAGTAGCCATGGACGAGAACAAAATCGCCTTCGTGAACGTGTGGGCAACCTGGTGCGGGCCTTGTAACATGGAAATGCCAGGCATTCAGACGCTTTACAACAAATACAAAGATCACAGCAAAATCGCATTCTACATTATTTCCGACGAAGATGCGGAAACCGTGAACCCGTTCATCGCTCGAAAGGGATACCAATTGCCATTCTATCAATATGCAGGCCCCTACCCTTCGGCCCTCGACGGCAATGCAATTCCGAGGACGTACATTATATATAAAGGCAAAATTCTAGCGCAGGAAATAGGCGCTTCGCAGTGGGACCGACCAGAGGTGATCGAACTGATCGAGAAGCAGTTGGCCGAGATATAAAACAGAAAAGGCGTCACACAAATGCGTGACGCCTTTATATAAAATTTCAGGTTTGCTTATTCAACGATGAAGCTACCTTTCATCAGCGCGTAATGGCCTGGGAAGCTGCAAATGTAGGTGTAAGTTCCTTTTGCAGGAGCTGTGAATTCGATGGTATCGCTTTCGCCACCGCCTACCAGCTTGGTATTCGCCAGAATGCTGGCTTTTTCTGATGCAGGGATATAATCGGTTTCACGTGCAGCAGCAGCTTTCGAGCCGAACGCAGCTACGTCGGTACCTGGTTTCAGCAGAACCCAGTTGTGGCCCATAGCAGCTTTCGCAAGTTTACCTGAGTGAGTCAGCGTAAGTTTCACTTTTTGTCCAGCCTTCACTTTGATCTCTTTCAGGTCGAACTGCATTGCATCACTTCCTTTGATCACGATCGCCTTAGCTTGCTTCACATCGCTTGCTACTTCTTTTGCAGGAGATGTTTTAGCCGAAACAGGGTTCAATGTAACTGCTCCGAAAGCCAAAACTGAGGCAAGAAGCATTACGCCATACTTGGTCCTTTTCATATTCTGAGTATTAGTAAACTTGTGTTGGTTAAGATTAACTGGTGCAATTTACGACACGGGTTCTGAAAAATGCAATCCATTAACAATTGTTTGAACTTAAAAGAGGATCTTATATTGGTCGCGGACAGCCCTTCCGACGCAAATAACCGATAACACCATCATATAGTGGTTGATATCCACCGGATCCATCGGCAGTGGCAGCTTCCCCGACTTGGTCGAAAGCGCCAGCAACATCATGGAAAACAACGTCCATAATGCACTCTTCTGGCGGTTCGCGAGGCCGACGCAGGAGATCAGCAATGCTACCAGAATGCAAAATGCCTTGATGATCAATCCCACATATTCCACCCGGAACCAGGTAATGCAATAAAACAGCAGTGCCCCCAGACCGACGGTTGAATAGAACAGGTATTTACCGCTATCGTAGCGCATGATCAGGCACCATGACGCAGTGACCAGGCACATTGCACCGAGCGTCATTTCCCCAGCCCCGAATATTTCGCGCGCCATCTCCAATCCTTCTACACCGGCATAAAACAATAGGTCAGTCAGGGCGACCAGCGAAATACTCCCGAAGAAAATGCCCCAGAGCCACCTGATCAGAACGGGTTGCTGCCTGAAATACCGGAAGAAGACAAATAAACTGGTGATCGTTAGAACGAGGTTGGAAAATATATGCGGATTCAGAAATATGTTCATAAACAGCCATCCATGTAGTCAAAAAAGCAATTTACAAATTATGCCTACATTTTGCTACTTCGTGCTTTTCGTCCTACTTTTACCGAAAAAACTGATTTACCAACATGAGCGTTTTAGTTAATAAAAACTCCAAGATTATAGTTCAGGGATTTACCGGTTCGGAGGGCTCGTTCCACGCCCAGCAAATGATTGAATACGGTACGAATGTCGTAGGTGGTGTTACGCCTGGCAAAGGTGGGCTTTCTCATTTGGAAAGACCTGTTTTTAACACAGTTGACCTTGCCGTACGCGCTACCGGTGCAGACGTTTCGATCATTTTTGTTCCACCGGCTTTTGCCGCTGACGCGATCATGGAAGCTGCTGATGCTGGTATCGGCGTGATCGTTTGTATCACCGAGGGTATCCCAACCAAGGACATGATGCAGGCGAAAGAATATATCAAAGGGAAAAACACGCGCCTGATCGGCCCTAACTGCCCTGGAATTATCACTGCCGAAGAATGTAAAGTGGGTATCATGCCAGGCTTTATCTTCAAAAAAGGAACGATCGGTCTGGTATCGAAATCGGGTACGCTTACGTACGAAGCGGTAGATCAGTTGTCACGCGCAGGACTGGGCCAGACTACGGCGATCGGTATCGGCGGTGACCCTATCATCGGTACAACCACCAAAGAAGCGGTTGAGCTTTTGATGAACGACGACGAGACGGAAGCGATCGTTATGATCGGTGAAATCGGCGGAAGCATGGAAGCGGACGCTGCCGCATATATCAGATCAACCGGCAATAAAAAGCCCGTTGTAGGTTTCATCGCCGGCCAGACTGCTCCGAAAGGACGCCGTATGGGCCATGCGGGTGCGATCATCGGCGGCGCGGACGATACTGCGGAAGCGAAAATCAGAATTATGAAAGAGTCGGGCATCTTCGTAGCAGAATCACCTGCATTGATCGGCGAAACGATGCTTCTGGCACTTGGAAAGAAATAATCATTGCTAACTGACTTTGATCAAAGGGCTGGGGAAACCCAGCCTTTTTTGTACCGATGAAGTCCATATTTCCGGCTGTTTTTTGGGCTTTTTTCACGGCAGTAACCTTGGCAGGGTCATTGGCGGAGGGCGCGGCAAAGGTTAACCCGCCGAGCCAGTTCTTTCCGGTATACAATTACCAGGACGACTGGCTTGTATACAGTGAGCAGTACAAAAACTACGTCCCGTTTTCACAGGGCGTAAATGAAGGAACCCGCTTCGCAAGCATTTATATCGATCTGGTCAAAAACAGGAGGTATTCCCTGCTTGTCCATTCCGAAAGCGAGAGCTATCTTTTTCTCGAAGGCGCATTGCAAAACCGCATCGCGGCGGGCAAATGGCAAGAACTTAACCTCGATAGTCTGCACCGTCTGTACCGTAAAGACGAACTTCTTCTAACTATTTATGGCAGCCCCGGCATTGCCGACAAGACGGTATTTATCTGCAACAAGAAAAAGCTTACCGACTCCGAAACTATCTCACCGGCGCGATCCGGGTTCATTAATATCAAGCCGGTTACCTTTACGCCTTTCGGAACATTTGCGGGTATCGCATTGATCATTATTCTGATCTTGAATGCATGGATTTTCAATCTGAACCCGCTTTCTTTTATCCGTTTGATAAATCCTATTGAATTTTTCAACAACGACCCGCGCGACCAGCTATCGAAGATCAATAAGCCTTACAGCAACACCGTAATCTTCTTTGTCGCGATCAGTTCGATGATGATGGGCTTTACGGTGATTTATCTGTCTGCAAATAGGCTTAACCTCTTCTCCGTCAGTACAATTTTATCCGAAAAGGCAAACACGCTACAAATCCTGGGAGACTTTTGTATCCTTTCCCTGATCTTCTTCCTGCTTGTATACGCCAAGTACATATTCATGGTTCTGGCGGGCAATATGCTCAATCTGGACAAGCAAGTCGACATTATTTTCCTCAAAATCGTACAGTCGTCGTACCTCTTTTACGCACTGGTGTTTCTCGTCATTTTCGGCTTGTACTCCAACCACATCAACTGGCTGGAAGCAAGTAGGCCGTACGTGCTTCTGCCGTTCCTTTTTTTCTACATCGCCCGGTTTGTGGGATTATATGTTGTAGCCAAGCCGACCGGCTCGTTGATTAATCTCTATTTATTTTCTTACCTTTGTGTCATCGAAATAATCCCGCTCATCGTGAGTATGAAATTTGCTTTATAGTCAGGAAACATGAATTGGGAATAAACTAATGAGGATTATACATGAGTGATACCATCAATTTTGATCAGGACCGGCTTAAAAAAGTAACCAGTCTTTTGGTAAGTCAATCCCGACCAGCAGACGAGAATTCACCTTACTACGAATTAGCCAGAAAGTACAATATCAAGGTTGATTTCCGGCCCTTCATACAGGTCGACGGAGTTTCCTACAAAGACTTTCGCAAGCAAAAAGTCAACATCCTGGACCATACGGCCGTTATTTTCACAAGCCGTAACGCGATTGACCATTTTTTCCGTATTTGTAACGAAGGTCGGGTCGAAGTACCCGCTACGATGAAATATTTCTGTATCTCGGAGCAAACGGCTAATTATCTTCAGAAATACATTGTGATCCGCAAGAGAAAGATCTTTACAGGCACCAAAACCGCTGCCGAGCTGATCGAACTCATGCGCAAGCATAAGAAAGAGAAATTCCTGTACCCATGCTCCGATGTCAGAAAGAACGACATTCCCGAGTTTGCGGATACCGAAGAATTCCATTTCACGGAAGCAACTATGTATCAGACAGGTTCTGCTGATTTGTCGGACCTGGAAGATGTGTACTACGATATCATCGCATTTTTCAGTCCGTCGGGGATCAAATCGCTTTTTGACAACTTCCCGGACTTCAAACAGAACAACACCCGCATTGCCGCTTTTGGCCCCACGACTGCAAAAGCAGTAGAAGACGCCGGGCTCTTCCTGGACATTCAGGCTCCACTGCCGAATGCACCTTCGATGACAGGCGCACTCGACCTGTATATCCGCAAAGCGAACAACGTATAAACAGCATTACAAAGCCGCGAAAAGCCCCGGAAAAAATCCGGGGCTTTTTCATGTTTATATCAATTTTTTTAAGCAATATGCGTTATCAATCTAAATCCGAAAGCATATCAGCGTGATCCTTAAATCTATTCCTGCGGCATGATTTTGACTTTTACTACCCGAAGTACCAGATATATCCGGCCCTTTGCATTATTGCTTTTCTTACCGCTCTGCGCCATTGCCCAGAAAGACGCGCAATTCAGTTTGTTTTCGCTGAACCAGCTTTACCTGAACCCGGCAGCGGCAGGCTCCGATGGCCTGACTAAGTTTCAGCTCACGCACAGGACTCAATACGCAGGTTATCAAGGCACTAACATCGACGATGCAGGCGGAGCACTTTCAACGCAGCTTTTTTCATTCAGCATGCCGGTCAAGAATTTCGGCATCGGTTTCTACGCGCTGAACGACAAGAGCGGCCCCAGGACAGATCAGGACTTCAAACTTTCGGCTGCCTATCATATTCCGCTCGGCGGAGGGAAGCTCGGGGTGGGTGTCAGCGCAGGGTTGTTCCGTCAGGCGATCGATTATGGCAAACTAAGGGCCCGCGACCCGGACGATCCTTTGATACAGACTGGTACAATCTCTGAAATCAACCCGGATTTTTCAGTTGGAGCGCGTTATGAAAATGAGACATTCTATGCAGGTCTGTCACTTAACCACTTCCTGAAACCCAAATACCAGCTCGGCTCCGAAACCGGCACGAATCCGCTGCCGCGTACACTTTATTTTAATGCGGGCGTAAACCTCGAACTTGGCTACCTGCTGGATATTCAACCGATTGTGCTCGTCAAATCGGATATCAATACGGTGTCAGTAGAGGGCGGTGCCACACTCACTTATAACAAACGTTACTGGATTGGCGGTACCTACCGGCAACAGGATACCTACTTCATCATCATGGGCGGCATTTATCTGCTGGCAGATCAGTCTTTGCGGCTCTCGGGCGCGTATGACATGGTCGTAGGCGGCAATAAATCCAAGTCGCCTTCTTCCTTCGAGGTAATGCTTTCGTATGCCCTGCCTTCACCGAAATTTGGCAAAAAGGCCCCTATCCGCACGCCCCGGTTTCGCTTTTAGCAAATTCGCTTAAACGCTGTTGGATATAGTAATATTTTATCATCAAATTATTAAAAATCCAAGATTTGGATGTCAAATCGACATTTTTTGCAAACCTCTTGGTAAGTCGTGTGAATCAGTTTGCGAAACTTTGATTTATATTTGTAAAATGTTCGGCTTCCATACCAATTGCATTTTTCTTACGTTAAGTCGATAAACACCTGATTTAGTAATCGATCCGTGAAGATTTCAGTACTGAAATCAAGCAGCACTCAATCTGACAGGCGTTCACATTTTGTTTTATTTCAAGTATACTAGATATCATTCGTTGACGTTTTTAGGCTAGCATTTTATTATCAAAATTTACAAAACCACTATGAATGTGAAAGTGTTCTATCGGGATGGAGTCAAAAGCCTGCTTCTGGTAGCCGCATTGATGCTCTTGCAAAGCTGCGGTTTTCTTAAGAGCAAGTTTGGCAAGGGAGGAAAAGAAGAAAGCGGTATTCAAAACGGTGAAATCACTGCTACTGCCCGTAAAGGATTCAAGCAGACCACGCCCGCCGGGATGGTCGTGATCCCCTCAGGTTCTTTTGTAATGGGCCAGGCAGACGAAGACATCGCTTCCTCCATGAACAACATGAACCGTCGGGTGACTATCAGTTCATTTTTTATGGATGACACTGAGATCACCAACAACGAATATCGTCAGTTCGTGAACGCGCTGCTGGTTGACTCCGTATCTGTACTGGGCGAAGAAGAAATCATGGCCAAGTACTATCCTGATACAACCGTTTGGAAAAAAGACTTTGCTTACTCCAACGGAGATCCATTCGTAGAATATTATTACCAGCACCCAGGCTTCGACACCTATCCGGTGGTAGGAGTTAGCTGGATCGCCGCCACATACTTTTCCGCATGGCGCACCAACCTGCTCCATGACTTCCAGAACAAAGAAGGACAGTTCAACTCAACAGGCTTCCGCCTCCCGACCGAAGCTGAATGGGAGTGGGCTGCCAGAGGCGGACGAGCGGTTGCCAAATACCCCTGGGGTAACCCTTACACCATGAATGCGAAAGGTTGCTTCCTGGCAAACTTCAAACCGCAACGTGGTAACTACGACGCGGACGGTTATCCGTACACCGGCCCGGCCAATGCCTACAATCCGAACGATTTCGGGCTTTACAATATGGCAGGAAACGTGGCTGAATGGACGTCAGATGCTTACACCGACAATGCTACCGCGATTGTATGGGATATGAACCCGAAATACAGCGATCCTAACGAACCCCGCAAAGTGGTGAAAGGCGGTTCATGGAAAGACATTGCTTATTACCTGCAAACCGGTACACGTACCTACGAGTTTGAAACAGAAACCCGTGCATTCATCGGCTTCCGTTGCGTAATGGATAATGTAAACGACCGCGGAGGAGCTCGTGCCCGTCGTCGCTAGTCAAGACTTTCACATTCAGAGAAGCAGCGTTTTTACACTGCTTCTTTTTTACGATCTGACCGAATCAATCCAACACTTTACTTACTATAATTTTTTCACTGTAACCGATTTCAATTCACATGGCTAAGAGTAGCGGACCTAATTTTTTTTGGGATAAACTTGTACCAACAATATACAGTGCGGGTGCTGCCGTCGTAATTTTAGGAGCTTTGGCAAAAATTCAACACTGGGATTTTGGTGGCCCTCTTTTGACAGCAGGGTTGGGAACCGAGGTTCTGATATTTTTGCTTTACGCATTGCAAACTTTGACCCAGTCGACAGATAGAGATCCGGATTGGACCAGAGTTTACCCTGAACTTGCCGATGATTACAGCGGACCGGCCATCTCAAGAAGCTCAGCCCCTAGCAGCAATATCACTGCCAAACTGGATAACATGCTCGACAATGCTAAAATCTCTCCTGAGATTTTCGATAGTCTTGGCAAAGGTTTCAGAAATCTGTCTGAAACAGTAGGCAAAATCACCGACCTTACCGACGCGACCGTTGCTACAAACGACTACGCAAGAAATGTTAAGAGCGCTTCAACGGCGATCAATGACATGAATAAGTCTTACGGAATTGCCATCAACGCAATGTCTTCGATGGCTGATGCGACGAAAGATGCGCAATCCTACCGTGACCAGTTCCAGCAAATCACCAAAAACATGGGTGCATTGAACGCTGTGTACGAACTAGAATTGCAAGACACGACCAAACACCTGAAGGCTATGAACGCTTTCTACGGTAACCTGACGGCAGCTATGGAAAACATGGCTGATGCCACGAAGGAATCACAAGTATTTAAGAGCGAAATGGCGAGATTGACCAACAACATCTCATCATTGAACGGCATTTACGGAAACATGCTGACCGCGATGCGTGGTGGCAATGCGTAACAGCGCTCGGACGATGACTCTGTGATCCCGTTTAGGGTACAGAGTCATTGTTGTTAGTTAAATAATTCGATCACTGAAACTGATTACACAACAATATGGCAGGTGGAAAAGAAACACCCCGTCAAAAGATGATTGGAATGATGTATCTGGTACTTACGGCGATGCTCGCATTGCAGGTAAGTTCGGCTATCATCGAAAAATTCATCCTACTGAACAATTCCCTGGAATTATCCTCCGGAGCAGCTAACAAAATCAATCAGGAAACGGTACTTAAAATCAAGGCCGCGGTTGAAAAATCGGGTAACCGTTCAGCTGACGTCGCAGTGATCAAGCAAGCTGATGAAGTCCGTAAGCTTTCATCGGATATGACCAACCAACTGAATGCCCTGAAACAGGAGATCATTACAAGGGCTGGTGGAGGCTTTAACGAAGAAGGCGGCATCAAAAACCCGCAAGAAGAAGCCAAAGTGGCGGAACTGATGATTGGTGTAAGAAAAAATGGTAAAGCCTACCAATTGAAGCAAACACTGAACTCTTACTCGACATCGCTTAACAACTATTCTCCCAACAAATTCCCGGGACTCGCGTTGGACGGTCGCGAAGACCCTGTTGCAAAAGGGAATAAAGATCAGCGTAACAAAGACTTTGCAGAGCTGAATTTCGAATCTACACCTGTTGCAGCTGCATTGGCGGTACTGAGCCAGAAACAAACCGACATCCGTCGAATGGAAGGTGAAGTATTGAATTACCTTGCAAGTAAAGTAGGTGCTGCGGATATCAAATTCGACCGCGTATTGGCCATGGTAAGTGCCGATGCTAAGACCGTGGTAGCAGGTACTAAATTCAAAGGACAAATGTTCATAGCGGCGTCAGCTTCGGGTATTACCCCTCGCATGAGCCTGAACGGATCGCCTGTTAAAGTTGAGAACGGTGTAGGTATCATCGAATTCACTGCACAAGGCGGTGGCTATAATGCGGAAGGCCTTGCCAAGAGAGAGCTTCGCGGACAGATCACCATCCCTACCCCATCCGGCAAAGACACCACTTATACCATGACCCAGGAATACTTTGTGGTGAAGCCTTCCTACCAGATCGAAACAGGAACATTGCCTCCATTGTATTTGGGATGCGCCAACAAACTGAGCATCCAGAGCCCCGCGCTCGGTCCGCTTTGGGCGCCTAGCTTTTCGACTGACGGTGGTGAGATCATTCAAAGTGGCCAAAAAGGAAAATTCACGATCGTACCTAGCAAAGCAAGCTTGAATATCACGGTAAGCAATGCAGGTAGTGTATTGGGTTCTGAACCTTTCCGCGTAAACCGTGTACCAAAACCCTCTCTGGAAGTACGTGTAAATGGTGCTGTATTTGACGAACGTCGTGGAGCCCCTGCTTCTGGTGCAAGAAGCATCCAGATAGTTGCAGTTCCCGATGAAAGTTTCAAGAACTTCTCTCCTGAGGACGCGAAGTTCCGTGTATCACAGGTTGAGATTTCCCTGGCCCGGGGGGCAAGAAGAATTAACGGTGTGACGCTAAACGGCGGAGGTGGTTCTATTTCCTCCCTCGCTTCGCAAGCGCAGCCTGGCGACCGCTATGTAATTTCAATTCTGAAAGTGGAACGTCAGAACTTTAAGGGCGCTGTAAGCGAGGTAGAAATGGGTAACCAAACTCGCAGTGTGACGCTATACTAATCCAGCACTTTTAGTCGTTGATTGGACAATACAACTTTATGTATGATATGAGAAGAATGAACGGAAAAACGATTGCATGGTCTTTGCTGTCGCTGTCTCTTGCAAGTACTGCCGCATTTGCGCAGGAGAAAGAGGATTCGACTGCGAATCAGTTCTCGTCACGCCCGATCGCTGACGGTGACGTGATGATGAAAAGAACGCTCTGGAGACGGGTCGATTTGAAAGAAAAGCAGAACATTTCCATGTTCTCTA
The DNA here is from genome assembly GCF_052044875.1 of Dyadobacter sp. 22481. Lineage (NCBI taxonomy): Bacteria > Pseudomonadati > Bacteroidota > Cytophagia > Cytophagales > Spirosomataceae > Dyadobacter > Dyadobacter sp. 22481. The sequence goes on from NZ_JBQENV010000003.1 coordinate 1,287,722, forward strand.
AAAACAATGAGATCACACGTTACTTGTTGGATGCGGCGAAAGCAGGTTTGATCGATGCTTATACAAATGATTCCTGCGCGACCAAAATCGGTGGTGACGATCTTCACAAACGCATCCTGATACCTAACCAGACGGCGGGTCTTTCCGAAGAGGAAATTGCGGCAGGTTTCGGAGAACCTGCCAAAGCAGATGGTTGGGATTCAAAAAAAGCCAAAACAGATCCTAGCAAACAAGCGGCTACGCCTGACGACGGCTGGGGCAATGCCAAAAAGGATACTAAAAAAGAAGCTGAACCGGTAGACGACGGCTGGGGTCCTCCTAAGAAAAAATCTTCGAAAAAAGGCGCTAAAACCGAGGTTGCTAAAGAAGAACCAAAGGTTGAAGCACCAAAACCTGACAGCACTTCTTTCGAAACGCAGCAGGTGGCTGCATCAGAAGAAGAATATTTCCCTGATCAGTTGAGCATACTCGAAGTAAAAGAAGACTGGGTTTTCGATAAGAAACGTTCACGCCTGTATAACGATATCCAGACAATCACGATCGTCCTTCCTTCTGATCAGACTGCCACAGGACTCGAATTGCCCGTAGCTTCCTTCCGCTGGAAAGATGTTGAAAGACTTTTCAGAAGCGATCCTAAGAAATATATCTGGTATAACACCCACAATACCGCCCAAAACAAGAACCTCGCGGATGCATTCGATCTTCGCTTGTTCTACGGACGGATCACCAAGTTCTCCAATGCCAACGATAAGGCTTTCCTCGACATCTACAACGGCGAAAAAGAGGCTCTTATCAAATCCCTGAACTACGAACAGGAACTGATGGAACTGGAACACGGTCTTTGGGAATACTAAGACAAACTCCTATCAAAAATGCGAAAGAGCTTCCGGTTGGAAGCTCTTTTTGTTTACGGGTACATTACCTCGGGTCGGTGCAGTGCTATAAATGCATTCGAATCGCTCATTGTTGCTCCTCGTATCCGGCAAGAAAAAAGGTCATTAGAGTGGACGTTCCCAATCTAATGACCCTATTCATTCAATTTCTTGCTAACCTGCTGAATTTGCTATTTTCTTTTCAAGCTCAATTTCAATTTGCCCGCTGTTTTTACTTGTGTGTCTGTCAGGCCCAGGGCGGCAATTGTTTTGTTGTAGTCTTTGAGAATTTCAGCGCTCAACCGGCCACCGGTTGCGATTTCACCTGGAATAATTACCACACGAATATCCTGGAAAGTTCTCTTAGGAGCAGTAGCCTGATTCTCGCTCCAATCTGTGGGTAACAGCTCGACAAAGAATGTCTTGTTTTGAACAGCGTGAACAAATGTGAATGAGCTCACCTTCCCACCGCCGAAGCTGATAAGACCCGGCATAGGCCAGTAAACGTCCACTGCTTTCAGGTATACTAACACCACAGAAGAACTCAAAGCGCTATCCAGGTCGGGGGTAAGGTTCTCCATACCTGTAATGAAACCTCCGGTACTGTCTGTATCAACTGGTCCGGTTGAAAGAATTAATGCCGAGCTGCTGGCTCCGTCATCTCCTTTATCACCTTTGGGGCCCGCCGCCCCGGCCGGTCCCTGAGCTCCGGCGGCACCAGCCGGACCAACGGCTCCGTCGTCGCCTTTGCAACTTACCATAGCAATCATCAACACCACAGAGGCAAATAGTAATAATTTTTTGAACATAACTCTTAAAGTTTAGAAAGTGATTAATTAGAAACTACACAGGTCAATACGCTGATAAATCCGGTTCTGATGAGGATAGACGCGTTTAACGCATAAATTATACAAAAAAAACTACTATTCCTTTCGGGTATCCAAAGAATCGATTTGTGCTTCCAGTGTACGGTAATGAGTCATCTCGCGAAGCATCGCCACATTACCATCCGGTAGCTTCATCTCTACCGACCAATTCATGGAGGCAGCCAGCTGGAAGATCATTAATTGTACCTGGTTGCCCGCTATGCGCGGCAAATCGCTTTCCATGGCTTTGTCGTTCATCGTTTGCTTGGCCTCATTCAGAATAGCGGTATAATCGTCGCTCTGGAAACGGTTCAGCCAGCCTTGCTCGATGTCGTAAAACTTGTAGTCGGTGTCGATCGACAGGATTTCAGGAGCGGGGAAGAAATCAATAACGAGTTTACGTTCGCCATCGGGACGATGGAATTTCATTTTACCAAAATCATAGCCTACCAACACTTTGGCTTTGGCGATAATCAGGGCTTTTTTCTTATCATTGATCAGGTTCCAGATATTCTTGTCATTCTGGTAATTGTAGATTTCGGTAAAATAGCCTTCGGCCATTACCACTTTAAATACTTTTTCGATCCGCTCGATCAGGACGGTAGCCTCCTGCGTAGACACATATTTCTTCGACCTCCTGTTCTGCAACCAGGTATTCAACGCAGCGCCGGCCAGGCCCCCGGCAATAAGGGTAATGATCAAAAAAAATAGTGTAGTGGAATCCATATCTCTATTTTTGTACTGATTAAAATTCAAATAAAAACGGCACAATGCCAAATAGCCCACAGAAATATCTGGTGACCGTGGCTGGTCCTACGGCGGTCGGAAAAACTGCATTGTCAATTAAACTTGCCCGGGACCTTGGTACCGAAATCATATCCGCTGATTCCCGCCAGTTCTTCCGTGAACTGAGCATCGGCACCGCCAAGCCAACACCGGATGAACTAGCGCAAGCGACGCATCATTTCATAGATTCCCATTCAATTTCGGAGGTATACAGCGCCGGCGACTTCGAACGCGACGCATTAACGCTGCTTGGGCAGCTTTTTCAGGAGCGTGATATTGTAGTCATGACGGGCGGTTCCGGCTTTTACGTCAAAGCCGTCCTCGATGGCCTCGACGACCTGCCCGCCCCTCTCCCCGGCTTGCGCGAGACGCTTATGCAGAAACTGAACGACAACGGACTTTCGCCGCTCCAAGAAGAAATACGCCTGGTCGACCCGGAATTCGCGGCTTCATCCGAGATAGCAAACCCTCAGCGCGTAGTTCGCGCGCTGGAAGTGTTTCACACCTCCGGTAAGCCCATCAGCCAGTTTAAAACAAATAACGCGCGCGGCAGGCCGTTTCAGCCCATTAATGTCGCCCTGGATCGCGATCGTGCGGAGCTCTATCAACGAATAGATCAGCGAATGGATATGATGCTGCAAGAAGGGTTGGTAGAAGAGGCAAAAAGCGTAATCGCGTACAGAGAGCACCACGCGCTTAAAACAGTAGGATACCGCGAAGTTTACAGCTATCTCGACGGTGAGTATAATGAGAAGGAAATGGTGCGGCTTTTAAAACAAAACTCGCGCCGGTATGCCAAGCGGCAGCTTACCTGGTTCAGGCATCAGGGGAATTTCGAATGGTTTCACCCCGACGAATATGACCGAATACTCCAATATGTACGGTCGCAGGCAGGTTTATTTTAAAAGCATTTGACGGAGCGCAGATTCCGTCAAATGCCGAGGGGTATCAGTCTTCGAGCTCGCGGTAGGCCAGAATACCTCCCAGGACATTGCGCACGTTCGAAAAGCCCTGAGATTCCAGGTAGCGGGCAGCTTTACCACTGCGGGCACCCGAGCGGCAATGAATGATGATCTCTTCATCCTTGATCGCTTCCAACTCATCCAGGTGATCAGGAAGTTCGCCCAGCGGGATCAAAATCGCGCCGAGGTTATCCTCTTCATATTCGTGTTCTTCGCGAACATCGTAAAAGTGCAGGTCTTCGCCCTTTTCAAGACGTTCTTTCAATTCTTCAACGGTAATATCCATATTTCAAAAATTTGTGACGACTCAGTCTATTTAGAGATTAACATTTTTTGTACAAAAGAACGTTTCCCGTCCATTGCCTTAAAGATATAAATACCCTGATTTAAATGTTCAACCGTAGCGGATTGCTGATTGCGTACGGGTTCCAGGGCGTGCACCAGGTTGCCGCCGGTACTGTAAACTTCGATCTTTTTAAGCGATCTATTGTTCCAGCGGACTTCACCTCTGGCCGGGTTCGGGTAAAAAATAGCATTCACGGCATCCACCGGCTCATTGCCTGTAATTATGCCCTGTGCTTTTTTGCCCAGGTAAGGACGGATCATGATCGAACCTTTCAATGAAGTCTCCTTCGCCCATTCGGTCCCGAGATTGTAATACACCGCGCTACTGCCCAAAAACGAATTGCGGTCGAAGCCCACGGTTACGGGCTGGTCGTTGATCTGTAACCAACCCACATAGAAAGTATCGGCCACCGCTACGGGAACCGCGAATGCATAATCGATAAAACCGTCGCGTGCAGCCGGGTACCGCACCGCGACAGAGCGCTGGGCGATAACCTGGTCGGGCTTGCCGCCTTTGCTGTTATAAATCTGGATCGTAAAGCCTTGTCCGGAAATGTCTTTGTTGAAAGAAACCATCGACATCCGTACCCCTCCGATGGTGTCGGCCTTGGCCAATACATACCGTACGGCTACGCGGCCGAGCTTCTGGTTCACTTGCACACCATATTCCGCACTGCCATCGTCGTAGGCGAAGTAGTCTGTCAATGCGGCCCTCACCGTAATGGTGTCGTTCGTTTTGAGGTTCGCCCCAGGGATGGTATCCGTCGTAGCCACGAAAAACTTGCTGATCAAATGCAGACTGTCGAGCTGAGCGGCTGCATTAACAGGCGCAATTTTAGCCCTCAAAGGCTGAGATTTCAATGCCTGAACAACAATAGAACGTTGCACAACGCGCGCGAACTCGGTCCCGCGTTGCGCGTCCGTGAGCGTGTAGGTGCTCGTAAGGACATTGAAGTTGTTGAAATGGTTAACGATATCGGTCTTCACGGAGTCGGCAGTGGCTGCTGCCGGGCTCACGCGGTATTGCCGCAAGGGCATTGCCGTGTATTTTTTCAGAATATTGGAAACCGGTTTCCGCATCGCGACATCGAACAGATAGGGCTGCTTGACCGATCTTTTTGTATTTAAATACACATAGTCCAAATGCCAGGTATCATAGGGGCCGGAGCTCCGGCCATAAGACCTGAACCGGAACTGGAATGCGTCGTGCAGGTAACTGGGGTCTTTGATGGCAACAAATTGCTGGTGAAACAGGGTATCTACCTTATATCCCTGCTGCGTCCAGACGGGCACCCATTCCTGTGTTTTACTAAAAAATTCCAGCTGTAAATAGTCGCTGGAATCAGGCAGCTCGCCAAGGCCTTTCGCAGCCCAGTAAAAACTGAGGTAGACGGAATCGGCAGCTGCCTTGCCGTTCAGATTGATCGGTTGAGACGTAAGTGTATCTGTGTAGCCTTGCGTTAGCGGGTTCACCAGGTTGTAGGGGAAACCATTGGCATTCAGTCCATCGAACGTTGCCACATTAACCGACGGATGGGAGTTGGTAAGTGTATTATTAATATAAACTCCGCTTCCCGGCAGCCAGTATCTCGTATTAGGTGAAAGGGTTTTGGTAGTAGAAAAATCATCGAAAAAGGGGAGGTTCAATGAGGCCTGGGTGCGGAGATTTTCTACGCCCGCCTCCTCGCTTCCCTCGCCGTACCTTGCCTGATCGATCGGTACGATGCGTAACTGAGCAAGCGCGACCTGGCTTTGCACCATGGCCAGCACACAAACCCAAATAAAAATCCTGTGTGTGAAGAACTTTTTACTGCTCCGGTTGATTCTCATTATCCGTCGTTTCAGGCGCCTGCGGGGTCACCCACAAGTCGATTACGTCCCCTATTCTTACCTTATTTCCCGCATCGGGGTTCTGCCGTACGATCGAGCCCGGCGCCTGGCCTTCCTCGGCCGGCACTTCCATTACCTGCCCTACCTTCAAACCCGCCCCCACAATCGCTATTTTCGCTTCATCGAGAGGCATCCCGATCACCGACGGCGTTTCAAACTGTGCTGTACCGAGCCCTTCCCCCAATTCCAGGTCGATTTTCGTTCCCTTAGCGATGGGCTGGCCCGGCAGGATCTCCTTCCCATTATATAATTGCCTCAAAACTGCATTCTGCGCCATATCCGGAACATAGGAAATATTCCCTTCTTCCAGGCCCACGCTTTTCAGCAACATCTGCGCACTGCGGTGCGTCATATCCGTGAGCTTCGGCATTTTGATCAAAGGCGCAGTGCGCGAAACCACTGTTACGTAGATTTTCCGGCCTTCCTTCACTTTCGAACCTGGCAATGGATATTGCGAGATAATGGTCAATGCAGGTACATTGGTCACAAAAGTACAATCGACCTCGTAGCGCAGGTCCCGGTCGCCAAGGAAATCTTCAAGGTCCTCCACACTCTTCTTTTTCAGGTCGGGCACAGTAATGGCCTCACCATGATTGGTTGTAAAAGGCAGATATACGAAGAAAAACCCCAGAAAAAGGACCAAAAGCAGCGAGACAATGATTCCGATGTGTATGAAAAGATCAGTTCTGGACTGTGTACTTATTTTGGCCATGAATGTATTTAGATGCGCTTTGGGATTTAAAACGGGTAAAAATAAACGTAATATTCCAAGATGCCAATATGCTAAACCGCATACGAACCGAGAATTCTCTTAATGTATTTGCCCAGAATATCGAATTCCAGGTTTACCGTGTCTCCCGCATTTAACGAATGAAAATTGGTAAAGTTATAGGTATAGGGGATAATAGCCACTCTGAACGTGTTTTCACCCGAGTTAAAAACCGTGAGACTCACACCATTAATGCAGATAGAACCCTTTTCAACAGTAATATTGCCGGTCGAAGCATCGTATTCAAAATCAAAAAGCCAGCTCCCGTCGCGCTCCTGCACCTGCGTACACCTGGCGGTCTGGTCCACATGGCCCTGCACGATATGCCCGTCGAAACGTCCGTTCGCGGGCATACAGCGTTCGAGATTTACTTTGCTACCCGACACAAGGTCGCCCAGGTTCGTTTTTAAAAGCGTTTCTTCGATAGCTGTTACCTGATATTGATCTCCTTCGACGGCTACTACTGTTAAACAAACGCCATTATGGCTGATGCTCTGATCTATTTTAAACTCGCTGGCAAGTGCTGACTGAAAGGTGAAGGTCTTATTGGTACCTTCCGTTTCGACTTTCAACACTTCCGCGGTCGTTTCGACGATTCCTGTAAACATTCCGATGTTGATTTAAAATGCAAAGTTACAATTTCTCAACCGCTCTCCCACCCGGTAAAATTCCCGCGATGGCATTATTCATGTCCAACTGCTTTTCAATTAGGCATTCTTTGCGAACTTTGCGGGAAATAAGCGCTGCGGAATTCCTGGTAAGGTGCTTGTAATCCAAATCTGTTAATGAAAAAAGTCCTATTTATTGATCGCGATGGAACGATCATCGTTGAGCCACCCACCGATTTTCAGGTAGATTCACTGGAAAAGCTCGAATTCCTGCCCAAAGCCATTTCCGCGTTGCGTAAAATCGCGGATGAAACCGATTATGAACTGGTCATGGTAACCAACCAGGACGGACTCGGCACCGATTCTTTCCCGGAAGACACTTTCTGGCCTGCTCAGAATAAGATGGTCAAGACGCTTGAAGGCGAAGACATCCGTTTCGCGGACGTGCATATCGACCGCAGCTTTCCCGAAGACAACCTTCCTACCCGCAAACCGGGCATCGGAATGCTTACTTCTTATTTTTCCAATGAATATGATCTGGCCAACAGCTACGTTATCGGCGACCGCCTTACCGACGTCCAACTGGCTGTAAATCTAGGTGCTAAGGCGATTCTTTTCCGCTCCGAATTGCCGGAGGAAGGCGTTAGCGATGAGATGAACCAAACTACCGCTTTGGTAACCAGCGACTGGGACGCGATTTACGAGCATTTAAAACTCCCTTCACGCAAAGCATCTGTTGAAAGAAATACCAAGGAAACACAGATTAAAGTCGACCTGAATCTCGATGGCAGCGGCCGCTCCGACATTCACACCGGCCTCGGCTTCTTCGACCATATGCTCGACCAGCTCGCCCGCCATTCCGGCGCCGATTTGTCGATCCACGTCGAAGGTGACCTCCACATCGATGAGCATCACACTATTGAGGACACTGCCCTTGCATTGGGTGAAGCCTACCGCCAGGCGATCGGCGACAAACGGGGAATCAGCCGCTACGGCTTCCTGCTGCCAATGGACGAAGCTTTGGCACAAGTAGCGATCGATTTCTCCGGCCGTCCGTGGATCGTGTGGGACGCCGAGTTCAAAAGAGAGAAGATCGGAGAAATGCCGACTGAGATGTTTTTTCACTTTTTCAAGTCATTCTCAGACACTTCACTTTCAAACCTGAACATCAAAGTGGAAGGCGACAACGAGCACCACAAGATCGAATCGATTTTCAAAGCGTTTGCCAAGGCGATTAAAATGGCTGTTAAACGCGATCTTAAAGCGCTGGATTTCATGCCATCGACGAAAGGAGTACTTTAATTTTTTGTAAATAGCGAGCCGAAATCGCATTTTTTAGCTATTTTTGCCCATCTTACGTTGCATTATAATCGAGTACAACTATGACAATGACCGTTATTATGATTGCCTTTTATATCGTTCTGTTGAGCAGCGCGTTCCTTGTGGGGCGTTGGTTGGAGAACAATGAAAAGCAATGGAAAACGAATAAGTAAGGGTTGTTTATACGACCCTTTTTTATTTGTTTCGCTTAAAAGCTCAACAGAAAAATCGTTTTAAGGTCACACTAAAAAGTGACCTGTCGAACGTTTTAGACGCGTTGAGTGTTACCTTGGTTCTTGAAAAACTGTTTTTCCCGTGTTCAGATCACTTTGTCTCATACTACTTACGGCCTTCCTCATCTGTAAAGCCACAGATGTTGCCAGCTTGCTGCTGGCCAAGGAAAAGGCATCTGTGGTTTGTGATTCAGAAACCTGTGACAATGAAGAAAAAACAGAGGTCGAAAAACTGAACGACGACCAGCTACTGATTTCACATAGCGTACAATTTGACCGCTCCGTTGCACTAATACCGGTCAAAAGCTCATTCTTCTACACCGCGAATTTCGATAACGAAATTTACCGCAATCTGCTTTCTCCGCCTCCGGAGCTCATCTGATTTCTTTGATCCAAACTCGTTTGAGTTCGTTACCGTCGTAACACGATGCGGTATTTCCGTGTCATTACGCACGTTTTCTCCTATTATTTATTCCATATTCTAATCAAGAAATCATGATCAGGGCTTATAAGCAGTTATTCGAAAACAACAAAAAATGGGCAGAAGAAACGACGAAGGAAAATCCGGAGTTCTTCTCAAACCTCGCGAAAGGACAATCTCCTAAATTCCTCTGGATCGGCTGCTCAGATAGCCGCGTGCCGGCCAACCAACTTACCGGCACCCAGCCCGGCGATATCTTCGTACATCGCAATATCGCCAACATGGTGATCCACACGGATATCAGCATGCTCAGCGTGCTCGACTACTCTGTGAACGTGCTTGGAGTAGAGCATATTCTGGTGTGCGGACATTACGGCTGCGGCGGGGTGATTACCGCAATGGGCAATAAGCAGGTAGGCCTGATCGATAACTGGTTGCGCCACATCAAAGACGTGTACCGTTTGCATGCGAAGGAACTGAACGAAATTGAAGATCCCAAAACGAGAGCCGACCGCTTCGTCGAAATCAACGTTCAGGAGCAGGTACGCGACCTTGCCAAAACGACCATCGTGCAAACTGCGTGGGCTAACGGCAAGCCGCTGCAACTCCACGGTGTCGTTTACGATATCGGCAACGGTATACTAAAGGACATGGACGTGACGATCGACGCCACCAACTTTGCCGACGACGTATACCGTCTTGACATACCGCAATTAGTATAATCAGCGGTTCTGCATTCCGAGTAGTCCAATTTATGATCCTTACTGACTCAATCGTATGTCATTGAATAATAAAAATTTGTTCGCCAATCTTAAATACGATTTACCTTCCGGGCTTGTCGTATCCCTGGTAGCGCTGCCGTTATGCCTCGGTATTGCGCTAGCCTCGACCGGCCGCTCCGATCTTCTTTTTTCGGGTGTTATTGCCGGAATCGTAGGCGGAATCGTAGTAGGCTCACTGAGCGGCTCCTCCCTGGGTGTGGCAGGTCCGGCAGCGGGTCTGGTTGTGATTGTACTCAATGCGCTCGATACACTGGGCAGCTTCGAGGCTTTTTTGCTCGCCGTTGTTTTTGCAGGTGCCATACAAATGATCGCCGGCTTGCTCAAAGCGGGTATTATCGGCTATTACTTCCCTTCATCGGTGATCAAGGGAATGCTGGCAGCCATTGGTATTACACTTATTTTAAAGGAAATACCACATGCATTCGGTTACGATGCCGACTTTATGGGTGATGAGGCGTTTGCACAAAGGGATGGCCGCAATACATTCTCCGAGGTATATTACTCACTCCGCTACAATAGCACCGGCGCGATCATCATCTCGTTGGTTTCGCTTGCCATGCTCATCTTGTTCGATAAGCCGTTCATGAAGAAAATACAGCTGTTCCGTTATATTCCGGGCGCTTTGTTCGTCGTATTGACCGGCGTTATCCTGAACCTTGTATTCGGTGCCGTGGCACCGCAATGGGTTTTGACAGGCGAACACATGGTACAGCTTCCGGTTGCTTCGAGCGCCTCCGAGTTTTTTAGTTTCTTTAAAACACCGGATTTCTCTGCAATCAGCAAGCCTGAGGTTTACACAGTGGCCTTAACATTAGCCATCGTGGCCAGCCTTGAAACATTGCTTTCGGTAGAAGCCACCGACCGCCTCGATCCGTTCAAGCGCAGCACGCCCACCAACCGCGAGTTGATGGCTCAGGGCGCAGGCAACATGATTTCCGGCCTGATCGGCGGGTTGCCTATTACCCAAGTAATCGTCCGCAGCTCCGCGAATATCGATTCGGGCGGCCGTACAAGAATGAGTACCATCATTCACGGTACCATTCTGCTTATTTCAGCGGTGTTTATTGCTCAATATCTCAACTACATCCCGCTTGCATCGCTGGCAGCGATCCTGTTGATGGTGGGCTACAAGCTGTCCAAATTCGAATTGTACAAAGGAATGTACAAGCTCGGCCTGGAACAGTTCATACCATTCGTTGTAACCATTATCGCCATCCTCAGCACCGACTTGCTGAAAGGGATTGGTATCGGTATGGTCGTCGCGATCTATTTTATTCTGAGAAAGAATTACAAGCATTCCTACCATTATATCAAGGAAGAGCACCGCGACGGCGAGGTGATCACGCTGCAACTTTCCGAAGAAGTAACCTTCCTGAACAAAGGCAGCATCAGCGCCACGCTGGATAACCTGCCCGACGGCGCTACCGTGGTGATCGACGGCTCCAAATCGATGAACATCGATTACGACGTACTCGAAATCATCCAGGATTTCAAAAAACACCAGGCGCCGCTACGCAATATCACTGTGGAAACACGAGGTGTAGGCGAAGTGGAAGCAGTGGGAGCTCATTAGCATTAACCATTTATAAAACGAAGGCCCGCCTCCTGACGGAAGCGGGCCTTTTCGTTTGTAATAAGTCGATAAGCAGGCTAACTCAATTTTTTTGCTTTAACCGCTGGATCAGCATATCGTTGAATGTACGTTCGGCCTTGTACAATTCGATTACCTGGCTCGCAGTGATTACCTTTAAAAACTTGCTCTGATATTCTTTTTCCAGATCGAGTTCCTTCTGGCGAAGTTCCTGAACCTCTTTCAGGTTACTCAGTACCGCTTCATCGTTCTGGCCCTCCGCTTTTTTGTCGTTGATGATCTTGCGCTGCGCCCGGTGAATTTCTCGCCTTTGCTGAGAATATTCATTGTACATCGGCCAAAAACCGGTGGACTGCTCGGGCGTGAGGTTGAGGCGGTTGGTAATGATTGCCACCTTAGCATCCTGAATTTTCTTTATTTCTTCCTCGGAACGGCGTTGGGCCTGCGCTGTCGTTGACATTGCGCCGAAGAATAGGAGTAAAAGAGCAAAAGTGTTCCGATACCGTTTGAATTCAAATTGTAAGTTCATTTCGATTGTTCGTTAGGGTCAAATCTTCTCCGGGGCAACCATAACCTCCTCCAACTGCTGGCGAAGAACATCGTCTTCCAGGCCATCCAGATAATTCAGCACCGTCGAATCCGATTCGAAGGCTTTCTGAACCACCTTGTGTTCGCTCAGATCGTAATAGCTAATGTCCTGATCTTCCAGGTAAGTGATGATAGAGGCATTACTGATGCCGCTCAAAGGCTCCTGCCCCAGCGATCCCTGGCGCTCCGGTACGGTTACCCACACGAGCACGAGAATCAGTGCAGATGCTGCGGCCAAGCCAACAGAACGTTGCCACGACCAGCTTACGAGGGGTTTGCGCACGGGCTCCGCGGGGATCCGGGACTGGATCATTTGCGGCAGCTTGTCAAAATAACCTTCCGGCACGGAAAAGGGCGTCTCCCTCTTCAGATCATCCAGCCGTATACGTTTTTTGTCCATGATTATTTATATTTCCTGTCTTGTGAAGGTTTGACCAATGAGAATGCAAATAGTTTAATCCGTGTCGTTCAAAAAATCCTCAATTTTTTTCGAAGCCCAATGATATGAAGCTTTTAATGCCCCTACCGACGTTCCGGTGATCTCCGAAATCTCTTCATAGGGTAAATCTTCAAAATATTTGAGGTTAAATACCAACCTTTGCTTTTCTGGTAATTTTAATATTGCTTTCTGCAATTTGAGCTGAATAGCGTCACCGCTTACTTCCGGATCCGCTTCCAGCTTTTCACTGAGTTCGTTCTCGACGTCGTAGATCGGGATGAAATATTTCCGTCGCTTTTTGTTGAGAAAATTAATGGCTTCGTTGCTCGCAATGCGGTAAAGCCAGGTATAAAGCTTGGCATCGCCGCGGAAATTCTCCAGAGCCGTCCACGCTTTTATAAATACATCCTGGGTAATGTCATTGGCATCATCATGATCGACCACCATCTTCCTTACCAGCCAATAAACTTTTTGCTGGTACTTCCGTACCAACTGATTGAAAGCGTTCCTCCGCGTTTCGGGATTTTGAAAAAGAGATAATAATTCTTCGTCGGACATTTAATCAGTGTTAACCTGATCTTTTTTATAGCAACCTGCTTGACCAATAATTGTACCTGAGCCCAAAGGCAACGCCGGTCAATAATAGTTTATTTTTTGATTCAGGACAAATAAAAAGAGCCCTGCCTTTCAGGCCGGGCTCTTTTTCCGTCGACCTAAGTCGACGGAGAGCGATGATATTACTTGCGTGCAATCGCGCGTTTTGCGGCTTCTACGATATGTTTTGCATCCAGGCCGTATTTTTCCAGCAACTGCGCTGGCGTGCCGCTTTCTCCGAAGCTGTCGTTCACCGCTACATATTCCTGCGGAACGAGCTTGTTTTTAACGATAACCTGCGCAACGCTGTCACCCAAACCACCGATGCGGTTGTGCTCTTCGGCAGTTACCACGCAGCCGGTTTTTTCAATCGATTTCAGGATCGCTTCTTCGTCCAGGGGTTTGATTGTGTGGATATTGATGATCTCGGCATTGATACCCTCGGCTTCAAGGATCTCCCCAGCCTGGATCGCTTCCCATACCATGTGACCGGTAGCGAAGATACTTACGTCGGTACCTTCGTTGACCATCCAAGCTTTTCCAATCTCAAATTTCTGATCGGCATCTGTAAAAATCGGGATTACCGGACGACCGAAACGCAGGTAAACCGGCCCGTCGTACTCAGCAATCGCGATGGTAGCCGCTTTCGTCTGGTTGTAATCGCAAGGGTTGATCACCGTCATGCCCGGAAGCATTTTCATCATCCCGATATCTTCGAGAATCTGGTGGGTTGCACCGTCTTCTCCCAACGTAAGACCTGCGTGTGAAGCACAGATTTTTACGTTTTTATTGGAATATGCTACGCTCTGACGAATCTGGTCATAAACGCGGCCTGTCGCGAAGTTCGCGAAAGTAGTAGCAAATGGAATTTTACCTCCGATAGTCAAACCAGCTGAAAGGCCGATCATATTTGCCTCGGAAATACCGCATTGAATAAAACGCTCAGGGTTTTCTTTGATAAACGGTTCGAGTTTCAAAGAACCAACGAGGTCGGCACAAAGCGCCACGACGTTGGGATTTTGCTGCCCCAGCACGTGCATTCCGGCACCGAAGCCCGAACGCGTATCTTTCTTCTCAGTGAAAGTGTATTTTTTCATTTTGAATATTGTCTGTTTATGAAACCGCGTGCATTGCTGCCGCTGGTCCGGATATTAATAATCTCCCAAAGTTTCGTCAAGCTGAGCCAGTGCCGCCGCCAATTGTTCGTCGTTAGGCGCAACACCGTGCCATTTGTGGCTGCCCATCATGAAGTCGACGCCGTAGCCCATGCCTGTGTGGAGCAATACCATGATCGGTCTGCCATGTCCCAGACGGCCTTTGGCTTCGTACAGGCCTTTCAGCACTGCCGCCATGTCGTTTCCTTCTTCGATAGAGATTACTTCCCATCCGAATGCCTCATATTTGGCACCCAAATCGCGGTTGTTCATTACCTTCACGGTAGGGCCATCGATTTGCTGACCGTTCAGGTCGATAAACGCTATCAGGTTGTCTACCTGGTGGTGTGGCGCGAAAGTAGCAGCCTCCCAAACCTGGCCTTCCTGCTGCTCGCCATCGCCCATCAGTACGTATACTATTCCTTTGTCGTTGTTCAGTTTCTTAGCTGTTGCCGCCCCCAATGCTACCGACAATCCCTGGCCCAGTGAGCCCGACGCGATACGGATACCTTCGAGGTGTTCGTGCGTGGTAGGGTGTCCTTGCAGGCGTGAATTCAGCTTGCGGAATGTAGCCAGCTCCGATACAGGGAAATATCCCTTGCGTGCCAATACGCTGTACCAAACCGGGGAAATGTGACCGTTCGAAAGGAAGAAAAGGTCTTCGTCCTTACCGTCCATATCGAATACGACTTTGCCGTCCTGCTCTTTAAGCTTCATACGCTCAAAGTACAATGCTACCAACAAGTCGGTGCATCCCAGCGACCCGCCAGGGTGCCCCGACTGACAACCATGTACCATTCGTACGATGTCCCTGCGAACCTGGGATGCTACTTTTTCTAATTGTTCAATTTCCATTTTTATTTATTTTCTATTGGACTGTCCTTAATCGGCTTACCCGAAGCGGGACCATTTAGGCGGCGTAAATGTCCTGCTATTCGGAATGTTAAAATGACTGATTATTATTCAGTTTTTCCAAGAATTTGATCAGTGTGTTTCGACGATTCCACTTTGGAAATAATCTCCTCAATGATCCCTTTTTTGTTGATGACGAAAGTTGTACGGAGTAAACCCATGTAGGTTCGTCCAAACGTTGTTTTTTCTCCCCAAACTCCGTAAGCCTCAATCATTTTATGCTCCGTGTCAGCCAGGAGAGGGAAGGGGAGGCCATGCTTTTTGATAAATCTCTGATGCGATTTTTCACTATCCGGGCTTACCCCGAACACCTTATAACCCTTTTTCAGGAGCGCTCCGTAGTTGTCGCGGATGTTGCAGGCCTGATTGGTGCAGGTAGGTGTGTTATCTTTGGGATAAAAGTACAAAACAACTTTCTCTCCCTTCAAATCCGACAGCTTTACTTGGTTTCCATCCTGATCTTTTACTGAAAATGCGGGTGCGGGGTCACCGACTTGTAGGCCCATAATTTATCTTTTGCGTTTTCTGGTTTTCTTAGGTTTAACAACCAGATCTACCAATTCGGTTTGCAAGATAGTACTATTTCCCGCCCTATCCGTCACTTCCAACACCAGTTCTCCTTCAAATGGCTGAGTATCATCCAGTTTTTCCGACCAGATATAGCCCTTTTTGAAATCATAATTCAACAAAACCCACTGACCGTTCACCAATGCCTTGAAATTCGCAATCCCCGACATGCCGTCGCCTACGTACCCGCGTATGCGATGCTTGCTATGCTCGACGAGCCGTACCCTTGGAGGTACCGTATCGCTCTGAACGACAAACGTGCCGAGCTCGCGCGTATCGAAACGGATCATGTCGCCGTCCCATTTCCCGCCCAGAAAGCGGTAATCGCCGTTCAGGTAGCGATACATGAAAGTCCGGGACTTATCCTCCGGCAGCTTTTCGGGCGTGAGAGCGACGTGAATGTAGTCGTTCAATGCAGTACCCCGGTTATTAATGGTTAACGCATTAAAATTCCGCTGCCCCATCAGGAACAGCGTGTCGAACAAGCTGGTATTCTCAAAATCCACAGACCATTTGGCCTCTTTGAATGACGAGACAATGCCCGGCATCACCTGACTCCGCAGAAAGGTCTTCACCGTGGTAGTGCCAATTTTCACGGAATCCGGCATTTCTTTCCTCAAATCAGTCAAAAAAACCGCTGATTCGCCTGCGTACAGGTTAGGCGCTTTCCTCTCTTCTTTTCCTTTAATATAAAATGTCGCCGACGGTTCCTGGCTGCGGTAGTATTTCGCTTTAACTACCAATGTATTCTCCCGGATTTCGGTTTGCACATATTCCGGGTTCACCTCGGTATTGAACACCGGCAGCGGGGGGTTTTGCGGCTCGCCCTTAATATTAAATATCAGCTCCGAGAAGTTTTCATAGGAATCCGAGATGCGCACTTTTACCTCGTGGCTCAGAGTATCTGCGATATTCAACTTCCCGTTGATCGCATTGGTTTTATATAAATTAAACTGATTCCCGTCGGGAACGTAGCATTTCAGAAAACGCTGGCCGGTCGCCTGCTCCGTTTCATAGTCGATGAGGTTGTTATAATCGCGGGTCGAGGCATTGGGGAATACTTCAATATTGTAAGAAAACACTTCCTGCCCGTCCATTTTAATTTCGATGCATTGTAACCCGTAACGAAAACCGGTGCCGGTCATCTGGTCGAACGCGATAAGATCCAGGCCGACAATGCCCGTGGCCGAAACCTGTTCGGGCAAACGCCAGGTGCCGTCTTTCAGTTTGACAGGCGCGTAAACCCTGCGATCAAACTGCCCGTTGACGCGCCCATTAATATCCATAGGACGAATGGCCAGGTTCACGAATTTCGGCGGGGTAACATCTTTGATTTCGTTAAACCCGAAATACAACGGATTGAGATAATTATCCTTCGAATCGCGAACCTCAAAGTGTAAGTGCGGCCCCGCTGAACCGCCCGTATTCCCGGAAAGTGCGATTACCTCCCCTTTCTTGAATACAAACTGGCCTGCTTCCGGGAAGAGGTCTATTTCAAATGTCTGCTTTTTATATTGTTCCTGCCGGACCCACGTCGCCAGCGGATCACTGAATTTCAGCAAATGTCCGTAAACCGTCGTTTGTCCATTCGGATGGCGCAAATAGATTACGTTACCATAGCCGGTGCGCTGCACAGCTACTTTGTAAATATAACCTTCTGCTGCCGCGTACACGGGCAAGCCCTCACGCTGCTGCGTACGAATGTCGAGCCCGGCGTGAAAGTGATTGCTGCGCAAATCACCCAGGCCGCCTGCCAGTGAGTTGGGCAACCCCGGACGGATCGGAAACTGGTAATAACCCTTTGGATACGATTGCTTTTGGGCCAAAGAATCCTTTGCAACACCTGCTAAACCCAATACAAACAACCCTGAACGGACAAATGCCCGAAAATAATGACGCATGAAAAAGTGCATGAATAGTCGGTAGCCCCGACCGGGTGATATGAAGAGTACGGTTTACTTAACGAACAGTTCGAGCATCTTCTTGCCTTCAATCGAGGCGGTCAGCTTGTCGCCGACCTTCACCGGACCAACGCCTTTGGGAGTGCCGGTGAAAATCAAGTCTCCTTTTTTGAGCATGAAGAACTTAGAAACAAAGGAAATCAGGTAATTGATGCGGTAGATCATCATCGACGAATTACCGTTCTGCCGCGTCTCATCATTCACATCGAGGCTAAAATTGACGTTCTGAATGTCCGCAAAATCCGAAACCGGAACAAATTCCGAAACCGGTGCCGAGCCGTTGAATGCCTTCGCGAGCTCCCAGGGAAGCCCTTTGGCCTTCAGCTCGGATTGCAGATCGCGGGCAGTGAAGTCGATCCCGATCCCGATTTCACTGTAATATTTATGAGCGAACTTCTCTTCGATGTTTTTCCCCACTTTATCGATCTTTACCACGAGCTCTACTTCATAATGAACATCTTTTGAGAAATCGGGATAATAAAAGTCATCTCCGAGGCGGATCTGTGCGGTTTCAGGTTTCAGAAATATGACCGGGGAATCGGGTGTCTGGTTGTTCAGTTCGGCGATATGCTCTGCGTAATTCCGGCCTACACAAATAATTTTCATCAGGGGTAAATGCTAATTTAAAAGGAATGAACATCAGGGACAAAGCTACTTACAAAGCCGGGGCCTCACAATATTTGTCACAATTTTTCAGCCCGAATGCAGTTAAAATAGAAATGCGACGGTTAGTGCCGACGTCTCGTCGGTGCACGCTAAGATCCGGCGTTCCGTCGGCGAAAACGCTCACAAAAAAAAATTAAGCTATTTTTGAACTCAGTAATCAGGCCATATTCCGCTTACGCATGAAGAAGTACCTTTCCCAATCCCTTTCCTGCACCATTTTTACAATCCTGATCACTACATTATTATTCTCCTGCGACGTATTCCGCACAACACCCGAACGCCATAGTTCATCACGCAGTACAACCTCACGAGGACGCACTTCTCCGTCCCGCAGGCCGCCTGCCCGCAAACCGGTGGCAAAAGCTCCCGCCAGAAAACCTGCGCCCACGCGAAGCACCACACCTACCTACTCCCGCCCCGGCTCTGTCAATACAGCGAACATCCCGGAGGTCGTGCAAATCGCGCGTACCTACACCGGCACACCCTACCGCTCGGGCGGCAACGACAAAGACGGTATCGACTGCTCCGGCCTGATCTGCCAGGTATATTCCGAAATGGGCGTTAAAGTGCCCCGCATTTCGTGGCAGCAATCCGAATTCGGACAGGAAGTGGGCAGCGTAGCCGAAATTAAACCCGGTGACTGGCTCTTTTTCGTACCTGAGGCTGGCAAGGAAGGTTACGTATCCCACGCAGGCATTGTCACCGACGTCCGCGGAAGGGACGAGATCATATTTATCCACGCCTCCACCTCGCGCGGCGTACGTGAGGACAACCTGTTTTCGACCTATTTTAAAGGGCGTTTCGTAAAAGCCATGCGGCCATTTTGAGTCCGGCCGGCCGTTCACTAACCCTGCCTGCGTAAAATTGAATACAACCATAGGGGTAGCATGGAATATGATTGTCCTTTTCGAAATTTGCAGTCATAACTCAGTTTCCTCTCCGCAACATGCAAAACCCCATTGCCCCTCCGCCTCAGTACGGCGACCGGACTTTAACCATGCAGGCCAGTCCGGGTATTCCCGTCTACATTTACGCCACCGTTTTTGCTTCATTTTGCGTAATCACCGGACTCATCTGGGACATTTGCTGGCACATGAGCATTGGCCGCGACGGGTTGCTATCGCCGCCGCACCTCGTTATTTACCTGGGCGCCGTAGTGGCAGGACTGTTTTCGGGTTATGAGATCTTGAGAAAAACATTTTGGGGAAGTGATATTGAAAAAGCGGCCAGCGTCAAAATCTGGGGCTTTTTTTACAGCTCGCTCGGGTCGCTGTTCTGCGTTTGGGGAGCGCTGTCCATGCTTACCTCCGCTCCTTTCGACGATTGGTGGCACAATACCTATGGTCTCGACGTAACGATCCTCTCCCCTCCGCATACTGTGCTCATTCTGGGCATTATCGGCATCCAGTTCGGCGCGATGATCAGTGTCATTGCAGTGAAGAACCAGATGAAATTGCTCGGCAGTTTTGGCCAGGGAAAGACGAAGGCATTAGACAAAACACTTTTCTGGCTATTTGCATTATCCGCCGGCTTTCTGCTAACCATCTGGTTCACGTTAATATCCGAGGAATTGGGTAGAATGCGCACGCACAAGTCGAGCTACTACATATTTGCCGGGGCTGCATTTCCACTGCTGCTGATAGCCGTTGGCAAGGCCGTTTCGCACAAATGGGCCGTTACAGCCGTCGCCGGCGTTTACACTGCATTAATGCTCGGCACACTATGGATCATTCCACTTTTCCCTGCCGAGCCCAAACTTGGGCCGATCCTGAACCATATTACCCACTATCAGGGCTTTCATTTCCCATTGCTGCTGCTCGCCCCGGCCGTTGTGATCGATATCCTTCGGTACCGCTTCGCGCATTGGAGTGATTGGAAACTCACTTTGCTGCTTGGCATCGGATTCCTGGCCGTATTTTTTGTGGTTCAATGGTTTTTCGGCGGATTTCTGATGGAATCGCCCTATGCGCGTAACTGGTTTTTCGGGAGCCATTACTGGTATTTCGGGAATGATCCGAACTGGGAGTACCGCTACAAATTCGGCCGCTGGATGGTCGAGGAAACGCCGGCACTGCTCAAAGGGTTGGGCATTGCACTGGTATTAACATTAATCTCAACCCGCATCGGATTGGCGTGGGGCAACTGGATGCACAAGATTCAACGATGAAAAAATATCTGTACCTCATTCTCTTATTGCTGCAAAGCGTAGCCACGTATGCCCACGTGGGCAGCGCGGGTGTACAAATGCAGGCGCAGGCCGGCTCGTACAAGGTGCTTGTAAGCATTACACCGCCGGATGTTATTCCGGGAACCGCGCAGGTTTCGGTTTTTATTGAATACGGCGAGGCTCGGAAAGTGTCGGTCCGGCCGATTTACTTTTACTCGGGCGACAAAGGCGCGCCTACTTCCGATCCGCTGGCGCCTGTTGCGGGCCAGAAGGGCCAGTTTCAGGGAGCGGTTTGGCTCATGGAACCAGGTTCGTCGAGCGCACAGATCAGCATTGAGGGTATCCAGGGAGATGCATCGTTGATCATCCCCATCGTTGCCGTTTCAACTGCGGAACGCGATATGCCCAAAGGGCTTGGTATTAGCCTCAGTATTCTCGGATTACTGCTTTTCCTGCTCATGATCACGACCATCGGTGCCAGTGTGAGCGACGGCCTTTTAAAGCCCGGCCAAAGCCTTACTCCGGCCCAGAAACGGAAGCGATGGATCAATATGGGCATCGCCACGGCCGTATGTTCATTGATTTTGTATGGCGGAAGCAGCTGGTGGGATAGCTGGGCAGCCGAGTACAAACAGTGGTTGTACAAGCCGTTGAAAGCCAAAACCGCGATCATCGAAGCAGATTCCCAACGGGTTTTCCAACTAAAAATCGACACCACCAACTGGGACCACCGGATGAAAAGAAGTATGCTGAGCACATTGATCCCCGATCATGGAAAGATCATGCATACATTCCTCGTGCGCACGCCTACACTCGATGCATTCGCGCACGTCCATCCCGACCGTAGGGATAGCCTGACATTTGAAGCTGTATTGCCGGATCTGCCGGCCGGAAAATACCTGGTTTACTCCGACATTGTACAGTACTCCGGTTTTGCCGAAACGATCGTCGATACGCTGGTGATCAATACCAAACCGTCAAAACGCATAAGTAAGGCACTGTCAGAAGACGATACCTATATCATTACAGATCCGCTAGATACGCCCGGCAAGGTGCCGATGGGCGAAAATGTTGTCATTTGTGGAAAACCCGGAACCAAAACCGTGTTCAAAGACGGCTCCTATGCTATCTGGGAGGGCAAGCCGGATAAGGCGCTCGAAGCGGGAAAACCTTATCAGCTTAATTTTGAAATATTCAACCCGGACAACAGTCCCTGCTTCCCGGAACCTTACCTGGGAATGCTTGGGCATGCGGTAATCGTACGCTCCGACGGTTCGGTTTATATTCACCTGCACCCTAGCGGCTCCTATTCGATGGCCGCCGGCCAATCGTTTGAAAACCGCATTTCGGATACTGCCCACGTAGCCAAATGGCCCCAAGCCAACGTTTTCCGTGATAGCATCGACCGGCACCTGGCCAATTTAAAAGCCATGCCGACCATAGACCGCGAAATATTCCTGATGAAGGAAATGGGCATGTATAACGTCACCGAAGGCGGCATGACCGGCATGGATCACGCTACCCGCATTTCGTTCCCCTACGCATTTCCGAAAGGCGGCCAGTACCGGATATTCCTTCAAATCAAAAGAAACGAAAAAGTGTTGACCGGCGCCTTCGATGTGAAAGTTACCGATCCTGTCACATTGTAGCGTTTCAGAAGAGCGCAGCGATCTTTTCGTAAGAGAGGTCGCTGTAATCGTTTATATACAGGTTGCAGGGCGGCAATTCCTCCCGCGTGTGCGAGCTTAGCACGCCTACCACACGCATACCTGCATTGAGTGCTGCCGAAACACCCGAGAATGAATCTTCAAATACAACACACTGGTCCGGACTAACTCCCAGGTTCCTGGCGGAGGTAAGGTATACTTCCGGATCGGGCTTGTGCTTTTTCACATCTTCGCTCGCCAAAACAGAGCCTAGCATCTCTTGAATAGGCACTTTACTCAGAATGAGGTCCAGGTTGGCCCGGGGTGCAGACGTAGCGACTCCGAGTACCGCCCCATTCGCTTTCAAATCGTGCATAAACCCGACAATGCCTGTGATAGGCTCCACATAAGGCTCATACAGTTCACGGAAAAGCCCTTCTTTTTCCTCTTCCATTTTCAACAACTCCTCTCCTTCAACCACTCGCTGCAAAAAGTGGCTTAAAATGTAGCTGTTACTTTTTCCGTACATGTGCTGGGCAAATTCCTCTTCAGTAGGAGAAAGGTTTCGTTTCGAAAAAAACTCGCGGAATGCGCGGGAGTGGTAGGGGTTTGTATGGACAATCACCCCGTCCATATCAAAAATGACTGCTAATTTCTCTTTCATCCCGCAAAGTTAACATCGGATAATCTTCCTGAAAATGAAATGCAGAACTAAAAATGAATACAATCATTGAAATAGTTTGATAACTTAAATTCAAACTTTTTATAACCAGGTGACATTTTTACTAACCATTCTATTAAATTTACCTGCAATGGCTCACACTACTTCTTCAAAACATCCTTAAATTCAACGTTATAATAAAGGCCTCCCGAATTACCCGATCCAATTTCCGATCAATTAATTGCGTATATGAATGAATTAGAACGAGCAGGCAATGGAGTCGATAGTCGTGCACTTTCGAAGCCAAAAACGCTCACTTCCCTTGAAGTGTATGATCAATTCGGGGCCATGGCGTATGGCATTATACTACAAATCCTGCCTCAGGTGCATTTGGCACAAGAAGTACTGGTAAGTGTATTTTCATCCCCGCAATTACAGTCCTGCAATAGTTACCCCTTTACTTTTGCCGCATGCGTGATCAAGCTGGCGCGGGCCAAAGCAGTGGAGGCGAAGCGCAAACTGACCGCTCTTGCACCCGCGGGAGCCGAGTATGCACACGGCGACGCCTCTCCGCAAATCATTTTTGACCTCGCATTCCGCCAGGGGTTCACACCCGATGAGGTGGCAGGCAAGTTGAACATATCGAAGGCCGAAGTGCTTCGTTCTTTTCACGAGTTTTTCAAATCATATCGCAACGCATAAATATTACACCCATTGAGCAAACAGGAATTTATCGAGAGCGGTATTCTCGAATCACATTTAATGGGACTCGCCAACGAAGAAGAACAGCAGCTCGTTGCGGAAATGATGCTGTCGGACCGTAAAATGTCCGAATATGTAAATGAACTTGAAGTAGATATCAAAAGCTACTTTGCGGAAGGGTCGGTGTCGCCGCCCGACGCTGTGAGGGAAATCATACTGCTGAGAAGCATCCGTGAGAAAAAGGGCCGGAGCAGCTACGATGTGGGAGAAACCGTCGATGCGAAGCAGTTCCTCGATGTAGAGGTGAACGACACGCACATAAAAGTGCACAAGTTTTGGCGCCCCGCATTTATTGCCGTTTTCATTCTTTCCAAAATATTCCTGATCGCCGGTTTGTATTTCTATTTCAAATCGGTAGCACAGCAGGAGGAGATCGAAAAGATCAAAACTGAAATGCAAGTGAACAATAAATAAAAAATATTAACCTGTACACACGAAAGCCGGCGGACATTGCGGTCCGACCGGCTTTTTCCATTCTCTGGCCATCCTATTTCAGGAATGCGCGAAGCATCCAGGCCATTTTCTCATGCTCTCTCAATAAGCCTGTTACGTAGTCGCTCGATCCGAGGTCTTTGTAGGTATCCGCGAACTCGGTTACCAACGGGCGAAGGAGGCGAATGATCGTCTCATGGTCGTCGAGCAAATTTTGCAGTTGGGTCTTCGGTTCGGTCGTGTATTCCGGTTCGAGCAAGTCGGTCAGTTTCAGAATATCCACCAGGCGGGCTTCCGAGTAGTGGCCGATGGCGCGGATACGCTCTGCGATGTCGTCCAGGATCACCTGCAATTGCTCGTATTGCCCTTCAAAAAGCTTGTGCAATTCGAAGAAATTCATCCCGCCGATATTCCAGTGGTAGTTACGGGTTTTGGTGTAAAGTACAAACTCATTGGCGAGCAACTTGTTCAACTGGTAGGCGACGGCCTGAGTATGCTCGTCCGATATTCCGATGTTGGTTTTCATGCGTCTTTATATTAGGTATAGTTGATTGTGTTGATTCATATACGTAACCAAAGCTAATCGGTAAAAAGTTGCTCTGCAATGTCAAAGATTGCGTTTTTAATGACTTTTTTAACCACAGGAAAATTGCTGCACGATATATCGTTACCAAAGCCCTGTTCTTCCGTATAGGTAGGAAAGAATTGTTATATTTGTTAACCTATCTTTTATGAAAGACAGCGAAAGAATCAGTAATCTGGAAGAGATGCTCGCCGAAATTCTCATGCGCCTCGACCGCGTCGACGCCGAACTTGTACAACTGGGTAAGGGACAATCTCAAACGATTGGCCGGATGGACACGTTGGAAGAAAACATGCGAGACCTGGACAAACACATGTTTCGGCTTAATGACCGGCAAACACTGGTTGAGGAGACCATGCGCGACATTTCAGCGACAAACAGAATTATCTTCGAAAGAATGGCCACCAAAGATGATCTGAGATCGATGGCCACCAAAGATGACCTGGCTAAACTTTTCGAATTCATGATGGATCGCTTCGATAAAACAGATGCCCGATTCGATGATATCCTTAAGCGCCTGGATGATCTTGGAAGGTAGAGAGACGGCGACAGGCCAGATAGTCTAAAACCATAGTTATTTATTAGTTTTCAGTATATTATGTTCCCATTCCGCGTAGGCCAGGGCTACGATGTTCATCAATTGGTAGAAGGCCGGCCGTTCTGGCTCGGCGGTATTTTGATCCCCCACACACATGGTGCCAAAGGGCATTCCGACGCCGACGTGGTTTGCCACGTGATGTGCGACGCGCTCCTCGGTGCAGCCAATCTCCGCAATATTGGTTACCATTTTTCCGACAAGGACCCGCAATGGAAGGGTGTCGACAGTAAAATTTTGCTGGCCAAAGTCCTGGAAATGATCCGGGAAAAAGGATATGAGGTCGGAAATGTAGATGTGACGATTGTTTTGCAAAATCCGAAGCTCAATCCGCATATTCCGGCCATGAAAAGCTGCCTGGCCGAGGTTACCCGCATTTCAGAAGAAGATATTTCGATCAAGGCAACCACCTCCGAGCATCTGGGTTTTGTAGGAAGGGAAGAGGGCATTGCCGCGCACTGTATTGCATTGATCTATAAACCCGGAGCATTTCCGGGTAATGCTTAGCCAACGATCCTGTTTAAAATAGATTTGCATGAAAAAAGTACTACTGTTCCTCTCTGTCGGCATGGGCATCACCTTCTCCGCCTGTGCACAGCAACAATCTGCGCCGCTTGCCGAGCAGCCGCTCGGTTTTGAAGAATACGACCCCATTTCCACGCTCAAAGTGGAAGAACACCCGCTGAAAAAAGCAAAATTCCCGTTTATCGACGTGCATAATCACCAGTATCAGATGCCCTCGCAAGATCTGAAAGCGCTGGTGAAGGAGATGGATGCGCTGAATATGGGCATAATGGTCAACCTCAGCGGTCGCGGCTGGTCGCAGGAATGGGCGGAGGGAACGGCTACATTGAAAGGCTCGCTGGAAAACGTGGCCAAAAATGAGCCGAAGCGCATTGCGGTATTTACGAACCTGCAATTCAAAGGCTTCGGCGAAAAAGATTGGTCGGCGAAGGCAGTAAGACAATTGGAGGAAGATGTAAAAATGGGCGCCAGAGGTTTAAAAATTTACAAAAGCCTTGGTTTTGCGGGTATTAAGGACGACAAAGGCAACCGCGTGCCGGTGAGTGACCCGAGGTTGCAGCCGGTTTGGCAGAAATGCGGCGAGCTGGGTATTCCGGTGCTGATCCACACTGCGGACGTGCCCTCTTTCTGGGACCCGATGGACCGCTATAACGAGCGCTGGCTGGAACTGAAAACCCACCCGGGCCGCAAGCGAGGCCTCAACGATCCCATCCCATTCGACTCGCTGATCGCCGAGCAGCACCACATTTTCAAGATGAACCCGAAAACGACGTTCATCAATGCACATATGGGTTGGTATCCCAACAACCTCAAAAAGCTCGACAGCCTGATGATCGCTTTCCCGAATATGTATGTGGAAATAGGTGCCGTAATAGCCGAGCTGGGCCGTCAGCCCAGGGCAGCGAAGAAGTTTTTTGATAAATACCAGGATCGCGTCCTTTTTGGAAAGGACAGCTGGGTACCCGCCGAGTATGCTACTTATTTCCGCGTGCTGGAAACCGAGGATGAATATTTCCCCTACCACAAAAAATACCACGCATTCTGGCGCATGTACGGCATGGGGCTGTCCGACGATGTATTGAAAAAGCTCTACTACAAAAATGCCCTGAGAATTATCCCAGGGCTAGACAAAAGCCTTTTTCCTAACTAGCAAGTCTCATTTGAATGCCTTGGCTTCGCGGATGACCGAGCGATATTCCGCTTTGCCAAGGCATTTTTTATAATACTCCCTGGCTTTGACCTTGTTACCCGCCCGCGCGGAGATGCGCGCAAGGCCTGCGTATGCAAATGCGTGATACTCTTTCGTGTATTGATCGTCGTGCGGTGTTTTGAGTGCAGCCAGGTACTCTTTCTGAGCAGCAGCGTCATTTTTTCGATCCTTTTCTTCTAAAATTCCCTGAAACGTCCGCCAGGCTGCGGGGTAAAAACCCGTATTTTGCCTGCGTAGAAGCTGCACACCTTCATGCGCCTCCTCGTATTTCCCCGAAAGCAATTGTGCTTCCAAATGTTTCATGAGATAAATAGGGTTTCGCGGATACAAATCCACAAGCTTTTCCATGTAAAAGGCCGCCCTTTCCGGCTTGGCTTCGTATTTCAGATAAATGTGTGAAATATAAAAGCAAGATTCTGCTTTGGTAATTGTACCCACCTTTGTGGCAGTATCGATCTGCTTTAAACCCAACGCTTTATCTCCGTTCTTGAAGAAAACCAGCAGCGGCTTCACGATCGGATGCTCTTCCGGGTATACTTCCACATAATAATTATACATTCCGGAAGTGAAGTAGAACTCCGGGTTTTTATTCAGTAATTTAAATCCCTCAACGAAAGCATTATACGCCTTTTTACCCTCTCCTGCCGCTGCCATCATTTCCCCGCGGTAATTGTATATCATCGCCATATAACCTCTCGCGACCATCGTGTAAAAGACCGCCTCCGGATCGAGGCTGTTCTTGCCGTAGCGCTTGTTGATCGCTTCCAGGCATTGGTCGAGTTTCTGGATGTACTCCTTCGATTTGGCGGGGTTATCCTTGATAGGCAGGTATTTCCAGTACAGGATGAACGAATCGAGGATGTAGGAAACCGGGTGATTGGGATACTTTTTCTCGACCTGGTCTATGATCTGGACCGCCTCATCGAACTCGTAATTATATATTTTATCGAGACTGTTCTGGATGTTTTTTAATGAAACGGGGTCATTAAGTATTTGTGCGTGGGTCTGGATCGAACATAAGGCAAGGAAAACCCATAGGCACAGGGAACGAAGTGTAATTTGCATGGCTTTCAACTCAAATTGGTTTGGTGGTATCCCAGCTGAACAGTAGCTTTGTTTATAACCCATAATTGAATGCGCGGGTTTCGGCCTCCGGTTTTATTTTGGCCAAATTATACCTATTCAACTTCCTTTTTTGACCATATGATTCGCTATAAGCAGTTTACACTGGGTAATGGCCTTCGGGTATTTGTCCACGAAGACTTTTCGACACCCATGGCTGCGGTTAATATCCTGTATAATGTAGGCTCCCGGGATGAAGACGAAGAACGCACCGGCTTTGCGCATTTGTTCGAACATTTGATGTTCGGCGGCTCCAAAAACATCCCCAGCTACGATATACCCGTACAGAATGTGGGCGGCGAAAACAATGCATTCACCTCCCCGGATATCACCAATTACTACATTACATTACCGGCAGATAATGTAGAAACGGCATTCTGGCTGGAATCGGACCGGATGCTGAGCCTGTCGTTCGACCCCAATGTGCTCGAAGTGCAGCGCAAGGTGGTGATCGAAGAATTCAAGCAACGGTACCTCAACCAGCCCTATGGTGATATGTGGCTGAAATTACGGCCATTAGCCTACAAAATACATCCTTACCGCTGGGCAACGATCGGTAAGGACATTGGTCATATCGAACGTGCTACGATGGACGATGTGCAGGATTTCTTCTTCCGCTTCTACCGCCCCAACAATGCAGTGATGGTGGTGGCAGGTGCGGTAACATTTGAAAAAGTGCGCGAACTGGCAGAAAAGTGGTTTGGAAGTATTCCCTCCGGGCCGGCTTATGTCCGCAACCTTCCCGCCGAACCGGTACAAACCGAAGCAAGGCACCTCGAAATTTCAGCCGCGGTCCCGCTCAACTCGCTGATCAAGGTTTTCCATATGCCCGGCCGGTATGAGCCCGGCTTTTATGGGGGGGATTTGCTGGGCGATGTGCTGGGAAGAGGTAAATCATCACGCTTATATCAAAAACTGCTGAAAGAACGCGCACTGTTCAACAGCATCGGTGCCAGCATCATTTCTTCCCTCGACCCCGGCCTGCTGATGATCAAAGGGAATCTGAATCCTGGCATCACATTAGAGGATGCCAATACCGCCGTGGATGAAGTTTTACAAGAAATCGTTGAAAATGGTGCTTCGGAAGAAGAAGTAACGAAGGTTAAGAACCAATCGGAAGCATCGATCGCATTTTCCGAAGTGGAGCTGCTCAACCGGGCGATGAACCTGGCATTTGCGGCGAATGCAGGCAATGTTGATTGGGCCAACAGCGATGCGGAAATCATCAGGGCGTTGACCACTAACGATATTAATAATGCGGCAAAAACCATTCTGAGGCCAGAAAATTCGTCAACGCTATATTATCGGGCGGAGGCGAAATAGCTTCAAGCATTATGAAAAAAGCGCTCCCATGCCAGGCGAGCGCTTTTTTCATTAAATAACTTTGAAACTTAATCCTCTGGCAGGAAGGTCAGATAGCTGAAATTTTGCTCGTCGAACAGTTCCATCGCGATTTCCTGCAATTGAGAGGCTGTGATCTGCTCTATTTCTCCAAAAATCTCCGGTAAGGAATCGACTTTCCCCGTATCCAGAATGCTTTTAGCCATCATAAGCATAAAACTCATATTGCTTTCTTCCGACATGGCCAGCTGGCCCATCAGCTGCACTTTCGTCTGATGCAGCTGCAGCGTCGTAAGTGGCACCTCCCTGATCCGCCTTAATTCTTTGTTGATCAGCGAAATACTTTTATTTAATTGTTTTTTCTCGGTACCAAAGAATATGCCCGTGAACCCGGTATCAAGGTAAGGCGTGTAATTCGCTTCGATGGAATATACAAAACCATACTTCTCGCGCAGCGATAGGTTGAACCGCGAGTTCATCCCCGGTCCGCCCAGCAGGTTCACCAGCATAAAAAACGGCAAACGACGCTCATCCAGCAATGAGTAAGCCGGCTGGCCCATTGCACATTGCGCCTGCTGGATCGGGCGCTCACGTTCCAGGCGAACAGGTGTGTAAATCACCGGTGCATTCCGTTTCCTGTCCGTAGTGCGATGAGGCACGCCGCCCAGGTACTTCTCTGCAATGCGAATCACCCTCGAAAACGGCAAACGGCTCACCGACGATACCACAATCCGCTCGGTATCGATATTATGGTTGATAAATTCGTACAAATGGTCCCGACCGAATGAATTGACCGTTTCGGCTGTCCCGAGAATATTATTTCCTAATGCATGGTCAGGGAAAATCAACTGGTCGAAATCGTCCTGAATGGCGTCCTCCGGCGAATCGACATACATTGACATCTCTTCGAGAATCACATTTCGCTCCCGCTCGATCTGCTTGTCGGGAAATACGGAATGGAAAGTGATATCGGCAAGCAAATCCATTGCCTTCTCGAAATGATCGTCGAGTACGGAGGCATGGAAGCAGATTTTCTCCTTGGTTGTATAGGCGTTCAGCTCGCCACCCACATTTTCGAGCCGGTTAATGACGTGGTAGGAGCTTCTTTTTTCGGTTCCCTTGAAAGCCATATGCTCCCAGAAGTGGGCCAGGCCTTGCTGATGCGGCAATTCATCGCGGCTGCCGATGTCGAGCATAATGCCGCAATGCGCAATTTGCGTGTAAGGAACCTGCTTATGTGCAATGCGAATCCCGTTGGCCAGCGTGTGTATCTGATATTCTTCGGCTAATGTAGGGGAGGATGCTTTGGGGTTACTCCGCTTGCGGACATTGTTTCTCTTCATTCCTTTTTAACACAAAATAGCCACCAATAATTTTCGGTGGTATCCGCAAAAATACGGACTTTTGCCCGGAAAGCCTTGCAGTTACACATTATGCGCATCGGATTCGACGCCAAAAGAGCGTTTGCCAATAAAACAGGTCTGGGAAATTACAGCCGCTTCGTTCTCGACGCACTAATGATGCATGAACCGGCCCACGAGTACCTTGCCTACACCCCTAAAAATAACCGGCATCTGTTCGACGGATTTCCATGCGAGTCAATTCACTATCCGAAAGGCTTCATTGATCAGAAGCTTTCCGCCTATTGGCGCTACACACGAATTACGGATCAACTGCGCGAGGACAATATAGACGTTTACCACGGCCTCAGCAACGAAATCCCGCAAGGCTTGCAGCAGGCTGGTATACGCTCGGTGGTAACTATCCACGACCTGATTTTCGAACGGCTACCACATCTTTTCAAACCCATCGACCGCGCTATTTACCGCCACAAATTCAAATCCGCCTGCCAACGAGCAGACTCCGTTGTAGCGGTAAGCGATCAGACACGCCGGGATTTGATCGAGTTGTATAGTGTGGACGAATCTAAAATTGAGGTAATTTATCAGGATTGTAACCCGGTATTCCAAAAGCAGCTTACCACGGAAGAAAGGATTCGCATTTGCGCTGAATATGGCATCGAAGGACCATTTGTCCTTTGTGTGGGCACTTTGGAGGAACGCAAAAACCAGCACCGGCTTGTCGAAGCATTTGCCCAATTAAAAAACCATGATTTCAAACTGGTACTGGTTGGAAAACCAACCGCCTATTTGCAAAAAATCACGGAAACCATTCAGCGGTTAAAATTGGAAGATAGGGTGCTTTTGCTGCATAATGTGTCGACACCGCATTTGCCCGCATTGTACCAGGCAGCGGAGGTGTTCGCCTACATTTCCATTTATGAAGGTTTTGGTATTCCAATTGTGGAAGCGTTGCACAGTGGCACGCCCGTATTAGCTGCAAAAGGATCTTGTCTGGAAGAAGCCGGCGGACCCGGCGGGCTTTATGTGGATCCCTATCAAACAGAAAACATCAGCGAACAGCTACAAAAACTGGTCACTGATGTTCATCTTCGGAATACTTTATCAGACGCGGGCAGGAAGCATGTCAAACAATTTGCGGGCGAGCAAATTGCCGCTCAGCTTATCCGGCTCTACGAAAGCTTGCATTAACTATTTTTCCCGGTATTGTTCGATAATGCGATACAATGCTTTTTGTTTTTCCAGATCAGGGAAGAAATCAAAAAGCTGCTCGTGTCCTTCATAATCTAGTGTCAGCCCTATTTCAAGGTTCACCAATGCTTCGCGATATTGTCCTGCGTGGATTTGATAAACTGTCATGCGATAATACAGATCCGCTTCTTCGGACATTTCATCGATCGCCGCTTGCAGCAGGTCGCAAGCACGGGCATAATTCCCCTGCTCGAACAGCACATACGACCATTTCAACCAGATATCCGGGTTGGAAGGTTCTATTTCCGCTGCTTTTTCAAATGCTTCGAATGCCGAAACGACATTACCCACTTTGAATTCGGTTTCTGCCAAAGCCAGCCAGTAATCCGGGTTCAATTCCGTGATCTGGATCGCCTTTCTCAGAAACCCAACGGCTTCATACCAGCGACCGAGTTCGCTGAAACAGATTCCGAGGCCGTACCAGCCGTCGTCCCACTGGCTATCCAGCTTTACAGTTTGGCGGTAATATTTAATGGCTGTTTCAAATTCACCCAATTTCTCGTAACAAGTACCGAGGCAGCAGCATGTTTCGGGCTGATCTCCTTCGAGCTCGATCGCCCGGAGATATTGCACTTTGGCATCTTCATACTTTTCCAGGTTCATGTAGGAGTTTCCCAACTGGAAAAAAGCAGATGCAAAATCGTCCTTGATCAGCGTCGCGTACTCGTACGCGTGCACTGCGTCCTCGTGGCGTTCCAGCTTGCTGAATGCAATTCCGAGATTATACCAGGCATGGTGCGAGAACGGGTCACGATCGACCAGATCATTGTAATATTCCAAATGGCTTTCCAGCTGCCCTACCAGATCGAGGCAGTGGGCCAGTTCGTAAAGCGCATTCTCGTTGTTCAGATTATTGCGGAGCGACCGTTTGTAGTACCTGATCGCATCCTCGTATTTCCCCCAGTTCTGGTAAGTCTGCCCGATCTGGAAATAGATTTCATCGCGGTCCTCCACCCTGCCCAGCAGGTTTTCGAGGATTTCAATCGCCTCTTCGTATTCTCCCATCATATTGGCTACCGCCACTTGCATGAAAGAAATTTCGATGTCGCCGGGATGAAACAGTGAGGCACGCTCCAATATTTCGAGGGCCAATTCGTGCTCGCCGCGGTTGGCGTGCAGCTGCACCATGCTGAGTAGCAGGTCGAGCGAATAGGGGTAGTCCGACAGGCCCATCTCACAAGCTTTAAAAGCTTTTTCCCAATCCCCTTTTTCAATGTAATGTACTGTAACCTTTTCGTAAGTATCCAAATCGAAAAAGACCGGCTCGCTGGTTTTCAGCATTCTTTCGAACCTGAGTAGTGTCTCCTTCATATAATCCTTCCTTTCACCGAAATTTTTCTCCATCATACGAACCGCTAGGTTAGAATCGAGGGCAAACGTACCACTATTAATGAAAGAAAGTTATAAAATAATTCCCCGGATTTCAAATCCTCCTGATCAAACTTTCACTAATGCGGGACACCGTTTCCTCAATAGACTGAAATTGAAAATCTAATGCTTGCCTGACTTTGGCATTGTCGTAAGTAATTTTCCTGGCCGCAGATTGTGCCGTTTCCCTGGTAATCAAAGGCTTTGTGCCCAATAACCAGGTCCGTACTGCCTCTATCCGCCAGATCACCCCCGCCAATCCCGGACCGACCTTGAAGGAGGGTCTTTTACGGTTCATTTTGTCCGCTATCATATTGAACAAATTATGATAGGAAATGCTCCCCGCATTGAGCAGGAATCGCTCGCCGGCAATGGCAGCGCCCGCCAAACGGTATACGATCTTTGCTACATCCTTCACATCCACGACGTTCGCGATGCCTTCGGTATAAAAGGGCTTTTCTCTGTATATGTACCTGAAAATCTGCGTACTGCTCTTCTCCCAGTCACCCTCGCCCAGAATGAGCGTCGGGTTCACAATCACTGCATTGAGCCCTTCTGCAATGCCGCGCCATACTTCCAGCTCGGCCATGTGCTTCGTTTTGGCATATTCCGAGTTTTCGGGGGAATCTTCCCAACGTTGCTCCTCATTCAGCACTACGGCATGTCCGCCGCCTTGTTTACGCTTATCGGGGCGGCCGATAGCAGCGATGCTGCTAACATGCACGAGCTTTTGTGTTTTGTATTTCAAACAAACATTTACCACGTTGGCAGTACCTTCCGCATTCACTTTGTACATCATTTTCCGGTCGCGCGGCACGAACGACACCACGGCTGCGGTGTGTACCACATAATCAACCTGTTCGATTACTTTTTCGAGCAAAAGCAGGTCGAGGATATCGCCTTCCACCCAGGTCAACTTCGGGTGCTCGTCCGCAAGCAGGCGCTTGTCCGCTCCCGGACGCACAAGGGCAAACACTTCATGATTTTCCGACAGGAATTTTTTGGCCACAGCACTGCCTACCAACCCCGTCGCTCCGGTAATGAGAACTTTCATTTGAGCAAAACAAATTGTTTGGGCCAAAGTTCGCAGTAAAAAAGTAGTTTGTCACACCATTGCAAGCCTTTTTACTAATTTTGCGCTCCGGCCACACCGGGGAGCACAGCGATGCTCCGATGATTGAACCAAATCCCTGATTACAAATGCCGATTTCAAATCCTGAAAGATATACCGTCACAGCAGCGCTGATCTACGCCAACGGCCCGATCCACATCGGCCATTTGGCTGGATGCTACGTACCGGCTGATATATACGTTCGCTATCTCCGGTCGTCCGGCAAGGAAGTGGCGTTCATCAGCGGCACCGACGAGCACGGCGTACCTATTACCAT
This sequence comes from Dyadobacter sp. 22481, assembly GCF_052044875.1. Lineage (NCBI taxonomy): Bacteria > Pseudomonadati > Bacteroidota > Cytophagia > Cytophagales > Spirosomataceae > Dyadobacter > Dyadobacter sp. 22481. The sequence continues at coordinate 1,322,460 of NZ_JBQENV010000003.1, forward strand.
TCGCGCGAAAAAAGAAGGTCTCACACCGCAACAGGTGGTGGACAAATATTACGAGCAAATTGATACATCCTTCAAATCGCTGGGTATTTCCTTCGACGTCTATTCACGCACCAGCAAGCCTATTCATCACGAAACTTCCCGCGAGATTTTCAGGGATTTGTATGACAAAAAGGTATTCATAGAAGAAACAACCGAGCAATACTATGACGAAACTGCCCAGCAATTTCTTGCCGACCGGTACATTGTAGGGACCTGCCCGGTTTGTGCAAACCCCAACGCATACGGCGACCAATGCGAACGCTGCGGCTCTACACTGAGCCCGTTGGAACTGAAAGACCCGCGTTCGACGCTCTCAGGCGCGAAACCTGTGTTGAAGGCAACCAAAAACTGGTATCTGCCGCTCGACAAAATGCAGCCGGACATCGAAGCGTACGTCAACGGCCATTCCGAATGGAAGACTAATGTATTCGGGCAATGCCAGTCGTGGCTGAAAGACGGCCTCAAACCACGCGCCATGACGCGCGACCTCGATTGGGGCATTAAAGTACCCGTCGAAGACACTGACGGCAAAGTACTATATGTGTGGTTTGAAGCGCCGATCGGCTACATTTCGGCGACCAAGGACTGGCTTATCCAGAAAAACGGCTCGGATGAGGGCTGGAAAAAATGGTGGCAGCCCGCGAAAGACATTTCCGAAGGCCAAACAAAGCTGGTACACTTCATTGGAAAGGACAATATCGTTTTCCACTGCATCATTTTCCCGGCAATGCTGATGGCCGAGGGCAACTACATCCTCGCCGATAATGTCCCCGCCAATGAGTTTATGAACCTCGAAGGGGACAAAATTTCGACCTCACGCAACTGGGCGGTATGGCTGCACGAATACCTCGAAGAACTGCCCGACAAGCAGGATGTGCTTCGCTACGTACTCACGGCGAACGCCCCCGAAACCAAAGACAGCGAATTTACCTGGAAAGACTTCCAGACCCGCAATAACAGTGAATTGGTTGGCATTTACGGCAACTTCATCAACCGTGCGGTGGTGCTGACGCAAAAATTCTGCGAAGGGAAAGTACCACAACGCGGCGAATTGCAAGAGATCGACCGCAACGCGCTCGAAGAGCTGGCCAAGTTTCCCGGAAAAATAGCCGATTCTATGGAAAACTACCGCTTCCGCGAGGCGCTGGCACTCATTATGGATCTGGCAAGAACAGGAAATAAATACCTGGCAGACACCCAACCATGGCACGTGATCAAAACGGATCCCGAACGTGTGAACACTATTTTGAATATCGCCTTACAAATCTCGGCGTCCCTTTCCATTGTTTCTGAGCCCGTATTGCCATTTACAGCGGCTAAAATCCAGGAACAACTCGGTCTGTCGGGCAAAACCTGGCAAGACGCAGGCAATGCCGACCTGCTTACACCTGGCCAGCCCGTGTTGGAAGGAAAACTGCTTTTTGAAAAAATAGAAGACAGCGTGATCGAAAAGCAGGTTCAGAAACTGCATGATGCCAAGCGCCTGAATGAGCTGGAAGGCAAAACTGTGCTTCCTGTCAAACCTGAAATTCAATATGACGACTTCTCGAAAATGGATATCCGCATTGCGACCATCCTTGAAGCTGAAAATGTACCGAAAAGCAAGAAGCTGTTGAAGTTGCTGATCGATATCGGCTCAGAGCAGCGCACTGTGCTGAGTGGTATTTCAGAGCATTTCAAAGCGGAAGAAGTAATCGGCAAAAAGGTGCTATACCTCGCAAACCTGGCGCCGAGAAAGATGATGGGAATGGAGAGCCACGGAATGATACTGATGGCCGAAGACCGGGATGGCAGCCTGGCTTTCGTTCAGCCAGGGAAGGATGTCTGGAACGGCGGAACCGTCAACTAATGTACCGGCCCTGCAAGCGTTATCAAACCTTTGCAGGGCCCCTTTCTTTTATTGAAACTCCTTACGCACCGAATCGTAGATCGAATGGACCCGCTCCACCAATAACTGACACTCGTTATCGGTGAGATGATCGATTGTGTTGCTTACCGCATTCGAAACGACCCTGCCCTCTTCATTGACTTTGGCACCTTTCTGCTTGATCACGCTAAGGATACTCTCCCACTCGCCGATCAGCCCTTCCGAAAAATACCTGGGTTCAATAATATTAAAGTAGGCCGACTGAGATTTCAGTTTCTGCCTGAGTTTGGACTGGTCTACTTTGAGCTCTTCAACCAGCTTGGTCAATTCAATGAAAGCGAAAATATTAGACTTCTTCATAAACGTTGAGAATGAGGAGCACTGTGGGATTATAATGCAAGATACAGATATGAAATTCCTTTTTTAAAAAAGTGTAGAATCTTTACTCAATCTTAATGCAATCTATTAGAACCGTACAAACTCCGCACGGATTAATACCAAACTCAACTCATATTACTTCCTTCAACTACTCAAAAACCGGCTTAAAACACTTCCTGGGCAATAAAAAACCCGGCTGGTTGCCAGGTTTTTACTTTTCTTAAATTCTACCAACGTTCGATATCTACCTTCCGGTGATAATCCCCCTGCTCGTCCCCGAAAGGGAGAAACAGTACCAACTGACGATGGTCGTCGTCATATCTTGCCGATATATTATCTATATCCACTCCGTCCGGGATGACGAAAGTATTAATGAAACGAATTGTCTTCCACTGCTCTTCGTCGGACAAATTTTCCTGTGAAAATATAGGCAGTAAGTGGAAAAGCTTTAAGTTATTTGAGTTTCTCTTACCTTTCACAACTTCCAATTGCAGATCCTCAACCTCGATGCCTGGAATTTTCACAACTACCTCGAAACCGTCCGACCCTTTGTCAAGCTTGATAGAGGGCTCGCTCATTCCACCGTTTACAGTGTTGATAAAATCTATGTTCATCAACATCTCCCGTGGTATTTTTAGTTTGCTTTCCATAGCTATCGCGTTTTAGGTTCACAAGTTTTATGTATTAACGAAAAACTGCGTGCCAAAGATCGCTTTCCATCCAAAAACTGCACTGGTTTATGCTGTCGGGAAGCGCTTATGTGCTAAAAATCAGCAATTAGACTAAAACGGGGTATTTTCCTTACCACGTTGAAAAGCCGAAATTTAATAGTGCCAAAATTACAGTCGAACCTACTCCAGTGCGTCAAAATGGCACAAATCGTTACCGAACTTCTCATCGGTCACTATGCCCCAGATTACGGTCCGGTGCGATAATATCCCTTACCCGCTGCTTGATTTCCTTCGGTTCGGGAAAATGGCCTTCGCGCTTCCTATCCCACAGCAACTCATCTCCTAATGTTATGAGGTACCGTCCGGCTACCTCCGATGGTTTCAACTGGACGGCATGGAGGTCATCCGTAAAAGTGGTAAGCAGTTCCTGCGCCATCCAGGCCGCCCGGAGCAGCCAGCCGCATTTGGGGCAATACTCGATTTCTATGGTTGGTTTCATATGGGTACTCGCTTTAAATGCCAAAAATCGGCAATGCAGATAAAGAATCAAAAAAGCCGCGAAGGACATTCCCTCGTGGCTTTCGAATATAACCTAACCCTTTAATCTTGATGAGAAAGCTTTTGAAAAGACTTCCCTAACGCTTTACAAATGTACAGGTCTCTACACAAGCATTTTAGCGTGAAAAACCCTGATTTTTGGCACGGGTAGAGCTACAAGTGCTGCATCGTAAAATTGCCCGCAAACTATGCGTAAAATTACGTGATTTTTAATCGACTGGAACAAATTCTGCTGATTAACAATTAGTTACCTACAACCGTTAAATCAATTGCAAATGGTTGGCTTGTCCTTCGCTGGCTGCCTTTTTACATTTACATTGCTTAATTGTTACATTTTAACTAAAACTATGGACAGCAAGAGATTTACAGGTCAGGAAGGGCGGCTGATTTCAGCGTCGGAGGCCCAGGAACTTACTATTCCACATCAAAAGAAAGAGCGTTACTTCACCGAGAAAGGCGAAAACTACGTAAAGGCAGAGTTTTTCGGCATTCACACTTTTAACGAACTGATGAAGTTGCACGGCGACAACTGTGTGGGATTCAGAGTCTATTACGGTTTGAGAGACGAGGAAGAAGATGACGATAGCAAGGCAAAAAAATCAAAGAAACCGACGCCAAGGCTCGTTTTGGTACCTGTTGACACCGATGGCAAGGACATTATCAGAACTGCTCAATTGGGCGGACTGAAAGATATGCCGGCAAGCGGCGAAGCTATGACAGGCGGACCGCTTTGCCCACGCCAATGTTAAAGACGAAAGATCGTTAATCGATTAATGTATGTTCGATAGCTACTTTGCTTATATTGTCAATAATCCTATTTCTTCTATTGCAGTATTTGTCACAGTTTTACCACTAACACTCACTATTGTAAGAAGAGCATTTTTGGACCAGTCATTAAGACTGCTTTTCTGCTACCTGGTGGCGAAGTTTATAATCGACCTTGCGATGCTTCATTTTGCGGCGAACAGGACGAACAATATCATATTTTATAACCTGAGCATCCCGCTTTTCTACGCACTACTTGGTGGGATGTTTTATTTCAAATTTGCAGAGAGGCCACAGAAGCGATTTTTGATAGCGTCCATGATAGGACTTTTCTTTTTTTGTGCCTGGGATTTGGTCAACTCAAACGAAGATCTTCATAACATGCGGGAACACAGGGTTGTGCTATATTCCAAAACCGTTGAAGGCGTTCTAATGATCTTATTGATCCTGCTTTATTTTTATGAAATTATCAAATCCCTTCAAATACCCAATTTACTGACATTCCCGTTTTTTTGGATCTGTTCGGGACTGTTGCTTTATTATTCGAGTCTGATATTCATTGCACCGGTCATCCATTATGCATACACCTGGAACAATACGATGGATCTTGGGATCACAGAAGTCATCCCGAGTATTTTCGAAATTATCTGCGCCCTGCTTTTCAGCATAGGCATTTATCATTACCCACCAAAGAATTATGCAAAACAGTGAGGAACTAAAATGGGCACTTTTAATAGCTTCGCTGGCTATGCTTGCCATGGCGTTCTGCATGATTGCCTTTGTAATGTATTACCAAAAGCGAAGGTTCGAGGAAGAAAAGAGGATCAGCGACATCGAGAAAAACTACAACCGCCTGCTCCTGGATACCGCGCTCAATTCAGAGGAAACAGAACGGCGACGGATTGCCCAGGATCTGCATGATGATATCGGCACAATGCTGTCACTTACCAAGTTAAGTCTCAACCAATTGAGTAAATTAGTAGGAAATTCGGGAGACGAGAAGGAAGAGAGCATTATGAAAAAATCGCAGTCGCTCGTGGAGGAAACGATCCTGCATGTGCGACGCATTACGCGTGACCTCGTGCCGACTACCCTGGAACGGTTCGGGCTGATGGAGGCGATCGAAGAATTCATACACAAACTGGAAGAAGACAATAACCTGGTCATAGCCTTCCAATCGAATACCGAAGAATTTCCGCGTCAGGGCCAGAAACTGGAACTGACGCTTTACCGCATTATGCAGGAGCTCGTCAACAACGCGATCAAGCATGCGAGTTGCACAAAAATCGATATTGCGCTGGAAATCGACGAAGAAATGATAGGTTTGCGGGTAACCGACAATGGGGTCGGTTTCGACCCTGAAAAAATAAAAGAAAGCAACCTGGCTGGGCTAGGTTTGCTTGGAATTGAAAGCCGGTTGGCCATTGTAAATGGAACGGTCCAGTACGAACAGCCGGCCAAGGGCGGTTCCAGTGCCATCGCGAGGATTCCGGTTAACCCGGCATCCGGTAATAAACCTGAACCATTACATCCATTTCGCCGGGAACGAGTGAATATTTAATGCTATGAGCACCCTTAAACTAGGAATCGCCGACGACCACGAACTATTCAGAAAGGGGTTTATCTCCATGCTGAGCGGCATTCCCGACTTCGAATTTATACTGGAAGCCGGCAACGGCCAGGAACTGCTGGACCGCCTGCCGGCCAACACGCCCGACATCGTTTTCATGGACCTGCAAATGCCGGTCATGGATGGCATTCAAGCCACAGAAGCTGCATTCGAACGCTTTCCGAACATCAAGATCATCGTCGTCTCAATGTATAATGAGGACAGGTTTGTGATCCACATGCTTGAAAAGGGCGTACAGGGTTATCTGTTAAAAGATACCAGTCCCGACGAGGTCGAAAAAGCAATCAGAAGAGTTCACGAAGAAGGTTTCTACTACAACGACTTCGTTTCTAAGGCCATGCACCGCAAAATGGTGAACCGGCAGGTCAACAAGCACCCGTTTTTCCCGAACGCGTGTAATGTAGCGCTCTCGTCGCGCGAGAAAGAAGTGCTGCAATTAATTTGCGACGGACTTTCAACCACCGAAATCGGCGACAAGCTATTCATCAGCGTACGAACGGTCGAAGGGCACCGGTTGCGGGTTCTTGAAAAAACAGGTACCAAAAGCACTGCGGCGGCTGTTGCATTCGCTTACAAAAATCAGCTGCTGAATTAAGCACAATGCTTTCATAATGGAAACTTCCGGGGTTTATGTTATATTTCCCGGAGTCATTTCTATGTACAGCTATGAAAGTCCTGATCGTTTGCACCAACCATGAAACATACCCGGCCAAAACCTCCAAAACAGGTCTCTGGCTGAATGAGTTGACGCACTTTTATGATGTGTTGGCCAAAAGACGCATTATCATGGATTTCGTGAGCCCGCTGGGCGGCGCCATACCGGTAGACGAACGGAGCCTCGACCTCAAAGACGAATGTAACGCCCGGTATTGGGAGGAGACTTCATTCCGGGAAAAGCTGCAAAACTCATTCAAACCATCGGACGTTGTTCCGAACGATTACCGGCTGATCTATTTCGCAGGCGGCCATGGCGCAATGTGGGACTTCCCGGAAAATACCGAACTACAAAATCTGGCAAAAGCCATTTATGAAAAAAACGGTATGGTCACTGCCGTAGCCCACGGCGTTTGCGCATTGCTCAATATCAGGCTTTCGGACGGCACGTCATTGATCCGGGACAAATACGTAACCGGTTATTCGAATGTCGAAGAAGCACTGGTAAGCTTTGTTAGTGAAGTCCCCTTTTACCTCGAAGATAAATTGAAAGAACGCGGTGCGCATTATACCAAAGCCATGATCCCTTTTGTGGAATTCATAGAGATGGACGAAAGACTTATCACCGGACAGAATTCGCATTCAGCCCGGAAAGTAGCTACCAAAGCCCTGGAAGAGCTTTTTGAAAAGTAAGTTTATTTAGTCAATTCCCCGAAAAGTGCGCGAAAAGTAGGCAGGATCAGGTCTTTTTCCGAAACGATCGGGTCGGTAATCCCCCAGTCGATATTCAAATCCGGATCGTTCCACAGAATGCCCGATTCAGATGCTTTATTATATAGATTGGTGCATTTATAGCTAAAAATCGAGTCTTCCAAAGCCACAAACCCGTGCGCAAAACCCTCCGGAATGTAAGCGATGTTGTTTTGCTCTCCGCTTAATTCGAAGACTTCGTGCTTTCCGAAAGTCGGCGAATCGGGGCGGATATCTACCGCCACGTCCAGCACTCTGCCCGAGATCACCCGGACCAGCTTGCCTTGCGCGAAAGGCGCATTCTGGAAATGCAGCCCTCTGACCACCCCCTTTTTTGAAAACGACTGATTGTCCTGAACAAAGTTCACAGGCAGGCCGAGTTTGGAAAATATCTCCTCATTATACGATTCAAAGAACATCCCGCGGTCGTCACCGAAGACCCTGGGTAAAATTTCAACTAGATCGGCAATGGAAGTTTTTCGAATCTGCATATAGTCGTGATGTGTTGGTTGGAGCAAAGTTTAATGTTGCCGCAAATTTATGAATCTATTGGAAGAGGTTGTAATTTCGTCGCAATATTTACAAAATCATGACTTATCAAGAGCTCTTCCAGCAAATTTCGACTAAAAGGTCCTATTTGTGTGTGGGTTTGGACACCGATATCCAGAAAATCCCGGCGCATTTGTTGAAAACCGACGATCCGATTTTTGAATTTAATAAGCAGATCATCGACGCCACAGCCGATTACTGTGTTTCCTACAAACCGAATATCGCCTTTTACGAAGCCTTAGGGCCAAAAGGCTGGGAAAGCCTTCAAAAGACCGTCGAATACATTCCCAAAAGCCATTTCACGATTGCGGATGCCAAACGCGGTGATATCGGAAATACCTCCGGCTTGTACGCCCGGGCATTCTTCGATCCGGCCTCGTCCGGCCTCGACTTCGATTCCATCACCGTTGCGCCGTATATGGGCAGCGATTCCGTGACGCCATTCCTCGCATTCGAAGGTAAATGGGTGATATTGCTGGCATTGACCTCCAACCCGGGCAGCGCGGATTTCCAGCGGCTCGATGTGGAAGGCACCACATTATATGAAAATGTATTGCGTACCTCGCAAACGTGGGCGGGGGCGGAGCGTATGATGTATGTCGTAGGCGCCACGCAGGCATCCGATTTCGAGAAGATACGCACCATTATCCCGGATCACTTCCTGCTCGTGCCCGGCGTAGGCGCCCAGGGCGGTAATCTGGAAGAGGTTTCAAAGTTTGGTATGAACAAAAGCTGCGGACTGCTCGTAAATGCGTCGCGGAGCATTATCTACGCCGGCAACGGCACCGATTTCGCTGAAAAAGCCAAACAGGAGGCCTTCGCACTCCAAAAGGAAATGGCTGTTTACCTCGACAAATACTGTAATTAATCATTCCGGCGCCGATGCGCAATCCCCTATTTCCCAATGCAACTCTCTGACCATTATCCATATTCCATTCAGGGCATCGACCCTACTCAGTTAATCAATCAATACGGAAGTCCGTTGTACGTCTACGACGGTGCGACCATTCGCCGGAAGGCCGCGGAGCTTCAACACGCTTTTGCGGGCGTGAATATGAAGATCAAATATGCCTGCAAAGCCAATACCAACCTGGCTGTGTTGAAGCTGATGCGGGAAATCGGCGTAGAGCTGGATGTGGTATCTCCAGGAGAATTTGAAATGGGCAAACTGGCAGGTTATGATGCCAGCCAGATCACATTTACACCTAGCGGCGTGGATTTTGAAGAAGTACGCCAAGCCGTCGAAGCAGGAGCTATTGTGAATGTCGACAGCCTTCCGTTGCTCGAATGGTTTGGCCAGACATATGGCAATAGCAAGCCCTGCATGATCCGCATCAAGCCCAATGTGGCTGCCGGCGGGCATACCAAGATCATGACTGCGCATGCAGATTCCAAATTCGGAATTTCGGTATTGCTTTTGGATCAGATCCTGGAAGTGATCAAAAAATATGATATTAAAATAATCGGCTTGCACCAGCACACCGGCTCCGATATTAAGGACGCCGAGCCTTTCTTGAAAGTGGCCGATATCCTTTTCGAAACCGCAAAGCATTTCCCAGATCTGCAAGTAGTCGATTTGGGCGGCGGGTTCAAGGTTTCCTACCTGCCGGGCGATGCCATTACGGATATGGATTTGCTAGGCAAAAAAATTTCCAAGCGCTTTCAGACTTTTTGCCAGGAATATGGCCGCGAGTTGCAGCTCTGGTTCGAACCGGGCAAGTTTCTGGTAAGCGAATCGGGTTTTCTTTTTGTTACAACCAATGTGGTGAAAGAAGATCCGGCGCGTAATTTCGTACACGTGGATTCGGGCCTTAACCACCTCATCCGCCCGATGATGTACGGCTCTTACCACCATATCCTCAATATTTCTAACCCGAAAGGTGAGCCAAAGCATTATAATGTGGTAGGATACATTTGTGAAACCGACACATTTGCCACCGACCGCGAACTTCCGGAGGTACGCAAGGGCGATGTACTCGCGTTCCTGAATGCGGGTGCGTATGGGTTGACGATGAGCTCGAACTACAATGCCCGTTTCCGTCCGGCCGAAGTGCTGATCGACAACGGTCAGGCAAAACTGGTAAGGCGCCGCGAGACGATGGAGGATCTGCTCAAAACGCAAATGGATATCTGATATTAGTTGGAAAACTAAACGCAAGAAGCTGCACAGGATCGCCCGTGCAGCTTCTTGCGTTTTATGCATTCTTTTAAGTCAAAAATCAATACTTTTAACCATTAACCTCTAAATCGACTGACTATGAAATCCCTGTACATCACACTCGTGCTTTTCGCCTCAGTCATCGTCCCAAATCTCGGATATTCTCAATCCAACAATGCCGTTTACGATTCGACGCTCGCCAAAAAGCTCGGCGCGGATGAGTATGGCATGAAAAAATATGTAATGGTTTTCCTCAAAACCGGAAGCGCGACGAACGTCCCCAAAAGCAAGTCGGACAGTGCCTTTGCCGGTCATATGCAGAATATCAACCGTCTGGCGGAATCAGGAAAGTTGGTCGTAGCTGGTCCATTCTTTAAAAACGATAAATACCGTGGCATTTTCATCCTCAACGCCGATTCGATCGAGGAGGGTAAAAAGCTGGTAGAAAGCGATCCGGCTGTGCAGGCTAAGTTGCTGGACATGGAATTGCTGATGTGGTACGGATCGGCGGCCCTGGCCGAAACGCTCGAAATCCACAAGAAGATCGAGAAGAAAAGCCATTGATTTCTTGCCATTTTGTCCGAAACAATCCACTCATGTCACTCTTTTGAGACAAAATTTCCGATTTGACAGCTCGGCACACCCTTTTTCACGTTCAGTTGTATCATTAACAAAGCGATCAACGCCATGAACTTTAACCAATATACTATTAAGGCGCAGGAGGTGATCCAGCACGCGGCCCAGATGGTGCAGGGCAACCAGCAGCAGGCTATCGAAACGGGACACGTGTTGAAATCCATTTTGGAGGAAGACCCCAATACGTCGTTATTTTTACTGAACAAGCTCAATATCAGCGCAGAGATACTTAACAACCGCCTGCAAAAGATATTGGACGGCTACCCGCATGTGAGCGGAGGCCAGCCCTACCTGGGCAACGACATGGCCGCCGCCAGTGGCAAAGCACAGAACTATCTGAAAGAATTCGGGGACGAATTTATCAGTATCGAGCTGCTGGTACTGGGTATACTGAGCGGAAAAGACTCCACAGCCAACCTGATGAAGGAGCTGGGATTCAAGGAAAAAGAACTGATCAATGCTATCAAAGAACTTAGAGGAAAGAATAACCCTGTGAAAGATCAAAACGCAGAAGCCAAATACCGCTCCCTGGAACGGTACAGCAAAAATTTGAATGAGCTGGCCAAAGCCGGTAAAATCGACCCGGTAATCGGCCGCGACGAAGAAATCAGGCGGGTTTTGCAGATTCTCAGCCGCCGTACGAAAAACAACCCCATCCTGCTCGGCGAACCGGGGGTGGGTAAAACCGCCATTGTCGAGGGGCTCGCGCAGCGAATTGTGCAAGGCGACGTCCCCGAGAACCTGAAATCGAAAACCATTGTGTCGCTTGATATGGGGCTCTTGATCGCCGGTGCGAAATACAAAGGTGAATTTGAAGAAAGGCTGAAAGCGGTTATTAAAGAGGTAACCGACTCAGAAGGCGAGATCGTCCTGTTTATCGACGAAATACACACGCTGATCGGCGCGGGCGGCGGCGGCGAAAGTGCTATGGATGCCGCTAACCTGCTGAAACCGGCCCTCGCCCGGGGTGAACTGCACGCGATCGGCGCCACCACCCTGAAAGAATATCAGAAATACATGGAGAAAGACAAAGCTTTGGAACGTCGTTTCCAGGCTGTGATGGTGGATGAACCTACTATTCCCGACGCGATCAGCATCCTCAGGGGGATCAAAGAAAAATATGAATTACACCACGGTGTCCGCATTCAGGACGACGCGGTAATTGCGGCAGTGGAGCTTTCGAACCGATACATCAGCGACCGCTTTCTGCCCGACAAAGCCATTGACCTGATGGACGAGGCCGCTTCCAAGCTCCGTCTGGAAATGGACAGCGTACCCGAGGAGCTCGACGAACTGAATCGCAGGATCATGCAACTCGAAATCGAACGGGAGGCGATCCGTCGCGAGAATAATAAAGACAAAGAAACTGTCCTGAACAAGGAAATTGCCGACCTCAGCGAGCAACGCAATGCACTCAAAGCGCAATGGGAAAATGAAAAAGGCAAGGTCAACGAAGTTCGTGCATTAAAAGAGCAAAGCGAACAGTTACGCCTCGAAGCAGAGCAAGCAGAACGTGCGGGAGACTTCGGCAAGGTGGCGGAGATCCGTTACGGCCGCATTCCCGAGGTTCAGACCAAATTGGAAGAACTTCAAAAATCCGAGAATGCAGAAAGCCTCATGCAGGAAGAGATCACGCCGGAAGATATTGCGGAAGTGGTAGCGAAATGGACGGGCATACCTGTCAGCAAAATGCTGCAAAGCGACCGTGAAAAACTGCTGCAACTGGAAGAGCATTTGCACCAGCGGGTAGCAGGCCAGAACGAGGCGATCGAAGTCGTTTCCGACGCCGTACGCCGCAGCCGTGCAGGTTTGCAGGATGCGAAAAGGCCCATCGGCAGCTTTCTCTTCCTCGGCCCGACCGGTGTGGGTAAAACCGAACTGGCGAAAACTTTGGCGGAATACCTCTTCAATGACGAGAATGCCATGGTGCGGATCGATATGAGCGAGTACCAGGAGCGCCACGCGGTAAGCCGCCTCGTGGGTGCCCCTCCGGGATATGTAGGTTACGACGAAGGTGGCCAGCTCACAGAAGCCGTGCGGCGCAAGCCTTACAGTGTGATCCTGCTCGACGAGATCGAAAAAGCGCATCCGGATGTCTGGAATATCCTGCTGCAAGTGCTTGACGAAGGCAGGTTGACCGATAATAAAGGCCGTGTTGCGAATTTCAAGAACACGATCATTATTATGACGTCCAACATCGGCAGCCACATCATTCAGGAGAAGTTTGCGGAAGATGAAGGCTGGAACCACACACTGGTCATGGAGGAAGCCAAACAGGCCGTGCTCGATCTGCTGAAAGCATCGGTAAGGCCCGAGTTCCTGAACCGGATCGACGAGATCGTGCTGTTCGAACCATTGACCCTGAAAAACATCCGCAAAATTGTGGATATCCAGTTCAAAGGCATTCAAAATGTGCTGAAAGAACAGGGAATCACGCTGGATGCAACCGACGAGGCGCTTACCAAGCTCGGTGAAGACGGTTTCGATCCGGCATTCGGTGCGCGTCCGCTGAAACGAGTACTTCAAAGAAGAATCCTGAATGAATTGTCGAAAGGCATTCTGAGCGGACAAGTTGCGAAAGATTCGGTGATCATGATGGAGCTCGATGCAAAAGGTGAGCTGGTCTTCGAAAACGTCGGGAGCGTAGAAATATAATCAGGGAATAATGCTAATACAGAGGGCGGCAGCGATGCCGCTCTTTTTGTTTTCCCCAAATCGTGAATTGCCGCATGCCCCATTCCCACGTTGTGGAAGCTATGCATCGCCCGTTCACTGCGTGCTCGACCCAAACATAAGCCAACTTTTTGGCATAGTTTTTGTGCAATTAATTGTTCTTATAATCTAATCTTCTAATCTACACCTAAATCCATGGAACAATTGCTTAATATAATCAAAGTCGCTATACTGGTTGCCGATGGATTTGAGCAAGTGGAGATGACCTGTCCCAGAAAAGTCCTAAACCAGCATGGAGCGACCACCCACGTTATTTCGCCCAACAAAGACATTGTGAAAGGATGGAGCCATGTCGATTGGGGCGAAAACCACCGCGTGGACGTACCGCTCGAAATGGCACGTGCCGAATATTACGACGCGCTCCTGCTTCCGGGCGGGGTTATGGGACTCGATGCATTGCGGATCAATCAAAAGGCAGTTGACTTCGTCCGCTCATTCTTTTTTGCAGGGAAACCGGTAGCGGCAATCTGCCACGGCCCTCAAATCCTGATCGACGCAGACGTGGTACTGGGCCGCACGCTTACTTCGTATGCAGCCATCCGCCACGACCTCGAAAACGCAGGCGCAATATGGGTGGATCAGGAAGTTGTGACCAACAACGGCCTCATTACTAGCCGGAAAACCGACGATCTTTCTGCTTTCGTTGAGGCGATGATCAGGGAATTCAATATGGAATTGCATCATTGACCGCACCGGCCACTGATTCAAACGCTTAGCAAGGGCATCCGGCAACGGATGCTCTTTTTTTTCTTTTTAAGGCTAAAATTTTGGTATTTGCCCCTTCATTACCTGGTTTTCGCATGACACTCATTTCACTTCAAAACGTATCCGTCCGCAAATACGAATCAACGGTCCTTTCTGAAATCAACTGGAATATTGAACAAGGGAAAAACTGGGCGATAGTGGGCCCGAACGGCTCCGGAAAATCGGTGCTGTTGGAAGTAATAGCCGGGAAATGGCCAGTTCTATCCGGCAAAATCGCATACGACTGGACGACCCCCGTCCGCGAAAACATCGAACTCGTATCGAACGATTACTCGTTCAACCGTATCGTGAGCGCAGGTGCCGAATATTACCAGCAACGCTTCCACGCATATGAGTCCGAGCGCGCGCCCAGCGTGCGGGCGATCCTGACCGACCAGCTGAGGCCCGTAGGCACGGTGGATGATAAATCCGTGAAACTGGCCCCCTCGAAGGTCAGTGAGGAAGAACTGGCACGTGTGAGCGGGTTGTTATCCATTAGCCATCTGCTCGACCACCCGTTTGTGACACTTTCCAATGGTGAAACAAGGCGAATGCTTTTGGCAAAATCATTGTTGAAAAAGCCCAAGGTGCTCATGCTCGACAATGCATTCAGCGGCCTCGACGTGCATTCACGCGAGGTGCTCCGCAATGCACTGACTGAATTGACCAAACACGGGGTAACCATCATGATGGCTACCACTGCTACCGAAATCCCGCCCTGCATTACCGATGTACTGGAACTCGAAGCTGGTAAAATAGCGGCGAAAAAGCCGGTGGCCCGGTTCAAAACTGCCGGAGCCCATGCCGCCCACTTTCCACAGCCCGATCCGCAGAAGCTGGCGCATTTCGGTCATCCAGACTTCACTGACTTTCAATATGCACTGGATTTGAGGAATATCCGTGTCAAATATGGAGAAGATCAAATTCTTGATGGTGTAAACTGGAAAATCGCGAAGGGAGAGAAATGGGCATTATCCGGCGCTAATGGTTCCGGCAAATCAACCTTGCTGAGCGTTATCACCGCCGACAACCCGCAGCGGTTTGCGAATGATTATGATCTGTTTGACCAAAAACGGGGTGGCTCAGGCGCTTCCATTTGGGATATTAAGCAGAAAATCGGCCACGTTTCGCCCGAACTACATTTGTATTTCCCAAGAAATACGACAGTTTTCAAAACCATTGCATCCGGTTTTTTCGACGCTACCGGCGTGTTCTTTAAAAAACTCACCGAAACCCAGATCGAGCGCGTGCACGAAGTGGCCGAACTGCTTCACGTGCATGAACTGATCGAAAAAGATTTTTCACAACTCTCGAAAGGTCAGCAAAGAATGGTACTGCTGGCCAGGGCATTGGTAAAAAACCCGCCATTGCTCATCCTCGACGAGCCTTGCCAGGGTCTGGATAGCGAGGCGATCGACTATTTCAAATCCGTGGTAAATGCGATTTGCGATACCGATCAACGGACATTAATTTATGTTTCGCATTATCCTAATGAAATCCCGAGCTGTGTAACGCGGTATTTAAAACTCGAAAACGGGAAAGTGGCGAACGGTCAGGTATAGTCAGGTGTTGTCAAGTGTAGTCAAGTATTGTTTTAATTGACTAATGACTATTCCTGACCAAACATGACCATTCTTGACCTAACGACGACCAGTCCGCGGTGCGTCATTTCACAAACCCATTTTTCAAATTCATGACAATTGAAATGGAGCTGCTGCCAAAACCCGGCACATATTGGGCACGGCCGTAACCGATTTCAAACCTTTTAATACGTAACCAGGCGCCGAATGAGAAGCCTGCCAGCGCGCCACGATTTGCCAAACGGAGCTCCTGCCTTTTCAAATGGTCGTAGCCGAGGAGGATGCGGAAATTGGGATGCGCCAGTATTTCTGCTCCGAGTGAAAGGTGCCTGCCCAGTTTTTCGGCAATACCAACCTTTTTAGGAAGTTTGTTTCCATTAATATCATAGGTATAGAACAGGTTCGGATCATTGTAAACCATATCAAACCGATTTAAGTGATGCGCCGTTAGCGACACCCTGATTGGCATATATTCAGGCTTAAAAGTTACTCCGACCCTGATGTCCAACGGCAGCACCGGCTCGTTTCCGCCATTGTAATTCTGCTTTAAAAAGCCGAAGTTCTTGGCGACGAAACCGATCGTCAGGTCTTCCCGCGGGTGCCGGAATGTAGCGCCCCAGTCGAATGCCATTCCCCAGGTCTGGTAACTTTCGATAGACGCTCCTACGAATTTGGCTGTTGCACCTAATGTGAATGCGCCTAGTGTATGCCCATAGCCAGCAGATAACCCATAATCAGCCGCGCGAAACTCCCCTACCACGTTACCTATGTCGTCGGTTTCCTGCATCGTTCCGTAGTTCAGGTATTGCAGTCCTACCGCCCAGATGCCGCCGGTTTTGCGGAACCGGTTGGCATAACCCATATTCACAAATTTCGTATCGGCCAGGTAAGGCATCAGATTCAGCGATACATTATTGATTTTGGCGGAGTCGACCAATGCAGGATTTTGGAGAAATAATGTGGGATCGTTGCCTTGCGCGGTAATATGGTTGGAACCCAGCGCGGTACTGCGCGCCTGGGCGGGTAATTGCAGAAAATCGAGGCGGGTACGGCCGCCTGTAACCTGGGCAAATGAAGCATTCCACGACGAACAGAGCCATGTGATCAGAAAAAGCAAACCGCAGCCTGGCGACCTCATAAACATCCAATAATTTCCCGAATCATTAAAATGACGCTATATTTATAACCGTTCACCAACAAATGTAACCATATCCCCGCATTACATGGAATCCCGATCAGCCGCCGTTTCAAAAAAAGAACTTTTAGACCAAAAAAATGCTGAGGCGGAGCTGGGCGGGGGTGAAAATAGGATTCAGGCACAACACGCCAAGGGTAAGCTCACGGCCCGAGAACGCATTTCCATTCTGGTCGACAAAGGTTCTTTCGAAGAAATAGGCCGGTTCGTGATGCACCGCAGCAAGGATTTCGGGCTGGATAAGGAGCATTACCTCGGCGACGGCGTAGTCACCGGCTATGGCAAAGTGAACGGCCGGCTCGTATATGTTTTCGCCCAGGATTTCACGGTTTTCGGCGGGTCGCTTTCGGAAACCCATGCCGAGAAAATTTGCAAACTGATGGACCTGGCCATGAAAAACGGCGCGCCGCTTATCGGCTTGAACGACTCGGGTGGCGCCCGCATTCAGGAAGGTGTGCTTTCGCTCGCAGGCTACGCGGATATTTTTTATAAAAACACATTGGCTTCCGGCGTAATACCGCAAATCTCTGCCGTAATGGGTCCGTGCGCAGGTGGTGCCGTGTATTCGCCCGCAATTACCGACTTCATTTTAATGGTCGAGAATACCAGCTACATGTTTGTAACCGGCCCGAACGTCGTTAAAACCGTCACACACGAAGAAGTAACTTCCGAAGAGCTCGGCGGCGCCATGACGCACGCAACGAAATCGGGCGTGACGCATTTTGTTTCGGCCAACGAAGTCGAATGCCTGCTGTCCATCAAAAAATTGCTGAGCTACATGCCGCAGAACTGCGAAGACGATGCGCCGCGTTACCAGTACACGCCGGGCGACGAACTCCGTCCTGCGTTAAATACGCTGATTCCCGAGAATGCGAACCAGCCTTACGACATGCGGGAGGTGATTACAGAACTTTCTGATCCCGACAGTTTCTTCGAAGTACACGAGCATTTCGCCGAAAATATCGTCGTAGGCTTCTCGCGTATTGCCGGTCGGAGCATTGGCATTGTGGCGAACCAGCCCGCCGTACTCGCAGGCGTTCTCGATATTCATGCAAGCCAGAAGGCGGCCCGTTTTGTGCGGTTTTGCGATTGCTTCAACATACCATTATTGGTTTTGGAAGATGTTCCCGGATTTCTCCCCGGCACCGACCAGGAGTGGAATGCGATCATTACCAACGGCGCGAAACTGCTTTATGCATTCTGTGAGGCCACCGTTCCGCGCATCACGGTAATCACGCGCAAGGCATACGGGGGTGCGTATGATGTGATGAATTCCAAACACATTGGTGCGGATATGAATTTCGCATGGCCCTCCGCTGAAATCGCGGTGATGGGCGCAAGCGGCGCGGCTGAAATCATTTTCAAACGCGAGATTGCGCAGGCTGAAAATCCGGCAGAGAAGTTGCAGGAGAAAATCGACGATTACACCCAGAAGTTTACCAATCCCTACCGTGCCGCACACCGGGGTTATATCGATGAAGTGATCTACCCCGACCAGACCCGCGCGAAGCTGATCCGGGCCTTCGAAATGCTCGAAAACAAGGTTGATGTGCTACCAAAAAAGAAGCACGGAAACATCCCGCTGTAACGAGCACGCAGCGCGTATTCCCTGTTTTTCTCTGCTTTCTCTCCGTTTTCGCAGTCTTACTTCATTAATATCAGGTAATGCCGGGCAATACTTTGGCACATTCTGAATATTGTCCTAATTTCACAAGTACTTAACCATCATTTTTTCCTAAAAGAACCTTAACGAATGAAAGAAGAGAAAGGAACTTCGGCGCCCTCCCGGAGGAGCTTTATCAAAGGCTCACTGGCGACGCTGGCAACGTTTTCGATCGTTCCCCGCCATGTGCTGGGGAAAGGTTACCTCGCCCCGAGCGACACGCTCACCAAAGCCATCGTCGGCACCGGCTCCATGGGCCGTGGCCATATCCCTTACGCAGGCACCAAAGTGGTTGCATTGTGTGATGTGGATAAAAGGCACCTCGACATTGCGGTTAATATGGTCGATAAGGGCGTCAAAACCTTTTCCGACTACCGCGAGCTGATCCAACTCCCCGAGGTGGACATTGTGCATGTGGCCACTCCACCACATTGGCACGGCATTATCGCCGCCGACGCTGCCCGCGCCGGCAAGGATGTGTGGTGCGAAAAACCCATGACCCGTACAATCGGTGAAGGAAAACGCCTCGTCGAGGCCGTTCAACAGCATGGAAGGGTATTCCGGCTTAATACCTGGTTCCGTTTTGAAAGCAATTTCTACGGAATGAACACCACTGTCAAACCTATTAAGAAACTCGTTCAAAGCGGCTTGCTCGGCTGGCCATTGAAAGTGACCGTGAGCAAGCATACCGGTTTCGACTGGAAATTTTACTGGGTAGGTAAAACAAACAATGCACCTCAACCGGTACCGGCCGAGCTCGACTATGATATGTGGCTCGGACCTGCGCCTTACAAACCATACAGCGAACACCGCGTGCATCAGACCTTCCGCGGATACTGGGATTACGACGGCGGCGGCCTCGGCGATATGGGCCAGCATTATATCGACCCTATTCAATATTTCCTTGGGAAGGACGATACCAGTCCGGTGAGCGTGGAAGTGGATGCGCCTCAGCAGCATACCGAAGCCGTGGGTACGTGGCGCCGCATTACTTATACCTATGCCGATGGCTGCCAGATCGTGCTCGACGGTGAGGCTAAGGACGATAAAGTGGCCTACATCGAAGGCCCCAAAGGCAAGTTGTACCAGAATTTCAAATCAGATATCCCCGATCTGGAAAAGAAACTCGCCGCATTCCCCGATCCGGAGCCGCAGGTTACCGACTTCGTGGACGCTGTTAAAAACCGCAAAAAATTCGCATTGAACGAAGAAAACGGTCACCGCTCCTGCACGATCGTGAACATGGGCCTCATCGCACTACGCCTCGGCCGTTCGCTGAAATTTGACCCGGACAAGCAGGAATTTATCGACGACGAAGGTGCAAACCGGCTCATTAACCAGCCCATGCGCGCTCCCTGGACCATTTAAGAACTTAACAGCTAAGCTGCAAGCTGCGGCTCACAGCACCGGCATATCCGATGAAAAAAAGACTATACCCTATTTTAGCCCTTTGCCTGGCAACCTCCCAGCTGATGGCCCAAACCGACAATTCGCTAGACGCCAAAGTCAAGGCGGTTTTGTCGAAACTCCCGTCCCAGAATGAAACGGCATTAAAGAAAAACATGGAAGAACTCGCGCAGCTCGGCAAACCGGGCCTCGTGCAGATCGCTTCTATGCTCACGCCGCCCGGCAAAGGGGATAACACCAAAATCCAGTTCGCATTGGGCGGATTTACCTATTATGCCTCACAAGCTGGCAAAGAGGCATTGCGGAAAGACGCTGCCGAAGCCTATGGCGAAGCATTGTCCAAAGTAAATGACCCCGACGGCAAGAATTTTCTTATTTACCAGCTTCAAACCGTTGGCAAGGATGAATCGGTAGAGGTTTTGAAGGGTTATCTCAAAGACGAGCGACTTGCTCAGCCTGCCGCACGGACATTGTCGCGTATTGGCACACCGGCGGCCGGCGCTGCATTGCTGCAAGCATTGGGTAATGCCAGTGGAAGCGCGCAACTAGCCATTACCGAGGCATTGGGTGATGTTCATTATAAAGAAGCTGCACCCGCTATCGAAAAAACCGCAGCCAGTTCCGAGTTGAACCTGCGTAAGGTAAGTTTGTACGCGCTTTCGGAAATCGCTGCTCCTTCGTCGGAAGGCATTCTGGCGGGAGCTGCACAGAAAGCATCTTACGGTTACGACGAAGCCGATGCTACCGCCGTTTACCTGAAATACCTGGCGCGCCTGGCTGCGAACGGCAACAATGCCCCGGCCGAAAAAGCTACGCTGGCCTTAATCAAAGCTACGCCCGACGCAAAACAATCCGCCACGCGCTCTTCTGCCCTGACGATTTACTCGAATATCAAAAAGAGAGAATCCGTACCTGTGCTGGTAAGCGCCCTGCAAAGTACCGACGCGCAATACCGTGCTGCGGCATTGAAACTGGGGCAGAAATACCTGATGGCCGACGGCACAACACCCTGGCTGAATGCATATAAAAAGGCCAACCCGACGGTACAAGCCGAGATCATCACCATGATGGGCCGCGCGGAATCGAAAGATGCGCTGCCGGTAGTTTTGAAAGCGCTGACTTCGAAGGATAGCAAAGTAAAAACTGCTGCTATCTGGGCAGCTGGGAGAATCGGACAGGAGAGCAGTGTTGCCAAACTGATCCCGGTTTTAAAGACGGCTAATGCGGATGAAATCGCAGGAGTTAAAAGCAGCTTGCTTACGATCAAAGGTGCTTCGCTGGTGGACCAGGTAGCAACCGCCATTCCTACACTTCCTGCTCCCGCACAGGCTGCATTGATCGACGTGCTTGCGGCGCGTGAAGCAAGTTCAAAATTACCGGTTGTTTCGGCACAATTGAAGAATACAAACCCGGAAGTGCGGAAGGCGGCTTTCAGCGCATTGAAATCGTTGGCAACCGGCAATGATCTGCCCCAATTGTATTCGCTATTGAACAACGTTAACACAGCCGAAGAAGTAACGGCAACACAAATGGCGATCAACGCGGCCATTAAAGAAAGCGGCGATACCAACAGCCAGACAGAAGCGGTTTTGAGGCAAATACAGGCTTCTCCTGCCGATAAACAAGGCAACTATCTTGCGGTGCTGGCGGGTATTGGCGGCAAGAAAGCATTGGCATCGGTAGTTGAAGCTTCCACCAAAGGGGACGCAGCTAAAAAGAAATCGGCTATCGCGGCACTTTCCGCGTGGACTGATGCAAGTGCGGCGAAGGAGTTGCTTGCCATCGCAAGGAGCACCAATGATACCGACGATTTCAATTCGGCTTTGACAGGTTACGTGGCTGCAACGGCCAAATCGGGCAAGACAGCAGCCAATAAAGTGATTATGCTGCGCGAAGCGTTGGCTATCGCCAAAACGGATGTGCAGAAAGAAGCCATTCTGAAAGAATTGGGAAGAAACCGTACTTTCAATTCCCTGCTGTTGGCTGGCCAATACATGGATAATGCAGGTACGCAGCAGGCCGCAGCACAGGCGATAATGAACATTGCATTGGCTAACAAAAATCTGTACAGCGCTGAAATCCGCGAGCTTTTGACCAAAGCAGCTCCCATTCTGAAAGGCCAGGACGCCGATTACCAGAGAGAATCAATCCGCAAACATCTGGCGGAATTGCCTGCCGGGGAAGGCTTCGTTGCTCTGTTCAATGGCAAAGATCTTTCGGGATGGAAAGGTTTGGTGCAAAACCCGATCGCCCGGCGCAAAATGAGCGCCGACTCACTGGCTTTCAAACAGAAAAAAGCAGATGAGGCCGCATTCAAGGATTGGTTTGCCAAAGATGGCGAGCTGGTCTTCTCTGGTCATGGAGATAACCTTTGCACCGTGAAGCAATACGGCGATTTTGAAATGTACGTCGACTGGAAAATCCAGAAGGACGGCGACGCGGGCATTTACCTCCGCGGTACTCCGCAGGTACAGATCTGGGATACCTCACGCGTGAGCGTAGGTGCGCAGGTGGGCTCGGGAGGACTTTATAACAACCAGAAGAATCCAAGCAAACCTTCGAAAGTGGCCGATAATGCGATTGGTGAATGGAATACCTTCCATATTACCATGATCGGCGACCGCGTGTCGGTGGATTTGAATGGCGAAAATGTAGTGGATAATGTGGTGCTGGAAAACTACTGGGACCGTAACCTGCCTATTTTCGCCAAAGAACAGCTTGAATTGCAGGCGCACGGTAACGAAATCCATTACCGCGACATTTACGTCCGCGAAATCCCGCGTCCGGAATTTACACTACCCGAAGCGGAGCAGAAAGACGATTTCAAAGTGCTGTTCGATGGTACCAATATGTTTGAATGGGTGGGCAACAAAACCGACTATTTCATCCAGAATGGCGAGCTCGTCGTTGACCCCAAAAAAGGCGGAAAAGGCAACCTCTACACCAAAGACGAGTATAGCGACTTCGATTTCCGTTTCGAGTTCCAGCTTACGCCGGGTGCCAACAATGGTTTGGGTATCCGCACGCCCATGGAAGGCGATGCTGCTTACGTAGGAACCGAAATCCAGATCCTCGACAATGAGGCGGAGATTTACAAAGATTTGCATGAATATCAGTACCACGGCTCGGCCTATGGCATTATTCCTGCCAAAAGAGGCTATTTGAAACCACTTGGCGAATGGAACTATGAAGAAGTCCGGGTACAAGGCTCGAAAATTAAGGTGACCCTGAACGGAACGGTAATCCTCGACGGCGACCTCGCCGAAGCCAGCAAGAACGGCACCGTCGACCACAAAGAACACCCGGGACTGAAAAGGACCAGTGGTCACCTCGGATTCCTCGGACATGGTTCCGAACTCAAATTCAGGAACATCCGCATTAAGGATCTCACCAAAGTGGTGCCGGAACCTGTCGAGACAGGAAAGAAAAAAAGCAAGAAGAAAAAGTGATTTGAGAAATGCCCTGCTATTTGCGGGGCATTTTTACTTTCGTAGTGATTGGCGACGAATTCAATTATCTGCTCAACCCGCTATTCGTAGAGCCCGAGCGTATTCCATTCAATCGGATCGCGATTTCATTTACGATGTCAGATTAATTTATAGAAAAAAATTAAAAAATGTCCCCTTGGATCACTTTGGGCAATTTTATTTAGCTTTGATATAATAATCAGAAAATCAAGATCAAGAAAAGTAAATAAGCCCAATTTAGCCCTTGATATGAAAATGAATTGCTGTTCGTAACCGACAGATCTATTTTCAAAATCAAACTCTATGAAAACCAAACATTTCCTGCTCTCAACGCTCCTGGCCTCATTCTCAGCCCTATCAACTCAGGCCCAACATTCGCTTACCCAGCTGTGGTCTTCAGAAGCCACGCTGCCGGTTCCCGAGTCGGTGCTATACAGTGCGTCGGGCAAAGCGATTTATGTGGCACAGATTGACGGCAAGGCCGGTGAAAAGGATGGCAAAGGCGGGATCGCGAAAGTAGGCCTGGATGGCAAGATTATCGCGCAGGACTGGGTAACCGGCCTGAACGCACCGAAGGGAATGGGTATCAAAGGAGGCAAATTGTTTGTTGCGGACGTTACCGAGGTGGTGGAAATCGATATTAAATCGGGCAAGATCGACAAGAAACACGAGATCGAAGGCGCCAAATTCCTGAACGACCTTACCATCGATTCCAAAGGCACTATTTACGTCTCGGACTCGGATACCAAGAAAGTACACGCAATCAAGGACGGTAAGGTTTCGACCTATTTTGAAGATCTGACCCGCCCGAACGGTTTGCTGGCAGTAGGCAGTGACCTATTGATCGCCGATAGCGGCACTTTGAAAAAATTGACTCCTTCCAAACAAATTACAGTTGTAGCCGAGGGAATGGACAAAAGTACCGATGGTATTGAGCAGGTGAAACCGGGTGAATACATCGTTTCGTGCTGGGCTGGCGTGATTTATTACGTTAAATCCGATGGAACAACCGAGAAACTGCTCGATACGAGCGCTGAAAAAACAAACTCTGCGGACATCGGTTACGACCCCGCTAAGAAGATCGTCTACGTCCCGACGTTCATGAAAAACAATGTCGTGGCATATCAATTAAAGTAAATATATTTATTACATCTAAATCAATAAAAAACAAGGCGTTTCATGGACATTTTTGTTGGGAGTCTTTCTTTTAAGTTAAAGGAAAGCGAGCTGCGTGAAGCTTTCGAGAAGTACGGCAAAGTTAGCTCGGCGAAAATTATCATTGACAAGATCACGCGTCAAAGCAAAGGTTTCGGGTTTATAGAAATGCCCGATGAAGTGGAGGCCAGAGCCGCCATCAATGCATTGAATGGGGCAGACATGTATGGCAGACCACTGGTTGTGAATGAATCCCAAAAGAGAGAACCCAGAGGCGACAGCGGAGCTCCCCGCCCAGATACGCGCAGCCGGGAAGGCTTCAACCGGCCACGACCGGCGGGAAACGACGCACCAGGTAGCAGCAGAACGCCGTATTCGTCAGACAGGAGTATAGGAAGGGATTCAGCCCGGCCACTGTCGCTTGACGATGACGACCAGGACGACGACGACGCTCCAAGCACCCCGACCAGGCCCGCGGAACGCAGCTTTGGCGACCGGAGCTTTTCAGGTGGAGCCGGACCCAACTTCCGCCAGCCCGACAAGCCCCGCGACAAAGGACATCACGACCGCGGACATGACCACAACCGTCACCAGGGAGGAGGCAGGCCCAAAACAGAGGACCGCTACTCCACTAAAAAAGGCGGAGGCGGTTCTAAGGATTATGGCCGACGGTTCGGCAGCAGCGACGACGATTGGGATTGATAACATAAAAAGAGAGCCTGCAAGCGAAACTTGCAGGCTCTCTTTTTATTTCCTGAATATGAAGTAAACCGCCAGGACCAGAAAGACAAACCCGACGAAGTGGTTCCACCGGAAAGTCTCCGTTTTGAAAAAGACCAGTGTGAAAATCGTGAAAATCACCAACGTGATCACCTCCTGGATCACTTTCAGCTCGACCAGAGAAAATGGCCCGCCGTTCTCTTTAAAGCCTATCCTGTTGGCGGGTACCTGAAAGCAATATTCAAAAAGGGCTATTCCCCAACTAATGAGGATAATGGAGAACAACCCCAATTTGCTGAACCACCCCAACTCCTTGAACTTCAAATGTCCGTACCATGCCATCGTCATGAAGGCGTTGGACAATATCAGCAAGCCGATGGTCAGGAACGATTTCATGCAGCTGCCTTGACTTTGTTATCCCGGAAGAACAATACGAAAAGCACGAGCACTACCGCCGCAATACCCGCAGGTATCATCCAGATCGACGTCCAGTTCTTCACATTGTCGACCGTGTACATATCAGCCACCACACCGGAAATCCATGAACCGATACCCATACCGATACCGTAGGTAGCGATCGAGATCAGGCCTTGCGCAGAGGAGCGGTATTGTTCGCCAGCTTTGCTATCGGTATAAATCTGCCCCGTTACAAAAAAGAAGTCGTAGCAAACCCCGTGTAGCACAATTGCGAGGTAAAGCAGCCATTCGCTGGAAGCATCGCCGTAGCCGAAACCAATGAAACGGATGATCCACGCGATCAGACCTACTACCAGCATCCATTTCACACCGAAACGTGCGAATGCGAGGGGAATCAGCAACATGAATACTACTTCCGAAGCCTGGCCCAAAGACATTTTATTCTCTACGTTGGTCATACCCGAATCGGTTAGCGAGGGGTTAGCCATGGCGTAATAGAACGAAAGCGGGATACAGATCAGCAGGGAAGAAATGAAGAAGATTGCGAAAGAACGGTCTTTGAACAATTTAAATGCGTCCAAACCAAGAATATCCGAGAAAGAAGTATGTGAGCTTGGCTTTGGAGGGGTATTAGGCAAAAAGAACGAGTAGACGCCCAAAAATGCTGCCGTGAACATTGAAATTTTGAAGATCAGCGCAGTACCGCCGATTTCGTAGTAACCGATGATATTGGTCACCGCGATCCATGCTACTGTTCCCATTACGCGGATTGCGGGGAAGTCCTTTTCGGAGTTGGTAACCTGTTGCATCGCAATAGATGTCGTAAGCGACATGGCAGGTGCAAAAGTGATACAATAGGCCAATATCACCCAGAAAAACGTGTCGGGGTCTTTCACTTCCGACAGCACATACAGAATGGCGGCTCCCGCGAGGCTTAGTATCCCCAATACCTTTTGAGCTGCGAAGTACCGGTCGGCGATCATTCCTACGAAAAACGGTGCGATGATCATCGCGATAGAAAAGGCCGCGTAGGCATTTCCTACCTGGGTGCCGGTCGCACCCAATTCTGTAAACATATACTTGCTCATTTGCCCATACCACGAGCCCCATACAAAATAGAGGAGGAACATCATGGCCATCAACTGAAAGCGGGTCGAGTTTTTCATAAACTAGGTTAGCGGTTATAGGATATTGATTGGTATTACATTAAAGATAGATTTATTTCTTGACGAGCTTCTGAAACTCGTTCAGTTTCAGCAATGCTTCAATGGGTGATAATGTATTAACGTCCACCAGCAGGAGCTTTTCTTTCAATTCTTCCAGCCGCGGATCAGCAGGCTCGAAAATGCTTAACTGGAAGTTGTTTTTAGGGATTTCCTTCACGCGTTTCTTGTGCTCGTGCGAGACGTGGTCTTTTTCGAGGTGGTGCATGATCTCGCTCGCACGCAGCACGATCGGCTGCGGCATACCGGCGATCTGAGCCACGTGGATACCGAAGCTGTGCGCGCTACCGCCCGGCTTGAGCTTCCGCAGGAAAACCACCTTATTATCCACCTCCTTTACGGCCACATTGAAGTTTTTGATGCGCGGGAAATCCTCGGCGAGCTGGTTCAATTCGTGATAGTGCGTCGCGAAAAGCGTTTTGGGCCTGCAATTGGATTGGCTATGAAGGTATTCGGTAATAGCCCACGCAATGGAAACGCCGTCGTATGTACTCGTTCCACGACCGATTTCATCCATTAACACCAGGCTCTTGCTGCTGAGGTTGTTGAGAATGCTGGCCGTCTCGGTCATTTCGACCATGAATGTACTTTCCCCTTTGCTAAGGTTATCGCTCGCTCCTACTCTTGTAAAAACCTTGTCGACCAGCCCTATCGCGGCCGATTTGGCGGGAACGAAACTACCCATTTGCGCCATGAGCACGATGAGTGCCGTTTGGCGGAGCAATGCGGATTTACCGGCCATGTTCGGACCGGTGATGATGATGATCTGCTGGCTGGCATCGTCGAGATAAACGTCATTAGGTATGTAACTTTCGCCGACGGGCAGTTGCTGTTCGATCACCGGATGGCGACCTTCCTTGATATCCAACTCGTTACCATCGCTGATAACCGGCTTTACATATTTATTTTTTCTGGCTACCAACGCGAAGGAACTCAGCACGTCGAGCGCCGAGATCACCTGTGCATTCTGCTGAATGGCGCCTACATATTCGGAAGCCGTTTGAACAATTCCATTGAATATCCTGAACTCGATCGCCGAAATGCGGTCTTCCGCATTCAGGATTTTTTCCTCGTACTCTTTGAGTTCGGGGGTAATATACCTTTCCGCATTCACCAGCGTCTGCTTCCGGATCCAATCGGCAGGAACCTTGCTCTGGTGTGCGTGGGTAACTTCGAGGTAGTAGCCAAAAACCTTGTTATAGGCAATTTTAAGCGAACCGATGCCTGTCCGCTCAATCTCGCGGTTTTGAAGTTTGATGAGATAATCCTTGCCTTCGTACGAAATCGCGTGGAGTTCATCCAATTCACTGTCGACCCCGCTTTGGATCATCCGGCCCTGATTGGAAAGTACCGGTGCGTCGTCGCGGAGCTGATGTTCAATTTTTTCAACTAATGCCTGGCAGGCGTCGAGTCGGGCAGCGAATTTGTCGAGAATGGTGCCTGAGAGCAGTTTCTTTACCGGTTCAACCTGTTTCAGTGATTTTTTAAGTTGAACCAATTCCCGCGGATTGATGCGGCGAACAGCTACTTTGGAAATCAGGCGTTCCAGGTCACCGATCTGTTTGAAATATCCTACGAGCGACTCGTGCAGGTCTTCGTGTTCGAGCAAATGCGCAACCGCTTCGAGACGTTCATCGATGGGCGCCTTATCTTTCAGCGGCAGCACCATCCATTTCCGTAACTGCCTCGCGCCCATTGGCGTAACCGTATAATCCAAAATATCGATCAGCGGTACTCCACCCTCCTGCTGGGCATATACGAGTTCGAGGTTGCGTACGGTGAAACGATCGAGCCACACATATTTTTCCTCTTCCAGGCGTGTAATGCGGCTGATATGCGCCACTTCCTTATGCTCGGTTTCACGCAGGTAGTGCAGGATTACGCCCGCGGCAATGATCCCCAACGGCAGCGCTTCAATGCCGTAACCTTTTAAAGTAGTAGTCTGAAAATGCCCCGTAAGCTGCTCGTAACCATAATCATAGCCAAAACACCAGTCTTCCAGGTGAAAAGTATGGTATTTGCCTCCGAAGAGTTCGTTGAATTCCTGCTTATGCTTTTTGCAGTACAACACCTCGGCCGGGCCGAAGCCTTGCAGCATTTTGTCAATATAGGCCGCATTGCCCTGTGAGGCCATGAACTCGCCCGTCGAAATATCCAGGAAAGCGAGCCCGTAAAGACCGTCGGAACCGATGTGGATGGCCGCCAGGTAGTTATTTTTGCGAATATCGAGCACATTGTCGTTGAACGACACGCCAGGCGTTACCAGCTCAGTCACACCACGCTTGACGATGCCCTTTGCCGTTGCGGGATCTTCGAGCTGGTCGCAAATGGCCACGCGCTCGCCGGCACGGACGAGCTTGGGCAGGTAATTGTCCAGTGAATGGTGCGGAAAACCCGCCAGCTCTTCATGCGCCCCACCATTGTTACGGCGTGTGAGTACAATGCCCAGGATCTTCGAAGCCCTTACCGCATCCTCCCCGAAAGTCTCATAAAAATCACCAACCCTGAAGAGCAGGAGTGCTCCCGGGTATTTGGCTTTGATCTGATTGTATTGTTTATTAAGCGGAGTTTCTTTGTGTGCCTTTGCCAATTATCAGCCTAATTTTAAGAACAAGGATTTGTACAAAATTAAGCCTTCTCTCCGGTTTGGCAAGTCAGGGCAAATGATTTATACCCTCGTCAAAAACTCCTTTCGTAAAAAAGTCTGGCCTCTTTTGGCGTAACTTCCCATACGTCCCCCGGTTTAGGAAAATTTGCTTCCATATCCGCTAATGAAATTTTTCCGATAGACCACCGCACCAGCCGGAGCGTGGGAAAACCGACTGCCGCCGTCATCCGCCGGACCTGCCGGTTCTTGCCTTCATGCAATGTAAGCGCCAGCCAGGAAGTGGGGATATTCTTCCGGAAACGGATCGGCGGATCGCGTTCAGGAAGCTGCGGCTCTTCGATCATCGAGGCTTCCGCGGGCAATGTCTTATATTGTTTCCCATTGACTGAAATCGTCACGCCATTCACAAGCTGCCGGCAGGCCTCTTCGGTAACCTCGCCTTCCACTTGCACATAATACGTGCGCGTATGCCTGTTGCGAGGTTCAAGAAGTTTTGTTTTGAGGAAATTGTCGTTGGTCAGAAGCAAAAGCCCTTCGCTATCCGCATCGAGGCGGCCAACGGGATACATATCTTTTGCAAATGTAAAGTCAAGATCAGCCAACGTCTGATGATCACCCTCGCGGGTGAACTGCGAAAGCATTCCGAATGGCTTGTAAATGAGGAAGTACTGGAACAAAATGAGTTAATGTTAGAGGTAACGAACTGCTATTTGATCAGTTTACCGAGGTCCAGTAAAAAGCCAGGCAGCACATTTTCACCCGAAAGTACTGCATTAATCCCTACTATTTCAATGGACCCGTCGGCTCGGTAAATGTAAGCTTTCATCTATTTATTCAGGTAAAAATAAACAGACAATTCAGCTAGTAAAAACCGTATTCACACCAATGCCCTACTCAATTTCCAACCACACCGGACAATGATCCGAATGGACGGCGTCGTTGTACTGGCGGGCAGCGGTAATGCGATCTTTGAGCGGCTCGGCCACGGAAATGTAATCGATACGCCAGCCTTTGTTATTGCCGCGGGCGCCGGCGCGGTAGGTCCACCAGGAATATTGGCGTAGTGTTGGGTTCATGAAACGGAATGCGTCGGTGTAGCCGCTGGCAAACCATTCCGTCATCCAGGCGCGCTCTTCGGGCAGGAAGCCTGATGATTTCTGATTCCGTACCGGATCGTGGATGTCGATTTCGGTATGTGCGATATTATAGTCACCGCAAATGATGAGGTTCGGACGTTCTTTTCTCAATTCATTTACCCAAATATAAAAATCGGCCAGAAACCGCATTTTAACGCCCTGCCTTACGTCTCCACTGGTGCCTGATGGGAAATAGCAGTTCAGCACTGTAATGTCGCCGAAATCGGCTCGAATTACGCGGCCTTCCGAGTCGTAGGCCGGAATCCCGCAGCCTGAAACAACCTTCTCGGGTTTGATTTTGGAAAATATAGCTACGCCGCTGTAACCCTTCTTTTCGGCCGCATGCCAGCCCACGAGTTCGTAACCCAGCGCCTGAAAGCCCGACAGATCAACTACGTCGGGCGTGGCTTTCACTTCCTGAAAACAAAGGATATCGGCCGTTGTCGTTTCGAGCCAGGTGAGCAGTCCGTTTTTCAATGCGGCGCGGATTCCATTCAGATTGTAGGTAAGTATTTGCATAAATGAGGGTAGCCTTTGGGGCCTTAGTAAAACAGCACTTGCTTTCCGGTGTATAAAGATTCCCACTGGCCCGATTCACCGCGGGACATGATCCACGCCCGGTATTTTCCTTCGGGAAGCTTTGGTTTATAAACCGCGTACTGGTAACTATTACTGTAATATGAGGCTTTTTGTAAAAAATCAGAAACCATGTTGGGTACCGGAACCGCCGGGAGCACAATGCTATGCCGGGCTGATTGCAGCACCATGTAAAAAGTACCTTTTTGTTTCGATGCCGGTGTAACGTAAAATTTAAAATACTTCATATAGCGGTTGTAATCCCCGTTTCTGTATTGCGATTGCGCATCAAAATCTCCCGTAAAAATACCTTTCACAGCTGTCTTGCGGATTAATTCCTCCTGCGCAGGCATGTCATAAAACTGGTAGAAGTCAGTAATGCCCTGTGATTCCAGGCCGACGATCAGGTCGCGCATGCGTGTAGGATGGTTCCAGAACGGGATGTCGGTAAACAACTCCCCTACAGTGATAAATGTCTTATAGTTTTTCCAGAAATAGCTATCGATCACCAGTTCGTCGTGCAGCTTTCTAATCGATACTATGGACGTAAAATAGCTGACGAAGTTCAATCCCAGAAAGAACACCATAGCAACCACCACAGCAAGGTTTTTCCAATGTTTAAAATTCTTCAAAACCACAATCAGACACACATAGCAAATCGCCGCGAGCACCACGCCGAATATCATATACCGCCTCGAAAACGCCGTACCGCCGTACATGACATAGTTATTGATCGGCCTGCTGATGACGAACATCGCTCCGGTTCCCATGATGAACATCATAGCACCAAGGAGAAACCAGTCGATCCGGTCGGGCTTGCGGGCAAGCAATACCCGGATCGCCCAAATGGCAAACACCAGTGCAATACCGGCACCAAATGCCACACACGCGATAATGTCCTGGTGAAACACCGGCACCAGCGGATGGCGAACATCCAGGAACAGCGCATTACCCCAGAATGCCAACACGAAGATCACATTGAAAACGGGGTGGTTCCAGACCTTTTCGCCAGGTGAACTGATAAACTGGTAATCGAAAAAGAAATAGAACAGCAGTACGGCAATACTCCCCGCAACCCACCATAGCAAGTTTTTAAAACGCCTCTGAAAAGCCAGCAGCACCATTCCAACGATCCATGCAAGCAACCCGCTACCGCTCGTAAAAGTGGTGAGCAACGCGGCAATCAGCCCGATCCAAAAGCCTTTTTCATCCTCCCGAGCCAGTCCATAGGCGGTAAGCATGGCAAAAAAAATCAGCGGTGTGTTTTGCAGCGCCGCTATTCCCCAATAGGCGTTTTCAAAATAAACGAGATTGAACAGCATGTAGGGAACCGGGATAAACCAATACCACGAAACCTGTGCTCTTTTCAGGCTCAGGAAAAGTAAATAGCCGATCCCAAGCATAAAAAGATCGCCTATAATGATTTGCGTTTTGATATTGACCGTGCCTGTGAGCACAAACATGATCAGCATAACAATGCGCTCGAAACCAAACCGGTGTTGGTTCACCTGCTCGAAAAGCGCTTTCAGCATTTCTACAAAGCTCCCCGAGTTGCGCAGCTTCTGGACTGTTTCCAGCAGGTTGAAGTCGTCAGTGTAGGGAATGTTCACCAGGTGCGCGTCGAGCAGGATAAAGAAATAGACGACCGGTACCGCAACCAGGCCGATTCCCATCCATGGCCGCCAGCGTTTTATTGGATCAACCCAAAACGTAGCTCCGAAGAGCAGCAGCAAGGCTATGACGACGCTGTAATACCCAAACAAATGAGGATCTTCTAGAAATAGCTTCAAAACAGGTGGTATTTGGGGATTTACTGAGCCAACCGGGAATTACCGCGTTCCGGTGATCATCTTACTCGTTATTTCTTTTTCAAAGGTAATATAGCCCGGATAATTGATCTGTTTCCCGGCGATATCCAGGGTTGGCCGCACCTTAACGACGAATTTCGCCGGTTTAGCGTCCGACTTACCCGTCAATGCGAGGATCATATTGATGAACTGGTCGCGCGTCTGGTCGTTTGAAATGAGCTGATACGCATTCGTTTGCAGGCTCACGGGTACGCGAGTGGGCGTGGTACCAGGCAATACTTCGATCAGCTGGCTCAAATAGCCGTTAAATATCTCGCTCTCGGTAAGCAATACTTTGTATTCCAATTGATTAATCGCCGCGCGCTTGCGGGTTGGGTTGGTGATATCGACATTCACCCGAAGATTCAGCGGGACGTTCTTTCTTAACAACCCCATGGCAAGTCCCGGATATCTTGCCAGATCGAAATCGTTGAAACTTCTGATATTTCTGAATTCGCGGATATCGATTCCGGCGAGATAAACGCTGTCAACCGATGCGATATCGTATTTGCAGTCACCAAAAACCTTCGCTTCCGAAACCTGGCGGCTCACACCGCAACTTGTCATTATGGCCGCAACAAGTACGATTCCGGCCATCCAAATATGTTTTTTCATTCCAATGTATTTTACGCAAGTTAAACAGTAGGTATCAGAACGCATACCCCGGCCGGGGATTATTAGTTTCTGGCGTTATTTTTTTGCGTGCTTTCGAACCAGCATCTACATTTGCACACTCTAATTTTCACCCAATCAACACGAACAATGGCCAGCTGGTATTTAGGAAAAATTCGGTATCAAAAAGAAGATGAAGCAGGAAGGTTGAAAACGATCAATGAGACGTATCTGGTTGATGCCGTTTCATACACCGAGTCGGAAGCGAGGCTGTACAAGCAGATCGTCACCGACGCCAGCGATTTCAGCGTGACCGCCATCAGCAGAATGCGCCTGGCCGACCTTTTTGCCTATGAAGACGGCGAACAGTGGTTCAAAGCGAAAGTGATTTACTTCTCGGTCGACGAAAAAAGCGGCAAGGAGAAGAAAATCGTGAATTACATGCTGGTGAATTCCGAAGGCATTCAGCAAGCCCTCGACCGGATCAACGAAAGCATGCGCAACTTCCTGATCCCTTACGAGGTAACGGATATCAACCTCACACCGATCCTCGACGTGTTCCCATACTCGGCAGATGAAGACAAGGAACCGGAAATCCCGGCCAATATGCGTCCGTTAGCCGAAGTAATGGCCGAACGCGCGCAGGTTGAGGAGCCGGCAGCAGAAGTTGCGACAGCCGACGCTGCGTCAGCAGAGAATTCATAACTATTGTCAGTCTGAGCGGCACGGGGCCGCCCGGCGGCCCGGTCCGCTCAGACTGACATCTATCGCCATCAATCATTCACTTTCAACACCGCATACCCCTTTGCATTCGCCGTGTAGGGGTCTTTCCCGAAGCTTTTCAATTTCAACACCACATCCTTCGAGTTGATCTCCGATAGCAGCAAATCCGAAGGCAGCAGGTTCATATAATCAAACGAAACGGGCAGGCTTACGGCGCTTTCCACAAATTCGAGGCCATAAATTGGATATACGCTGAATGGCGTTTTGGTCAGCCAGATTTTCTCCTGACTGCCGGACGTGGCGTAAGTCAAGTCATACTCGGTGCTGGTCAGGCCAAACTCCTCTCTCTTGTTTTCCGTGGGAACAACATAGGTTTTGAAATCGTCCTGCTGTTGCTTTCTGGTATCCACGTCGGGTTTAAATTCCTTCACTACCTCGTTAATCCTCACCTTTTTGCCATCCTCGTCGGTACCGCAGAAGATATATTTCCCGTCGGGGAAGCCGATCACAAAATCGAAACTCTTCCCACCTTGTCCAAAACTGGTTTCTTTTACAAAGCACATCGCGCCGGTTACCGGGTCCAGGTGTATTTTGAGCGTTCCGGAGGTTTTGTCGGCCTTGTTCTGATAATCGAAAACCAGGGCATGGCTGAAATAGTATTGCCCTTTGTCGGGCTTCCAGAGCAATGCGCGCTGCTTGTCGGCAGGGATCTTTTTAGTAGCCTGGGCAAATGCCGGAGACAGTGCTGCCAACAGGCACACCGAAAGCATTAAAACAAATAGGTGACGTTTCATTTCGCAGGTTCTTTAAAATGGATGCAAGCTAGAAAGAGCCTGTTGAAAAACCATACCATCCCTACATTTTCACAAATTCGACACGCCGGTTCCCCGCTTTACCTTCCGCCGTAGTGTTGGGGGTGGCCGGCTCTACTTCGCCTTTACCATCGGTCTCCATCCGCGAACCATCAATTCCGAAATCACCGGACAACGCGGCTCTGACGGCCTCCGAACGCTTTTTGGACAAAACCAGATTTGCCGCATCGTCCCCGTCCGAATCGGTATGGCCGATGATCTTCACTCTTACACCGATATTTTCCGTCAGCACCACTGCAATTTCTTTCAGGGTACCATAAGATTCCGGCTTGATAGTCGCTGAATTGACATCGAAATGAATACCCGTGGTGGAGAATTTCCCTTCTGTGATGAGTTTGCTGCGTGTATCTGGCGCTCCAACGGCCAGCCTCAGATTGGAAACGAAATAACGATTCGCTTCTTCGTGGTAGCCCTGGTTGGAAAATGCGATGAAGTTATACTTGCGCGTCGCGTCGAAAGCGCGGGGCAAATCCCATACTTTGTAATCGTCGACATACACACGCAATCTTGTTTTCTGACGCCACACCGATACTTTCACCACATTATGGTCGGGCGTGTGAAATGCGGGAATGCTCTTTTCATTTTTCATCAGTGAAGATCCGTCCTCGCCAAATACGTTGAATGCAGCGAGTCCTTGGGTGCCGCCTGCATTATTGGGGTGCAGCGCTATTTCCAACCCGTTCTTTTTGCCGCCGTCAAATCCTTTCCAGTTCGTGAATTCCTTCGCTGGTGCCGCCACTTCCGCAATCACCGTTCTCAGATAACCGGAGTAGAAACTGAACTCGGTAGTGGTAGCGAGATTGAATTCCAATGTGAAGTTTTCCGGCAATGCCGTTATGAATTCCGGATGAAATACACCTTCCGGGCCAAGCATAAGCCATTTCCCCTCGGTGCCTTCAATCGTCACTATTTCGCCGGATGAATTCGTGTTCCATTTGGCGGGAAAATCACCGACGGCATCCTGCGAGAAGTCTTCGATCGCCACAATCTTTTCTCCCGGTATAAAGTCAAATTTACTGTACGATTTCAGCGTTGACTTACCTGGTTTTGCGGCGGTATCAGCGGTAGCTGCGTCGTCGCTGCTGCCTGCCGGGTCGTTGTCAGCATTACCCTTCGTATTAACTGGCTGCTCGCCCGGTTTTGACTGCGTTTCAGCTGCTTTTTTATCTTTCTTTTTAAATAAATTCCCAATTCCCTCTTCTACCGAATCTAAACCCTTGTCTACCGCCTGATCAATCTTCCGGTTCGCCCGGTTCTCAGCCTGTCTTTCAACCACCCGGCCCGGATCGTTGATCCTTACTTGCGCAACAGAAACTGCCGGGGTTGCAGCCAGCGCCAGAACGACGCACGTAACCCAGTTTGCTATCTTCTTCATGTGCATATTTGAATGGGGTGAACACTATACTAAATTTACACATTTACCGGAACTAGCTGATATTAATTGAGTTATTGGCTGACTTCCACTCCCATGCACTCATTTGACACGAACGTTGTAAATTGCACCGCATTTGTCATACCTACATGAGTCTTTCATTCCAGCAAAAAAACATTATCCTTGCCCCGGGGCGCCGCATTTACTTCGCGTCAGACTTTCATCTCGGAGTACCCACCGCAACCGCCAGCCGGGAGCGTGAAAAACGCATTGTGAGCTGGTTAGAGTCGATCCGGCACGATGCACAGGTCATTTTCCTGGTGGGTGATATTTTTGATTTCTGGTTTGAATACAACCGCGCGGTACCCAAAGGCTTCGTGCGCTTACTGGGTAAGCTGGCCGAGCTGGCCGACGACGGAATCGAGTTGGTCATTTTTACGGGAAACCACGATATGTGGATGTCGGGCTACCTCACCGAAGAACTCGGCGCGCCCATTTACCGCAATCCGGTGAGTTTTAATATTACTTCACAAACAGGGCAAAAAAAGTTATTGGTAGGCCACGGCGACGGTTTGGGCCCGGGCGACCATACTTACAAGTTTTTGAAGAGAGTTTTCGAAAACCGATTTTTCCAATGGCTTTTCCGCGTCGTGCACCCGGATGTGGGCATGTGGATCGCCTCCGAATGGTCGAAACGCAGTCGGCTGGCGAATGTAAATAAGGGTGAAGAGCGGTTTTTAGGTGCGGATAATGAGTGGTTGTTCCAATATTGCCGCGAGGTCGAGGCGTCTGAACATCACGATTACTACATTTTCGGGCACCGGCATTTGGTATTAGACATGCACGTCAGCGCACAATCGAAGTACATTAACCTCGGCGAATGGGTTACCCAGCAGCATTACGCCGCATTTGATGGAAATGATTTGCAGTTAAAAAAGTTTGAGCCGGCCGGCCTGATTTAGTTGCTGCTTCTTTTCTTCGCAGCTTCTGTTTCGCTGGGGCTTGGTAAAATGAAATCCTGCTTGGTAATATTCTCGCGCGGGGTCGCATTCAGCTCCTTGCTCCAATCCTTCTGCTTCAAATCTCCATTTTTCACAGATTTGATAAATTTTGCCCATGCAAATGGGTTCAGGAAAGGAAAGCTTGTGGCAAAACCTTTGTTCGCTGCCGATTCGCGACCGAACATTAGCTGATCCATCGAGTACCGGTAGTTGGTCTGCGCATTGTTGGGCATTTGAGCGGCAAGCCGGTTGATATAATCCGGGTCGGTACTTTTTGCCAACGCATCACGCTCGGCCTGATCGGGCAATTTGAGCGCGAGGAAGGCCTTTTTGAATTCTTCTTCAGTTGAATAGGGGTAAATAGTAACGCCGGAAAGGGTCACCACGTCCTCGCGCAAGGCAACAATCGCCGAATAGATATCGGAGTTATAACCTCTTGGAACAATGTGGTATTGCTTTTTATACCCGACATAACTGAACACAATGCTATCGCCCGGAAAAACAGGGATCTGAAACTCGCCATTAGCTTTTGCAAGCGTTCCCCGTCCCGCATTCACGATAAAGATAGTGGCGCCAGGCAAGCGTTCAGTGGTTTTACCTCCTACAACGACCCCTGAAAAGATAATCGCCTTCTGTTCACCCTGAGCGAATGCTTCCCGCCCACACAACATTCCCGCCAGCACGAGGAAAAATATTAAAAAACTCCGTTTCATTCCTTCCAGATTACGCCCCGGGAAAACACCCCGGAAACTTTGATTAGCACGATGATAAATTTCCCTTCAAATAGTGTCTGCCAAAAGCTTGTAAAAATTTCGTTCCTTATTTTACAAACGGCCTGAGTAACCGGTCATTGCCCTGCATTTCATACAAAGCGACTTTACTCAGGAAAATAACTTCAAAAACGTAACAATAAATGGCGCCGACAATAAAAGGCCGTCGAAACGATCGAGGAAGCCCCCATGGCCGGGAATACTGCTTCCCGAGTCCTTAATAGCGATGCTCCGCTTGAAAAGCGATTCAACCAGGTCACCGTAAGTACCCACTACCACGATAATCGCTCCGATGCAATACCATTTCCAGGGTTCGAAGGTACGGAAATAATACCCCAGGGCAAATGCGATAATGCCCGCAAAAACCGCACTGCCCATGGACCCTTCCCAGGACTTTTTGGGAGAAATACGCTCGAACAGCTTTCTCTTCCCAAATTTGGTCCCTGCAAAATACCCCCCGATATCCGACGCCCAAAGGAGCAGCAGGCTACCGAGCACGATTTCGTAATTGTAGGTCCCCCCGCGCAGCGCCATCACGATGATCAATGCGAACGGCAATGCCACGTAGATAATGCCCAGAAACGTAAAACCGATGTTTGTAAAGGGTTTCAGGTCGTTCTTTTTGTATAGTTTGATAAAAAAGATCATCGACAGCAACGGGCTGATGATGAAGTAATTTTCAAACTGTACGATGTCCTGCTCTATCAAATACGCAAGAAGTATCATGACTGTGCCACAGAACGTGCCATAATACGTGAGGGGCTGGTTGCCGTCGAGACCGAGTAGTTTGTAAAATTCAAGCTGTGTGAGCGAACTGATGGCGCAAAACAACAGCAGAAACGACCATTCGCTGTAAATAATGCAACCAATGATGACAAATACGCCCGCTAACCCGGTGATAGTCCTTTGCTGTAAGTTACTCAGGTTGTTTAAGCGCGTCTTCATTCATCAGTATTGTTTGGGCCTTTTCGAGATCGGCCGCGGGCACATGCACTTCAAAGTTTGCGAAAACCGGGTAGTTGCTGTCCTGTTTGTTCACAATCACCGCCGCAACCCCGTTCTGATCCAAAATTTCGCGGGCTATTTCTGCCCGGATCGCCTGTCCGCTCTGGTAGGCTTTCGCCCAGTTTTCCTCCATTATTTTTTAAAATGTTAAATTATCTTAAAAGTTGCGGGGAACACCTGTTCCTGCCCCTTGTCCGTTCTTTCTGATCGCGCCGAGTATAGCTGTCGAAACCAGCAGTGAAGCCAGAATAAGCACGAACGGCATCGATTTTGCCTCTTCGATATTGATCTCAATTATACCCACATTATGTAAGTACATCATTACCAGCACAAAGCCGTTATTGACGAAATGCGCAAGGATCGCCACCCACAAATTGCCGGTCCAATAATACAGATACCCGAACAATGCACCAAGCATCATCCGCGGCAAAAAACCATAAAACTGGAAATGGATAGCGCTGAAAATTGCAGCCGATACCCATATCGCGAGGTGAATATTGCGCGATTCCTGAAAAATCTTAGTCTGGATAACCCCACGAAAAAGCATCTCTTCGCCCAACGCAGGCAGGAGCGTAACCACGAACAACGCAATCAGCAGTTGACTGAAACTATTATAGCTCGTGAGAAACTCCGTCATCACCGAAAGCTGATCCTCCTTGTCGCGCATCCATTTTTCAAGCCCCGACAATGCATCGGGCAGGTCCATCGCAGCGTTCCATTCGATGAATTTGCTATTCGCCGGAATAAATGCCAATACCAACACAAAAGCCAGCACCCATATGTGCCATGCGGGTTTCCGGTTGGTACTCAGGTCACCGATCGTGCGCCGTTCGATATAAAACCAATAAATGAGTGTCGGTAGCAAATAGGAAAAGAAGTGGACGGTGCCTTGCATGATCATCAGGGCATTCCATCCATTTGGTATTTTTTCGGGTTGTGCAAAAAGCTGGGTGAGCAGTACCGTTACGCTCTCGGTGTCGGCACCGAGGTAAATGGCCAGCGCCATAACCGCCAGGACATTCCCCACGGCCATACCGATAAGCATGAAGCCGACCAACACCAACAAACTGCCCCATGTACCAGGTACGCGGGAAACAACCAGATTCGGGTTACTATTTTGCATAATTGGTGTAAATTTACAGTTTATT
This sequence comes from Dyadobacter sp. 22481, assembly GCF_052044875.1. Classification (NCBI taxonomy): domain Bacteria; kingdom Pseudomonadati; phylum Bacteroidota; class Cytophagia; order Cytophagales; family Spirosomataceae; genus Dyadobacter; species Dyadobacter sp. 22481. The sequence continues at coordinate 1,363,089 of NZ_JBQENV010000003.1, forward strand.
ATCATATTACTGCGAAGTGGTGTTGAAGGATTATGGTTAAGATTGGAAATATAGAATTGAGCGATTTTCCGTTACTGCTCGCCCCGATGGAGGATGTGAGCGACCCGCCGTTCCGCGCGGTCTGCAAGGAAAACGGGGCGGATTTGATGTACACGGAGTTCGTTTCGTCGGAAGGGCTCATCCGGGATGCTGCTAAAAGTGTTCAAAAACTGGATATTTTCGAGTATGAAAGACCGGTCGGTATCCAGCTCTTTGGTAGTGATGTCGAAACGATGGGCTCGTGCGCGGAGATCGCGTCACGCGTAAACCCCGACCTGATCGATATCAATTACGGCTGTCCGGTGAAGAATGTCGCGTGTCGCGGTGCGGGCGCTGCATTGTTGCAGGATATTCCGAAAATGGTTAAAATGACCGAGTCGGTGATTAAATCGACGCATCTGCCGGTGACCGTAAAAACGCGTTTGGGCTGGGATGAAAACACCCGGAATGTGGAAGATGTGGCTGAGCGTTTACAGGACATTGGTATTAAAGCACTGTCCATCCACGGCCGCACACGCGTGCAGATGTATAAAGGCTCCGCCGACTGGTCGCTCATCGCCAAAATCAAGGAAAACCCGCGCATTACCATTCCGATCTTCGGGAATGGCGATATCGATACGCCCGAGAAGGCTTTGGAATACAAAAACCGCTACGGCGTCGACGGCATTATGATCGGCCGGGCGACAATCGGTAATCCATGGATTTTTAACGAAATCAAGCATTATCTCAAAACCGGAGAAAAACTCCCGCCGCCTACCATGGAACAACGCGTGGACGTCTGCCGCAGGCACCTCGAATTCTCGATCCGCTGGAAAGGCCCGATAGCAGGTGTTTTTGAAATGAGAAGGCACTATACCAATTATTTCAAAGGACTGGAACACTTCAAACCTTACAGAATGCGCCTCGTGGAAGCGCCTACATTTGACGAGCTGAGCAGCATCCTCAAAGAAATCTCAAACGATTACAGTGAAATGGTATGCTGAAAGTAAACGTGGGTAACAAGCCGCAAGGCGAACAGCCGGAACAGGGCAATACATTTGAAATCGATCAGCGCAAGGACGGCTGGTTTATCAATGGCAATGCTTTCGATGGCGACATCGCGGCCCTCGGCAACAACCGTTTCCACGTCATCTGGAATAACAAATCCTACAATATCGAAATCGTCGACCGCAACCCGGCCGAAAAGTCGACGCATTTGCTCATCAACGGCCAGCATTACCACACGACGGCCAAGGACGATCTCGACCTTCTGCTCGAAAAAATGGGCATGCAGAACGGCGCGTCCCAAAAGATCAACAACGTGAAAGCGCCTATGCCGGGCCTGATCCAGTCCATTGCCGTGGCCGAAGGCGACAGCATTGCCAAAGGCGACAACCTCCTGGTATTGGTAGCGATGAAAATGGAAAATGTGATCAAATCGTCGGGCAGCGGCATTATTAAAACGCTGAAAGTGATGCCCGGACAGATTGTGGAAAAAAACCAGGTATTATTGGAGTTTCACTAAATTACTTGTGAATCTGAACTTCGTCCGCTTATTTTTACGGATCAAAACACCACATCACAACCATGCCGGAACCAAAATATAAACGTTTATTACTGAAACTCAGCGGAGAAGCACTCAACGGTGGCGATAAAGGTCAGGTTATTGACTTTAACATTCTCGATAATTATGCCAAGGAAATCAAAAGGATTACCGAGGTCGGCGTGCAGGTTGCAATCGTAATTGGTGGTGGAAACATATTTCGCGGTGCATCCGTGGAAAAATCAGGGATCGACCGCGTTCAGGGCGATCATATGGGCATGCTGGCCACCGTGATCAACGGGATGGCCATCCAGAGCTCACTCGAAAAACACGGAATGAACACGCGCCTGATGTCGGCAATAAAAATGGAACAGGTTTGCGAGCCATTGATCCGCCGCAGGGCAGTTCGTCACCTCGAAAAAGGACGCGTGGTGATCTTCGGGGCAGGAACCGGTAACCCCTATTTTACCACCGACACTACCGCTGGCCTCCGTGCCATCGAGTCGGAATCCGAAGTGGTCTTGAAAGGCACACGTGTCGACGGCGTTTACACTGCCGACCCCGAGAAAGATCCTAATGCTACCAAATACTCAAAAATTACATTTGACGAGGCATTATCCAAAAACCTCAAGATCATGGACCTTACCGCATTCACATTGTGCAAGGAAAACGATCTGCCGATCATTGTATTCGATATGAACAAGCCCGGCAACCTTTATGATCTGGTAATGGGCGGCCAGGTGGGAACACTGATCTCGAACTAATAGAAAATACAGCTTATTATATAACAATGGAAGAAATAGAATTATATCTGGACGTCGCCAAGGATACCATGGACGGTGCGATCAAACACCTTATCATTGAATTAGGTAAAATCCGCGCCGGAAAAGCATCCCCTCAAATGCTGGAAGGTCTTCAGATCGATTACTATGGTTCAATGACGCCGATCCAGAACGTGGCGACGATTAACACGCCCGACGCACGGACGCTGGCGATCAAACCCTTCGAGAAGAAGATCATCAATGACATCGAAAAGGCGATCCGCAACAGCAACCTCGGCTTTTCGCCTTCCAATGACGGCGATATGATCCGGATTTCTGTCCCTCCATTGAATGAAGAGCGCCGTCGCGAACTCGTGAAACGGGCTAAAAACGAAATCGAAACGGCGAAGATCAATGTCCGCAACATCCGTCAGGATGCAAACAACTCGCTGCGTAAACTGACGAAGGACGGCGTTGCCGAAGACCTTGTTAAATCGAGCGAAGACCGTGTTCAGAAGCTGACTGACAGCTACGTTGCCAAGATCGAACAGATATTCTCCATCAAGGAAAAGGAGATCATGGAAGTATAGACTGATTCCCTACCTTAACCAACAAAAAACCCGCTTGATGCGGGTTTTTTGATTTATGGCCTCTCCGGCCGGGCTCTCCCCGGCTTTCAAGCCGGGGTTATATCTTCGCGCTGAATCCTTCGAAACCGCGGTGGTTTGACTCTTCGTACAAACGCTCTTTCGGCAGGCTGCGGAAATAGTCGTAAGTGATGCGTAAACCTTCTTCGCGGGACACTTTGGGTTCCCAGCCAAGAATTTCCTTCGCTTTCGAAATATCCGGCTGACGCTGTTTGGGGTCGTCTTGCGGAAGCGGCTTGTAAACCACTTTCTGATCCGTGCCCGTCAGCTTGATAATCTCTTCGGCAAACTGACCGATCGTGATCTCTTTGGGGTTACCGATGTTGACAGGCAACGAGTAGTCGCTCATCAGCAGGCGATAGATACCCTCCACCAAATCATCCACATAGCAGAATGCGCGCGTTTGCGTGCCATCACCGAACACGGTAATGTCCTCGCCACGCAATGCCTGGCCCATGAATGCAGGCAACACACGTCCGTCGTTGAGGCGCATTCTGGGTCCGTAGGTGTTGAAGATACGAACGATGCGGGTTTCGAGGCCGTGGTAACGGTGATAGGCCATCGTGATTGCCTCCTGGTAACGTTTTGCCTCGTCGTAGCAACCGCGCGGTCCGATCGGGTTCACGTGGCCCCAGTAATCCTCAGTTTGGGGGTGTACCAGCGGATCGCCGTATACTTCCGAAGTAGAAGCGATAATGAAACGTGATTTTTTGGCACGGGCCAGTCCCAGCAGGTTATGCGTTCCCATTGCCCCTACTTTGAGCGTCTGGATCGGAATTTTCAGATAGTCGATCGGACTGGCGGGAGATGCGAAGTGCATAATGTAATCGAGTTCACCCGGCACGTGCACATATTTGGTCACGTCGTGATGGTAAAACTCGAAATTCGGGTTTGGCATCAGGTGCTCGATATTACGCATATCGCCGGTGATCAGGTTATCCATCCCGATCACATACATTCCCTCCTTTAAAAAACGCTCGCAGAGGTGCGAACCCAGGAAACCTGCTGCTCCCGTAATTAAAACACGTTTCATTAAGATGAGTAATTTAGAGTATTTACTATTTTATGATCAGGCCGGCACCACCTTCTCGCGACCAATGCTGTAATAGGTATAACCCATTTCACGCATCTGATCGAGTTCGTACAGGTTCCTTCCGTCAAAAATCACTTTATTTTTCAGCAGTTTACCCATTTTCTCGAATTCCGGCGTGCGGAACTGGGGCCATTCGGTAAAGATCATCAATGCATCCGCATCGTCGAGCGCTGCGTAAGGCGTGTGGCAGAACGTAACCTTATCGCCCAAAACACCCTTCACGTTGTTCATCGCTTCGGGGTCATAAGCGGTCACCTTTGCACCCGCTGCCAACAATGCTTCGATGTTCTCCAACGCTGGTGCTTCGCGGATGTCGTCGGTATAAGGTTTGAATGCCAATCCCCAAACCGCGATCGTCTTACCTTTTAAACCGTCAGCAAAGAAATTATCCACCATCGGAAGCAATTTCTTCTTCTGGTCGTAATTCACATCCATCACCGATTTCAGGATGCGGAAGTCGTAATCGTAATCCAGTGAAGTTTTAGCCAAAGCCTGAACATCTTTTGGAAAACAGCTACCGCCATATCCGATACCCGCAAACAGGAAGCGCTTTCCGATACGGCTGTCGGTTCCGATACCACGACGAATATCGTCGACATTGGCACCTACTTTCTCGCAAAGGTTTGCGATTTCGTTCATGAAGGTGATCTTCATCGCCAGGAACGAGTTAGCCGCATATTTGGTCATTTCCGCCGAGCGCTCATCCATGAAGATAACAGGGTTACCCTGACGTACCAGCGGAGCGTACAGCTTCTCCATTACCTTTTTGGCTTTTTCCGAGGTTGTTCCTACTACCACGCGGTCGGGTTTCATGAAATCTTCCACGGCAACGCCTTCACGAAGGAATTCCGGATTGGATACCACGTCGAAGTCCACTTTCGCATTTTTAGCGATTGCTGCCCGTACTTTCTCAGCTGTTCCCACTGGAACTGTGCTTTTGTCGATGATCACCGCGTACTGATCCAGGATCGGTCCGAGATCGTCGGCAACTTTGAGAATATATTTAAGGTCGGCGGAGCCATCTTCACCCGGAGGCGTTGGCAATGCGAGGAATATCACCTGCGCATCCTTGATGCCCTCGACCAGGTTGGTGGTGAAAACCAGACGTCCCTCGGCCACGTTCCGGTCGAAAAGAACATCCAGACCTGGCTCGTAAATGGGTATTTCTCCTTTTTGAAGGCGTTCCACCTTTCTGACGTCGATATCGACGCAAGTCACCTGGTTGCCGGTCTCGGCAAAGCAGGTACCCGTCACCAAACCAACGTATCCTGTTCCTACTACTGCAATTTTCATAAACGGTTAATTATTATATAGCTGTTTTGGCACTTGTAAATAAAATCCGGGAATTGTACTTAACTAAGTCCAGTGCGTCAGGACGGTTGCAAAAGTAATTTTTTTAAATGAATGTTCACCGCTGCCATTTGGATTTGTTCGTTACTGGCTAGCGATTTTGTCGCATTCTCACTATCATTGGGTACTCACACAAATATAAGCATCAACATCTATGGACACACGAGCAAAAGACCTGACCAAGAACCCTTCCGACGAAATTTGTGACCTTATTAAACAAACCGTCAGGGATTTCGCAGCACTGCATATCAAGCCGCACATCCGCACCTGGGATGAGGAGCAGCATTTTCCGAAAGAACTTTTCAAAGCATTGGGAGAGCTCGGCCTCATGGGAATGCTCATTCCGGAAGATCTGGGCGGGGCCGGCCTCGGTTACCGTGAGTACGTCACGGCGATTGTCGAGCTGGCGAAAACAGATCCGTCGGTTGCACTATCCATGGCGGCACACAACTCTCTCTGCACCAATCATATATACATGTTTGGCAATGACGAACAGAAGCAAAAATACCTTCCCGGCCTCGCTACGGGCTCGCTCGTGGGCGCTTGGGGACTTACCGAACCCAACACCGGCTCCGATGCCGGCAATATGCAAACAGTGGCCGTGCGGGATGGCAACGACTGGGTAATTAACGGATCTAAAAATTTCATCACCAACGGCAAAAGCGCCGATGTGCTGGTAGTAATAACAAGAACCGGCGAACCCGGCGACAAACACGGCGCCACCGCATTTGTGCTCGACACCAAAACTCCGGGCTTCAGCCCGGGCCGCAAGGAAGACAAACTCGGAATGCGGGCTTCCGAAACCGTCGAACTGCTCTTTCAGGATTGCCGCATTCCCGACAGCCAGAGACTTGGCGAAATTGGCGACGGATTTATCCAGTCACTTAAAGTGCTCGACGGCGGCCGCATTTCCATCGCCGCATTGGGCGTAGGTACAGCCTGGGGCGCCTACGAGGCCGCATTAGCCTATTCCAAAGAGCGTAAACAATTTGGCAAAGCGATCTGCGACTTTCAAGCTATTGCATTTAAGCTGGCCGACATGTACACCGACGTCCAGGCCTCTTCATTACTGACCTTCCACGCCGCCGCATTGAAAGACGCAGGAGAAAAAGTAACGCTGGCGAGCTCCGTGGCCAAATACCACTCGTCCGAAACGGCCGTGCGTGTGTCTAATGAAGCGGTGCAGATTTTCGGCGGTTATGGCTTTGTCAAAGATTACCCCGCCGAAAAATTCTATCGCGACAGTAAACTCTGCACCATTGGCGAAGGCACGAGCGAAATACAAAAAATAGTGATTTCCAAGGAGATACTGAGGAACTAAGTCCCCGTTCAGAAAATCTCGTTCATTTTCCTGCCAGCATCATTTTCACTATTCCAACCGGCTGATAAATAAGCATCGCCGGTTGGGAGTTCCTATTCATTTTGCTGTTAAAACGGCACAGGTATAGCTGCTACCTCTTCCAAATCAAACATGAAATGTGATGGGAAGAGCGATTTTATTCATGATCATGCTGGTGGCCGGCAGCGCAAATGCCTGGCAAGCCGGCTCACTACCCGGAAGCCCGGCCATAACATCTGCACCGGTTTCCGACCGCGTTATTCTACTGACGATCAGCGAAAGATTCGATACCACAGGATGCCACAACACGAGCCGTTACTCGGCACATGCTACGAACGATCCTGACTATCAAACCACCGCCAATCCGGTTCTTATCGGCCTGCATAGTTTTGTCAAAGGTCTTTCATCTGCCGGCGAGCCCGATATTGTTTTTGAACTATACCTGATTTTTGGCAAACCATTCAAAAACGGTAAGGTCTATCGCCTGCAAGCCGATGCGATCCGTGATTCCGACGGCAACGAAACAGCAGTGGATATCACTTTTACATTCAGCGACACCGAAATCCGCGGCAATGTGAAGGCCAATCAGGTCGGATACCTGCCGGAAGGGCCGAAGTTAGGGAAATTAGGAAGGTTTCTGGGTGACGCCTGGTTTATGCCTGTCGATACTATTTCACCGCCGCCATTCCAGGTGATCGGGACCGACCAGCAACCTGTTTTCAGCGGAACATGTCAATATCTCAAACCAGACTCCGCATTCAGTGGCGAACGGGTACTTGAGATAGATTTTTCGTCATGGCAAACGCCCGGCCAATACTTCATTTACGTTCCCGGTTACGGCAGGTCGGAGGCCTTCACCATTTCCGCGGATTGCTACAATGAACTCTATTACAACACGACAAGGGCGTTGTATTACCAGCGTTCGGGGAAGCTCGAAGCGGCACAAGCCGGTGCATGGGCGCGTGAAGGTTTACCGTCCCAAACGGCGCAAATCCATACCTCGCATATCAATTCTCCATTACATTCATCTTCGGATTATCCGCCCGGAACTGACATTCCCATGCAATACGGATGGCTCGACGCAGGCGATTACGGGCGCTATGTCCCCACTGCAGCCAGCGCTTTGTTCATCCTGTTCACAGCATTTGAACTCTATCCTGAAAAATTCCCCGACAAGCATTTGAACCTTCCCGAAAGCGGCAACGGCATTCCCGACTGGCTCGATGAAGCCAGATATGAAACCAATTGGCTTATGCAAATGCAGGCCCCCGACGGCGGAGTGTATTTCCGGGTCGCCCCGGCGACATGGTCGCAGGGCCTGCCCGGCGATGAGCGTAACACATTGTATATTTCCGAAAAGACGACACAATCCACAGCGCTCTTCGCCGCGTCGATGGCTATGGCCGCCCGGAGTTTTAAGAAATACAATGCGACTTACGCGGCTTCCTGCCTCGAAAAAGCCCGCCAGGCATGGGCATTCCTGAAAGATCATCCCACTCCTACCCCGCCTGTCGATGTGCCTGGCATCAACGCAGGCCCGTACCCCGATCCGATCGATGCGGATAACCGGGCTTGGGCAGCCGCAGAGCTCTACAAAACAACCGGCGAAAACCTCTACAATACAGATTTCAACGAATGGTATTCCCAGATCCCACACCAGTTCCACGCGACCATGAGCTGGCAGCAGCATACTTTCAAAGCGGCCTGGGCCTATTCCACCACGTCTTTCCCAGTGAATACGGCATTCGTGGACGAATTCAAGGCCAGGCTGAATGGTGAAGTACTATTCAATTATTTCAACCGAACCATGAAAATCCACGCCTATCACGGCGCCTACCATCATTTCAAAGGCTATATCGGGTACGGTTCGTTCGGGATGGCACAGAGCTATGCATTCGATTATATTCTGTTTGCTTCCCTTCTCCAAAAACCCGAATTGCTGGATTATGCCAAAATTCAACTGGACATCCCGCTCGGCAACAATCCACTCTCGCAATGCTTCATTACCGGTGCCGGCAAGTATTCGCCTAAGTACCCGTTGCATTGGTCGACAGTGCCCGGCAAGTTCGCGGAGCCGGTCCCCGGTGTGCCGGTATTCGGGCCGGCGGCCTCGCTGTTGATGAACAGGCCATCCAGCTTCGCCATTCAGGACCCGCAGAACCGCTACCCGCTGGGTTATCGCAAAGAAGACCCTTACCCTGTGTTGCGGCGCTACACCGATGCGCGCCAGGCTGTGGAAATGGCAGAATTTACCGTGCAGGAAATGAGTGTTACTGCTGCGGCCTTTGCATTTTTCAGCAGCATTATCAATAAAGCGTTACCGGTACGGCTGGAAAAATTTGAAATAGAAACCCGGGAATGCAATGTCAGGCTGTGGTGGAGCACTTCCGAAGAAACCGACGCCGACTACTTTTCTATCGAGCGGAGTACAGACGGTAGGAATTTCAGGGAGATAGGCAAGGTAAATGCAGCCGGAACTTCCAAAACAACCCGGCATTACACCTTTGACGACCTTTCACCCAACCTGGCCAATTACTATCGCCTCAGGATCGTCGATACCGACAGCACATTCGAGAATTCGTCCATCCGGTTTGCGCGTCTGCGTTGCAGGCAGGTGAAGTGGTATGTTGTTCCGGCGAGCCGTCATATTTACCGGATTATATTTCAGAATGAAGCAGATAGTCGGGGCCCGCATTATTCCGCCAGGGTCTATAACGGACTGGGAATCGCGGTCAGGGCAACTTCCTCTCCCGGGCTCAGATTCGAAACCACCGGATTGCCTTCGGGCGTGTACGTTGTACGACTGTACGGAAAGAGAGGCGAAGACCTCGGCAGTCAAAGGATTTTGATCCCATAGCCAGGGAACCATTTATCCGGCTGTTCGACCGACGGGCACCGTTACCTTACATTAGTCCGAGACCGGTAGGAATGACGGTGCCTTCGTGTTATTTTCGCCATAGACCTTAAAACGACTTGTTATGACCCCTTTCATTGTTCTGCTCGTCCTGGTGGTACTCACCATTCTGATGACCGTTAAGGTTGTCCCACAGCAAAGTGCTTATATTCTGGAACGTTTGGGAAAGTTTTACGCCGTGCTTCAACCGGGCGTCAATTTCATCATCCCCTTTTTCGACCGGATCGCCTATAAGTACACGCTTAAAGAAGCCGCTGTGGATATTCCCGAGCAGATCTGTATCACCCGCGATAACGTGCAGGTGCGCATGGACGGGGTCATCTTTATTCAGGTAATCGATCCCAGAAAAGCAGCATACGGTATTTCGGACTACACTTTTGCTGTAATACAATTGGCTCAAACCACCATGCGGAGCGAGATCGGCAAGCTGGATCTGGACAAGACATTTGAAGAACGTATGACCATTAACCGTGCCGTAGTGGAATCCATAGACGAAGCGGCAACGGGCTGGGGCGTGAAAGTACTCCGCTATGAAATCAAGAACATTACCCCGCCCCAAAGCGTGTTGATAGCCATGGAAAAGCAAATGCAGGCCGAACGTGAACGGCGCGCGGTGATCCTGCAATCGGATGGTGAAAAACAGGCGGCAATCAATGTGGCCGAGGGGCAAAAGCAGAAGGTAGTACTGGAATCGGAAGGTATCCGTTTACGACAAATCAACGAGGCGGAAGGTGAGGCTTCTGCATTGAAATCGGTTGCAGAAGCTACTGCTGAGAGTATCCGGCTAGTGGCTCAGGCGATTCGCGAAGAAGGTGGCGCCGAGGCTGTGCAGTTGAAAGTAGCCGAAAACTATGTAGAGCAATTTGGTAAAATAGCCAAAGCCGGTAACACGCTGATCCTCCCCGCCAACCTGGCCGATATGGGCTCGCTCATAGCCACCGCATTAACCGTAGTCAAGTCATCAGAACAGAAGCACTAGTATCATGGATTTGACCTTACCACAGATTTGGCTCATCGTAGGACTGGTAATGCTTCTGGCAGAACTGGTCAGCGTGATGCTCGTGTTCGTATTTTTCGCGGCAGGCGCATTAATAACCTCCCTATTTACCTCAATCGGACTGCTGCCAAGCACCGAAAGCCAGATATTGGCCTTTTCAGCGATTTCACTGGTTTCGTTGCTCGTACTCCGCAAACACGCGCGCAAACTCCTCGAACGCCGGTCCGCAGCAGAATACAGCGAGTTTACCGGCGAAACAGCCATGGTCATTCGCGACATTCCCGACAATGGCGAAGGCCGTATCTATTACCGCGGTGCCGAATGGAAAGCCATTTCAGAAACTCATCACAACATTCCTGCCGGCAGCAAAGTTGTGATCAAGAAAACGGACGGTATTGTCCTGATAGTGGAAGAATCCTGAATTGAAATTATATCAAAACAAAAAGAGTTTGTATCAAATGTGATTAAGCTGTCACCCTGAGCGCAGTCGAAGGGCAAATGCGTGATGCAAATACCCTTCGACTGCGCTCAGGGTGACAACGAAGTGTGAAATTACTTTTTCAGCGCTTCCTCCACCGGAAGTCCGATATTCCCGCTGCCTGGCAGGATGTGCAACAACGCAGAAATGGTAGGCGCGATGTCGCAAACCGAAGTTCTCCTTACGGTCTCCCCTTTATTAATTCCCCATCCGAACATGACAAATGGCACCTGGGTGTCGTAGTTGTAAGGCGTGCCGTGTGAAGTTCCCGTGGAAGTGCCATAGAACCAGCCCGGCTGAGAAATCACCTGCAAATCACCGCTTCGTTTTGCATTTACATTGTTTTTATACAATTCCAACTGATAGCTGTTAAGTGGCGCCTTGCCCATGTCGGTCAGGTCGATCACATCCGCGATGCCCGGTACGGTCAAAGCCGCGTCACGTACCACGCTATACACGGCTGCGAGGGTAATGTTTTTCTTTCTTAAAAGGCTGTGGTCGAAATAGAGCTGGTTGTTGTCTGTCGCTACCACATACTTATCTTTCCCAAAAGCCGCATTCAGCGCATCGGTAACGGAGTTGGTCAGCAACTTGCGGTCGACAAGGCCAGCCGGCAGTTTATGCTCCTGCGCAAAACCGGGAACATCCACTACACCATGGTCCGCGGTGAGGAACACTGTATATTGACCTTTTCCTACCCAGCCATCCAGGAAGTTGAACAAATCCGCAAATTCACGGTCCAAACGCAGAAAATCGTCCTGCTGCTCAACCGAGTTCGGTCCAACCCGGTGCCCGATCTTGTCCGTCGAAGAAAAGCTGATCGCGAGAAAGTCGGTATCTTTTCCTTTTCCAAGTTGCTCGCCTTTGATAGCTTCGATGGCCATTTCTTTCGTGAGGGTGTTGCCCCAGGGCGTGTCGGTCACAATCCCGAAAGCGTCGCCCGACATGCCCATAAGCTCATAAGGGAACACCGGCCTCTTAGCGCCCGGCAATTTGCCTTCCCAGGCCACGTCATCGGGAGAACTTTGCGTGTAAGCATCCGCCGTCAGCAAAAGGTCCCAGCCTTTTTTGAGATATTCGGAAGGCATTTTCTTCGCATTATAATCCTTCGCCCATTGCGGCAGGTCGTCCATATAATAGGTACTGCTCACCCAGTTACCGGTTTTGGAATCAAACCAGTACGCTGCATTTGCCGCGTGACCGGCGGGAAGGATCGAACCACGGTCTTTAATGGCAACACCGATGGTTTTGGAGCGGAAGTTCGTCGCAATGCGGAGCTGATCGGTGACGGTGCTCACGAGCAGGTTTTTGGGCGACATTTTACCTACTGCCACATTGTTACTTCCCACAGTCTTTACAGTGCTGTCTTCCACACAATACACATCCTGCTTCGCAATGGGGTCGTACCATTCATTGCCGACGATCCCGTTGATTGCAGGAATAGAGCCCGTGTAGGCCGACGCGTGCCCGGCAGCGGTAACTGTAAGCGCGTAGCTGTAATGATTGTTGCGGCAGTTAAAACCCTCATTCATCATTCTTTTGAAACCGCCTTCGGTATACTGGTCATAATACCGGTACAGGTAATCGTAACGCATTTGGTCCACCACAATACCTACAACCAATTTTGGACGGGCAAGCGCAGTCGCCTTCGTGGCCGCGGTCTTTGGAGGGGTGACCTTCTTCGGGGTTTGCGCAGAAACGGCCGTAGTTGCCATTGCAGCCATTACCCAGCAAGCTAATTTTCTCACAATTAAGGGATTTAGGTAAAACAAAAAACTGCGGAACCCGGTATGGCCCCGCAGCGGATATCCTTTTTCAAATTACTTTTTCAATGCTTCCTGCACGGGATTGCCCACATTCCCGCTCGGCGGCAATATGTGCAGCAATGCCGAAATGGTTGGTGCAATATCGGCAATGGAAGTGCGGCGAAGCGTTTCGCCTTTGTTGATACCCCAGCCGTACAACAGGAAAGGAACGTGCGTATCGTAATTGTAAGGTGTGCCGTGATCCGTACCGGTGCTCATAGTCGAGGCAAACCAGCCCGGCTGCAACAATACCTGCAAGTCGCCGCTGCGTTTGGCATTGATATTGTTCTTAAACAATTCCAACTGGTAGGTGTTCAACGGTGCTTTGCCCATGTCGCGCAGGTTGATCACATCGGCCACGCCGTCCACGGCCAGCAATGCATCACGCAAAGTCTGATACACGTCCGTAACGGTGATCTTTTTCTCTTTCAGGATTGCCTTGTTGAGGTAAAGTTGGTAGTTTTCAAATGCAGAAACATATTCCGCCTCGCCATATGCGTCGTTCAAGGTTTTCACAATGGTGCGGGTCAGGGTGGTCGCATTCATGAGTCCCGCGGGCAACTTATGCTCTTGCCAGAATGCAGGCACATCCATCGCACCGTGGTCCGCGGTGAGGAACACGGTATAATTACCTTTTCCGGCCCAGCTATCGAGGAAGTTGAAGAAATCGGCAAATTCTCTGTCCAATTTCAGGTAGTCGTCCTCCTGCTCCACCGAGTTCGGGCCAAACATGTGGCCAATGCGGTCGGGAGACGAGAAGCTCACTGCCAGGAAATCCGTTTCCGCACCTTTTCCAAGATTTTCCCCCTTAATCGCCGCGATGGCCATTTCTTTGGTGATGGTATTGCCCCATGGCGAGGTAGTCAACGGACCATACGCATCGCCCGCATTGCCCGTAAGATCGTGCGGAAATACTGGCTTGGCTGCGTTTGAAAGCTTGCCTTCCCAGGGCACGTCGTCAGGCGAGCTTTGAGTATATTGTTCAATGGAGAGGAGCGTATTCCAGCCTTTTCCCATGTATTCGGCAGGCTTTTTCTGACTGTTAAAGTCGGTAGCCCATTGTGGCAGGCTATTCATATAATACGTACTCGTCACGAAATTTCCGGTTTTGGAATCGAACCAGTAAGCGCCTGATGCTGCGTGACCTGCCGGGAGAATGGACGCGCGGTCTTTAATCGCGACGCCGACGGTCTTGGAACGAAAATTCGTGGCAATGCGGAGCTGGTCGGTTACGGTGGTTACCAGCAGGTTTTTCGGCGACATTTTACCCACCGTCACATTGCTACTCCCTACCGTTGCCACCGTGTTGTCGTCCGTACAATATACATTTTTGGCCTGTGCGGCGTCATACCAGTCGTTGCCCACGATACCGTTCATGGCAGGCATCGAGCCGGTATAAACCGCCGAATGGCCCGCCGCCGTTACAGTCAATGCGTAGTGATAATGGTTATTCCGGCAGTTGAAGCCTTCATTGATGAGTCTTTTCAGACCGCCCTCCTTGTATTTGTCGTAATACCGGTACAGGTAATCGTAGCGCATTTGGTCAACAACCATACCGACCACCAATTTCGGCCTTTCCAGCCTGGTAGCCGAAGGACTGGTTTTAGGTTTGGTTTGACTAAAAACCGGTTGACTGAGAACAAGCCCGGCGAACAAAACTCTGAGAAGCGGATGGTAGATCAATTTCATGTCGATGCTATTGACAGCAGTAAGGTTCCTGTAAGTACTCGGCAAAGATAAAGATGTACTACGTTTAAAAGCAGAAAACCGGCGTGCTTTTCACGACCGGTTTTCTGAATCTTAATCTTATTCTAATCTTACTTTTTATCGCTTCCACCAAGCTGGGCCGGCGCTCCGGCCGCCGGGGCACCTTTTTTAGCTTTTTCAAAATCGCCCGCCTTGATGATCACGAGCTTGTTGTAATCGATATGCTTGTTGAATGCGGCCTTGATCTGATCCGGCGTCAGCGCGTCGATCTTTTTCTCGAAATCCGCATCCCATTGCATCGTGCGGTTCAAATAGAGGTTGCTGGTAAGCGTGTTCGTCAACGAGGCATCCTGTGAGCGAGCCACTTGCCGCGATTGCAGGTAACCCGATTTAGCAGCCTTCAATTCATCGGCTGTGAATCCTTCCTTCATTACTTTGTCGATCTCTTCCTTGAATGCGGCTTCCAGTTTTTCGGCATTCTGCGGGGCGTAAATGGCGTACGACATAAATGTTGCATTCTTATCCAGCGGACTAGCCGAGAACTGCGAACCTACGCCGTAGCTCAATCCCTCTTTTTGGCGGATGCGGGTAGCGAGGCGTGAGTTCAAAAACCCGCCTCCGAGCATGTAGTTACCCATGATCAACGCCGGATAATCGGGGTCGGTGTCCTGCAACGGCAAATTCAGCCCCGCAACAAACATCGCATTCGCCTTGTCGGGCGCTTCGATGGATTTGTTTTCCGACTTCACGACCTGATATGGCGATGCAATGCGTGTAAAGGGCTTAGCACTCTTCCAGCTTCCGAACTCATCGTTCAGGATTTTCTGGATCTCGTCTTTGTCGAAATCCCCTACAACTGTTGCAGATGCATTGTTAGCTCCATAAAAATCCTTGTGGAACTGACGGATCTGATCGATCGTGGTCGTTTTAATCCCTTCCACATCTTCATCGAAAGTGCCTACATAACGTACGTCGCTCTTTGGGTAAGGTGAGACAATGCGGCGGTACTGGTTGAATGCGATCGCCTGCGGTTCGCTTCGTTGCGATTCGATGCCTGCGAGCTCCTCCTGTTTCAGTTTTTCAAACTCGTTTTCGTCCAGCGCGGGGGTTTTCAAAACCTCGGCTACCAGTTTCATCACCGCCGGCAGGTTTTCTTTTGTTGTTTCAATGCTGGCCCCGGCCTGGTTTGCAGCACCAAAGAAACTCACGCGCGCTTTCAGGCGGTCGAACTCGTCTTTCACTTGTTGGCGGGTCTTGGTTTTGGTACCCTTGTCGAGCATCGATCCCGTGAGGTCGGAGATGGTCGCCTTGTTTTGCAGGCTTTTCTCGTCACCGTAACGCAATGTAATGCGCGCGGCTACTACGTTTCCACGGGTCTTTTTGGGCAACAATGCGGTTTCAATGGTATTGGCTTTCTCGACCCGCGCGGTGCGGCTTTCCACATTCGCCGGTGACGGGTCAAAAGCTTCGCCTTCGGCTACTACCGCTTCGCCTTTGTAGTCTTTTACGAGATCGGCTACTTTCGGCGCTTCGGGGATTTCGGCCCTTACCGAATTAGCTTCCGGCGTAAATGTACCGAGTGTACGGTTGGATGGTTTGAGATAGTATTGCGCAACGCGGGCCACATCCTCCGGCGTTACCTTACGGATATTGTCACGGAACAGGAATGCAAGCCGCCAGTCGCCGGTCGCGATCGCTTCGCTGATGCTCAACCCTACCCTTTCGGAGTTACGGAATTCCAGGTCCCAGTTTTTGAGAATGGTCGTTTTGGCACGTTCGACGTCTTCTTTCGACGGTTTCACGATCGCCGCCGAGTCGAGCGTGGCTACAAATGCTTTTCTGGCTTCATCCAGCGACTTTTCCTTCAAAATTTCAGCCCCGAACAACACGAATCCCGGGTCGTACAGCTGGAAACTGTAACCGAATTGCGAAGATGCTTTCTTGGTATCGACCAGGTTTTTGTACAATCTACCGTTCGGCTCGGTAGTCAGCACTTCGGTGAACACTTCCATGGCGGGGTAATCTGCGTGTGAGCCGGGCATGATGTGGTACATCGCCATGAGCATTTGCACGTCGCCGGTCCTTTTGAGTTCTACAAAACGCTCGCCGTCCTGCGTAGGCTCTACGGTGTAGGATTTAGGCAGGACGCGGGTGGGTTTTGGGATTTTCCCAAAATATTCGTTGATCAACGCCAGCGTTTTGGCTTCGTCGATCTTGCCTGCAACGGTCAGTACCGCATTGTCGGGCTGGTAGTATCTTTTGTAAAAGGCTTGCAAGTTTTCAATGGGTACACGTTCGATATCGGACCGGTTACCGATCGTCGATTTGCCATAGTTATGCCAGAGGTAGCCGCCCGAAATCACGCGCTGCATCAGCACACGTCCAGGGTCGTTTTCACCGGATTCGAATTCGTTGCGTACCACGCTGAATTCGCTGTCGAGGTCTTTCTTTGCGATGAACGAGTTCACCATCCGGTCCGATTCGAGGTCGAGCGCCCATTTGAGGTTTTCGTCCGAGGCCGAAAAGGTTTCGAAATAGTTGGTACGGTCATACCATGTTGTACCGTTGGGCCGTGCGCCGTGCTCAGTGAGCTCCTGCGGGATGTTGGTATGCTTTGGAGAGCCTTTGAATACAAGGTGTTCCAAAAGGTGGGCCATACCGGTTTCTCCATAACCTTCGTGACGGGATCCCACGAGGTAAGTGACGTTCACCGTAACGGTCGGCTTCGAAGGATCGGGAAACATCAGCACTTTCAGACCGTTTTCGAGATTATATTCCGTGATCCCTTCAACGGATGTCACCTTCGTAATCCCTTTCGGCAATTGCTGCGCTTCGGAAGGCATTGCCAGCATTGCAGCAAGCATCATTCCGACGAGCGAGGCCTGCCTGAACAAATTTGTTCTTCTAGATTTCATGACCATATTAAAATCAATTAGTTTAGATTTATAATCCTTGAAAATAATGCACAATATCACATTTAACAATGGATTGGTGACAAATGGCAAAATAATATACGTTGCAACATAATGTCGTGCCTGGTGTGTATGGGTTGCATGCAAGCCGCCAACAGTTTTTAAATATGTCCCCCATTGAAAGAGAATGATCAAGATTAAAAAAGCCCCCCTTTTGTTTTCCTTCCTGGCAGCCGTTGCGCTGTCCGCCTGTGCCGGCACCGGCATACCGATTTCATCCAATACCAAATACCCTATCGAGGTCCTGTACGACAACCAGCCGCTGGAACGCCCCTATTCCGAACTCGCGGTGGTGGAGATAGGCAGCGAGGATTCGCTGACGGCCGATCAGACGAAGGATAAAAGAATGATGTTCCGGGGCAATGATGCCAAAACCAAAGAGCTCCTTACCGCGCGCCTGGTGATGAAGGCCCAGAAGATCGGGGCCGATGCGATTATCAATGTCAAATACAAATATTATACAAGCGTGAATAAGGAAGGCTATATGCTGAGCGGGCTGGCCGTGCGCTACCGTGGAGAATAACACTTCTAACAAGATAAACTAAAAACCATGCTGTTTACTGCCAAACTGTCCGACATGCCCGTAGAGGCGGAATCGAGGGTGATCATCCGGTTCCAGGATTGCGACCCGCTGATGCATTTGAACAACTCCAAATATTTCGATTACTTTTTCAACGCGCGGGAAGACCAGGTTTCCAAATTGTATGGTTTCAGTTTTGAAGCAATGTTCCGCGAGCTGCGTACCAGCTGGGTCGTGTACCAGCACCAGATCGCGTACGTAAGGCCCGCACGCATCAGCGAGTGGGTGCGCATTACCTCGCGTGTGATATATTATAACGAGGACACGATGGTGACCGAATATTTCATGACCAACGACCTCCGTACCGAGCTCAAAACCGTACTCTGGACCACTTCGAAGCATATTAATGTCGCCACAGGCCAGCGCGTACCGCATCCGCAGGAAGTGATGGATTACCTGCGTGCCACCTGCGTACGGGGGCTTGATTTCCCAACCTTGCATTTCAACGACCGCATTCACGCGATCAAGCAGGAACTGGCGGTAGGCGCTAGCGCGTAGATTCTTTTTCTGAAATCAATTTCCTCGTCGTGTCCTGTCGCGTAGAGTCCGCTGGCAGGAAAGGGATCCGCACACCCGGTTTCGGAGCGCGGGTGAAGCGGTTGAAGCTATGGGTAAATTGCATGCTCACACCGCCGGTCGTGAAGGTGCCTGTATTGCTCAACAAGTTGTTCTGGATATTCCGGTTATAGGCTTTCACACGCACCGAGCCCTTTGCATTCAACCAGTATTCCAATGTCCATTCACCAAGCAGACTCGCCGCGTCGTACTGCGAAGAGCCTGTCTGCGATTGTGTGCCGGAGGTAAAACGTCCGTCACGCGTTACACGGAAGCGATCGTTCAGAAAGCGGTACGAAAAGCGTAGTTGCAGGTTGTTCAAGGCATTCTGGTCGAGTGAGAGGCCCGACACCCCGACTTCGAGATTCTCATTAATACCCGAAGCCCAGCGGCTGATCTGGTTCGATACGAGCTCGCTGATACTGCTACCGAGGAAGTTCTGGCTGCCAACCGTTGCGAGGCTGCTTTCAGGTAGCAGCTGGTTCACTACTAGCAGACTACTCACCTGTCGGCTCAGCTCCTGTTCATCGGATTTCAGCTTGTTTTGAAATGCTTCCAGCTGGCCCCGGTAAGTGCTCAATGACGGGTTATCGAGGATTTTGAGATCATACCGGATGGTAGGCGACATCAGCCGCTCCGACAACCCGATGGTCACTTCCACCGGATACCTCCTCGACAATGCATCGCCGCTCCCCGTTCCCAGGTTACTGGTGTTCGGTAATACGCCCGCCAGTGACACCATCTGCGTGTACCCTGCTTTTACATCCAGCTGCGCGCCGTAGGGATCACCCGCCCATATGATCTTACTTCCCGGCTTGATATTGAACTTTTTGTTAATGACGTTTTGCAATGTAAAGTTGTACTCGCCCTTATCAATCTCATACGTACCCGCCATCGTAAAATCTCCCTGCGTATCGATGTTCAGGTTGAGACGTCCGCTGCCGTTTCCACGCAGCACGTCGCCGGTTTGCCTGTCGAAAATAATCTCGCAGGTTGCATCGGGTGTGAGGTTGAAGTTGAAATCCATTTTGATCCCGCCGGCGATCTGGCTCCGGGCGGCGGAATCGGCCGGAGTGCCTGTGGTACTGTCGGCCGGCGCCATTTTACTAACAAATTGGATATAATCCTGCGTTACCACTTCGGTAGCTCCGTCCAGCGGAATGTGAATGCGGGTGCCTTTGTTACTCGTCACATTGGCTTCGATATTGAGGTTGTCGATCGGGCCATACACTGCCACCGGGCCGGTGACATAGGCCGTTCCGTAGAATGTATCATTATCTTTTGCACTGGTATTTAATATCTTGAAGTTCCGGAGGTCGGCATTGAAACCGAGGGAAAAGTACTTGAAACCGTCATGAAAAACCCCGCCGCGCAACGTGGCCGTATTGCCATCGGAGTCAGTGACGAGGATATTATTGCCCGTGATCTCGCTTTCCGTAAAATTGATTTTATCACTGAACGTAAATACCGATTGGAGGTAATCGAATTTCATCCGACCCTTGTCGACCGTCAGCGAACCTTCCAAAACCGGCGCGTCGACAACGCCCCTGATCGATACCACGCCTTGTGCCGTACCGCTGATGTCGGACACGAGGCCTTCGGCGAAAGGTTCGAGCGCTTTGAAATCCGCCTGGTTGAAAATAGCTTTCAGGTTCAGCGTATTCGTTTCAAGTTTCGGGCGATATGAACCCACCAGGCTGAAAACACGCCTCGCATTCTTATTAAGCTGGGCATCGACCTGCAACTCGCTGGTCGTCTGGTCCCAGTCGCCGGTACCGAGCAGGTTTCCGAACTCGTACTGGGCGTAGCCGAGGCCTTCAATGGCAAAGTTCGCATCGAGGATCACACTGTTATAAATGTCCTTCACCTTCGCCGAGCCGTCCATAATCCCCGACAGTTTGGTATTGAAAACGGGGTTCAAACTGGCCAGTTTGAAGTTCTTGATATCCAGCAATAAGCTCTTTTCCGGGTCTTCGGAAGCAGTACCACTCAGGAAGATACGCTGCTTGCCGTTCACCAATCCGAGGTTCGACATCGTAAAGTCATTGCCGACAATCGAAATAAGGCTTTCCGAAGGCACATTCCATTCCTCGTCGAGCAGATTGAGTTTTGAATTTTTAAAACCAATATCGAGGCCCGCCGGCAAGAACCGTATCTCACCCGCGAGATTAGCCAGGTTGGTACTTTTGACCTGGTGAATGGCTCCATTGAAATCGATATGGTCGACATCCCAGGTTCCTTCCAGCTCCATTTTTTCCGTAGGCACCATCTTGCTGATCTGCTGCTTGTCGGAAGTGACGAGAATGGATGCGAGTACTTCGGCGCTGTTCACGAATTTCGAGGTAGTAACATCCACCTCCGCTTTCATAAAGTGGTTTTTACCGTAGCTCACTGTATCCGATACCGCGTTCAAAGTCAATATCGCCGTATTATCCATCTTAAAAATCCCCTCCACTTTGGCCCCGCGGGAGACGTAAATATCCGGACTGAGAAATGCCAGGAAGCGCGATAGGTTGTGGGTTTCCACTGAATAGTCGATCTCGTACCTGCGCGACAGCATCTTTAAGGGCTTTCTGGCGTAGTACTCATTCCTGCTGGCCTCATTTTCAAAGAAATACAATTTATATTCTCCCAAAACCTGGCTCACATCGTTCCATGCCTGCGTCGGCAGGAAATTGCCTTCCACTTTGGCTGTCAGGAACTCGCTATTGAGCTGCAACCGGCGCTTGCCGAGCTCGTTTCTCGAAGAAAAAACGAGCGTATCCACCACCAGGTTTCGCTCCTTATTGGTCATAACCAGGTAAGTATTGAGTAATCTGGCATCTCCTACCAGTTCGTCGACCGTATTCCCGGTCACATTCACATTCAGCTGCGTGCGGAGTGTAATCGGGTCCTCGCTGAAACCGAGTTCTTTCAGATTGGCCTTTTCGATCACTCCCTTGACGTCGAACATGTTCTGCTGTTTGGAAAGGTCGAACTCGCCGTCGAGGCTCACCACCAGGTTGCTGTCGCGGGAGCTAACAAGGCCATTGAAATATTGGTTTTGTAAATTCCCTTTCAACCGGATGTTTTTATAGTCGTAATTGCGAAAACCAACACGATGCACGACCGCATTCATATCGGCGGAAGCGAAAGAAAGTTCTAATCCTTTTCCGTACACCTTCCCTTCAAAATCGAGCTCCTGCCAGTTGTCCTCATCTTCCAATAAAGTTCCCAGCCCGAAAGACGCCGTTTTAACCTCGCCGGAATAAGTGGTAGTTTTGGCATCCGCGATGTGAAAAACGAGATCGCCGGACACTTCGCCGAGCTCCGACGAGGCCGACGCATTCACTGCAAAATCTTCGAGTGTTCCTTTGAATGTACCATCCAACAACGTGTAACCGAACTTTTGCAGATCGGGGTGCATGTCCCATTCGGGATAATACTGCACCAGGTCCACAGGATCGATTTTGGAGACCGACAGCCGGATATCCATCAGCACGCCCTCGATCTTAGGAAGTCCCTTGAAACCAATATCGCCGATGAGCCTGCTGTTTTTCCCAAAACGCAGATCCGTATTCGAGAGCACAAAGTCATCGACCTTACCGTTGAAATCACCGGATATCAGCCAGGTTTCATTCAAAGCATCGATATAACTTGAAAATAACCCCAAGTCCTGCGAATCCACCCGGCTCCCGATCAGGTGCCCTTTCATGCGGATCTTATGGTTAAAATCGCCCAGTTCGCCCGAACGGTTGTAGTAGAATATCACTTCGTCTTTCAGGTGCGAATTGCCGATGTGTGCGTCGAGCTCCTTCAACTCCATTTTTTTCTGGCAAAAAAGGAATTTCGTATCGAGATCATGCATTTCCAGGCCGGTCTGCTTATCGACCGTTTTCAGGTTTTTGGCACGAAATGCAATGGTATCCCCCTGAACGAGGAAATCGCTGAGCTCTCCGTAGAGGTGTTTGAGGCTGAAATGCGAGTAATCGAACACCCGTGCACCACGGTCGCGGGGCTGGCGGGGATCGTCATAACCGAAAGTACCGTCGATTACCTTCGCTTTTCCGATGATGAAAGGGGTGTTGTTCTCGGGCGCGTTGGGCGGCCGGGGTACGGCCGGGGCGGTGAGTTCATTAATGCGGGCGATGAATCCGTCGATATTAAGATCGCCCGATTTGGGAACGATAACTAAATGGACATTCGGCTGGAAAACATTGACCTCGTCGAGAAAAATCTCCGTGGCCGAATCACGGATGATGTTGTTGAGATTCAGGTTCACATCGAGCCGGCCGACGTCGATCATGTCTGCGCCTGAGGTATCTTTGACCGAAACCCCTTCGAGCGAAACCACGTCGAACCATTTGATATTGACCTTTCCTATGCTGATAGGATACCCGAGTTTGCCGGAAATATCAGCCGTAAGGTACCCGACGGCCCAGGTTTGAACCGAAGGCAGCTGCAATGCCGTAGTAGCAATCCCAAGCGCCAGCAGCACGAAGATGACAACTACGATCAGACCATTACCAAGCGCCTTCAGGAATTTTAACATATACAGCTTCGCAGCAGGATACTGCTTATCTTATTGTTAATGCTTAATTTTGCGAATATTTTCCACAGTATGAATATCCTCGCAATTGAATCGTCGTGTGACGAAACCTCCGCAGCTGTTATAACAAACGGGAATATCCGCTCCAATGTTGTTGCTACGCAACTCATCCACACCCAGTACGGCGGCGTCGTTCCCGAGCTCGCCTCGCGGGCGCATCAGCAACATATTCTGCCTGTGGTGGACAAAGCATTGAATGACGCAAAAATAGCAAAAAAAGACCTGGATGCCATTGCTTTTACCAAGGGACCGGGTTTGCTGGGTGCTTTGCTGGTGGGCACCTCGTTCGCGAAATCGATGGCGCTCGGGCTGGACATTCCGCTGATCGAGATCAACCACATGCAGGCGCACGTGCTGGCGCACTTCATCGACGCCCCCAAACCGGCCTTCCCGTTCCTGTGCCTTACCGTGAGCGGCGGACACACGCAGATTGTGAAAGTGACCGGCCCGCTGGACATGGAAATCATCGGAGAAACCCGCGACGACGCCGTGGGTGAGGCTTTTGATAAAACTGCCAAGCTACTCGACCTGCCATATCCCGGAGGCCCGCTGATCGATAAATATGCCGCGCAGGGGAATCCCCAAGCCTATCCTTTCCCGCTTCCGGAAATACCCGGGCTGGACTTTTCATTCAGCGGCATCAAAACTTCGTTTCTGTATTTTCTCCAAAAGCAGGTCCGCCTGAACCCGGAGTTTATCAGGGAAAATATAGCCGACATTTGTGCCAGCATTCAGTTTACATTGATTGATATTCTCCTGAAAAAACTGAAAAAGGCATCCCGCGAAACCGGTATCAAAGAGATCGCGATCGCTGGTGGTGTTTCCGCTAACTCAGGTTTACGTAAATCGCTGCAGGAACTCGGCGACCAGCTCGGCTGGAATGTGTATATTCCTGCTTTCGAGTATTGTACCGACAATGCGGCGATGATCGCCATTGCAGCGCACTACAAGTTCGAAGCAGGCGAGTTCTGCGACCAGACGGTGAGCCCGCTTGCGAGAATGGAGTTTTAAAGCAATATGAAACCTTAACAGGATGGTATGAAACACTTTTGCCTGGGCATTCTATTTCTATCAATCCTGGCGGGCATAGCAAATCCCCTTTTTGCACAAACGGCCCGGGTGCTTCGCAACGACCTAACGATCAAACCATTCTTCCGCATCGAAGGCACCGACACCCAAACCAGGATCGCTTACGACGCTTCCGACAAGTCGTTTTACACCATTGCCTGGAATGGCGACCTGTTTCACATTACCACGAACGTGTCGGGAAGTCATACCATTGAAAGGTTGGCTTCGGCACAGGACCATGGTATTAATTATCTTCAAGGGCTCGCATTGCACGAAGGAAGCGTTTACCTGGTGGGTAATGTCGTTATCGCTCAGGGTGTTTCGGGGTACGGAAAGGCCGTTAAAGCGAAGCTAACCGATAGCAAGCTCGGTTGGACCGAGGTATTCAAAACTTCGGAACACGCTTCCTCCAAAACACTCTTCGACCACGCTTTCAGTGCTATCTGCTTTTCGCCCGATGGCAAGGATATGTACATCGCCAGCGGCTCACGCACCGATCATGGTGAAGTAAAGGACAATGAAGGCCGCTACCCCGGTCTCCGCGAAGTGGCATTGACCAGCTGCATTTTCAAAATACCTGCTAATACCGAAAACCTGCTGCTGCCCAACGACTCGGTCGCGCTCGCACCTTACGTACATGTGCGCGGCGTACGCAATGCATTCAGCCTCGCATTCGCGGCCAATGGCGATCTGTTTAGCGTTGAAAATTCCGGCGACCGCGACGACCCCGAGGAAATGAACTGGATCAGGCCCGGCGCGCATTATGGTTTTCCCTGGGAAATGGGCGGGAATGATACGCCTATGCAGTTTGCAGGATACAAGCCGGGCGACGACAGGCTCATCAACCGCAATTACACCGCCTACCAGATCGGCGCATTTCATGACGACAAACAATACCCCAAAAAGCCGCAGAACCTGACTTTCCGCAAACCAATCCTGAATGCCGGTCCGGATGCCGACATGTACCGCGACGCTGCTACCGGCAAGGTGATGGACGCCAGCGAAAGCGGAACTACTATCAGCACGTTCACCGCTCACAGGTCTCCGCTGGGTTTGGTTTTTGATATAAAATCAGGATTTGGGGGTGAATACAAAGGCAAAGGGTTTGTTTTGAACTTTCAGGAAGGCTCTGCTACTTACGGACCGATGCAAGATCCGGGCCAAGACCTGCTGATGCTCGATTTGAAGAAAAACGCAGCCGGCGACAACTATACATTGAATGCCCACCGCATTGCCGCCGACTTTTTCCAGCCTACCGATGCAGAAATCGTGGACAACAAATTATACGTGTTGGAAGGCCAGGGGCAGATTTGGGAGATCAGCTTTCCGAGGGAAGTGGTGACAGGCTTGGAGCCATCACGCAATGCTTTCAGCGTATACCCGAATCCGATCCGCGGCAAAATGCAGATCGAGGGGCCATTAACCCAACAGAATGTACAAATGACCGTTACCGACATGACCGGCCGCGCGCTGATCCTTGAAAAAAGGCAGGTGAACGGCAAAACAGAGCTGGATGTTTCCAAACTTCCGGCAGGCGCTTATGTGCTTCAACTTGAATCGCAGCAACAACAGGGTACCACCCGATTTATCATTAACCCGTGAAAGCATTCCTATTATTTACATTAATAACCGTTTCGGCGATCTGGCTATCGTGCGGCGACGCTCCGTCGCCAACGCCGCCCGTTACCGGCGGTAAGGAGGCCCCCGAATTGAGCGGCTTCTCTCCGCTTTCAGGCAAAAAGGGTACTGTTATTAAAATACAAGGCAAGCATTTCGGAAGCGATGCGTCAAAAGTATCGCTGCAAATCAATGGATTGAAAGCAACGATCAATGCGGTCACCGATACTGAAATTACCGCCGTCGTACCCGAGAAATGTGGTTTAGCGAAGCTGGTATTAACCGTGAACAGCAAAGAAGTCACTTCGGCTGCAGCATTCCGCTACCTCTATACCGTCACTACGAGCTACTTCTCGGGCAGCGGGAAGGGCGACGACGGCAAAGACGGCGGCTACAAGGACGGTACGCCGCAACAATCGGAATTCAGGACGTTGTACAACATTGCAACCGACAGCAAGGGCGTCATGTTCGCCGCCGATCTTGGCAATTGCATGGTAAGGCGCATTGAAACCGATGGCAGCACTTCCACCCTGGCTGGCGCAGAGCAGGGAGGCTTTAAGGACGGCAAAGGCAACCAGGCATTGATGAAGTTCCCTATCGGCATCGAACTCGCTCCCGACGGGTCCATTTACGTAGCCGACCAGGAAAACCACGCCATCAGAAGGGTATTTTCCGACGGCACGCTGGTGACCGTAGCCGGCGAGCCCGACAAGCCCGGCACAGCGGATGGCGGCCTGGCGTCAGCCCAATTCAAAAGGCCCTATGGCGTAAAACTGGACAAAACAGGCGTGCTCTGGATTTGCGATACCGAGAATGGCCTGATCAGGAAATTGGCGGACAGCCAGGTTACCACTTTCGCCGGCAGTACGCCCGGTTATGCGGACGGCAAACTTAGGGACGCAAAGTTTTATATGCCTTCTTACCTCAATTTCGACCAAAATGGGAACATTTTCGTCGCCGATAAACACAACCATTGCATTCGTAAAATCACCCAGGACGGCCTGGTAACCACCTTCTCCGGGACGCCCACCAAAAGCGGTTACCGCGACGGCGAAGCCGGCCAGGCGATGTTCAATCAGCCCTGCAATATTCAGATCGATAAAATCGGAAATCTTTACGTGAACGATTTATGGAACCATTGCATCCGCCTCGTATACCCCGACGGGTACGTTGCAACGCTCGCGGGCAAGGGCGGAACGGGAGGGTACAAGGAAGGCCCGGGAGAAAATGCACTTTTTAAACATCCGCAAGGGTGTACTTTGGACAAAGACGGAAATCTTTTTGTTACGGATTCAGCCAACCAACGTATACGCAAGCTGACTATCGAATAATCATGGCCATGATATTATCAGAAATCTGGGTCTACCCTGTCAAATCGCTTGGCGGGATCAGGCTCAGCAAAGCATTAACCGAAGAAAGAGGACTTCAATACGATCGCCGGTGGATGATCATCGATGAAGAAAACGTTTTTATCACCCAGCGGGCCTACCCAAAAATGGCGCTGATCGACGTCGCTTTACTTGAAGAGGGATTGAAAATATTCCTTCGCGCCGATCCGCATGACTTTGTGCTGGTAGCCTACAAACCAGCCACCGCGTTGCCCGTCACCGTCAAAGTCTGGGATGATACCACCGAGGCTGTCACCGTTTCCGACGATGCCGACGCCTGGCTCAGCCGGCAGCTTGGCCTTGACCTTCGGCTGGTAGTGATGCCCGATTCGACCGAAAGAAAGGCTGATCCGCGTTACGCGCAGCATGACGAGAACGTAAGCTTTGCCGATGGCTTCCCCTATCTGGTCATTTCGCAGGCCTCGCTGGACGATCTGAATGGTCGCCTGGCGCAGCCGATCGAAATGCGGCGTTTCCGGCCTAATTTCGTCGTCAGCGGCACCGAGCCGTTTGCCGAAGATCAATGGAAGCAGATCACGATCGGCAACCTGCGTTTTGAAGTAGTAAAACCATGCGCGCGTTGCGTGCTCACAACTATTGATCCGGAAACCTCGGAAAAAGGCGCAGAGCCGCTAAAAACCCTGGCAACCTATCGGCGGAACGGCAACAAGATTTTGTTTGGACAGAATGTAACTGTACAGGATTTTGGAGAACTGAAGGTGGGCGACCGGGTCACGGTCCTGGAATAGCAAAAAAGGTCCGCTAGCGGACCTTTTTTGCTATTTAACTAATGCTTTATCAAGACTGAGCTTCCGTCTCACTGGTGCCGGTTGTCTGGAAAGGACTTTTCATAATACCTCTTTCCGAGTTGCGGATAAAGTTAATGATCTCGTCGCGCTCGTTCGAAGGCGGCATTTCCAGTTCGATTTTTTGAAGTGCTTCGGCATTGTTGTAGCCCTTCATATAGATGTAACGGTAGATATTCTGGATATCGACAATTTTTTCGTTGCTATACCCTCTTCTCCGCAAACCAACCGAGTTGATACCTACGTAAGATATAGGCTCACGGGCAGCTTTTGTAAAAGGCGGAACGTCCTTCCGAACGAGCGACGCACCTGAAACGAATGCATGGATGCCGATCTTGACAAACTGGTGTACCGCGCTCAACGCACTTACAATAGCCCAGTCGCCCACATGAACGTGGCCTGCCATTTGCACATTGTTACCGATAATGCAGTTGCTTCCTACCCGGCAATCGTGCGCCACGTGCGCGTAAGCCATGATCAGGCAGTCGGAGCCTACTACGGTCTTCCAATGCTCTTCGGTACCACGGCTGATCGTTGCGTACTCCCGGATGGTCGTATTGTCGCCGACGACGGTCAGGGTGTATTCATTATTGTATTTCAAATCCTGAGGCGTGGCCGAAACGACGGCCCCCGGATAGATTTTACAGTTTTTACCAATCCGTGCTCCCGAATTGATTACAGCGTGTGATCCTATCCAAGATCCCTCCCCGATTTCAACATCGGCATGGATCATTGCAAAGGGTTCGATCTCTACATTCTGAGCAATCTTAGCGTCAGGATGGATATATGCTAATGATTGAGTCATTTTTTCTTTACCAGGCTTGCTATCATATCGGCTTCACACACCAGCTGTCCGGCTACGTATCCCCGGCCACTCATTTTGACAATCCCCCGTTTCATCGGAGACGTGAATTCACATTTAAAAATAACCGTATCACCGGGAAATACATTGCGTCGGAAGCGGCATGCGTCGATTCCGATCAGGTAAGGCCAGTAATTGTCCGGGTCGGGCACGCTGGAAAGCACGAGAATCCCGCCGGTCTGCGCCATCGCTTCCAATTGCAGGACGCCAGGCATTACCGGGTTACCCGGAAAGTGGCCCAGAAAAAACTGTTCGTTGATCGTCACGTTTTTCACGCCCACCACGCTGTTTTCATCCAGCGCGATGATCTTATCGATCATTTGGAACGGATAACGGTGAGCCAGCAGCTGGCCTATCTGATTAATATCGAAGACCGGAGCCTTGTTAGGGTCGTATTGCGGAATATCTCCTTTGCCGGATTTGATCAGCTTTTTGATCTTTTTAGCTAATGCCACATTCGCCGCGTGTCCCGGCCGTGCAGCAAGGATTTGTGCTTTAATAGGCCTTCCCACCAATGCAAGGTCTCCAATAAGATCGAGCAACTTATGGCGCGCCATTTCATTGGAATAATGCAGGTCTACATTATTAAGTATTCCCTTAGACTTGTCGACGCTTACTTTCGGCTTGTTCAAAAGCTGCGACAAATGATCTAATTCACCATCCTGCACCTCGCGATCCACGATCACGATCGCGTTCGTAAGGTCACCGCCTTTAATGAGGTTTTGCTTGTAAAGTGCTTCCAGCTCGTGCAGGAACACGAATGTCCGGCAGGATGCGATGTCGTCTTTAAAAAGCGTGATATCGTTTAAAGAAGCGTGCTGACTGCTAATGACCGTTGAATTGTAATCAACCATCACCGTGAGGCGGTAGTCCGAAAGCGGCAGCGCCACCAGCTCGGTATCCTTGTCCTTATTCTTATAATGTACGTATTCCGGAACCTCGAAGTAGTTGCGGTAGGCATTCTGCTCTTCAATACCTGCATCAAGCAATGCATCGACGAACTTGATGGAGCTGCCGTCCATGATCGGCGGCTCAGGGCCGTCGAGTTGGATCAGCACGTTGTCGATCTGCAAACCTACAAGGGCGGCAAGTGTGTGTTCAACCGTATGAATCCTCGCGCCGTTCTGCTCGATGGTAGTACCGCGGGAAAGATCCACTACATTATCGACATCTGCATCAACAATCGGCTGGTCGGGTAAATCAACACGTTGGAACTTGTATCCGTGGTTCGCTGGTGCCGGCACGAATGTCATCGTCGCCACAACACCGGTATGTAAACCCACTCCAGTTACGGATACAGACTTAGAAATGGTTTGTTGTTTTTCGTTCATTATATCTATTTCCTTTTCTAAATAAGGTGCGATCGGGATTGACGGAGATTACTGAAAATCAGAGGTTTCTTGCTTACGTTCCAGATCCTTCAGCCGTTCTTCCATTTCAGGCAACCTTCGCACCAATGCCATGGACCGTAAATGTTCGTTCAGGTCCCTGGCCGGGGAGCCGGAAAGCGACAGGCCTTCCTTTTTAATGGATTTGCCCAAACCGCTTTGTGCCCCAATCTTGGTATTGTTTGCTACCGTAATATGGCCCACTATCCCAACCTGACCAGCAATAACGCATTGCTCGCCGATGGTAGTGGAACCAGACACTCCTGACTGGGCCGCAATTACGGTATTTTTTCCTATCTCTACATTATGTGCGATCTGAACCAGGTTATCTATTTTCGCTCCCTGACGGATAATGGTCGAACCCATCGTCGCACAGTCGATTGTCGCGTTGGAACCGATGCTGACGTTATCCTCGATGATCACATTTCCGAGCTGCGGTATTGTTTTATAGCTGCCATCGGCCTGCGGTGCAAAACCGAAACCGTCGCCGCCGATCACTGTGTTGGCAAAAATGGTGACGTTTTTTCCAATCACCGTGTTGTCGTAAATTTTTACTCCTGGGTGGATCACCGAGTAATCTCCCACTTCCACCCCATCGCCCAGCCAGGCTTGCGGATAGATCTTCACCTCTTTTCCGATCACACAATTTTTCCCGATATACGAAAACGCACCGCGGTAACAGTTCTCGCCCGTCTGGCTGTTATCACCGATGAAACTGGGTTGCTCCACCCCCGACTTACTACCGGCCAGGCGTTTCTGGTATTCTTCGAGCAGGATTGTGAAGGCGGTATAGGCATTCTCGACGTAGATCAACGTCGCGGAAATATCTTTTTTGGGAGTAAAATCTTTATTGACAATTACTGCCGAAGACTGTGTGGAGTAGATATAATGCTCATATTTGCTGTTGGCCAGAAAAGATATACAACCCGGCAGGCCCTCTTCAATTTTTGCAGCCGAATTAATTGTAATCTGATCATTCCCAACAACACTTCCATTCAGCATTTGAGCAATCTCGCTGACAGTAAATTTCATATTTTATCGGCTAATTTCGGGTAATAGTATTCGAGAACGTCGTAAAAAATTATTAAATGGGCTTTTCTTTTTAGGGTCGTAATTAACCACGCAAAGATACATTTTTACCCCAACATACATAGTACTTGCGTACAATCTTAGTGAGGGCTTCGATGGTCGGAATGTCGGATGCATCGGCAATATCCACCAAATTCCCTTTTTTCATTTTCACACGGATCGGGTCCTGCTCCTTTTCGTAGGCCCAATTGGTGGTTTCTCCGGTGACCAGAAAGTACTGCATGTCGCGCTCGGAGACGCCTGCAGCTACCAGTCGCTCCCGGAGCGGCGCCAGTAATTCTTCACCCGGTGGTTCGTTAAAAAAGCTGATTTTAAATAGATTTCGGTTCAAAAGCATCTCACAAAGTGTCGACAAAACGGGGTCCCGATGCGTCTTCCAACCTTTCACAGATGCCCATACGTCGTTATCGTCCAATCCGTTGAATGCGGCCAGCAAATCGGGCTCTCTATCGAAATCCGCGAGTGTGAACCGATTGTATAGAAAACGGGCGAAATCGGGCGTGGCGAAGAGCTGCTCTCCCGCTGCGGCAAGCTCGCGGGCGCGGTGCATGATCTGCGTGAGCATCGCCTGTGCGCTCAGGAGCGTTTTATGCAGGTACACCTGCCAGTACATAAGCCTGCGTGCATGCAGGAAGTTTTCGATACTCAAAAGCCCTTTCTCCTCCACCACCAACTGATCGTGGCTGATATCCAGCATTTTAATCAACCGGTCGGCGCCGATCGAGCCTTCGATCACCCCTGTGTAGAAACTGTCACGGTTGAGGTAGTCCATCCGGTCCATATCCAGCTGGCTGGAAATCATCTGGTGGTAAAACTTGCGTGGATAGGTCCCTTCGAACATTTGAATGGCAATATCAAGCCGTCCGTTCAACTGGCGGTTGAGATCCTTCATCATCGTCAATGTAATGGACTCATGCGGAACGCCGGGTATTACTACGCTTTCGAGCACGTGGGAAAACGGCCCATGCCCCAGGTCATGCAAGAGAATCGCCGCCTGCGCGCCCTCCTGCTCCGGCTCCCAGATCATATGCCCTTTTTCCTGTAAAGTCCGTAACGCCTGACTCATCAGGTGCATCGCACCGAGCGCGTGGTGAAAACGTGTGTGAAGAGCGCCGGGATAGACGATATCGGCCAGGCCAAGCTGCCTGATACGCCTTAGCCGCTGAAAGTAAGGGTGATCGACCAGATCGTAGAGTAGATCCGAGGCGATCGAAATAAATCCGTAGACCGGATCATTGATGATTTTCCTTTTATTCAAAATCAATTTTTTGGCAAAAGTAATAAACAACCAACGGACAAAAGAAGCTAATCTTGTTGTATTCATTTGGAGAATTGAACCGTTTCGCTAATTTTGCACTCCAAACAAGCGCTGGAAAAGGGCCTATAGCTCATTCGGTTAGAGCAACTGACTCATAATCAGTAGGTGCCTGGTTCGATTCCAGGTGGGCCCACTTGAAAATCAAGGACTTAGCAAAAAAAGCTAAGTCCTTTTTCTTTTTGTTGCAATAAAAGTTGCAATAGTTTTGAAGGGTGAAATTCAACAAGGATCATTGTTTGATATTGGCTAGACATTTGCAAATGTTCTACCTTGTACCTCCTGAAGACCACGTCTAACTAGATATTGATCAAATGGGAAGACAACAAATTTTGGCAACATGCAGACAGCACCGACAATTGCTCCCACTATTGTTGTTGGCAGCGTATTGTATCAACGCCATTGTTGCAGCAGTTAATGGGACAGTTGTTATGGCAGGTGATATGTACAACTTTGAGTTGACAACAAAACATTATGCCGCATTTGGTGCTATCGGGCTAAATTTCGTAACCTACTGGTTCTTTCCTCCATATTACAAATACACTTTGGGGCTAACTATTGCTGGGGGACTTTTTAACCTCATGACATTTCCTGCTTTGGAGACGACACAAAGCTTTGCTTTAAGCAGCTTAAAAGTAAGTTTTCAGCCGGCGGCGTTTTTAGCAGGACTGGTTGCGTACATTATCAATTTCAAGAGAGCAAACCAGTTTGTTATCGACAACTTGACGAATAAGCCAACACCGGAGGAACAGGATAAAATAGAGAAGGCAGGTTTCCAAGAAAGCGTCGGAAAGTTTAAAGAAAAATACAGCAGCTATTCAGAAGAGATCCTGACTGAGATTGTAATTGAAAAAAAGTTCGTCCCAGAAGCACTTGAAGCGGCAAGACAGTTACTCAAAGAACGACAGCATAATGAAAACTCCATTTAGCTTGACATCATTATACAAAAGACTATTTACCCAGTGCGGAATACGTGTTTTTGACCAATTTGGTGCACATGACCGACTAATGAACCCGATGATTGACTAAGCTTTCGGCAATCAGATCATCGCCGGACGGATACGAGGGTTGTTAATAACTGTGTACGACAGCGGCGCCAAGTTTTGTGTATAGGGATAAGGTCCAGTTTACATATGAGTAATCTCTATTTCATGCCGTCACCTTATCCGCATATACTTGAATTGATTTTGCTGTGATGAAGTCATTATCTCGATCGTTGATCTGATCACTTTCATCGAACGGGTCAAACGAGCAATAATAACCACACTCATTGACAAACATCTTACAGAACGTTATGTTGTAGAAGTGATGACTTGAATCCCAGCAAAATTGGTATTCGGTAACTACACCGAATCTAAGCAGGACCCTAGAAATGTCAACGAGGTGTGCTAACCTAATATGTACGTCAATGGTTAAGCCTTCGGCGGAATAGTTGATTTGAAAAGCCGTGATAGATGAGCTAATTAAGTTCATTCTATCCAGAAGGAGCAAAATTGCCTTTTCATTTTCTGCTAACAGTTCCATTTGTAATCGGCCAGCTGAGTAAGGATTCAGCAAATGTACAGTTTCTACATGGTTTTCTTTGTACGTCCATCATGACTCCAAAATGCATTACGCCTTCATAATTTGACTACCGTGGTTGTAAATCAATTCAAAGTCGATAACTAATCAAACCATGCTCTTAATGCTCCTTACTGCGGCGAGCTTATGATGGCATGCAAGAGGTCGTCGGTTCGAATCCGATATTCTCCACTTGATAATCAGCCACTTACAAAAAAATGTAAGTGGCTTTTTTATTTAGGTCGAACATAGGTCGAACATTTTTAGTCATTTTTGTTCAGTTTTTGCCTGCTTTGGTCGGCTCAGCCTCTATGAATTCTGTGTTTTTTTAGCTCATAATTTCACAGAAGTATAGGCGCAATATTCCAAGTTATGGATTCGAATTAAGGGTCACGTTCACATAAAACTCAGAATATCGGTTGTTTCATCTTCACCTACATATGGCTGATTCTTCTGTAACTGACTGGATTCAAAGCGTAATTGCTTTTTTTCAGTTAATTCTATCAGGATTCGGTATCTACTATGTAATCAAAGCCTTTCAACAGGGCGCTCGAAACCTCGAAATAGCCAATCAGAATATCGTTCTGGCAAATGAAAACAACAAAATGCAGGCAGATGCATTCAGGAATAGTATCCGTCCTCACTTCGAAATAGTTCTACCAACAGCTACCGAAATCCCGTATGGAGACCGTTTTTGGCATGTTTTCGCTTTCACAGTCACGCATCACGACGCCATTGATGTAAAATTTCTCGCATTTAGTACTGAATACATCGATTTCTATGATGTTCAAACCCGAAGAATTACTAACCAGTGGCAGTTGACCAGAATGAAAATTGGCGACCGCCTAGCTATCTACATTAAAGTAGACAGCGTAAATCTAACTGATGAACAGATGTATCTCCTTAAAAAACGGAAACCATTTGAATTTAAGATCGAAATACATATCACTTTTTCCGATGCGTCGGGGAACACCTATTTGCAGTCAGTATTAACAACCCTAGATGACGTTTCAAAGGCTGGATTGAATACCCCACAACTTGTTAACTGGGATGGCAGCCCAAGGGAATAACCCTAACTTAACCTATAATAAACATGGAAGAGAACATAAACCTATGCAGCAAACAGCACTTGCCACCGTTGTAATGGGACTAGAAGGTATAAATAAAGGTTAATGATTGTCGATGCTCTCTCTGGCCGTCAACCGGCAACACCTATGTAATTGAAAAATTCGTATTTTGCAATCCACTCAAACACTGATAGAGGAGGGTTTACGACAAAAAGCTTGGTTGTTGTGCAACCAAGCTTTTTCATTTTTATAGCTCCTATTTATAAGATAACTTATATAACAACTGAAAAATGTAAA
Organism: Dyadobacter sp. 22481; assembly: GCF_052044875.1. Taxonomy (NCBI): domain Bacteria; kingdom Pseudomonadati; phylum Bacteroidota; class Cytophagia; order Cytophagales; family Spirosomataceae; genus Dyadobacter; species Dyadobacter sp. 22481. Next base: position 1,398,893 of record NZ_JBQENV010000003.1, read on the forward strand.
TATTCAATGCTGAATTCGGCTAATGTACCACCACAATTGAAATATTTCGCTTTAATGGTAATACGATAAATATCGTATTGATGCCTTTTGGCGACTTTAATTTCTTCTTTTGTTTTGTTGAAAATCTGCTTATAAAAAGTTTTTGTACAAATTATTGTAAAAATAGTTTTATATCATAACTTTGAGTAACCGCCGGATTCAATTTTTGGAATCACCCAGCTCAAAGCGCCCCCAATAAGAATTTATCGCGTTGGCGACACACCATTACGGTGTTTCGACCTCACTATGAAAGCAAAGTGCCAAATGTTTTCATAGCAAATCGTGTTGCGTCTTATCGAGACCACTAAGCGCAAAAGCGCACCGAACCATAAAATATTCAATGATCATGAAAGCGATTTTAACATTTGTTATAGCTCTTGTACTGCTTGGCTGTCACAAAGATGAAGTAGACCCCCGTCAGGAAATCTTGGGTAAATGGGAACCCTTCTATTTAGGTAATGGTGAATACCAACCACCCGTTGAGAAACCGGGTGCATACTGGCATTTTCTCCCTGATAGTGTACTGCTTGAATATGAGTATGCTACACAAAAAACTTTCACAAAAAAATACTGGATTGATACGCTGTTAAATGTAGCAGCAACTTATGATGACGGATATCAACTTAGGTTTTATTATACCCCCAAATTTTATGGGGATACAATGGAGCTTCACATGGAAAATGCTTCGCCAATATTCTCGATATCGAAATGGAAACGAATCAACTAAACTAATGTAAAATATGAAAACACAAGTACTCTTCGCAATGACTTCAGTTTTCCCATTTTTTGCAAGTGCGCAAAACTCGGAGACTCCGACTGTTCTCAAAGACAGGAAGGGCATTATCCAGGCAATGGAGTTTACAGATTCGGATAAAGGCACCACTTTCTCTGAACAGGATTTTATGAAGGAGTATCTTAAAACAACTGCCGATGACGGTTTCGTAAAAGCAAAAGATAAACAGCGTAGCCAGGAATTTATTGACGATCACTTTGATCAGTTTTACAAAGGTGTGAAAGTAGACGGTGCAGGGTATAACTTCCACTATAAAGCCGGGAAGATGTTTTATGCTCATGGCCATTTTGTAAAATTGGAAGGCCTTGATGTTCGTCCGAAAATTACGGATAAGATAGCGAAGGACTCATTTGCGAATTTCAAACAAATACCTAGCTCTGATGTTTCAGATTTTACCTCAGAATTGCTGATTAAGGAAATTGCATCTTTGGACAGTACTGCCCTTTTGGTTTATAAGATTTACCTACGCAGCAATCATCCGGCAAATGATGCGATCGGTTTTGTTGACGCGCAAACGGGTAACATTTTGGCGACTGAGCCAATATTTTCACATGGCTCAGCAAGTAGCACAAATGAGGAAATGATGACCCGGAGCACTCCAAAAAAAGTGCCAACGATGCGTACATATGCATTACCGCCTGCAACAGGCACTTTCTCTACAAGGTATAGCGGAACTCAAACCGCAAGCGCCTTCGACGATGTCTCTGTAACCCCGCGATATCGCTTATTTGACAACACAAGAGGCGCTACTATTCACACTCGCAATTTGCAAGGCAGCACAAATATTACAACTAGTATCGAGTTAAGGGATAACAATAACACATGGACTGCGGCAGAGCATACTCCTGGGGAAAACGACATGGCACTGGATGTGCACTGGGCCTTGCAGCGTATATATGACAGGATGAATACCGCACATGCTATCAATAGTTTTAACAATCCAGTCTCCGGCGCAGGACAACCTATTAATGCCCATATCAGATATGGAACGGCTCAGCCTGATCGAGATAATGCTCTTTGGAACAACGTGGATCACTATTTAGCCTTCGGTGACGGAGATGTGGTTTTTAGTCCTGTGGCTAGTGTAGATGTGGTCGCTCATGAATATGGACATGGTATTACTAATTTTCAGATAGGATGGGGCAATACGGGCGACCAAGGGTCATTTAATGAAGGTCTTAGTGATGTTTGGGGGGCTATTATGCAGCACAGAATCACCGGCGGCAACATTTGGCAAATTGCTGAACAACTTACCGTTTTCAATACTTGTTTGAGAGACTTACAAAATACAAATTCAGCAGGCGTCAACCGTACAATGGCTGACACATACAACGGAGCACAGTATAATGGAAGTTCTGATAAGTACGAACGGAGTGGTGTTTTGTCCCATTGGGCTTATCTATTGGCTAGCGGCGGGTCGGGAACCAATGATGTAGGAGGTTTTTATAACGTATACGGTGTAGGGATGGATCTGTTAGAGAATTTAATAGTCAGGGCAGTCTTTGGAAATTTCCTTGACAATACTACAACTTATGCGCAAGTCAGAACCGGGATGGTAAATGCTGCCAGGGCGTTATGTGGTAATCAAAACGGTGTTTTGGTTCAGCAAGTTGAAAATGCATGGAAGGCCGTTAATGTGGGAACGGCAACACAGTCTAGTATCTCCGGAGTTGACCACCTTTGCCCTAGCTCAACTTATTCTGTTGCGAACCTTCCGCAAGGTTCTACTGTGGCGTGGTCAAGTAGTAATACTAGCGCAGTAACGATAAATAGCAGCGGTGTTGCAACAAGAATGGGCAGCTTCCACGGAAGCGTTACACTTACGGCTACCGTGTCCGGTGGTTGTGGAACACTCGTATTGACAAAAACAATCAGCGTAGGTAAGCCTATCGCGACCAATATATCTATTAGCGCACCAAACAACTGCGCGGGTACCAGTCAGCTTGTAGTTGCTACTATGACTGGCAACCCAACAAGTTCGGTTTGGTCGATCACCAGCGGAAATGCTTCGAATGCCTCTTTAAGCGATTTTGGAAACGGTAGTGCCTCCTTTTATACAAATGTGCCAGATTGTTACGGATTGACGCTGAACATGTCCAATTCTTGCGGTTCTGCCAGTGCTGGCACAACTATATGCATCGATAATTGCTCGGCCCGATACACAGTATTTCCAAATCCAGCAAAAGATCAATTATTTGTACAGTTCGAACACTACGAAACTACCGCTTCCATGCCGGATCAAATTTCCTTATTTAGCGAAAAAACACAAGAGGCTGTTTATAGTATAAAATCTGACGGGATTCATTCGAAAGTTGGCTCAGACGGAGTTTTCAAAATTGATGTAAGCTCACTGCCGCGTGGTACTTATTATTTGCATGTGACTTATAGTAAAAATGGTGAAACAACGACAGATAGAACAAGAGTTCTTTTACAATAAATAAAAACGCTCAATTCTAGTTATGTTGATAGCCGGGCTACTCGCCCGGTTATTTTTTTGCTACAACTCAGTCAGTCTGGTTTTGAGAATGGATGCCGACTGGCCAGCTCGATTTCATTTTGAATGAATTCTGGATTGATCGATTGCAGCGTGAATTTGCTTGCGATAACGTTTCACGCTGGACATGCTAATACCGGTCAGACTAACGGTTTCGGCCACCAAGGCGCTGAACCTCGTTAACAATCTCCCCTGCGCTTTATTCTTCGTTGTCAAATCCAATAGATAATGAGAATAATTGGACGATTCAGCGTGGTTTTACAATAGGTAGCGAGAAAATATACAGAAGATGGTGAGAATAGTTCGGGATTTTACAAAAGATGATGAGAATAGTTTGGTTGGGCTATTGAAGATAATATGTTGATGATTAGTATTCTAACTTATTTTTCGAACAGGGTGGACATCCAGATTCTCACCAAGTTCTGTAAATTCTCATCTTCTTTTGAATTTGACAGTCGGAAACAGGACAGAAGCCAGAAAATGCCCGAGGATTTCGGATAACGGATTTTATGTTAAATGAGGAAACACAGAACAAGCGGCGAAGCCTGGGATCGGTGAAGTTCTTCGTTTTGTACAAGGAGATGCGACTTTTGCGTTAACGAGGAAATCAACGAACATTCATATGAAACAAACAGTACTGTTATGCTTGATGGTTGCCGCTCTGACTGGCTGCGAAGACTTGGGCTTAAAGTCTGAAAAATTCAATCATCAGGTAAGCGACGTAAAAAAGGATGACTACTTCATCATCGAAAACAAGAAGAAGCCTGTATTTGCATATTTTACGATTGAGGGAGAGCTTAGCCATGATGCGAAAATCCTTTGGTCCGGAAGCGAGCCAGATGCGGACACGGTATTCTCTTTTCCCAATGAGATATTAATACCAAAGGGAAAAGTGAAAATTGTGGACGACAGGGGAGACTATTATGGCCAAAAGCTTTACGTGAAGTACGTTTCGTTAAATGATTCCACCTCAGGAAATTTGCAAATCAAAATTAGGATGTAATTGAGCATGGCTCAAATAATGCCCGGTTTTGAGCGATATCACGCGCCGGCCGTAAGGCCGGCTAAATTTACCTAAGTTTTGAATGATGAATGACCCAGGAAAATGGAAAGGAACCCTTTACAGCCTTTCTTTTGAGAAGAAGGTCAAACAGCCAGATCGAGTAAGGCAAAAGGGGAGGTGATCACAGTCAATCCGGAGAATGTATGGGAAAGCATTAAATCCGGATCGTAGCAGCACAGCATGGAGAGCTATTTGGTTTCAAGACGATCGCATTTTTATCCGGACGGCATCAGGCGAAGAGCGGAGTATGCCGTTGGAGTGGTTTCCCAGGCTTTACAATGCTTCCCAGGCAGAGTGCGAGCAGTTCGAGCTTTCCCCCTTCGAAATTCACTGGCCAGCACTGGACGAAGATTTGAGCTTTGAATTACAAATTAAGGACAGGCAGTGTAGGCAATATTTATTTGTAACTCATACAACGATCGATGTTACCTTTGGCCTCTTTGTGCTGAATCCCAGCCCTTATTTGAAAAATCGATGCGGCAATTTTTTCGTGTATTCATGCTACCGCTGGCGTTTGCCACGCATGCACTTGCCCAAGACACTACTTCCGTCACATTCTCGGAAGAGACCAGCTTGATCACCGAGCAGCGCTTCATCGATCGTTATGAAAATGTTTTCATGACCAAAATACCCACGCGCAAGATGTTCAAGCTGGGGTATCTGGCGACTACTTATAACGGAATTGGCTTGAATGCTGCATTTGAATATAAGGTATTGCCTGCCTGGTCATTAGAGGCGACACTCACGTCACGGGCAATCATTGACGGGAATTCACTGACCATCAATCGTTTCCAACGGCAGTTAAGCGGAAGGAATTTGTTTGCGAGTATTGGAAGCCGATGGTATTTTGAAATGAACAAGCGGATAGCCCGCCAGCAAAGTGCGAACAATTTTAGCGGGAGTTATCTGGCGATTTCTTACGAAAGATCGCTGTCTGCTATTCAGAGTCACCGGTCGAGGCAACATTTTAGCCTCACATATGGGCTTCAAAGTCGGTTTCTCTCGAATGGATTTCTAGATTTCTCGCTAGGCCTTTACTACGTGAGCCCGTACCTGTCAGTGTATCGGACCGACTACCCCGAGGTGCCAGGCTTTACTGCCCGAAACTTTGCGATAGCCTCGCGTTCCTTGCTTGGGATCGCATTTGGTGATTGGAAAAGAAATCATAAAGGCCCGTTATGTGATGTTCTGCATTGCGACTATTTCGTGAAACAACATTTTAAAATCCGATTGCCTGAGCTGAATATAGGGATCGAAAGCCAATCAATCAGAGGGGAAGTCGGTTATGAGCGGAAGTTGGGGAAGAGTCCGTTGTCTGTCAATCTGAGTGTTTGGAATGAAACCACCAATTCTTCGTCTGGGGGCAGTTCGTTCGTTGTAGTCGGGGAAGCACAATTCCGTTGGTACTATCTGCAAAAACGCCAGGTGAGAAAGGGAAAAGCCTCGGATAACCTGTCTGGATTGTACGTCGGCTCCCGTTTTGCGTACAACTATTACCGGTCTGTTATTCGCTTTATTGTACCGGTTGACCCTCAGCGTGCTGTTTTCAGTTCCTGGGATACCTCGGCGGGAATTTTGACAGGATATCAACAGCGTTTGTTTCAAAAGTTGTATTTCGACGCCACGGTCAGCTATTCCGGGGCGAGCGTTCAGAAAAGATTCTTAAAAGTAAACAGGGCGGAATTGCAAGCAAAAGCTGGGATCGGCTTCGCCTTCTGAAACTTGGAACCTAGCCTTTTCGAGAGTTGCGGAAGCCTCTCGTGCGTGTGTGTACAGGTAATGCGAGTCCGGATGGCGCGGGTTCTTTTTCAGCAGGCTTTCTAGTAAGGTTACGAGTTCCAGTGTCCAGGATTTGGGCGCCTTGGTTTTTTGTCGTATAAAACGACTTGTCGCAAGTAACGCTGCTTTGCCTATACGGACCCAAACGGCGTTACAATATTTGGTTTTTGCCCCGGATTTCAGAGTTTGATCTGCTGGCCCCTCGATTTTTTCTTCCCTTTTTTTCTCAGATATTCTGGAACCAGGTCAGTTCCGGCAGGATAGCAGGGCTCGAGCAATATTTTCAGAAAATCTGCTGTTGATTTGCCTGTTTCAGCTAGCATATCAGCCGTGTTAACAAACAAGCGTTGGGAAACACCCAGCGCCAGCTCGTTGGCCACTGATCTGCTCTTGTAATTTTTCGAAGCAGCTTTGATCAGAACGTTCAACTGCTCCCGCTGCATCAGTTTGCCGTTTTTCTGGACGTTAGCATAGGCAAGCGTCTCTTTAAGCTGCCTGTCAAACCCGAACTTGCGATCAAAAAGGCTCTCTCCACTCTGTTTGAAAGCCACCCGATCAAATTGGCCCATCTTTTTGGAATGCTCCGCATTCCTGCCCTGGGAGGTGTTCATAGGGCTAAGCTTGATCTTGTTTGTGGCATCCTTCCTGCTGACGATTACCTGTACGTGCATCTGCTCACCCTCCTTCCGCTCGCCTCTCATCTTGATACCTTGTTTGACTTCGGGATCATTATGGCCATAGTAACGGTAGTTTTCCAGCTTAGCAAACCAGATCAGGTCTTGATGCCTGCCGATACCATCACGATTAAAGTTCCGGGCATATTCATCCATCACGCTGGCAGCAAATTCTTTCATTTGCTCTTTCGCGCCCTCCTCGCCGTACTGCTTTTTCAGGAACGCAATTTCTTTCTGGCTCGGACTGATATTGACCAAAAAGAATTTCGCATCCCCCCTGCCGAGCTTGGCGATATTGTTATCGATCTTGGTGATGACCTCATAGGGCCGGATTTCGGACCGCTGCCCATTAAACCAGTGCTCTATTTTTTGCTTGGGGGCAAGCCGATTCTCTTTTTCCAGATAATGCACCAGTCCGCCACTGCTCCCTTTATTGTTGGCTTCCTTGCTGTCGGTGATGTTAATGAACATGACTTGTGATCTGTTGTTTACTTTGCTTACAATAAATTGACCTGCATCTTGGTGGCAGCAATCAGCTCTTCTTTCTCGCGGGCTAGTGTCATCATGCCAAACGAGTCCCTGGATTTGATATAGCTGTCCAGGATATATAGAAACTGCGCTTTCAAGAGCTCCTTGCTCCGTTGGGTTTTCCTGATTGTTTCCATCAGCGCATCGGTTTCCCTGAACCGGCGCGCCAGTTCATTTTGATTGTTGAGAAGGTCCGAGTTGGCTTTGGCTATTTGGCTGTTGAACCGCTGAACAATCTCGTCCTGCGATTCAGCTACCCGTTCCATTTCGGTCTTGATCGGGATGAGCAGGATCTCTTCCTGCTTTCGGATAAAGCCGATGTAATCCTTGTGGCTTTTCATCAAGGCATTCTTCAAAAGTTCATCATTCAAATCCGAAGGATCTTTCTTGCTTTTATAGAAATAGTCCACCATCTGGATGAAGACTTGCCGTTTTGTCCGCCCCAGCTTAAGGGCGATCTTCTCAAACTTCTCGTCGACAGTGGCAGGGTACCTGACCGATTTTACATTGATATCTTCCATATGTTGGCTTTGTTGATGGCAAAAGGCCGAACAGGCCCAAATGCCTTAATTTGTGTATCAGGAATACCGTCTGGTATCCTGTTTTCTTTTCATTCACCAGCAAAAACAGATCGGCGTATCCCCGGAGGATACGCAAAACCCCATTTGCAGCGCAAATGGCAAGCAAAGTAGGGCTCTGCCCAACTTCCGCTTGCTCCTTTTCTTTGACAAGAAAAGGACACGGTTGCCGGCTATCGTCACTGCTTAAACTGCGGCCGTTTTTGGGAAACTGCTAGAAATAGAATTCACATGCCCAGTCCCTGCGACCGTTTGGGCCGCTGTTGCCGGGCCTGGTCTTCAGACGCTTTGATTGCAACCAGCATCTGGTTCAGATCCTTGTAATTTTGATAAATGCCGGAAGCATCAACGAAGTTGATCCCGGCATGCTCGAACTTTTCCAGCAGCCTGGTGCCGGCTGCATCGTGGTCTGGATACACGAAAACCGTCCGGTAACTTCTGAGGATATCCAGGCTTCGATCCGCCAGGCTGACCGAGTTTAAAACAACAAAGTCGCTGCGGACAGGCTCCGATTTTCGTAACGCGAGAAGGGAGAGAAAATCAGTGAAGCCTTCCATTACGCAGACGGATTTGTGGCCGAGCTGGATATGAGTGATGTCCTTGGGGGAAGAGCTGCCTTTGAAGTACTCACTTCTGAGCTCATAGCCGCCTGACCGGGTTTCAAAACCGGCGGCGAAATAGTTAAAACCCCCGATCTTATAGTAGACCTCCTTGCAATATGGAAGGGCAACTTCAAGTGGAATTCCCCGGGTTGCCAGATAACTGCTAATCGCGGGATTGTTTCCCAGGGGCTTAATATCACGGATGATAATAGCAGGAATACTTGGCTGCTTTTCCGTAACGCTTTGCCTTATAGGTTGCGACAGAATTGTTACCGGATGATTTTGCCGTTCAAAAAGAAAAAGGCCATTTATTTTTTCCACCACACTGGAAGCATCCAGATTTGGAAACAGCCGTTCGGCCAGATCGAATAACTCACCACCTTTCAGCAGGGCGTAGTCGTACCATCTGTTAATCGACGTATTTACCCGAAACGACGCAGAACGCTCCGGGTCACGGATAGGGGATAAATACCAGTAGTTTTCTCCCTTGGTATAACTAGGTTCAACACCGATTTTACTGAGAAAATCAGTGATTGGTAGCTCGTTTAACTGCTTGATGTTCATGATTTTATTTATTTGATAAGCAAACCTCTTTTTGTGCGGGCTGGTAGACGTGTATTTTTCGATGAGATGATGAGAAGTAGATATAAGGACTTGATAGCAAATAAGATAAGCGCTCATCATAGCCTCATCATCCATTTCAGCCTTGATGAGTTTTCTCATCGTACTCATCAAACCTCATCATAAATAGGAATATCTTGATGAGTGTGTTATGCGCTGAAAATTAACGAGTTGGACTCCAATTAAAAGCTCTCATCAAACTTTGCCCGGATCCAATCAGTAGTGATGCTGTAATACCTACCGGTTGAATGAACTGCGGCCAGGTCATTGCAGCCGTTGTATAGGTAGGTCTGATAATTCAGGCTATTGGCGGCCGGTTTCAATCCCCAGTCGTTCTGTAACACATTGGAAACCTGCTGACGGGTGAGCCTGGGCATATTCCGCTTCAATAGTTCAAGCATATCCTTATTGGTGAATTCAAGCTTGTCGATGCCTGTATTTTCGAAGATTTCTCTCACAATAAATAGCATTTCGGTTTCCAGCCGGTTACGGTTGTTACGAATGACGCGCATTAATGCTTCGGTACGTATCTGTCTTTCCGAAAACCACATTCTGGTTTGGGCGATCGGCACCGAGAGGTTGCGCGAGAGCAAATAATGCAGAAATGCGGGAAGCTCGCAGGCCATTGAGTCGAGAAGGTGAATATTTTCGGATTGGAGCACTGGTACCTTTCGTATCCAGTAGCGCGTTTCGGCAGGGTCGATCACAATGAAGTTTTCTTCATTGTTAGAGCACAGTACAAACTTTCCAAAGAACTCGGTTTCCTTACGGTCCTTCCCTTTGGCTTCAACCTTGGAATTTCTTGCAGTGCTGAGATTCTTGATTTTCTCCGAATCTTCCCGCCGGTCGAGCAGCACTTCATCCACAGCAATGATCAGGGTGTTCATCCAATCGGAATTAAATTGAGACCTGAAATCACTGTTGCCATTGAAGGTCATGTTCTTGCCAAAGATCAATTTTAGAAAATTCAGGAAGGTAGTTTTCCCGGTTTTCCGCTCCTTCGAGACCAGGCATAATACAGGAAGCTTCTGTGTCGGCCTTTGATAAAGCAGGCTTAAATAATCTAAGCCCAATTCATATTGCTCTCCGAATATGTGCTTGATAAATCCGAGTGTAATTACCGGGTCGCCTGGTTCTGGCTTCGCTTCCAGCCGATGATAGAGATTGTAAAAGTTCCCGACGGTCTCTTTGTAGTCTAAATGATCTGGGACGCAACAGAAACCATCGAATTTCCGGATCTTTTTGATCTGGCTAGGTTCAAGGTCTTGTCTGAGCATCTCAGCCGACCATGGGATCCACATTTCGACAAATTCCTTACTGACGGTCGGCTGCATACATTTTTTGTAATAGCCAGTCTGAACCCGTATGTAGCTGCCTGGCAGATTCAACGGATAATTGCTGCTTGTCATGATACAGGAATTAGCTTAGCGAAGTTTGCTCTTGGCAGGCCCTCCCAGAGATGGAATTTGCTCTCGCAGCTCAGCCATGGTTTTTTTCTTTCCTGATTTAATCCAGTCTTCTAATTCAGACTTGTAGAAGTAGAGCCGCTTGCCTTTCTTGCTTACAGGAATCTCCCTGTGGCACACTTTCCCGTATAGCGTCTGCACCGAAAGGTTAAGAAACTCGGCCGCCTGGGAAATGGTCATTAGTTCGGCTGCTTCTGGAAGGGGCTGCCGGGATTCCATTAACAGGTCTTGAAGATTGTCAAGCTTCTGGTGAAGCTCTGAAACCGCACGCGGGAGTTGGTCGAATGAATATTGCTCCATAACAATTGGTGTTTTTGTTTGATACCGCAATGTTATGTCGTTGTTTTGGAGGGTTACAAGTAGGCAGTGGTGTCACCTTACTTTTACCTACTGACATTTTTTGATTTTTGTAGATAGTAATGAAAAAAGTTTTTTGGTCTATTCTGTTTAGCCTGTTCTTTTGCTCGAACGCGAAATCGCAAAAAATACCTTTCGAGCAAATCGAAAGCATGTTTTCCAAGATGAAGGCGGATGGCGTTAATACGGATAAGACAATGTTATGGGGATATTTTTTTGTAGCACTCAAGCGACATAGTTTTGAGCAGATTAAAAGCGAACTGGTTGTCGAAAACTTTGTGTTCGTCAAGACTTACCGTGGTGATAAGAAGGATTATTGGTTGCATCTGGAAAGAAAGGAAATTCACAATGCGAAAAGCCTGTTCGAGCTCAATGAGAAGTTATACAGGTTAGCCGAGAAATATGAAATAACTTACGATGGGTTTGATGTAGGCAATGTGGATCCAAGCAAAGCAATTGAGCGGGACAAAAATATTGTTCCCTAGTAATCCAAAACCGCCAGGTCTTCAAGATCTATATCGATTATTTCTAAGGCTATGAATTGAAAACTGTCTAGCAAGTTATGAGATTTGATCCATACTGATCCTCTTCTTTTATTGAAACAATGTCGCAATTTGATAACTCCACCCACACGTTTTCTTTAAGGAAGGTACTGTCGATTGCAGTACCCTGCTCGTTTGGTTGGGCCTGCACGTATTTTAGCACCGATATTCTAAGGGCGTACTCTTACGGATTGTTCCTATGGCTCCCTTTTGTAATTGGAGCGACTTCCACACTAATGTACGGCCATAAAAAGCAGGAGCCGGATAAAAAGATCCGAAATAATGCATATCTAACTTTGCTAATTTTCTGCATTGGACTGCTGATTTTCGCTTGGGAAGGTATCATCTGCCTGATAATGGCAGCACCGATAGGCCTTCTGCTTACATACTTAGGGTACTTGGTTGCACGAATCTTTCTTCCCAATATGTCTAATAATGGGACCCGGGCTGCTGGTACTCTGCTGTTATTATCCGTTCCTGCGTTAATGGCATTTGAAGGAAAAGCCGTCAAGGACGATGATTTAAGGTCGGTAACAAGCTCTGTCAAAATAAACGCCACGCCAGAGAAAGTCTGGGACAATGTCATCGCATTTCCAAGATTAGGTGAGCCGACTGAGCTCATTTTCAAGACTGGTATTGCTTACCCTATTGACGCAACGATCAAAGGAAGCGGTGTAGGAGCTGTTAGGCGCTGTAATTTTTCAACGGGAAGTTTTGTGGAGCCTATCACGGTTTGGGATGAACCCAGGCTGTTGAAGTTTTCTGTCGAGGAGCAACCAGCATCCATGAAGGAAGTCAGCTTTTATGATGTCCGCCCTAATCACTTGCATGGTTATTGGATTTCGAAGGAAGGGCAGTTTAAGCTTACAAAGCTTCCGGATGGTCATACTTTATTGGAAGGGACTACTTGGTACGTCAACAAAATCCGCCCAGGGTTTTACTGGACAATGTGGAGTGACTTTATCGTGCACAAAATTCACAATCGGGTTTTGCAACACATCAAAGAGCAGGTTGAGGTACAAGAAGAGTACAAGAAATGAGCTTTACAAACACCAATAAAAAGAGAATCAGAGGCTGGAAAAGAAAGGTTAAGAAAATAGATCGATGGTTCGAGGCCAACAAAATGCCTGATCTAAGCTACTTCGAAGTGAAGGGCGAAGAATATGTCAAAATAAGAATTGATCCTTGGACACGGGTAACTGAAAGGGTACCACCAGATTGGTATTTTCGTTTAATAATCCAAAAACTGGTCGTAATCCATAATCTTTGGCAAGAGATTTTTGATCGCCAGAAGATTCCCTACGACCTTCAAATCTGGCTGAACTATCCGAATACTATCAGAAGCGAAGTTGTGTGTGCAAAGGTTGATAGTTTTGGCGGAGCTAGGGACAACTATTACAAAAAGAGTTCAAAAAATAAGTCGCTACCCCTCTGTTGGGCAAAAAGCATCCCAGAATTGCAACTATTCACTTGGCAGGTGCACGATGATGAAGATTTGTGCTTCAAACAAATTGAAGAGCTAGATGAAGATGACATTAACAATCTCCTAAGAAAGGGTTTCATCGAAGAGAAAGACGTACTTGAAGGTCGGGACGAGACAATGTATAGCAAAAAAGTTGGCCACGTATGGATTGGTCGGGTAAGCAAGGTCTAATGATTTAGTCCCCGCTCCGCTTTTTCGTCCTGCCGACGGGAACCAATATCAAACCAGAACTTTTCCTGTTCACAGTCAAAATTGGAGACTTACAGATTTTAGCGTCGGAGGAGATAATTCCATTCAGGTAGCCAGCTGTGAAGGATTTCGCATGACCATTTGAGACATACCGGAAGTGCGCAATAATCCAGCTTTCAAGTTCCGCCTTGTTGCAGGAAACGATCAGATTCCCTTCGATCAGCTGTTTGAAAGCGTCTGCTAGCTGATTACCATTGCTGTTGAAAAGTAGCTTTCTTTTGGGAGAAGCGTTAGTTGTCAGAAGTGAGAATAGGGACGGCTGTTCCTGTATGTCGAAATATTCCTTAAAAATTCGGAAAAATTGCTCGGCTATACCTTCCGTAAAAACAGGGAAACGGCGAACACGTAATGGTTTGGGGTTCACTTCGACTGTCCGAAGGTCGGTATCATGTTCCTCCGTATTTTCAAGCGCGTTGATCTCCTCGAAAAACTGGGCGAGGCTTTCCTCCCTTTCCCGGACGGAGTCGCACAAGTCGTCAACGAATTCGGGCGTAACGATGACATCCATTTTGCCTGGCTCCAATATCGTGGTGCAAAAAATTTCACCGAGTTCGATTATCAGCAGAAAATCATCCCGGTATACTTCACCCGCGGTCGGATTGTTGTTGAAGTAATTCTCCCAGAACCGATTGAACTGGATCAGCAGCTTCCTGGTCTGACCGAGATATGCGTTTCTGTTTTTCCGGTCGACGCCAAAGATGTCAATTAAGGCGAGCTCTTTCAAAATCCGCAGCCGCTGACGAAACTCAAACGAGAAGTACGGGTTCTGGTGTTTGATGCTATATCCCAGGCCTGTGATGGGCCCGGCTTTGGACGATTTCCGCTTGTCCCGCATTTCAGAAAGGCGCAAATCAAATTTTTGGATAAAAGTGAAATACTCTTTGAAATGATCCATGCCTGGGATTTAGTTTCGGCGCACTGGTATTTTTTGGAATTCAGACTGCCCTGAGATACTACAACAACGCGCTCAGGTATTTCTTTGTTTTTTCATCATCGAAGCTTCCCAGGTAACTTTCTGTCGTAGAAATCGATGTGTGACCAAGCGCCTGACTAATGAAGGCCAGCGGAGCTTCGGATTGAAGAAGGATTGTGGCAAAGGAGTGTCTGGCACTGTACGTATTCACATCGCTTTGAATTTCAAGCTCTTTGGCAATTCCCCTCATATATTGATTGGTAATCTTAATGACCTGACTGATTACAATCCTTTCTCTCTCCGCTGTCATATCATTCATAAGAAATGGGAATACGTGTTTCGTCGGCTTCCGGTCTTCACTGGCCCATCTTTCGATGATCTCCACTGTTTCAGGTAGTAAAGTCACTTTAATTCGTGACTGATTGCTCTTCCTGCTTCGCGCCGTTTTTTGTCGCACAAACGTCAAGCTTCCGGATTGAACATCTTCCCATTTTAGCCGACATATATCGTTCATATTCATTCCATTACATAGGTACGAAAAAACCCACAAGTCCCGACTGCGCTGCTCCATACCTGGCTTACATTCGTAAGCAATAATACTTAGCACCTCGGCTTTCGTCAACGCCTTTTTTGTGTTGGTACCTGCCGGAATGGTATAACGATTTTTTGTAAAGGGGTACAAATCACGATTTACAACCCCATTCTCGATGGCATCATTAAACACGGATCTAATATGGCGGCCATAAATACCCACCGTGGTAATGGAAGCTGGAACTGCTTTTCCTTTTTTGCTTTTTGCTGCTTTTCCATGTTTAAGCATCCATTTCTCATACATAGTAAGCAGCTTCGACGTCAGGTGTTCAAATTTTATAACCAGGTCCTCTGCGGCAACAACCTTTCCTTTTGGGGCAATAAAATGCAAATATTCATATCGCTGTTCAACCGTGAGAGAGCCCACGAAACGGGCAAGAGAAGCAGCAGCCGAGTGATAACTGGTTGCGTTACCGATTCTACCTTGCAGCGTCATTGACTCCGCTTTCGATTTCAGCGCCGTGATAACGTTATTTTGATCCTTCCGGTCTTCCAACGGCTTCCTCTCCTGACCATACATACTTATTTCATATGCGAACACTTCAAAACTAAAATCACCACGAAGGTTGGAGATAACGGTTTTCGCTCGGGCCATATAACTCTCCACTTCCTTGCCGGTTTGATCCTCTACAAAATAGGTTCCGTATAGCATGTTCCACAACTTCCGACGATAGTCATTTTTAACTTGCCCTGGAATTCCATTTCTGTGCTTTTTCAGAAATGCCCAATCTTCATCCAGCACCTTAATACCGGTGGTGAAAAGTCTCTGCTTCCCGTTGAAGGAGACCAACCATTTCACTATGCCTTCACCCTCTTTTGAAGTCCGCTTATCGAGGAATAAATTGATTGTAACGGGGCCCATGATTTCTTGTCATTTGGTAGTGGTTGCAATACACTTGCAATACAAACATATGAAAACATCCAAAACAAACGACAAGTATATCAAAAAATAAAAATCACAAAACCCTAATTAACAGACAATTAAATAAATAATCAAAAATATGAAAAATTAAAAAAGTACAATTTCGACGTGACTCATAATCAGTAGGTGCCTGGTTCGATTCCAGGTGGGCCCACTTGACAATCAAGCACTTACGAGATAAAACTCGATAAGTGCTTTTTTATTTGCAAACAATTTGAGGATTTTTCACTGTGAGTCCAGTGACTCAATCAGACTAATGACACATCGCCCTTGCGCTCTCACCATCTTAACCGACGAGACCGCCTTATCAGGTCATCCGAGAATAAAGTAATTGAAAAACAAGCATTTAATTTAGATCCAATTAGTTATAACCGTTTATGTTTCCTATCTTCCAAGATGGAAAACAAACATATGATAGGGGGGTTGGTCTCGTTGCTAACAGACCCCCGGAAGCGGTTGACGATCAAAAAGTATTTGAAGCGTATTTACTATTGTGAAGAAATTGGCGACAGTGACAAAAAGATGCAGGCCTTTTTCGAAAGGGAGTTGATCCCTATTCCAGTGAACTGATTGATGCAATAAGATGATGTCCGGCGAGCCCTAGTGTAATATGCTAGGGCTCGCTTTTTTTCTGAAAGTCTATCCAAACCTGTATGTGCAGACTAATCCGAGCCGCTCCATGTGCGAAGGCAACAACTTTTCCATGTTCACGGACACTCAAAAAGTCAGGTTTTAACGGCCATCGAGCAGGCTTCGCATCACCGGCGTGAGATGTATTAAAGCGTTTTTTGAAAGCGGATCATTCTCCAAGAAATGAAATATTATTCTAAATATTTCTTAATTGATTTTTATTTACAAAATTTTATTCTAAATTTGGTAAATATTTTAAAATAATGTTATGAATAAAGGAACAGTTAAGTTTTTTAATGATACCAAAGGGTTTGGGTTCATTGCTCCGGAAAATGGCGGAGATGATATTTTTGTACACACTAGTGGTCTCAATCACGATATCCGTGAGAATGACAGTGTATCTTACGAAGTAGAAGAAGGGAGAAAAGGCCTGAACGCAGTTAATGTAACTATTATCTAAGCGACCGGACATACAAAGTATAACAGAATCCTCCCGGTGTGGAGGATTTTTTGTTTTAGACCATATATTATGAAAACCAGCATCGAGCAACACCGGAGATCGTTACGGCAGATTGTGGCATCGCTATTAACAGAGCTGCCTGCTACGCTTTTTGGTAAAGTTTTGCTTTGCTCGACTGCGTTCCTTTCTATCCTGCTTTCCTTTTTGCTTCGGTTTGTACTGCAATACCGGAAATCGGTTATTCGAAAAAATTTGACAAGCTCTTTCCCGACCAAACCTTCCCGCGAGATTCGTAAGCTTATGAGCGCTTATTACCGTCACATGAGCGATCTGCTACTTGAACCTTTTTTGTTTTACCTGGCACCCGAGCGACTCAGAAAGCGTCTGGCCAACTACATAAATCCGGAAGTTCTGGAGTTGCTCTATACAGACCGTCGGCCAGTAATAGTATTCGCATCACATTACGGAAACTGGGAGTACCTGATAAATCTTCCGCAAGTGACGGACTACCCGGTCTATTCAGCGTATTCGCCGATCAAAAATAGTTTGCTCGACAGCTTGATGATCAGACTGCGGTCATTTTTGGGAGTCAAACTTATCCCCAAAAAGGGATTCTACCGACAGGCGTTGTCACTACTGCGGCAAACTGCTATACCCAACTTGCTGGTTGTCATTGCGGATCAGCGGCCTGCGCCGGGAAACGACAAATTCCATATTTCTTTTCTGGACCAGGATACTGCCGTTCAAACGGGAGGGGAAAGGATGGCGGCATCATCGCATGCAGCAGTCGTCTATGTTGAATCCCAAAAAAGATCCCGTTTCAGCTACGAGTTTACATTTCGGCTGATGGAACATCCCGACCGATCCACACCCCTAAGCATTACAAAGGCCTACTACCATTTTCTCGAAAAGAGCATCAGCCGCGCGCCATCTTACTGGCTGTGGTCACACAACCGTTGGAAGATTCCGGCAGCCAATGCAATTCACGCATCTTAAATACTTACTATGGCCGCACATCTTATTCGGAAGGACACTGTTTTTCAACCTGATTCCAGCCGTGTAATTGCACGATTTCTATACAACGGAGACGATCGGAGCAGGCAGTTAATCTCGCTTATTCTCACCCTCGATACAAGCACCCAGGTACGGCAATTAAACAACGTCCTGAGAAAATACGCTAAACGGCACCGGAATATCCTGAAAGTGTTTGAGCGGCATTTCCGAAAGCTGGACTCCTTGCTAGAGACCATGAAAATCAACCCGCAGGACCTGGAAACAAAGCAGCGTCTGCTAATCGGTGCCTATTTCACGATGGAATACTCCATCGAAGCCGCCGCGTTCTTCAATCCGTCCATTGTGGCCGACCCGGACCAGTCCGGTACCGAGCCCGGTGAAACCCGGATTATCCTCAGCTTCCGTGCTACGGGGGAAGGCCATATATCTTCGATCGTATTCCGGTCTGCACTCATTGACCAAAATAATGATATCACCATCGATACACCGGGGCGATTGCTCGACTCTCCCGAGCATGTCCGGAACCACATATATAAGAAAAAGTCGTTTTTGTCGAAACTTGGCGAAATGCAGGACTTGGATAATCTTGCGTACCCGGCTATTGAAGGAAAACTAACGGAGACCTTCACTTACGAAGAGCTTAAAAGGTATGTGGAAGAAACCAGCAGTTTGCCGGGAATGGATATTCCGGGCGCGCTATTTCTCCGGGAGGTAATGTGGCTGGCCTCGTCGCATTACGAAATGGATTTCTCCCTGGACACCGACATTTCTGAACGCGTGATCTTTCCCATCGCCGATACGGAAAAGCGGGGTATCGAAGATGCAAGGTTTGTCTGTTTTACAGATGACAAGCAACAGCAGACCTACTATGCTACTTACACCGCATACGACGGCGCCAATATACTGCCCAAGCTGTTGACTACCCGCGACTTTTACCATTTCAAAGTACTGCCACTTCACGGAGAAATTGCGCAGAACAAGGGCATGGCACTGTTTCCCCGCAAAATCAACGGCAAATACGCCATGCTTTGCCGTATCGATGGCGTCAACAATTACATTGCTTACTCAGAAAATATCAGTGTTTGGCGAAAGGCAACTTTGATCCAAACACCAAAGTTCCCCTGGGAATTTGTTCAAATTGGAAATTGTGGCTCGCCCATAGAAACGCGGGCCGGATGGCTGGTAATGACCCACGGAGTGGGACCGATGCGCGAGTACGTGCTTGGTGCCTCGCTGTTTGAACTGGAAAACCCTGAAAATGAAATCGGACGCCTGACTGATCCTTTGCTAATCCCCAACGCAAGCGAGCGCGACGGCTATGTACCGAACGTAGTGTATTCCTGCGGTGCCTTTGTGCACAATCAGAGTCTGATTATTCCTTACGCCACCTCCGACTATGCTTCTACCTACGCCGCAGTCAATTTGGAAGAATTGTTGGAAGACCTTCTCCGGGACAAAAGTTAACGACCAAGTATTTGTTCATATACCGTCAGATAATTGTCAACCATCTTTTCTTTCGAAAACATGGCTTTCGCCCATTGGCGGCATTCCTGTCTGTCAAGTTGCCATATCTTTTCAACAGCCTCAACCGCGTCACCGATTGTCTGAACCAGGAAACCGGTTTTTCCGTCGACGACCAGCTCGCACATCGAGCCACGGTTGAAGGCGATTACAGGCGTGCCGCAGAACATCGATTCAGCGACACTTAAACCAAAGGGTTCGTCGAACTGAATCGGATGAAGCAGGGCGAGAGCCTTTCCCAGCAACGTTTTGCGCTCGGATGGCCCTACATTTCCAATATAATAAACGGATCTTTCGTCGATACAGGGTTTGATTTTTTGCTCAAAATAGGCGTCGTCCTGGATCAGCCCCGCGATCAACAGGATCTTTCCCGACTCCCTGGCTATCTGAATCGCTTCCATTGTTCCCTTCTCGGGATGGATACGCCCGAAAAACAGTAGATAATCCTGCGGACTTGTCTCGAAAGGAAAATCCTTGCCATCAACACCGTTATATACTGTTGCGATGTAATCCAGCTCGATGCTGCGGTCGGCATTGCTGATTGATGCGTACGAGCATGAGTCATTATACTTCCGGTACACATCCATAATTTTGGGAGAGGAAAAACCATGGATCGTCGTCAGCATCGGCGTGTGGATCAGTTTTGAGTAGGTCAATGGGAGAAAATCGAAATGATTGTGGATCAGATCAAACCGCCCGGCATTTTCCATTAAGTGACTGATATGCAAGCACTCTGCCACCTTCGGGTCGATATTCCTGTCTTCGGCGTAAGGTACCTCGCAAGTTCCCTCCAGAGTTGCCGCAGTTACCGAATCGGTTGTGGCAAAAAGCGTCACATCGATCCCCTTCTCGACGAGCCCTTCCGTCAGATACGAAGCCACCTGCTCCCAGGGGCCGTACTGCCGGGGCGGCGTACGCCAGGCGATCGATGACAATATAGCGACCTTCATACCAGTTCCGCATCCATTTTGGTGATCTCTTCAAACGCTTCAAGCACGCTCAAATGTGAGATCAGATAGGCCAATGTGCTTTCAGCCCCCTGGTTTCGGTTCACCCCTGAGCTTTCCAACCCGTCGCAACAACCTTTTGTTTCAAAATCGTAGAGGCTTACCCGGAGGTCGTTTTCTCCCAAAAACCACATGAAACAGGTGTAAAGCTTCTGAATGTAAGACTGATCTTTGGTAAGCCGGAAAGCCTGATGGAACATCAATACCATGGCAAGCGCATCCAGCGGCTGCTGGGCAAACATCGATTGCTCGCGGTCTCTGCTGTACCAATCCTGGTTGCCCACAACGGATAAATAGCCGTTACGAAGCGTCACATCCGAAAGGAAATCCATACTCTCTCTGGCTACTTCTAAAACGCGGGGATCGTGTAAAAACTCTGCCGCATGCAAGAGCGCCAAAGGCAAAAATGCATTGTCGTAGGCCAGCAGGGATTCAAACCATTGCCAGTCATCGCTGCGGTGGATGTCGTAATCCGCAAGGAGCCTGTTGGTCAGGGTCTCCAGTATTTTGATCATCCCTTCGTCAGTCGGGTTGCTTTTGAGGTAATGGCACACCCCGACAATGGTGTTGGCAATACTTCGGATAGATTTTAGACTGGTAAAATTGGGAACGGCGGCGAAGAAAATCTCGCGGCCCGTCTGGTAATAGGCGTCATTAGGCGCATTACCGAGCAGATAACCCAAAGACCAGATCGTACGACCGAAAGAGTCCTCCGACCCAACTTCATCCAGGAAGTTTCGGTTGAAACTTAGGAAGTTCCGGAACATACCGTCCTGGGTCTGCATGTAATTGATGTAGCTCAAATAGGTGGGCGACAGTTTTAGGGCGAGCGGATGCTTATTTCTTTTGTAGGTCATCAAAACCATCAGCAAAGCCCTCGCATTGTCATCCAGGCAATACCCTTCTTTCAGGTTTGGGATCCCGTATTTGGCGTGCTGAATAATGCCCGTGTCGTCGGTGAGCCGCTGCACATGATCGAGCAGGAATGGCGGAAGCGTAAGCGGGTCAAGAATCATCGGATTGCCCGATTCAATATCCAGCCCGATTTCCACTATTGACTCCGCCAATTCCAGGTATTTCTCCCCAATTTTCGGCCAGGTTATTTCGCGACCATAATCAAATGCATTTTTTCTGAGCTGCCACATTTGCTCGGGATGATCGAGCAATTCAAGGAGTATTTCGGTAAGTGCCGGCGAATCGTGGAAATTGAACAGGCGCCCCCTGCCATCGGCGAGCAGTTCTGCCGCATGCCAGTAGGGCGTAGAGATCACCGCATTACCGGCGCCGATCGCATAGGAAAGTGTCCCACTGGTGATCTGGGCCTCGCTGGTATAAGGGGTGATGTAGATATCGGAGGCCGAAAGGTATTTGAAAAGCTCGGCCTGACCGATGAACTCGTTCAGAAACACGACGTGCTTTTCAATTCCCAGTTGTTTGACCAGGCCTGCAAGGAAGACGCGGTATTCTTCCCCGGCATGTCTGACTACGTTGGGGTGTGTTTTACCAAGCACAATGTAGACAAGTTGCGGGTACTTCTTAACTACCTCGGGCAAGGCCCTCAGGACTGTCTCAATCCCTTTGTTCCGCCCGATAAAGCCGAAGGTTAGCAGAACCTGTTTGGAGGAAAGCTTGAACTCTTTCTTCGCCAGAAGCTGGTCAAACTGTATATCTGGCACACCATGAGCGATCCGGGCGATCTTGTCGGCTGGCACCTGATACACCTCCGAAAGCATATCGACCGCCGTCTGGCTCATGACGACAACTGACTGCGCTATTTTGCATATCTCTGTCATAACAGCCTTCTGATTGTATGAAGGTGTTTTTAAAACGGTATGCAACGTCACTATCAACGGAATTTTTAATCGGTACAAAAGAGGCAGGATATAAATGCCGTTCTGCCCCCCGAATATGCCGAATTCGTGTTCGAGAATACATACATCCGCCCCGCTCAGGTCAATGACATTGGCCGCTTCGAGGTAATCGGTCTGCTCTTCCTGCCGGATAGTAAGCTTCACCTCTTTGGGATAATCGTAATGCAGGCCATTGTCGTCTATGGCGACCACAAAACCCTCAGAACCACTGACCAGGGCATCCGCTCCGACGGTAGAATGAAATAAGTTTTGGGTAAATGTGCCAATTCCGCACTCCCGGGGTGGGTAGGTTCCTATAAACGCAATTTTCATTTTTGCCGTTTGTTGATTTCTCCTAAGATAACCTAATTAAACGGCATTATCCGCGACTATTTCAGCAGCAGTCAAATACTTCCGCGAATCACCATGAATTAATGAAAAGTGTTGAATATCAAGCAAAAGAACCTACCTTACAACAAAACTAAAAACCATGTCAACAGAAAAAAACCAGCAGAAAACCGACAAGAAAAAGCCCGCCAAAAACCTGAAAGAAAAGCGCGCGGACAAAAAGGAGAAACGGGATACTAAGTCGAAGGACGAATAGATGACGTGCGTTTCCGTCAAGCAAACAACTCAAAATGATATGGCCGGCCAGCACTAAGTCTGGCTAGCTCTTTGACCGATTGCTATTTTATGGCTGCGACGCCCTTTACCGCACTCGGAAACCGCTCAAACACACGCGAGTCGTGCCCCGGCAAAATGTATTTGGGATCGCCGACGAGCGTTTTCATTCGCCTGATAGCATCCACGTAGCCTTTCGGGTCATGCGTACCGCCGGGAGAAGGCGGGGCGAGGTGATCCAGGCTGTAATAAATCCAGATGTTGTCGGATGCTATGATGACATTCTCCTTTCCATTGTTGACCAGCACATATTGAGAGTCATAAGTGTGCTTTGAACCCGTAAAAACCTTGATACCGGGCAATATCTCTTTGTTGTCTCCATCGATAAGATTGAGCTTGCCTACCAGATTCAACTCCACCACCGAGCGAACATCCTCCTTTGCAAGGCCTCCTTTGTTTCCATCCTTTTGCCATGCAGTACCCACGAAACCCTGGAAATCGAGCCGCTGCATCCATACCTGGGCATTGGGAAACAGGCCTAATCCTCCTATGTGGTCCCAATGCGGATGAGAAATGATCATGTCGGTAATGTCCCCGGCTTTTAAACCCACTTTCAGCAATGCCGAATCTGGCCGGATATAACCTGCAATTTTGAAAAATGCTTCTTCCTTCACTTTCTCAGGAAGAAACCCCGCATCTACCAGCACATTTTTGCCATTGCTTCCTTTCAGTACCCAAAACATGAAGCTGATCGGCACCGGTACATCCTTGGGTGCCCCGTCGGCCCACTCTCCTTCATAAAACGGCTGGTCGGTTCCCGCAAATTTTATTGCAAAAACCTCGTATGCATTGTTCTGCTGGGCGTTTGCTGAAAACGCGATACAGAAAAGAAACCATAGCATAGCGATGCGGGCGGGCCTGATGCCTAGCGATTGTCTGTAAATTCGAAGCATAGGTTTGAGATAAAAATGTTTAGGTAAAAAACAGCGGATACTTGATCAGGCCGCTTATATCTGAAAACTTGAAGAAGACGAATATAAGGACTTCCAAGAGGAGAAATGGCAGCCGGGAGCACTTTCGGAACGGTAGTTGATGTGGTTTTAACTTATAAACAATCCATAAATGAAATCGATTCTCCTCTATTCTTTCCTTTTGTTCTCCGCAATTCAGGCATCTGCGCAGGCAAAACGAGAGATTTTCTTTGCTGATGTAACCATATATGTTGAGGGAAGCAAGTATTACCTTACCGGATCAAAAGGAGGAAGCGACGGGCCGCAAGGCTTTGCTTTCTTGGAATCCAAGGATCTGAAAACATGGGCAGTACCTGCAAAATCACAAGATTCGTTGGGTACTATTTTAACCAAAGGCGACCACACCTTCGGCACCAAGGGCTTCTGGGCTCCACAAATATTCAAAGATAAGGGCACCTATTACATTACCTACACAGCCGATGAACAAACGGTATTGGCGGAGTCGAAATCGTTATTGGGCCCGTACAGGCAAAGAGAAATCGGGCCTATTGATGGGTCCGAGAAAAATATCGACTCATATGTTTTCAAGGATACAGATGGCAAGTATTACCTCTACTGTGTACGCTTTGATAAAGGCAATTATTTGTATGTAGCAGAGTTCGACATGAATACGGGAAAGATAAAACCTCAGACCCTTAAAAGATGTTTCGAACGAACAGAACCCTGGGAATCAACGCCTAACTACAAATCAGGCCCCATTATGGAGGGCCCGACCGTGACAAAATTGAAAAATAAATATTACCTGTTTTATTCGGCCAACCATTTCCAAAACAT
The DNA here is from genome assembly GCF_052044875.1 of Dyadobacter sp. 22481. Classification (NCBI taxonomy): domain Bacteria; kingdom Pseudomonadati; phylum Bacteroidota; class Cytophagia; order Cytophagales; family Spirosomataceae; genus Dyadobacter; species Dyadobacter sp. 22481. Next base: position 1,423,495 of record NZ_JBQENV010000003.1, read on the forward strand.
CGATTACGCTATTGGCTACGCCGTCGCCGATTCACCCTACGGGCCCTGGGTAAAATATAAGAATAACCCTATCATTCACCGCTCGATAGTTGGCGAGAACGGTTCCGGGCATGGTGACCTGTTTGAGGGGCTGGACAAGCAATTGTATTATGTATACCACATTCACAACTCCCCCAACAAGGTGGGCCCGCGCAGGACGCGCATAGTACCGGTAGTAAAGCATTGGGACGAGCGGGCCGGTGTTTATACTTTCAGTGTAAAAGGGAATGAGGTAATTGTGCCCGTATTGGCTGGCGAATAGGGAATCTACTTATGGGCCTTCTCCATGTCGAGTAGCCATTGCTTGCGCCATATTCCGCCACCGTAACCGGTTAGGCTGCCATCCGCGCCAACGACCCTGTGACAGGGTACAAGAATTGATATTTTGTTCATGCCATTGGCATTAGCTACCGCTCGAATTGCATTCGGGCTTGTAATCATCGCCGCCTGCTGCTGATAGCTCCGGGTTTCACCGTACGGTACAGTCTGCAATGCTTGCCAGACCTTGTTTTGAAAGTCAGAACCCACTTTATGAATGGGGACAGAAAATTCCTTCCTTGTCCCGGCAAAATACTCCCCAAGCTCTTTTTTCAGCAATGCGAAGTGCTCATTTTCGCCCTGAACGATAATGGCATTCATGGATTTTGAAAGAAAACGGAACTCGGTTTCCAGCATTTTCCTGTCCGTGAACTCCAATAGGCACAAACCCTCCTTTGTTGCGCAGGCAAACATGGTGCCCAAAGGTGTTTCGAGCCTTGTCAGGTCTATCACTTGCCGTGTTTTCCCCCCTAACGGCGAAAACCCGAAAATGCTCTTAAACGAGTCTCCGAAGCCGCTAAGGGAATTGAAACCGGAGTCAAAAGCCGCTGCTGTAACTGATTGGCCCTGCTGAATGTGTTTGAACGCGGAATTAATTCGGTACATTCTTTGGTATGCCTGAAAAGTCATCTGATGATTCTTCAGAAACCAGCGCCGGACCGAATGCGGTTCAAGCCCGAGGACACGCAGATCAGCGTCTTTAAATTTGAGGGATGGATCGTCGGTCAGCTTGTCCAAAAGCGAGCGGATAACTTCCGGCGTCTGATGTGCGTGTTCCAACGGTCTGCAAACCTTGCAAGGCCGGTACCCTTTCTGAAATGCCTCCTTTGCAGAAAAGACAAATTCGACATTTTCAATTTTAGGTTTTCGGGCGGTGCAGGTTGGGCGGCAAAAAATACCGGTTGTTTTTACGGCTGTAAAGAAAACACCTTCAAATTGGCTATCCTTTTCTATAATAGCCTGATACATCCTTTCTTTTGAAAGATTCATAGGTCCGATTTTGATTTGATAGCCAAAATTAGGACAGCTATAACAGGCCGACAACCGGAAAATTAACAAGTATTTTTTTGGCAACAACAGTGCTTTGCTGGCTATTTAGAGGATTACCATGATGTCCGGGTTGGGCCGGTCTCTTTTATCGAGATATTCCCAAGACACAATATCTTCTTCCGGGTAAATGTTGCCGGTATCCTCGGGTCCTTCGTCTCCAATGGCTTCCACAAATGCTTTCGAAGCCTTTTTATAGGTGCCTTCACGAGGAACGCCGTTCATATCTGTAAACAAAACCTGTGATTGGTCTTCCGGGAGCTTTCTGTCTTTCATTATTGTCGCATTTTGTAATAAAAAAAGGCATTTCTGCCCTCTTTTACTGCATTACCTCAAATTTTATGCCTGCATGCCGGATTAATGACCCAACACAATGCCAAGTGTCAGTTCTAGCCTGGCCAGGCTTTCATATTCTTCTTTTTCAAGCTTTACGGTTTCCTTCCGTCCACCACTTTCTACATTTACCTTGGTAATGGTCCCACTCAGCAGCGAAAGGTTCAGGTATAATTTCGAACCATGGCTCATCCTCATCCCGTAACCGACTTCCAATCCCACCCCCGCCGTACCACCGGTAATGCCGACGGGAGCTCCGTTGGCGCTCACCTGATCTTTATAGGCCTGGTAGCCGATATTCCCTCCCATATATACTTCGCTTCCGGTCCTGAGAATAAACCTGTTCAGCCCGGACACTGCGAAGTAATTGAGATTGACCTTGTCTTCGAAACCGGTAGTTTTATACTGATAATGGCTATGATTGTACTTCACACCTAGTCCGAACGGCTCCGAAATGAAGTAATGGATATCCCCTCCCAACGTGTAGCCCGATTTCATTTTATTGATGTAGCTCCTGGCGCCCGAGGGAACCTGGTCGCTGGTACGAGCGATACGCCGCGAATAACCTCCCTGAAATCGGTACTGCCAGCGGCTGAATGTTGGTTTTGAAACGATTTCGACGGGAGTATCATAGAAGTCGGTACGTTTACTGGCGATGCTGCTGGCGGCCATCAGGGTTTTGGCAGGCACACCGAGTTTTTTGTAAGTAAAATACACATAGCCACCCTGCTCGCGCGTGATTTTGCACGGAATAGAATCCCCGGCAGTGGTTACAATAAGATCCTGGGCATACATGGCCCCGGCCCCGACCAGGCTGATCAGGAATGTTAAAAGAATGTTTTTCATCGGAAGGGCTTATTTACGTTTTTTGCCAATATATTCGATCTTGCCCGTCCGGCGATCAACCAGATCAAGGGTTGGGCGGCCTACTACCACGCCCATTCCGACACCGCAGCGTATGTAATAGGTGCGGCCTTTTTTAATGTCGATGGGTATCGACGCTTTCGACTCGGTTTTAGCCCAAAGTTCCTGCGCGCCCTCCTTCCGTATTTCGATTTTCTGGCGGAATTTATTCGTGACACGGCATATTATCGAATCACCCAGACTCAGATTGTAGCTGACCAACGCCCCGGCACCGCCGTTACGGTAAACATAGAGAATAGCATGATCGATCAGCGAATCGGCTTCCGTTTCGACTTGTTTCAGTGCGGCAATCTGGTCCGTGTTGATCCTCAGAACCTCCGCGGTGATGCGGTGACAGGAACTCATAAAGTCCGGAGTTTTATGCTCGATGACCCGCACTGCATTACCGCCCGACTTTCTGGCCTCTTCTTTGGCTTTTTCCAGCACCACGGTATAGCTGCAATTGGTTGTCATGCCTGCATCACCAACCTTCACCGTCCCCAGCACTTCTGCCAGGCCCACACCGGTAGAGTCATTCGGCAGCACCCAAACCTCTTCCCTGAAATCGAGCGGCTCGTACTTTTGAGAAATTTTTGTTTTGATTTTCGGGGCACAGCCCGCAATGAGCAATAAACCGAACAGCGAAGTGATCGTAAACTTTTGAAACATAAATACTGACAGTAAATAGAGGGGAATAGAGATACATCGGTTACTTAGAGCCAAATCTAATTCAAACCGTTGCACTTAACCCATATCAACTATCAGAAACTTTAGAATTTTTTTGCAAACCGGATAAAATTCCCCCAATCGTAGGCTGTCATATTATGCTCGCCTTCCCGGTTATGGTAGCCGAAGTGCGGACCGATAGTGGGCTTATCGATCCCGGGCGGGTCTTTGGGTAATTCCGACTTGATCCCATACAAGGCATACACCGGTTCGGCGGCTTTCAATGCCAGAAATGTACCCCTGGGGTCGGCCCAAAGGTCTTTGGAAGCATTAGTCGCATACACTGGCCGCGGCGCGATGAGTGCGATGAGCATATGCTGGTCCACAGGCAGGGCATTTTCCTTGTCGTTATATTTCTTGTAATTATTGTTAAACCAATGCGGGAAGGTCGTATTGATACGGCTGATCCGCTCGCCGAACTGACGCCGGGCAAGGGCCGCACCCGTATTTCCTGAGCAGTTGGTGACGCAAGCGGCAAAGCGCCGGTCCTGCGCGGCCGCCCACAAAGACGTTTTTCCTCCCCGCGAATGTCCTACTACAATGACCTTTTTGGCATCTATATCCTTGTCCGTCTCAAAATAATCCATCACGCGGCTCGCACCCCACGCCCACGCCCCGATGGCCTTCATGCCATTGTCCATTTTCAATTGCTCGGGATAGAGTTTTTGCAAAACGCCCGTCATATAGGTATCCTTATTATCAGGCGCAAGATCGCTCACATGGAACGCCGCGATCGCAAAGCCACTGTCGATCACCATTTCAGCAGGCCAGAACTCGCTCTTTTTCACCCTTGTCGGGTCGGTATTCTCTTTTCCCCGGTTATTGATCAGCAAAAAAACCGGTACCGGCTTCTTCACCTGCGTGGGCACGAAAAGCACAACATTAATCTGTACTGAATTCTTTTTTTTGAAAACCGTGACCCCCACCTGTTTCAAAACCGCTTTCCCGTCCATGACCGGGCGGTCGTCTTCCGTCAATGCGTAGCGGATACTGTCGTAACCGGTCGGCATTTTCCCGTAAATGTGGTCTTCGAAAAGCCTTAGCACTTCCGGCCTTCTCGATTTCTCCCATTTTTCGTCACTACGGATTTTCTTTCCCGAAGTGGTTTTCAGTACATCGGGCAGCGTGTAATGCGGAACTTTCGCCTCGTCGTAGTTCTGGGCAAATACCGGACAGGAAATTAGCAGGAGACAGAAAAGTGCTATTTGTTTCATGAAAAGTAATTGGGGTATTCATTTCAAAATAAAACGCGCAAATAACTGGTATTTACTGACAAAGCGCATATTAATCGGCTTTCCGAATATTTTTTTCCTAAACCACCCAACCTCCCGGCCACCCATTGTAGTTTATTTTATTGGAAGCGCTTCTCCTGATTTATTATTCTAATAATTTAAACACTGATGGTCATGAGAACAGAAAAATGGCTGGTATTGTGCATTGCATTGCTGCTGATCCAGCTGGTCGCCTGCGAACGGGGAAAAATGGAAGAGAATGCGCCGGTGCCGGTTTCGGCGAGGACGGGGACGGATAGTACCGATACGGCAGGAACCGTGAAGCCGTATATCGTACTCGACAATCCCGACACGATCCGTGCCAGGCAGCCTGCTACATTTAAATTTGTCGGCGGGAAAAAACAGAAAGTAGTGTGGCGTACCGTTCCGTTCGAATTTGTGCTAAACAACCACGGAACCAGCGCCGTTGTAACGTTTCAAAACCCGGGCAATTACCGTGTACTGGCGGTCGATAGCCTCGGTACCGACACAGCGTACCTGGATGTGGTCGTCAAAGGGAGCATCAATACCATCCCGAACTACGATCAGGCGATCCAGGAAGGCGACCAGCTCTACCTGACACCGACATCCAATCCCGACACGGCCAATTTCCTGGGAATCAGAATAGCCACTGCCAAACAGTACGAATGCAGCAATAGCTACCTGCAAATCCACTGGCCCGAACCAGGCAACGGCCTTACTGTGGATGTAAAAGGTGTGGTCGCAGGAAATCGGTGCGATTCAGGCAAAACCACGGCGAAAGCTTTCCTTACTGCGGGCTATATCAATGTAGAAAATTACACGAAGAACTTCGAAATCCGTTTCCAGAACAAAACTTACAGGGGCTCGTTTAAGAAAACCGGTAAACATTTCGAATTTACGTGGCCTTACGACAGTGGCGTGGTGTTCACAACCAAAACGTTATAAAGTTTCTCATTGAAATAAACCAGCCTGACCGGCCCGCATAATGCCGGTCAGGCATTTCAATACAATTTGGATTCATTAAACCAGATATTGGCGGGTTGCAGGCGGCGGGAGCGCCAGAGTCAGGAAAAATTGTACCGGCAATTTTACCCTGTCCTGTTTGCGCTTTGTAAAAACTTTTTTGAGGACAAACACGACATCATAACGGCGATCAACAACGGTATGCTGAAAGTGTTCGCGAACATCGATCAGTACGACGCGGCAAAGGGTGAGTTTTTCAGCTGGATGTACACCACCGTCCGCAATGCCGCCCTCACCCTGCTCCGCGACCGGAAGACACAGGCATTCGACTACGTGGAAATTGAGGATAGCATGGGCTTTGAATCCCAGGAAAACCCGTTTGAACAACTCTCGGCGAACGACATCCACGTGTACCTCATGCAATTGCCCGTTGCCACACGCCGGATTTGTAGTTTGTATTATATGGATGGATTCCCGGTGAAAGAGATAGCGAGCTCGCTGGCCATCAGCGAAGGCACCGTCAAGTGGCATTTAAGCGAGAGCAGGAACCGGCTGAAAGTAATTTTCGAAAACCTCCTCTGATGAAAAGGAACGACAAACATATCAACAAATTTCTCAACGAGCCGTTGCCGGACCCCGAAATCCCGGCGGACGATGCGTGGGCAAGTATGAGCGATATGCTGGCGACCGGTCCAGTCGAGGGAGCTAACGATCAAAGCCAGCTTTCGAATGTCTGGAAAGCGATAGCCAGGTTCAAAGGATTGCTTATTGGTGCTTCGGTCGTAGTCACATCCGCGGTAGTTGCATTGATTGTCTTAAATGCGGAAACAAAAAATCAAAAACACACTGAAAATCAATCCATTAATTCCAACATTCATGACTCTGCGTCAGATCATACGGATTTAAAAACAAATGCTTTGAAACCCGGCACGGAACATACCGGCATTAGCACAACCAGTCCATCCGAGACATCGCCGTCCGAAGCACTAACTTCCGAAACACCGTCGTCCCAAAAAATACCGTCTACGACTACATCGCCCGAAACTATTCCGTCAAAAATTACCCACGCGCCAGGAGCCGTCGGAGCAGCGGGTCGGGATGCTTCAAATGTTGCCCCTGAGAATCCCGCCATTTCCGGAAATCGGCGCATTGAAGACAAAAGCAAACGTTCGGTAACCCCTCCGGCCAGTTCTCCCCGCATGCGTACGGGTGCCGCACAAGCCCGCACCACGCGCCCGCGAGATACAAGCGTCGCAGCGGGCGTACGCGAGGACCAGCAGGACGCATTTCCCGGCCGTGCTGCCCACGAAAACAGAAATGAACCCGGCGCATTCTCCGGCCGCGTTACCCGGGAAACCGAAAATAGCGTATTTCCCGGCCATATTACCAGACAAAACAGCACCGCCCCTCCGGCAAACAAACTGAGCTCCGGACAGGCAGTGCAAGAAACTATTCCATCTTTTAGCCTTGAAAAAAATACCCCTGCGGCACCTGCACAAATATCGCTCAACAACCTGGCATCGCTTTCCGGCCGTTTTGAGAGCAAGTACAATGGGCTGGGCAGGCTTGTGAAAAAGCCTGTTTTTCCAAATACGCCGCAACCACCGGTCAAATCCCGCAGTTCGATATGGCAGGACGTCCATTTCGGGCCCGAATGGAACATTAACCGATCTATTGTTTCGACGAACTACATGCTCACCGGCGCCGACAGTATCAAGCATCCGCTCCGACTGGCGGTCCCAAGTGTTTTTGTCTCAAAAAGCTGGAACAAGCACACCGCGACTTTTATATTTAACCCGATGCATTCCTATTTTGGCGATAAACAGGTAGTCGCCCAACGGGTAGATACATTGCGTATCACAGATTCGACCTTCAACCCGGTTTACCGTAATACCAATTTCATCAAGGCATTGGGAATAAACTTTTCCCTTCAATATCAATATCAGGCAACCTACGGGCTTGCTTTGGTAGGTGGAATGTCCTATGCCAGGTACACGGCCGCATTGCTACGAAAAGAAATCGAGTTCCAGGGGAATGTCTCTCCCGAAGCGCATTTAACGGTCAAAGGCCGGGATGCGCTGCAATCGTACATTCGCCCGCAACAATGGAACATCCGTGCCGGGATACTATTCCGGTCACGGACGGTATTCAAGGGTCGGTTGCAGGCCGGCATTACGTTCATTATCCCCGTATCAAACCTGTCTGCGAATGACCTCGAAAGTGTTAAATCTACCAATGTTCAGGGTTCGATCAGGTTTCTGCTTAAATAGCCAAGCTCAGGCTGCCCCTTTCAGCTTCGCTACCGGCATATCCGGGTCATATTTCCCGAAAATCACCGGGACTTGACCTTTATCTTCCGGTCCGCTTTTAGGAAGCGACGCCAGGTGCAGGTACAGGTAGTCAAATGCCTCTTTGATCGTCACCAACTCGTCCTTATTCTTGTCAGCGCCGCCTTGCAGGCCGTCCACCAGAAACTTCGTAAAGTATCCATGCCCAATGCTGACATTCTCGCTGGAATACTGATACGATCTCGCCGCCATCAGCACTACCAGACCCGACTCTTCGTCTTCAAACGACCGCACCGATACCGGCACCGGTTTCATTTCCACAACTTCCCGTGCCCGGTTTTTCATACTGCCCGACATGCACGCGTCTGCAAAACACAGCCTTGTTTTCGCACGGCATTTCCTGAAAACCTCCTTCACCTCTTTATGTTTAAGGCTGGTATTCATGTTGCGCATATCGATATCGTAAGTCGCGAAGAAGCCATTGGCACCGTGACCGGCGAAGTAAAAGATAACGCGGTCGTCGGGGCCGGATTTTGCAAAAAACACCTCCATTTGATTGATAATCTGCAACTTACTTGCCTGATTATCGATAAGCAGTGCGATATTTTCGGCCGGCACCGACCCTCCCGCAGGGCTTCTGAGAAAATCATAGAATATACGCGCGTCGTCGTCGCAATACCGTAGGTCGTTGAGCTGGGCCTGTACACCGCTCTGCGGATCGGAGCCATTGAGGTAGTCGGAGATTCCGACAACAACGGCGTAGGTATTGCCTTCATTTCCCGAGAAATCGGCGCCTTTCAGCCATTTGTACCCGTAGAATATCCCGGCGGCAACGGCTATGAAAATCAGGATGTTGGTTATATTTTTCATTGTAGTAAAGGTCAAAAATATTCGATTTGGTTTAGATGCAATCATCTCCTTGACGCTTCTTTGAAAAGCTCGGTACCCACTTTTTCCCAGAATGTCCCGGCATTGGTTTTAGGGCGTTGCTGTTTCGGTTTGGCAACGGGCTGATAGGGGCTCGATGCGTGCGCAAATGCTTCGTTAGAGCGGCCACGGTTGAGATTATTCAAAGCCTGTTGGGCATTGCGGTTGCCCTGGCCGGCCGACAGGCCGTAATAATATTTGGCGCGGGCTTCGTTCACAGGCATCCCGAGCCCCATCTGGTACATTTTGCCAAGCTCAAATTGCGAGTAGCTCGAATTGCCCGCTACCGCTTTTTCAAACCAGTTTTTGGCCAGAGCGTAATCCTTGGTAACACCGTAGCCGCCTTCTTCATAAATGTATCCCAGGTAATCGGCAGCGCCGGTGAGCTGCTTTTTATCATAAGCTTCTTTGAAATACTCCGCAGCAGTTTCGAAGTTTTTAAGCGTTCCTTTGCCCCAGAAATGGAGATAGCCGATATTGTATTTCGCCCATTCAAAATCACCGCCTCTTTCATAGAAATCCATTGCTTTCTCATAATCCTGCACCGCCCCTCCCCGGCCATTCTGGTAAAATATGCCCAGGATGTTGTTGGTAGTGTCGTCCATCGCGAACGTACCGGCGTATTTGTCAAGTATTTGAAACATCTGCTGGTAAGTGTTCGCAGAATCGGCCGCAAGGATGTTCGAATAGTTTGTAGACTTCGCCCAAGCCAGCTCTTTACGGGCAGTAGAGCGCCATAAAAAAAAATACACCAGGCCCATTCCGACCATCACCGCCGCAGCTGCGATCATTCCTTTTTTTGAAAGTATCCTCGGTATTTTGAATCCCGTTTTCTGTTTCAGCTTGATGCTGCATTCGCCGATCTGGTACCGTGCGTGCATATGTGCCGGGTCGAGCCGGAGAATTTCTTCATACAACCCAATCGCATCGCGTAAAGTCTGTTCTTTTTCAAAACCTGTTTTCGATGCGGCGAGCTGCACGAGGTGATCGGCGCGCACCGTCAGCTCCCTGGTATTGGCGAAAGGCTCGTCAAGCCGGATCGTGCCTTCGTCGTTGACGGGTCTTTTCTCCTGAGGCTGGATGGAAGGGCTGCCCAGGATCTCGAGCAATTCCTCGGCACGCTGCACGCGTTTCGCATTATCGGGCACGAGGCATTTCTTGATCATGGTCCTGAACGGCTCCGGCACCTGGCTGATCTTATCAGAAACCTTGCCTTTTACAATCAGCTTGCTCACTTCCAGATTCCAGCTTTCCTGGCTCATCGAGCGCGAAGCATCGAACGGCAAATCGCCTGCGAACATCTGGTAAGCGATGATGCCCACCGCCCACAAGTCCACATTATGCCTGATCTCGCGGTTTTGGATTTGTTCGGGGGCAGCATAGGCGATGGAGAGCCCGATCGACGAATTTTCTACCGAGCGCGTATTGGTGTCGGCGAGCTTGCTCAATCCGAAATCGGTCAGTTTGGGCACCCAGCGATCGCCCTGCCGGTCCATGAGCACATTCTGCGGCTTCATATCACGGTGGATAATGTGGTGTTTGTGCAAATGTCCCACGCCTTTGAGGATGCCTTCGAGAATCTGGTGTTTTTGGGGAACGGTTAATGCGTATTTCTTCAAAACATCGGCCAGATTGCCTTCCTGATAAAAGGTAAGGACCGCGAAATCGTAACGGACAGGCATAAACTGGAACCGGTAGCAATTGCCGTAGCGCGCCACATTCTCATGCGAATCGAGCTCGTCGACGATTTGTTTCTCGTAAAGCAAATTAAATTTCTCATGCTTCACCTCAGCCACTTTAATAGCCACAAACCGTTTCTGCACCGAATCGAAGGCTTTATAAACCGAGCCGAAACCTCCTGCGCCGAGCATTGCCTTCTGGTCCTGGGTATCGAACTCGTATCGTTTTAAAAATTCGTCGTAAGTCATGATCGTAGGGTTTTGAAGTTCATTTGCCCTTTGTCGGAGGTTCCGGCAGGAGGTCACCGCATTTTTTTATCTTTTTTTGAATGTCCTTTTTGTTTCCCCTGCTTGACCGATTTCGATGGTTTCACCGGGTGCAATACAATCACCGAATCCTTGGCGACGGCCACCTGCACAGGCTTGGGTTTTACCGGCTCGGGCGTGCGGTGGTGCCAGAAGTACCAGCCCGACGAGAACATGAGCACCGCGAAAACGATCCACACGTTCGTGCCGAAGGGTTTTCGTGCAGAATCCTTTTTCCCAACCGTTTTTTGAGCCATTGCTTCGGAAGGCAGCAACTCCACCATCGGCATTTCCACCGATTGGATCGGCACGAGGTAGGCGGTAAAATTATCGTTACTAAATTGCTCGCAAAGCTTCCGCACCTGCTCCATTTTGGCATGATCCGACGTGGGTGCCGAAAGGACTTCCAGCAATGCATGCTCATCTAAACTTTCGAGAATACCGTCCGAGCAAAGAAAGAAATAGTCGCCCGCTGCGAGGTCTGTAATGTGGTGGATATCGGCTTGGGTACCCGGGTCGCCACCTTGCAACGCACGCATGATCACGTTCCTGCGGGGGTGCGTGCGGGCCTGTTCCTCGGTGATCACGCCCGCTTTTACAAGGTCGTTCACATAACTATGGTCACGCGTGCACCAGAGCACCTTTCCATTTCGCACGTGATACACGCGGCTGTCTCCAATGTGCGCTACTGTGGCCCCGCGCTCGTGCAGGTGCAGGAACGTGAGCGTAGTCGCCATTCCCTGCGAACCGGGATTTTCTCTACCATATCTTTCCATTTCCGCCTGGGCAAATGCGATGGCATTGTGGACCGCGGTATCATCGCTCACCGTAATGCGGTGGCGCTGATAATAAGTTGAAAGGGAGCGACAAGCGAGATCACTCGCGATTTCACCCTTTTCGCTGCCTCCTACCCCGTCGCAAACCATAAACAATGTATCGGCGGTAGTAGCCGCCCCGGGCGGGGGGAAAAGGTTGTCTTCATTATTGGCCCGTTTGCCCAGTCCATGAACCGGAACGGGCTGATTTATCTGGATTTTCATAGCGTCGTCAGAAAAGTACTGTTTTGGCAAAATCAGTATTAGCCACGGTTTCGGCGGCCTTGTGAGCAGTTCCGGCAGCGGCGGCGGTCTTCAATGCCACTTTGGTTTTACCCAATTGCATAATGACCCCATCGACCAGTTCGACGGTCGTGCCGCGTTTGAGTGGATAGGTATCGATGAATGTAGGATTGGTACAATCGGGATGTTCGGAAACCCAGTATTTGTACACCCCTTCCTTACTTTTCACAACCTCGATCACCAGATGCCGCCGGCTCATATACCGATCCTGCGATTGGATCATCACTTCGCAAGGCTTACTCTCCGAAAACCGGCCCACAATCTGCAAGCCGGGTTTCAGGGGAAGCGTTTGTGATTCGGTGTATTCATCGTGGACGATCACCCAGCCTACCTCGGCGGGCTCGAAAATGAGGGTAGCCTCTTCAAATGCCGGGCGCTCCGCCGCAGGCAGTTCAATGCGGATGGGCGACTGGCAGCGAACGCAGGAAATCACGGGGTTCTGCGGCGACAATGCCTTTTCATTGACCCTCAGCCTAGCCTGGCACGATGGACAAACAACGATCATAGTTGTTGCGGTTAAATGTGGCTATTACGCGATGTCTTCCGGGTTCACCCACTCGTCCAGCCCGTCGAAATCACTGTCGTAATCCTCCTGGGTGTACACAATGTCGTATTCGTCGGTGTCCATGCTCACGCTGTCCTCTTCGGCGACCACGGTCGAATCTGTTGCAGTGGAATCAGTAGTTGAGTCGGTCGCTACGGATGGGTCTGTTACTTCCTCCACCGCAGGCTCCACCTCGTAGTCATAGCTCACCATGGAGCCTTCGGCAGGCAGTTCGGCAAAACCGAACGCATTATCCAGCCACATATCCTGGAAAATCTCCTTCATTTCCTGCGGTAATGCAGCATACTCGTTGGGATGGCAGGTGTGATACAACTCTCCTTTCCATTCAAAAAGCTGCGCCGGGCCGGCTTTCTCGCGCGACCATGCGAAAGCCTCGTTGAAACTCATATCATCCGGCGCATTCACAATGCTGAGGTGGTCGGGTATGAGAAACACATTGGGCTGGCCGGCGGGGATCGAATCCTGTACCGGATTGTTTTCCGCAACGACCGTATCGGCAGGGGCAGTGGATTCGGTACTGTCCGACTTCGCTTCATCATCGCCAGCCGGAACGCCGCCCGGCGTGGTTTCATCCTTTTTAGAATCGTCGCCCGTATGCACGTCGCCCGTATGCACGTCGCCCGCATACGCGTCGTACGCGATCGCGCCCATACCCGCGGCAGCGCCCGCGGCGATGGCTGTACCGGCTTTGCCTTTTGATTTTTTAGGGGTAACGGTTGCTTCCCGCAACAGCTCGCTGTCTTCTTCGATAATCTGGGTTTGCTCTGACATGGTCGTAGATTTTAGAAGTTTTCATTCATTTGAACCTTTATCGGAGCCGCTTTCAGAAGGTCACCGATTTTTTTGAAAAAAATTCTAAAACCATCTTGCTTTGCATTTCGGGCACTTTTTGAGGTGCTCGCAATCGTTCCATGTCAGCCAGTCGTAGTCGCGGAGCGGTTGTTGGCAGGCCGGGCATACCCACAGGCGGCGTATATCTTCCTTCCATTTCACACGCCGGTTTTCCAACCCGTAATGTCTGTTCATCAACAAAATGATCACCCGCCCGATGTACGGAATGGCGAGCATCACGTCGATCTTTTTCTGAATGTCGATCATCGCCACGCGCTCGTCTTCAAGCTTTTGCCAGACCGGGCGCATTTCTCCAAACTCGAAGGTGTAATCGTCGGGCTGCTTGTCGAAGCGGAATATCTTGCTGGCCTCAAAAGGCATTTTGCCCAGCAGAATGCTGCTGCGCGGGGTAAACTGCGTCTTCCGGATGCGAACGCCGTCCACAAATGTGCCGTTCGACGAGTTGTTGTCTTCCAGAATCCCCGAATGGTCGGGGCCGAGGGTTGCCAGGGCGTGGTAGCCGCTCACGCTCGGATGGTCCACCACAATATCATTATCCGGCTTGCGGCCAATGCGTAATTTCTGCGGACTCATGGTAGAAATGGGCTATAATGTTCTCAGGGCTGGGTCAATGGCGTGATCTGCTCCGTTTTGCGGATGGGGTAACTGTTATTTCCGATATGGAGGCGGTATTGCTTCGTGTCCACATCGTACGCGATGCTGATCTTCTGCTGCTTTTCAGTCAGCTTGTCGGAGTATATTTCAAGAATGTCGTTGAAGCGGTAATGTGAGCGGTATTCCCTGCTTCTGATGATCGTAGCGTCGATCAGCTGCTTGTCTTGCAAAACAGGCTTGAAATCAACGGTTTTCCAGCTTAGCAAAGGCACGCGGAACACCTCGTTGCGTTCGTCCACGCGGATTTCCTGGTTACCAGTTGCAATATTACCCGCCGGGTTTATGTTATTCCAAACAGTCCACACGCCAATGATCAGGATCGCAACAGAAGCTGCAATGGCTGAATATGACCAGTTGCTCCATTGCAGTTTACGCAGAATGCCTTTTTTCTTCTTCGAACTGCTTTCGTCCGCAGCGATCGGTAGGGCATCCAATTCATGATGAAATGTTGTGAACATTCGGCGGAGGTCTTCTTTTTCTGCCTGGCTGCTGATGAGGTTTCGTACGGCTTCCTGCGCTTCCATTTCGAACCGAAAATCGGGATTGGCGGCCATTTCTGCTTCGAATGCGATCTTTTCCTCAGGCGTCAGCATGTCGTCGAGGTAGCGGTCAATGCGTTCGGTTTTGTCTTCGTTTTCCATGGGGTCAGCTGTAATGTTGTTTCAGCACATTTTTTCCCAGAAACCGCGCTTTGTCCATACACTTGTTCTTCTGGCTTTTGGCAGAATTTTCATCCGCAAAACCAAGCTTCGAAGCGATCTGCGTCATCGTCAGCTTTTCGTAGTAAAAGGCTTTCAGCAGCAGCATGCATTTTTCACCTATTTGTGCCAGCACTTTTTCAAGCGCGGGCAGGTAGGGTGTGCTGTCGTCCTCCTCTTCAATCACCGCCGTTTCCAGGTCCTCGTCGAAACCCGTCTGCATTTGTTTTCCCTTCTGCCGCAGCCGGTCGATCCACTTGTAATAGCAAACCGAGTACAAATAGGTAGAAAGCCTGCTGCTCAACTGGTCCAGCCGACCACCCCTGATCTGCAAAACGACCTCCATCATACAATCCTGGTACACGTCGCGCGCGTCGTCATCGCTTCCGCTGTTTTTCAGTACCAGGTGCAGGATTTTACCAAAATTATCCTTGTAAAAAAGCCCGAGGGCCTTTTCATTGCCATTCTTGATAGCCTGGATCAATGGAAAATCCGGAGAACCGATTTCTGTTGTCATAGGTAAGTCGTGAAGAAGAGGGAAACGTCACTATTAATTTAAAATATTTTCCTTTTAATCTTCATAACAAACTGATTATAAAATCATTAGACAACAATCAGATACATCATCGGTTACAAAAAGCGAACGAGGAATGCGCGAAGCTCCGCTTCGTGCTTAATATTCGCAGGCCTCTGGCCGGTCGTGCACACGTGACCGGCCAGAGGCCTGCGAATAACGTGCGCGAACGTCTACGTTCGCGCTATCGCTTAAATCTTGACCGCGAACGAAACCCCTAGGCTGCGGCCGTCTGAGCTCCAAACCCCGGCGCCGGGGTACATCGTAGGACGTTTGGTGAAGTATTGCTTGTTGGTGATGTTGTTCATACCGAAACGCAGCTTGTAATGCTGACCGAGGTAAAGCGTCGCATTCAGGTCGAGCAGACCGTAACCCGGCACTTTGCCGATAGTACCATTTGCAGAAGGTTCCACGGTGTTCAGCGGGTTAGCGAAGTTGGAGCTTACGTAACTATATTGAGCAGTTACCGAGAGTTTTTTATATTGAAATTGAATACCGTTTCTTGAAATCCAGGTAGGAACGCCTTCCACACGATTGCCGGATACGCTTTTGTTCTCACCGCCAGACACGGCTGTTCCGCGAACGTATCTGGCATCGAAATAGGATGTGGAAGTGAAAAACGAGAGTTCTGTCTGGGCTTCGCCACCATTGTATTGCCTGAATGCTGTGTATTCAAGATAAGCCTCTACGCCGCGGGTTCTGCTGTCGCCGGTGGTGGTGCGGTACAGGTAGGCGGTCCCGTTTTCGTCCTTCATCGACACAGTGCCCATCCGGTGGTTGATCATCACCTGGAACAGCCCGATATCATATTTCAAAACATCTCTGATATTACCGCCGACACCCGCTTCCAGGTTGTAGCCCGTCGCATCTTTCAGGTTTTTGTCCACCTTTTCCAAAACCGACCCGGGAATAATGTCCTTGAAAACCACCGGGCGGTAAGCCTGCGAGAAGCCTGCATAAGCCCTGCTATGCTCCCCGATCTTGTATTGCGAGCTAAGCCCGAAGAGCGGGAAGCTGTGCCTGATGGTATTGGGCAGGTTCTGCGGATCGTAGTAAGTGATCTTGCCCGTCATGTCGGTACCGCCTTTCTCCACACGTACACCTGGCGAAACGCTCAGTCGCGGGGTAATGAAAATGAGGTTTTCTACAAAAACGGCGATGTTATCGGTGGTCAGGTACATATCGCGGCCGAACTGAGGGTCGGTTAGCGACAGGTCGAAATCACTGCCCGTCGTGCCTTTGCCCAATTGCCGGCGACGGAGCTTGTTGTGCATGTACTGAACGCCTCCCGAAACCACATGGCGGAAACCGAGGAAATCGTACTGATGCACAAGGCGCAGCTCGGAGGTGAAGCTTTTGAAATGATCAATATCCACCTGGCGCGTGCGGTAGGCATGGGTAACGCGGCTGATCGTGTCGGGAACATTGGCGAATGCATCGAACATCACGCTGTTCCGCGCGCCGTAAACGCCCGAGGTGGTCAGTTTCAATTGCGTATTCGGGTTGATTTTCCAGTCCAGGACGATCGATGGCACATAAATGTCCGGATTGAAATAGTTACGCGAGCGGGTCGACTGGCGCGGGTCTTCTTTAAACATCGCGTCGGTCAGCGGCCCCGGGATTTGGTATACATATTCCGAGCGACCCAGCTCTGCTTTGATGCGGAACGATTTGCTGAATTCGTACATCAGGCTCACATACTGCGACTCAGCGTCGGACTTCGCATTCTTCCGGTAGCCGTTGGAATGGCGCTTCTGGTAATAGGCTGAGTAGGTCAGCTTGCCCACCTTGCCGCCAATGGCATTGTAGGAGCTGAAAAGCCCGAAAGAACCTGCCGAATTAACGGTTTCGAACGTGAATGCTTTGGTCGTATCCGGGCTTTTAGTCACGTAGTTGATCATCCCGCCGAACTGCGCGCCGTATTGCAATGAGGATGTTCCCCTTACCAGCTCCACGCGCTGGATCGATTCCATAGCCGGACTGTAGTGGCTCGCGGGATAGCCGTACATGTCGGAGTTGGTGATAATGCCGTTCTGCCGGATGTTGTATTCCCAGGATCGGTGCGGGTCGAGGCCCCGGGTGGAAATATTGACCTGGTTGCCGCTGCCGTCCATATCGTACACGAATACGCCCGGGATTTTGGCAAAAATCTGCCGGCCCGTTTTCTCCGCGATATTGCCGTTCACGCCGTCGATCTGGACCACTTCGCTCTTTTTACCGGCGGTAATGTAAGTGTTATGGACGTCGGGGAGGCGTTCTGTGTGGATAGTATTCTTGCGTTCGCCTACGGTAACTTCGTTGAGGTCAAGCACTTTGTCGTAATCCTTCGTTTTGTCGGTTTGCGCCTGGGCACTTGGGAGAAGCGTGCAGAGAATGAGGATAATTAAGTAAAGTTGTTTCATTAGCGTTTGTACTTTCTGATGCCACGGCGGCGGCCAGCCGTGAAGACACCGTTGCGGCCGACCGCCAATTTAGTATTGTTCGGTACCAGGGTGGAAAGTGCGCCAGCTGTGCCAAAACTCCTGGTAGGCGTTAATGCGTTTCAGGTCATTGCCGGTGCCGGTGAGGCGTCTGCCGAGTAGGTCGTGGGAGCCGGTTTTGGTAAAAATGGTGTCGTTTCTGAATGTGAATGGCTCATTGATTGCTTTATCGAATGCGAAAAAGCTGTTGTTGTCGGCACCGAGTACCAAAGCAACGGCGGCCGGCCCTACCTGGCTGTTGATGATGCGCTCCTTTTTGAGGCGGTTCCAGTCGAATGCTTTGGCTGCGCCGCCGGCCTGAATGCCCACTACCCACGATTTTTCTTTCCACGGAAGCGTGTCGGTTTTAGTGAGTGCCGACTTCCCGCGACCAGATTCGTAGCGGCTCATGGAGTCGTATATGGCCTTATAAACCGGGTCGGGCTGCATTACCTTGCTATTTGGATGCAGTTTCAGCCATTGGCTCAATGAAGTTTGGGTACTGGCAAGCTCGGGAAGCATTTTGCCTTTCAGCGGACCGGCGATCGCCTCGCCGTTGACCTGCCGCCACCAGCTGCCGGTTTCGCCGTCTTCGAACATCGCATTGAAATGGTCCATTCCCACGAGCCTGAAAACCTCCGGTTTGCCATCGACCATTGGCTCAAAAACCCGGCCTGTACGGCATACGGTACAATAGGTTACCATGATGGGCTTCCCGCCGAGCACGTCGCGCACCTGATGATGGTAGCCGATATATTGGATCGGATAGGCCTTTGCTTCGCCATTATGCTCCACGCCGATCACCAGTCGGTCCATATCTACTTTATTAGTAGCCGCATCGTGCTGGATTACCTGCGAAGGTTGGTAAAACATCGTATCCGCAGCCATTTCGAAGTTCGTCGTGTAAGTAATGCCTGCCGCCAATAGTAGAAAAATGGCAGGCAGCCATTTCATTTTACCCGAAAAAACTGAAAACCCACCGACCACAACCATTGCCCAGAACAATATCCGTAGCGGCCAGCGCCATGTATGGAGTATATAGGCGGCATCAATGCTATTCATCTGCTGGCTGCCCGGCATGGGCATAATGAAGTAGACCTTCGCGATTTCGTAGAGGATAACACCGAGAATTCCGAGGTAAAAGAGCTTCTTCATATAGGATATTTCGAAAAAGAATCAGTGGAAGAGGCGCAGCGCGCCAAAAGAATTGTAGCAATTGTAAGAAATGGGTCCGCCAAGCGGCGAACCCGTTTGCCCAATATATTAACCTATGATAATACGCAAAACCACGTTCATTTGCTTCTGAATGTGACAAACAGCGCGACCAGGAAAGGCAGCGAGAATACCAGCAGGGCATTCCCGAAACCACCCAGCACCGTCACCAGGGAGCCAATGAAAAACACCGCCGTCGCGGTAAAGAACCGCCCGACGTTAAAACAAAAACCTGTGGCCGTGCCACGCACCGCAACCGGAAACAGCTCGGGAATGTAGCTGGACAATGCGCCCTGGCTGATCCCGAAGCAGAATGCCAGCATCGCCGTTTCGATGTAAATGATGCTGGAAAATGTGCGGTTGGTGATAAACAGCACGCCGCATAGCACTACGCAGCCAGTGAATGTGGCTATCAGTGTATTTTTCTTGCCAAACCGGTTTATCAGAATGCCGGAAAAAATACCGCCGGTGATGCCGCCCATTCCGAGGAGGATCATCAGCAACCCGCGCTCCTTCTGGCCGTCCTGCCCGCTCGCGAGCAACGACTGCGCCCACGTAGGCAACCACGAGAATATCCCCCAAAGTCCAATAAGCACCGCACCGAAAATCAGTGAGCCTTTAATGACATTAGGCCGGTTTTCAGCGTCGAAAATCCCCTCACTACCTTTCTGACCATCCCTCACTTGCTTTATACCTTTCCACCTATCCGATTCCGGCAAAAGCAGGAAGATCAGCAATGCCGCCACAACCGGGATCAATCCGATGCCGAATGCCGTCCGCCAGTCCGAAAACAGCAGGTTCAGACTGCCGGTGGTTACGATCCCGATGGGGAAGCAAACCGCCAGAATGCCGAGGATTACGGCCTTGCTACGCACATCCCATATTTCGGAAATATACACGGTCGTGATCAGCAGCACGCCGCCCACGCCCATTCCGGCTGCGAAACGAATGGCAAGCAAGGAATACCAATCGGGCACGATGGTAACGAGGCAGGTGGAAACGCCGTACAATGCGGTCACCAGCGTCAGCGATTTCTTCCGGCCGATCCGGTCGCTTACGACGCCGAACAGCAATCCGCCACACATCCATCCGTAGAGAAATATCGCGTTCACATACGCCCCTATCTCGCCCAGCTCCGCCTCACTCACCGCCGCACCTTTCAGCTCGGGAATGGCTACCGGCAGGTATACCGACATCAGCGTCGAGACAGTGCCGCTTAATGTATAGGCGACCACACAAAGCGCGAATGCAAGCCATTTCCGGCTTACGCTGGTGGATTCTACGCGGGTTATTTCCAGAGTTTCCATAGCGGTTTAGCGGAAAAGTTGGTCGAAATTCAGACTGATATAATACAACCCTCCCACAGCCGGTGAGCCGTATGCCTGTACGATGTATTTGTTGGTGATATTGGAACCACCCAGTTTTACAACCGTTTTCAGGCTGGGAATGCGATAGCTAACCTGCGCATCGAGCAAATTATAGGCATTCACGCGCCCCGGACGCATTTCGGTAAATGTGCCGTACCAATCGAATGCTTCCTGCCAGTGCCAGGCCACATTGAAACCGATGCGATCTGTCAGGCGTGAATTGCCGAAAATCACATTGGACTTCCATTTCGGTGTGTTGAATGCCGGGATATTATTCGGATCGGCCTCGCCCATGTTGAAATCGATCCAGGTCGCATTCGCCGATACTTTGTAGTTTTTAGGTAAAGAGTAGGTAAAACCGGCGCTTACACCCTGGATCGACACTTTGTCTTTGGCATTGGTATATAACTGGTACAACTGCCGTCCCGCTCCCAGCAACTGCATAGCGGCCTCCTGGTTCACCGAGCCGTCGGCAGCCAAAATATTGGATGGCGCCGCAGCTACCACCGTGTTGATAATAAAATCAGTATACCGGCTGTAATAATAGTTCACATCAAATAACAGTTGTTTCGCAATCAGCCCCTTATACCCAATCTCATAGCTTTTCACTTTCTCCGATTTGATATAAGGCACATTCGATTTCACCAGCTTGTCCTTGTTGTTCGCAACGGCCTGGGGGAACGGGACTCCTTTTTGCATATCGGCTCCGAATGCCGCCGCAAATTGTGAGAACGAAGCAATCGTCACCGAGTTGGAATAGGCATTCAAACCCACAGAATTGACGGGCGCACCGCCGAGAATGATGATCGGGCCAACATTCAGCTTGATATACTGATCGCCGATCGTCGGGTTGCGAAAGCCGGTTTGGTAAGATGCGCGGAAATGGTGGTTTTCGCTGGGGGAGAAAACGGCGGAAGCACGCGGCGTGAAACGGCCATCGAAGTTCTCGTTCTTGTCGTAACGGCCCGAAACGGTCAGTTTCAAACGGTCTTTCCAAAACGATTTCGAAGCCTGGGCAAAAACGCCGTACTCTTCGTTGGTCAGGTTTTTATCCTTGTCGTCGAAAAGCGTCCCGCCCGTGTTGAGAAAATACTTCCGGTAGTTGGCGCCGACCTGGAAATTGACCACTCTCAAAAGTGAACTGAAATCGTACATTCCTTCCACGTGATTCAGGCTGCACTGGCTGAGAATACCGGCACCTGCCAATCCGCGTGTTTTAATCAACTGGTCTTTGGCTGTATTAAATGCGTCGGAACCCGGCGCAATGCGCCCCTGATCGGCGAAGCCGCGTGCGGCGGTATGGTTCTGCTGCGCGACACCGGTAACCGCGCCATTATAAGCTGCCGCATACCTCGCAAACCAGGTCGAATCGGCTTTGTTGGGAGCGACGGTGTTGCCCGCGAGGTCTTTCACCCAGCTACGGTTGATCTGCTGGCCCAAGGCCCGGGTATTGTAGGAATTGGTGGAATACTCGTGGTTGGTATAGGCACGCACGTAGAAATTACTTCCCCGGAGTTCCAGCCTGTGCTGCACGAATTTGAAATCGTTGATCACAAACCGGTTTGAACCGGTATACTGAGCCGTTCCCTGGTTGAAGTTGCCCTGGTAAATGGCTTCCAGCTTGTCGGTGATGCGGTAATGCAGCGCACCGCTCAGTTTCAGGCTGTAAACACCATAGGTAGCGAGGTCTTTTTCCTCGTAACCCGTGCGCGACACGCGGCCGATGTTCGGCAATGTCTGCGCCACTTCGTCGCCGTAGATGTTCAACGCATTCCGGCCGGGGTTGTTGGGACCGCGATTTTCCGGGTTGGTATTCGGATCAATGTCGGTGTAATCGTTGGCATACCAGTCGGTCCCTTTCAGATAAGATGCATTTACTTTGAATGCGAGTTTGTTGTTGAAGGCTTTCGCGTAACGGATAGCCAGGTCGTAAAGCGGCTTCGCTCCAAGGCCGGTACCATCGCCGAGGTGATTGATACCAAACTTCGTCTGGGCGCTCAGTCCCTGGTATTCAAATGGATTTTTGGTGCGTGTATTGAGCATTCCGTTGAATGCGATTGGGCCGTACAATGCGGAGGCTGCGCCGGGAATCAGTTCCGCACTTTCGACATCGATATCGTGCGGCCCGAAAAGATTGCCCATCGCAAACCCAAGGCCGGACGGCTGGTTATCAACTCCATCCACGAGTTGCAAAAAGCGGCTGTTGCCCGTTGTATTGAACCCGCGGGTGTTGATTTGCTTGTAAGTCAGGCTGCTCGTTACCATATCGAGCGATTTCAGGTTTACCAAACCATCATAAAAATTGGCGGATGGCGTCTGCTGAATTGCGCGGGAATCCATTTTTTCGATGCTCACCGGCGACCGCAAAATGCTCTCTTCTACCCGTGAAGCCGTTACCACCACCTGGTTCAGCTCTTCGATGGACGGTACCAGGTTGATCCGCAACGCTTCCGAAGAAGCCACTTCTTTTTCCTGCCTCGCATAGCCCACGAGCGAGATGATCAATGTAGCGGGGATATTGGTTTTTAATTCAAAATAACCCTCAGTATTGGTAACGGCACCGGTATTCTTGCCCTTGACAGAAACCGAAACGCCCGAAACCGGCTTTTGCGACTCATTGTCAAAGATATGGCCCGAAATTTTCGTGTTCTGCGCTTCCACAATCTGCGCGGCGGCGCCCGGCGTGAAGCACAAAGCACTGATGATGTATAGAAGAGGTAAAATTCTTTTCATAGGTTCGATTTAAATAGATCAGGAAGGTTGGTTCTGTTTTTTCAAATGGTCGTAACCGTTGGTCAGCCGGTTGTAACCGTGGTCCACTAAACGTTGGCCAAGGCCGGTATAAAATTGGGGGTCAGCCGGCGCCACGGTAGCCATACCGTCGACGTACCGGTTGTAAAGACAAAAAAGGCCTGCGATTAGTACCGTATCGTGGATTTCCAAGTCCGTAGCACCCTCCGCCTTAGCATTCGCTATCGATTCGGCCGTTACTGCCTTGCCGCTCACCTGCACCTGCTTCGCGATTTTCAACAAAGCTTTCATTTTACTGCTCACCGGGGCTGCGTCGATATCCTGTTTCATGATCTCACAAGTTTCGGTTTCCCCCAGCAGCAGATCCGCGGCAGCTGTGTGTGCAGCAGTGCAAAACCGGCATTCATTGTTATGCGATACGATGGTCGCGATCAGTTCACGCTCCGCGGGCGTCAGCGAATTCTCGCCACGCAAAATAAATTGCGTCAGCTGACGTATAGGCTCGGCAGTTACCCGGCTGTATTCCAGCAATCCGGTAATGCCGGGCAAGTGCTCCGGTAGTGGGATATGTGGCATGAGTGCTTTTGCTTAATGATTATGCCTCGATGGCATCTTGCTTGATCGGATACCGCACATAACCCGTAAACGCCATACGTTGCCCCATTTCGCGGTAGGCTTCGTTGTCTTGCGGTGCCCAGGTACCCAGTCCGTCCACATAGCGGTTGAACATGCAGAATGCTGCGGCAATGAGTACCGTATCGTGGATCTCCTTGTCGGCGGCACCTTCGGCTCGGGCCGCAGCAACGTCGGCGTCGGTCACTTCCTTACCGCTTTTTTGCACTTTGGCAGCGATATTGAGCAATGCGCGAAGTTTGGAGGACACCTCAATCACCTGGAAACCCTGTTTGATGTCGTCGATCAAACTGAGGTCACAGCCTAAATGCGCCATCGCAGCCGAAGCGTGCGACGTATGGCAGAAATGGCAGTTGTTGAGGTACGATACGTGTGCCGCGATCAGTTCGCGCTCACCACTTGTGAGCGGCGATTCGCCGCGAAGCAGCGTTTCAGCCAATAATTGCAGCGGGCCAGCCGTTTCAGGCCGGAAGTTAAACAGTCCGACAATGCCAGGCAGCGATTCATCGGGTAGAGCAATATGCGCCATTGTGAGGGAAGATTTCTGGGTTAGTAAATCGGTCTTTCCTCCTGTGTGCGGCATTCACATGTGCAGCCGGGAGCATATACGCATCCACACATACGCGCGGGGAACGCAAGGCTCTTTACAGGAAGGATGAGAGGGGATGAACTAGGCCAGATCCGGCGGCGGGGATGGTATAGAAGAGTATCTTTCAGGCAGAATAGATCTGACGGGAAATTGCAGGGCCATATCATCGGATGGCTCCCATTCCAGCACATAAAACGTATGCTGGCGACCAGCGGTCATGTATTCTTTAAGGAAATTCTTTAAAATGCTCGAATGCGCGTCTTTTTGTGGATCTGATGCCTGGCCGGTAACCTGATCGTTGATCTTCGAAACGAGGTCAGAAAAGCGGTCGCGGGCGTTCTGGTCAAACTCACAATGCACATATAACGTATCGTTGATGAGCTGCTGGCTTTTCATCTGGTAAAACTGCCCTTCGTGCTCGATCTGCCCCTGGACAGGCTCCGGTGCGTCCCAGTCATTCTGGTAAGGGACAGCCACGGGCACTTTGATCACAATATCCACAGAACCTGCCGCCTGCTCCACCAGGCCCTTTCCCTCAGAACTGATGGTATAGCGCTCCTCCGACAGGTAGACTATCGAATAGCCCACCATATTGTAAAGCAGCAGCCCCAGCAACAATATGGAAATGATCCTGCGCAATGTTGAAATATTGAAATTTTATGCTGTATGTACAAATGTATGGAAATGGTGTTGAAATTTATGGAAGTAATTTAAAATTTTTGGTGTTTAGCTCCCCGCGGCACATCGTTGGTAAGGGGGTCGCCCCCAAGTACTACATTTGTTCTGAACAATTCCTTATTAAACCAACACAATACCTTTCGTCAGCCATTCTGACTCAGAGCCTCACCCCGGTGGTCCCGCCTTTTTCCATCGAAATGTCAATAGGCGCATTGGTTTTCCAGGCGCCGCGGGTGAAGTCCGGGACATCGATGGAGTTGGAGCGGTGCGCTACCGACCATTCGCTGAGCGGACCAATGGAACTCCACAGCGCGGCGTCGTACACGTCCTGATCGAGCGGCAGGCCGTTGCGGAGGCAGTCGATGGTGCGCCAGTCCATGAGGAAATCCATGCCGCCGTGGCCGCCGACTTGTTTGGCAACCTCGCCTATTTTCTTCACAATAGGCGGTGTATGCGCCGTTTCGAGCGCTTTGTATTCTTCGGGTGAAAGCCATTCATGGCCTTTGGAAATCCGTGCCGGTTCGGGGTATTTTAATGCGGCGCCTTTGGTACCGCTCACAAGCTGAATGCGGGAGTACGGCCTCGGCGACGCGACGTCGAACTGCACCACAATCGTTTTACCCTTTTTGGTCCGGATCGTCGAAGTATTCATCATCCCGTTAAATGGCTTCCCTACGAACGGTTTGAAATCCGGATCACTTACAGCCAGGCGTTTAGCAGTATCGCCCATCACAAAATCGTTGTTCGACATCGACACCAGGTAGTCCATCGCGTCGCCGCGGTTGATGTTCATTACCTGACAAATGGGCCCCAAGCCATGCGTGGGATAGAGATTACCAGTCCTTTGCGAAAGTTCTTTCAGCTCCCAAAACTGGTAAAAGCGCTCCTTGTCAAATACATATTCCTGCAAATTGTGAATATAGGCGCCCTCCGCATGGACGATCTCCCCAAAGAACCCGTTGCGTGCCAGATTTAATGTGAGCAGCTCCGAAAAGTCGTAGCAACAGTTTTCGGTCATCATGCAATGCCTGCGCGTTTTTTCCGAAGTCTCTACGAGTTCCCAGCATTCATCGATCGTCTTGGCCGCAGGCACTTCCACACACACGTGCTTGCCGTGGTTCATCGAAAACACGGCCATCGGCGTATGCAATGCCCATGGTGTCAGAATGTAAACAAGATCCAAGTCGCCTCGCTCGCTCAGCTTTTTCCAGGCATCTGCGTGGGTATGGTAGCCCTGCGGCTTGTGGCCATTACCGGCCACCAATTGAATAGCTTCGCTTACTTTCCCTTCCCGCAAATCACAAACCGCCCTGATTTCCACGCCTGCGATCTTGTTCAGGCGCTCCACCGCCGCCATTCCGCGGTTTCCCAGGCCGATAAAGCCTACCCGCACCGTTTCAAGTTTCGGGGCAGCGAAATTGCACATATTGAATTGCTGCGGACTCGTCGCGTTTGCCAGCGGCATTCCGGTCGCCCCTGACGGCAATGCCGCCGAGGCAAGTCCGAGACCGGTCATTTTAATAAAATCTCTGCGATGCTGATTCATCGGCGGCGCGGGTTATGCATTTGAAATGGATTCGCTCAAAAACTGCGGTGTATAACCATTTTCTTTCGCCCAGCGGACTGCGGTGAGAATTTTGTTCCGAAAATCGGGCTGGTAGTTGAAATAGGACGGATAGAAATATTGCTCATGTACCAGCAAATCGAGGTAGGGTGGCTTGGAACCGCTCTTTTCATGCGCGTCGAGGTGCGGTTTGATATCTTCCAGCTTTTTGGTATCGATCACGATGCTGGCACGCACGAAAGTGATATCCTCTGCCGTATCGCGCCATACAAAGCGCTTTTTGAGATGCCTCCGCTGCTGGGCTGTGAGGTAGTATGACGCAGATGGCAGGTTATCGTCCACATTGAAATACCCTACCTGCCCCACGTAACCCGCATCACGCATGGCCCGCGAGCCTTCGACAGTCGCTTCGCCCCAGTGAATGGTCGTCACCGAATGCATAACTTCCTGACCGGCAAACCTTCGGATTTCATTCATAATAAGGTCACAATCGCGTTTCACCTCCTCATAACCAGCATTCACATACGGCATGTCGGGAAACTCCTGCAATGCATGGAAGCTAAGCCGAAGCCAGTCTGCATTCGCTTTCCATTCATTTTTGTATTGGTCTGTAAAATCAGAGAGGTTGAATCCGTCGGTCTGGTAAAATAAGTTTAGGTGGATTTTGGTCCCGTATTCCGCATTGACCTGTTTCAAAAAACCGAGATAGGGGTTATCGAAAAGGGAGTGATAGTGCTCTTTATTCTGCTGAAGGTCACGCAAAAACCAGATATTATCGTCAATCGACAACCGGTAATGCCCGGCGAAATCACTAAGCCAAAAAACATGAATGCCGATTTTTTCGCCGCTCACCCGATCTACCGCTTCCAGCCGGTTTTTATGTCCTTCTAAAAACACCTCTGCCTCGAAATGGCCGTCGGCACGCTCGGCTTGCACGCCATTTACAAAGATTTCAGCGTCTTCCGGCGCGGCAACTTTTACCGTAATTTTCAGTTTACCATCTAAAAAACGGCCGTCGAAGGCATGGAGCACGTCTCCTTCAATGGGAGCAATGAAGTTTAGTGGGTTATTCTGCATGATGAAAGTCGTTAGTAAGTCGCCCTGCCGCCCGAGAGATCGAATGTAAAGCCGGTTGTAAAACTATTCTCCGGTGAAACAATGAATGCGGCCATGTTAGCAGCTTCTTCGAGCGTGCCGCAACGTTTCATGGGAATTTTGTCGGTCATGTATTTAACCTGCGCTTCGGGCATTGCGTCCACCAGGGGTGTCCGGATCACCGCCGGCGCCAATGCATTCACAGTGATGCCAGTCTCGGCATATTCTTTCCCCTGCACTTTGGTCATCCCGATCACCGCCGCTTTCGAGGCCGAATAGGCCAGCATACCGGCGTTTCCTTCCTTTCCGGCAATGGACGCAATGTGTAGGATCCGGCCGTAGTTGTTTTCAAGCATGTACGGAAGCACCGCCTTCGCCGTATAAAAGCTAGCCATGAAATTGATATTGAACACCTTCTGCAAATTGACCGTATCTACCTCGTGACTTTTGATGTTGGTAGCACCCGTAATCCCGGCACAGTTGATCAGGATATCGATTTTACCAAAACGCTTCGCCACGCGCGCCACCGCCGCCGCAACCAGCTGCTCGTCGGTAACATCCACGCCGATGAGCTCCTCGCGCTCCTCATTACCTACGAATTCGTCATCCAATGCCTGCTCGTTCAAGTCGAGCAAACCTATTCTGGCGCCTTCATTCAGTAACTTATGGGCGATTACAAGCCCCAGACCGGAAGCAGCACCCGTAATGACGGCCACCTGATTCTCGAAAGTGTTCATTTTACCAGCGCGTTTAGTGGTGTATTTAGTTTTGCTGGTTTTAAAAATACTCTTTTCTTTGTTTCTAATCACGCTTTCGATAAGGTTGTTTCCAATGACCTGATTTCCCACGTTTCGTCGTTTAACACATCCAATACCCTCTGATTTAATTCCTTAATATAGGAAACCGATGATGGATCGGGTATATACGCCGCCTTGCGTGCAATGCTGTTTTTAAGGATGCCGCGGGCCATTAGCAGCTCCTTCTCCGCATAATGGAACAGTTCCATGTTTTGGAGGGAGAAAAATATCTGGGGCATCACCTTTTCGAACAGGTCAAAAGCCTTTTGGTGTGCGCCCTGGTTGCGCAGCGTGAACACTTTCTGCAAAATGTCCGATACCGCCAGCCCCGGCATTACACCGCGGATACCCAGCGGAATCAATTCGAGCATATACAATCCTCCCCAGCCTTCAAAAAGCCCGATTTTCCCGCCGGTTTCTCTGATAATACCTTCAAACTTGGGCGCGCAAAGCGGCTCTTCGAGTTTGAGGTATTTAAAATTCAGGTTTTCAGCCATTAATTCAGTGATAAAACCAACGCTGATAGATGAACCGCCGGGATTGAAATCCTGAATTAACACCGGGGTATCGGGTATGGACTGCAAAAACTCGGAAAGGTAGATTTTGAGCGACTCCTCCGGCAGGCTGAAAATCCGGGGCACCGCAAGCGATACCACATCCGCACCCGCAGCCACATTCGCCTGCGCCAGCCTGATCGCCTGTTTCAATGACGGGTGATTCGACTGCGCGACGATCTTCACGCGCCCGGCCGCATGCTCCACGGCTACGCGCACGACCTGCAATTTTTCGTCGTCGGTCAGCTTGTAGAATTCACTGGCATAAGCAGGCAGGCATACCGCCTCGATGCCGCTCGAAACGGCAAAATCGATCAGGTCGCGCAGGGCTGCTTCGTCAATCTCTTCGTTTTCCGTAAATGGCGTCGGGATAATAGGCACGACGCCGAACAATTCGCTATCTGCATTCATACTCTTTGTTTTTTTATGGATTGACATTAACCAGTTCTTCCTCCTTCTTTTGCCGTGCCGCCTTGCTATCTACAATCGTGAGGATCAATGTGGAAGCGAGTACCAGCGCACCGCCGATAATGGCTTGGGTCTTCAATGTTTCACCCAAAACGAAAGCGGCGATAGGCAATCCCATGAACGTTATGAGGTAATTGGACAATGCGACCTGCGTGGCATCGAGATATCTGAGCACTTTAAAAAACAGCAGCATCGACAGGAAGTTGTGAAAGAGCGTGAGCGCGATCATGCCGGTCCAGGTTCTGGCGGTATAATCCGGTATCACGGAAAACATTTCCGGCTCGTAATACCACACCAGCGGCGCCAGCAGGATCACCATCACGAGGTAGGTGTAAAACACCATTTCCATCTCGGTGTATTGCTCGGCAACCTTTTTACAGCCTACATTATAATAGCCATTGCCCAGGATTGCGAGGAATATGAGCAGGTTACCCACCGCATATTGCGAGCTCATGTCCATGTTACGGATATCGTCCGTCGAGCAAAGCAGCACGCCTACGATCGCGATCCCGAAGCTGATCCACCGAATGCGGTTCATTTTTTCTTTTAATATAAAAAATGCGAAAACTGCCGTCACGACCGGCAATGCGAGGATCAGGATGGCTGCATTGCTTGCAAGAGAATATTGCGTGCCCCAGGTCATCAGTACCTGAGAGGGAAATGCGCCTATGGCAGCCAGTTGCACGAAAATAAGAACGTCCCTGATTCTCTTATTTCCCTTTTTGAAGTCTCTCCATGCATAGGGCGCGAGAAAAATCGTAGCCAGCAACATCGGCAGCCACACCGTAAAATATGGCCCCACCTGATCCTGCGTAAGTTTAATGCACGTAAAATGGAACGACCAGATCAGGTTGCAGAAGAACAGGATAGTCCACGATAAAAAGGCTTTCTTCATAAGTGCGCCGTTAGGATTTTTCCGGTTTGATATTTTTTGAGCGCTTCGCAATCGAGCGCGACGCCGAGACCATCTCCCTGCGGCACTTTCGCGGCTCCGTTTTCGAATGCAATGGGTTCGGCCAGCAGGTCGTCTACCCGCACCAGCTCCCCAAAAATGTCCGACGGGATAGTACAATTAATGCTCGCCGCCGCGATATGTAGGCCCATTGCTTCCGAAACCCCCAAATCCACCTCCGACCCGCGCCAGCAGGGCTTGCCTTCCAGATGTGCGATCTCAGCCAGCAGCACACAATTGTATGCCGAGCCATTGAAATTGTAGCCATCGGCCGCGTCGGCACGTACGAACGTGATCATGTCGCGAATGTCCTGCGTGTACGGGAGCGAAATGTGCCGGTATAATGGTATACCAAGATGTTTTTTGAGGTATTTAAAACCTTCGACATCCGCATGCCTGACAGGGTCTTCCAACCCCAACATCACCTCCATTTCGACTCCTTCCATCAATTTCATCGTCGTGCCTACATCGTCCCAGCGCTGGTTCGGATCGAGCAGGACTTTAATACCGTCACCGCATTTCTTTTTGATCTCTTCAGTCCAAAGTCGCACCGGGTCTTCGTCAGAGCATTTGAATTTGAACACCTTATGGCCCTTCTGCATCGCTTCGAACGCCTTCTGAGCGGCATCTTCCGGTGTTCGCCGGCCCGTCCAGCCCATGCAATCGACCGTTTCGCGGTAACCGCCTCCGAGTAACTGGTACACCGGCACATGCAACAGCTTTCCGGCCAGGTCGAGCACACAGCTTTCGAATGCCTCGTAAATACGCTGGTCGGTCACAGGCAGCCGGCGCCAGTTCAGTTTCAATATATCCTTGCCTACGAATTCCTGCATACTTTCGCGAATGAGGTCGCCGGAAGCGCTGCGATAGGTCTCGCCTATGCCTGTAAGCCCGTCCGCGAGGGTCATTTCGACGATCCATTTCGGCTGGTTGGCAAACTCCGTCCAGCTTTCGCCAGTCAGGAATTTCTGTGCGAATGCGCTGTCCTTGTCGAGTACCGTTTCCGAATTGAGGCTTCCCGGCCTGGCCGGCACGATTACTTCCGTGGCGCGGACCGATACGATTGTTGTCATTCCTGCGGGTATTTTTCTGCCAGCTTCCGAATGTCGTAGCTGAATTCGCTAAATGCCTTTTCCCATGCTTCGGCGCTTTCTTTGGTGTAGGGATAAAATCCCTGCGCATTGCCCACGCCCCTCGCACCCGAGGCTACCAATTTTTCCATCATTTCAGGGGTAGTCTGCCGGTTATCGAGGTCAGGGAACAGATCCTTCATTACCGTCAGATAAGCCGGAATGCCCGTCAGGTCCATGAAACGGAACGGCCCGGCGAATGTGATCCAGTAGCCCAGGTCGTTGCGCAGCGAGCGGTCGACGTCCTCGACCGTCGCATAGCCGTTTTCCACCAGATTGAATGCCTCTCGCAGCATTGCATACATAATTCGGTTGGTAATAAACCCGCGAATATCCTTCCGAAGCAGAGAAGGTTGCTTCCCCCAGCTTTCGGCCAGCTTCACCATCTCCCCGGCGTATTTCACATCCGAATCCTTTCCGCAAATCACCTCCATAAACCGGGTAATATGCGCCGGCTCCGCCCAGTGAATGCCCAGCAGCCTTTCGGGATGCCATAAACCGGCCTGCAAAACCGAAACCGGGATGGCCGAAGTGTTGCTGCCGATAATGGCGGTGTTTGAAAGCACATTTTCCAATGCCTTGTAAACGGCCTTTTTAGCCTCCACATCCTCGGTAATCGACTCGATTACCACTTCATGGTCGACCAGGTGTGCTATGTTGGTAGTAATGGTTAAACGTCCGACCGCCGTTTCGGGTAATTCTTTCAGCAGGCCTTCGTTGTGAAGTTCTACCAGGAAGCCCAGAATACGTTTACGGGCAGGTTCTATCTCACTTTCGTCCCTGACCAGCGAGGTAACTTTATGCCCCGCCGCCAGGATACAAGTCGCGATGCTACTGCCCATTAACCCAAGTCCTACTGTGCCGATGCGTTCTTTTAAGCTCATTGTGATTAATGCAAAAACCAAGTGCGTAAACTAGCCGATCAGCGCAATGGCGTCGATCTCGATTTTGATCCCGTCAGCCAATACCGACTGAACGGTCGTCCGGGCGGGCAGAATACCTTTGAAAAACGAGGCGTAAGCGACATTATAGCGGTCAAAATCATTGATATCCTCCAAATGCACCGTGCATTTCATAATATCGTCGACCGTGCCGCCCGCCGCCTCCACGACCTTCTTCACGTGTTCGAGCGTAAGCAATGTCTCTTCCTCGATGGTGCCATGTTTTACCTCGCCCGTCGCCAGGTCCAGCGGCCCCTGCCCGCTCACGAACAGTAAGCCGTTTTTCAAAACACCGGCTGAATACGCGCCGGTGCTGACATTTTTATCCGGGTGCTTAATTTCTTGTTTGGGCATGGTGTGGGGCGTTTGCCGGGTTTTGTGAACGATTGGGCTGTTTGACCGCCGACCATGGACTGCCAACCGCCGATTACTTGTCGTTTATCTGATAAGATATTTTACTTCAACTGACTATCTCTCACTCATTCTGGCCATCCCTGACAACACCTGACTACAACCGCCCACCTATCTCCCACCCTGCGAAAGCCTGCATAAACGTCACCAACGCTTCCGTTGCCTTACCGATCAAATGCGCGCCCTTTTCCGCGGTGGCTTTTTGAGGCTCTCCGCTGCTGCCATTGCTGGAAATGTACGTCGTTTGTTTAAAGAGTGTTACGCCCCGGTAAGGCTCATCGTCTTCCCAGGGAATGTAGCCATTGCTGGGTGGTCGTTCGGCGCGCGCAGCTTTCTCCATCCATACTTTTTCAGGAAAGAGGTGAAGCATCATGCTTGTTTCGTACTCGCAGGCGTGGCTCAGCGCGGGACTTTCCATCGGCGCTTCGCCGGCGAACGGCCTTCCGGCCAGCTCCCAATACGTCACCAGGGCAATATTGACAGCATTTGCCTGCTCAAAATCGGCACTGAGGACCGCCAGGGCCTGTTTCACCGGGGTAATGTTACCGCCATGGCCATTCAACAGCACGATCCTTCGAAAGCCATTTTGCAGCAAAGAGCCCACCATATCCACAATTACCTGTGTGTATAATGCCGGATTGATGCTGATCGTCCCGCCGAACGACAAATGATGGTGACTGGAACCATACGGCAATGCCGGGCAAAGCAATATGCGATCAGGCAACGATGCCTCCGCGGCACCTGCAAGGTGCGCAACGATATCCGTATCCGTCGACACCGTCATGTGCGGCCCGTGCTGCTCGATCGCGCCGAGTGGAAGTATTACTACCACGTCTTCAATCAAGGTCCGGATCGACGGATAATTCAGATTCGCGAATAACATAACGGAAGTTCAGGACAGGCTGTTGATCAAAAGTATTGATTAATTTTTTGTTTACAAAATTTATATAAAATAGTTTACAAAAAACTTTGGCAATCATTTTACCACTAATTCTTCATGGCAAATTCATAAAGCAGCCGCAGCAATCCAGCCAGCTATTTTCTCTCGAAACCTAAAAATCAGGCTTGAATAACACTTCAAATGGCTGGTCAGCGACGTGATCGGACCTGTTTTCAATGCGATAGCTAACCACCTTAAGGTAAAGCTTTTGCCATAATCCGTACTCCACGTCGAATCGGCCGAGCATCGTATTGAGGCGATAGGGCATGTACTCCGAACGCCAGGCCTCGGAATAGGCCGTTTTGAGCTCGCCGGCTTCATCCATCACATCCACAAGCAGGCCATGACATGGATATGCGAGGTCATAAACCACGAAATCGTTCTTCTTCCGCACCAGCATCGACTCGTTCCACCTGTCGCACACCGTTTTAGCCCACAGAAAACGCGTCGCCGTGTAGGCCATCAACCTTGCCGTAACGATCATGGAGTGAATGAATGCGGTATCTTGCGAGCTGCATTTAGCCAATGCCCCGATCAGCTCTGCCTGCGCCGCCTCGCCTGATTTACGTGCATTCCGGAAATCGGCGGCATGTTCGTTCGTGTTTTTGAGGTAGTAAGGCAAAAACGGATTCGACCAACTTTCGATGATCGTTCCGCGCGGCATGCCGTTCGTATTACGCCCGAGGCATTTATCGAGGGAAGCATTCGCAGCAGCAAGATGATCAAACGCCTTTTGCATTTCCCCGGCCACTTTCGGATACATCACGCGACTGTACATTTCTGTAAAATGCTTTTTTTTCGGCACCGATCCTTGCCATGCCCCGATGCAGCCGTAAGCCATAAACAGCCACGAAGCCCGCACAAACGGCTCCACCGGGTCCGTCCACACCGAATGGATGAACCCGAGTGCATGATGCTTCACCCCGGCTTGCAGGAAGAGATCTATATTGTCGTAGGTATAGGCGGCATCGGGATAGATATGGCCCCAGCCAGATACGGCAGGCTGGATAAAAAACGGCTTTTTCTCCCTCAAAATCGGGTTAAGATACCGGTTGATCTCCACCGTGTCCGGCTTGTATTCCCACAATACGGGGATTACTCCCTCCGGGATCTTTTTAATAATATCCGGATAGTAATTGTTCATATCCGTCCACGCAAGCACGGCTTTACCATACTTTTTCAACTCCCCCTCTACGAATGCAAGCTGCTGCACCCAAAGGTCTTCGGCATTGATACGCACGTCTTTATCGTCGGCAATACGCTTCGTTTCCCAGGTTTCGTCAAACCCGACATGAATAAATGGCCCCGGAAAAAGTTCGGCATATTGGCTGATCCAGTCTTTCAGCACCGCATTTGTTGCCGGCTTGCGCGGGTCGAGCTCATGGCCGTACTGCCCGATCGCCAGATCTGCATATTGTTCATTCCTCAGCAGTTCGTGCAAATGCCCGTATAAATTCAGGAACGGCACCACGTCCATGTGCCGCTGCTTTCCATAGGCAATAATGTCGCGGATTTGCGCCTGGGTGTAACCCGAACGGTACCCGATTGCCGGATAGCCTTTCAATTCAATACTAACCTCATTATAAAAATAGTATTGGTTGGTCTTCCACCGTGCCAGAAAGTCGATCTGCCGTTTGATTTCCGCGACAGTCGGCAGGCCGCCGTGGGCGAAATCCATCATCACTCCCCGGTAGGTGAGCGCAGGCCGGTCTTCGATCACTACTCCGGGGATAAATGCAGTTTTGCCCTGGCCGGTTATCAGCTGTCGCAATGTCTGCACGGCATAGTACAATCCCGCGGAAGTACGCGCATCCACACGTACACCCCTGCCCGAGATGGTCAGCTTGTAATGCTCCCTTTCACTCTTGCCGTTCATTTCAGAAACTTCCGGCAATGCACCACCTGGCTCCCGTACAACCCATTGAAATGTTGCCAGGGCAGCAGACGGCGCTTTTTTTATACTTTCCCCGGCAGACTCACCAAGCATGGCCTTCAACTCCTCCAGAGCAAATCGTACCTCACTAGGCGCCGAAGCGGGAATCCAAACGGTCAGCCTCGATACCGGCAGTTTTTCGTCCGTATAGCGTACCGTTTCCGGCTGCGGGAGAAGTACAGGTGTGTTTTGCGCAAAAGCACGGGTAATGAGCAGGCAGGCAATGAAAAGGCGGTTGAGCATTTGTTTAGTGTTCAGTTTTTATCCCACCAAAGCGGTGTCGCTGCATTGTCGGGCCCGCCGAGCATTTTAACGGCCTTTTCAACCTCAGCGGCATTGGTTTGTTTTTCAGTATCCAAAAAAGGCATCCGGCGAATGAATGTACCTTCCGGCAAATCTGAATTTTCACTGTGAACGACCGGATACAGCTTCGGAAGCCCTGTTCTTCTTACCTCAGCCCAGCCTTCCATGCCGTCCGGGAACAACGCGAGCCATTTCTGCTGTGCTACCTGCTTACGCTGCATGCTTTCCGAGGTACTCCATTTCACGGGATAGTCGTTTACCGCAGGCGAATTCATCCCATCCTTTGGCGCAATGGGCAGGGCTGTATTCGAGATGTATTTCGCAATAGCCGCCTGGTCGGCGACACCCCATTGTGCCATGGAAGTTTGAATGCCTTTTTTGTAAAAATCTTCGGCCGTCCCACCCATATTCCAGCCATTAAGGGCACCTTCCGCCCGAAGGAAATAGGCCTCAGCCGCGTGCAGGATGTTTTGCGGCACGTTGTAAGTGGTTTTCCAATCGTTTCCTACCCAGGTGGCCCAGCGGGTTCCCATATTGGAATTGAAAAGCCGGGAGTTGATATCGACGATTTTTTCCGACGTGAACAATCCGTTACGGACACCCTCGTAAGTCCCCGTCGAAACGGACGGTTGGAAATAAATCGGCAGCCGCGGATCTCCATACCCTTTCAGAATCGATTCCATCGAAGCACTCATGCGCACATCGTCCCAGCCGGCCGTAACGGCTAAACCATTGTACTCGGCATAAGTAGTGGTCGATTTCGGCATATATGCATCATCGGCGATGTCGGTGATCACGCCTGCCGCAACAGCCGCTTCCGCCTGCTGCTTAGCCATTTCCGGGTTCACTTTCGAGATCCGCAATGCCAAACGCAAGCGAAGGGTGTTGGCAAATTTCATCCAGGCCGTCGCCGGCGCTGCATTTTTGTTATAAACCAGGTCGTAAGTACCGAACGGCTTGTCGCCTGAACGCGATTTGAGAACTGCCGAAGCTGCGTCCAGCCGTTTAAAAAAGTCGTAATAAACCGAGTCCTGCGGCGTGTAGGAAACATACCGCTTACCCGAAGCGGCATCGGAGTAGGGAATCGGCCCGAAGTAATCGGTAACGCGGTGAAACATCCAAACCCACCAGATGTTCGCCAGCGCATTCTCGGCGCTTTGCGTTTCCGTTCCGGCAATAATCGTTTTCAGTTGCGGTGCAGCAGCCGTGTACACCGGGTTCCAGCACGCGGGCATCCAATCCTGCCGGATCACGTAGCGGTCGGTCGGGAACGAATGCGCGGCTTGCGACAAAAACTGGGAGTACACCGAGGCGATCGTCCCCTCACCCACCTCGAAGTTGTCGGGACTGAGTGTCGGGCTCATTAACGCATAGGCGAACATGAACGGATATTCCTTGCTACCCACGCTGCTGATCTTGGTAGCGTCGGTATTCAGCGAATCGAAATTGTCGGTACAGCCCGCCAGGATAGCCACAATGGCCACTGGCAGCATTTTCGTGAGTCCCCGACCTATATTTTTAATCCTGGTCAACATAATGAGCTGTTTTTAGAATGATAGTTTGAGGTTCAATCCTATGTTCCTGGTCGATGGCAAATTGAAATACTCGATACCCTGATAATTGCTGTTACCGAAACTCATTTCAGGGTCGAAATCCATCTTCCGCTTGCCAATGCCGGGAATGTCGAGTATCGCATTGCCGCGGTAAATGAAGAATAGGTTGCGGGCGACCACCGATAACCTTGCCGAACTGAGCAAACCAGGCAGGTTTTTGAAATCATAACCAAGCGATAATTCGCGTACGCGAACGTTGGTGGCATGGTAAGTGAAAAACTCTCCCCAGGAATAATCACCCTGCGCGACCGTCTGCCAGAATGCTTCCGCATTAACCGGTTTGGTATTCGGAGCTCCCTCAGCCGTTACACCTTCGACTACCCACGATCCCGCGTCGCGGAATTTTTCGGTATCTATACCCGTACCGTTAGCGGCCATTTGCGCGGCAGTACCCGATGTGATCACACCTCCAAACTTGCCGTCCACGAGCACATTAAGCGCCCAGTTCTTGTAGCTGAAATTATTGCTAAAACCGGCTGAGAATTTCGGGTTATAGTTACCCAGTTTCTCGACCGCGTCCGTTTTGACAGGCACACCTTTGTCGCTCACCACATATTTACCGTTCAGTGTTTTCCATTTATAGCCGTACAAATCCCCGAAAGCGCCGCCTTCCTTAATCAATGGCGTTGCCGTACGCACGCTCGTGGACGACCCCAGGTACAACTGGCTAACGCCGTCGTAGAGCTCCACAACTTTGCTGTTATTCACCGCGTAGTTCAGCCCGATATTCCAGTTAAAATCCTTTCCAACAACCGGTTTTACCGAAAGCACTGCTTCAAATCCTTTGTTCTGAATATTCCCGGCATTCACATTCAACGTCGAATAGCCCGAAGAAGCCGGTGACGCTACGCGCAGTAGTTGGTTTTTAGAATTGGTTTTGTAGTAGGTCAAATCGATGCCCAGGCGATTGTTATAGAACCGCCATTCGGTCCCCAATTCAATCGACTGAGTCAATTCCGGTTTCAGATTCGCAATTGCTTTGGTGCTGCTGCTGGCTATGTAGCCCCCAAAACCCCCACGGATATAAGTATACGTCTGACCCAGCAGGTAAGGATCCGCGTCATTACCGACCTTCGTAAACGACCCCCGTACTTTACCCAAATTCACCCATTGCGGCAACTTCACCATCTCGGAAATGACTGCCGACAGACCTACGGACGGATAGAAATAGGAATAGGGCGATGGCAGTGTGCTCGACCAATCGTTGCGGGCGGTCAGGTCCAGGAAGAGGTAATCCTTGTAGCCGAACTGAACTGTTCCATACAGCGACTGCAATTGTCTTCTCGCCGTAGCAGTTTCCGTTTTAAGTGTTGTGGCATAGCTCAGGTCATATTTGTTGGCGAAGCCAAGCCCGTCGGCTGCATTGATCCGGTGCCGCATACTCCGGTTGAGAATTGAACCACCCAGGTTATACGTCAGTTTCAAATCCGGCGCAATGTGGTTTGTACCGGTCAGCAAAAGGTCGGCATTACGCTCGGCGATGTAATCATTGCCTTCGGAATAATATCCACCCGGCTGGCGGGCATAGTTGACGGTATTGTTGGCGTATTTCTGGCTGATAAAATCATTGTAACTATCCGAACTCACCCTTCCCTGGATGTTCAGCCAGTCGGTCAGTTTGTATCTCAAAACAAACAATCCTGTTACGCGGCTGCGGTTTTCGTCGCGATGGGTATTGTTGATCGTCCAGTATGGATTCATATAAACCGCGTCGGGGGTGGTCCAGAAAGTAGGTGTTTCCACGCCGGTAACATCTACTTTTTTATAAGACTTAAGGGTTTCGGGATCAACGCTGCGCGGCATCCGGTATGTATTGGCCACCACCATACCGTCGCCTCCCACGCCGGGCTTGTTGAAAATATTCTGCAGCATATAGGTCACTTTGGCATCCGCAGAAAGCCGGCTCGTGATATCGAAGCTCAACCTTGCATTGAAAGTATTCCTGGACAGCCTGTTGTGGGGCACGATTCCATTGATATAATTATTGGCATAAGAAAAATAGGACTGCACTTTCTCCGAGCCGCCGCTCACTCCCACCGAGTTATTTGTGGACACCGCAGTCTTGAAAAAATCCCTGACATTGTCGGGATATGCTTTCAATGAAACGGTATTACCCGTCCAATCCTGCACGCTCTGGCCGGTAATGGGAGCACCCCAGCTTCCGTTAGTAAGTGTTGAGTAAACGCCGCCCGATCCCTGGCTGTAAGTATTCTGCAGAGACGGTGTAACAAGTGCCTTATCAATGGTCACGCCGGAATTGACATTCACATTAATTTTCCCGCTTTTTCCCTTTTTGGTCGTGATCATAATCACCCCGTTTGCAGCGCGGCTACCGTAAAGTGCGGCTCCCGCGGCACCTTTGAGCACATTGATCGACTCAATATCGTCGGGATTGATGCTCGATGCCCCGTCGCTCCCGCTATGCCCGCCCGCGTCGTAGCCTACCTGGCCTGCGGGCGTGGAGTTATCGATAGCCACGCCATCCACGACGATCAGCGCATTGTTAGAGCCTTGGATCGACCGGTTTCCCCGCAAAACGATCCTGGTGGCACCACCGGGGCCGTTCGCAGAAGGCGTAATGGTGAGCCCGGCGATTTTTCCTGAAAGTGTGTTGGTAAAATTGGCATCCCGGACCTCATTTACCTGATCGCCACCTATTTTCTGGGTTGCGTAGGTGAGCGTCTTGGCTGCCCGCTCGATCCCCAGCGCCGTTACCACCACTTCCTGCAAGCCCATGGCGTCGTCCGCCAGCGTAATTTCTCCCAGTGCGCTCTGGTTCCCAATCGGCACCTCCTGCGTCTTCATGCCGATATACGAAACCACGACGGAGGCGGCGCTTTCCGGCACCGAAATGTCGAACATGCCATCCTTGTCGGCAATGGCCCCCAAAGTAGAATGCTTTACCACGATAGACGCCCCGGGCACCGGCGCGCCCTTCTGGTCGATGACTTTCCCTGTGATCTTTTTACTCTGCTGTGCATAGGTCTCACTGACGTGGGCTGCTACCGCCAGCACACATATCAGCAGCGAGAGAACCCGAAAACGGTTACGTATACGAAACCGCAGCAAAGGAATCTCAGAAGGAAGAGATTCCGGGAATTTTAGAGATTTTTTCATAAACGAAGATTTCGGAACAGTAATGGGTTTAACAGGGCAACGAAAAACGCCTATCCCCGGACGAGGTGGGCGCACAAGAGGCTATCTAAATTATGTTAACAAATATATTATTTTTTTGTCAACAAAAAAATTTAGAAAAAATTATTGTTTGTCACTAAAAGCAAACGATCTATCGAGAATACGACAGCCAGCCAAATACGCGTCGACCGCAATCCTTTTGAACAGAAATTCCTTTGGCAAAAAAAAAGCCGGTTTCAAGAGCAGAAACCGGCCTGTGGAACACAAAATGTATTATTGATCTGTCACGCCAGATCCATTGACGCGACTTCACCGCGTATGAGATGTTTTAAAAGTGCTTCCTCCGCGCGCTTGATATCACGATCCTTAATTCCCGCAACGATCTCACGATGCTCCTGGTCCGTCAGCTCGTAGTCGTCCATATGCGTTTGGGTTTTACCCAGTTTCTGGTGAAACAAAGGAATATTACTGGCCTGGTACAAATCAACAAGCCTCTCATTACCAGCACATTCTATCAATGTCTCATGAAATTTAACATCCGCCTCACATGCACCGCCAAAATACCCGCGCTCAACCATCGAGGAGAAGTCATCGCAAATACGGTCGAGTTCGGAAATCTGCCCGGCTGTGATTTTCTGGATCAGCAACCGCAATGCACCCACTTCCAGGATCTCGCGAAGCTCGCGGATCTTGTGGCTGTCTTCAAGCGTTAGCGTCTTCACAAAAAAGCCTCCTTTTTCCCCTTGCACAATCAGCTGTTCACCTAAAAGCCGCGTCAGCGCCTCCCGGATTGCCATTCTATTGACATCCAACTTCTTAGACCATTCATCTTCTTTGAGCCGCGTACCCGAAGTGAGCTGGTTCGAAAGTATCTTTTTCCGCAATTCTGTGTAGGCCCTGTTCGAAAGTGAGTCTTCTTTCATTCCAATGTAAACAATAATTCAAAATTTAGTAAACCAAAACTTTTCATATAAAGGTAAGCAATAATCATAAACTTCTGTATCGGTGTAAGATCAACACTCTGAGACTTAACTCGAAAAGCATTTCAGTTTTAAGTCATTTTTACCGTATTTTACTCTGGGAATATCGCCCGGTTACAAATACCCACTACCTTGTCTACCCGTATTCAATCACTGCTGCTGCTAGCTTTGACACTTTCAACTATATTGTCGGGCTGTTTGCGCAAAAAACAACCAAACCAATCGGCCAAGGTGTACATCGACGAGCGCGATGGCCACTACAAGGTGGTGAGAAACGGAGTACCCTACGACATCAGGGGTGCCGGAGGCTATTCCCATTTCCGCGAACTACGCGATGCCGGCGGAAATACCCTGCGTACCTGGGATACCACAAACCTTGCTCAAATTCTCGACAGCGCGCAAAGACACGATCTGGCGGTAATCGTAGGCCTTCCGCTACCTAATAGCGGCGATATCCCTTTTTATACTAATCCTCAAATTACCAAAACCCGTTACAGCGCATTGCAATCCGTTATCAAACGGTACAGAAACCATCCTGCGGTGCTAATGTGGTGCCTGGGGAACGAATTGGACTTCCCTTACAAATGGACATACGGAAATTTTTACGACTCGTTCAACGCGCTTACCGACATGATCCACCGGGAAGATCCCGACCATCCGGTCACAACCACCGTTTTGAACTTCAATAAAAAATACATTTTCAATATCCTATTGCGTTGCGACATCGACGTGATCTCTTTCAACATTTTCAGTAATTTACCCTTGCTGCGCAACGACCTCGACGATCTTGCCTGGCTCTGGAAAGGCCCTTACATGCTGCTTGAATGGGGTATCAACGGACCATGGAAGGGAACTGAGCAAACCGCCTGGGGTGCATACATCGAGGACACCAGTAAAAAGAAGGCCGAGATTTACCAGGAGCAATACCAGCGGTACATGCCGCTCGAAGATCCCCGTTTTTTGGGCGCCTGTATTTTCTTCTGGGGTAACAAGCAGGAAACGACCCATACGTGGTTCAGTATATTCGATGAAAACGGCAATGCTTCGGAGGCTGTCGGTACAATGCAGAGGCTTTGGACGGGCAAACCATCGCCGGTCATCTACCCCGAGGTAAAATATATGTTGCTAAATGGCCAGGGCGCGCGCGACAATGTGCTGCTGAACCCGGCTGTACCGGCATCGGCGGAAGTGCTGCTTTTTAAAGGGCACGACCGCATCCGATCGATCCGTTGGCAGGTCTTTCGGGAAGACTGGTATCGCAAAAACGGGATCAACAGCACGCGGAAGCTAATGC
Organism: Dyadobacter sp. 22481; assembly: GCF_052044875.1. NCBI lineage: Bacteria > Pseudomonadati > Bacteroidota > Cytophagia > Cytophagales > Spirosomataceae > Dyadobacter > Dyadobacter sp. 22481. The sequence goes on from NZ_JBQENV010000003.1 coordinate 1,466,537, forward strand.
CGGTCGCAACGGCAGAAAACTCCGGCCAAAACCTCCGCCTCACATTTCCAACACCGAAGGAGGAAGGGCCCTACCGGATTTTTGCAACGATTTATGACAATGAGGGGAATTTCGCTTCATGCAACACCCCATTTTATGTTGTAGGAGCACCATGAAGCAAGCATTATACGTAAAACCTCCCTCCCGGAAGCAGCTGATCATGCTGCGGCTGATGATCTTCTTCGGATTGGTCTCGATGGGATTTTTTCTTTCCAGTATTCTCTCCGAGGCGGTCAGGGGCTTTGCACCACTATACTGGATGCTAGTGGTGACGTTTGTTTTCACCTGCCTGAAGGTGCTGCACGAGTGGTATCATTACCTGTTCATCACCGTTCCTGCGACACCGACGCTCACACGCCGGTATACGGTTGACATTTTCACGACTTTTTGCGCAGGCGAGCCTTACGAAATGATCGTAGAGACACTGACTGCGATACAGGCCATTACCTATCCGCATGAAACTTACCTGTGCGACGAAGCTGATGATCCTTACCTGCGGGAGGTCTGCGCGCGACTGGGTGTGCATCACGTAACGCGCACTGACAAACGGAACGCCAAAGCCGGGAACATTAATAATGCATTGCGCATTTCAAAAGGAGAACTTTGTGTGGTGCTCGACCCTGACCACGTCCCTTTCCCCGACTTCCTCGACCCGATTGTCTCGCATTTCGACAACCCTGAAATCGGCTACGTGCAAATTGTGCAGGCCTACAAAAATCATGACGAGGGCCTTATAGCCAAAGGTGCCGCTCAGCAAACCTACCAGTTTTACGGCCCGATGATGATGACCATGAACCACTATGGAACGGTGCTCGCAATCGGCGCGAACTGTACTTTCCGCCGCACCGCGCTGGAATCCATTGGCGGACATGCGGCTGGGCTGGCGGAGGACATGCATACCTCCATGCAACTGCATGCGAAGGGGTGGAAGTCGATGTATGTGCCCGCCGTGCTGGCTCGCGGGCTGGTGCCTTCGACCCTATCAGCCTATTACAAACAACAGTTGAAATGGTCGCGCGGGGTGTTTGACCTGTTTGTGCACGTTTATCCGAAGCTTTTCTCCAAGTTTACGTGGAGCCAGCGCATCCATTACGGGACGATCCCCTTGCATTATTTGTCGGGCTTCATTTTCCTGATCAACTTCCTGATTCCCATCCTGGCGCTGATATTCGACGTCAGCCCGATGCATTTCGACCTTACAGATTTCCTGCTGGTCAGTCTGCCGATGGTTTCCTGCATTATCCTCATCCGGCATTTTGTGCAATGGTGGGTAATGGAGGATGAGGAACGCGGATTTCACGTGATAGGGGGCCTGCTGATGATCGGGACCTGGTGGGTTTTCATTCTGGGTGTCCTTTACACGATTTCAGGCAAGAAAATCCCTTACGTACCTACGCCAAAGGATGGCAACGAAGCCAACAACTGGCCGCTGAACGTCCCGAACCTGGCAGTACTCGGCATATCCTTAATGGCCATCGCTTACGGCCTGTATCAGGACCTGAACCCATACAATCTTATTATGGCCGGGTTTGCAGGCCTGAACTGCTTCTTCATGTGCTTCAATATCGCCGCAAGCCGACAACAGCAAATCCGTCAATTTTCCGGCTCTTCTCGCTTCCTGAGTACTGCATTTGGGGCAATTAAGGAACTGAAGGGCAATTTCTGGATTCTGCGCAGACGCATTTACAGTGGTGTGAGGACTTCGGCTTTTCTGATCACCGTGCTGCTTATCAGCTTCATCGTATATTTCAGACGTTTCAATCCCCAACTCGAACAAAACCTGGCCATCTCGATTGAGAACCAGGTATATGCCCTCAGCCTGACAAAGCGAAAACCTCCACGGCAGCCTGATGTTCCCGCACTTTTCCGCGCGATGGGCGTTCGTGAGCCTAATGCAAAAGGCACACAAAAATCCGTTGCATTTTTTAAAGGGACGCGTGGGGTGAACTACACCAAAGGCCATAACTGGTCGCGCCGGTACCCGGCATTCACAAAGCACGAGCTTGAAGCCGACCTCGCGCAAATGAGCCAGGCGGGCATCAATGCGATCCGGCATTTCGGTCCCGGCATTTATGATTACAATATAATGAAGGCAACGGGGCGGGCGGGAATCCGGGTGCATTATACTTTCTGGGTACCCGAAACGCTTGATTTCGTAGCGGATAAAAGCGGTGCCGACGACCTTGCCAGTGAAATACTGGCCACCGTGAGCCGGCTCCAATATCAAAAACACATTGTGTCCTGGAACATCGGCAATGCCGCCATTCAGCGCCACCGCCGTTCAGAAAGTACCGAGGAGCAAAAGCAATATCTGTATTGGTTAAAAAAAACCAGCGAAGCCATTAAGAAAATCGACGGTTCACGTCCGGTTACAGTAGATCTTGAAATAAATGCCGAAACTCAAAAGCTCGCCTATCTGATCAAGCAGGTTGCACCCGCGATTGATGCATTCGGGCTGGTGTTGACGGACGTGGGGGAAAAACCCGTAGAAGGGACCCTTCGGAAGATTACAGTTCCTTACTATTTCAGCTACATCGGCGCAGATGGACTGGCAAGCTCCCGGGAACGGCAGGCCGGAACATTTATTTCCAACTGGCAGGACGAAAAGATTGTCGAGCACGTAAGTTTTGATGGCCTGCACGACTATGCCGGCAGGCCGAAGCATTCATTGCAAATACTGAAGTCGATATGGAGCGGCGGAGAAGCTCCCCTACCTGTCCCACATTTCAAAATTCTTAAACCAGCCATCGCTACATTCGAAGGTACCCTGCTGGATTACCACGCGATTATCCTCCAAAATGGCCAATGGAAAGTTCTTAATGGACCAATAAATGGCATTCAGCTTGAATGGAAACTTGTCAGAACGGACGGCTTCAACAATCCTGTTGAAATGACCGATGCCGGAAACGGGCCCCGGTTGACTTTGACCATTCCGAAACATCCGTCCTTGTATCAATTGTACCTGTACGTCCTGCGGGGCGAAACGGTAAGTGCCATCGTCAAATCAGAATTGAATACGCCGCTGGAACCTGCGAAAAAAGCCTGGGACCGTTAACGTCCGGATTTCAATGCCCCTACGAAGCGATCGAAAGTAGATTGGGTGATACCCCAGTCAGGCGGAGGGATATCACCCCAGACCTCCGGGTTATCGGCAAGATTGAAATAAGATACACCGACCACTTCCCCGTGGGCAGCTAATACCGCCCCGGCTTTTTCCAACCATTCGGCCTGGAAGTCTTCCGGGCCTTTCACACCAAATTCCGTTATAAAAATTGGTTTGGAGGTCCAACGCATGCGCCATACCTTGCGGTTGAAAATCGTTTCGAAAGATTCCTGTTTCGTCGGATCGGTAATATTTTTATCCGGTAAGCCGTAGATGGCGATACTGACGAAGTCGACCGCGTCGTCACCCGGATACCATTCCATAGAACCTCTGTCCCCGGCAGGGCCCCACACTTTATTAACATTTTTCACTCCCTTCCCCAGCTCCATAAAATGCCGGTAAGCCTTGATGTACAAAACAGGGTCCTGGCTTTGCCAGGAATACCTATGTATGGGTATTTCCATTTCGTGTGCAAAACGGACGTAAACCGGAAGATTAGTCTTCGAAATCGTGTAAAAGAGCGATTTGAACTCCTCATCGTAAACGCCCAGAATAGTATTTTGCAACACCGAAGAATCCTTTCGGACCTTGCCGTCGCGCCAGGGCTCTACGGACACGATCGCCTGGTGCCCACGCCCCACGATTGCCTCGAAATCCCTCGCAAAACTGCCTGTTTGAATATTCACCAGGTCGACAAACAAATGCTCTGCCTGCACGGCTTTGGCACCCGCAAGCGTCTGCTTCGGATCATACACGCCCAAAAGCGGCGGAGCATTGGCTGGTCTGCCCTTCGGCGGGTTAATCGCGTATTCCTGAAAAAGCCATGCAGAATCACGTTTGAGCTCCTTTGCCGCCTCCCTTAAATCACTTTGCAATGCATTAACAAGACTGTCGTTACCGGTAGCAAACACCCAAACCGGTTTGTTCATCAACCGCGTCCGAATTAACTTTCTCCGGAGCGAGGTCCTTAGGTCAGGATCCCGTGGAAAAGCCGTCGCCGCCAGCTCGCTTGGGCCATTCACCGAGATTCCAATCGCGTCTACCACATCGCCTCCCGGCCAGTACTCTTCCGTCCCCGGGTAACCGGCCGGTGACCACATAATTTGCAAAGCGGGCTTTGTATTCCGGCAAGTTTTAGCCACATGCCTGAATGCCCCGATATAATCGACCGGAGATTGGTATTGCCACGAATAGCGTTGCACGGGCACTTCCATATCGGGGTCCCAGCGAAGGTAAACGCGTTTTGCGTCAGGCAATAGCCGGCAGAGGGAACGCAGTGCATCGTCGAATGCACCGTCGGTCACCATACCTAACGCCCCGTCCTGGCCGGCCACTACTGTCAGAAGTAAGTCCTTGTCGGCAACGAGCCCTTTTAGCGCAGCAGCAAGCGGCGCCTCTGTCGTATTTGGATGAAGTTGAATTGAAATGTGTTGGAGGTCCGGGTTGGCCACGCCTATGGAATCGGCCCTGTTGATATATCCAACAGGCTGCTCTGCAAAGGCGGCGTTCAGCACGTCAGCAGAATGGCCATCCGATTTAAAAAGTGGAGAGAACCTTATTACATAGCCTGCGGTTACCGCGGTCAATGTCAGCGCGGCAATGAGTAAAACACCTTTAAACTTCATAGAGGCCCGAAAAAATGCATGACGGGCTTAAATTAGTAAATTCAATGACGTCGAAGCGTAGAAGGTAGCTAATATATGTACAAAAAAGAACCGGGCAATGATTAGACTCTGCGGTGTCCAACCATGCCCGGTATTAGTGTGCGTTATTTAATTCTATTCAGTGCCTGATGTGAAAATTTAACCGTTGCTTAAACCAGCTCGCTTTCATAGAGCATCCCGATGTGTGCTGGCGGGTAACTGAGAATCCGGTTAAATTCGGTAATGGCCTGGTTGATCTGGCGCTGCGTGATCCCGCTGTATTCCATCAGGATCACCTTGGCTTGTTGTGCGCTGGAACGCTTCATTTTCCAGTATTGAGGGTGGTTGACCCCGATCGGTGTGCGAAAGTGTTTCTCTTTGGGTTCGCGGATTAAAATCTCGCAATCCGTGTCGCGCTGCGGATTATCATGGAGGAAGTAACTTTTTACAACGACTTTGACCTCCCTGCCGCTTTTTAGTTGAAAAATTTTCTCGTGAATCATGACTTGTCTTTTAAGAATTAAGGATCGGTGAATATGCTGAACTGCTGACCAAGCTTGGGCTCCCCTAAAACTTTCATACCAGCAGCACTTGTAAAACCTGTACAAACTTCGCTGCTGCCATGGACATTTCAGCAAATTGATTAGTAAACGGTCGATTCAATGATCCTTCGGTAACATTCTGATTTATAGGCAAGTAAATTTACGTACTACATTAGTCAACTACGTGCCCCACAAATTGTGCCGTGTTGTCCAATATCTTCCCACCCCTTCTGAACCCCAGCCCACAGGCTTCCCCCGCATAGAATACACCGGCCTGGTAAGTACGGCCATCGGCGTCCGTGGGAAGGGCAACGTATTCCTGGTAAATGCGCGATTGCCCATCGTATTCCCCTGCCGCAGTTTCCAGCACCTCGCCCCCCTTGTCGTGGATGGTAACATTCGCACCTTCGCGTCCCAGCAACACCTTGCTCACCGATTTTTTATGTGGCAGCACGTAACGCTCGGTTTGTAGCAGCAAGGGATGATATGGGTAAAGGTCCCACAGAATTTTTAAAATGTATTTGGATTGAAATAACAACGTATAGGCGGGGTTCAGAACGACCGCCTTCCTGTTCTTCACGATCTCAGTGAGCATGGCGACCAGTTCCGGCTCGTCGGTTCCAATGTGTTCCCAGGGCACCAGCCTAAACCAGAAATCAAACCGGACAAAATGCCCGTGTTCTGCCTCCTGGCTGAATATTCCCTCACCGTTTGAAAATTCCACATCGTCGATGTACGCGAATTCGACATCGAAACCCGCTTCTTTCGCCGCTTCCATTAACACGGCCACATTGGTGTCGTCTTCGGGGTAACCGCGCATGGCCGAGAACAACATCGACGGTGTGAGATCGCTGTTTTCTTCCTTTAAATAAACAAACTGGCCTACCAGTGTTTCAAACACCGTATTGAACTGCTTCGATTCGTCCATCCCGTTCATACGCAAATGCGCCCATTGCACAACGGCCGTTTCGGGAATGCAGGTGGCAGTATCGGCATTAAACTCGATCAGTTTGACCGGCTCATCGTTAAACCCTCCGGCGAAGTCAAACCGGCCGTACAGGTGGATTTGCCTGTCGTCGCTCCAAGAAAATTTGATTAGCTCGATGAGGTTCTCCGGGATACCCATTTCCTTGAAAAGGTCTTGATCGATGGCATATTGCCCCGCTTCGACCAGCATATCGTATAATGTACCCGCAGCTTCATAGTAGCTCTCGGCCTGTTGTTCGCTAACGACTACCATATCATTGACAACGTAGGGCGACGTGTCGGTGCCCAGAGCCCAATCCCAGCCGGCTTTTTGCAACGCATCTTGCGGCGGATTGGGCAGTGATTTCAGTTTTACCATTGTTGGAGTATAAAGTTTATGAGTAACTCCTCAGCCGCCACTTCGGCTGGACGACCTCCCGAAGAACCCTTTGCGACCTCCCGCGGGCCTTGTTGTGACTGTCCGCACCGAACGGGAAGTTTCCACGCCCAACGCCGCGCTGCGCGAGCTTGCCCATGCGCCCGGGTTGGCGTAGTAGGACCTGCTGCGTTCGGCGCCCATTCTGTCGCGGTAGTTGTTCATGTAAGAATAGGAAGAATTGCGGCCGAGCAGATAACCCATTCCGCCGTAAAGCAACATGCTCGAAAGCCCGCTATGATGGCTCATGTTGGGATTCGATCGGATTTCTTCGTCGATCAGCGCCTTCGCTGCCATCGGGTTCAGCGTGTCTTTGTGGCCGTCGAGGTACGAGACGATCGCCTGGGAACTATCGGCCGGGACGTTTTCTTCGCTGATAATCTTGAACTCACCCGGGCTTACCTCCCTGATGAAGGAGCGGATACCTTTGCCGTACGATGTCTCTTCGTAACTGTACTCCGATTCATCGTCATTTGAAGAACAGGAGACGAGCGCCGTGCCGGACAGCAATGCCAGCGCCAATGCACCGCCCATACTGATGTCTTTTACCTTCCTGATAAAAGATCCTTTTCGTAAATGTGACATAGTATTAATTTTCTGTTGAGGATTTTTCAAAAGTAATGCATGAAAACCGGCCCCGACGAATGAATCGTGCCAGTGGTTTTTCCGGTGGATATCGCAACCTGTGGACTTACAGACGGCAAAAAAATTGAGCATAACCGGTAGCTAACCCAGCTATGCTCAATGTACATTAACAAATAAGAATATCAGGCCTTTTTCGCGATTTTCTCGATGGCACCGACCAGTTTATCCAAATCGCTCAGCTTCGTGTACACGTGTGGCGTCACGCGTACGCAATGGATATTTTCCCAGTTTATCCCCACCGTATGGATCTGATAATCTTTCATCAGCTTGCCGTCCAGCTCCTCCGGTTTCATGCCTTCGATGCTTACACCGGCTATGGCGCAGGAGAATTCAGGTTTAAGTGAAGTATGGATTTTCACGCCGGGAATTTGTGCGGCCTTTTCTGCCCAATATTTTTTGAGATAATGAATCCTGTCCTGTTTACGTTTGCTGCCGATCCCTTCCTGAAAATTAATCGCTTCGCCTATGGCCTGTTCGATCGGAAAGCTACGGGTGCCAAGCGTTTCAAACTTGCGGATATTGCCGCTTTTTGGCTCGCCATTGCAAAGCAGCGGCCATATTTTCTCGATTTTATCCTTTTTGATCCACATCATCCCGCTGCCCACCGGTGCGCTGAGGAACTTGTGCAGGCTCGTGCCAAAGTAGTCGCATTCGAGGTCGGGAATTTTATAATCAAGCAAACCAAATGTGTGCGCGCCGTCGCAAACCACCTCGATACCTTTGGCATGTGCCATTTGGGCGATCTTCTTCACGGGCATGATTTGGCCCACCCAGTTGATAATGTGGGTTACATGAATGATTTTGGTTCTGGGAGTGATCGCGTCGGCATAAGCCTTTACGATCTGTTCGTCGTTTTCAATGGGAAAATCGAAGGAGAGCTGCTTGTAGACCAGGCCATCTCGCATTTGGCGCTGTTTCCAGGCTTGCACCATGTTCGGATAATCCTGCAAAGTGCCGATGATTTCATCGCCTTTTTCGAGCGGCAAGCCGAAAATGATGGTATTCAACGCCTCCGTCGCATTGCGGTTAATCGCGATTTCCTCGGCATCGGTACCCGCCAGCTTGGCCAGGCGCTGGCGGAGCGGCTCGCGACCTTTATCCATAATCCGCCACATATAATAGGAAGGCCCTTGCGCAGCGGCTTTGTTGTATTTATCCAGAGCCTCCTGCACGACGATCGGCGAGGGCGAAACGCCTCCATTGTTAAGGATAATGATTTCGCTTTTGCTGGCACTGTAGGCATCCTGAATGACCGACCAGTATTCCTCGTTGCTTGCGCTGGTTGGTTTCCAAAGGCTTTCTGCTTCGAGGAATTGCTCCGCGTGGAGCTCGTTGAAAAGGCTGTTGATTCCGAAAGCACCCATACTGAGGGCAGCACTCTTCCGGAAAAAAGAACGGCGGTTGTTCATAAAATTTCGTTTAAGGAATAGTAATGGAGTGAAGTACAATATATTGAATATCTACTTCAAACCCAATTACTCAGCCCCTAAACCGTCCTTCACGGCGGCTTCTTTCAGCCATTCGTAGGTATTGGCGGGCATGGGAAGCCCGTCAGCGTCAAGTTGGAGAAACATCAGATGCAAATGTGTGGGCGACCGTTTCTGGTAGGCATTGTAACCCGAGCGGCCCATCTCCGAGATCTTGTCCCCGGCATTCACCCACTGCCCTGGCTGCACTTCCACGATGTTGTTATGGGCATAATAGAAAAGACCGTCGAGGCAGGGGTCGTAGATCCATATCCAGTTCCCGCCACGGTACTCACTGTCGTATTTCCAGCTCGTTTCAGTGGCTACCACCAGGCCGGAAGTGAACGCAAGAACATCGATCGGCTGCCAGGTACGGTCGTCCAGCACGTCCTGGTCTTTGTCTCGTACGAAAAGATCATGGGCAGGATGGCTGCCGGTGACATTCATATCGAAAAGGTCGAAACCATCGGGCCGGTAACCGCGGCCTCTTGCCCCTACCGACTCTCTGGCCGAGTAAGATTTTACAGGAAAAACGAAATACGAGGAGTCAATGGACCTGCAAGTATCTCTTCTGAATTCAGCCCTGAGGTTCCGCATGACGGCCCCGAATGCCGCACGGGCCGAATCGGGAGAGATCACATTATCGCGGATATCCATCTGTATCTGATGGAAAGTCCGGCAGTATTCTGCAATTTTATCGGAAGATTCGCTCTGGTTCGTCAAACCGGCCATACAGATCACCAACACAATCCCGGCAATTCTTTTAAATGTCATCAACAATGCGTTAATCAACCCCTTTTCTTTCACTTAAACCCTGTTTTTAAAGAACGATAGCGAAATGGCTCACTAATAAAAAAGTCTTGCAAAGGTATCCGTTCTATATTAAATAAATGCAGAGAAGTTCTTTATTGGTCAAACACTAAAATCAGATTACAATGCAAAAACGTCGTTTTGGACGCACTGGCTGGGAAATCAGCGAAGTAGGTTATGGCATGTGGGGACTGGCAGGTTGGACTGGCTCCGACCGCAAGGAAACGGACGACTCCCTCAACCTGGCCGTTGAATCGGGTGTCAATTTCTTCGATACGGCCTGGGGCTATGGCGAAGGCCTGAGCGAGCGCATCCTGGGCGAGCTGATCAAACGCTATCCCGATAAGAAGTTGTACGCCGCTACCAAAATACCGCCTAAAAACCGCCAATGGCCATCGCGCCCGGAATTTGCGTTGAAAGACGTGTTCCCCGCCGACTACATTGTCGAATACACCGAAAAAAGCCTTCAAAACCTGGGTACCGAGCAGATAGACCTGCTGCAATTCCACGTTTGGGAAGATGCGTGGGCAGAAGAAGACGAATGGAAAGAAGCCATTCAAAAATTGACGAAAGAAGGAAAAGTAGGGGCCTGGGGCATCAGTATCAACCGCTGGGAGCCAAATAACGCTTTGAAAACGCTTGAAACCGGCTTGATCGACGCGGTTCAGGTGATTTACAACATTTTCGACCAGGCACCGGAGGATAATCTATTCCCCCTTTGCCGGAAACTGGATATCGGCGTCATCGCCCGCGTGCCGTTCGACGAAGGTACGCTCACCGGCACGTTGACCAAGGAAACTACATTCCCGGCCGACGACTGGCGCTCTACCTATTTCGTCCCCGAAAACCTGAATAAGAGCGTGGACCACGCCGAAGCATTGCGCGCCGACATTCCCGCAGGGATGACGATGGCAGAACTTGCGCTGCGTTTCATCCTCAACAATCCCGACGTACATACGACGATTCCGGGCATGCGGAGGCTTCAAAATGTACGCGCAAACGTAGCCGTGAGCGACGGCGTGAGACTCGATACAGCAGTGGCCGAAAAAATGAAAGCCCACCGCTGGGACCGCCAGCCTACCAAGTGGTCGCAATAGCTATTTAAAACGAATGCCTTCCCAACCAGGAAGGCATTCGTTTTTTTAATCAACCAATTTTAACGGTATAACTTGCTATCGACCGAGAACCGCCCTGGTCCGGTAAGCAGCAATGCGATGTACACGAACAGAAATGAAAGGCCGTGTTCCTGCTTATCGATCCCATCCGGCGCGTGAACGATAAATATGACCACGAGCATCGTGAAGATAAGTGGCAAAAGCGCCGCGCGGGTCACCAACCCGAGAATCACCAGAATAGAACAGCCGAACTCGGCACAGATCGTCAGCAGATAGGAAAGCTCCTCACCTATTCCGATCGGGTCAGCAAATGAATGATCGCCGCCCAGGAAATTCGTCAGTTTGGCATAGCCGTGGATGAGCATGAGACATGAAATGCCAACCCGAAGGATCAGCACCGCCCAATCCACCGACACAGGCAGTTTGATTGGTTTCAAAAATCGTTTGAGCATAGTGGGTTAAATTGGTTTATAAAACTGGATTCGCAAAGGCTAAACCAATGCCATGGCGAAGATAGTTTCGCAATCGACCCCATGTAACCGAATTTTTAATTTCCTTATATCAAGTTTTATTTTTAGGTTTGTCTAAATTTATATTAAGATGAAAGTAAATTAATAATTCGACCATACTATGATGCTACGCATACTCTTACTGTTCAGTTGCTTGCCATTTACCGCCTGGGCGCAGTTTTCACTTTCCGGAAAAATCTCCCTGGAAGGTCAGGCCGACCCGGCATTCGGTGCGTCGGTTTATATTAATGAGTTAAAAACCGGAACAACTGCCGATACTGCGGGCTATTTTCGCCTGGCGGGCATTCCGAGAGGCAGCTATACCATTCGCGTGAGCTACATTTCGCTGCCTACGATCACCGAAAAAAATGTACGGATTGACCGGGACATCAAGAAGGATTTTGTAATGAAATCGGGTGCCAATGCATTGGAAGAAGTGGTTGTAACAGGTACAATGAAGGAAGTTTCGAAGCTCGACAGCCCTGTGCCGGTCGATATCATTACCTCTAAATTCCTTTATAAAAACCCCGTCCCCAGCATATTCGAAGGATTAAGTTATGTAAATGGGGTGCGACCACAGCTCAATTGCAATGTCTGCAACACGGGCGATATCCATATTAACGGGCTCGAAGGCCCCTACACAATGGTCCTCATCGACGGCATGCCGATGGTGAGCGGGCTTTCCACGGTATATGGGCTTTCAGGCATTCCAAACAGCCTGATCGAGCGCGTTGAGATCGTCAAAGGACCTGCGTCTACACTGTATGGTTCGGAGGCCGTGGGTGGTTTGATCAATATTATCACCAAAAATCCCTCTAAGGCGCCGCGGTTTTCCGCCGACGCATTCAGCACTGCCTGGCGAGACTACAATGTGGACCTGGGCGTTAAATTCACTCCCGGCGAAAAAAGCAGTTCATTGCTGGGCATCAACTATTTCAATTACCAAAACCCCATTGACAATAACAAAGACGGGTTTACCGACATGACCCTGCAAAACCGCATTTCGATCTTCAACAAATGGTCGTTCGATCTGAAAAACAACAGGCAGGCCAATATAGCTGCGCGCTACTATTACGAAGACCGCTGGGGCGGCCAAATGCAATGGAACCGATCGTACCGCGGTGGCGATCAGGTTTATGGTGAAAGTATTTATACCAAACGTTTTGAGGTACTTGGAAACTACCAGCTACCGATGCCGGAAAAGGTAACGCTGCAATACTCTTTCAGCTCACACAACCAGAATTCGGCATACGGCCATGTGCCATTCAATGCCGACCAAAAAATCGTGTTTGCACAGTTTTTGTGGGACAAAGAGATCGGCAAGCACAGCCTCTTGATGGGAACGCCGTTCCGTTATACATTCTACAACGACAATACGCCTGCTACCCGCTACGCCGACGGCCAGGACCACGCCGACAAGATTTACCTACCGGGAATATTTATCCAGGACGAGATCAAAAGCGGGCCGCATTCTATTCTTTTGGGCGCGCGCTACGACTATAACAGCCGCCACGGGAGCATTTTTACACCAAGAGCTGCGTACAAATACAAGTTTAACCAGACAGACGTGGTCCGTTTGAATATCGGCCGCGGCTTCCGGATCGTGAACCTGTTTACCGAAGATCATGCCGCATTGACCGGCTCGCGCGAGGTAATTTTAAAAGAAGCACTGAAACCCGAGCAAAGCTGGAATGGAAATATCAACTTCGTCAAGAAGATCGTGACGGGTAATTCGTTCATCGGAATCGACGCTTCGGTGTTTTATACCTACTTCACAAACCGAATCCTGCCCGACTACGATACGAATCCCAACGAAATTATTTACGACAATCTTGACGGTTATGCAGTATCGAAAGGCATTAGTATCAACCTCGATTTCAACTTTCCATTCCCTCTGAAAATCATCGCCGGCGGTACCTACATGGATAATTTCCAGAAGGAAAACGGCGTGCGTTTCAGGCCGGTACTCACCGAAAAGTTCACAGGTACCTGGTCGGTTTCCTACGAAATTCAAAAGGCGGGGCTCTCGATCGATTACACGGGAAACATTTATGGCCCGATGCGCCTGCCGATCCTGAGCGAGGACGATCCGCGCGCCGCGAACTCGCCGGTATGGTCTTTGCAGAATATCCAGATGACCAAAAAGTTTGACAATGGACTGGAAATTTACGGGGGTGTCAAAAATCTGCTCAACTTCACCCCCCCCGCCAATTCGATCGCCCGCGCGAACGATCCGTTCGACAAGAACGTCAAATTTGACGGGCAGGGACAGGTTATTGCAACGCCTGAGAATCCTTACCGGCTGACATTCGACCCATCGTATGTTTTTGCCCCAAATCAGGGCATCAGGGCGTTTTTGGGGATGAGATACACGCTCAGATGAGGTTAATGCTCTTTGTTAAAAAATGTCGAATGAAATGTTATTATATAACTTTTCAAAGATCACAAACATTTAGCATGTTGATATTCATTGATTTGAATAATTTTTGATTGTATCTTTGAGTCATCAACCAATTAACACTACAAGTTATGGCATTAGCAAAACAGTTTGTAAAAAGTAAATCTGTTTACAAAGTGACGTTTACAGTTCCCGCCGAGGCAGCCTCGGAAGCGAAGAAAGTTGCCCTCGTAGGCGAGTTCAATGGCTGGAACCCGGAAGAAGCAATCGCATTGAAAAAACAGAAAGACGGTTCATTCAAAGCCAGTCTCGAGCTGGGTGCCGGAGAATATCAGTTCCGCTATATACTCGACGGTGACAAGTGGGAAAACGACTGGGAAGCAGACAAATATGTCCCTGCAGGTGTAGATGCTACCGAAAATTCAGTAGTAGTTCTTTAATCGATCAGGAATCAATAAAAAACCGGAAAGCAGCGACGCTTTCCGGTTTTTTTATAGGTTAAATACAAATAGCGGTTATCAAATCGCGAAGCTGTCACTCTCCACGTAGGCCTTGATCAGCGCTTCTTCTCCTTCTTTGCCTTGCTGTGAATTGCCGTGTTCCATACCCATGATGAATGACTTACCTTCTTTCTTGCTACGGTCGTAGATGTATTTGAAGATATTTTTATAGTTGATTTCGCCAGTTGTCGGTTCTTTACGGCCCGGTTCGTCCCCAATCTGGAAGTAGTCGATCTCGCTCCACGTCCGGTCGATATTATAAATCAGGCGGCCTTCATTTTTCTGCATGTGGTAAATATCGTACAGGATCTTGCAGGACTTGCTGTTCACACCGCGGCAAATTTCGTAAGTCTGATCAGAAGTTCTCAGGAACAGGTTCGGTGAATCGCTCAGCGGTTCGAGCACCATTACCAGCCCGTGCGGTTCGAGGATTTCGGCACCCCGGCGCAATGCGTCGATCACATGGCCGGTTTGTACGCCTATCGGCAGGTTTCTTTCAAAATCGCCCGGAACGACCGTCATCCATTTTGCATTCACGCGTTTTGCCACTTCAACAGCCTTTTTACAGCCATTGAGGAAGATATCGATATATTCCTTTTTGCCAGCCGCTAATGTATTGGCCCCGTTACCACCTTTATCAACCACAAATACGCCCATTTCCATACCCAAGCGGCTCATTTCTTTGGCGATCGCCTCCTGTTGCTCCACAGGACGACCCATCATACCGTTGTCTTCCAGCGCCATAAACCCCTGGTCTGCCATAAATTTAAGCTGGTCGAACACATCCTTCCCGGCGCTGTTCTGGAACATGCCGAAGTGAGAAGCATATTTAAGCTTAAACTTGTTTTTGGCCATCGGGGCGGTGGCAAATGCATCTCCTGCTGCGATTGCGGCACCAGCCAAACCAAGCGTAGATTTTACAAAATTTCTGCGGAGCATAAATGTTTCGATGTTATTTGTTTCAGATTGTAAAGCTGTACAGTTCGGAAATATACCCCAAAATCGCCCTTGAATCTTCGTCCTACTCGCTTTTTCTGCGTTTGCGACGCTCTTTTTTACCACTTTTCGGCTGTTCTTCGGGTGTGGTCACCACTTCCTCCACGGGAGGTTTAGGCAAATAGGGAGCCAATTGAGCTTTAATCTCCTCCCGGAATGCATTCTTTACCCCTTCCAATGCGGCCTCCTTCACTTCTCCGCTGATCTGGTCGGATCTCAGCAATTTCACGACCGCCTCCTCTCCCGGCCAGCTCCCGCCGAGGTAACGCGCGGCATTCTTACGGACGCTCATGGGTTCGCCTGCATCTAGCAATGTCGATCGTAACAGGTACACCGATTCGGCACTCCCAACCGTCTGAATAGAAGCCAGCAGCGCCGATTTATTCACCTCGCTCATACCCGACAGTTTCTGCGTAACATAAGAGATACCGGCTTGTTCCAGCAGCAATGCACCCGCATCGCGACCGATTACTTCATCGGATTTGCCCAATGCAAGTTTCAACAACCGGCCATTCTCCGATTCCAGCTCGTAGCGTGTCATCAGATCGATGTAATGCTCGGTACCGTAAGTTTCGTCGAGGAGCTTGTTCAGCGCGGTCAACCCCTGTTGAGAGTTTGTTACAAATGATTTATCCAAGTGTAGCAGCGCCAGTTTGCTTACTTCGATGCGATCTGACGAAGGAACATTTAAGACACTCAAAAGTGCCTGCGTTTTCTCGTAACCCGCGTGGAAAAAGTCGAAAGACCGGAAGTAGCGGAGCCGGCTTTTGAAACTCACCGACGTGTCGGCTGCCAGTTCGCTTAAATAGGGAATGGCCTTGCGTGTACGTGCGAGCCAGATAATGTCCTTGCCGGCGTCGGTCATCCACGGTTTTGTGCCTGCTCTTTCGAGCCACGCGGGGAAAAGGCGCTCCCACTGGTCGTAAGCACCGATGCTGAGTGCTTCCACGGTCCAGCGGTCGTTGCCTTTGTATTGTTTTGCCAATTGCAACCACACATCCAGGGCTTCGTAGGTGTGGTTATGGTTGATGGCCAACGCACATTCGCGGCGCACCTGCGGGTCGCGGTCGGAAGTAAGGCGTTTGATATATTCGGTCGGGTCGCTGTTACGCTGACGCACGGCGCGCAATGCGGTAATGCGCAGGTTTGGGTTCAGTTCGCGGAAACCAATATCAAGATTTCGGTAGTTGAAGCCTTCAATGCGATTTAATACCCACAATGCGCGGGCACGAAGCTTCGGATTGCCATTATAAAGCCTGAAAAGCTCTTCCAAAAACGGCTCGGCAGCCCAGCCGTGCTTTACACATGCATTCCAGGCCAGGTAGCGCTGCGACAGATTCGGGCTTTGCAATGCCTTTACCGCCTGCTCGGGAATTGTAAGGTCAAAAACGGGTATTTTATAAGGCGTGCCGGTTGGCGCGACGCGGAAAATGCGGCCACGGCTGCGGTCTTTCATTTTGTTGGAGCCTATAACAGGGTCATACCAATCGGAAATGATAAGTGAGCCGTCCGGCGCGACGCAAACATCCGTCGGCCGGAACCATTTGTCTCGCTTGCCTTCGAGAATAGGCAGAATACCCGTGGATTTATAGCCGGCACCCTCATTTTGGACCGGAAATGCGCTCACGTAGCCTTGCCCGGCATCGGCAAGCAAGATCTGGTCCCAATAGCGTCGTGGCAACAGATCTCCTTCGTAGATGGTCATACCCATTGGAAAGCCGGAACCGGTTTCCAGCAAATCAGGCACTACGCCAGGGTCATTCTGGTGCCAGTGGCGGCGTGGAATTTCGTCTTCCAGATTGGTACGGTTGAGACGCCAGCTTGCACTGGTCATTTCATCGATATAGCCAAAATTACCATTCTCCATCACATACGACACCCTGTCGGCCCCATTACCCGGTTCCTCCTGGTCCGACTGCCACATGGTGCCATAGCTATCCACAGCCACTTCCCAGCCATTGCGGAAGTTTTCGGCCATAACCTCGACTTTGGTAAAATCCTGCTCGCAGCGGAACACCACGCCTTGTTTATATTGCCTGAAATCAATCGGTCTTTCGTATTTGTCAAGCAGCGGGCGATCCTGGCCATCGACCAATTGCCGACCTGCATTACCGAAGTTAAAGTAAAACTTGCCGTCCGGCCCGAACACAAACGAATGCACACCCGCATCGTGCTGCGTGCCGCCGATTCCTTTAAAAAGAATTTCCTTTGTATCTGCCTTATCATCGCCATTAACATCCGTAAAAAGCCAAACATAGGGGCTCTGCGAAACCACCGCTTTATTGCCCATCACCCAAATACCCAGCGGCGCATTAAGCTCCGGTCCCTGGTAAAATACTTTGGTAACATCCGCCTTTCCGTCACCATCCTTATCCTCCATGATCACAATGCGATCGCCCTGCCCGAGCTCCGATTTACCGTTCACGGCCGGCCGGTAATTGTACGACTCGCATGCCCACACGCGCCCGCGATGGTCGACATCGATATTAATCGGGTTGATCACATTCGGTTCCGAGGCAAAGAGCGTAGCTTCCAGCCCGTCCGCTGCCTGTACGCCCGCCACTGCATTACGCGAGAAGCGCCGCTCGGTCTCCGACAGCGCCGCATAGGCACTATCCGGATCAACAACTACCAATGAATCAACAACTTGACTAAAACCTTGAAAAGAAAGGGAAAGAAAAAGGCACGCAGCACACCACGCAGATCTCACGATAAAGAATTGTTTCAAAACGAATTTTTGATGATGCAGATAATTTCCAAAACGATATAAAAATACCTTATGTTTTGGGAATTACGAAATGGAGTTTTGGAAAGTTGTAACCTTTCGGCGATTTGAAGTGGCTTGATTCAGAAGTGAAAGGTGATTAAATTTCTTTAAGAATTACATTGCACTATCAGTATTTATGAAGGAAAAATCAGGCATTTGCTAAACAAAAAGAGGAGCCCTTCGGCTCCTCTTTCATTTCTATTTCTTCTTCAAACTACTCAGGTAATCCACCAAACTCACCAACTCGTCCGTACTCATCGCATCCTGCAAGCCCGACGGCATCATTGAATCTTTGAGTTGTTTAATGGATTTAACTTGCGACATTTTGAATTCCTGGGTCGAGCCGCCGGGAAATTTGAGAATCAGGTCGGTTTCAGTTTTGCTTGAAATGATTCCTGAAACGGCGGTACCGTCTTTTAATGTCACCTCAAAACCTTCGTAACCAAAACCAATACCCGCGCTCGGATCGAAAATGGCTGCATATTGTGCCTCTTTTGGGAGCTTACTTCCGATTTCAGAGAGTTTCGGGCCGAAATCCATGCCTTCTCCGTTTACCTGGTGGCAAACCGAGCAATAGGATGTAAATACCTGCTTGCCTTTCGCGATATCACCTTTCATACCTACGAGTTCTTTCACCTCAGGGTGCTTTTTGGCAGCTACGGCCGGTCCATCCAGGTATTTGGCAGCTTCCAGCTTGACCGATTTTCGCCATGCACCATTCAGGCCTTGTACCGCGGCGGTTTTTGCCTCACCGTTTAGTTTTCCTTCTTTCAGTAACACCAGCACCTGGTCTTCACCGCTCATTGTTCCACCCAACGATTTGGCCGCGATCGTACGCAGGTCCTCCGCATAACTATCCTCAGTAGCAACGGTTTTCAATATTTCGAGCGCGTCCTTACTTCCTACGGATCTCAGCGACGCCAGCGCGTTTGCACTCTTACTTTTATCCGAACCTTTCACCACATTCCAAACCAGCGGTGCACCACCTTGTTTAATCAATTGCGAAGCCGCGGCTGATCCGGCGCGACTGGCCGATTGCTCCAATGCCATCGAAAGAAGCCGCTGATTTTCAGATGAAAGCTCATATTTTGCAACAAGTTCCAGGTAGGCTTGTGTGCCGTAGGTCGCGTCGAGCATCTTTTTCAACGCCGCCATTGCCTCAGGCGTTTGCTTCACAAATGCGGGATCAAGATGGCGCATGACAAGTTCATTCACTTTGTCCTGGTCTTTACCGGATCCGTTCGTGAGTTTCAGCAATGCCATTGATTTTTCGCGACCAGCCGAATTGAAGTCGAATGCCCGGAAATAACGAAGCCTGCTTTTCAAATCGACTGTCGGATCTCCGGCAAGCGAGGCCAGCAACGGAACCGATTCCTTACCGCGCGAGCGCCATACGATGTCCTTACCTGCCTGCGTAGCTACCGGATTTGCACCCGCTTTGGCAAGCCAGGCTTTAAAAAACGAATCCCACTGCCCATCAGCGCCGATCCCGAGGGCTTCGAGATACCAGCGGTCTTTTCCATCATACTGCTGCGCAATCGATGCCCACAACGCGGGGGCATCGGGCGACGGGTTATGGTGCAATAGCAACACGCATTCGCGGCGAACCTGTGGCTCGGCGTCTTTGGACAATGTTTTGATGTAAGGAATCACATCCAGGTGTTTCGATTCGGAAGCTGCGCGAAGGCCCGCAATGCGGATGTCCGCATTAGCATCTTTAATTGCCAGATCAACTGCTTTTTTCGCAGTTAACGGCCATTTGCTAAGCAGCCAAAGCGCCCGGGCACGCATGCGTGGCTCGGCATTTTTGTTGGTAAATAGCTTTTCAAGTGCAGGAGCTGCTTTTACACCCATCCCATTTAATGCAGTCCAGGCCTGGTAACGAATGGATAAGTTTGGATTCTGCAATGCTTCCACAGCACCTGGTACCGTTGTAAAATCAGCTTTTTGAATGCGGTAGGGTGTATTTAAAGGTGCAACACGGTAAATACGGCCTTTCCCCTGGTCACCGGCCTGGTGACCACCCACGCCCGGATCGTACCAGTCGGAAACCAGCAGCGAGCCGTCGGGCGCTACGCAGACGTCAGATGGACGAAACCACTGGTCACGCTTACCGTCTACCACGTTTACGATTTTGGCTGAATAACCTGCACCTGCTTTCTCGACGGGATACGAGCGTACCACATTATGGCCCGGTTCGCAATGGATCATTTGTCCCCAAAATTCCTTTGGAAGCAATTTCCCCTCGTAAACGACCATACCAGTCGGTGAACCCGAGCCGGTCTGCAACAGGTTTGGCACCACGCCCGGGTCGTTCAAATGCCAGTGGCGGTAAGGGATCGAGTCTTCCATATTGGTGCGGTTCGCACGCCAGCCAGCACCGGTCATTTCGTCGGTATAGCCGTAGTTACCGTATTGCATGACGTAATTGATGCGCACACCCTTGTTACCATCGTCGTCGTTGTCCGACTGCCACATTGTACCATAGCTATCGACCGCCACTTCGAAATTGTTCCGGAAGTTGTTGCCGAGTACTTCAATATTGGTAAAGTCAGGATCGCAGCGAAAAACCATACCCTGTCTCAACTTTGAGAAATCGATAGGCTTGCCATCTTTTCCCACGACAGGATTGCCCTTTCCGTCGAGCAGATGGTCACCTTCATTTCCAAAATTGAAATACAATTTACCGTCCGGCCCAAATACGAATGCATGCATACCGTGATCGTGCTGATCACCGCCGATGCCTTCGAAAATGACTTCTTTTTTATCCGCTTTCAAATCGCCGTTCTCGTCGGTGAAGAGCCATACATACGGACTTTGGGAAACAATTACCTTATTACCCATCACCCAAACGCCCAGTGGCGCATTGATTTCTGCCCCTTGATAAAAGACCGTCGATTTATCGGACTTGCCATCACCATTGGTGTCTTCCAGTACCATAATGCGGTCGCCCTCATTTTTCGTAGGATTCCCGTTGATTGCCGGACGATAGTTATACGCTTCGCAGACCCACACCCTCCCGAGGTGGTCCACATCGATGTTCGTCGGGTTAGTGATCGCCGGTTCCGATGCGAAAAGGGTTGCTTCCAGACCATTGGCAGTCGTCAGGCCGGCTACGGCATACTTCGACGACCGTTTTTGGGCATCGGTGAGGTCTTTGTAAAGCGTGTCCGCCGAAGCGGCGTCAATCGTACTCGGATTCGAACGCTGATAAGAGGCGACCATCAAACCGGCCAGCATGCAGCCCGCGGGGAAGAGGATAAGCGATTTTTTGAAGTTCATGGGTAAATCGAGCGCTTTTTGGCCTTGAATCAGAAAGCATTAGCCTAATTCAGCGCCTATACGTGTCATTTTTACAATAATAATTTTAATTACGTGTATAAGAGACCACCTACTTATATTTACTATCATGAAAAAGACTTTTTTTTCCTGCATTGCACTTTGCATTGCTGCTGAAATTTCAGCCCAAAATATTCCATCGCCGGATATTCAGATCAAAACAGCGGTAATGGCCGCCCCTTCGGACAAACAGGCTGGTGCCAAAGTTTATGGTTACGGCACCGACGGTACGTTCAAGATCCTGCGCGAGGGCAGCAACGATTTCGTTTGCCTCGCCGACGACCCTAAAAAAGAAGACATCGGCGTATCGTGCTACCTTGCCGAGCTGGATGCATTTATGGAGCGCGGGCGTGTGCTGGCCAAAGAGGGTAAGAATCAAAAGGAGATTTTTGACATCCGCGAAAAAGAAGTGAAAGAAGGCACATTAAAAATGCCGAAGCAATCATCGACACTATACGTTCTGTCCGGCTCGAAGGATAATTACGACGCCGCCACCGGTTCGCTCAAAAATGGTTACCTGCGCTATGTCGTTTATATTCCGTTCGCCACAGCCGAAAGTACGGGACTCCCCCTGAAACCCGATGTTCCGGGTATGCCGTGGATCATGGACCCGGGCACGCACCGCGCGCATATCATGATCAATCCGCCGAAACCGTAGACGCTTGACGGGCATTTTGAGGGTATATTACGTCAGCGCGCGTCTTTTCGAGGAAAAGCAACGAGAAATCGATGAAAAAAACTGCACGTATACTTACCGTTTTGAGCCTGCTCGCGTTATCAAGTCCATCTATGGCACAAACTGAGACCATTAACCTTTGGCCGGAAGGCAAAATCCCCAATTTTAAAACGAGTGACATTGAAGAAAAATCGGTAACCGACGCGCAGGGAATCCTGCGGATCAGCGGCGTTACCGTTCCGACCATTGCAGCCTATATTGTACCGAAAGAGAAGGCGACAGGCGCTGCGGTGATGATCTGCCCGGGTGGCGGCTATGGCATACTCGCTGCTTCGCACGAGGGAAGTGACTTTGCCAAATGGTTTAATGACCGGGGTATTTCCGCATTTGTCCTTAAATACCGGCTGCCCAACGAGAAAGCGATGGCGCATCAGCACGAAGTACCGCTGATGGACGCGATGCAAGGCATGAAACTGATCCGGCAGAATGCCACCAAATGGGGTATTGATGTGAACAAGATCGGCGTAATGGGCTTTTCGGCCGGGGGGCACCTTGCAGCAACGCTTTCGACCCATCACAATATGGGTGAAAAAGCGTCCGCCGACGGCAAACCGAATTTTTCGATATTGATTTACCCGGTAATCTCGTTTCAGCCGGCGATCTCGCACGGAGGCTCTCGCGACAACCTGCTTGGACCGGAAAAATCGGACGAATTGATTAAATATTACTCCAACGAATTGCAGGTTTCGGATCAGACGCCGCCCGCATTTCTTGTTCATGCGATGGACGATACGGGCGTGCCGGTCGAGAACAGCATCGAATATTATCTGGCGCTAAAAAAGAAAAAAATCCCTGCTGAGATGCATTTGTACCCAAAAGGCGGGCACGGTTACGGCATGCGCACCGAAGGAAAAGGCTCACTTGCCAACTGGCCTGCGGCCATGGAAGGCTGGCTGAAAGCAATGGGATACCAGAAAAATTGACCGCGACGATGAATTAATCCCTAGTTTTGAAGAAAAATCAACGCTAGGGATTAGTCATTTTATGAATGCTTTTAACCGTCTGGTGATCAATAAGCGATCGCTCCTCTTTATTGTATTGGCTATTGCTGCCTTTGCCACGCTTCAATCGGTATTCTCCCACCCGAAAACCTTTGCGAACCAGCCGCAACTTTACACTACTTATAATAATTATGTCATCTTCAAGCAATCCTTCTTCCATTTGATAGAAGGGAAAAACCTGTATAGATGGCATGTCAACGAGCATTGGGATCTGTTCAAGTACAGCCCGGCATTCGCGCTTGTTTTTGGTATACTCTCCATTATGCCAACGTTTGTCGGCCTCTTCTTCTGGAATCTGATCAATGTGGCCGTACTCTTCTTCTCGGTGTATTTTCTTCCAAGAATCGACCTCCGAACAAAGGGACTTATGGTCGCTTTTATGCTGGTAGAGTTGCTTACAGCCACGCAAAACGAACAAAGCAATGCATTAATCGCCGGCTTGCTGCTATTTGCGTTCGGATTCCTCGAAAGGGATAAATACTGGATGGCATCGCTGTGTATCGTTAGCACAATCTTTATTAAACTGTTCGGTATTGTAGCGCTGGCATTGTACCTGCTGTATCCGAACAAGTTCAAGCTGGCCTATACGACCGCGGCCTGGGTAATTTTGCTTACGATACTCCCGATCGTCGTGGTAAGTCCCGAGCAATTTGTGGTCCTCTACAAAACCTGGTGGAAGCTGCTTGCGGCCGACCGTGACTTTTCTGATGGCTTATCGGTAATAGGCTGGCTGAAAATCTGGTTTTCCATGAATGTGAACAAAACTTACGTCAATTTAATAGGTGTTGCACTGTTCTGCCTACCCTTACTTAAAATCAAATCGTACGGCAATTTCGTTTTCCGGGCATTGATGCTGGCTTCGGTACTGGTATGGGTGGTCATTTTCAACCACCGCGCCGAATCTCCGACCTTTATCATCGCTATTGCCGGAGTGGCAGTGTGGTATTATTTGCAGGCACCTACCAAACTCAATTACGTCCTGCTCGTGCTCGCGTTTGTGTTTACCACACTATCGCCTACCGATCTGTTTCCTCCTTTTATCCGCAATCAGTACTTCTGGCCGTATGTTGTAAAAGCGGTACCCTGCATTATTATCTGGGGCAAGATCATCTATGACCTCCTTTTCACCGAGTTACTTCCACGACCAACCGAAGCAGAGATAGCGCAATAAAATCAGCGCAATAAAATGCGTTACAGGAGTGCTGCGGCTGCATCCTGTAACGCGTAAAAATTATTGATACTGAATTAATTCACACCCAAAAGCGTACGGTTTACTTCCCGCACTTCTTTGGTAGACAGGTAAATACTTTTGACGATCTTCTCATTGTCGTTGGAAATTTCGAGGGTATAAACGCCGTCACCCATTTCGTCGAAACTTATTTTCCGCCCGGTTTTGGTGATATACTTGGGCACAAATTCCTCATGAATCAGCTTTCCTTTGCTGTCCATCAGGCGAATAGCTACTTTTTCACCCTTTTCTTTTTCCATCATCACATTCATCGACATGGTGTTACGCACACGATACATGCCTACACGAAATTTCTCACAAGTGTTGTTTTTGCATTCCGCCTTGGGTGAAACGATTGGGCCCGCTTGTACCTGGGCAGCAACGGTAAACAATGCGAATGTAGCAGCAACGGCGGTTTTTAAGATGTTCCTCATGGCTCTTGAAGGTTAACTGATTGGTTCATTAAAGTTGATTTCGAGCCAATGAGGTAACCGCCCGGGCCATTGTTGCATACAAAGTTTGGACGGCAAAATAGGTGGTTAAGCGGAGTCAGCCCCCGATCGCGATCATCTCCCGATTCTGCTCATACTCCGATTTGGCTTGTTGCTCGGAGAAGCTGGCGTGGCCGCCGTGAGCGAAGTGTTTTTTCTGGAAATGCGCGTAAATGAGTTGGCGGACATCATCGCCTCTACGCAATGGCGTAAGGAGATCTACTTCGGCTGTATCGAAAAGGCAGTTCTTCAACTTGCCGTCGGCGGTGAGGCGGATCCGGTTGCACCCTTCGCAAAATGGATGGGTTACAGTGCCAATGATCCCGAAAGTCCCTAGGCCATCATTTACCTGAAATCGCCGGGCAGTGTCGTGCAATTCCCCAGCGACAGGCTGAAATTCATACTCCTGACCAATCGCTGACAATAAATCGGCATAGGAGACGATTTTCGACATATCCCACTGATTGCCTTTGAAAGGCATGAATTCAATGAAACGCACATGAAGATTAGGCTCGGCCAGCGTCATTTTCACGAAATCGTTCACTTCGTCATCGTTCGTTCCGCGCATTACTACCATGTTGAGTTTCACAACAAACCCTTCATTTAAAAGCAGTCGAATGTGGTCAAGTGTTTTGACGAAGTGGTCCCTTTTCGTGATCGACTTGAACCGTTCCTCCTGAAGAGTGTCCAGGCTGACGTTCAGGGAAGTAACCCCGGCCGTCTTCAATTGCGGAATAAACTGATCGATATAAACCGCATTGGTAGTCAACGTGAGTGAGGCGGGAAGTTTTCCCAGCTCGGAAATGATTTCGGCGGCATCTTTACGGACCAACGGCTCTCCTCCGGTAAGCCGGATTTTCTCAACACCCATTTCAACAAACAAACCGGCCAGGTAGGAAATCTCATCGGCTTGCATAAGCCATTTGGACGGCATGAATTGCATATCCTCCTGCGGCATACAATAGGTACAACGAAGATTGCACTTATCCGTCAGTGAAATACGCAGATAAGTGTGCTTGCGACCAAATGTGTCCAGAATAGGCAGTGCCATCGTTTGTTGTTAATCGTGTTTCTTTCCTTCTAAAACATTAAAAACGTGTAAAACATGCGGGAAAAGCGCGTCAATATATTCAGTTACGCCGCCTGTGCTTCCCGGCATGGTGATTACCAGCATTTCGCCAATAAAACCGGCCGCAGATCTCGACAACATAGAGGTCGGAACCCGCTCCTGGCCATACTGGCGGGCGGTCTCGGCAATACCCGGAATTTCACGGTCAAGCAGTTCGGAAACCGCTTCGGGCGTCACGTCACGGGGTGACAAACCAGTACCGCCGGTGAGCAATACCATGTTGTAGCCCGCACTTTGTAATGAAAGCAATTTGCTTTGAATACCCGCCCGGTCGTCTGCGATAATGCCGTAATCGCCTACTTCCAGGCTAAAAGCAGCTAGTTTTTCAATAATCTTCTTACCGGATCTGTCTTCACCGATCCCTTTCGAAATACTGTCGGAGCAAACTACCACAGCTACTTTCAAACCTTCCGGCGCTGCCTTGCGGTCACTTTTTCCACCTTTTTTCTCCAACAACCGAATATTCCGTATTTCGACGCCCTTATCAATCGGTTTGAGCATGTCGTACATCGTCAGTGCCACCACCGACGCGCCGTGCATGGCCTCTACTTCTACGCCCGTCTTATATATTGTCTTGACAGTCAACTCAATGACAATCGTCAAACCTTCGATCCTATATTGAACGCCGGTATATTCCACCGGGATCGGATGGCAGTCGGGCAGCAAATCGGGCGTTTTCTTGACTGCCAGAAAGCCGGCTGCTTTTGCCATTTCAAAAACATCGCCTTTCGGCACAGTCCTGTTTTGAATCGCCTCCACCGTCTCCGGCTTGCTTACCTGCACAATTGCCTGTGCGGTGGCAATGCGGAGTGTGTTGGTCTTATGGGTAATGTCAACCATTAATAATCTTATTTATTCTCCTTCCAGACATGCTGCCCCGCCTCACCTATCAGCTCTTTGCCAAAAATGGGCACGTTGGCCTTAATCTCTTCCACAATATATTCCGAAGCCTCAAATGCCGCCCTGCGATGGGGGGATGACACGAATACGAAAAGGCTGATCTCGCCTGTCGGAACAAGGCCCAGGCTGTGGTAAATATGCATACACGTGAGCTCGAATTTCGCAAACGCGGCCTCACGGATGTCGTAAAATGCCTGTTCGGCCATTTCCTCATAGGCCGTATAGTCGATTCCCGTTACCGGTCCGCCTTCCTTCTGATCCGCGCGAATCTGCCCGAGAAAGATCGCATGAGCACCAATCCCCGTTTTGGATTGATGGCTTGCGATCGACTTCGCGACAAAATCAGGGCTGATAGGCCCTTGAATAAAAACCTTTTTGGGTTTATGTGCTTTTTCCATGTCCTCCTGTTATCCTCCTGCAAACGGCGGCAGCAATGCAATCTCGGCCGGGGTTTCTATCAATAAAAAATCCTCCGAAATTCGCTGATTGACCGCTATTTTGAATTTTTTCTCCCGCATAGCCGGGTATTTGTCCAGTATTTCTTCACGGAACTGCCCCACCGTCAGGCCACCGGCTGCGTTCCAGACTTCGTCCGAAAGCCCGGCGATCTCGGCCAGCATTCCGAAATATTTGACTTGAAAACTCATTGGTATCTTATCATCATTCAATCCAATAACCCGCAACTGGTTCCCCGGGTTCAGAACGGAAGCAAATGTACTTCTACGAGCTCGCCCGCTTCCACACGATTCTGCCCGACAGGTAAATAGATAATCGCATTCGAAACTGCGAACGAGCCTATCACAAACGATTCCTGCCCGTCGAGCGAGACGACTTCGCTACCTTCAACCCTTGCTTTCAGAAACTCGTCGCGCTCTCCGTCGAAACGGTAAGCATCCCGCAAGGGCAACCGCACAGACCTTAAAAACGGCTCCCTGCTCCCCATTATTTTTTTCAATGCGGGCAGCACATATTCATAATAGCAAACCAGCGATGACGCCGGGTTACCCGGCAACGCAAAGATCAACTTTTCCTCTTTTTTGGCAAAAAGAAGCGGCTTGCCGGGTTTTTGCCTTACTTTATAAAAGATCGTTTCGGCGCCCAATGCCTCCAACGCCTTTCCTACGAAATCATAATCTCCCACCGAAATGCCCCCAGAGGCCAGAACGACGTCGTGTTCCTCTAATAACACTTCAAGCGCTGCGATGGTAGCATCCAGATCATCGGACGCATAGCTTATCGAAAAGTCCCCGATGCCGGCTTGCGCCAGTGCGGCTTGCAGCATGGCAGAATTAGATTCATATATCTTTCCCGGCACCAACGCTTCGCCCGCTTTCAGCAACTCGTCACCGGTAACGAGGAGGCCAACCTTCGGCTTGGAATAGACCGTCACCTCATTTACATTCATTCCCTTCAAAAAACCGACAGCACCCGGCGAAACGAGCGCTCCTGCACGTAATGCGACTGCTCCCTGTGCGATCTGCTGTCCTGCCCGGCGGACATTCTTACCTTCCGCAACCGGAAATTCATGAATTTGAACAGACCGATCACTCAATGACGTATTTTCCTGCATCACTACGGCCGTGGCCCCCTCAGGCACCGGTGCGCCGGTGAATATGCGCACGGCCGTACCCGCGCTCACAACCGGCAAATCGGCCTGCCCGGCTTTCGACTCTCCTGCGAGGCGCAGCGCTATGCCCGGTTCCGTAACATCCGAATGCAGGATAGCATAACCGTCCATCGACGACTGCCTGAACGGCGGAAGCGCTATCGGCGAGATCACATCTTCCGACAGATAACTCCCTATGGCCTCTGATAAGGGCATTTGCACCGCTGGCAATGTTCCGGTGTTGGCAATAATTCTCTGTTTCGCCTCGTTGACTGTGACCATATTATGAAAAATACCATGCAGAGGTGCAAGTTAACACATTGCGGATGCAAATGGAGAAGCTTAAAAATGTCTCCCGAATACCGGTTTTTGCTTACAATTGACGACATTTTCCACAATAATACCATTATCCCCACAAAACACATTTTGTAACCAACTGACCATCAACTGTTAAAACTTCTATCCAAAAACCGCTCTCTTACTATAATTACATTCAATGCAAGATTTCACATTTTGTGCTTAGCGCTTTTTACCAATTAAAATTTCACGTTCCGTTAGCCTGGCGCGGTTTTTATTCAGCATCACTAGCCGGATGCAGAATGTAGCGATCTTATTTTTATCCTAGAATTACTTTTACCAAACCCCTATAAATCAGTTTTTTACCCCAAATTGAAATTTTATTTATTCAATACCGTTATCTTTGCACTTCGGCCATGTGCCTAAAATGATGTTTCACGAAATACAAAATGCATGATTAGACTTATCTTTATGGCCTTCTCAATCGCAATATTCGGCAAAAGTCCGGTGAACGAGGTGGGGGTGGAAAAGAAGGAACTGAAAGAAACTAACATTATTGATTCAGATCTTCTTGCTATTGACTTCTGTGGCGAAGCCATTCCTTTATCAGAGCTTCGAATCGCCGAGCGATATCAAAACACGATCAGAAATTACGACAATCCCACTTTTCGTAAGCTGATGACCACAACAAGAAAGAGGATGCGGGTCATAGAACCCATTCTCAGGAAGTACGGAGTACCAGCCGATTTTAAATATATTCCATTGATAGAGAGTGCCATGAAGGACGAGGTAACATCCCGTCGCGGCGCAGGCGGATACTGGCAACTGATGCCTTCTACTGCCAAATCTCTCGGGCTGGTTGTAAACGAAACCAGGGACGACCGCAAACATTTGGTCAAATCGACCCACGCCGCAGGAAAATACCTGCGTGACTTGTATAAACAACTGGGTTCCTGGACATTAGTAGCTGCTGCTTACAATGCAGGCCCGACGCACATCCAGAACAGGATGGATTCGCAGAACAAAGATGATTATTTCAAGCTCCGTCTCAATTCCGAGACTGCGCGGTACATCTATAAGATCCTTGCCGTAAAAGAATGGTTCTCCAATCCCGAAAGAAGCCGCGAATGGGGAAGCGGTGACGTGGTAGACCGTATTTCTGCATTCAAGATTGCGCAGAAAAAAGCCGCAGCATTGGCCAAAGCCGAGATCTCGTCCGAGACCGGATCATAATCCCCACTATTTTATTTGAAAGTTGATAAGAAGAAAAGGATACATTATCCTTTTCTTTGTGTTGTTATGGCATGGGCCAAAACGTCCCCGGTAATACGTTCTTTAATTTTTAATACTCACTTTCAGACATGACAAAAGCGGAAATGATCACCGATAAGGGTACGATGCTTATCGAATTCTACGATGAGGATGCTCCCAATACGGTGAAAAACTTTGTTGATCTTTCTAAAAAAGGCTTTTACGATGGTGTAATCTTCCACCGCGTAATCCCTGACTTCATGATCCAGGGTGGTGACCCTACCGGCACCGGCCGTGGAGGACCTGGCTACAAAATTGATTGCGAACTGACAGGCGGCAACCAGTACCACGATCGTGGCGTGCTTTCTATGGCACACGCTGGCCGCAATACAGGAGGTTCACAGTTCTTCATCTGCCACAGCCGCAACAACACCGCACACCTCGACAGAAACCATACCTGCTTCGGCCGCGTGGTAGAGGGTGTTGAAACGGTTGACGCGATCCGTCAGGGTGACAAGATCCAGAAGATCACGATCATCGAAGAACAGGCGTAAGCTTTTCTGAATTATACAAAAAGGGGCCGGAAGTTGATTCCGGCCCCTTTTTGTATGTATATGTTGGCTATCTCACCAGAAATGCCCGTACAAGTATGAAATGATAGCGATCACGACTACCGCGCCGATTACAAACGTACGGTGTGGCATGAACATCGACGCATCGATGGCAAGGCCTTTCTTTTCGTCGGGCATGATCAAACCGAGAATTACCATTACCGCCACGCATATCAGGAACACTAGGCCCATGCGGTCGAGGAAAGGAACTTGCGTCCAATCGGCGAATGGGAAGTAGTTGTTGTGCATCGCCAATGCGATCAGGAACCCGCCCACGATCGCGAACAATGCGCCCGCGGAGTTGGTGCGTTTCCAGAAGAAACCCATGATGAAGGACGCGAAGATCCCCGGCGACAACAGACCTGTCATTTCCTGAATAAACTGGAAACCACCTTTTTTATCGATGCCCATATAAGGAGAAACGATGATCGCGAGGATCATTGAAATCACAACCACCGCACGGCCGATACGCACGAGCGTTTTCTCGTCGGCATTCTTGCCAATGTAGTTTTTGAAAATATCCAGTGTGAAAATCGTCGAAATACTGTTCGCTTTACCTGCCAGCGACGCCACTACTGCGGCTGTCAACGCTGCGAACGAAAGCCCCTTTAATCCGGTAGGAAGCAGGTTCAGGAGCACAGGATAGGCCTTATCTGCATTAATCACGCCGTCCTCACCGAGCATTTCCGCCTGGAACATGCCTTTGCTGTACAATGCATAAGCCGCAATACCCGGCAATACCACGATCACCGGCATCAGTAATTTCAGGAACGCAGCGAAAAGGATACCGTTACGCGCAGTTTTCAAATCAGCTCCCAATGCCCGCTGGGTAATGTATTGGTTACAGCCCCAGTAGTTCAGGTTCACGATCCACATACCGCCCAGCAATACCGCCAGACCCGGCAGCTGCATATAGAACGGGCTCGATTTTGGGAAAATCATGTGGAAGTGGTCGTCGTGATTGTCGCGCATTACTTTGAAACCCTGCACAATTCCTTCAACACCTGCATTATCGGATACCAGATTGATGGCCAGATAAGTGGTAGCCAACCCGCCGATTACAAGGAAAAACACCTGAATTACGTCAGTAAAACCGATTACCTTCATTCCGCCGATCGTAATGATAATAGCAAATGTCGCCAACGCGATCATACAGAACTGAAAATCAAGCCCTGAAATACCTGAAACGGCCAATGCGCCCAGATACAGGATCGAAGTAAGGTTAACAAGAATGTAAAGCGCCAGCCAGAAGACCGCCATAATCAAGCTCACCGATTGGTTGTATCGCTGGCTGAGGAACTGGGGCATTGTGTAAATTTTGTTTTTGAGATAGATAGGCATAAAAAAGACGGCCACTATCACGAGTGTTGCCGCCGCCATCCATTCGTAGGTGGAAATTCCTAGCCCCATTGAGAAACCATTTCCGGACATTCCGATAAACTGTTCTGCTGAAATGTTCGACGCGATCAGCGAAGCACCAATCGCCCACCAGGTAAGCGAGCCCTCCGCCAGGAAGAAGTCCTTTGTAGATTCAACTTTTGATTTTTTCCGCTGATAAATCCAATAACCGTAACCGGAGACTACAATGAAGTAAAAGAAGAAAACGACATAATCCAGGGTTTGTAATTGTTGCATTTCAAATAATAAAATAGATGAATGAATGAAATTGATCAGCTTAGATTGAAACGTACAGTATATTCAAAAAATAATACAAAATCTGAACAAACATGCCAATATTCGCTCCTCTTTTGAAAAGGAGCGCATAAATATAGCCTACAAGCACATATTCATAATGCTTTACTCTGATATTTTCTTTGAATCTTTAAAATGGTGCGGGCTCATGGGGCCATAGGCATCTTCAAAAGAGTTGCCTTGCCGCATACTCGCGATAAAACGCTGCAAACCAGCATCTCTGCGAAGCAAAAGCCAGTAGGAAACCTCCATTCCGGCTGTCATATAGGCAGTCATAACATGCTTCTGATCGCCGAGAAAGAACTCGCGCATAGTAGAAATATCTTTGAGCAAAAGCAGGTCGCGACCGTTGCGCGTGTAGTAACGCCACTCGTAACGGTAGGCCCGGTAACGCTCACGCGGCGTGGCTTCACTCACGAAACGCCGGTCGAGCATGAGCGCCAGGCCTTCGTTGAACCATTGGGGAATGTCATTAGTAGTGCGCCACCATCCAATGCGCTTCAACAATTCGATATGGCTCATTTCGTGCGCGATTACATCGGTGTTCATTCCCTGGGCATTCAGGATCACGTACGAACTTCCCCACGGCGTGCCAATACTGCATCCGGCACCCTCGTTGCTGCTGCAATACTTTTTGTATTGCTGCGCCGTCAGGCAGATGATGATTTTAGGATTGGATTTTTTACCCTGATAAAAAGAGTCAACGCGCGCCTCGGCGAGTGCAACGGTGCTTTTAAGGGTCTTGTATTTATTTCGGTTGATATCCGGGCTGAAATAGACCTTTTTATCGGTTGAATTAAACTTGGAGAATGCGATGAGCTCGCAGTAGAATATCTGAGGGTAAAGGAAAAAGAGGCTGCCCAACAGGACAATTAATCCGGTCAGAAGGAATCTGGAGACTTTCCGGAGTGGGTTGGGTTTCAAGAGAAAATATTTTTGCCACGAAGGGACCGCGATGGCGCCTTCGTGGCAATATAAGTGTTAATGCTTAAAGTGACGAACCCCCGTAGTTACCATCGCAACGCCATTCGCATTGCAATATTCCACAGAATCCTTGTCACGAATAGAACCACCCGGCTGAACAACCGCAGTAATGCCCGCGTGATGCGCGATTTCCACGCAGTCGGCAAACGGGAAGAATGCGTCGGAAGCCATTACTGCCCCATTCAGGTCAAAGCCGAACGCTTTCGCCTTCTCGATCGCCTGGCGCAATGCGTCTACGCGTGAGGTTTGGCCGGTACCGCTTGCCAGCAACTGGTTTTCTTTCGCCAGAACGATGGTGTTCGACTTGGTATGCTTGCAAACTTTCAATGCAAATTCAAGAGCTGTAACCTCGCTGGCAGTCGGCGCCTTCTCGGTAACAGTCGTAAACTGCGCCGCAACCTCGGTAGCCAGGTCTTTATCCTGCACCAATACCCCATTCAAAATAGTTTTGAACATAATCTGCGGCAACACCACTGCATTACGTTTCAGCAAAATGCGGTTCTTTTTGGATTTCAAAAGCTGCAACGCATCGTCGTCATAAGCAGGCGCGATGAGGATTTCCATGAACAGCTTGTTCAGCTCCTCCGCAGTGGCCAGGTCGACCTTCGTATTGGTAATAACCACACCACCGAATGCTGAAACCGGGTCACAAGCCAGCGCATTGTCATAAGCCTCTTTCGCAGTAGGCGCCGTAGCGATACCGCAGGCATTGGTGTGCTTGATGATCGCGAATGTAGGCTGAGCATCGGCAAATTCGTCGATCAGGCTCACGCACGCATCCACGTCCACGAGGTTATTGTATGAAAGCTCTTTTCCGTGCAGTTTGTCGAAAATACCTTCCAGGTAGCCATAGTAGGTCGCATTCTGGTGCGGGTTCTCGCCATAGCGCAGCGTTTGGGAAGCAAGGTTCGTAAAATCGAACAACTCTTTATCGGTCGTTTCTTTCCCGGATGTGAAGAAGCTGTTGATCGCTCCGTCATAATGCGAAGACACCCCGAATGCAAGGCCGGCATAGTAACGACGGTCTTCGATGTCGGTAGCACCCGCTTTCGCATTCAAAAGTTCAACCACTTCCGCATACTGGCTGCGGGATGATACAATCAATGTATCTTTAAAATTCTTCGCCGTTGCGCGGATCAGGGAGATACCGCCAATGTCTATCTTCTCGATAATGTCCTCCTCGCTCGCTCCGGATGCCACCGTTTCCTCGAAAGGATAAAGATCCACCACCACCATGTCGATGGCAGGGATATTGTATTGCTCAGCCTGCGCAACATCGCCCGCGTCGTCGCGACGGTACAAGATCCCCCCCATGATAGCCGGGTGAAGCGTTTTAACACGCCCGCCGAAAATCGAAGGATAACCGGTCAGCTCTTCGGCAGCGGTTACGGGAATGTTGAGATTTTCAATGAAAGTCTGAGTTCCTCCGGTCGAGTACAGCTTTACACCGTTGTTGTGCAGGAGGCGGACCAAAGGCTCAAGTCCGTCTTTGTAATAAACAGAAATAAGCGCGGATTGGATTTTTTTAGACATTGTGCAACGTTTGCTCTAAGATTACAAATGCGGGATTTTGCTTACATTCGGCATTTCGGCTTGTCCCATATGGAAAAATAAACCGCAAAGATAGCCGAAAAATCAACGAAACCGGAAGCGGAGCAGACGAAAAACAAAACGTTATCATTCTGAAACCAAGTTTAAAAAGCTAAAACCATGAACCTCGACCTGACCGGAAAAACAGCACTGGTATGCGGAAGTACCCAGGGCATCGGGCTCGCAGCCGCCGTTGAACTCGCATTGCTGGGTGCAAATGTGACCCTCGTCGCCCGGAATGAAGAAAAACTGCGGGAGGCCGTCGAAGACCTGGACACTTCCCTTGGCCAGCTCCACCGGTACGTGGTGGCCGATTTCGCCGACCATGAGGCCTTAAAATCCGCTATTGAAAATTACCTCCGTCTTTGTCCCGAGGTGCATATACTCGTCAACAACACAGGCGGTCCCTCCGGCGGGCCGATCATCGAAGCGGAAACCGGGCAGTTCCTGAAAACTTTTCAAATGCACGTCATCAACAACCAGTTCCTGGCGCAATCGGTAGTACCGTCGATGAAGAAGGAAGGTTTTGGCCGCATTATCAACATTATCAGCACCTCGGTGAAACAGCCGATTATCGGCCTGGGGGTATCCAACACCATTCGCGGGGCCGTAGCGAGCTGGGCCAAAACGTTGTCGCTCGAACTCGGGCAATATGGTATCACTGTCAACAATGTACTGCCGGGTTACACCGAAACGGCACGGTTGGATGCTGTGCTGGAAATGCGGGGCAAAAATCAGGGCAAAACCAGGGAGCAGGTGGCGGAAGAGCTGAAAGCGGGCATTCCTATCCGTCGGTTCGGCGAAGCGAAAGAAGTGGCTGCCGCGGTAGCTTTTCTGGCCAGTCCAGCGGCGGGAAGCATCAGCGGGGTGAGCCTTGCAGTGGATGGAGGAAGAACGGAGAGTTTGTGATCGTGATTTACAATTGGTTTATTTTAAACAAAACAGGCGCAGCATTATTGACGAGGTTGATCAGGAAAGGATGCCCGGCGATGGTAATCGGGCTGATTTGCTTCACCTCGCCATCTAGCGCATAACCGCTTTCCCTGGCCTGTAAAACTTCAAACTGCATATTACCTTTATTGATCAACACATTTCCGCGGCATGCATCGAGCGCCCCTAGTTGCGGAATGAAATGGGTAAAATTTCCGCCCACAATGAGGTCCGGCTTGCCATCATGGTTCACGTCCTCGCTCTGGATCGCATTCAGGCAGGAGAATTGTGCCAGGTATGGCAGTGCCACCA
Source organism: Dyadobacter sp. 22481 (assembly GCF_052044875.1). Classification (NCBI taxonomy): domain Bacteria; kingdom Pseudomonadati; phylum Bacteroidota; class Cytophagia; order Cytophagales; family Spirosomataceae; genus Dyadobacter; species Dyadobacter sp. 22481. The sequence continues at coordinate 1,502,569 of NZ_JBQENV010000003.1, forward strand.
CTTTGAACTGCCCTTTTCCGTCATTCACCGCAATGCCCGATTGCAGGTAAGTTGCCGATTTCTCCACCGCCGATTGGATCAGGTCGTCCGGAAAAAGGTCTTGAACCGTGAGCACCGCATATTCCGAGTGCTTGATACTTTTCTTTTTGAGAAAAGGGAATTGTGCGGTCATTTCGCGTTTCAGCAACACAGGAATGTCTTTCGAATCGATGGTTTTGGAAATGACCTTTTCTATGGTTCCGTTTTTATTGAAATCATTGATCCACATTTTTAGTGGCGCTCCCACCGCGGCTTTGAGTGTGAAGTTCTCTCCTATATTTCCCAATGCCAAGTCCTGATCGCCATCACCATCGAAGTCACCGGTTTTCAGCGAACCCCAAAAACCCGCGTACGCTTCGAGGCCAGTTGCTATCTTTTTGAAGCGACCTCCCGAAAACCTGAAAGCCACAGGTGCCATCCAATCTCCGACAACGATCAGCTCTTTCTGTCCCTCGCCATCGATATCAACCCAGGCCGCGTCGCGTACCATGCCCACCCGGGCCAATTCGGGGGCCATTGTCCTGGCAACGTCCTTAAAATTGCCTTTGCCGTCATTCTGGTAAATGTAACTCGAAGGGCTCGAACCATACTCGCGGGGAACGCTCCGGCTGCCTGCGAACAAATCGAGATCGCCGTCGCGGTCGAAATCTTCGGCCACGATCACCGCAGTGTTCATCGCATTGGGCGGCAATGCGCGGTTACTATGCGTAAAATTGCCTTTCCCGTCATTCAGGTAGAGGCGCGTGGGCAAATCGGGTTTACCGGCAAGGCTCTCATTTCCACCACTTCCAACAACCAGGTCGCGATCGCCGTCTCCATCCGCGTCGAAAAACAATGCCGCCGTGTCCTCAAAACCCACCGCATCGCCGAATGCCTTCTGCGGCGACTTCAAGAACTGACCGCCCTTTTGCAAATACAATTGTCCGCCCTGCCCTTTTCCACCGCACACATAAAGATCTTCGAGCCCATCACCATTCACATCACCGATCGCCGCTTTCGGACCTTCCTGTGAGAGCATTACCGGGATGTTTCTTTCATTGTAAAAATCCTCGTACCGGTTTTCCCGATGCGCATCAAGCCCCTTCACCGGCACATTCGTGAGCATTGGGCTCTGCCTGCTCACCCGCCCATTGTACGGGTCTTGGGCGTCGCCCATAGCCAGTGTCAATGTCGTATCACGCTTAGCAGCGCGGATGGTGGTCACTTTACTGCTCGGCCAGAGCACGCGTACCGAATCGATCGTCGCAATTTTCCCTAAACCGATCGTCAGCGGGTATTCCGTACTCGACTGAAATCCGCGGGACGGGCTCACTTGCTTGCTGAACACCTGCCCGCCAGCGTAGACCTCCACTTTGGCCCCGATAGCCCGGGTGTTCAGGCCAGCACCTTTGAGAATGAATTTAATGTAATGATTTTTGTCCTTCTGCGTTTCCGATTTGTTTTTATATACAAAACAGGGCTCATTTACATTATTGACCACCAGGTCCAGGTCGCCGTCGTTATCCAGGTCGGCATAAGCTGCGCCATTAGAAAACGATGCCTTCCCGAACCCGAACTCCCTCGCCTTCTCCTTGAATTGCAGGTTTCCTTCGTTATGGAAGAAATTGTTGGCAATGGGCGTAGAAGGCATGCGGTCGATGATTCCCTGCATGTTTTCCTTTTCGCCGGACATGACCATTTTACGTGTTACCTCGTTGGCAAAAAAGTCGATAAAGTCCTGATCGAGAATGTCGTGGTAAATACCATTGCACACGTAAATATCCGTCTTAGAGTCATTATCCGCATCGAAAAGCAATGCGCCCCAGCTCCAATCGCTCGCGGCCACGCCCGAGTAATTGGCAATTTCGCTGAATGTGCCGTCCTGATTGTTGAATTGGAGGCTGTTCTGCATAAACTGGTTATAGAAACCCTTCTCCTTTTTCAGATTAAAGAGGTAGTGGTTCTCAAACGAGGTAGTTGTTTTATAACGGTACTCGTCGCGCGGTAGCATGTCCGTTACGAACAGCTCGGGGTAACCGTCATTGTTAATATCCGCCATATCGGCTCCCATCGATGCGAGGCTCGTGTGCTTGATGCGCTTTTCGAGCTCTTCCGAAAAAGTACCGTCTTTTTGATTGATATACAGATAATCCTTCTCGTAGAAATCGTTGCAAATGTAAATATCGGGATAAAGGTCCCCATTGATATCACCCACGGTCACGCCAAGTCCGAAGCCGATCAGGCTTCCGTAAATACCTGCTTCCTCGCTTACATCCACGAATTTTCCTCCGTCGTTACGAAGCAACTTGGCCCCGCCGCCTTTGAGAAAGTCCTTCACGGGCCAGTCTTTCGCGCGGCGGTTGCGGTCGTTGGCGTAATTGAGGGTATTGACGGGAATAAAACTGTTGTTCAGCACATAGGCGTCGAGGTCGCCGTCAAGGTCATAATCCAGAAATGCGGCGTGCGTGGTGTAGCCTGTTTCATCCAGGCCGTATTTTTTGGCTGATTCTGTGAATGTCAGATCGCCGTTGTTGATATAAAGTGAATTACCCTGTTTATTCAAAAACTTCTGATAGCCCGCATTACAGACGTAAATATCCAGCAGGTTATCGCCATTCACATCGGCCATTACCACGCCGGTACTCCATTTGTCGGATTCGGCTACGCCTGCTTTCGCAGTGATATCCTCAAACTTCCAATTGCCTTTATTAAGGTAAAGTTTGTTTTCACCCATGTTGGCGGTGAAATAGATATCGGGAAGGCCATCATTGTTAATGTCGCCGATTGACACGCCGCCGCCGTTATAGAAATTACGGTAATTGAAAATGTTGATATCCTCCCGGTCCTCAATTTTGTTCACGAAGCCGATGCCGGTTTCGGATGCATCCATTTCTTCAAAAAGGGCGTTCGTATTTTTTTCGGAATCGGTGCAGGAGAACAAGGCACACAGGCCGCCGAGCAAGACCAGCATGCGGAAAGCGGCAAAACAGTTCGTCGTCATTATACCGGAATATTACTTACCACTCCCTGATGCGGGCTTTCCGACTCCCGCACCTTCCTTTTCGAAAGTGTCATAAAAATCGGCCAAAGTCGTAAACCCGTTCCAGCCCGACGGCGCATCCGAAGCAAAGATGCTATTCTGATCTGTACAAGCGCCAAAATCATTACTGCCGGCAGAACTTGTCCTATCAACTTTCAGATCCGTATGGAAAAAAGACGCAGCCAGCAGCAGGGTGAAAATTCCTAATTTCAAAAACAACGGTTTTGTCCTGGCGCGTGGAACAGCAGCCGGGAATTCATGTTGGCGGAGTACATGAAAGGATAAATTCATCATAGGTTAAATATAACTGGGGCTCAAAGGAGGTGATGATGTATCATTTTAACATTCGTTCCATACTTTGTTCGACAACATGCCAGATCAAAGCCGTCATTATGAATTTTAGGATGAAAAAATATAAACTTTACACCATGCCTTATACAAAATAATACAAAGAATCTGGATAATACAATACATGGAGCAAGCCCGAATGTCTCGCTTCCCACTTTACCCAACTTTTTGCTGGACTTCCTTCGCGGTTGTGCGTAACTTTGACTTCGTTATTTTTCCAGTTAATTGCATTTATGACATCCCTGTCTCCAGTATCAGATGCAGATCTGAGTTTGCTTGCACAACGCCTCGAAGGTGATCTCTTTTATGATAATACCATGCGGACGTTATATGCAACAGATGCGTCCGCCTATCGCGAAATGCCGATTGCCGTGGCGATCCCTAAATCGCTCGGTGATCTCAAAACGCTCATTTCGTATGCCACTGACAAGAAAGTTTCACTGATCCCCCGCACCGCAGGCACCTCGCTGGCCGGCCAGGTGGTAGGTAACGGTATAATAGTAGACGTTTCGAAAAATTTCAACAAAATACTTGAAATAAATGCAGAGGAACGCTGGGTACGTGTGCAGCCGGGTGTCGTGCGCGACGAGCTGAACATGGCCCTCAAACCCTACGGACTGTATTTCGGCCCCGAAACTTCTACCGCAAACCGCGCCATGATCGGCGGAATGGTGGGCAACAATTCCTGCGGCTCCAACTCCATCGTATACGGAAGCACGCGGGAGCATTTACTGGAAGTGAAGGCGATCCTGGCTGACGGCAGTGACGCCGAATTCAAGAATGTGAACAGCAACGATCTGCAGTCGCTACTGAACAACGCTCGCCAGAAAAACGGCAGCGCATCGCTTCTGGATAAAATATACCTAAAAACCGACGCTATCCTGAACTCGCCTGAAAACCAGGCCGAGATCCGGAAAAACTTCCCGAAACCATCCGTGGAACGTCGTAATACGGGCTATGCGCTCGATATGCTGCTGAATATGGCGCCTTATACCACAGGCACCGCTTCGGACAGGCCGTTTAATATGTGCAGCCTTATAGCGGGCTCGGAAGGAACATTGTGTTTTCTGACAGAAATTAAAGTCAATCTGGTACCGCTACCGCCTAAAACGCAGGGCCTGGTTTGCGTGCATTGCGATACGATTGACGAAGCTTTACGGGCGACCATTCTCACCCTCAAATACGGCCCGCAAGCGGTGGAGCTCATTGACGAGTACGTGCTGGAATGCGCGGCGACCAACGTCGAACAACGTAAAAATGCTTTTTTTGTCAAGAACAAGCCGGACGGCAAATTTCCCGCGATCCTGGTCGTAGATCTTTCGAGAGAGACCAGAGAAGAAGTGGAACAGCTGGCCGCCGATATGGAAAAGGAATTCAGAGCAGCCGGCATCGGTTTCCACTACCCGCTGCTTTTCGGGGACGACACCAAAAAAATATGGACACTACGGAAAGCCGGGCTCGGCTTGCTGGGCAATATTCCCGGTGATGAAAAAGCAGTAGCGGTGATCGAAGACACGGCGATCGACGTGTACGACCAGCCGGAATATATCCGTGAGTTCAACGAAATACTGAAAAAGAATGGGATGTCGGCCGTGCATTACGCACACGCAGGCTCGGGCGAGCTGCATTTGCGGCCGATTATTAACCTGAAAACCAGCGAGGGACACCGCCAATTCAGGATGATCGCGGAGGAAATCGCGGATCTGGTTAAGAAATACGACGGCTCGCTCTCGGGTGAGCACGGCGACGGCCGTCTGCGCGGGGAATTTATCCCGAAAATGGTCGGCCAGCATAATTATCAGTTGTTTAAAGACATTAAGAAGGCCTGGGACCCTAACAATATCTTCAATCCGGGCAAGATCGTCGATACCGCGCCGATGGATACGTTCCTGCGCTATGAGGCGGACCAGAAGACACCTGAATTCAAAACAAATTTCCGCTTCCACGACCAGGATATCCTCCAACACGCCGAGCAATGCAACGGCTCGGGGGACTGCCGAAAAACGCATTTGAGCGGCGGCACGATGTGCCCGAGCTTCATGGCCACCCGCAATGAAAAGGATACTACCCGCGCCCGCGCGAACATCCTGCGCGAAATGCTCACGCGCTCGCCCAAGGAAAACCGGTTCGACAACAAGGAGATCAAAGAAGTGTACGACCTATGTCTCGCCTGCAAGGGCTGTAAAGGCGAATGCCCTTCGAACGTGGATGTGGCGAAGTTGAAAATGGAGTTTTTGCAGCAGTATCACGATGCAAACGGCATTCCGGTACGCTCATGGCTGGTCGGTAATTTCTCAAAAATGACAGGTATTGCCAGCTACGTTCCCTGGGCCTACAACCTGATTTTCAAGAACGCGCCGCTCCGCAAGATCGCGAACACCGTCGTGGGTTTCCACCCCGAACGTACCATGCCGTTGCTGCACAGCACGACATTGAAAAAATGGTACGATCAGCGGAAGAGAAACGCCCCTAAATCGGAACGGAAAGTATACCTGTTCTGCGATGAATTTACCAATTACAATGATGTCGAGATTGGCAAAACCGCCATTCTCGCGCTCGAAAAGTTGGGTTATGAGGTTATTATACCAAATCACGGTCCTTCCGGGCGGCCGCAGCTTTCGAAAGGCTTGCTGAGAGATGCGAAGAAAATCGCGGAAGAGAATATCCGTCTGTTGAAAGACATTATCTCGCACGATACTCCGCTGGTAGGCATTGAGCCGTCGGCGATTCTGACATTCCGTGACGAATACCCCGACCTCGTGAGTGACGAATTGGTAGAAGACAGCAAAATGATTGCCCAGAACGCATTGCAATTCGACGAGTTTATCGCGCGCGAGATCGAGCTGAAAAACATTTCAAAAAACCAGTTTACCAAAGAGAAAAAGTTGATCAAGCTACACGGACATTGCCAGCAAAAAGCGATTTCGAGTATGATACCGACGAAAAAGATGCTTTCGCTACCCGAGAACTACACCGTACAGCTCATTCCCTCGGGATGCTGCGGTATGGCGGGCTCGTTCGGCTACGAGAAGGAGCATTTTGACATTTCCATGCAGATCGGCGAGCTGGTATTGTTCCCAACCGTTCGCCAGCAGCCGGAAGAAGTGATCATCGCTGCGCCAGGCACCAGCTGCCGCCACCAGATCCACGACGGAACCGGCCGGAAAGCGCTGCACCCGGCGGAAATCCTTTGGAATGCATTGATTTAAAAATATTTGAAATACAAGAAATGGCCGGCGAAATTCATTTGCCGGCCATTTTCTATTAATTGGATATGAAAGGCGCCTTCCGCAGCCAGGTATCATCCGTAAGCTGCCTGATCATAAATGCGGCAATATCCGCCGCGTCGATCTTCGCTCCGGGCGAATCGGTGGCATTTACCTTGATCTCACCACTGACTCCATTGAATTCAATATAAGGCACCCGCACCATGATCCATTCTACACTACTTTCCGCCAGTATCGAATAGGATTTCTGACGGTCGTTGTGAATAGCCGGAAAATTAGCGCGCATCCACTCGGTCGCTTTCGCTGTTTCCTCACTTTTCCGGTCAGATGGCGTATCCACGTTCAAACCCGCCAGCAGCACAAACCGAGCCGGACTGTCTCCTATCGCTTGCAGGATATTGACACTAGCCTGGCTGGCAACCAGTGGCTCACCCTGCCGCTGCCCCACTGTGCTCAGGACGGCGTCACAGCCTTCCAGCAATGCCCGAACAGCCTCAGGATTAAGTGCATCGCCGTGCACGATCGCTATCTGCGGACTCTGAATCGTAAAACGTTCAGGATGCCTCAACAGCAATTTTAACGAATAACCTTTTTCAATTAATTGATTGACAAGATATTGCCCCGTACGACCTCCGCCGCCGATCACAGCTATTTTTTGTAGTTTTTTCATTTCTCTCTGATAAAATTCGGATGTAACAAATTATCCCAGGTGAAGAACCCGGAAGATGACAGAAGAGCATCGCTCAATTCTGTCGTGAATTGTTATTTTATCAGGAGATTTTAATGAGGGTAAAGATAGGTAACCGAACAGTGTTTTTCAAAAAATGTTGTTCTACAAGTTGTTACCAAATGTGAATCCGAACGTCAAAAGGTCAGAACTTAACTGATCTGACAAATGGATATAGAAGACTCGGAAAGACAATTTATTACCAAAATCAAAGAGAAAATACGCTCGGCACAGTATGAGGCTTTAAAGACAGTGTATGTCAAACTCATTCAGTTGTATTGGGAAATCGGCAAATCCATCGCAGAAAAACAAAGCGAAAGTTGGGGTAAATCGATCGTTACTTCGCTTTCCAAAGAGCTGCAAGCGGAGTTCCCAAAATCAGGTGGTTTTTCAACCACCAATATTTATGATCCAGTTTTATACTGATTATCACTCAGATACAAATCTCCAACCACTGGTTGGAGAAATTAGCTGGAGCAAGCATTTGGTCATATTGTCTAAGTGTAAAGTGAGTCATGAAAGGCAGTTTTACATTCTTTCCACAAGCAAATACAACTGGTCAAAAAACACGCTGATCCATCAGATCGAGAACAAAGTATTTGAACGTTACCTGCTCAATCAAACCAATTTCGACTATGCCCTGCCACAGCCTGCAAACAAGCAGGGGCTCCTGGCCGTCAAAGACAATTACACATTCGATTTCCTCGATCTCGCAGAGCTGCATTCCGAATCGGAACTAGAACAACAATTGGTGAAAAATATCAGGAAGTTCCTTCTTGAAATGGGAAACAACTACACTTTCGTCGGAAACCAATACCGCATTCAGGTCGGAGAACGGGACTATTGGGTGGATATACTTCTCTACCATCGCAGGCTACAATGCCTGATCGCAATTGACCTGAAGATAGGAGAGTTCGAGCCGGAGCATAAAGGTAAAATGGAGTTCTATCTCTCAGTTTTGAATGACAAAGTAAGGCTGTCTCACGAGAATGAGTCAATTGGAATAATTATTTGCAAAAACAAGGACAGAACTGTTGTTGAGTATTCATTGAAGAACACTGCATTGCCCATTGGCGTCGCTACTTACAACACGACAAATCAATTGCCGAAAAAGTATAGGCAACTACTACCTAGCGTAGAGGAAATTACTGCCAAACTTAGAGATTTCTACTAACAAAGGGGCGGAACATCGACTTTTTGGGAATCCATTCCTAAAAAGTTGGAAACCTTAATTCTTCCCCCACCCAATATTCATCGTAGTCCCCACCCTAAACCCGGTACTCTTATATTTAAACCCTTCAAAATTATTAACCACCTCCACGCGCAGCGGGAAGCGAATGCCAATATCCAAGCCGTAGCCCAGCTCAGCATAATTGTCCGAATCCGGCGTGGCGAGGTAATGCAGGAAGAAATTTTCCTTCACACCCAGAATACGAAACCAGGGAATCTGGGTTAACAGGAACTGGCGGAGCTCGGTGAGGACATGGGCTTCGAAGAATTCCTTTGAAGTACTGTATTTGTAGTAATCGAGCATGCGGAAGGTGCCGACGGGATCGCCGAGCTGGAAGAAAAAGCGGTTACCTGCGAAATGCTGGTAGTCGGGAAATTGGACGGCGTTGTTGTTCAGGAATGAACCAGCCGCCAGCTTGTAACGCAGTTTGCTCCGGATACCGGTTTCGAAACCATGCTGGATGCCGATCTGCACAAAGTCGAAATCCACATCGCTGCCGAATGCATTGTGAATTCCTTTGCGATAGTTGACCGAGAACTTCGGCGAATCGTCGTCATAATAGGATGTCTTGCCGCTACGCGTACGGTATTTCTGCCAGGGCTTGTACGAAGCAGCAATACCGACTGTCAGTGCCTGGTGGGCTTGCATCGGCGGAGGCAACACGGCCGCATCGGTCCTATTTTCTGCATTATCAGGGATATTGGAAGTAAATTCCCGCCGTTTCCAGTCGATCCATCGGTAGGGCGAGGTCTTTTCGAGATTGGGCAATGCCGAGCGATCGGCGTATTCTATGCTCGCTTTTATTTCAAAATGCTCATTTTCCTGGCTGTTCTTGAAATCGACCCGCAGGAAATCTTTCTGATATTCCTTGATAAAATTTTGTTCTAAAAACAGGGTCGTAAGCGTATTCAGCAACGGGTGCATCGGACTTTCACCGTTGAACTGGGCAATGCCCCGCCCACCGGAAATGCTGATCGCATTGCGCCCCCAGCCATAATCGCCCACGCCTGTCGCAAGCAATTTATTCCTCCCAAACGAATAACGCGTCAGCCCACCTACTGACCACTCCTGACCATTCCTGGCTACACCAGACTTGCCTGAAGTCTTCTTGCGCCCGCCCAAGTGCCGCAATTTCAGCCCGGCACCATTCAGTACCAATCCTTCTACAGTATTTACCTGCACACCCGGCAACGGCCCGATGTAATCCAGCCGGAAAGGGCTTTCCTTGCCCAGGCGGAAATTATGCCCTGTCAGCAAGTCTCCGAAACCAAATTTGCTTCCCTTCTTCAATTTGGTTGTATCGCCTTTGCTGGCTTTCAAGCTATCCTTCTGTTTTTCAGATCCTTCATGGGTGATCACCAGACTATCGAGCCGTGTGTAGCTTTTCACCTCGGCCACGGTAAGCGGGACCGTCCGCAACGAGTCCCAAAAAGCCATCGTCCGCCTGGTAGCCATTGAATCCACCTGCGTTGAATCTTCCCGGCTCATTCTCAAATCAATATCCTCTCCTTTCTTCTCTTTCTCTTTAAGGTCCTGCTTTTCATACTCTTTCATCATTTTCCGCAGGTTTTTGGCCGAAAATTCTTTCTGTTTGCTCACCACCTGCTCCATACTCTGTGTCTTGATCTCCCGGCCGGTCAACCGCACTTTCTTGGCCTCCTCGGCGTATTTCTTGTCATCGATCACGACGATATCCGGTTTGAATGCGGGATTGACCTTCACATTCGTGAACGACTGAGAGATCACGAAATCGCCTTTTCCTTTCAGACCGTAAATGCCTCCCTGCACGTGAAATTGCTGGTTAACCGGCATCCACACACCCTGCACCGGGCTGTAAACCTGCTTGATATCGAGCCGAAAACCGGTATTGACCGTTTGCAGATCGAGGCTGTAAATGCTCCATTCGCCCTCGATGATCTGGATTGTGCCACGGTAAACACCCTCGCCCCAGTTGCGCGGCGTGACCTTGATTTTGTTGACTTCAATACCATTCTCGCGGAACGCACCCAGGTATTCAAATTTGTAGTAGGCGAATGCACGCGGCGAAAGCGGCGAAACGGCCTTCACAACTTCCGGCTGGTAGAAACTGGCCAGGAGGTACATATTCGGATCGGCCATATTCTTGTCCATGCTGCTCCGCGTGGCCACCACCCGCTGTTTGTACACGCTGGGCTGGCGGAACGTCACCTCCGAAACTGTCTCATTCAGCATGGGTACACCCTTTTTGAAATTGGCCTCCTTTTCCATTTCCTTCAATTCCTTTTTATAAAGGAATTCCATCGGCAGGTCGGTGATCACAAACGACGATTTGGAATATACCTTGGCCGTGTAACTGTCCACTTGCAGGAAATGATAGCGGCTTTTGGCAATGGCGCTCCGCATAATGGTGTACGCGGGGTCTTCGTCCCGGGCGCCGATGCGAACCTCCCCGAGGTTAAGCGCCTGCTCTTCCATCGTGAGGTCGAAGGTTTGCATTTTCTCCTCGACGGTAAAGTTTTTCTGACCGGTTTTGTAGCCCAGGTATTGGAAGATCACTTCATAATATCCCGGTTTCAGATCGAGCTGGTACTGGCCTTCCTCATTTGAAATAGTACTGACACTCGTGCCTTTGACGATAATGGCGGCAAATGGTAGCGGTTCACCTTTTTTTGTTTTAATTAAACCCTTTATCCCGCTTGCCGGCGCCTGCGCAAGAGCTGTAAAAGAAGTGACAAGGGCCAGGCAAAACGCAAGAAGATACTGTCTAAGCATACGGTTTTGAGCAAGTCGGATGAATGTCTTTGTGTCAGCTAGATGCTTTTAAAGTTAATCCGGTTGCTTTGAAAAGAAAATCCGCTCATCACATAATTACAAATCCGAAAACTCCCAGGCGCTCTGATAGGCATTCAAACCCTCGGCATAGGCTATGAAATTTTCATAAAAGGGCAACACCGAAAGCGTCGCGCTATCGCCAATCACAACGAGTTTCTTACGTGCACGCGTCATGGCCACGTTCATGCGGCGAATGTCCGAGAGGAAGCCGATCTGCCCTTCGGCATTGCTGCGGGTCATGCTGATGTACACCATATCCCGCTCCTGCCCCTGGAAGCTGTCGATCGTATTGACGGCTATTTTGTCGAGATAGGGTTTCAGATCGGCCGTATGCGCGAGCTGGTCTTTTAGAATGTTAATCTGCTCTTTATAAGGCGATATAATGGCGATGCTCGGGAAATCTTCCCGATTTGGATTAACCGCTGCAAATTCCGCAGCGAGTTGTGTCAAATGCTTGAAAAGGAATACGGCCTCTTCCGGGTTGGTGGAGCTGGTACCTTCCAGTTTTTCATCAAAACCACACCCGGCTGTATCGATAAATGCCAGCGGCGCCTCGCCGGGGAACAGTACACGGCCCGCTACCGATTCATGGGCTTTGAGCTTATCCTCATAAAAAACTTTGGACGAATAACCCATAATCACTTCATTCATACGATACTGCTCTTCCAGCAACACCACCGATTCCGGGTGTAATGCCACGCATTTTTCAAGCAGCGTAGTGCTCAGTCCACCTTTGGCCGCGTCTTCCGACTTGATCGTCGGAGGCAACTGCAAATGGTCGCCGGCAAATACCACTTTCTCTGCTTTCAGGATCGGTATCCAGCACGCCGGTTCCAACGCCTGCCCTGCCTCGTCGATTACAACGGTGCGGTACTTCATATTCCGGACGGTGAAATGGTTGGAGCCCACGAGCGTAGCCGTCACCACCTGCGTTTTGGTAAGGAGGTCATCGATAATGTACTGCTCCATATTTGCGACGTCCTTCATAATGCGGTGCGCCTCATCGAACAATGCTTTCCGCTGGTCGCGCTCGGCTTTCCCGAAATGGCGCTTGTACTTGTGCGCCATGTTTTTGTACTCGTTGGCCTGCTTTTTCAATGCCTTAATGTCCTTGACACTGGCGTGCAGCGCCATTTTACTATCCAGAGTCAACGCCGACAATCGCTCCGAAACGCGCACCGGGTTCCCGACCCGCAGCACATTCAGGCCTTCCTCGCTCAATTTTTCACTGAGCAGATCCACAGCAGTGTTGCTCGGAGCAACTACGAGAACGGGCCTGTTATCTTTTTTAACCAATGCCTTGACCGCCTGCACCAAAGTAGTGGTCTTACCCGTGCCCGGAGGCCCGTGCACGACCGCGAGCTCCTGCGCGGAAAGGATTTGCTGCACGGCACGCTGCTGCGAAGGGTTCAACTTACGTAAAGTAACAGGGTAAATGTCCTGATCAAATGACGGCGCTTTCTCGCCCGTCAACACTTTGATCAAATGCCCCTCTTTATCCGACGAACTAAGCGAATCCGCCGCTTTTAATGCCGACTGCATTTCGTCGTAGCTATTGTCATCGAAAAGCAGGTCGATACCCAACTTACCGTCGCGCGACCATTCGGGCAGTTCGTCGGTGCGCAATGTGATTTTCAGCCGGTTACCGCCCTGGTGTGAGATTACCCCCTCGACGCGGTCTTTTTTAGGTTCATGATTACTGAATAAAACCGCCGGCATCCCGAACCGCAACTGATGCGGCAGGTCTTGATGCGTGGTGCGTTCTACTTCCACGGTAAGGTAATCGCCGCGGCTCATTTCCTGGCCGCGGATCGCGATTGGATACCACGCCAGCCCGCTGGCACGGCGTTCGGAAACAGAAGACCGTTCGATCAATCGCTGGTACGATTGCTTGTCTTCCTCCCTTTCAACTTTGAGTAATTCGAGTAGTCGCTTGAAGTAATCCATTTACAAATTAAATAAACCGGCCGCTTAATGCATCACACCGGCATCGGCTCCCTGTTGCACTTCTACCTTGTCGGTGATGAACCGCCTGCCAATCACCAGCACAATCAGCGCGAGCGTAGCCGAACCTGCCATGGCCGTCACCATGGGAATAATCGAAGGCTCATCGAACAAACTGATCGCAATGGAGATCAGCGTACCAGCGCCCATTTGAAATGCGCCCATCAAAGCCGACGCGCTCCCCGCATTACGCGTGAACGGTGCGAGCGAGAGCGCGGCCGCGTTCGGGTAGGTGTAGCCTACGCAGCAAAGGAACAGAAACAGAAATACGAGTGTGGAGGTAAGTGTAAGCGAGTCGGTTAATGCGGCGGCAAGAAAGGTAAGGCCTATCACAGCCTGACATATCAGCGCCACATTGATAATCTGTTCGCTGGAAAATCTTCTCAGCATTAAAGTATTGATCTGGCCCGAACCAATAAAGCCGACGGACAGGAACGCGAAAATCCAGCCATAAACTTTCCCATCAACATGAAAAACCTCCATAAACACGATCGGCGAGCCAGAAACATAGGCAAACAGCCCCGCGAAGGCAATGGCGCCCGTAATGGCGTAGGTGTAGAACTGAGGTTCCCTGAATACTTCGAGGAAGTTCATAATGATCGGCCTCGGTTTCAAAGAGAGCGTTTTATCGGGTTTGTAGCTGTCGGGCAGCCATAACGCAGTTGCCGCGAGAATAGCCACGCCCATGATCGTCAAAATGACAAATACGGCGTGCCATCCAAATGCATCGGTAACATATCCGCCGGCCGTCGGGGCGATCATGGGTGAAAATCCTACGACAAGCAGCAAAAGTGAAAACACTTTGGCGCTCTCGCTCACCGGGAACAGGTCGCGCACCATCGCTACCGAAGCCACTGTCGCCGCACAACTGCCTATCGCCTGTATCACGCGGAGCAGGATCAATTGCTCGATCGTGACCGCTACCGAACAGCCCGCCGAGGCGAGAATATAGACCGTCAGCCCGATAAACAGTGGTTTTTTTCGCCCAAACCGGTCGAGTAACGGCCCGTAAAGCAGCTGGCCCAGCGAAATACCGACAAAAAAGCCGGATAGTGACTGAGAAACTTTCGCAGCAGTAGTATTCAAATCACGCGCAATGGCCGGAAAACCCGGCAGGTACATATCGATTGAAAAAGGGCCAAGCGCAGTCAGGCTCCCCAGAATGAGGATCAGGAAAAAATAAGTCTTTTTGGACATGGATTTTGTGGTGTGGGAAATTTCGGTGTTTGGGTAACACGGAACCTTGCAGCTGGGTTCGGGGAAGGGGGAATTTAAGTCGACCGCCAACAAAAAGGCCCCGGTTATGCACCGGAGCCCGCTCTTATTTTCATGGCAACAGACCGAAGATCATGCTGCAACCCAATTCAGTTTCTTCTGCACCTCTTTTTCGCTTTCACTAACTGTGTAGGGAACTTTGTTTTTGAGATAAATAATGCACCCCTGTCCTCTTTTATTAGGGGCAATCCTAAGAACGTCTTCTTTGTGAATGATAATATTAATGAGCTTTTGCCCAAGCAATTTGAATGTACCCTTCTGTACCATGTCCTTCTTAAAATGAAAAGTTAACGCTTACGCAATTCCACTAATCGAACTTCCCGATTTCAGGTAGAGCAGGAAATAATCCTTTGAAATAAGGAAATAGCCAAGGTCGCTCCGGTTACTCAATTGTAGAAAATCAGCCACTTCTCTTTGGGCTTCCGATTCAGATCCGGCACCCGTGACGGTAAGCACTGCGCCGGGTTTCAAGTTTTTCGCTGGGTTGTTACCTAGTGTCGCTACCATATTTATATCCGATTTAAGAGTTAGTCTTGTTGTGGAATTGTTTTCGCGAAGCACATATTAAAGAAATATGCCAGATTACGGAATCCAACTAACGTATAAGGATAATTTTGGGAGGCTTACGTAGTAACTTTTAAGGAAGATATAAATCCAAACAATTGATTACAAGCATTTTGCCAACTTTTTAAAAAAAATTTACCGGTGCTACGCAAAATGGCCTTCAAAAAGCGCGCAGGTTGTCCGTTTTTGAGGAAGTATTATCAATTTGATCGCATGACGGCACACGACTCGTCTGATAAAGGCACGGATTTTGCTCATCAACCACTTTCAACCGAAAGAAATATGAGAGCAATATGGTCCGGGGCGATCGGGTTCGGCCTTGTGAATATCCCCGTCAAACTTTTCAGCGCAGTGCAAGCCAGCGAGCTTGACCTCGATATGCTGGACAAAAAAGACCACGCTAATATCCATTTCCAGCGCGTGAATGCCAACACGGGCCGGGAAGTGAAGTGGGAAAATATCGTCCGTGGCTACAAAGTCGAAGACAATTACGTGGTACTCGATGAAACCGATTTTGAAAAGGCCAGTCCCGAAAAATCGAAGATCATCGAAATAGCGGAGTTTGTAGACGAAAAAGAGATCGACAGTATATATTACGAGACCCCCTATTACCTACAACCCGAAAAATCGGGCGCGAAACCGTACGCATTGCTCCGCGACGCATTGAAAAAAACCGGTAAATGCGGCCTCGGTACCTACGTGCTCCGCAACCGCGAAAGCCTCGTACTCATCAAGCCGCAGGGAGACCTGTTGATCCTCAACAAAATTCGGTTCGCAGAGGAGATCCGTGACACCGACGAGCTGAATATCCCCGATGTGACGATCAAGCCCGCCGAAATGAATATGGCCGTGCAACTCATCGAGCAGCTAACCACCGACTTCGACATTACCAACTACAAGGACACCTACAATGAGAAATTGCTGGAACTGATCATGGCCAAAGCGAAAGGCAAAAAACCGGCTGCTTCCAAAATGAAGGTTGTGCATTCGAAAAGCCGCGATCTGATGGCGCAGTTGAAGGAAAGCCTGACCGCGCCTAAAAGAAAAGCATCATGAAAAAGAAAGCAGAGATCACGCATCCGGAAAAAATTTACTGGCCGGACGAACATATTACGAAAGGCGAGCTGATCGACTATTACCGTAACATCGCGCCCTATATTTTACCTTATTTGAAAAACCGGCCGCTCTCGCTGCGCAGGCAGCCCAATGGCGTAAAAGACGAAGGTTTTTTCCAAAAAGATGCCGGCGATTCGGTGCCGGAATGGATCAAAACTGTGGAAATATTAGCTGAGTCGACCGGAAAAATGGTGAACTACCACGTGGTCAACGATGTAGAAAGCCTGCTGTATGTTGCCAATCTGGGCTGTATTGAAATGAATCCCTGGAACTCGACCGTAGGCAAGCTGGAAAATCCGGATTATATCGTCATGGACATCGACCCCTCCGACAAGAATACATTCGAAGATGTGATCGATGTGGCGCTGGCCATCAAGCAACTCCTCGACGAAATGGATGCCGAAGGCTTCTGCAAAACTTCCGGCGCGAGCGGAATGCACGTTTACATTCCATTTGGCAAAAAATACGACTATGACCAGGCCCGCGACTTCGCGGAAATGCTGGCGCACATGGTCACCGAACGCCTACCGAAGATTACCACACTGGAAAGGTCGCTTTCGAAGCGCAGAAAAGACCAGATTTACGTCGATTACCTGCAAAACCGCATTGGTCAGACACTCGCATGCGCGTACAGTGCCCGCCCGAAACCCGGCGCCACCGTTTCCACACCCCTCGAATGGAGTGAAGTAGCGCATGGCCTGAGCCCAAAGGATTTCACGATCAAGAATATCTTCGACCGGCTCGAAAAGAAAGGCGACCTCTTCAAAGGCGTGCTGGGCAGGGGTATTAACCTCAATAAGGCTTTACAAAAGCTTTCGCTCCCCGCGCAGGATTAGGAGATGATTTGCAGGTGTGCTTAATTTAAGCCTTCAAACAAAAACTAATACCATGCGCCTGATTCCCGCTCAAAAAAACATTGGCATCGCTTTGCTGATGGTGCTCCTCATTGCCCCTTTGCTGTTGCTGAACAGTTGCTCGTCCGACAAAAAAGATGAAGGCTCGTCGGATTCCACGAACCGCCCTGTGGTGATAGGTTATGTCGGCGGTTTCCACGGCTTATTGAACACCGGCAATATTGAAGCCAAAATGCTGACGCACATTAACTACGCGTTTGTCGACATTAAAGATGGCAAGGCATTCCTCAGCAATGAAAAAACCGACACGACCAACTTCCGCCAGCTTAATCTGCTTAAAGCCGACAATCCCGACCTGAAAATTCTGATTTCCATCGGCGGCTGGGCATGGAGTGAGAACTTCTCCGACGCGGTACTTACCGACTCGTCTCGTAAAGTGTTCGCGAAAAGCAGTGTGGCAATCATCAAAAAATACAATCTCGACGGCGTAGATATTGACTGGGAATACCCTGCCCTGCCCGGTGAGGACGGTAACGTTTTCCGTCCCGAGGACAAGCAGAACTACACCGAGATGTTCCACGCAATCCGCAACGAGCTCGACCTGTTGGAAGAAGAAACAGGCAAGAAAAAACTGCTTACCACCGCTGTGGCCGGCTGGGTAGAATTCCTGAAAGCTACCGAAATGGGCAAAGCGCAGCGTTACCTGGATTATGTAAACCTGATGACCTACGACTTGTTCCAGGGCGACACAGCCGTTCACCACGCGAGCTTATACCCTTCTAATAGCTACAAAACAGCCAAATCGGTAGATAATGCTGTAAAGGGCTTCCATGCCGCGGGTGTACCTATGGAGAAACTAGTGGTTGGCCTGCCGTTCTACGGCCGGATGTTCACGGTCTCGAAGCTCGAAAAAGGGTTGGGGCAAAAGCAGGTGAAGCAGCAATATATCGATGGCTATTCCTACATCAAGGATAGTTTGGTTAACAAAAAAGGCTATAAAGAATACCGTGACACCGTGGCCAAAGCACCCTACCTGCTCAATGCGGAAACAGGCGATGTGCTGAGCTATGACGACGAGGAATCAGTAAGGGAAAAATGCAAATATGTACTGGCCAATAAACTTGGCGGTGTCATGTTCTGGGAGTACGATTCCGATCCCAAAAAGTACCTCCTAAACGAGATCGATAAGTCGCTCAAATAACCCAAGGTTTCAACCTTGGGAGGCGAGACCGGCGAGCGGGAGCGATAGCGGCGGCGACACCGAAGCGATAGCGGCGGCGACACCGGAGCGATAGCGGCGGCAACGCCGAGTGCGATAGCAGCGGCAACGCCGAGTGCGATAGCAGCGGCAACGCCGAGTGCGATAGCAGCGGCGACACCGGAGCGATAGCGGCGGCAACGCCGAGTGCGATAGCAACGGCGACACCGGAGCGATAACGCCGCCGCCGGGAGCGACAGGAAGGCCCCTGCTTCCCCTCACGGGCAGCTCAAAAGAGCGTCCAGCTATCAAACTCGTGGTAACCTTCGGTTAGTGTCCCAATCCTGAATCGGTTCACGCACTCGTGTGCGCGGCGCGTGGGCTCGGGAAGGCGGTGCTTACCGGTACATTTGAGTGCCAGGGTGAGGCTGTCTTCGAGGCTCATCTGGTGACCCGGTGAGATAAACACGGGTTTGACATTGTCCTTGGTCCGTACCGCGTAGCCGATTACCTCGCCTTTATCGGTTACTTGCGTGTATTCCCCTTTTGAAGGGCCAGGGTCGACATATTGTCCGGCGAGCTTCTTCTTGGCGCAGCCCATTGTGATGGCGTCGGTAATGACGCCAAAGTGGGAAGCGATACCCATTCTGCGGGCATGCAAAATGCCGTTTCCATCGAACATCACGATGTCAGGCTTCACAGGAAGTTGTTCGTAGGCTTTCAGAATGGCTGGAATCTCGCGAAACGCGAGGTAACCGGGAACATAGGGGAATATCGTGCTGCTTTTCACAAGTGAATAGGCGATCGGTTGCAGGTCGGGGTAACTCATTACCACCAATCCCGCATAAACGGTCTCACTGTAAAGATCGAGTGAAATATCTGCGCCTGCGATCGTTTTGGCCTCGATTTGTAATGGTTCCAGATTTAAATGCCCACGCAGCTGCTGCTGAATAAGCGTCGCCTCGGCGATCGTCAGCTGGTCGTAGTTCAGCTCGGGCGTGATAACCATCCGGTTCAAAAAGTCTGGCATGATATTTCGTGGTTGTGTGTGAAAGTTATTTACCCTATCTATTCAAAAACTACGCCACCTCCATGGAACAGACCTCCGTCAGACGCAAATGGGCGAACTGGAAATTCATTTCGTTCGTCGTAATACTCATTGCCATTTTTGTCAAATTCTACGTCCTGGACGAACACGACGAAAACGCGACGGTCATCGTCGCGCTGGACCTGCCGCAGGTTGCCATGCGAAACGAGCTGGAAGTGGCGGCGATTCTCGGCAAAGGCCAACTCCTGAGTTTTTATACAGATGAAAAAGCCGGCTGTGAAAAATGCCCGCGCATCAGCTACCGCGACGGAAAGGTCGAAATTATCTACATCAACGACATCGCCGACCAGATCAGACTGAACAAGCTGGCCGACTACCCTTTCGAAAACCGAAGTATCCTGGGGCTACTTAACCTGAACGAGAATATCGTGCCGAATGTCGACGAGGACGGTGTAAAAACGTGGGACAACTACCAGAAATACACCCAGATTAGCGCGTTTTCCAAAAGCGGTGATCTGGATTACATTCTTGTTAAAAGTAAGTCCGAATAAGCGCTGCCGAACTTACCTTTTGCTCACGCTGCTTAGCATTACATAGCCCAATATCCCCGAAAGGATAGAGCCGGTAAGAATGGAGAATTTTGCTTCCGACAGGATCACGTGCTCGCCCGGGAAGGACAGTAATGCGATAAAAACCGACATCGTAAACCCGATCCCACCTAGCATTCCTACGCCGATAATATGCGCCCAGCCAGCCTGGCTGGGCATACAGCTGATGCCTAACTTCACCGTCAGCCAGGACAGAATACCGATACCCAGAGGCTTGCCTATCACCAATCCCAGCACGATGCCCACCCCGAGCGAGGTGGTGAGGCCTTCGAGCATACCCGCTTCGAAAGTGATATTGGTGTTGGCTAATGCGAAAACCGGCATGATGAGAAAGTTCACCGGCTTGACCAGGATATGTTCCAGCTTTTCGAGCGCCGATTCTTGCGCGTCGGGCGTGGTGGGGATCGCAAAGGCCGTGAGCACGCCGGCGATGGTCGCGTGGACGCCCGAGTGATGTACAAAATACCAGATGAATGCGCCCGGAATGAGGTAGGCCGCCAGGTGTTTGACCCCTGCACGGTTCATCGCCATCAATACCGCAAAAACTCCTCCCGCATAGAGCAGGTAGTTGTAATGCAGCTCCGAGGAATAGAAAACAGCAATCACCAGAATGGCCATCAGGTCATCTACAATGGCGAGTGCTGCGAGGAAGATTCTGAGCGAAGGCGGCACTTTTTTACCCAGAAGTGTGATAATCGCAATCGCAAAGGCGATGTCGGTGGCCATGGGAATGCCCCACCCCGCCGCCGTGTTGGTGCCTTTATTAACCAAAAAGTAAATCGTGGCCGGTGCCAGCACACCCCCTATTGCCGCAAAAATTGGCAGTGCCGCTTTTTTAAAGGACGACAGTTCGCCTTCCACCAGCTCCCTTTTGATTTCCAGCCCTACGAGCAGAAAGAAAATGGCCATCAGCCCGTCGTTGATCCATTGAAGCGCAGGGTAGCGCAAATGGACGCTTCCGGTTTGGAAGCCTAGTTGAGTAGACAGCAGGTTTTCGAATGCACCGGCGAAAGATGAGTTGGCAATCAGGAGAGACACGATCACGCTGATGATCAGTATCACGCCGCCTAGCGACTCCGATTGTATAAACTCTTTGAAGGGTTTGAGGTTGATCATTTTAGCCATGCCACCAATATAGCAAATCGCCCCCAATCACAATTTTTAAATATATTGTACTTTTACAATAAAAACCATCTCATTAACAGGTTTGGTTATATTTGAATATTTCAAAAAATAAAATCAAAACAAATGCCGTTAAATCACTCATCACCAATAAAAACCATTCAAGTAGCCGTTCGATCACTCATTGAATAAATACCTTACCATTCATAAAATACCATTTATATTTGCATCATCAAATAAGACAAAGACAAGAAACAAAAATAAATAGAGCTATGAAGACTTTGATCACAACCCTCGTTAGCGTTATCGCATTGACCAGTTCAGTTGCATTTGCGGACGACAATAAATCAACCAATACCATCAAGAATACGTTGCCAGTATCGACCCCAATAGTAGAAACTCCGGCACCACCGAAAGCGACGAAAGTGAACCCATATAAAACGCAAACACCGGCTCAGAAAGCAGCCATTGTGGATCTGAAAGCGACCAAATAAAGAATAGCAGAAATTGAAAAGGTGAAATTGAGATGTTAAAAAGGAGGGCAATTGCACCTCCTTTTTTTATGCCCTGTTTGCGGCGCAGCTATGCAGCTACGAAAGGCGTACCGCTCTTGTGTGCCGAACGACCGGCGCGATATTTATCGAAGTAGTTATTACTCACCGCCAACAGCAGCAACCCGAGGCAGAATTGCAGGTAGGAGAACTGCATCAGCACCCGCGACCAGCTCAGGTCTTTCATAAAAAACTCCTTATACAGCAGCAGCCCCACGCTGCCCATATAACCAATACTTTCGCAGATGTATACGAAATACCCCGCATTGGCCTTAATGCGGAACAATGCGATCATGCGTTCGAAAACGACGGTTTGCAGCACGGTGTATGCCAAAAACAACCCAAGCCCAACCAGCAACATCCAGTAGAAGCCACTAATCAGCGACTTCTCGAACAGCAGCGTCCCAACGCCGATCAGGGTAATGCCGGCGAAAAGGATCAGATATGCCAATTTGAAGCCAGTCAGATTATCCCGCACAAATGCTAGTGCGCCGATGATTACGAGCACCACAATACCGGTGATCATTTCGGTGGTGGTAAGTACGCCGCTACCCCAATGCGAATCGATTTCGTTCCAGATTTCGATTGTGAAATTGTCGCGGAAATCGCGGACGACGACCAGCGTAGCGTAGAAAATAACCAGGCAGACGATCGGGAAGCCAAATTGCCGCATGACCAGCCGCTTATCCTCGCTCGTCATGGGTACGCGCTCCGTGCGTAAGGCAATATCCTCGTCTGTCGGCTTCGGAATCACCGAAAGCATCCACACGAACAGCAGGAACAGCGGCAGGAAAAGTAAGCCCATCAAAAACGGCATCCAGAATTCCGTAATACCGGGAAATAGGGCATGAACTTCTATGTAGGTGGTTTTAAGAACCCCCGACGCGATAACGACACTGATATTGAGCCCCATCGAGAGCATTTCGGTAAACCGCCTACCTTCGAGAAAGCTGAACACCACGCCCCACACCATCCCCAGCGGGAGGCCATTCATAAAAAGGAATACAAAATTGTAAGGATTAGGCACCAGTCCAAAGAACAACAGGGCCAGCTCTGCGGCGAGAATCAACCCTATTACCAGCTTCACCCGCGCATTGTGTTTCAACTCCGAAATCACTTTGATACCCGCAAACTTGGACAGCGTGTAACCTGCTACCTGCGAAATGATCAGGATCGCTTTATAGCTCACGTTGCCGAGTTCGAGCCCCTGGTAAAGCCCCGCATTGAACGGCTTACGGAAAGCATACATGCAAAAATATGCCCCGAACGAAGCGATGACAGCCCAAATGATAAAAAACGTATTCGATCGAGTAAGTGCTTCTTTCAGGCGCATGTGGTCAAAATGTTGAGTTTTTTATACCAAAACCGAAGCCGTTTCGATGGCTTTTTCCAGAATCCGCAATGCTTCCGTGAGTTGCTCGCGGGTTATAATCAGTGGAGGCGAAAGCTGCACCACATTTCCTTGTGACACCTTGAAACTCAAACCATTTTTAAGGCATTCATACATAACCGCTTCCGCTTCGAGCACCGCCTTCTCTTTCGTCTCGCGGTCCTTTACGAGCTCCACTCCCCACAAAAGCCCTATCCCACGAACCTCGCCGATGATCGGATATTTGTCTTTCAGTTTTTCCAATTCCTTACGCATGAAGTCCGCATCGGCGTTCACCTTGGCGAGCAAGTCGTTTTGCTCAATAAAATCGAGCATTGCCAGAGCGGCCACACTGCCGAGCGGGCTTTTTTCATGGGTAAAATGCCCCAGCGAAACACTTTGGGCCACATTGTAGCCATCTCGCGCTACAATAGCGGCCATTGGCATTACGCCTCCGCCAAGTCCTTTGCCCAGGCATACTATATCAGGCTCGAAGCCATAGTGCTCGAACGCAAACATTTTACCGGTTCGCCCGAATGCGATAGGAATTTCATCCAGAATGAGCAGCACTTTATGCTTTGTGCAAATCGCGCGTACACGCTCCCAGTAGGCTCGCGAAGGGATTTGCACATCAGTATTACGTATTGTTTCAATAACGAACGCGCCAATATCACCCTCTTTTTCAATTACATATTCCAGGTAATCGGCATAAGGAACATCGCCATTGCCGGCCGTAGCGAATGGTCCGCGATAAGTCATCGGCGGCGGAATGCGCTCCACACCGGGCATCAGCGGCCCCATATCCTTCCGAAAATCGAGCTCGCCGCCCGCAGAAATCGCATCCAGCGAAGCGCCGTGGAACGAATCCCAAAGCGACACAACCTTATGCTTACCCGTTACGACGCGGGCGAGTTTCAAAGCCATGCTGATCGCCGAAGTCCCCCCGGGCGCAAAGAGCACGCGGTTGAGGTCGCCAGGCATGAGTTTACCGAGCTTTTTGGCCAGTTCAATGGCAGACACATTGGTATAGCGGCGAGGAGAAAACGGCAGGATATCCAGCTGCTCTTTCAACTTTTCGATCACGTAAGGGTGTCGGTAGCCGAGCTGGTGTACATTGTTGCCGTGAAAATCCATATAGCGCTTACCCTGCACGTCGGTCAGGTAAATACCCTCACAAGAAGCGAGCACGTCCAGGCAGGGAGTAGACAGCGACTGATGCAGAAAATATTCCGCATCCTCGTGCAGATAACCGGAAGTCTCAGGGTCGTTAATGACCGCATACCAATCCTGGCGCGCGGATGATAAGTTTATGTCGCCTTCCGTTCGGTTGTGTACAGCTGCCATGCAAACATGCATTAAGATTCAAGATCGGTAAGTTCCGCCAACTACTTCATCGCAAAGGCCAAAAGAAAGGGTCATACCGTTCCCGCCCAGTCCGTTAATGATCGTCACGCCGCTTTCGGGCCTAATCACGATCTCCGTTGCACCATTGGTCATTTTGGGATAGATACCATGCCAGCTCTGGAACACTTTCGGCGATTTAAACTGCGCGAATGTCCCCAGGTAATCGAGGATCATCGTATTGATAAATTCACGGTCGAACGGGTCGAAAGTGAGGGCATATTCGTGCGAATCGCCCACTGTGATCTCACCAAGGCCGTTTTGCGACGCCATCACATGAATACCCCATTTGAGATATTCGGCATATTCGCTTTCGTACCTGGCTTTCAGGCCGGGCAACGATGCTGCCGCCTTAAATCCGTGGTAATGGATAAAAGACAGCCCTCCGCACAGCGCCGGACCGATGCGCCAGTCGTCGGGCTGGGCTTCGAGACGCATCATCTGCAACTTGCATTTGGTCAATGGGGCGGTAGAAAACTGATCCGGGTAAAGTGTTTCGAAATCCTGTCCGCTGCAAACGAAGATTTCATCCGCCGACCAGCTATTTTTACCTGAATACACAGCCGGGTACGCCACTTTTGAAATAGCAGTATCCCAGATAAATGTAACACCCAATGCGGCGGTAAGATAACCCGGAATGGCCGCAATGGCCTCACGCGGGTCGACGATCATTTCATCCGCCGAATACAGTGAACCTAACAGCCCTTCGGGATTCACCGCTGGGGATTTCGCCAGCGTTTCTTCCGCATTCAGAAAACCGACAGGCCGGTACGCACTTACTTCCACAAATTGCTGGATTACTTCCAGCTCATCCTGACGGTAGGCCATATGCAGGCTTCCCGCTTCCTGCGACCAGCATTTTGCTCCCGCAAGCGTTTCCTTCCAGATACTCTTGGCATGCAACGCCCTTTCATACAATGCACCTTCCGGTTGACCGATCGGCCATACCATTCCGAAATTACGGATAGATGCGCCCACCGCTTTCGAGGAACGCTCAATAACTGTTACTTTATAACCCCTTCTGGCCAAAGCCCTTGCCGTCGCCAACCCGACAATTCCTGCCCCGATGACAATCGCAGATTTACTCATGCTCTTCAATCAGATATCAATGTGAGTGAATTAACCTTTCACAGCCATTTCGTGGCTGGCCGAGATAATGCCGGGAACCTCCGCAATATCGTCGATAATATGGGTAGGCTTGTAAGGCAGCAGCTCATCACCGGTGAAGGCCCCCGTCGTAACCCCGATCACATATTTGCAGCCTGCATTAATGCCCTCATTAATATCGACTTCGGTATCACCCACTTTCGCAATGCGGTCAGCCGATTCGATACCCAGTTCGGCCATGATCTTGCGGATCATATCAGGATAAGGTCGCCCGAAAGGCACTTCATCACTAGCTACGAGGCAATCTATCTTATCTTCCCAACCTAGTCTGCTTACAATCACGTCGGCAATGTCGCGGGAGAAACCCGTATTCAACGCAATTTTCACCCCCTCTTCACGAAGCGCGCTGAAAGTTTCCTCTACATTCGGCAGCGGTGCAATTTCGGTGGTCGTTTTGTAGAAATCGATCATCCCGTTTACGAAATGGGTGTGAATGGCATCTACCAGCGCTTCGGTAATCTTTGACTTGTCGGGCTCGCGCACTTCCAGCATCATTTTAATCGCCAGCGGCTTCTCGTAACCCATCAGCGGGTTCACATTTTCGATCGCGATTTCATATCCCTGCGACAGCATGGCTTGCTGAAACGCGATCCCTACAAAATTTTTGTCTCTGACAGTCGTACCTGCCATATCGAAAACTACCAGTTCTATCGACATCTTCACTTGGTATAATTGGTGAACTAATACTTAACTTTCTCGCAATCCCTGTCGGCTTTCGGGTTTCAGGACCTTTTGGCCTCAAATGTTTAGTAAAATTTAACTTAAACATTTCAACTCCGACACATACATTGGTTTACAGCTGAAAAATACTTGAAAATCTTTTTAAGTGCAAGAAAAAGTTAACTAATATTTAAAATTAGACATAACAAAACCCTCATCACCGCAAAACTAGCGAACCAGATTCAGTCAAAAGTTAAGTAAATGTTAATTAATATTTAACAAAATAGATTTCCGAAAGGCCTACTGCGCCTCGTTGAAGAAGTAGATAACCAGCAGCATCGCCTCGTCACATTCGTGGCATTTGAGGTTATGTAGCTCATTGGCGTCAAAAAACATCGAATCGCCCTGATTCAGGATGTACTTGTTCTTTCCGACGGTGTACTCCACCGCCCCGGACAGCATATATTTGAACTCAAACGCGTTGGTACGCACCATCGGCCGCTTCGCGTCTTTTTCGAGTCGCAGCAGCACGACGTCGATATGGTTATCCTTGAATTGTTTGCTGAATATTCTCTGGTAGAAGTAACCTTTCGCATTCTCTTTCGTGAAAGGCTGGTATTCCTCTTTTCGCCGGATCAGCACACTTTCGCCGGGGGCGGTCGAAATAATATCCTTAAAAAACACATTCAGGTCGATATCCAGCGCTTTGATCAACCCCAACATGACCGGTAGCGAAGGGATAGTGCGGCTATTTTCGATCTGAGAAACCAGACTTTTCGTTACACCCGCCTCGTCGGCAATCTCCTGCAGGGTAACGCCCTTACCTTTCCTGACTTCTTTTAATTTATTGCTGATCTGAAAAAGAATGTCTTCCTGCATAGCCCTGAGTGTGATAACCGGTTAAGTTTGTTGAATATAGGAACAAAGTAACTTCTAATTTTGGTCTAAAAATAGAAAATCTCCCGGTTGCGGCCGCCGGGAGATCCAATGGTATACGTAAAATAATAGTTTGGTCATGTGAGCAGCCCTGTCACCGGGTGGTGGCTCAGGCTTTCCTTCACGTTTTTCAATAGCGCTTCCATTGACAGTAACATCGCACGGTGCACGTTCGGGCCAAAACTCACCCGTGCCACACCTAGCTTTTGAAGCACATTCAGGTCGGGCGCATCGCCTTTTGCCAGTATATTTACAGGCACCTTCAATGCATTTACCAGCGTTTTGACCGTTTCTTCCTCGGTTGCAAAGATAGGGTAGATGCCGTGAGCACCGGCCTCCGTGTACGCGCGCCCGCGCTCGATTGCAAGCGCGAGTTTCTGATCTTCCGGCAAATCGGGCATTACCAGAAAAACATCCGTGCGGGCATTGATATACAACCTGGTATTCTCCCGCTCGGCCACCCGCCCTATCAGTTTCAGTTTTTCCACCTGCTCACCGACGGGCAACATTTCGCGCGTGAGTACGTCGGTATCCTCTATATTTATACCAGCCACGCCAGCGGCGATCAGGCGGCGGATATTCGATTTCAGCGTCTCGTTATCAGCTGCATAACCCGCTTCCATATCCACCGTAACCGGCACGTTCACCGATTTGGCGATCTGCGCCACAATGGCCACCAGCAGATCAAAGGGAATCTGCTCGCCATCGTCATAGCCGTGCGCTGCGGCAATGGCCGCGCTGGCCGTCGCCACGGCCGGATAACCCAGTTTTTCGAGCAATATTGCGCCGCCAGCATCCCAGATATTCGGCAGGACGAGCATTTTGCCGCTATGGTGCAGCTTTTTAAGTAAGTCAGCCTTCTCCGACTGACTGCTCATTCGAATGGGACGACTATTAAACATAATTTTCCAGTGCATTAACACCCACCGCAATGGCGGCCACCGCAGTGGCGGCCACCGCAGTGGCGACCACCTGATCGGTGATCATGATTCGGTTCCAGGCGCTGATCGCCACCACGCCCATCACAACGGCCTTCGTATATTCCTCGCCCAGCAGCTCCACAGCGCGGTTATAAACAACGTCGCTCACGCCACCCTGACTGATGAGCGTTACCTGCTCGGTAAGCGCCAGGATCGCCTTTTCTTCTTCTGAATAAATATCCGCCTCGCGCCACGCGCTCAGCATATATATACGCTGCTCGCTTACGCCCATCTCACGGGCGGCGCGCGCATGCATATCCAGACAAAAACCGCACCCATTGATTTGCGAAGCACGGATTTTGATCAGTTTATAATGCACCTTATCGAGACCCGTCGAGGCCACGTACTTTTCAAGCTCCCGCACAGCCGTGAAGGCCCTGGGAGTTAGTTCACTGGTTGGTTTGCGGTGGGACATGGTGAATTTTGAATGACTG
The DNA here is from genome assembly GCF_052044875.1 of Dyadobacter sp. 22481. Taxonomy (NCBI): domain Bacteria; kingdom Pseudomonadati; phylum Bacteroidota; class Cytophagia; order Cytophagales; family Spirosomataceae; genus Dyadobacter; species Dyadobacter sp. 22481. Next base: position 1,531,258 of record NZ_JBQENV010000003.1, read on the forward strand.
AATTTTGAATAACAAAATGACTGAATGATTGACCGGGCGCCGGGTATGATGACTGATTAGGAGCGAAAAATATTCGGTCATTTAATCATTCAGTCATTCAAAATTAAAAACCGCCCGGACCACCCAAGTGATCCATTTTAACACAAAACGCCTAGTCCAATCTCCATAAAAGGCGACTTGCTTCGAAATTAAAAAGCAGTTAATTCCCGCGTTTCTGAAACTTTCGCAATGGCATCTGTTATTTGAATTTTATAATATTGCGTTATGAGCCATACCGAATCTATCCAGGAATTTTACCGCCGCGTCCCACATGCGAATCCAGCGGACCTGTCGCTGAACAATGCCGGCATCGGACATTTCAATGTGTTTGAAAGAAACTCGTGTTATAAAAAGACGCCGTACAGCCGCCGCGACTTTTATAAAGTTTCCTTTATCATCGGCACCGGCCGCCTGCATTATGCCGATAAATGGATCGAGATTGACCGTCCGGCATTGCTTTTTTCCAACCCGGTGGTACCCTATTCGTGGGAGGCGATCTCGGAGTCGCAGCTTGGCTGGTTTACATTATTTACGGAAACTTTCGTCCATCCCGCGGAGCGGAAGGACTTTTTGCAGGATTCTCCGCTCTTCAAAATCGGGGCAAATCCCGTCTATTTTGTCAACGAAAAGCAGCAAAAGGAGCTGTCGATGATATTTGGAAAGATGATGACCGAGATCGAGTCGGATTACCCGCACAAATATGGTATGCTGCGCAATTACCTACACCTGATCATCCACGAAGCGATGAAAATGCAGCCCGCTGAAACATTTGAACGGCAGACCAATGCATCGGCGCGAATCACTTCGTTGTTTATGGAGCTCCTCGAAAGGCAATTCCCGATCGACACGCCCGAAAATGCGTTGAGGTTGAAAACAGCCAATGATTATGCCCAAAGTCTCTCGGTACATGCCAACCATCTGAACCGTTCGGTGAAAGAGATCACGGGAAAGACGACGACAGAGCATATCTCGGCGCGCATTACCAAGGAAGCGCAGGCGTTGCTTAACCATACCAACTGGAATGTATCCGAAATCGCTTATAGCCTTGGCTTCGAATATCCCGCCTATTTCAATATTTTCTTCAAAAAACAGACAGGCCTCACACCCGGAAACGTACGCGCCAGAGCTGTGTGATATTTATAAAGATCTGTTTGAAAACTATAAAGCACCAGCCAGCGCCTGCAAGTAGTTTTGTACTGTCAGAACTATTCTGAATAATTACATCATCCACCCGGCCGATGGCCCACCGCTGATAGCCGGGGGCGTCCGGCCGATAGCCAACAAACAGATGCAATACAGAAGCCTTGGAAAAACAGAAGAAAAATTATCCGCGATCGGATTAGGCTGCATGGGCATGAGCTTTGCCTACGGACCCACCGACGACATGGAGAGCATCGCCACATTACACCGCGCCCTCGACCTCGGAATCAATTTCTGGGATACGGCCGACATGTACGCCAATGGCGAAAACGAGAAATTGATATCCCAGGTCCTCGTACCGAACCGCGACAAGATTTTTATAGCTACCAAATTCGGTTTCCGCTATGGCGAAAGCGCCAACACGCCGCGCAACTCTGCTGGCGCGTACTTCGACGGCTCGCCAGCCTGGATGAAAGTCGCTGTCGAAAACAGTCTGAAAAGACTAAAAATCGATACGATCGACCTTTATTATGCCCATCGCGTCGATCCCAATGTGCCCGTGGAAGAAATGGTGGGCGCCATGGCAGAACTCGTGAAGGAAGGTAAAGTTCGTTACCTCGGCCTGAGCGAAGCCTCTGCGGCATCCCTCCGCAAGGCCCACGCCGTGCATCCGATCGCCGCATTACAGAGCGAATACTCGGTGATTACCCGTGATGTGGAAGGAACGATACTCGATACCGTTCGCGAGCTGGGCATTTCACTTATACCCTACTCCCCACTTGCCAGAGGGCTCGTTACCAACACATTGAACACCGACACGCTGGCAGAGAGCGACTTTCGCCGTTCACTGCCCCGATACCAGGAAAACGTGGCCGACAACAATGCGAAACTGGTAAGCGGCTTTGCCGAAATCGCCGCGGGCAAGCAATGCACGCCGGCGCAGCTGGCGCTCGCATGGGTTCTCGCGCAAGGCGACGACATAATCCCGATCCCCGGCACGAAAAAGCGCAAATACCTGGAAGACAATGCAGGAGCGCTCGAAGTAAGTCTCTCTGCCGAAGACCTGAAAACCATCGACACCCTCATAGCTCGCTACCCCGACACCGGGGCCCGTTACAGCGAGGGTGCTATGAAAATGGTTAATCATTAATATTCCCCGGGTCGAAACCCGGAGAATAAACCGGAGCAATTAGCACCAGACCTAAATGGTTTTTAAGGAAGGATCATAAAAAGTTCTCCAAAGCGCCACGGCTTCTTCGACCGTTTCGGGCGGGGAAGCCAGGTAGCTTTTAATTTTAGTCAGGTTTTCGGAGTGAACGTCTTTGGCTGAGTATTTGATCAGGTTCACCAGTAGCTTATCAATCTCGGCGGTATCATCACGCCAGGTTTTGCTGTACTTCGCAAACCATTCTTCATTCAGGAAAACCACGCCCGAATACCGGTACACATCCGAAAACCCGAATGCATCGATCACGATCGGCTCGGTGGGCCATTCTGCATTCAATTCTTTGTCGCTATACCTTTCGCGACCATCGCCGAGGAGCGCGATAAATCTGTATGTTTTTACCATGGTGACTATTATTTGCGCTCAATATATCCCGCCAGATTTACTGCAACAAATGATTTTACAAAAAATGTCATATCCAATTCACACCTCTCCGGGGATGATTGTGACAATGGGAATGTTAGCTAATTTTACGCCCACACAAGGAATAATCATTCATGATCCGAATCTCCCAACTCCCGCTAATCCAGAATCCCGGCCAGTTTTATTCAACTGAGCATATCCTGCTCGTCGATGTGCTGCTGGTAGGCGACGCGCCGCGACAAATGCGGGAATATATCAAAAACACCCACGGAGGGTTTATTTACGACAAAAAGACCTATATCCCCATCACGCTCACAGGCACTCCCGAAAGTCTCCTCGCCAACTCGGGCAAGCCGATCGTTTTCAAATTCGACCGTGGTTTTGAAAACCATTACCATTTTGATGGCAATCTGAACGCATTGATCTGGCACAAAAAGCTGTACAACATTTCCGCGCTCGTCGGCCAACCCTCGGTGCAGTTCGAGCGGGAAGAGGACTTCATCATCGAGCGCTACCTGGCCGGCTACCGGGAATACATTAAGCCGGAAACGGAAGAGAAACTGCTGTCCCTTCCCGCGCAAAGCCCGGCTATCGGATTGAAGGCGATGAAAGGCTTGAAGCCTGTAAGGAAGGATTAGGTGAGGCTTCGGGCCGACTATGCCTCAAATCCAAGATCTTCAACACATCACACCCCACACGAACGCGCGCCTGCGCCGGTCGCCCGGGCCGCGATGGTTTCGCGGGATGCCATGGGTTACAGTACCTTTTTCTTGATTGCTTTTCCCCAGTACTCGCCCAGTACCGCTACCCCTTCCACATTGGGGTGCAGATAAAACACGCCCTGCTGCCCGTTTTCCGGCTTGAAGAGTTTGAGATAATGCTTTTTGAAGTATTTAAAAGCTTTGGTATCGCCTTTAAAAACCCGACCGGGTTCGGTGGTTTTGTATTCGCTGATCAGCGCGTCTAGCTCCGGAATGTAAGTTTGAAGCCGCTCCAAACCCTCCGCCAGGTATTTCGAACGATTGTAAGTATTGGTGCTGTACCAAATAGGGTGATGAATGATTACTTTGCTGCCCGGATACCGTTTCAGCAACTCTGAAACGATCGTTTGTACATTGGCTTTGTAATTTTCCTTCGAAATCGGTGATCCGTTCGGCCCTTCTATCGCGCTGTCATTTGTCCCTAATTTCATCGAAAATAACAGCTGGTGGTCTTTTTTAAGATACAAACTGTCGGCTGCTGCGGTAGCAAGGGTGAAATATTTGCCGGTTCCCGGAAGCCAGTCGACCGTTGTAGAGCCACTCCGGCCGACGTTGGCATACAAAACGTCATCGACGCCTTTTTGTTCTTTCAAATAGTTGACCGCGTGCGTCGGTGGCGGCACACCGTTATCTCCTCCTTTGCCTTGCGTGATGCTGTTACCGATAAAAACAATGCTCAGTTTGGCCTGAGAAAAAACGTTTAAAGAAATCAGCAGGAATACGGCAACAAGTGTTTTGAGCTTCATCGGATATGGCGGGATTGGAGCGATTAAATATTCAGATAATGTCTTAGAAAAGACGTGCGCTCCAAATACTACCGGAAAAGGGGAGATCATTTTTACCTGATCTTGACTTTAAGCGCCGGTATCACATCGCAATTTTTGCTTCAAATATTCCCTAACGCGAGATCGATATGTGCCAAATGGTGCTTCACATGCCAGACCGACATCGCCAAAGCCTGTTTTTGGTCAAACCAGAGCTTGCGCGTCGGATGGTAATACTTTCTGGCGAACTGCTCCTCTGTGAGTGTACCCGCGAGGTAGGCGTAACGTGCATGCGTGCCCTCGAAAATCCCAAGCGAGGCTTCGACAGGCACATTCAGAGCATCGGGCGTAACGGCCCACGCATTCATGTCGATGAGCGTAACCTCGTCGTAATCAGGCTCGGTGATAGCCTTTTTCATGCGCAGGTAATGCACAAATTGCAGATCGGCGACGTGATGGATGAGCTGGCGGATATTCCAGCTTCCTTCCCGGTATGTTTTTAGCAAATCCTCCTCCGAAAGGTTAGCCATCCTTTTACGGTATTCGGCAGGAATTTCAGCGATAATGCGGATGAACTCACGGATTTCATCGTCGGAATATGCGTCTTTCAGCGCAATAGGCCCGATGGGATAGCGGCGGTCGGTCATACGTTTTTCTTTCCTTTCGATTCAACAAATATCGCTCCGGCTATCAGTCCGACCAGCAGCAATGAGCTTACAAGGTCGATCATCTTGCCCGCGCTAACCGAAACCGGTTCAAATCGGAACTTGATCGTATGCTTGCCCGCGGGTATGCGTAATGCGCGCAGCACGTAATTGGCACGCAGCAGATCGGCCGGTTTATCGTCGATCGTCACCTTCCATTCGTCGCGCACATTGTAGTATATTTCCGAGAACACCGCCAACCCTTCCGAACCGGAATTAGATTCATAGATCAGTTCGTCCGGCTTGTAGGAGATCAGGCTTATTTTGGCCGTCGAATCGGTACCGGCTTTAAGTCCTTCCAGTTTGGCCGCGAAACGCTGGTCGATCACTGCTTCCGTGCGCAGATTTACCGTACGCAGCGCCGCCATTTCAGCGTCTGCATTGGGAACAACTTTATAGGATTTCACAAACCATGCATGGCCGTAAGCCTGCGGATTTGGCTGCGCTACTTTGTTACCCTGCTCATCGGGTGTAATGAAATACTTCGCATTCAGCATGTTCAGGACTTCCATATTCGGCTTCTCAGTAAAAAACTGATTTTCAAAAAGCTCCTGATAGCGGCGCATTTTGGCGGCGTGGTATCCGCCCAATGATTTATGAAAATAGGATGCCTGTGCGCTGTTGAACGGACCGCCCTGCGAAGCGACGTCATATACCTTGTAATCCGGATCGGTATCGCGCAGGATCTGCTCGTCGGCCGGTGAAGGCGTGGTAACGCCCTGGACGACATAAGCGCTCACGAAATCTTCGTTATTGAGATATCTTTTATCAATCCCAAACAAATCAAAAATAACGAGCAAGAGCAGCACGCTATAAAACACCACCGATTTCAGCTTGTTCTGTGCAAAGAACCACACCAATCCGGCGGCCAATGCGATAAATATCAACCCGCGGATCGCATCCCCCTTCATGAGGCCTTCGCGGTCCTGCACAACAGAGTTTACTATTTGCTGACCAAACGCCTGATCCTGGGCCATTTGCGAAAACTGCTGCCCAAGCTGGGGATCATTAACTCCCTTAAATCCAAGAAAAACACCTGGCAAGAGTGCCATAATCAGCATAAGTCCAGCCGTAATGGCCGTCGAAATCAGGAACGGCTTCTGCAACTCATTGGCCGTAATCTTCTTCTGAGCGATCGCAGCCAGCGCCAAAACACCCACCAGCACCATCAGCAGCTGTGCCAGTGAAATCACCATCGTCATTGCCCTGAATTTGTTGAACATCGGGAAATAGTCGAAAAACAGGTAGTTGATCGCGGCAAAACTGCTTCCTAACGCCCATATAACGTACAGCACAATTACCCCGGCTGCCCAGTATTTCAGCGGACTTTTGACAATAAACAATCCGAGCACGAAGAGGAAGAACACGATAGCCCCGATGTAATTGGGGCCGCCCATGATCGGCTGATCGCCCCAGTAGAGCGGTAGTTGCTGCACTATGTTCTGAGCCGTAGCAGCGTCGACGCCACGGCCTGTCAGTGTTTTATAGGTCTCCGACGTATTTGAAAGCGGGCCGTACGAGGCACCTCCATAAGCGTTGGGGATCACTAGCGTGAGCAGTTCACCAACGCCGTAACTGTAAGTAAATGCATATTCTTTATCCAGTCCGTCGCCTTTTTTAGGGTCGGCCTTCTTCGCGCTTGGGGAGAGTTCCGATTTGCCACGGATCGTTTCCTTGGTGTAATCATAGGCGTTCCAAAGCCGCGTGGTATGCGTTCCCACGGCCACTACCGCGGCCAAAGCAAGCCCTCCAAGCACCATTACCAGGTTCTTTGTAAGGCCTTTTTTAATCATCGTCACACTTTCCATCATCACCAGAATTACAATGCCGATTCCCAGATAATAGGTAATCTGCACGTGGTTGGCGTACAATTCGAGCGAGAGGAATAATGCGGTAACCGCAGCTCCTGCCAGCCAGTTACGGCGGAAAGTAAGGATTACGCCCGCAAGCACGCCAGGTGCGTACATGATCGCGATCACCTGCGAAATGTGCCCGGCTTCCAGATTTATGGCGTTGAAGCATGAAAATGAAAATGCCACCGCGCCTATCGCAGCCAGCCATCCGCCGGCCCCGAGTACCAGGAACAGCACATAGGCACTCACCATCCCGATGAGGAAATAGTTGGCCGGCGCGGGGAGCAGCTTGTTCACGCCCTGCCCAATTTTCGTTGGTATGCTGGTTGGATAATCCGCCGCGACCAGGTACGAAGGCATCCCGCCGAACATGCTGTTGGTCCACCACGACCATTCTCCGGTTTTCTTGTTGTAATCTAAAACCTCCCGGGCAGCTCCCTTTGCCTGGATCTCATCAGTAGCACTGAGTTTCTTGCCTTGCAGCACCGGTGAAACGTAAGCAACGGACAAAATCATAAAGCCGATGACAGCCACCAGATGAGGCCAGAGACGTTGCCAGGAGAACAGATTTTTCATTTTGGTAATATTAAGCTACGGATTGATTTCGAATGACAGCGGTACCGTTCACGGTCCGCCCTAAATATGACTTTTCAAACAGTAATAGTAGCAACGAACGCCGGCAAGGGGATATTAAATTTCCATTAACCGGCGCAAATATATGAGTATTGGTATATGTTTGAGATGCTAAAAATGATTCTTGTTCCCGCATTTTTTTAACATAATTAAGAATCAAGGCATCTATTTTAAGAAAATACCGGATAAATTTGCGGAAATTGTGCCTTAAAGGTTCAATTGGAGCTGTACATAGAAAGATTAGAAGTAACCCGAAATTATTAAATGAAACGAATTGGAGTTTTTACCTCAGGAGGAGATGCCCCTGGTATGAACGCCTGCATACGGGCGGTAGTACGTGGAGCATGCTACCATGGTATTGAAGTATTTGGAATCAGAAGAGGATATAGCGGAATGATCGCCGGTGATGTCTACAAGATGGAGTCTCACTCGGTCAGCAATATAGTACAAAGAGGAGGCACAATCCTCAAATCGGCAAGAAGCAAGGAATTTATGACCCCCGAAGGCCGCAAGAAGGCTTATGACAACTTGCAGGCACTCGAAATCGAAGGACTGATCGCCATTGGCGGTAACGGTACATTTACCGGCGCGATGATCTTCGGCAACGAATACGGTATCCCGACGGTGGGCGCTCCCGGAACAATCGATAACGACTTGTACGGAACCGACTACACCATTGGGTTCGATACTGCCGTAAACACTGCATTGGACGCCATCGACCGCATCCGTGACACCGCAAGTTCGCACGACCGTATCTTCTTCATCGAGGTAATGGGCCGCGACTCCGGCTATATCGCGATCCAGTCGGGTATCGCAGGCGGTGCGGAGCTCGTAATGGTTCCGGAAGTACTGACCCCGATTTCACAGGTGGTGGAAACCCTGAAACAAGGTTGGAGCCGCTCAAAATCATCTTCTATCATCATCGTAGCAGAAGGCGACGAAGAAGGAAGCGCTCAGGAAGTTGCCGACAAAATCAAGGTTCAGGTCGACGAAAACGCGGATATCCGTGTAACGACGCTCGGCCATACCCAACGCGGAGGAACACCGTCTGCATACGACCGTATCCTGGCCAGCCGCCTCGGATTGGGCGCATTGGAAGGGCTCATCGCAGGACAAAAGAATGTAATGGCCGGTATCATCAACAATGAGCTGGTTTATACTCCTTTCGAAGACACTATCAGACTTCCGAAGCCGATCAACGAAGATTTGTTGAGAATGGTGAAGATCCTGAGTGTGTAAAACAGGAATGCTTAGCAGTAGCCTACTGCTTTGTAGACGAGGTAACCTACGATTTCATGCCACAGCGTGCTAAAGTGGGCGAAAGCCTCGGGGTCCGGCACCAGTTTCTGAGTGGCAAACCGGTTATATCCCCCACGAAAGTCGGCCGGGAAGGGGTCTGTTTTGATTCCGATTTTTTCGAAGCACCCGGTCGACCGGCGCATGTGAAATGCAGAGGTTATCAGCAGGTATTTTTTCGAGGGGAACATTTTATTCAGGATACGGCCTGAATACAGGGCGTTTTCGCGGGTATTTCGAGCTTTTTCCTCAAACAGGATATCATTGGCCGGAACGCCCCAGCTTACCAGCAGCAACGCAGCCTGCCGCGTTTCACCCTGCTTCATATCCATCAGTCTCCCCACGCTTGTTCCTGTAATCAGTATTTTCCTGATCTTACCGTGCTTATAGAGCAGGTAGGTTTGCAGAACCCGATCCCCATTGCCCCCCATTGCCGGATGGTCCTGTCTCGGCGTAGTATGAGTGATCAGCCCACCTGAAAGCAGAATCCCGACATCATACGTTTTCTTCACTTCGCCCAGGTTAACGAACTTGTATTCCCATGCGTTGACAAACTTCGTAACCAGATACGAATTCGACGCCAGCAATAGCGAAACGATCGTTAATCCCACCGCTTGTCGCCGTCGCCGGTCGCTTTTGACGAGAAAAGCATAGATCAGTATGAAAAGCACAATGCTCAGCGGCATTATGAGGAAGTCAATCGCTTTGGAGAGAAAAAAAAACATTTGAATAAGAACCCTGTTGATGTTTACGTTTTGAAGTTAATTTTACAGACTTCAAAATTCGAAATAATCCAATAAACAGCTTTAAAGCAAACTTTCCACAGCCTGATGAGAGATTATACCCGCACTTACCTATTGTTGTTACTGACCATCTTCGGCCTGTTCTCCACCGCATACTCCCAGGGCTACCGCATCGAAGCTACCATCAAGGGAATGCGGGATTCCTCGTTCGTCATCGGGCATTATAATCGCAATGCTTCGCAGTTTGTGCCCAAAGACACTGCCAAGGCCGATGCCAACGGGAAAGTTGTATTCGAAGGCAAGACAGCCCTTCCCGGCGGCCTTTACGTCATTCTCTTCCCGGGCAACCAGAAGATGATCGAACTCATTTATTCCGGCAAGGAAACCAATTTTTCGCTGGAAGCCGATACGGCCGACGTAAATACCTCTTTAAAAATAACCGGCTCCAAAGAAAACGAGCTTTTCTATGATTATCGAAAAGAATTAGCCAAAGGCAGCAAAGAAATTGAGGCATTAGGCAAACAACCGACACCGGCAAGCCAGGCGCGTATCCGGGCGATTCAGGACGGTTTTGGTACCTATCGCAAGAAATTGATGGCTGAAAACGCCGGAAGTTTCACCGCCCAGTTACTGAAAATGTCGGCCGATCCCGAAATCCCCGCTGCGCCGAAATTAGCCAACGGCAAAACCGACTCGATGTGGGTTTTCAATTATTACAAGGCGCATTACTGGGACGCGTTCGATTTTTCGGACCCGCGCGTTATGAACACACCCTTCCTTGAACCCAAAATGGAGCGGTATTTCAAAAATCTGGTCGTCCAAACGCCCGATTCGATCATTAAAGACGCGGATATGATCGTTAAGAAAGTCTCGGTCAACAAAGACGTGAAGGCCTGGACGGTGTTTTACATTACCAACCAATATGAAAACCCCAAAACGGTAGGTACCGAGGCCGTTTGGGTGTACATGGCCAACAAATATTACCTCTCCGGCGAAATGGGTGTTTCGGAGGATGTTAAAAAACGCATCGCCGAAAAAGTGGCGACCATGAAGGACCTGCTGGTGAATAAAACCTTCCCCGCATTGGCCCTTACCGACCTTACCGGCAAGAAGGTGAGCGTACAAGCCATCGATGCCAATTACACCGTGCTGTTTTTCTTCGCCCCCAGCTGCGGGCATTGCAAGGAAGCTTCGCCGGTTTTGAAAGCCTTTTACGAAAAGAACAAGGCCAATGGCATCAAGGTAATGGCCATTTCAACCGAGCACAATATGGAAGAATGGAAGTCATTCGTGAAAACCTATCATCTTGATGGCCTGATCAACGGTTACGATGCGTTAAACCAGATCGATTTCAACCGGAAGTTCGACGTTGTAACGACGCCTACGATCTACATTCTGGATAAAAACAAAAAGATCATAGCACGCAAAATGCCCGTGGAGCAGATCGAGGACTTTTTGAATTACTACCAAAACAAAATGGCCAGAAAACTCTGACCATTTCGCTATAATCCTATTTAAACTCGCTCTCAAAGGAATGCTACGCAAATGGGCAGCTTCACGGCAATGCTTTCGTGCTTGAACGTGAACTTGCCCGTTGCCGCATCCACATCGTACACGACCAGGTTGTCCGTCGACTGATTCGCGACGATCAGGAATTTGCCCGTCGGATCGATATTGAAATCGCGCGGCGTAGCGATGGATTTCGTCTGCTGATCCACCATTTCCAGCTCCCCATTGCCCTGTATTTTGAATGCGGTAATCGAATTATGCCCACGGTTTGACACATATACAAACTTACCGTTAGGATGTAAATGGATCGCGGCACTCGTATTGGTCGGTCCTGAATAGTCGGCAGGGATCGTCGGATAGGTCTTAATGGCCGTTATCACCCCTTTTTTATCGATCGAGCAGGCCGTTACGGTCGCGTCGAGCTCGTTGAGCAAAAACAACCGTTTGCCCGCAGGATGGATGATCAAATGGCGTGGACCGGCACCGGGTTTGCCGGAGAAAAACGGCTGGGCCGCATTGGGCGTCAATTTTCCGGTATTAACATCGACGCTGTAATTCATCACCTTATCACTTCCCAAGTCCGTCACATACACATACCTGCCATCCGGACTAGCCGTTGCGAAATGCGCATGCGCTTTTTCCTGGCGCTTGGCATTAGGTCCGCTCCCCGTGTATTGTTCTTTGTAGACCGGGGCGCTTAGTTTTCCATCGTCACCAATATTATATGCGGAAAAGCTGCCGCCGCCATAATTGGAAACAAAACCCATTTTGCCGGTTGAGTGTACCGAAACGTGGCACGGGCCCACGCCTTCCGAAGGTTGGCTGTTCAGAAAGGTAAGTTTGCGGTCGGCCCCGATGGAATAGGCTGACACTTTATTATCCGACCCGATCGCGTACAAATTCCGCTTATTTGGCGAAATGGCCACATAGCCCGGTGCAACGGATTTGTTGATGGTATCGATCAGCGTTATTTGCCCCGAATTAAGGTTCAGCTCACAGCGGGTAATTGAAGAATTCGCCCCCTTATCTTGCGTACCGACGTAAAAAGTGATATTCCTGTCCTGTGCGAAAGCATTTAACCCCGCCGAAAGTAGTATGATGGATAACAGCAGTTTTTTCATTGTTCGTGTTTTAAATGGATCCCCTCAATGCTTCGGAAAGGGGAACAAAAGAGTTTTTTAATGTTAATTTGCCGGATAAGTATCATTAAAATCAAACCAGAAACCCATGAGCACGATTACCTGGCAGGAATTTGAGCAGGTAGACCTCCGCGCCGGAACGATCATCCGGGTCGACGATTTCCCGAAAGCAAGAAAGCCCGCTTTCAAACTTCTCATTGATCTCGGCTCCGAAATCGGTGTCAAACCAAGCTCTGCCCAAATCACAAAACGTTACACCAAAGAGCAGTTATTGGGCAAACAGGTACTTTGCGTGGTCAATTTTCCTCCGAAACAAATTGCCGATTTCCGTTCCGAAGTACTCACGACCGGTTTCGTTCTGCCCGATGGCGAAGTAATCCTCACAAGCCCCGATTTTCCTGTTCCGAACGGCACGCGCCTTGCATAACAGCCTGCTTCCACTAATCTTGTAAACCACAGCCAGAATTGTGTAATGCTACCGGCAGAGTTGGACTTTATTTTTGTATACCAATTCTGAAAGACTATGGAAACGACAACAGATATAAAAAAAGCAACACTCCCGGTTACCGGCATGTCGTGCGCGGCATGTGCAGTGAGCGTGGAATCGATGCTGAGCCATACCAAAGGGATCGCGAGTGCAGCCGTGAATTATGCGAACCAGTCGGTATCGGTGTCCTACGACCCCGACCTCGTTGATCTCCCCGATATGGACCTCGTGCTGCAAAGCATTGGTTACGGACTCATCATCGAAGAAAACGAGGAAGATGCGATCGCCGAACAGGAGAAAATCCAGCAGGAACACTATCAAAACCTGAAAAACAAGGCCGTGTACACCGGCATACTCACTGCACCGGTGGTTGCTTTGGGGATGTTCTTCATGGATTGGACTTATGCCAACTACATTATGCTGGCCCTTACTATCCCGGTATTGTTTATTTTCGGGAGGGATTTCTTCGTAAATGCCTGGAAGCAGGCTCAGCACCGGAAGGCCAATATGGACACCCTTGTCGCACTCAGCACCGGGGTTGCCTTTCTTTTCAGCACATTCAACACATTCTTTCCCGCGTTCTGGCACGCGCGCGGCTTGCACCCACATGTGTATTTCGAAGCTGCTGCAGTCATTATATTCTTCATTTTGTTGGGTAAACTGATGGAAGAACGTGCCAAATCGAACACTTCCGACGCGCTGAAAAAACTCATTGGACTGCAACCCAAAACGGTGAGAGTCCATCGCGACGGCACCGAAATGGAAATACCGGCTCGCGAAGTACGCCTGGGCGACGAGGTCGTTATCCGGTCGGGAGAGAAAATACCTGTCGACGGCAAGGTGTCCAGCGGCAATTCATTCGTCGACGAAAGCCTTATGACCGGCGAACCCATTCCGGCGGAAAAGAAACCGGGCGACAGCGTCTTTGCCGGAACGCTCAACCAAACGGGCAGTTTTACCTTCACAGCTGAAAAAGTCGGCAAACAGACTGTTTTAGCACAAATCATCAAAACCGTTCAGGCGGCCCAGGGTAGCAAAGCGCCGGTGCAACGGCTCGCGGATCGCGTCGCGGGCATATTCGTGCCTGTCGTGATCGGAATTGCCATTCTCACATTTATCGTGTGGATGTTACTGGGCGCTGAAAATGCGATTACCCACGCCATGCTGACAGCGGTATCCGTATTGGTGATTGCCTGCCCATGTGCGCTCGGTCTCGCCACACCAACGGCCATGATGGTGGGGGTTGGTAAGGGTGCTGAAAACAATATCCTGATCCGCGACGCCGAAAGTCTTGAAAAAGCCTATAAAGTGGATGCTGTAATACTTGATAAAACGGGCACGCTTACCGAAGGCCGCCCGGATGTAACCGATTGGAAATGGATAGCCTCCCTCGAAAACCCGTCCGTACATTTTGCGGCAATAAAAGCACTTGAAGCGCGTTCGGAGCATCCATTGGCGCAGGCCATCGTACAGTATATCGAAAATGACGCGAAAATCGACGTTTCCGGCTTCCAGTCGTTCACCGGGAGCGGAATACGGGGCATCGCCGGCGGGCGCGAATACATTATCGGCACGTTGAAATTCCTGGAAAAGGAGCAAGTCCGCATCGCCGCCGAGCTTCAACCCGCTTACGAAGTGCTCACTGCCCAGGCCAAAACCGTCATCGGTATCGCGATCGACGGTCAGCATGCCGGGCTTATCGCCATCGCCGACCAACTAAAACCTACTTCCCGCGAAGCCGTTGAAAAACTGCACGCACAGGGCATAGAGGTACATATGCTGACAGGCGACAACGCGCAAACGGCCGCCGCAGTTGCATTGCAGACCGGTATCGACAGCTACCAGGCCGAAGTAAAGCCGGATGATAAAATGCAATTCGTTAAAAAATTACAGGCCCAGGGCAAGACCGTCGCGATGGTCGGCGACGGCATCAACGACTCCCAGGCCCTGGCGCAGGCAGACGTGAGCGTAGCCATGGGCAAAGGCTCCGACATCGCGATGGACGTCGCCAAGATGACCCTCATTACTTCCGACCTACTGGCGTTACCGAAAGCGCTAAAACTATCCCGCAAAACCGTGGTTACTATCAGGCAAAACCTTTTCTGGGCATTCATCTATAATGTGATAGGCATTCCCGTCGCTGCCGGCGTTCTATACCCGATAAATGGCTTCCTACTCGATCCGATGATCGCTGGCGGAGCAATGGCCCTAAGCTCGGTTTCGGTTGTGATGAATAGTTTAAGGTTGAAGGGAGCGCGATTGTGAAATTTGTGGTAGTAAGCCTAATTATTTTGGTTAATCAGGCTTACCACCACTTTCACCATCATATCTTTCTCCGCCGGGTTACTTTCTGCGATCATCAGGGTGAGTGTAACCAATGCATTAATAGCTTCGTCGTAAGTGATGACAAAGAGCTGTTTTTCCGATACGCTTTCAATTCTTATCTCGCGATGGTCATACCTGTCGAGGATATCGAGGGCATAAGCATAATCCGTAACCACCTGAATCAGGCCGGTTGCTTCCCCCGCTGTGAGCTCTTTGTTGTGAACGACATTTGCGAGCAGTGCAACAGTTTTTTTCAGGCTTTCCAGCTGATCCAACTTCAATTTTTCCTGTGTCGCAAAACCTTTGATCAGGTAGTCCTTCAAAATCCGGTTAGCCCAAATCCGGAATTGTGTTCCTTGTTTGGACTTCACGCGGTAACCGACTGAAATGATGGTATCGAGACTGTATAAGGCTATCGGCTTGTCGGAGAAAGGAATGTGCAAAAAATGCACATTCCTTTCTCGATCTAATTCATCCTCTCTAAAAACATTCGAAATGTGCTTTGTCACAACTGACCTTTCCTTTCCAAACAGCTCTGCCATCTGTGCCTGCGTAAGCCAGACTGTCTCATTTTGAAGTTGTACTTGAAGTGTCATTTTGCCTTCTTCCGATTCATAAAGAAGGATTTCACCGCGAGGTGAGGGGGTTGCTGTGTCCATAGGTGTTCCTGATTTAAGTTACACCCCTTGATACGCTATGATCTTCAATCGGTCACAGGTTGTAGAATTTCCCTTGACCCAAAAACTCTGCAATACCTTCCCAGAATTCTGTAATACTCTGTAACCGGTTCCCACCGATATTTGTAAAACAATTTAACACATAGCATACCGGACCAGGATCCGGATTTTAGTAACCATGGAAACCTTGCAATTCAAAACCAATATCAAATGCGGCGGCTGTGTCGCTACTGTTACACCATTTCTGAATGGGGATGAAAATGTTGAAAATTGGGCGGTCGACCTTGAAAGTGCGGATCGCGTGCTGAAAGTGGATACGAGCCATTCGCCGGGGGAAATCCAGGAGCTCATCAAAAAGGCTGGGTATGTAGCCGAAGAAATCGTCTGATAATTAGTACTTTTGGCCCGGAATCTGTCTTTCGGGCCATACCAATGGCCCAAATACCAATTGCTGGCATTTATATGAAAAACAAACTGCATAGATCGATCACCATCCTGATGGCCTTCCTGGTCCTGCTGAGCAGCACCGGGTTTGTGCTGACGGTGCGCGAGTGCGCGATGATGGGTGGCAAGTCGATGCAGGTTGTAAGGAAAAGCAAAGAAAATACCCGTAAGCCTAAAGTCATTTCTTCCTGTTGTGCCAAAAGTACAGCGCTGAAAATGGCCAAGGGCACATTCTTCAAAAAAACAGCCTGCTGCAAAGAAAGCCAGAAGCTCGAAAAGCTCGAAGTAGCATCTGTTGATTCGCATTTGCTTGCGAAACTGCTCAAATCGGTGGCAACTGGCGTCACCTGGTCGGCAACAAGCTACCAGTTCATCCGGGCGGAATGGGCCGTTGCGGCTCCCTTCTTTTCCCCCGATATATCCTTCTCTTCCCGTCTTCATGGGAGAAGTATGCTCGCATTTATCCAGTCGTTCCTGATCTGATATCATTGAATAGCAGCCATTTAATGCAACCCGTTCGCATCTGACCGACGGTGTCAGCAATAAATCTCTTATTCCAATGAATCCATGAAATCATGAACAAATACCTTTTAGGAGGGTTACTTTTACTGATATCCTCCTGCATTTACGCACAACGTATTACCGGCTCGGTCAACGAGCAGGAGCCGCAGACTAAAAGCCTGAAACCCATTACCGGGGCCAACGTCTATTGGTCCGGAACAACTCAGGCAACGGCTACCGACGAAAACGGTCGGTTCAATATCCCACGATCGGCACAATCGGCCCTGCTGGTAGTGAGTTTCGTCGGGTTCCGGAATGATACCATTAAAATCGGCCAGGAAAGTGAGTTGCAGGTGGTGCTGCAAAGCGACCAGACGCTCGACGAGGTGGTAGTACGCGCCGGAAACACGTCAATCGACCGGTTGTCGCCGCACCAAACCGAAATCATCACGACCCGCGCATTGGCCAAAGCGGCCTGCTGTAACCTGTCCGAAAGTTTCGAAACGAACGCATCCGTTTCGGTATCTTACAGCGACGCGGTGACGGGTTCCAAACAGATCCAGATGCTCGGATTAAACGGCACCTACATTCAGACGAACGTCGAGAACATCCCCTCCATACGCGGGTTGGCATCCACATTCGGGCTCAATTTTGTCCCCGGAACCTGGATCCAGTCCATCGACGTCGGCAAAGGCGCCGGTTCCGTTGTGAATGGGTACGAATCGATGACCGGGCAAATCAATGTAGAGCTTCAAAAGCCGGATGCGCCGGAGAAGTTATACCTGAATACCTATGTCAACAATTTCGGTCGCGGCGAAGTGAACCTGAACCTCGCACACCAGCTCAGCAAAAAATGGAGCACAGGGCTACTTACTCACGGCAGCACATTGCGCAACCGCATCGACAAAAACGGCGACGGCTTTCTCGACCTGCCGCTTTACACCCAATACAATGCCGTGAACCGTTGGAAATACCAGGGCGACAAATTAATGGCCCAATTTGGTGTAAAAGCACTTTATGAGGACCGTCTGGGCGGCCAGAAAAACTTCGAACGCGAAATGAAGGGCACTACACAAGCCTACGGTTTCGGTGCGCGGGTGAACCGCTATGAGTTTTTCTCCAAAATCGCACGGCTGTTTCCTGAGCAACCCTACAAAGGCCTGGGCTTGATTTTAAATGCTTCGATACATGATTCGAAATCCTATTTTGGATTGAATAATTATGATGGCACGCAAAAAACGCTGTACGGAAACCTGATCTACCAGTCGATCATCGGCAATACCAATCACTCCTACAAAACCGGTATCAGCTATATGCTTGATAATTATGATGAGGTTTACAGGGACATTCGCCAGAAACGGAACGAATCCGTGCCGGGTGCCTTTTTCGAATACACTTATAACTACCTCGATAAATTCGTGATGGTAGCCGGTGGTCGTGTGGATTTCCACAACCTCTATGGAACGCAATGGACGCCTCGCCTGCATTTAAAATACAACCTCACCGACCAGACAACCCTACGAGCGTCGGCTGGCCGTGGGTTCAGGGTAGCGAACCCGCTGGCGGAGTATTACGGGAATCTTGTGAGCTCACGCAATGTGGTTTTCCGGGAGGCGATACGGCCGGAGGTTTCATGGAATTACGGTGCGAGCGTCACACAGGAGTTTAAAATCGGCGAAATGAGCGGCAATTTCATCATGGATTTCTACCGTACCAATTTTGAGAACCAACTCGTGGCGGATATGGAAGACCCGCGTTACATTCGCTTCTACAACCTCGAAGGGAGGGCTTATGCCAACAGCTTTCAGGCCGAAGCGAACCTGACACCCGTCAAACGGTTCGAACTGAAACTGGCATACCGTCTCTTCGACGTGAAACAAACGATCCGTAACGTATATGACCAAAATACTTTGCAACCGAGGATGATGGTAAGCCGCGACAGGGTGCTTTTCAATGCCGGATATGCCCTGCCGTACGACAAATGGAAGTTCGATGCCACGGTGCAATGGAACGGCAAACGCCGGCTGCCGTACATGGGCCACGTTCCCGACCATCACGTGCCTACCGACCTGACGTCGACCCAGGCGCCTTCATTTTACAATTTCAATGCTCAAATCACCCGTACATTCCCAAAATGGGACATCTACCTCGGCGGCGAAAACCTTGCTAACTTCCGCCAAAAAGACCCGATAATGGGCGCCGGAGACCCATTCGGTCAGCATTTCGATGCCGGAATGGCCTGGGGGCCGGTAGTAGGGCGAATGATTTATGCAGGAATGCGTTATAAGATTGTCCGATAATTTTGGGAGGAAAGGAGGAAAGGGAGAAGGGAGGAAGGATTTAGGCTAAATTGACTGGATTATGAAATTATATATCAAAAATATGGTTTGTGACCGCTGCAAGCGGGTCGTGCGCGAGGAATTGAACCGGCTGGGGATTGAACTGACTTTTGTGGAGCTCGGTGAGATCGAAACGGTGGCCGAGGTGAATGCGGATAAGTTGCAGGAGGTGAAGGCTGTGCTGGAAGCGAATGGCTTTGAGCTCCTGGACGACCGCCGCCTCGCGCTGGTGGAGCATATCAAAACGCTGGTGATCGACGAGGTGCAGAACCTGAAAGCCAACAAGCCCGCGCAGATGAATTTTTCGGATTATTTGTCGGAAAAGATCGGGTATGAGTATTCTTACCTGAGCAACCTGTTTTCTTCCGAAACCGGGCAGACGATCGAACAGTACATCATTGCGCAGAAAGTTGAAAAAGTGAAAGAATGGCTCTCCTACAACGAACTCACTTTGAGCGAAATAGCGTGGCGACTTTCTTACAGCAGCACGGCACATTTGAGCAACCAGTTCAAAAAAGTGACCGGCATGACGCCCGGCGAGTTCAAAAAAGGCACATTACAGCGGACTGCGCTCGATCAAGTCGGACAATAGCACTGTTATTAAATTAATATAAAACATAGATTATCAATAAATTACTAAACTTCAACTGTATGAATAAAGTCATTATTGCTTCCCTGCTGTTCCTATCCATCGCCTGTTCAGGAAACCAATCTGACAAAAAGGCTACCGAAACACATGCGGTAAGCGGGAAAAAATATGCCTGCCCGATGCAATGCGAGGGCGACAAAACCTACGCCGAGGCTGGCAAATGCCCGGTTTGTAAAATGGATTTGGAGGAAGTAGCAATGGCCGAAACTGATTCAACAGGACATCAGCATTGATTTTTTTTAAACTGATAATATCATGAAAACAACCATTTTTAGCATTGTAACAGCCCTTTTTCTGGGCTTGAATACCGCCTACGCCGACGGTACCAAAGAGGTAAAAATCAAAACCTCGGCCATTTGCGAAATGTGCAAAGCACGCCTGGAACGTAATCTCGGACTTTCGAAAGGAGTGAAAGAATCGAACCTCGATCTGTCCAACAAGGTGATTACCGTGAAGTACAACCCGGACAAAACGACCCCAGAGGCGATCAAGGCGACGATCAACAAAACCGGCTACGACGCCGACGAGTTGCCCGCCAGCCAGAAAGCGCACGATAAATTGCCAAGCTGCTGCCGCAAAACCGCCGCAGCACACTAGTCACGAAATTCATTCATAATGCTTCTCAACAAACTTATTTTGCTGACGGCCGCCGGAATGGCGGCCACCGTGGCAACGGCTGTCACGCTCCCCGCATTCGGTCAGCACGAGCATCATCAAGCGCCAGCGAAAGACACTGTTAGCCATGAAATGCATGACATGAAAAGCATGGATCATGCGAAAATGGACCACAACGGCCCATCCCACATGACCCACAGCTTTTCATTGAGCCTGCCCATGACCCGCAATGGCTCGGGTACCGGCTGGCAGCCGGACGCCACCCCTATGTACGCCTACATGAAGCACGGGAACAAATGGAACTACATGCTGCACGGAAGCATTTTCCTTCGCTACACCGCGCAAAACTTCAATAATGACGGCAAAAAGGGCTCCGATTCGAAATTTAGCGTTCCCAACTGGTTTATGGGAATGGCCCAGCGGCAGGTAGGCAAAAACGGCCTGCTGAACGTCCGGGCAATGGTTTCCTTCGATCGAATTGTCGACGGAGGTGCGGGTTATCCGCTACTCTTTCAATCTGGCGAAAGCTGGAAAGGCCAGCCGCTGATCGACCGCCAACATCCGCACGACCTCATTTCAGAGCTTTCCATCGGTTATACTCAGCGGATTAACGATAAAGTCGACTTAACGATCTACGCGGGTTACCCGGGCGAGCCGGCTCTCGGGCCTACGGCATTCATGCACCGGATGTCGGCGTTCAATAATCCGGATGCCGTGCTCGGTCATCACTGGCAGGATGCTACGCACATTACATTCGGGGTAGTAACGGCGGGTATCCGTTATGGCAAGTTCAAACTGGAAGGGTCTTCGTTTACCGGTCGCGAGCCGGACGAAAATCGTTTCGATTTTGACAAACCACGTTTCAATTCTTACAGTTACCGCTTGCTATTCAACCCTTCTGCCAACTGGGCAATGCAGGTTTCACGCGGTTTTATCAAGAGTCCTGAACCGCGCGAACCCGACGAGGATGTAAACCGCACGACCGCTTCTGTTCAGCATTCGGGAAATCTGGGAGGAAAAAACAGGTGGATTTCTTCCACATTCGTGTGGGGATTAAATGACGCGGGCGAGCACCATAAGGAAAATTCGGTTTTGGCTGAATCCAATCTGCAACTGGACAAATGGGCCGTTTATGGCCGTTATGAATGGGTGCAAAAAAGCGGTAGCGAGCTGGGTCTGATAGCTTATGACCCCGACCCCCTTCTGGAAAAGTTACCCGTTTCGATGTTTTCACTCGGTTTGAACCGCCAAATCGCCTCGTTCAGCAACACATTACTACAAGCCGGAGCGCAGATCAGCCTTTACAAACCGGACCGCCTTTTGGAAAGCGTCTACGGTAAAGCACCGCTTTCGGGACAGGTGTACCTGCGCATTACGCCTGCGCTCATGCGTATGTAAGCGGGCTTTTTTAGTAGTTTTAGGTTTTAATTTAAACCAAAACAATACCGTGGCCTGGTACCATACCTATTTCAAAGGACTCCCGCAACGCGCCTGGAAACTCAACCAAGACGAAGAATACACCGATTATGAGGTCGATTTCCTGCGGGATGTACTCGAAATAACACCCGAAAGCAAGGTACTTGACGTGCTCGCCGGCTACGGACGACATGCTTTACCGCTCGCAGAGCAAGGCACTACATTGACTTGCATCGACATCTCGCAGGAATATTGTGAGGAATTACAGACGATCAGCAGCAAGCAGCAACTGCCGCTGGAAGTGATTTGCGCGGACGTACTGAATTATGCACTGCCCGACCGACAATTTGATGCCGCATACTGCTTTGGCAACAGTTTCAGCTTCTTCCCGAGAGCCGAAATGCAACAGTTTATCGGACAGATTGCATCGGCATTGAAACCCGGCGCTCATGTGGCCATTCACACCGAAAATCTTGCCGAAAGCATTTTCCCCAGTTTCCAGACGCGAAACTGGATGCCTGTGCAGGAAGATATTGTTTACCTCGCCGAAAACGAGTACCGGGCGGAAGGCGGCTACATCGAAGCGGAACAGACATTCATCGCCGGCTCCGAAAGAGTGGCCCACAGTGTGCGTCAGCATATTTATACGCTTGGAGAAATTAACTATATGTTCGAGCTGGCCGGATTGGTCGTGGTAGGCACATTTAGCAACCTCGAAGCCGATCCGTTCATGCTGGGCGACGAGCAATTGTACCTCGTGGCCCGCAAGCAGTGATCAATGCGGGAGCCTGGCGCGAAGCAGTCCGTACACCCAGGTTCCGGCAATGGCGCTCAATAAGGTAACGGCCACAGTTAGGTAACCCGCACCGATTTGTGCAAACAAGGGTCCCGGGCAAGCACCGGTAATGGCCCAGCCGAAGCCGAACAAAAGCCCGCCGTAAATCTGGCCCTTGTCGAAAACCTTGTCGGCAATGCTTACGGTCTCACCGGATAATGTCTTGATATTAAATCTTTTGATAAGCCATATTGAGAGTAGCCCGACCGCCACGGCCGAGCCGATCACACCGTACATGTGAAAGGAATCCAGCCGGAACATTTCCTGGATGCGAAACCACGAAACAACCTCGGCTTTGACAAAAACAATCCCGAAGATGACGCCCACCAGCAGGTATTTCAGGTTTGCAGTGAAACCCTCAGTGGATTGCTGCCGGTTCGCACCGTCGCAGCCATCGATTTTTATGTTGTCGAAATCCGGGTTTTCTGATTCGGCAAGAGAGGAATGCTGATTGAATTTTTCCATGGTTGAGTGACTATTAAAGGTGGTGAATTGTCGCAAAAAGCCCACCTATTTGACCAGATTGAGAAAGAAAGGAAGCAACACATGCGTGCATGCAAACCCGCCGATCATAAAACTGACCGTGGCCACGAGCGACGGCCATTGCAGATTAGAAAGCCCCATTATCGCATGTCCCGACGTACACCCTCCCGCATAACGTGTTCCAAAGCCGACCAAAAACCCGCCTAGTACAAAGAAAATCAAGCCTTTTAGCGTAAAGACATTGCTTACTGCGAAAATATCCGAGGGCATAAGTCCCGAAAAGTCTTGAACTCCCAATGCGGCCAACGTTTGTCGCGTATCGTCGGCCACCACAATGGCATCCGGATTGCCAAGCCAGAAGTTCCCTACAAACCCGCCAACCGCGATTCCTGCGACGAAAAACAGGTTCCACACTTCCTTCCGCCAGTTGTATTTGAAAAAAGGCAACCCCGCCGGAATCACCGCCGCACAGATATGCCGCAGCGACGACGATATGCCAAACGATTTATTCCCCAGCAAGAGCAGCACCGGCACCGTAAGGCCAATCAGAGGCCCGGCAATGTACCAGGGCCAGGGGCTTTTGAGAAGTTCGACTATTTCCATTGTTAATGATATTAATTATATAGATTTTGTATACTAATTGAAGACTATTTTTCAAACTTCTAGAGTTTGTTAGGATTGAGCAGTTTCAATTTTGAGATACCAATAAAATCTACTTCGTTATCAGTCAATAAAGTGAGGTCATTGACCATAGCAGTTGCGGCTATTATTGCATCCGGGGTTCTCATTTTCCGGCCCCGTCTTAATTTAACGCACATCTCAACGACCTCCGTATTCAAAGCAAAGACAGAACTATCATTCACAAACTCTCTAATCCTGTTCTCAAATTCACTTTTCCACGACAATAACTCAATTTGCGTTATGACGGATAGCTGAGGTGTCGAATCAATCACCGCGTCTAAAAGACGTTCCCCTTCCGGAGGCAGCAAACGTGACAAATATTTCGAAACGATGTTGGTATCGATTAAGTATTGTCCCATTCGTTTCGGCTGTGATTTATATAATTAATAAGTTCCTCGCCGGCCTCGCGTGGTAGGATTCCTTTGTATTTTTCAGACATTTTCTTCTTCGGAGCCTCTTTATCATCATGCAAACGAATAATATCCATCGCTTCCAAGTCTTTCAACAATTGCAATGCATTTTTATGAGTAAGCTCCACAACCAGCGTTTCCATAACCGACCTTTTGTTTTTCCCTAAGCTACAAATAATGAACTAAATAATCACGCCTCGGCCAATATGGGGACGTTGGTTTTGGCAACCGCGCCGTAGCCTCCTTCGATATTGACGACATCCTCTATTCCTCTCGATTTAAGGATCGAGGCGGCTACCATGGAGCGGTAACCTCCCGCACAATGAATGTGGAGCTTCCGGTCCTTTGGAAACTCCGCCATAAGATCATTAATGTAATCTAAAGGTAGGTTTCGCGCTCCTTCGATGTGTCCCGCGGCAAATTCGTCCGGCTTGCGCACGTCAATCACCTCGACATCGCCCGATTCGTAGCGGTTCGCAAATTCCCCGGCGCTCACCGATTCGACGGTGTCAGTTTCCTTGCCGGCATGTTTCCAGCTTTCGAAACCGCCGTTGAGATAGCCAATTGTATAATCATAACCAACGCGAGCGAGACGCGTGACTACCTCTTCTTCCTTCCCCGGCTCTGTTACGATAAGGAGCTGTTGCTTCAAGTCAGGGATTAATGCGCCTACCCAGGGGGCAAAGCTTCCGTCGATGCCGATATTGATGGAATTTGGTATAAAACCTTTTGCAAAATCTGCCGGTTTACGGGTATCGAGTATCAGTGCGCCGGTATTATTGGCCTTCGCTTCAAATGCTTCCGGCGATAATGCCTGATGGCCACGCTCGAGCACGTCGTCGATGCTTTCGTAACCGTCGCGGTTCATTTTCACGTTTTCGGGGAAATATTGCGGCGGCTCTGCCAAGCCGGCAGTTACTTCTTTAATAAATTCCTCCCTGGTCATATTGGCACGCAGCGCGTAGTTGAAGCGCTTCTGGTTACCCAGCGTATCGGAAGTTTCCTTGCTCATATTCTTACCGCAAGCAGAGCCTGCGCCGTGTGCCGGGTAAACGATCACATCGTCGGGCAAAGGCATGATTTTGGCACGAAGGCTGTCATAGAGAGTACCCGCCAGATCGTCCATCGTGAGATCGCCTTTTTGTGCTAAATCCGGACGACCTACATCACCAATAAATAACGTATCGCCGGAAAACAGCGCGACAGGCTTACCAGATTCATCCAATAACAGATAGCTTGTAGACTCCATGGTGTGCCCGGGCGTATGCAAAGCGCGGATAATGATATTGCCCAATTTGAATTCCTCACCATCTTCGGCGATAAGCGCTTTGAACCCGGTTTGTGCGCCAGGACCATAAACAATTTCCGCACCGGTTTTTTCCGCCAGATCAATATGACCTGAAACAAAGTCCGCATGAAAATGGGTCTCAAATACATACTTGATCCGGGCGCCGGTTTTTTCAGCCCTCTGAATGTAGGGAGCCACTTCCCGCAGCGGGTCGATTACCGCGGCCTCGCCGTTTGAAACAATAAAATAAGCGCCCTGCGCCAGGCATCCGGTATATATCTGCTCTATTTTCATGTTGTCTATACGTCTTTATGTGGATGTAACGTGTCGGGCATGGTCAGGTATTGTCAAGAGTGGTCAGTCCCTGTCAGATATTACCCGACTTTTCTTGAAAATTAAAACTCATCGTCAACAGTGACAACCCTTAACAATTCCCGACAGTTCCTTACTATTCCTTGCTAACCTGACCGCCCTACCGCCGTCGAATAACCCCAAGGCAATAACGTACCACGATCAGAAAACTCCTGACCAACCCCAATACTAAGTGACCTCCCCGAATGAATCCCGGCATAGTTAGACTTTAACCACCTTCCATCCCCCAAGACGGAACCGCCAAATGCCCAGCATGGCCAGAACGGATTCCGCAATGGGTACCGCAGCAAAAACACCAACCGGCCCGAAGCCCAGTATAACGGCCAGTACATACGCAGTGGGGATTTGCACCGTCCAGAATGCGATCAGGTTCAAAACCGTCGGCGTCTTGGTATCGCCAGCGCCGTTCAGCGACTGGATCACCACCATCCCGTATGCGTAAAACCCGTAACCCAGGCAAAGCACACGCAATGCAAGCTTGCCGGTTTCGACCACATGCGGCTGGGAACTGAACAAGCCGATAATGCTTTCAGCACCAATAAACATGAGGACTGCAAGCACGCCCAGGAAAATCAGGTTGAATGAAGCGCATTTCCAAACTGACGCTTCGGCACGTTCGGGCTTGCCGGCTCCCAGGTTCTGCCCTACCAGCGTCGCGGCGGCATTCGCAAGTCCCCAGGCAGGCAGCAATGTGAACATGATCACGCGGATAGCAATGGTGTAACCAGCTACCACGTCGCTGCCGAATTCGGAAAGAATGCGTGTCAGGAAAATCCAGCTTGCAGAGCCGATCAGGAACTGGACCGTACCGCCGGTTGCGATTTTAACGATGGCCCTGATCGTTTCCGGGTTTGGTTTAAGATCTTCCCAAAGCAAGCCTAATGCCCTTTTGCCTTTCGCAAGCGAAAACAGCTGGTAGCCAACACCAATCGATCGCCCTGTGGCTGTCGCCAGCGCCGCGCCTGTTACGCCGAGTTCGGGAAATGGCCCGATACCGAATATCAGGATAGGCCCCAAAACCATATTGAAGCCGTTGGCGATCATCAGCGAACGCATGGCCGTTGCTGCTGCACCTGCACCACGCAGCGCCCCGCTCAGCGAGTAGAGCAGCACCACCACCGGACTGCTCAGAAACTGGATCCGGGCAAAGTTAGTACCCGTCTCGATTACCTTGGCGTCGGCGCCCATCATGCGCAGAATGTCGCCCGCGAGCAAATAACCGGCCACCGCCGTCACGGAAGAGATCGCCAGTGAAATGAATATCACCTGCCCCACCGCGTGGCGGGCCTGGTCGAGGTTCCCTTCGCCCGTACGCCGGGCGATAGTGGCCGTAGCCGCGGTACTCAAACCAATGGCAACCGAATAAACCAGCGTAATAACAGATTCGGTAAGCCCTACCGTCGCAACGGCCTCAGTGCTGACTTTTGAAACAAAGAAAATATCGACAACCGCGAACAGCGACTCCATAACCATTTCGAGGATCATGGGTACTGACAGCAAGAAAATGGCACGGTTGATGCTTCCTTCGGTAAAACTTTCTTCGGAGCCACGAATAGCCTGACGAAGCAGTGTAAACCACTTTTTCATGGATAATAAGAATTTGCAATATGGATAAATAGAAAATTGCGCGGCCAGCGAGGACCGTAAAAAAGTGCCTGTTAAAAGGCGGGGAATGACTTGTGGCTAAGTATTAGCCGAAGATGAGCACCAACATAGGCTTAAAGAATTTCGGCAAAGATACAAAAGACTTTTTCGAACAATCAAATAAAAAAATGGATTTGTTAAATGGTAAATGTAATTTCACGAATTCCCGCCGTGAACTTTTGCGCCGGACAAACCGTTGCAACTCTGCCCCATTTCCGGCGTGCGGTATACTTTTGCAGGATTTTTGAGCCGGGAACAAGCCATTAAAACACCAGTGCATGATTGATAAGAAGAAATTATATTCGACAGCCGCCAAAAAGGAAACCGCCGTACTGGTAGCTGTAAGTACCCAGAAGCAAAACGTCGAAAAGACAAAAGAATACCTGGAAGAACTCGCATTCCTGGCAACAACGCTGGGCGTAGAGACTGTCCAGACGTTTACACAAAACCTCGAACGGCCGGACATCCGGACTTACACCGGAAAAGGCAAGCTGGAAGAAATCCTGATCTACGTCACCGCGAACCCGGTTGACATGATCATTTACGACGACGATCTGTCGCCTTCGCAGGTCCGCAACCTGGAAGCCGTTTTTAAGGACATTAAGGTAATTGACCGCAGCTTGCTGATCCTCGCCATTTTCGCGATGCGTGCGCAGACGGCCCAGTCGAAATTGCAGGTAGAACTCGCGCAGTACCAATATATGTACCCTCGTTTGACGCGCATGTGGACCCACCTTAGCCGCCAATCGGGTGCGGGTGTGGGTATGCGTGGCCCGGGTGAAACCGAGCTCGAAACCGACCGCCGGATCGTAAAAGACAGGATTGCATTCCTGAAAGAAAAACTGGAAAAAGTCGATAAGCAAAGCACTACCCGCCGCAAAGAGCGCGACCGCCTCGTGCGCGTGGCCATTGTGGGTTACACCAACGTGGGCAAATCGACATTGATGCGGAACCTCTCCAAGGCCGATGTCTTTGCCGAAAACAAGCTCTTCGCAACCGTCGATTCAACCGTGCGGAAGGTGAATATGGAGAATGTCCCTTTTCTGCTCACGGACACCGTCGGCTTTATCCGCAAACTTCCAACCACCCTCATCGAGTCATTCAAATCGACCCTCGACGAAGTGCGCGAGGCGGATATTCTGATGCACGTGGTGGACATTTCGCATGCTTCTTTTGAAGAGCATCTGGATGTAGTGAACAAAACGCTGGAAGAAATAGGAGCAGCGAACAAGCCTTCCATATTGGTATTCAACAAAATAGATTTGTACAAACCATCGTACAACGACGACGAAGACCAGGAAGAAACCACGCTGTCGACACAGGACGTACTCAATCAGCTGAAACGAAGCTACATCGCCGAAAAAGCCGACCATGTGGTATTTATCTCCGCCCAGCAGAAGGAAAATATCGATGAATTAAAACGGACGCTGTTCTCATTGGTGAAGGAAAGACACTTCTCCATTTACCCGAACTGGCTCGATCTCGGCTACACAGCCGTAGAAACTGAGGAATAATCATTTGTAATTCAAATGATTTTTTCTCAGTTTTGCACCCCGATTCCCGGTTGTTGGGGATGGGTATTGACTGCGTAGTTCAACGGATAGAATAGGAGTTTCCTAAACTCTAGATATGGGTTCGATTCCCGTCGCGGTCACAAAAGCCAGGCATTTTGTCTGGCTTTTTTGTGTTTGCAAGAATGGAAGTTTGTCGAATGCGACTCCAACTAAACTCTGGATAGTTTCAGCAAATGACGGCAAGTGCCAATTTCAAAAAGCATAGACGTCAGGTTCATTTGTTCAGTACCTTCACGATCTCGTCAATATTATTGGCTATTTGATTCAGCAATATATCCTCCTTGGTGTTTCCAAATTTTTTCACAAACTCCCTATAATCAAGATTATCGTTTTCTTCGATAAGTTTTGCACTAAGTTGCTGAAACGTCGTTGAACGAGTTTTCGAACCTGTATTGAATGCAATTATTCTACACATTAAAGATTGATATACCAATGTCTTCTTCAAACTAGAAAAATACCCTTTTGCGCTTAATAGCCTGGTATTGGTCTGTGTAAAATAGTCTGGTATTTCTTGCTCATAAAGCACAACCACCGCATGAAAATTATTTTTAAATAAAATTTTAAAGTTTTCTTCCGCGCATTGACGGTCGCGAAAATTTGCTCCTGAAAACTTCACCTGGAAGCACTTTTCAATACTAAGCGAGTCACTATCAGGCAAATAAAAAATATCAATCGCATTGTTGGCTTTAAGTGTTCTTATAATAACGCTATCAATTCTGCTCCTAAAACTGGGTTGTGGGTCAATCGTACTGTATTGATTGTTAAGCGGAATCGGCGCCGTCTTCCGATAAGAATACTGATTATCAGAAATATACACCAATCCAATCTTTTTTATTCCTGCATTTTTCAGGTTTATATCCTTGATTTGATTTTCATCTTTTTGGCTAAAAATTAGTCGGTGCTCAATATTTTTCAAATTTCTACCTCCGATATGAATATCTTGTGAATGCGAAACCCGCCCGAACAACGCAAAGACAAGAACAAATACAACCCTCATACACTCTCGTTTTAAAGTAGACCCCGTTTGCTTTTGCATCAGACTATAAATATCACCATTTCTGATGCCACTTTGATGCTTGCAATACAAGACGAAAATAACAGTTTAACGTTCGGAAACACACAAGCTTCCACTGCGGTCATAGAAGCCAGGCATTTTGTCTGGCTTTTTTGTTACTTGCCGATTACAACCGTACATCGAAACCACCGTACCCACACCAATGAAGTCACTAACCCTTGCATTCCTAACAACCTTCCTGATCTCCTGCGGAAAACGGCATCATATTTTCCCGAAAGACGTAGTGGCGATCCGTCCGGTTTTCAAAGATTCTAGCTTTCAGCATCGTCAGGGATACCATGTCGGGAAAGATGTGATCGTTTATGATAAAATGAGTGAGAATGTTGAAGAATTCCTGGCGCGCAAAGTATCGGAGCGGGAAATGTTTCCCATGGATTCAACGCCGAACCGGATTTTCAAGCTGATTGGAGGTTTAGAATCTTTTAAAATGATACCGCTTCCAATAAAAACCGTCCCGCTAAGTGAA
The DNA here is from genome assembly GCF_052044875.1 of Dyadobacter sp. 22481. NCBI lineage: Bacteria > Pseudomonadati > Bacteroidota > Cytophagia > Cytophagales > Spirosomataceae > Dyadobacter > Dyadobacter sp. 22481. The sequence continues at coordinate 1,561,708 of NZ_JBQENV010000003.1, forward strand.
TTCGGATATCTGGAATTGACGAATGGAAAGGTGGTCTTTTATGGCATCATGGGAATGGATGGATTTTTTGATTTGACCCACCGGCGCGGGTACCATGCGCCAGTCAGGAAGTAATGCCGCCGGATTAACCAACTCTCTAAAAACAAAGTCAGTAATCATTAGCAGCCCGGGACTTATTAGGACGCTAAACATGACCAATCCCCCTGGCAGGGTCCCTAATCCCATGAGAATAAAATTTTTACCTGCACTATTCCTGTTCGCCTCCGCGAGCGCATTCGCTCAGCAACCAGCAGCAAACCGCCCGACAGTCGTTGCGGGTTTTCCAGTCAATTACAATGAAGATTCCGTCGGGACTTACACCTTGCCTGAACTCCTGAAAACCGCCGACAGGAAACCGGTCACCACTGCCAAACAATGGACCGACAAGCGCCGTCCCGAATTGCTGCGGCTTGCGGAAGAAAATCAGTTCGGCAAAATGCCGCCCAAACCAAAAGATCTGGCATTCCATATATTCGATAAGGGCACCCCGGCCTTCAATGGAAAAGCCATTCGCAAGCAGGTGACGGTGTATTTTACAAAGGACACATCGGATCACAAAATGAACCTGCTGATCTACCTCCCGGCGAAGGCCGCCAAACCAGCGCCGCTATTATTGAATATTTCCTTCGCCGCCTACAACCAGATTATCGACGACACTGGCTTGCGCGTGGGCGAGATCTGGAACAAGGAAGGCCAAAAAGTGAAGGCCGACAAGCCTACACCGTTTGGCAAGCTCAATGTGGAGCAGTTCCTCGATGCCGGCATTGGCTTCGCGACGGTCTATTACGGCGATATCGAGCCGGATTTCAAGGACGGCCTGCGATACGGTATTCGCAAAATCTACCTCAAAAACGGTCAGTCGGAACCCGCCGCCGACGAATGGGGCGCTATCGCCGCCTGGGGCTGGGGACTCAGCCGCGCAATGGACTATTTCGAAACCGATCCGCAGATCGACGCCAAACGTGTAGCATTGCAGGGCGCCTCGCGACTTGGAAAAACGGTGCTTTGGGCTGGCATTCACGATCAGCGATTCAAAATGGTAATTGCCAGTATTTCCGGCGAGGGCGGTGCTGCGTTGGCGCGCCGCAATTATGGCGAGACGATCCGGCATATTTCCGACCCCTCGCGGTATTTATATCAGTTCGCGCCTAACTACCACGGCTGGGCCGACAAGGTGAACGAAATGCCGATCGATGCACATATACTCGTGGCGCTCATGGCCCCACGGCCGCTCTTGCTGCAAACCGGAAGCACTGACTACTGGTCGGATCCCAAAGGCGAGTTCCTGTCCGCGGTTGCGGCGGCACCTGTTTACCGTCTTTTTGGAGAGACAGGACCTGACGCTTCCGCTACTATGCCAGCGGCCGGGGATACGTCTTTGCTCATGAACAACCTCGGGTATTACATGCATGAGGGAGGACACACGGTGTTGCCGGAGGATTGGAAGTTGTTTGTGAGCTATATGCAGAAGTACTTGTAGGGAATTTAATAGCCTGTCTAAATGCCACGAAGGCACGAATTTGACACGAAGAATATTCGTGTTAATTCGTGCCTTCGTGGCATTGTAATATACCTAAAATTAAACTCGCGCATATTAATGCAAACGTTTGCATTAATATGCATTTACAGTTGCATTATCAGATTTAAATAGTTTATTTTGGCTCAAATTAAAGTATTTTATATTAATTAAAATATTTTAAAAATATATTTTCATCATAAACTTAGATTATTGGAAATGTCAAATATCGATAAGAAGATAAAGGTAGCGATCGTAGGTGTCGGAAACTGCGCTAGTTCACTGGTGCAGGGAGTTGAATACTACACACGGTATACAGAAAAAACCTCCGGACTGATGGCCGACGAGATTGGTGGCTACCGCGCCGAGAATATTGAATTTGTGTGCGGCTTCGAGGTCGACGAGCGCAAAATCGGTCTCTCATTGAAAGATGCCATTTTTACTAAGCCAAACTGCGCGATAGCACTTTATACGGAAGTGACCAGTAAAGCGCCGGTTTATCGCTCGCCGGTACTCGACGGCGTTTCGCCGCAAATGCTCGCCTACCCGGCCGATAACCGTTTCGTGATAAAGGAAGAACTCAAAGAAACCGATTTGCTGACCAGCGGCGAAAGGTATAACGAAGCATTGACCGCCACCATCCGCCAGGAAATCATCGCCCATCTACAAGCGCATGAGGTAGAAATATTGATAAACTACCTGCCGGTCGGGTCACAATTGGCAACGGAGTTTTACGCGGAGATCTGCCTTGAACTAGGTATTTCACTCGTCAACTGCATTCCGGTATTCATCGCGTCGGACCCGGAATGGGAGCAAAAATTCATTGACGCGGGCATTCCGATCATCGGAGACGACATGCGCAGCCAGTTTGGCGCAAGCATATTGTCCCAAATGTTGCAGGAACTGGCCTTCGAGCGCGGCCACCATGTGAAAGCACACATTCAGCGAAATGTGGGCGGCAACACCGATTTCCTGAATATGGAAGACAAAAACCGTCTGAAATCAAAGAAAATTTCCAAAGAGAATGTGATCCGTGCCCAAAACGACATCCGCGGCATTTCCACGGCCGACAGCTTCCTGCACGCGGGGCCTTCGGAATACATTGCATTTTACGGAGATAACAAAGTTGCCAATTTCCGCCTCGAACTCGAAGGCTTCATGGGCTCACCGGTGACGCTTGACGCACAGCTTTCGGTACAGGATTCACCCAATTCCGCCGGCGTGGTAATCGACGCCGTGCGCTATGTTTACGTTGCGCGCGAAATGGGGCTCGTGGGCGCATTGCGCGGCCCTTCGGCCGCCACCCAAAAAACGCCCCCGCAACAAATGATGTTCGCGGATGCAACTTATGAATGCCATGCACTGGCAAAACGCGAACTCACCGCATCGACCAGAAAACAGCTCAAACTGAGCCTGGAACTGGCCGATAAAATGGATTAATAACAGCAGACTTACTTCCCTAAACCCTTACTTTTCTAAACCGCTACTTCCCTGCGACCAGCACTTTTACGCCACGGTCTTCCAGGGATTTGATGGCCTCGTCCGAAACGCCCGCATCGGTTACGATGTACTGCACCTGGTCGAGGTCGCAAATCTTGCCAATTCCCCGCTTGCCGAACTTCGTATGGTCGGCAAGCACTACTACAACCTGCGCGGTACTAATCATCTTCTGATTCAGCCCGGCCTCGGTTAAATTACTGATAGACAACCCAAAATCGAAGTCAATCCCGTCGACACCGATAAACAGCACCCCGCAGGAAATATGTTCGAGAATATATTCGGCATAGGAGCCCGCCACGGAAGACGAGTTCTGGCGGATCAGTCCGCCTAGCTGTAACACCTCCACATTGGGCCTGTTACTGAGCTCCAACGTCACTTTTACCGCCGGCGTGATCACCGTGATCTGCTTCGTCGGATGCAGGCAGCGCGCCAGTTCAAATACCGTTGTCCCCGAGCCGATCATGATCGAATCCGTTTGCCGGATCAGCGTCAATGCCTCTCGCGCAATGCTTTGCTTTTCATTGGAATTAATGAATTCCTTCTCATTAATGGGCCGCTCGACTGCATAAGGGTTGTTCAGCGAACCTCCGCCGTGCGTCCTGAACAGCAGGTTTTTGTCTTCGAGTAGTTTAAGGTCCTTCCGGATTGTCACGCCGGAAACCTGCATTTGTTCCGACAGCTGTATGATACTCACCGTACCTGCCCTTTTCAGCTCCTGCAAAATGAATTGATGCCTTTCCGTAATTGTCATTTCGATACACTTTGAAAGCAAGTATAACCATAGTTTCCAAAACATGGAAACCTTCCCGCATATCCGTTCGCACCCATACCGCCAGATTCACTTTTTGAATAGAAGCTAATACCCTTACAAAAGACTGCATACGGCCTGGTTACTATCCCTAAGCGGACATTATCATTTCATTAACACTTAAAAGAGATTGTTTCTATTGCTTTAATATACTTTAATTTTGTTTAAATAATTTAATTTCACTTTGTTTGCATGGCTTTCATACTATACTATTCCATGAATTTTATGTATAATATGCCAACAGTAGACCAAATCGCTGCCGGAGCGCGGGATAGGCACCAAAAAGTGAAATAATTTTTAACTCATTGTTGCCAAAATGTAAAATTTAGGTCTACTCTAACCCTCGCCAACGCCAACCTCTTTATATTCCTAAACCAATCCAACATGACACCAACGACACCCTTTGACCGCATCGGATTGCCCAGGCACCTCGCCTGGGGCTATTTGGGTATTTTGATCTTCATGATGGGCGATGGCGTGGAGCAAGGCTGGCTCAGCCCCTACCTCCTCGACCGCGGGATGACCATCCAGCAGTCTGCCTCGCTATTCACCGTTTACGGCATTACCATCGCCATTTCGTCGTGGTTTTCAGGCGTGCTCGCCGAAGGGTACGGGCCACGCAAGGCCATGCTGATGGGTATTTTGCTGTACATCCTCGGCACGGTGGGTTTTGTGGGACTGGGCATGAAATCGCTGAATTTCCCCGTCATGCTGCTCACCTATGCGATCCGAGGGTTCGGGTATCCGTTGTTTGCGTATTCGTTTCTTGTGTGGATCACCTATCGCACACCTGAAAATGCGCTGGGGCGGGCGGTAGGCTGGTTCTGGTTTGTGTTTACCGGCGGGCTCAATGTCTTCGGTGCCTATTATTCAAGTTGGGCCATCGAGCGCATTGGTTACCAGAACACCCTTTGGAGCTCGATATTCTGGGTTTCCGTCGGGGCGTTTCTTGCATTGGTTTTAAACAAAGATCAATTCCACTCCACTGGTGAAGCTGCCGGAAAGGCCAAAGAACTTCTGAAAGGCTTCACGATTATCCGTGAAGAGCCCAAAGTGCTCATAGGCGGCATTGTGCGGATCATCAACACGACGGCCCAGTTTGCATTCCCGGTGTTCATGCCTACCTATATGGCTGCTCATGGGCTGTCGACGCAGGAATGGCTGTGGATATGGGGTACCATTTTTACCAGTAATATCATTTTCAACCTCATTTTCGGGTTCGTAGGCGACCGGTTGGGCTGGCAGAACACCATTATGTGGTTCGGAGGGTTCGGTTGTGGCGTGAGCACGTTGCTTTTTTACTATTCACCGGCGCTTTTCGACGGCAACTTCTGGCTCATCCTCATCCCGGGCATTCTATGGGGCGGATTACTCGCCGGATATGTACCATTATCGGCATTGGTACCGTCGTTGGTCAAAGAAGAAAAAGGTGCTGCCATGGCCATCCTGAACCTCGGTGCAGGCCTCCCGGTATTCATCGGCCCCGCCATCGTAGGACTCTTCATCGGCTCTATCGGCAGCGAAGGCGTGGCCTGGACATTGGCAATTTTGTACTTCATCAGCGCCGTACTGACGCGGTTTATAACGCTGCCGCAGAAGAGTAGCGTTGGGGAGAAGCATTTGACAGTTAATGACAACAATTGACACAATTTGACCGCCGACACCAATTATGAAAATCCTAATCACCGCCCCCTACCACGACAAGGCGCAGCAGGCATTAAAAGAACAATTCGGAGAGATCATCTATCAGCCATGGAAATTGCAGGAGCGCGCTTACAACGAGGGCGAGCTCATTGCATTATTGACAGAAACCGGGGCCGATGCCCTCATTACCGAACACGACCACGTGACCTCGGCTGTGATCGAAGCATTCCCCGGTTTACAGTTTATCGGCGTCTGCCGGGGGACGCCTTCCAATGTGGCAGTAGCCACCGCCACGGCCAAAGGCATCCCGGTTTTTAACACCCCCGCGCGCAATGCGCAGGCGGTGGCGGAAATGTTCATTGCCAACCTCATCAACCTCCTGCGCAACACGCTCGAAGGTATTGCGTGGCTGGAAGGGGAGCAATGGGAGGCCGGGGCGCACACTTCCTATTTACAATTTAAGGGGAACGAAATCGCGGGAAAAACGATCGGAATGGTCGGTTTTGGGGCTGTGGGGCAGACTATCGCCAATCTTGTAAAGCATTTTCCGGCCGAAATTCTCTATTATGATCCCTTTTACACCTCGGAGGATCCGGATTTTAAAAAGGTGAGCCTGGAAGACGTTTTCCGCCTCAGCGATGTAGTATCCATTCATTTACCGGTAAATAAAGAAACCGAGGGTATGGTTGGCAAGGAACTGATCGGGCTGATGAAAAAAGATGCCGTTTTCGTAAATACGGCCCGCGCGGTGGTCGTAAAGCGGGAAGCACTGCTTTCAGCCATCGAAAACAACAAGATTCGCGGGGCTATCCTCGATGTTTTTGACCACGAACCACCTGATGAACTGGATTATCGCCTCATCCATCACAAAAATGTACTAGCCACGCCGCACATTGCCGGGGCTACTTTTGAAGTGGAAGATCACCATGCCGACATTATGAACAAGGCCCTGCGTGACTTTTACCTAACAGGCAACCGCGCCATCCGCCAATTGGTGAACCGCGAAGTATTGTCTGTCAGAACCCATTAACCCAAAAGCAATGACATTGAAACAGGCTTACCTCGTGGCCGACATCGGCACCGGCAACGTGCGGGTCGCCATCGCCGACACCACCGGCGCTATCCTGGGCGTAGCGAGCGGCGATATGCAGTACGAAAAGGACATTCATTATCCCGAATCCATATTTTTCGACCCCAAGGCGCTTTGGCAACAGATTAAGAATCTGTCGTCGATAGCCCTGGCGCAGGCCGGACCGGTGACCATAGCAGCCGTGACGGCCACCAGCCAGCGCGAGGGCATTGTAGTACTCCACAGTACCGGCCAGTCGCTCATAGGCATGCCGAATATCGACCATCGCGGCCGGGAGTGGGAGGACGACGCACCCGACAAGCATGAAATTTACACGCTTACCGGCCGCTACCCCACTTCTCTTTTCTCTGCATTAAAACTCGTCGGTGTACGCGAACGCCGCCCGGACCTCTGGCAGCAGGTTGAAACGTTCGTCAGCATCAGTGACTGGGCGCAGTTCATGTTCAGCGGGGTGCAGGGCTACGAACATTCGCAAGCCTCTGAAACGCTGCTGTACGATGTCGCCAAAGGCGAATGGTCACCAAAACTTTGCGACATCTATCAGCTAGACAGTACGCTACTGCCGCCATTGGTGCGTTCAGGCTCGGTTTTGGGCAAAATATTACCTGCAATTGCACAGGAACTCGGTATTTCAGAAACGGCGGATGTGGTAGTTGGCGGCTCGGACACGCAGCTCGCTATCATGAGCCTCGAACCGTCCGTTGAAGATATCGTGATCGTTTCAGGCACCACCACGCCTATTATTAAGATTGAAGATCACTACGTAACCGACACCCAAGCCCGCACCTGGACCAACCGCCATACCGACAACACCAACTTCCTACTCGAAGCTAACGCTGGCGTTACGGGGCTGAATTACCAGCGGTTAAAAGAAATTTTCTATCCCAATGAACCCTACGAACTGATTGAAACCGAGGTAGCTGCCATTCGCGACACACATTGCGTAGGCGCGCTGGGCTCGTTGCTGGCCGGTGAAAAGTCGCCGCTTACCCGTGGCGGGTTTGTTTTCAACACACCCGTATCGCACCAGCTCAGCCGGGCGCATTTTGTGTGGGCCACACTTTGGGACATTGCGTGCAGCATTGCCGAAAACTACAACGTGCTCCGCGAAGTAGCGCACCATGAGCAGGGTTATGTCTGGATGTGCGGCGGAGGCGTGCAGAGCGGACTCCTAAGGCAGTTTATAGCCAATTTGTTGGGTGTAAAAGTGATGATACGCACCAACTATCGCCAGGCCTCGGTCTCGGGCGGGGTGGTGATTTGCAACAATGCACTAGGCATTCCAAACCATACGCCAGAGACGTTGCAGGTTACAGAGCCCGATGGCAACAATATTCACCTGAAATGGCACACCGAATGGAAAAACGCACGAAATACATTAAAATCATTTACGCACCAATAATTCCACCCGACACAAACGCACCTTCATATTTGTCGGCGCCGCGACTGTCGATACCTCGCAATAATTTATTGTTAATCGAAAATTGATCAATTAAATGCATTCATATTTCATTGGAATCGACGTCGGGACGCAGGGTGTGCGGGTGGTGTTGCTCGATGAAACAGGTGGAACGGTCGGCAGTAGCGAGAAAATCTTTCCGCTCACGGCACATTCGCGCGAGGAGCAATCGCCGGCTTTGTGGTGGGAATCGGCGTTCGAATGCCTGCAAAACCTGCTCGTCTGCGTTCGGGGAAGCGTTGATTTAAATGCCGTCAAAGCGATTTCGGTCACCTCCACGTCCGGCACGGTGATCCCGCTCGGCGAACATAACGAACCGCTGCACAATGCACTGATGTACTCCGATACCCGCCCTGCGGCCGAAGGGAAATATTGCCGGGAAACGGCGGAGCGGCTCCACCCGGACGGCTACACGGGTTTTAATGCGTCCAGTGGCCTATCCAAAATGGTGTGGTATTCCAACCATTTCACCGAAAAAGCGGCGCGGATCAAGACCTGGATCCATGCAACCGATTTTATCATCGGCAAACTCTGCGGCGATTTTTCAATAACAGACTATACCAATGCATTGAAGTCCGGCTTCGACGTCGGCACAGGCGAATGGCCTTCCTACTTGACGGAACATTTACCGTTGCGAAAAGAATGGCTGCAAAGCGTAGTCCCTTCCGGCACTGCAATAGGTACATTGCTGCCCGGTTTATCGCAAAGATTAGGAATCAACGCCATAGAGGTAATAGCAGGCATGACCGACGGTTGTGCTTCGCAAGTCGCTTCAGGCGCGGTACAGCCAGGAGATTGGAATACCACTATCGGCACCACGCTCGTGGTAAAAGGCGTAACAACACGGGAAATCCGAGACCCGGAAGGCCGCGTTTACAGCCATCGCCATCCCGAAGGTTACTGGATGCCCGGTGGCGCGGGTAATATCGGTGCCGACTGGGTTTCAGCGGGCTTTACCGATAGTCTCGAATTGCTGAATAAGGCGGCAGCAATACTCATTCCCACCGGACTGATCGCTTATCCGTTGTTGCAGCAGGGCGAACGTTTCCCCTTCATCGCACCGCACGCACGGGGTTTCACGCCTGAAAATGCAAGCCAGGAAGCTACTTTTACCGCCAACATGGAGGGCGTCGCATTCGTCGAGCGTTATGCCTATGAAGTAATCGAGAACCTGTCGGGCGAAAAAGTGAAAGCGGTGTACACCGCGGGAGGCGGGAGCAACAGCGATGTTTGGCTCACGATCCGCGCCAATGTACTCAACAAGCCCGTTCACAAATGCGGCAATGTGACCGGTGCCGCCGGGGCGGCGATCGTCGCGGCGGCGGGTTCGCATTTTGGGACGCTCACGCAGGCTGCACGCGCGATGACGCGCATTGAAAAAACCATCCAACCGGAACCAGCCCTGACCGAAGCTTACGAGCAGCAATACCAGGTTTTTATCCAAACTTTAACTCAAAAAGGTTTCATACCAGGCCCCGTGCCCATCATCCATTGACCATGCTTCACGTGTATCTGCTCCGTCACGGAGAAACTTTCTGGAACGCCGACCGCAACCGCTACTGCGGCGCTACGGACATCGGATTAACCGAAAAAGGCCTTCAACAAGCACATTTGGCCGCCTCATTGCTGAAAGGCATTCATTTCGACGCCGTGTATACTTCGCCCCTGCAACGCGCGCACCACACCGCCACGATTGCTTCGGGTAACTATCCCGGTATCACCGTCGACCAGCGATTGGTCGAGGCCTCGTTCGGAGAATGGGAGGGAAAAACGCGAGCGGAGTTTATAGCCGAAAACCCTGCGCTCTGGGACGCCTGGGCGCAGGAGCCTGACTACGCACGTGCGGGCGGTACGGGCGAGACGGCCGTCGAGATTGTGACGCGTGTGGATGATTTTTTCAATGATATTTCAACAAAACATCCCAACGGCACGGTGCTGGTGGTTGCGCATAATGCCGTAAACCGGTTTTACATGGCCTGGAAACTGGGTATGCCGCTAAAAAATTACCGGCAGATCGTCCAGGAGAACTCTTCGGTGACATTATTCAGCCTCGACGGGCAGGGCGAATTCAGTCTTTTGAAACTCAATTGCCGCTCTTAATTTTTGCTATTATTATGAAAAACAAATTCCTTAACCCATTTGTACTAGCCGCGCTGCTTGCAATGGGAAACCATATTTCCAGCCATGCGCAGAACAAACTAAACGTTCTGAAAATCAAGACTGCGAAAGACCTGCACGCCTATTTTCAATTCACCGGCAACGACCCGATCCTCATCACCGGCCACCGCGGCGGCATGGTAAAAGGCTTCCCCGAAAACTCCATCGCCACTTTTGAAAATACATTGAAACACACCCCGGCATTCTTCGAAATCGATCCGCGGCTGACGAAGGATAGCGTGATGGTACTCATGCACGACGCCACACTGGACCGGACGACGACCGGCACGGGCAAGCTGTCGGATTACACTTATGAAGAACTCAAAAAATTCCGCCTGAAAGACGCCGAAGGCAACGTTACCGACTTCCCGATCCCGACGCTATCCGAGGTCATCGAATGGGCGCGTGGAAAAACCGTCCTCAACCTCGACCACAAGGATGTTCCCCTTGCGATGACGGCAGCATTGATCCGAAAGCACAAAGCAGATGCATTCGTGATGCTTACCGTCCACAGCGCCGCGGAAATGACCTATTATTTATCCCAAAACAAAAACCACACCTTCTCCGCATTCGTCCGGAATATGAAGGAATATGCGGATTACGAAAAGGCCGGGGTACCCTTCGACCAGATGATCGCCTACATTGGCCCGCACGTCAAGCCCGAAAACAAGGAATTGTATGCATTACTGAACAAAAAAGGCACTATGTGCATGATCTCGGCTGCATCGTCCTACGACAAACTCAAAACCCCCGAAGAGCGCAAAGCCGCCTACCTTGCCATTGCGAAAGATGGCGCCTCCATTCTCGAATCGGATTTACCAATCGAGGCCGCGGAAGCGGTAAAGGAATACGCCCAGAAGGAAAGCCCTAAGCAGCGGTTTTTTGGTAAGAGATAGCGCGGTTTCGCCCTATGGTCCCTGTGCAAAGCCGGACGAATCCTGTCCGCTTTTGAACAGGGATTTTTCGTTAAACACGCACAATTTCAACGCAAATACAGTTTTCATCATCTGGCAAGATATTTTACATACAGAAATAGATATAATAACTACGGACACATTCTATGAGACGAAGCGATCTAGGTGAATTTGAAGAAATCGTACTGCTGGCAGTGGCTGCACTGGCGCCGGGCGCCTACTCGGTGAGCATTGCGGAAGAGCTCGAAAGTGAAACCGGGCAAACCGTGAGCACCGGTGCCGTACATGCCGCACTGCAACGGCTGGAACAGAAAGGTTACCTGAACTCGCACCTCGGCGAGGCCACGCAGGAACGCGGCGGAAGACGCAAACGGCTGTTTGCCGTTACAGCTTACGGCGGCAAGATCCTGCACGAAGCCCGTTCCGTGCGGAACAGCCTCTGGAACCGCATTACGCCTGCCGAATTATCAAAAATGGGCCTCGATTTTTCAAACAGCTGAACCATGCAACCACTCCCTCCCCGCTGGCTCGATAAGCTGGCCACGCGCATCTGCGCCCCGCACCTGCGCGAAGAACTCCTCGGCGACCTCCACGAGCGCTACGCCCTGCACCACCGCCGCACAGGCGCACGCAAGGCCAATTTCTTTTTCCTCCGCGAAGTGGCTGCATTGCTCCGACCCTCGATCATGCGGCGAAAACCGTCGCCATACGGCTCGCCATCCGCATTCAGCCGCGATATGCTGCGTAATTATTTCAAAATCGGCTCGCGGGTTTTGGTAAAAAACAGGGGCTATTCGCTGATCCATTTGACGGGGCTTTCCATAGGATTGTGGGCTTGCATGATGGTGGCTACCGTGGTGATCGATAGCCTTTCGTATGACCGGCAATGGGGCAGGAAGGATGATATTTACAGGATTGTAACAAGGAGCAAAATGGGTGCCGACATCGTCGAACGATCGAGCTCCTCGCCGGAGGCTCTGGGCCCCGAATTGCAAAAAAACTACGCAGAAGTAGAATCGTGGTCGCCGCTGGATGCTACTACACTTCATTTCAAAATTCATCCTGGTGACAGCGACGGCGTGGAAACGCATTTGCTCACCGCCGATACGGCCATCAGCCAAATTCTCGACATTAAATTGCTCGCAGGAAGCTTTCAGCCTTCCACCCAAAACGGATGGAAGCTCGCGGTAAGCAAGTCGTATGCGGCAAAGATTTTCCCGGGCCAGGACCCAATCGGTAAAATCATCCATAATATTCCAACATTCGATTCGCAGCCGGTGGCCTACGAAGTTACTGCCCTAATCGACGACATTCCGTACAACAGCCACCTCCGTGCAGACGCGATCAGGATCCGGTCCAGGAAGATTGAGCCGCTCCTAAGCTCCGGCTACATGACCTACGGCCGCAGCTACATTAAGCTCAAACGCGGCACCGACGTACATGCATTTGCCCGCAAGGTGAATGCATGGTATGCAGGTTTTATGAAAAATAGCGGACGGGAACAGTTTGAATTTCAGCCTTTGCAGGACATTTACCTTCATTCCGATTTCGCGGAGGGACAGAACATCAAGGCCAATGCACGTACCATTTATATTTTTGCCGGTGTGGCATTATTGCTGCTTTTCATTGCCTGCGTGAACTTCGTCAATCTCAGTACGGCGAAAGCATTTGCGCGGATCAAAGAAACCGGTGTGCGGAAAATCCTCAGCGGCTCCCGACTCCAGCTCATAGTGCAGTTGCTTACCGAAACCCTGCTCCTCTTCGGACTATCTACCTGCATTGCTTTCTTTGCCTACTACTTCACATTGGCGCCAGTGGAAAACTTCCTGGGTCACAAGCTCGTGATCACCTTCATTTCGGGCGCCGGGATGGCCGCCGCGGCATTGGCTACAATTTTCATCACCTCGCTCATCACGGGCGTTTACCCGGCCTGGATGGTATCCGGCTTCAAACCAGCCAATACCTTGCGGGGAATCATGACGTCGGCATTGGGACGGAATGGCCTGCGGAAAACGCTCGTCGTGGCACAGTTCAGCATTTCCATTGTGGTACTCCTGGCGACGATCGTGGTATGGCAGCAGGTTCGCCTGATGAAAGACAAGGAACTCGGGTACAAAAAGAATGACTTGCTAAGCATCGAACAGATTTCCTGGGAAGGCAAAGGCAATGTTTTCAAAACCGAAATACAGCGCATTCCGGGCGTAGTTTCCAGCAGTATTGCTTTCTGGCTGCCAACCGAGGGCGGCGGCTATATGAGGCGAAACATCAAAGACCCTGCCGACGCGACGAGACAAATCGCGATATGGTATATTGCCGGCGACATCGACCTGCCGCAAACCTTAGGCCTGAAATTGATGAAAGGCCGGATGTTCAGCGACCGTTATGCCGATGCGCTCAATGGAGATTCGCTTCAAAAAATCAGTTTTGAACTGTTTGAAAAAGCCCAAATGAACCAGAACGCGTTGATTACTACCACAGCCGCACGAATGCTGGGTATCAGGGAACTGGACAAGCACGTCGAGAATGCGAGCTCGGTGCCAGTCGGAATTGTCGGCGATTTTCACAACGAATCACTCTACGAGCCTATCAAACCGACGATTATACTCGCTCGGAAGTCGCCGGACTACGGCGGTATGCTCATCCGCATTCGGCCAGGCACCGAAAAGCAGGTCGTAGCCTCCGTGGAAAAACTCGGAAAGCAGTTTTTGCCCCACAAATCACTACGCATCAACAACGTTGGAGACCAGATTTTCAAACAATACGAAGCCGAATCCAAACTGCACCAGCTTTTCCTTTTTTTCAGCGGACTGACGATGTTCCTTTCCGCATTGGGCATTTTCGGGCTGGTGGTGCAGGCGGCGGAGCAGCGGGCGAAGGAAGTAGGCATCCGCAAGGTGCTGGGCGCGTCGGTAGCAGGTATTGTAGGATTGATTTCGAAGGATTTTGTTAAACTGGTGATGATCGCCATCGTGGTAGCTTCACCATTGGCCTGGTACGGCCTTCAAAAGTGGCTGGAAAGTTATCCCTACCGGACGGCAATCCATTGGTGGGTGTTTGCCGTAACGGGCCTGGCGGCATTGGTCGTGACGATCGGAACGGTGAGTTTCCAGGCGATCCGCACAGCTACCGCCGATCCTGTTCGCAGCCTTCGTAACGAATAATCGATTTAGGGAATTAAAGTACAGAGATGCCACTTTAATTCCCCATTTTGAGCTGCTGGCAGTACGCGTATGCGCTTTTTAAGTTAGCATAACAATTGTACTGTTTTTGTCAGCACCAAAAATCAACAACCCTCATGCAAATGCTCTCCGGCCTGGGCAAAGCCCGGTACATTCCCCTCCTGATTCTTTTTACGCTCGCGATCATGCAATCCTGCCGGAAAAACCCGAAGGAAATGACTGACGAGGAGCTTGCCGTGGCGATCAGTGAAAAGAAAACTTATCAGCAACTACTCGATCTCGCAGGCAATGCGGGGATCGATACGCGTAAATTCGAGGCGAAGGCCGGCACGCAGCCGGTATTTGGATTGTTGGAAGAATTAGCGTTCGGGCACAAGCCCACCATCCGGTTTACCCAGAAAAAAATCAAAACCGACACTACATTGATCCGCGACGCGGCCGAGGAGCTTGTTAACGGGCAATCTGTGGAAAAGGTTCTGGAAAGACTAGAACCGGTTTTTCCGGTTTATCATAACCTGAAAATCCATTACACCCGGTTATTGAAGGAGCAGAAAAAGGACAGCGCGGCTTACGTGGCCCAAACGCTGAATGCTTATCGCTGGATTCACCGGCAAATTCAGGGCGCACCGCGGTTTGTAGTGGTCAATATCCGGGGCGCATACCTGACAGCGATGGATTCCGCCGGCCAGCACGTGCTCACCATGCGTACCATCGTGGGTAAGCGCGACACGCCTACGCCTACGATCGACACCTACGCGACCAGCATTGTCACGCACCCCTACTGGAATGTGCCCAAAAGCATTGCGATTAAAGAGATTTTTCCGAAAGCTGCGGCAAACCCGGAGTATCTGGCCAAAAACCGCATTCAGGTGATCGACAAGGACGGACAGGCGATAAATCCTGAAGAATTGGAATGGGGCGACCTAACCGCCGAAAAATTCCCCTACCGTTTCAGGCAGGAAACCGGTGAAGACAACTCGCTGGGTTTACTAAAAGTGGAGATCAAAAACCCTTTGGCGATTTACCTGCACGACACAAATGCAAGATACCTGTTCAAAAGCGACCAGCGCTGGCGCAGCCACGGGTGCGTACGCGTGCAACATCCGACCGACCTGGCCAACTATATGGCTGGTACCAAACTGCTCGACAGCGATTTCATGGCCGAGCCCGATACAGTTTCGCACCCGCCGAAGTGGCACAAGCTGAAAGTGAGGGTTCCGGTGTTTTTGCTGTATTTACCGGCGGATTGTAATCCGAAAGGCGATTTGATGTATTTCCCCGATGTTTACAAACGCGAAACGCCCAATGCCTGAACATCGGCCATTGCTTCCATACCGGCCAGCAAAGAAGATTTTTGAATATAATGCTGGTCACCGGAATAAATGAAGAGTCCGGCCCCATTGTAGAGCATATTGATCAGCTTTTTGGAATCGGCGATCGACACCGCGGGGCAGCCAAGGCTGCGGCCGAGTCTGCCGGTGTTTCTGATAAACGATTCACTCACATAGTCCGCTCCATGCATGACGATCGCGCGCTCCAATGCACGGTCGTTAATGCCTTTTTCAAGTCCTTCCAGCCGAAGCGAAAGGCCATGCTTTCCCTGGTAAGTACCTAATGTTTTATAAAAACCCAAACTGGATTGGAAAGAAGAGTTCGCATTGGAAAAGCGCTCGGCAAACTCGCTCCCGGAATTACGGCCATGCGCTACATAAGTATTTAAAAGCACTTTCTTTTTCAGCAAATCAATGACATACAGCCGCTTATTACGCGAAGATTGTGTAAAGTCGCAAATCGCCATGATCGGGTTATCGAGTTTGATTTTTTGAAAACCAAACCATGCACAATAGAATGCACGTTCCGACAAGCCCTGCTTTTTCAGGCCCAGCGAGTCATACAATGAAATCCATTCGGAACGGGTAACAGCCGAATCGGTCTTAGCGAACGGCAATTTTTTGGTGGTAGAAATTCTGGAAAGTAGGTCGGCCCGGTGAACACTTAATGAAATGCCTGCTGCTATCAATACCGCTGCCAAAACCCCATGCGCTTTTGTCATTTCTTATTGTTTTATTGAGTATGTGCTTCAAAATCAATCGAGAAGATGCGCTGCTAAGCGACCCTAGCCTAACAGGCCTTAAAACGCAAATGGTTCCGAAAAATTTCAGAACCATTTGCAATATACTAACTATCAATTACTTATAAGAAATAATTCTCAACTTTTTCCTGACCTTAACTACCCAGTCATTCAATCATTCAATTTCATCATTTCTTCTCAATCCCCGCTAATACCCGCCCGATATCATTAGCCCGGGCCATATAAGAAAGACTGGCATCCATATCCCGGCCGTCGATAGCGTCTTTGAATTTTTTGAGTAGTTCGATATAGTCCCCCAATGCCTTGGAAACATTCTTTTTGTTTTGGTCAAAAATCGGTGCCCACATTTGCGGGGAGCTTTTCGCAAGGCGGACTGTGGAAGAAAAACCGGTGCTCGCCATATCGAAGATTGCACGCTCGTCGCGTTCCTTGTCCAGCACGGTCATACCCAATGCAAAAGAGCTGATGTGGCTCAGATGCGACACATAAGCCAAATGCAGATCGTGCTCCACGGGCTGCATATAATGGATTTTCATGCCTACATCGCGCAGGAACGTTTCGACCAATGCCAATGAATCCGGATTGCTCTTTTCTTTGTCGCAGATGATCACGTTTTTATCAATCAAAAGCTCCTTGAATGCCGCACCCGGGCCTGAGTTTTCGGTACCGGCCATGGGATGCCCCGCTACAAACTGGCCACGTTTGGGATGTTTGTCCGCCAGTTTGCAGATCAATTCCTTCGTAGAACCCAAATCCGTGATCGTCCGGCCATCCGGCAGATGATCGAGCATGTAGGGCAGCAATTTGGTAATGGCGTCCACGGGCGTCGCCAGCACGTTCAGCTCCGATACCTGCAATGCCTCGTCGAGCGTCAGGATCTCGTCCACGATCCCTTTCGCCAGTGCTATTTTCTGATTAACCGACGAGTTATCCACGCCCACGAATTTCACGTGCGGGTATTTCTCGCGCAGCCCCAGGGCAAACGACCCGCCCAGCAAGCCGACCCCTATGATACTGATTATCATTATTTTTAAAATTAAATATCCTGAAACATTACCCTTTGATCCGCTCCACCGCCTGCCAGATTCTTTCCTTCGGCAGACATAACGATAAACGGATATAACGCTGACCTTTCGGGCCAAAAATGAAGCCCGGTGCAATGAAAACGTGCTTTTCAACCAGCAGGCTATTCACGAGCGCTTCCGCCGATTCCGTGGAATCGGACAGCTTGCCCCAGAGGAACATGCCTTCCTGCTTGTCGTCCCACGTGCAGCCGAGCGTGCGCAAAAGCGCTTCGGACGCTTCCAGACGGCCCTGGTACACGGCATTGCGCTCCGCATGCCATTCGGCAGAGTTACCCAATGCTTTCGCGCCAGCTTCCTGCATTGCCCAAAACATCCCCGAATCAACATTGCTTTTGATCGTCAGCACCGCGCTGATGTATTCCTTCGCGCCCGAAAGCCATCCGAGCCGCCAGCCGGCCATATTATGCGACTTGCTCATCGAGTTCAGCTCGATCGCCACCTCTTTGGCACCTTCCACAGAAAGCAGGCTGATCGGCGCTTTCTTATTCAGGATCAGGCTATATGGGTTATCATGACAAAGCAATATGCGGTGCTTTTTAGCAAATGCAACTGCTTCTTCGAAAAGCTCCTGCGTCGCGGGCGCGCCCGTGGGCATATGCGGGTAATTAAGCCACATGAGCTTCGTTTTCGGCGTCACGAGACTTTCCATGGCAGTCCAGTCGGGCTGCCAGCCGTGATCTTCGCGCAGCGGGTATTCTTTCACCACCGCGCCCACCATCTGGCTTACGGCACGGTAGGCCGGGTAACCCAGCTCGGGCACCAGCACCTCGTCGCCTGGATCGAGGAATGTCAGCGATATATGGGTAATGCCCTCTTTCGAACCAATGAGCGGCAATATTTCGGAATTCGGATCGAGTGTTACACCATAGGTACGATAATAAAAATCTGCAACTGATTTTCTGAAAGCGGGGGTGCCTGTATAAGGCTGATAACCATGCGCCTGCGGTTGATAGGCAGCGGTTGTCAATGCTTCCAGCGTTTCTACTGAGGGCATCATATCCGGGTTTCCGATCCCGAGATTGATGACGTCATGCCCTTCGGCAATCAGTTTGCGCACTTCGGCCAGCTTCACCGAGAAATAGTATTCCGATGTCTGCCTGGTGCGCTGTGCAGTTTCTATAATCATTATAGTGAATTGAATTGTGCTTTTAGCCATTGGCTATCAGCTGTTAAAATGTCCGTCCGGAACAGCCCGGCGAAACGGGGCGCAATTTACGACAATTTCCTGGCGGCACATCCTCCCATTTACCTATCTTCAATCCAATTTCTCTAAATTGCGATATGAATAAACTACGTATCCTTGCCCTTTTTACCGTATTTCTGGCCGGTTGTTCCAAACCTTCCGAGCAAATCATGGTTGCTACGGCTGCCAATGTGCAATATGTGATGAAGGAAATCCAGCAGGAATTCGAGAAAGAATCCGGGAAAAAGATCGAGATCGTAGTGGCATCGTCCGGCAAACTCACTACGCAAATCCGCGAAGGCGCGCCATTCGACGTGTTTGTGTCGGCCGACACGAAGTATCCCGAGGAAATCTTCAAAAACGGCGGCTCTGACCGGAAGCCGGAAGTTTACGCAACGGGCACATTGGTATTATGGTCCAAAGACATTCCCGAAACTGATCTTAACCCGGAAGTATTAGCGACCGGGAAAGTCAGAAAAGTAGCCGTCCCCAATCCCCAGACGGCGCCATATGGCCAAGCAGCCGTTGAGGCATTGAATGCTTTGAAACTTTACGAACAAACAGAAAAGAAACTGGTTTACGGTGAAAGTATCGCCCAAACCGCTCAATATATCACAACCGGCTCGGCAGAAGCCGGTTTTAATGCGTTATCCATTGTACTTTCCCCCGAAATGAAAGGCAAGGGGCATTATATCATCGTAGATTCAAGTCTTTATAAACCAATTCAACAAGCGGCTATCCTATTAAAACATAGCGCAGATTCGCCCAAAAAAGCGTCGAGCGAGCAGTTTTATCAGTTCCTGTATTCAGCCAAAGCGAAGGCAATTTTTAAAAAGTATGGGTATCGATAGTCAACCTCTCTGGCTCACTTTTAAACTCGCCGGCATCACCTCCATTCTGCTGCTCGTAATCGCCCTGCCGATCGCCTACTGGCTGGTTTTTGGGAAGTTCAAAGGGCGTGGTGTGGTGGAGGCGCTGATCGGCATGCCGCTCGTGCTGCCGCCGTCGGTGATCGGTTTTTATTTGCTGCTGGCATTCAGCCCCTCGCATTGGTTTGGAGCCTGGATTGAAGAATGGCTGGGTTTGCGATTGGTATTCTCGTTTCCCGGACTTGTGATTGCTTCGATTTTGTACAGCCTGCCGTTTATGGTTTACCCGATCCGCGCCGGGCTGCAATCGCTGCCGGTGTCGTTGCGGGAAGCTTCCTACACGCTTGGGAAAAATGAATGGCAAACATTTGTACAAGTGCTCCTGCCCAATTGCAAACCGGCGATCCTGACAGCATTCGTACTCACATTTGCGCATACGGTGGGAGAGTTCGGTGTGGTACTGATGATCGGCGGGAACATTCCAGGCGTAACCAAGGTGGCATCCGTGGCCGTCTATAACGAGGTGGAGGCATTGAATTACCCGGCAGCCAACGAATACGCCATGGTGCTTTTTGCTGTCACTTTCATTATTTTGCTGCTGGTTTATTCCATTAACAACCGACTGCTCCGTGTCCGACAGCCTGCTTGACGTCCATATCCAGCATACTTTGCATACCGCTCATGGTATCCTGCCCATGGAAGTCGACTTTTCGCTTGCCAAAGGCCACATGATGGCCTTAACAGGTCCATCCGGAGCGGGCAAAACCACCTTGCTACGGCTCATCGCCGGGCTTATACACCCCGAAAACGGGCGCATTACATTCAATGCCGAACAATGGCTGGATTCGGCCTCGCGCGTGCATTTGCCCGCACAAAAACGCCATATCGGCTTTGTTTTTCAGGATTATGCATTGTTCCCGCACATGACGGTGCATAAAAATCTGCTGT
This sequence comes from Dyadobacter sp. 22481, assembly GCF_052044875.1. Classification (NCBI taxonomy): domain Bacteria; kingdom Pseudomonadati; phylum Bacteroidota; class Cytophagia; order Cytophagales; family Spirosomataceae; genus Dyadobacter; species Dyadobacter sp. 22481. The sequence continues at coordinate 1,582,191 of NZ_JBQENV010000003.1, forward strand.
TTGCTTTGGCACAAAATCAATCTGCCGAAATCGTCGACGAGTTACTGGAAGCAACGGGCCTTTCGCAACTGGCCGACCGGAGACCTGCCCAACTCTCGGGCGGCCAGCAGCAGCGCGTCGCCCTCGCGCGTGCGCTCGTACGCAAGCCCGAACTGTTGCTGATGGACGAACCTTTCGCCGCGCTTGACCCGGAAATGCGTTTACAGTTGCAGGATTTGCTTTTGAAACTGCATCGCCAACACAATTTCTCCATCATACTCGTAACGCACGACATAGGTGAAATTTTCCGCCTCGCCGATCAGGTCGCCATCATGGAAACGGGCAAAATCACCCAATTTGGCACACCATCCCAGGTTTATGTGGCCGACGCCGAGCCGCAGGGCTTGTCGGTTTACGGAGAAGTCCTAACCTGCGAACGCCAAGGCGAAATGCTCGCTGTCAACGCCTGGATCGACGGTAAAATCAGGCGATTCATGATACCAGCAAACCTCGAATCCGACATGCAGCCAGGCGTCACATTCACATTAAACTACACCGCCAACAATGCCGAAATTCGAATTATTGACCACTGACCGCCGATTGTTAGATTGAATACCGTCGATCGATCTTAATTTGAAATACAATCGGCGATCGGGTGTCAGGGTCAAACCCCAACCATAAGGGTATTTCCCACAGCAACCTGTCTTTTTCCAAAATCCATACTTAACACTAAACCATGAAAGTATTTTTCAAACTGCTGCAAATTGCCATTATCGCGCTTCCACTACTTGCCATGCGTGCCGACAAGCCACTTCGAGTCGTTTTCTTCGGCGATTCCATTACCCAGGCGGGCGTGAGCCCTACCGGCTACATTACCAAGGTGGGTGAAATGCTAAAATCCAAAGGTCAGGAAGGCCAATATGAACTCATCGGCGCAGGTATCGGCGGTAACAAGGTGTACGACCTCTATTTAAGGCTGGAAGATGATGTTTTGGCTAAAAAGCCGGATGTGGTATTCATTTATGTGGGTATCAACGATGTTTGGCACAAAGCATCCTCCGGTACCGGTACCGATCCCGACAAATATGTGAAGTTCTACGAGGCTTTAATTAAAAAATTGAAAGCGCAGAATATCCGCGTGATCGTCTGCACGCCGACGGTCATCGGCGAGCGCAATGACAATTCCAACCAGCAAGACGGTGATTTGAACCAGTATTCCAAACTGATCCGCGAAATCGCGACGCGGAACAACCTGCAACTCCTCGACCTGCGCAAGCATTTCCTCGATTACCTGGCTAAAAACAATCCGGAAAACAAGGAAAAAGGCGTTCTAACAAGCGACCGCGTGCATTTGACCGAAGCTGGCAACCAGTTTCTGGCTGAAAAGATGCTGGAAGCTTTGGAGCAGAAATAAGTTTGGTATTCCGAATACTTGAATCGATCCCGGGAATCTGTTTCCGGGATTTTCTTTTTTCAGGCATCTATTTTGCCGTTTAATAACCGCTAACGTCACCTGATCATTGGTTTCGGGAAGAAAGTAGGATAAGTACAAAATTGAAATCGGGGCTGGTCCGCCCCGGTTTCACACTTCACTTATTCTAAATTTTTACCTATGAAACAATCCCGTAGCCTCCTTTCCCAGTCCGTCGCGACGGCCGCTCTTGCCCTTTTCGTTTACACACTTTACATTCATTTTCAGCATTATTCTCCTATCCAATCGCGACACGGAAATAAGCCAACCGCCTCCGCTCGAAATATACCCAGCGAATCGAACAGGATTTCACCCGGCCTTTCGGAAACCATCGCCGACCGCGAGTACCACATTTCCTATGATCATGAGAAGCATATCTTCCAAAGCCCGAACCGCCGGCATAACCTTCGGGCCCGCTATCGACCGGGGCATTTGACGATTCAAAACCGCACCGATTCTCCGGGCCGGCAATTCTCTCTCACATTACAAAACGAGGGCATATTCGCAGACGGACGTCTAATCCACAAGCCTGGCCCCGACGCTCAGGTTGAAACGAAGGAAAACCGGCTGCAAATTTGTCACGACGGATTTATAGAGGAGTTTATCAACGATCAGGCTGGCGTAAGGCAGAATTTCATCATCCACCAGGCTCCGGCAGACGCACAACAATTGCAGGTGGCACTCACAGCCAATGGCCTGCGGGCAATCTCAAAAGGGGAGAGTGAATTATTATTCTTCTCAAAATACGATGCGTCTCAACCAACCCTTATTTACCGTGACCTGCGGTGCTGGGATGCAGAACAAAGGCCGCTCACAGCGCATTTGACGGCCCATGGCGAACATATTCAAATCACCGTTGACGTCGCAAATGCCACTTACCCGGTCACCATCGATCCGCTTGTCGTCAATGGTGGTCCGGGAAACGCCGACGCACTTTTCGAATCAGATCAGGCCAATGCGCTACTGGGCTTCTCGGTTTCTTCTGCGGGGGACGTCAATGGGGACGGTTACAGCGATATTCTCGCAGGCGCACCGCATTACGATCATGGCGAGACTGACGAAGGCGCGGTTTTTCTCTATTACGGTTCGGCCAACGGACTCAATCCGGTTCCCTATCTTTTTGAGAGCAACCAGGCGGATGCCGAGATGGGTCACTCGGTATCGAATGCAGGCGATATCAATGCCGACGGATTTGGTGACATTGCCATCGGTGCCCCTTCTTACGACAAAGGGCAGAACGACGAGGGGGTAGTTTTCGTCCATCTCGGTTCCGCAAACGGTATCAAACCCAACCCTGTCGCCATTCTGGAAGGTAATCAGCCGGAAGCGAAATTTGGCATATCCATCGCCTTGGCTGGCGATATCAATGCCGCCGGTCACAGCGATTTGCTGGCAGGTGCCAACCATTTCGACCAAGGACAAGTGAACGAAGGCGCCGCATTCGTTTTTTATGGTTCCAAATCGGGTATCCTACCCAACAAGGTTACAACACTGGAAATGAATCAGCCCAATGCCATGATGGGATCCGCGGTGGTCGGGGCCGGGGATTTAAATGGAGATGGTTTCAGCGACATCGCAGTGGGAGCGCCATTTTACGATCAGGGACAAACCGAGGAAGGCGGCGCATTTGTATATCTCGGGTCAGTCAGCGGGCCGGTTAATCTTCCTGTAATCATTCAAAGCGGTCAGCCGTTCGCGCATATGGGCAGTGCCTTGGCATGTGCGGGTGATATCAATGGGGATGGTTATTCTGACATCATTGTCGGTTCCCCGCATTATGACAAGGTATTCAAAGATCAGGGGTTGGCAAGCATCCATTTCGGCTCGGCGATGGGAGTCGCGACCACCCCCTCCATAGAATTTACCGGAAAACAAATGGAAGAGGAATTCGGCTACCCGGTCGCCTGCGCGGGCGATGCCAATGGCGACGGATACGCCGATGTGATGATTGGCAGCCGCTACCAGGGCAAAGGATTGGCCGACGAAGGCGTCGTTACCATTTATGCCGGTTCCTCGGCAGGACTTGCTAAAAAGCCATTATCTATCCTAAAAAGCAACCAGGCCAATGCATTGCTGGGCTGGTCGTGCGCGAGTGCGGGAGACATGAATGGCGATGGGTTTAGCGATATCATCGCAGGCACACACCTGTATGATCACGGACAAAAGGATGAAGGTGCAGTCCTCGTGTGGCATGGAAGCGCCACCGGGCCCGACACCGCCAACGTCATCGCATTGCTCTCCGGTCAGCCGGAATCTGCATTTGGCTATACCGTTTCGGGTGCGGGGGATGTGAATGGGGATGGTTATGATGATGTGGTAGTCGGTGCGCCGCGTTATGACAACGGACAAAATGACGAGGGCGCTGCATTTGTTTTTTTGGGCAATTCCAACGGTTTAAATCAGATCCCTGCCACGATGCTGGAAGCAGACCAGGCTGAGGCTGGCTTCGGCGCTTCGGTGTCGGCCGCGGGCGATGTAAACGGCGACGGTTATGGGGACATTATCGTCGGTGCCATGCATTACCACAATGGCGAAGATGAAGAAGGCGCTGCATTTGTTTATAGCGGATCTCCCGCCGGCATTAACCCAAATCCTGTAAAACTCGAAAGCAATCTCACCGGCGCCTGGTTCGGGTGTGCCGTCGCACACGGGGGCGACCTCGATGGGGATGGCTATTCAGATATCCTTGTAGGAGCGATGAATTATTCCAACGGTGAATCCGGAGAAGGTGCTTGCTACATCTTCCCTGGCTCAGCCACAGGCCCCGATGTCGCCGGTAAACGCATCCTCGAGAGCAACCTCGAAGACGCCCGGATGGGCAACTCCGTCGCAGCGGCCGGTGACCTGAATGGCGACGGGCATGACGACATTGTGATAGGTGCTTACAGCGTCGGGGATTATGATGCGGGTGCGATATTCATCGGCTATGGTCAGGGAAACACATTGGCTTCGCTTACGAGCGAACTCATTAAGGGTATCCACGACCAGGCGCATTTCGGCTGGGACGTTTCGGGTGCAGGTGACGTTAACGGGGACGGTTTCCAGGACCTGATCGTCGGGGCACACAGTTATGATAACGGAGACGGTGCTGCGTTTCTGTATTACGGCTCTCCCTCTGGAATTATGCCTTTGAATGTTACAGAGCTACATTCTCACGAAACCGCAATGGCCGCGGCCATGGGGGAATCCGTCGCAGGCGTGGGCGATCTGAACGGTGACGGTTACGGCGATGTCGCAGTCGGCGAACCCTGGTTTATAGATGAAAACACCTCTGTAACTACGGGAATGACGATGATTTTTTATGGCACCCCAGCCGGTATCGGAACCAGCCCGCAACGCATTACCGGCAATCTGAATGACGAATTCGATTTCTTTGGCTGGGCAGTAAGCGGCGCCGGGGATTTGAATGCAGATGGGTACAGCGACATGCTCATTGGCTCACCCAATTTCAGCTCCGCCCAAACCGACGCCGATGCGGCTTTTGTCTATTATGGGAACAACGGCACCGGTTTACGGAACACCCTCCGGCTTTACAATTCCGACCTCACGACCATACTCAACCAAACCCAAAAGAGTAAAGGCGACTTTGGTATCGGCCTTTTCGCCAAATCTTTCCTGGGCCGCAACCAGGGAAAACTCGTGTGGGAATCCATCGCCAGTGGACAGGGCTTTTCAAAAGGAGCCAACAATACAATCACGACCAGTACGGTTATTGGTGGTACTCAAAAAGGGTTCAGCCATTTGCTATCGAATGGTGTTGAATTAAAAAATCTGATTCTCAAACAGGGGATTTCCACAAAGGTGCGGGCGCGGGTGAAGTATAGTCCTGTGGTGGCATTGACTGGCCAAACCTATGGCCCGTGGCGTTATCTGCCTGCTGATCTGATGGGCAACAGCACTTCCCCGTTACCTGAAAAGGCTTTGAGCGATATGTCGGCGACCATCAGGAGAAAGACAAATACAGACGTTGCTCAGCCGGACGGGTTTAGCGTTTACCCGAATCCAACTTCTGATCTTCTTCATATTTGGCATGAACGTCCTGAACTGGTGAGCGGCATTAAATTGCTTAACCCGGACGGTAAATTGGTAATTGATGTCGCAAATCTTAATGCGCCCATCAATGTGAAGAATCTTACTGCCGGTACTTATTTTCTGACCATCATGAAAACTGACGGCACGCGCACCACCTGCAAAATCCTGATACGCCGCTGAATGCGGAGAAAAAGAACAATGTACTAATAAGGTTTAGGGTAATGCAAAAGGCGTTCGCGAGGTTCGTGAACGCCTTTTTATTTGGAGCCTTGATCGCTCGGAAGAACTTATCACCAGGAAATTAATCCCACAACTTGCCGGGATAAACCCCAGCCGCATGCAAAGCATTCAGTGAAGCCTGTACCGTTGGCTTATCCTCCGGATAAGTTACCCCAAACCAGTCGGAAGCGATGCGGAATACGCGGCAGTCGCCGAGGCCGCTTTTGATGATGTGGGTCATCACGGTCGGGATGTAGAATTCGGCTTTGGGGGTATTGATATTTTCGCGGGCGTATTTGTCGAAAAGGTCTTTGGTAATGGGGAACATCGACGGTTTGAAGCCCCAGAAGTTCATCGACACGGGTGTTTCGGGTGCGAGTTCGGTGCGGGTTTCGCCTTCTTCGAAATAGATGACGCCGTTGTCTTCAAAGATTTTGGTACGCTCGACGACGGATTCGAGGTTATGGTCTTCGCGCTCGACGCAAATGCCGCGGGAAACGGTGCCGTTTTCGGATAGCGTGCGTTTCAGCTCGTAGCCGATCATCGCATGTTGCTTGTCGTTGGTATCGTTTTGAAGAAAATTAGCCATGGTTTCGAATGCATCGCGACCGTAAAAGTCGTCGGCATTGATTACTGCAAATGGCGTATCGGTCTGTTCCCAGGCGCAGAGGGTGGCATGCCCGGTGCCCCAGGGCTTGGTACGTTCTACGGAGCCCAAATCTTCCGGTACATAAGATTGAATGCCCTGAATCGCGAAGTCGAAGTCGATCTTGCCCTGTAATTTAGGAGCGAAAATGGCCTCGGCACTTTCCTTGATCTCCTGGCGTACAATAAATACTACTTTTCCAAAACCTGCGCGAATGGCGTCGTATAAAGAATAATCGATGATGGTTTCTCCGTTGGGACCGAACTGGTCGAGCTGCTTGATACCTCCGTATCTGCTACCGATGCCGGCAGCCAAAATCAAAAGAGTTGGTTTCATTCAAATGGATTTAAACGTTCCTTAATGTGGTGTGTAAAAGACGGTTCAAATTAAATCCATTCAAAACGATAAAAAAAACGCGTCCCGGGTTTCGGAGCGCGTTTTTTCAAAATAAAATATTTTAATAATTTAACTATACCGCGAAGCTTTCGCCGCAACCGCAAGTACGTGTGGCGTTTGGATTGATGAACTGGAAGCCCTTCCCGTTCAGTCCGTCGCTAAAATCAAGGGTCGTTCCGGCGAGATACAGCAGGCTCTTCTTGTCAACGATAATCTTCACTCCCTTGTCTTCAAAAACCATGTCATTCGGCTTTGAATCCGAGTTGAATTCCAGATTATAGGTCAAACCCGAACAACCGCCGCCAAGTACGCCGACGCGAATCTGATAATCTTCATCAAAACCGTCAGCCTTGCGGAGTTCTACAATTTTGTTTTTGGCTGTATCGCTTACCGTAACCATTTCTCTAATGTTTTATTACCTGTACGTTTTAACGCATTTTGGGAACCTGAAAGTTCACATTCTGATCAAAAACGCAATTCAACCATTCATTTCTCCGTTCCACGGCGGCTCATTCCAAAATGACCGCCCCACCCTGGTTAATGCCGGAAACGTGCACCGCCGACTCAATCCCCGCGCTAGCAAACCGTGCTTGCATCGCTTTCCCGGCGTTTTGAGCATTTTCGATGCCCCGGCTCAATGCAAACATCGATGGCCCGGAGCCAGAAATACTGCATCCCAAAGCGCCATTAGAAATGGCGGCCTGCTTTACGTCTTTAAATTCAGGGATCAGGATCGAACGAACGGGCTCGATGATCACGTCTACCATCGAGCGGCTGATCAGTTCGTAATCTGCCTTCATAAGGCCTGCTACCAAACCGGCCACATTGCCCATTTGGGCGATTGTATTTTTCAGGGAAACTTCGTTTCGCAAAATGAAACGGGCGTCCTTGGTATTGATCTCGATATCAGGATGCACGAGGGTGCAATAAAGATCGTCGGGCACCGGGATCGTAAATATATCCAGCGGATTATAGCTTCGGATCACGACAAAGCCTCCCAGCAATGAAGGCCCCACATTATCCGCATGCGCCGAACCGGAAGCAATACGCTCACCTTCCATAGCAAACGGCAGAAGCTCACCGCGACTCAGCGGATTACCCAGCAATTCGTTCATCGCCACCACACCAGCCACCGCGCTTGCTGCGCTGGACCCCATTCCACTACCCAAAGGCATATTTTTACGCAATACCACTTCGCAGCCCAGGTCGCTGATGCCCAGGTGTTTCAGCAAAGCCAGCATGACCACCGTCACTGAATTCTTTTCCGCCTGGTGTGGCAACCGCCCTCCATCGCCCGTAATTTCCGTTATGACAACGCCCGGTTCGTCACGCCTGATCAACTCAACCGTATCCCCCGGCTCCTGAATGGCAAACCCGAAAATATCAAACCCACACGACACATTAGCGACTGTCGCCGGCGCAAAAGCTTTTACTGAATTCACTGTAAATGGTTGTTTTCTATCCCAAATAGCTACTGATACTCATGATATCCGCGAACACGCCCGAAGCGGTCACTTCCGCGCCGGCGCCTGGTCCTTTGATCACGAGCGGGCGGTCTTTATAACGTTCGGTGGTGAAGGACACGATGTTGTCGCTGCCCGAGAGCGTGTAAAACGGATGCGAGGCGTCCACAGTTTTGAGCTCGATGGTCGCTTTGCCGTTTTCGAGCGCTGCGATGTAACGTAGTTTCTCTCCTCTGGCCTCGGCTGCTGCCTGCATATCGGCAAAATAGGCGTTTGAAATTTCCAGCTCACCAAAAAAAGCATCCACTGTCGGCGCGTTCAGGCAGTTCTCGGGCAGGATTTGTGAAATTTTCACTTCCTCCGGCTCCAACGGTACACCTACTTCCCGCGAAAGAATGAGGATTTTCCGACCTACGTCGGCTCCGCTTAAATCGTCGCGCGGGTCAGGTTCGGTGAATCCTTTCGCTTTGGCTTCTTTCACGATGTCCACAAAACGGTTGTCGCCTCCGAAATTGTTGAATATATAGGATAGCGTTCCCGAAAGGATTGCTTCGATTTTCAAAAACTTGTCGCCGCTCGCCATCAACCCCTGAATCGTGTTGATGATAGGTAAGCCTGCGCCTACGTTGGTTTCATACAAAAACTTCACCCCGCGCTGCAATGCGGTGCGCTGCAATGCAATGTATTCCGAATAGCTGCCGGAGTTCGCGACTTTATTAGGTGTTACCACGCTGATACTCGCATCCAGGAGCATGTGATAGTATTGCACAATGTCCTTATCCGAAGTACAATCCACAAAAACGCTGTTCGGCAGGTTGAGCTCGATCATGCGCTGCACGAATGCAGGCAGGCTCGTCTTCACGCCCTCGTCCATCACACGGTCGCGCCAGTTTTCAGGTTTGATGCCGTCCGGGTCCAGGAGCATTTTTTTGGTATTGGATAAACCGGCGATATTCAGGTTCAGCAGCTTTTCGTCACGCAAAAACTTTGTCTGATTACGGATTTGCTCGATCAGCGTACTGCCAATAAGCCCTACCCCGACGATAAACAGGTTCAACGAGCGCGTTTCCGATTGGAAGAACACCCCATGAATCGCGTTCAGTGCTTTGGAAAGGTCGCTTTTTGAGATAACCACCGAGATATTCAGCTCGGAAGACCCTTGCGCAGTGGCCACCACATTAATACCGTTCTTACCCAAAGCCGAAAACAACTTGCCTGAAATACCGGTATTCTTTTTCATTCCCTCACCCACGATGGCGACGATCGAAAGGTTTTTTTCTACCGAAATGCCATCAATATGGCCAAGACCGATTTCGGTAGCGAATTCCTTTTCCAGGACATCAATCGCTTTCTGGGCGTTTTTCGGGTCGATCGAGAAACAGATCGAATGCTCCGAAGAAGCCTGCGAAATCAGGATCACGCTGATGGCATTGTTGGAAAGGGCCGTGAAAAGGCGCCCGGAAATACCGGCTACGCCGATCATCCCGCTACCCTGGATATTCACCAGCGCGATCTCGTCGATCGACGAAATCCCCGTGATCACATATTCCTTACCGTTAGCCGACTTCTGAACATAAGTTCCTTCGAAACCGGTATTGAATGTATTGAGGACTTTTAATGTAATGTTCTTTGCAAATGCCGGCTGCAAACTTGGCGGGTAAATCACCTTCGCGCCGAAATGCGACAATTCCATCGCTTCCGCATAGGAAATGGACGGGATCGTGAATGCATTCGCGACCTTGCGCGGATCGGCGGTCATCATACCGTCGACGTCCGTCCAGATCTCGATCGAATCGGCTTCGAGTGCCGCGCCGACGATGGAGGCCGTGTAGTCAGAGCCGCCGCGTCCGAGCGTCGTCGTTACGCCTTCGGCAGTGGACGCGATAAAGCCGGTAATGCATTGCAGTGCCGTGCTTTTCGCGAAATGCTCTAATATAAGATGGTTAGTTATTTCAAAATTGACATCGCCCATGCCATAAGCAGCATTGGTGCGGATAACCTGGCGTGCATCGCAAAATTCCGCAGCTACGCCTTTGCTTTTGAGGATTTCAGTGATTACGAGCGTAGAAAGCCGCTCACCGAAGCTCATAATAAAGTCGAGGGTACGTTCTGACAGTTCCCTGATCCAGGAAACGCCGCGGAGAATATCTTCCAGCTCATTGAAAAGGCCGCGCACAGCCGCAAATGTGCTGCTCTGGTTTTTTACGGGAATCAGGCCCCGGACTACCGCAAAATGCCGCTCCTCAACGCCCTTCAAAAATTCGACATATTCCGTATTGCCGGCGGCCGCCATTTTCCCGATTTCGATCAGTCTGTTCGTGACCCCGCCCATGGCAGAGAAAACGACCGCGATGCGTTCGCCTTTTGACAGATTTTCTTCGAGGATACTGATTACCGTTTTGATGCTGTCGACCGAACCGACAGAGGTGCCGCCAAATTTAAGAACCTTCATTTAAAGCTATATTCGAAATATGCGAATGTGAACGGCACAGGACCGCTCATTTTGAACAGAATGCAAATATAGCAATTCAAACGCCGCTTACTTTCAATAATCCCCCTAAATGCAGGGATCGTCCTGGATTTCGCAGGGCAATAAAAACCACCGACCCCCGCCACACTCACACTCAGCAACTTGCCGCCCAATGTTACTCCATATAAACATGCTGATTTTTAATATAAAATTTTAAACAAAATCATTTTTATCGTGGAATATTTCATTAAAACATTTTTTCTCGATCATATATTTTTTGAAATTAATTAAAAATAGAAGATTCTTCTGTTTTAATAAGAATACCTAACTGTTTCACTCCATTACTTAATCAATCATGAAGAAAGTCTTTACATTAGGCTTCCTGCTTCTCCTGCTATTCCTTACCGGGGCAGGTTTTGCGCAGGACCTGGCTATCAAAGGCAAAGTGCAATCGGCCGACGGGTACCTTCCCGGAGCCAGCATCCTCATCAAGGGCACCAGCCGTGGCAGCACCACGGACGCCAACGGCGACTTTTCCCTCAGCGCGCCAGCCAATGCAACCCTCGTTGTTTCATTTATCGGGTACAAAACGATGGAAGTCCCGGTCGGGTCGAAAACCGCTTTCGACATTATGCTGGAAAACGACGCCACGCAGTTTAATGAAATCGTAGTGACGGCGCTCGGCATTGCCCGGGAGAAGAAGGCATTGGGCTACTCCGTGCAGGAAGTAAGCGGCAAAACGCTCACGCAGGCACGGGAAACCAACCTGGTCAACTCACTATCGGGGCGTTTGGCGGGTGTGCAGGTCACGAATTCCAATGGCGCTCCGGGCTCGTCGTCACGGATGATCATTCGCGGAGCCAGCTCAATCGGCAGTAATAACCAGCCGCTTTTCGTGGTGGACGGCGTGCCGGTAGATAACAGCAATTTCGGTTCGGGGACGGGGATCGACTACGGGAATGCCGCAGCGTCGATCAACCCCGACGACGTGGAGTCGATCAACGTATTGAAAGGTCCGAGCGCCGCGGCACTTTATGGTTCACGCGGTGCGAATGGAGTGGTTCTGATCACAACCAAAAGCGGTAAGGGCACAAAAGGCATTGGTGTTTCTTTCAACACAAATACTGCCTTCGAATCGCCCTTCCGCCTTCCCAAATGGCAGAATGAATACGGCCAGGGGGCAAAAGGGCTGTTTTCGTATGTAGACGGCACCGGCGCTGGCGTGAACGACGGAGTCGACGAAAGCTGGGGCCCGAAACTCGACGGCCGCCTGCTGCCTCAGTTCGATTCACCCATTGCTGCCGATGGTACACGCACGCCTACGCCCTGGATCGCACACCCCGACAATGTGAACCAATTCTTTGAAACCGGCCGTACACTGACCAACAATGTCGCGATCACCGGGGCTAACGATAAGGGCGACTTCCGTCTTTCTTTCACCGACCTCAACCAGACCGGCATTTTGCCTAATACCGATTACAAACGCCGCACGGTGTCATTAAATGCGGGCTGGAACCTGACCAAGAAACTCAGCATTCGCGCTACCGGTAACTATGTTAAAGACGGCAGCGATAACCGTAACAACTTCGGGCTGTACTTTATCTGGTTTGGCCGCCAGGTAGATATGGATAAGTTGAAAAACTACCACAAACCGGGCAGCATTTACCAATACAACTGGAACGACAACTACTGGACAAACCCCTATTACCTGCTCAACGAAAGCACCCGTGCCAACGAACGTGACAGGCTGTACGGCAATATGTCGGCTACTTACAAGTTCACCGATTGGTTGAGCCTCACCGCCCGTACGGGAACGGATTTCTACGAGGATCGCCGAAAGACCAAAACCGCAGCCCGTCAAGCCAAAATCGGTGCGTCGGCGTTGTATGATGCTTATAATGAAGAGCAAATTTTCGTACGCGAGTCCAACTCAGACTTCCTATTGAATGCAACCCACAAATTCGGAGAGTTCGATATTACCGCGAATATCGGCGGTAACCGCCGCTCCAACTACGCGCAGCGAAACTACATGGGCGCGACCGAGCTTGCCATCCCGCGTGTCTATAACATGGGCAACTCGCGCCAGCGCCCGGTTACGGAAAACAGTTTTATCAAGAAATCGGTCAACAGCCTTTACGCCTCGGCTAACCTTGGTTTCCGCAACTATTTGTTCGTCGATCTGACGGCCCGCAATGACTGGTCGAGCTCGCTGCCTTCCGACAACCGCTCGTACTTCTACCCTTCTGCGGCGGTGAGTGCGATTATTACGGATATTTTCGATGTAAAATCGTCGGTTCTGTCTTTCGCAAAAATCCGTGCGGGCTGGGCGCGTGTGGGTAACGACACCGATCCCTATCGTTTGGCAAGTACCTATAAGTACGAAAACCCATGGGGGAGTACACCGAGCCTTTCGGAAAACAATGCACTGCTGAATTCGACCCTGAAACCCGAATTAACTTCGTCCTATGAAATCGGGACGGATATTCGTTTGTGGCAAAACCGCATCGGACTTGACGTTACCTATTATAAAAAGGTATCCTCGAACCAGATCCTCGACGTGAACATTTCGAATGCGACGGGTTATCTGTCCAAACTTTTGAATGCGGGCAAAATCGAGAACCAGGGTTTCGAAATCCAGCTGACAGCTTCACCTGTAAAAACCGAAGCATTCGAGTGGGAAGTGGGTTTAAACTGGGCGCGTAACAAAAACAAGGTGGTTTCACTGGCTAATAACCTCACTACCTATCAGCTGAATACCAGCTACAACCCATTGACGCAGACCACAACGACCAATGCTTTCCGTGGGCTGTCGGTGGAGGCACGCGTAGGCCAGCCATATGGTACTTTCTTCGGAAAAGGCTTCCAGCGAGCCCCGGACGGACAGATCGTGTACGACGCGCAAGGCTACCCGGTACTCGACCCCACCAGTCGTGTTTTGGGCAACTTTACGCCTGACTGGATTGGTGGCTTCTCGAACACATTCCGATACAAAAACCTGTCGTTGAGCACGTTGATAGACGTAAAACATGGCGGCGACATTTTCTCGCAATCGATCAACATTGGTCGCTACACCGGGGTTTTGGCAGAAACGACTTTGGGACGTGAGGATGGCATTGTCGGCCAGGGCGTCGTGAACAAAGGCACTGCCGCCGCTCCCGAGTATGTTCCGAACGAAAAACGCATTACCTCGGAAGAATACCATCACAAATATTACCTGCTGACCAACAATGAAAACACCATTTTCGACGCCAGCTATGTGAAACTCCGTGAAGTGAAGCTGACCTACATGCTTTCCGGCCAGGTTTTCAAAAAATTGCCGTTCCGCGACATCGCCATTTCGGTGGTAGGCCGGAATCTCGCGCTGCTGAAAAGCAACCTGCCGCATATCGACCCCGAAACGAGCTACTACAACGACGGTAACCTGCAAGGCATCGAAAACGGCCAGATTCCGACCACCAGAACGGTTGGCTTCAACATCAGCTTCAACCTGTAAGTCATTATCCTAACTGATTAAGAGCATGAAAAGCATCATACGTTTTTTCAAATCCAAAACTTTGCTGGCAGCGTCGGTAATGTGCCTGTCGGCCTGCACGGGCGATTTCGACGAAATCAACACCAACAACAACAGCGCCGCTACCGGTACCGCCGACCTTTTTCTTCCCCATGGCATACAAAGTGCCGTTGACCTCTACTGGGGCGGCTCGATCGGCCAGGATATCGGCGACGGTTTTTCGCAGCATTGGGCGCGCATTCAATACACGGACATCGACCAATACACCGTTTCCGCCGATGTTTACACAACGGGCTGGCAGACGCTCTACATCGAGTCGCTGGCCGATTTTCAGCGGATCATGAAAATCTCGGAGGAATCGGGCAATACCAACTACAAGGCCGTAGCGATGATCATGCGCTCCTGGGCGTTCGTGTTACTAACCGACATTTATGGCGACATTCCCTACACCGACGCATTGCAGGGCCTGGAAGAGAAGCTTTTGCCCAAATACGACGCGCAAAAAAATGTGTACGCGGGTATTGTTGCTGAGCTAAAAACGGCCAACGATCTCATCGACGTCAACGACAAGAGCAAGGCTATCGCGGGCGATATCCTTTTCAATGGCAACCTTACCAAATGGAAGAAGTTCGCCAACTCATTGAGTCTGCGCGTGCTCGCACGGATGATCGACAAGGCCGACGCGCCGATAGATGTAAAAGCAGAAGTTACCCGCATCCTCGGCGACGCCGCAAAATATCCGATCCTGGAATCGATCGCCGACAACGTGCAGCTCAACTACCTCGATGCAACGAACAATAATAATCCCGTGAACCAGAACCGCAAAACCCGGGACGATCACCGTGTGAGCGCGACGTTGGTGAACAAACTGACGGCAATGAACGATGGCCGTCTGGCAGTTTATGCCAACAAACCTGCCGATGGCGGCGATTATAAGGGTGTTCCAAACGGATTATCATCTTCCGACGCCAACGCACTGGGTCTGTCAAAAACTTCGAAAGTGGGCGACTATTTTGTGGCAGCAACTGCTCCGGGCGTGATCATGAGCTACGCCGAACTGCTTTTCCTAAAAGCGGAATTTGCCTACAAAGGCATCGCAGCAGCTGGTAGCGCGTCGAAAAGCTATTCGGACGGTATTTCCGCTTCGTTCGCCCAGTACAAACTGACTGTCCCGGAAGCGTATCTCACTGCCAATGCATTGAAGTCCGGCGCGGATGCATTTACCCAGATCATGGAGCAAAAATGGATCGCGCTCTATGGCCAGGGCGTGGAAGCCTGGACCGAATACCGCCGTACCGGCCTTCCTGCTCTTACCCCTCCTTTGCTGAACACGAACGGAAACGTCATTCCCACGCGGCTGCCCTACCCCGGCTCGGAAGAATCGCTGAACTATGAAAATTTCTCGGCGTCTCTTACCGCGCAGGGAGGCAAGAATGACATGAAAATGAAGCTTTGGTTTGCAAAATAATGCAGGCTTAAAGTCCTAAAAAGCAAAATGGGTCGGATACGTGCGGTATCCGGCCCATTTTCTTATAGTATAATATTGATTTAGAATGAAATACCCAAGCCTGCACCAACATTGGCAACTCCCACGAAGCGCTTCTCATTGATTGGAATACTTACCTCGGGATATTTGCCGACGCGTACATTCACCGCCACATTCTCCAACTGGGCCTCGGTAGCAAGAAAATCGCCGGAAATATGGAAATACAATGGACCGGCAATGGGCAAGCGCAAACTGGCGCCGGCGCCAACGCCGAAACCGCTCGTGGAAGCGGGGCTTAAATGCACGAGGATCTGATTTTCTCCGGACTGGAATGTCCCCGTCATATCCACCGTCGGCGAAGTAACTTCTACATAACCTCCCTGCACGTGCCCTTCGATTTGCACTCTGTTGAAATTAAGGAATATCGCGGGCCCGGCCATGATCGCGTTGAATTTCCAGCGCGACACGCGCGTGTCCCAGGTATGTGTGGTAGTTTCATTGATAAAACCTTTGATTTCTTCGACGCGACGGTCGGCAATATCGACGATCGGCTGAGGGCGTGTCGTATTTTTATTCATACTCCCTGAGAGCTTCAAACCAAACCAGCGTACGATACGAAAATCATAATTGGCCTGGAAATAATATCCCGAGCCTGTCAGGCCGGCAAATGGGTCGTTCAGTTTCTCCCTGGCGAGCTCGCCCACGGGTAAGCTATACCCGCCAGCGACGGACAAGAAGCTCCGGTTGTCGTTCTGCGCCGTGGCGTCGACTTGTGTAAATAGGAAAAGTGCAAAAAACGGGATAGAGAAACGTTGGCTAATTTTCATTAATATGGCTGTTTGTGAGAAGAACTAGTACGTGAAACGAAATTTCCCGCTAAGGTAACATCAAACATCCCCGATATATTACATTTTTATTCACCTACTTAGTTTGGGGAAATTTTATCAACACAATGTTATATAATTCGCTTAAAAAGTGCTGAATCCGCGCTGGTATGGAAATGGTAAGGTTCCTATTAAACTAAATCATTAAACCCATGAACAGGCAAGAAACAGATAAGGAAGCAAGAGCCACCAAGAACGTGAAGAACGTCTGGAAGTGGATCGTCGGCATCGGTATCGTTCTTTCGCTGATCGCCTGGTTTGGCGGCTTCTTCAACCACGATAGAAATTTTTCGGGCCAGGCAGATAACCCGGCCGATCAGGGCACAACTGTGGTGGACAGCATTGCTTCTGATACAGCAGGTACCCAAATGCGCGCCGATACGGTTAACGAGCATGTACGCGGCACCGAATAGGCATTATTTGATCAATGCATCGTATAAAATCTCTACCGGATGCATCGCTATGCGTCCGGTGCCATCCTTGATCTGATGGCGGCAACTCGTTCCGGCAGCCGCGATGATCACATCTTCGGGCTGCTGCCGGACGGTTGGGAACAGTACCAGTTCCCCGATCTGCATCGACACTTCAAAATGCTCTTCCTCGTAGCCAAACGACCCGGCCATTCCGCAGCACCCCGACGGGATGAGCTGAACGTGATAGTTCTCAGGCAATTGCAATGCCTTTTTAGAGGCCGTTAATGCCGAAAGGGCTTTCTGGTGGCAATGGCCGTGCAGCTTGATCAGCTGATTTTTCGCCACAAATGCGCTTTTCTGAATGCGCTTCTCATCGATTTCGCGCGCGACGAATTCCTCGAAAAGCAATGCATTCGCCGCGATATTCTCCGCATGGCCCCTTTCTTTTCCCCCTACCAGATCCACATATTCGTCCCGGAAAGAAAGTATTGCCGATGGCTCAATACCCACCAGCGGCGCGTCATAATTGATTTTGTCCTTCAACAAATCCACATTCCGGATAGCCAGTTTCTGCGCTTCTTTTACAAAACCTTTGGATAAATACGAGCGGCCGGATTCGACATGCTCGGGGATAATGACTTCGTAACCCAGCTTTTCGAGCAATAGCACGGCTTTTTTGCCTACTTCCGCATCATTATAATTGGTAAACTCATCACAAAACAAATAAACCTTCCTCGAATGTGGCGCGGCGGCCGGTTTGTTTCGCTGATGCTTTTCCCACCAGCTTTTCAAGGGTTGGCTATCCAGCTTAGGCATTGAGCGGTCGGGATGGAAACCCACCATTTTGTTGGCGATTTTCCGCAATGCAGGCGTCCCGAATATACCATTGAATGCCCATGGCGCGATCGACGCCAGTTTCATCTGATTTGAAAAATTGGCGATCAGCTTGCTGCGCATCGGTGCGCCATGGCTTTCGTAATATTGCTGCGTGAATTCGGCCTTCATTTTACCAATATCCACGCTGGAAGGGCATTCCGATTTGCAGCCTTTGCAGGAAAGACAAAGGTCCAGCACTTCCTTCACCATTTCCTGGCTGGTTGCCGGGGCGGTTTCAGGCGTAAGGTACTGGCGTAAAATGTTTGCACGGGCACGCGTCGTGTCGCGCTCGCTGCGCGTGGCCATGTAGCTGGGGCACATCGTACCGCCGGTTAGTTCGGTTTTACGGCAATCGCCCGAGCCGCTGCATTTCTCGGCCAGGCGCAGCATGCCTTCCTGCCTCGAAAAATCGAATATGGTATCGATCTGCGGGTTAGGCTTGTCCTGCTCATAGCGTAGAAATTCGTTCATCGGCGGTGTGTCCACGATTTTGTTCGCATTGAAAACGCCATCCGGGTCCCAGATGCGCTTCACCTGCCTGAACATTTCGTACACCTCCTCGCCCATCATATAAGGAATAAACTCCCCTCGCAAGCGACCATCGCCATGCTCGCCCGACAATGCTCCGTTGTATTTCTTTACAAGCATCGCCGTATCAGCCAGCACATCGCGGAATTGCTGTTTTCCTTCACTGGTTTTGAGGTTGATCATCGGTTCCACGTGCAGCTCGCCTGCACCCGCATGCGCGTAGTACGAGGCGCTCAAACCGTGTTTTTTCAGCAAAGCCTCCAATTCTTCGATGTATGGGGGCAAATCTTCTACCGCTACGGCGCAATCTTCGATCAGGTTCACGGGCTGCGTGTCGCCGGGGAGATTGCGTATCAGTCCGAGGCCCGCTTTACGAATGTCCCAGGCTTTGTTGGCATCGTCGCCAAACAGCAATGGATAGGCGTAACCAAGGTTTTCCACTTTCAACTGCTGGATCAATGCGGAAGCTTTCTGTTCCACCTCTTCTTCTGCAACGCCCCAGAACTCCACCATGAGCATTGCCGCGGGGTCGCCCTGCATGAAAAAGCGGTTTTGGGAATACACATTGTGGTTTTTGGTAAAATCCATAATGTACTTATCGACCAGCTCAGAGGCTTTCGGATCGTGCTGCATCGCCACGCGGTTCGCGTGGAGCGCCTCCGCAAGCGAGTTGGTATGCACGCACACGACGCCGACAGCTGCGGGAGGCGCGTCCACCAACGCAATTTTCGCTTCGGTAACAAGGCATAATGTGCCTTCCGAGCCCGCAATGAGGTTACAAAGGTTGATATTGCCGTTTTCGAAATTCCTGACCAGCGCGTCGAGCGCATAACCGGAGTTGCGTCGGGTAACGCTCGGTTTGGGAAACTGTTTTTTGATTAAATCGTGGTCAATAGGATTGGATATTAAGCCAAACATGCCCGCCAGAATCGATTGCAGGCGCTGGCCTTTGATCTGCTTTTCGCGGATTTCACGTGTAAAATCAGCGATGGATTTCTCATTGAATATTGCCTCAGTGCCATCTGAAAGCAGCACTTTCACTTCCAGTAAATGGTCACGCGTGGCACCCCAGGTGATGGAATGCAGCCCGCACGAGTTGTTGCCGATCATCCCGCCGATCATCGCGCGGCTGGCCGTAGAAGTTTCGGGGCCGAAAAGCAGGCCATAAGGAGCCAGGTACTTGTTGAGATCGTCGCGGATCACGCCCGGCTGCACGCGTACCCATTTCTCCTCCGCGTTAACCTCGACAATTTCCTTGAAATGCTTCGAAATATCGACCACAATGCCATTTCCTACAACTTGCCCCGCGAGTGAGGTTCCTGCTGCCCTCGGGATCAGTGTCACTTTATTGGTTTTCGCAAAACCGATCAGCGCGCGGATGTCTTCCACCGTTTTCGGCAAAGCTACTGCAACCGGCATTTCCTGATAAACAGACGCATCGGTAGCATAAACCGTGCGCTGGGCAGCGTGTAGCGTGGAATTATCAAAATACAGCTCCCCCTCGAACCGGGCACGGAGCGTATTGAACTGAAATTGTGAAACGCGGGTCATGGGAGCAATCGATAATCAGATGGCGAATTTACGGTAGTTGGCCTATTAATGCTTTCAAAAACTGCATTAATGTGCTCCCGGATAACGCTGAATAAGCTGCCGGAACACTTACCGGCGGGAGTTACGTATATTGGCACAATTTTTACACCGCATGTTTTGGTAAAAACTGCTTTCCCTTTCGAAACGATGAAACACATAAACTTTCTGATCCTCACACTATTCGGCTGGACCGCATTAGGTTGGGCTGCGTATGCGCAGAATACAGCGAACATTACGCTCGCCGCCTCCAAACAAGCTCCGATAACGGTTACGCTGGTGCTGGAAGATGTACATTTTCACCCCAATCTGGGCACAGGCCTTGCCGATGCAAAGCTCGACGCCGTAGCCTCAGTGAATTTCGCAGACAAAACCACCGAAAAAACGATTATCCAGCTCACCGAACCGAAAATGATGCGCCTGCAATACAGCGGAAGCGGCGTGAACAAGACGTGGATGCTTTTCCTGCAACCAGGCGACGACCTGACGATCAATGTAGCAGAGAATGCGGATGTGACTTTCACAGGCAAGAACGCCGGCTACCAGACGTTTTTGAAAAATTACTTTCTCGAAAACCAATATCAATATCTGCCCGTTTTCGGCTACAAGCCATCGCAAATCGATAACAAAAGCGTGGTACAGCAAAGCGACAGCCTGAAAAAAGTACGGCTCGAAGCATTTGAGAAATTTAAAATGGCTAATCCGGTGGTGCCGGCGTTCGAGGCCTACGTACTTGCGACGACGGCTACCGAGCCATCGCTTACACGCCAGCTCATCCAGGAAAAGATCATGCGCCGCAACCGCGTAGCCAAACTCGACGCCACGCAACGCAAAGAGCTGGAAGATTTTACCTTAACCGACTTCAAAATCCAGCCCGACGATGCATTACTGAGCCAAACCTACCGCGACGAGCTCCGCAACTGGGCGCTGATCCCCTCGACCCGCAAATTCCCGCTCGCATCCGAAAGCCGTTACGAAATCAGCCCCGATGCATTGAAGGATGTATACGCATTCAGTAAGGAAAAGCTGGCCAGCTATCCGAAACAAAAGGAATACCTTGCGACCTACTGGCTCAATTACGCCGCAACGGCCATTCCCGACATTTCAACCGCTAAAACGCTCCTGGCAGATTACAAAGCGACATTCCCTCAGTCGCCATACTCAGAATACATTTCCAAACTCATCCAAACCAAAGAATCGCTGCAACCAGGGGCGCCCATCCCGGATATCACGCTGCTAAGCACCGATAGCACGGCTGTAACGGTATCGTCCTTGCAAGGCAAACCGGTCGTCATGGTCTTTTCGTTCAGCATCGGCCAGCACGAGCCCGGGTTGAAGGTTTTGGAAGATAAATATGCCGATAAAGTGACCTTCGCCTACATTTCCGTCGCGACAGGCATACCCTTTCCGACCTGGAAAAAATATGTAAAAATACGGCCTACTGCAAAGCATTTATGGGCTTCCGACGATAATATCGAGGTTTTGAAGGAGAAATACGGCATTGATATCCGGTATCCGTTCCTGGTGCTGGATGGTTCGGGCAAAATAGTGAACCGATGGATTCCGCAGGAGTTCCCCAATAATAAAACTTTGGAAGCCGAGTTGCAGAAGGTTGCTAAATAGTTGCGTTTCCTCCACATAGCGTGTGCGAAGCAGGAGCTTCGCACTATCCTGTGATTTTAATCGAATGGATCGGCGCGTCATACTGGTACGAGATCCGCAGCTCACAATTATCGCAAATCTGCTTCACGATCGCCAGCCCCAGTCCCAGCGATTCCGCGCCGGTCGATTCCTTTTTGAACCGCTCGAATAGCCGTTCAGGGTCGCTTTTCAGCGGATTGCCCGTATTACTTACCCGCACATAATCCGTACCCGATTCCAGCCTGAGCTCGCCGCCGGTGTAGTTATGCCTGATCGCATTGTTAATCAAATTTGTCAGCAGAATATCCGCCAATGCAGGTGACATTAGTTTCCGGAAACTGCCCGACGACTGTAAATCGAGCCTGATTTCCTTATGCTGCAAAATGTCCTCAAAATCTTTCAGCTTGTTCAATGCGAGTTCCGAGAGATCGAGTTCTTCCTGTTCCGTAAACTGCTGGTTTTCAATTTTGGCCAACAACAAAAGCCCTTGATTAAGCCGCGACATCCGCCTGGCTGCATGGTAAATCTCCTCAATCCAGTAAGTATGATTTTCTCCTAAATCTTTCGACTGGATAAACTGCTCAACCCGCGCATTGATGAGCGCGAGGGGTGTCTGGATTTCATGGGAAGCATTCTCGGTGAATTCGCGCAGGCTCCGGTAGTCGTGCTGCATCTTGGAGGCCATTTTCTCCATCACATCGCCCAGCTCGTTGAACTCCGTGATTTCGCTGCGAACAGTTTCCAGCGGCTTGTTTTTCGTCCAGTCGAAGTCCTTAATCCTTGCCAGTGAATCATAAAACGGCTTCCAGAGCTTACCCGATAAAACCCGGTGAAAAAGGAATGTACTCACCAACAGCAACCCAAGAAACGCGATCATCGCCGCCGAAATCGCCTCAATCAGTTTATAGGACTCGATCATCGACTTCCTGATCGCGACGCGGTAGGGCGCCCCACCGATCAACGTGTAGAATGTGAGCTGCCTGAATGGGTCGGCACTCTCCTCGTAGCGGTTATTAATGAGCGTATCGGTAAAAACCACCTCGGCCTTGTACTTGCCGAATACGGGCAGCACTTCAATTTTATTTTCTACAAAATATGAATTGTTGCTCCAAGTGTCATTCGTACGGACATATGTCTCAAAATCCTGCTTCTCAACCATGAGGCGACTTTCCACTTCGTCGTAGATCATGAATTTGATGATCCAGAAAAACGCGATCCCCACCGCCAGGTAAATCAGCAGCGAGGCAAGCAGGTAAATCCGACTGGCTTTTTCGAGGAGTTTCAAGGTGCGGTGAATTTGTAGCCTATCCCGTAAATCGATTGAATGTAATCCTTCCCACCCTTTTCCACTATTTTCCGGCGAAGGTTTTTGATATGCGAATACACCATATCCAGTGAATCGGCCGAATCCATGTTGTCGCCCCAGAGGTGCTCGGCAATGGATTCTTTCGTTAATGCAACATCGATATTGGAAAGAAAATAGAGCAGCAGATCGTACTCCTTCCGTGACAAGGTAGTTTCAACATCTTTGATAAAAACCTTCCGGGCAGGCAGATTAACCCTGATATCCTTCCAGATCATATCATTATTACCTCCAAAATTCCTGCGCCGGATCAGCGACTTCACCCGGGCATTCAGTTCAGAAAGATGGAATGGCTTGGTCATGTAATCATCCGATCCTATTTCAAGCCCTTTCAACTTGTCTTCCAATGTATTACGGGCTGAAATAATGATAATACCGGTTGCGGAAGCAATCTTTTTCAATGTCTGGATTATATCGAAACCATTGCCGTCGGGCAGCGTCAGATCCACGATCGTGCAATCGTACTGGTAAAGGCTGATCTTTTCATCGGCCTGCCAGAAAGTGTTGGCTACTTCGCAAACAAACCCTTCGCGGGAAAGGTAGTCGGTGATACTTTCTGCAAGCCCTTTTTCGTCCTCTACAACTAAAATTTTCATTCCTCTTTCAAAAGATACTTTACAAAAATACACCCGGAAGTTGGAAACATTTAGGAAGGATAATCGGGTAATAAACAGCCCATTGCAAAGCTCCGTTTCCCAAATGTTTCCAGAATTGGGCTCTAATTTCGGCTAAAAATCTCTTTAACCCGAATTATGAAGCACTCCAAGTATCATTCGGTTTCCCGCTTTTTTCCGCCGGGGAACGCGCATGCTCCGGCACACCGGACCTTCGACATTAAAAACCGTTGGCTCGCATTGTTTTTCGCTGCCTTCGCATGCATGCAGGCGAATGCCCAGCAAATCAAGCTGCACGAAGCATTGGAACAAGGCAAAGGCAACTTTCCTTTCCTGAAAGCCAAACAGGCTGAGATCCACAGCGCCGAAAGCCGCATTAAATCCGTCAAAACCGACTACCTGCCCGCATTCATCGTGCAGGATCAATATACTTATGCCACGGGCAACAGCGTTGCCGGTGCATTCCTGCCCAACGAGGGAAGCGCATTGTCGCCCTCAGGCGGTATCCGTCCCGAAAATATCTATACCGCCACATTCGGCAGCTTCACCACGGCGATGGTCGACTGGAAGGTATTTAATTTCGGAAAGGTTAATGCGAATGTGAACGCTGCCAAAGCCGACCTCGCCCGCAGCCAGGCTGATTACGAGAACGAGCTGTTCCAGCATCAGGTCAAAATCATCGATGCCTATTTATTGTTGTTGATTAATCAAAAACTCGTCGAGGCGCAGCGCCAGAATCTTGAAAGAGCCTCCGTTTTCAAACGTGTAACGGACGCCGCGGTGAGTTCGGGCATGCGTCCGGGTGTCGACAGCTCACTTGCCGCCGCGGAATATGCCAAAGCGCAATTGCTGTTGCTGGAAAGCCGGCGGTCGGAAAAAGCGCAGCGCCTCCGCTTTTCGGAACTGACCGGCGAGCTGCGCGACAGCATTCAGGTCGATTCAATGGGTTTTTACTCCCAATTGCCTTTACCCGCTGAAACCGCATCATTTCTTAAAAATCCCGCATTACGATTTTCGCAAGCGCAAATTGATGCGTCGCTGGCACGCAGCCTGGCCGTAAAACGCTCGTCCTTACCCTCGGTCTCGCTCGTAGGCGCCGGTTGGGGACGCGGCTCGGGGGTGTCGAACAAAGACGATTCGTTCCGCACCGATTTTGGCAGCGGGGTCAAATACCAGGTTTACAATTACCTGATCGGCGTTTCCACGCGCTGGAATCTGACCAACATTTTCAAAGTCAGACATGATTACCACGCCGAGCAGTTCCAGGCAGAGCGTTTCAAATCATTATACAAAACTCAGCAATTGCAACTCGACCGCCAGGCGCGTGAATCTGAAATGCAGTTCCAGCTTTCCCTCGCGCAAGCACGCCTCACACCCGTGCAGCTCGCAGCCGCCCGGACCGCATTCAACCAGGCCGAGGCACGCTATCAAAGCGGCTTGACTGATCTTTTCACGCTCGCACAAAGTGTAAATGCACTCAACCGGGCTGAAATCGACAAGTTCGTCACCAACGGCAACGCCTGGCGCTCGCTCCTGCTCAAAGCCGCGGTCGCCGGTGACCTCGACATTTTCCTGAGCCAGATAAACAGTTAATCTTATGTACCAACTCATCAGAACTGCCCTCCGACAGCCTATTTCCATAGTGGTGGTCGTCATCGGCATCCTATTCTTTTCGATTCTGTCGATACGGAGCATTCCCGTCGACATTTTTCCAAATCTCGATCTTCCCACCATCTACGTGGTGCAGCCCTACGGCGGTATGGCCCCCGACCAGATGGACGGATTCATCGCAACTCGCTATCAGGACCACTTCCTGTATGTTTCCGGGATCCGCGATGTGGATGTGAAAACCATTCAGGGGCTATCTCTCATTAAACTTTCGTTCTACCCCGGCACCGACATGGCGCAGGCAGCCGCGGAGGTCGCCAACAACGTCTCCCGCGCGAAGGCTTATATGCCCGAGGGGACGGTACCTCCGCAAGTGGTCCGTTTCGATGCCAGCTCGGTGCCGATCGGGCAGATGGTATTCGAAAGCGCCTCGCGGTCGCTAAACGAAATCCAGGACTTCGCCTCCTCGCGGGTACGACCGATGTTCAGCCGCATTGAAGGTGTTTCGAGCCCGCCGCCATTCGGTGGAAACCAGCGCACGATTGTCGTCCGCGTCGATCCTGAGCGCATCAGAAGTTATCATCTAACACCGGAAGAGGTGATCAAATCTATTATTGCCAACAACCAGCCTTCCCCGGCCGGCAATATTCGTATGGGTGATAAGACCTTGATGACGCCCGTCAACTCCCTCATTAAGAAGCCGGAAGACTTTTTGAATATTCCCATCCGTGTGGGCGCAGGGCCTACCGTGTTCATCCGTGATGTGGGCGTGGTAGAAGATGGTGCCGATGTGACTGTGAGCTATGCATTGATCAATGGCCGGCGGGCAGTTTATATTCCTGTTGTAAAAAAATCGGACGCTTCGACGCTCGATGTGGTCAACAATATCCGCGCCGCATTGCCGCAACTTCGGAACGCGGTGCCCGAGGATGTGAAGATTTCCTATGAATTCGACCAGTCGGTGTATGTGACCAACTCTTTGAAAAGCCTTATTACCGAGGGTATTTTGGGCGCATTGCTCACCGGTTTGATGGTACTCCTGTTCCTCCGTGACTGGCGCAGCGTGATCATCGTGATCGTGACGATCCCCATTTCCATTCTCTCGGCGGTAATATTGATGAATTTGTTTGGCCAAACGATCAATATCATGACATTGAGCGGGCTGGCATTGGCTATTGGTGTACTCGTCGACCAGGCAACGGTGACTATTGAAAACATCCACCAGCACCAGGAAATGGGTAAACCGAAGGAGCAGGCCATTTGGGACGCGTGCAAGGAAATCGCATTCCCCGAGTTTCTGATCCTGCTCGCGATCCTCGCCGTTTTTGCGCCTTCCTTCGTCATGAGCGGTATTCCAAGATCGATGTTTTTGCCACTCTCGCTGGCCGTGGGTTTTGCAATGATCGCTTCGTTTTTGCTTTCACAAACATTGGTACCGGTACTTGCCAACTGGCTTTTAAAGGACCATCCGCACCATGAAGCACCGACTTTGGCATTGGATAGCCAGGAAATTGATGATGTGATTGAAGAAGGCGCGCACCCGTCGCTGCCACCGACCGGTTTTGAAAAATTCAAATTGAAATACCTGAATGTGCTTGGCGGCATTATGGGCAGGCGGCTTATCGTTCCGGTCTATCTCGTAGGTACCATTGCACTGATCGTCGGCGGATTTTTCCTCATCGGTACCGACATTCTGCCCAAAGCCAACAGCCACCAGTTCCAGATGCGCCTGCGGGTGCCCGACGGCACGCGCGTGGAACGTACGGAAGAGGCCACATTGAAGGTTTTGAACCTGATTAAATCGGAGGTGGGGACAGAGCATGTAGAAATATCCTCGGCTTATGTCGGCACCGTGCCTTCCAGCTATGGTACTTCCAATATTTTCGTATTCAACAGCGGCCCGCATGAAGCTGTTCTACAAGTGTCTTTGAAAGAAGATTTTCCTGTGAGAATGGATGCATTAAAAGAAAAACTTCGCTCGAGAATTAAAAAAGAGATTCCAAACCTCGCCATTTCATTTGAACCGATTGAATTGGTAGACAAAATCATGAGCCAGGGGGCCTCAACTCCGATCGAGGTGAGCGTGGCCGCCAAAGACGTGGAAGAAGCCGGAAGGTTCGCCCGGAAAATTCAGAAAGAAATGCAGCGGATCGCATTCCTCCGCGATGTACAGATCGCCCAGCCGTTGCAATACCCGATTCTGGACGTAAAAATCGACCGCGAAAGGGCCGGCCAGCTAGGCATTACCTCTACGCAAGTGGCGCGATCGATGGTAGCGGCAACGTCTTCCAGCCGTTTTACCGATAAAAACCTCTGGCTCGATGATGCGAAAGGACTCGCCTATCAGGTCCAGGTACAGATACCGGAATACCAGATGACCTCCGTTCAGGATATCGGAACTATTCCATTAAAAACCGGCGTGAGCAACCCGCTACTGGCCGATGTGGCCACATTCTCGGAAAAAACAGCCCCCGGCGAATACGACCGCGCCGGCCCGAACCGCCTGGTGACCGTTACCGCGAATATCCATAAAAAGGATCTTGGAGCTGCCAGCACTGCTGTTCAAAAGGCAATTAAGAATGCAGGAGAGCCGCCACGCGGGGTTATTGTGGAATTAAAAGGGCAAACCGAGCTGCTGACCGAGACGTTAAACAGCTTGCAAACTGGTCTGCTGATCGCCGTGGTGATCATGTTCCTCCTGCTCGCGGCTACGTATCAGTCGTTCAAACTGTCTCTTGTCGTACTTTCCACGATTCCCGCCGTGGTTGTAGGGTCAATAGGCCTGCTGCTGCTTACCGGTGCGACATTGAACCTGCAATCTTATATGGGGCTGATTATGTCCGTCGGAGTATCCGTTGCGAATGCGATCCTGATGGTAACCAATGCGGAGAACCTGCGCCTTAAATTACAGGATGCCCATAAAGCCGTAACACTCGCAGCCGGTAGCCGTATCCGCCCGATCCTCATGACCAGTATCGCAATGATCGCCGGTATGGTTCCGATGGCGTCCGGCCTCGGCGAAGGAGGTGACCAGATCGCACCGCTCGGGCAGGCGGTAATCGGCGGGCTCATCGCTTCCACGCTGGCTTCGCTGTTGATACTACCCGCCGTGTTCACGCTCGTGCAACGCAAAGCGTCCGTCAACTCGGTATCCCTCGACCCCGAAGACCCCGAAAGCAATTTCTTCCGTAAAAAACTCCAAACATCCGTTTCCATGAATACCCTGAAATCCATTCTGATCCTGATTGCCGTCGTTGCCGGTATGAGCGCATGCAGCAGCACCGCCGAAACGAGCGAAAGCCACGAAGTCAAAACCGAGGCTGGAACCGCCGCGAAGGAGCCTACCACCGTCGAACTCGCTTACGTCAAAAGCATGAAACCTGCGAAGCAAATTGCGTTACCGGGCGAATTGAAGCCGTGGAACAAGGTGAGCATTCATCCAAAAGTGAAAGGATTCGTCAGAACGGTAAATGTCGATCGCGGCAGTTTTGTCCGAAAAGGTCAGGTATTATCCATATTGGAAGCACCGGAAGTTATCTCCGAACTCAGCCAGGCAAAGGCGCAGCTCATCGCCGCCGAAGCCGCATTGCAGCAAACCACCACGCGCTACCAGGCCAGCGCATTGACATACAGCCGCTTGCAAAAAACCAATCGCACTGAAGGGGCAGTTTCTTTGAACGAACTGGATCTGGCGAAAGCGCGTGCAGCATCCGACAGCTCGGCAATGGCCGTGGCAAGGGGCAACGTACAAGCTGCAAAGTCTTTCATGGAAACAAAAACCGAACTCTCGCGCTACCTGACCGTGACTGCCCCGTTCGACGGCATTATCACCGAAAGGAATATCAGCCCCGGCGCGCTAGTAGGCCCGGGAGAAGGCGGCGCAAAGCCGTTATTTGTTTTGGAAGACAATACGAAATTGCGTCTTACGCTCGCGATCCCGGAAAACATGTCGAGCGCCATTCCGAACAAAGGGGAAGTAAGTTTTACCGTTTCGGCCAGCCCTGAAAAAGTGTACAAAGCCGTTTATGCACGCAGCTCCCGCACATTATCCGAAGAAAACCGCTCGATGATAACCGAATTCGACGTCAACAATCGCTCAAACGAGCTGAAAGCCGGCATGTACGCGCAAGTTCAACTCAATACGGAACGCACGGGCAACACACTTTTTGTTCCTACTACCGCCGTTGTCAATTCCAGCGAGCAGGTATTTGTGATCCGCGACAAAGGTAAAAAAGCCGAATGGGTGCCCGTGAAACGCGGTGTTGTGGTAGACACGCTCGTGGAAGTTTTCGGGGATTTGCACGACGGCGACGCGATTGTGAAGAAAGCATCGGAAGAGTATCGGAATGGGCAGGATTTGTAACAGGTTACCATAACATCAGCCGTTCGTTCATTGGAGCGGGAAAGTGGTCTGTCCGACCACTTTCCCGCTCTATTTTTGTTTAAATCTATGCACAGTATTTCATGAATGTAATCAGTTTCAGAAAATTGAAAGAATTTTACCAGATGGTAACCCGAATCAGCTTTGAACACAAAAGAATCATGATCAAATGGCTCGGTACCCATGCTGAATATGACCGCATTACCGCTAAGACAATCTAGAAGATGGTAGACGTAAAACTGATAGAAACCGAAGAAGAATACAATGAGGCATTGAACGACTCGATATGCTTTTTTGACGCGTCTGTGGGCACTCAGGAGGCCAAAGAGGCTGATGTTCTCGCGTTGCTGATCAATCGATATGAGGAAGAACATTATCCGATCGATGAGCCCGCGCCCGAAGAATATAGCAGGATTAGAATGGAAGAAGCGGGTTTGAAAGAAGATTTTGATTCATAACAAAAATGCCGGACGCAAGCCCGGCATTTTTGTGACTATTAACCCTAAAAATCATTTCCGGCTGTAAGTATCCAGCGTTGCCTGCGGAAAAGAACGAAGAATATCAGCCATAGTATTTTTGATCATCGTATTCTGATCTTCCTTCTTGGTTGGCGCTTTCACTTTTCCCGAAGCCCAGCCTTGCCACACCATTCGCTCGGTGTTTTTTTGGTAGATGTTCAGAATGAAACGGCTCTCCTGATAATTGTAAGTCGAGATATTGTTACCGCCGCCGTACCACCACATATAAGGCGAATACATGTTGTTGGAGCGTACTTGTTGACGGTCCTTCACGTCGGTCATGAAACGTACTATGATTTCGGGATTCTGCTGATCCAGTTTGTAGCCTTTGGCTTCCATCACTTCTACTACGGCATCGCCCAGACGGCGTCTGTTCAGTTCGCTACCCAGCAATGGGTCTTGCTCCATATTATGCTCGGCCTCCACTTTGAAGGTTTTGAACTGCTTGAGATTCACCGCCGAATCGTAATCGTAACTGACTTGAAGGGCATTGCTGCACGCCATCAGGAATACACCCGCCACAACCGCCATGCCAGCGGATTTTATCAACTTCACTATGGTTTTCATTGTGTTTTTGAACGTTTGGTTATGTTACATTACTCTGACAGTTTCAGGGGGTAATTGGTTTAAAAGACCGCGAAACATCTATTAAACTTGTAAACAAATAAAATTGATATATCGATCGACAAAATTACTTATTTCGGTGCATTTCAAACGTTTGCATAGCACTCAACCCCTCTATTTACTTTACCGCAGTCCTGCCTCGTCTGTTGCAGCGGCGTATTGAAAATAAACCGGCCTTAAACAAAAACGCGCCCGGAGTTTGCCGGACGCGATGTACTGGGAATATATAAGGGACCACGAACTTTAATGAGGTATCCTAGACATGCTTATAGTCTGGATGTTTGTAAGGAGCCCGGTAAGAACGGGCCAGTAACGCATTCGCCTCTCTATCTCCCACAATTTCGCGCTTTATTGGGTCATAAACAATCGAACGGCCTGTTTTCATCGAAAGATTTGCCAAAATGCAGCTTGCAGTCGAAATATGTCCCTCCTCGATGTCGGCAACAGGTCTGCCGTTATTCTCTATAGCGCTCAGGAAATCGAGCATATGCAGGCGCGTTGCAGGTGCCGCATTGAGCTCAATCTTGTCCTCTTTTAAATCCTCGGGATATTTTTCCTTTTCGTAAACAACGTCCTTATGGATCTTCTCGCCTTTGCCTTGCGGAATAAAATCGTAAGCCATCGTACTCGCCCAAAGCGTCCCTTTCTCGCCATAGAGTGTAAATGACCATGGATAATCGGGATTGTTTGGCGTGCCCCACGTGCGATGCTGCCAAACGCAGTTCAACCCGTCGTATTCGAAAATGGCTGATTGCGTGTCGGATATATTGGACTTGCCTTCTTTCTGCACATAAATACCGCCCGTCGACGTGATTTTCTTTGGCCAGCCCAGTTTCAGCATCCAGCGCACCGTGTCGAACATGTGCACGCACATGTCTCCGGTAATGCCATTGCCATATTCCATGAACGTCCGCCACCAGCGCACATGCGGCGAGCCGTCGTATGGGCGCAGGGGCGCGGGCCCTGTCCATTTTTCATAGTCAAGGTATTCCGGAACGGCTTCTACCGGCGGATTACCATTGGCCCGCATGTGGTAATAGCAGCACATTTCGACGTGGGAAATCTTGCCCAGCAAGCCTGCGTCGACGATGTTTTTCTTGGCGTCGATCAAATGCGGCGTACTTTTCCGCTGCGTTCCCACCTGTACTACCTTCTTGTATTTGCGGGCTGCGGCAACCATCGCTTCACCTTCCAGCACGTCCACGCTGATGGGCTTCTGTACATACACGTGTGCGCCGGCCTTCACTGCGTCGATCATCTGCAATGCATGCCAGTGGTCTGGCGAGCCGATAAGTACAATATCCATTTCATTTTCAGCAAGCATTTTCTGGTAATCGCCGTACAACTTAGGCGTCTTACCTGACTTCTGCCGCTGGCTCACCAGTTTACCCGCTTCGTTCAATTGGTTTTTATCCACATCGCACAACGCGATCACCTCCACGGGCGCTACCTGAATCAACCTGAAAAGATCACTTTTGCCATACCAACCCGTACCGATTAATCCCACGCGCCAGGTTTTGGCTGGGTTCATCAGGTCCATTCCCTGCGCTCCGAAAGTGGAAAGTGCCAATGCAGCCGTGGCCCCGTGGAGAAAGCTACGGCGGTTGATATTGAAAGTGTTCATCAGTGATTTGATTGGTTTTAGGAAAACTGGCAAATGCCATTCGGAGGTAAAAGGGCAAGGCGCCGCCCGTTTTACTTTTAAGGGGAGATTATTTTACATTTGTTACACATACTCCGCTCAACTTCCTGCATTCGATATGGTACCTGTTATCTCCCGATTGTATGGATTTAGAATTTTATCCTTTAACTGCAAGAGAAAACCGTCTTCTTTTCGAGTTTGAAAGTATAAGCGAACAAAAGCGGATTTCAAAACGTGTCACATTTGCTGCTTTACCCGATACCCCCTCCGTCTTCAACCTTGCGCTGATGGATCTTGATCAGTATGGAGCAACCACTGATGTCACCGTCAGTAACAATTCGGACATGCCCAAAGTAATGGCAACCGTGATCCAATGCGTATTTTTGTTTCTGGAAAAATACCCTTCGGCTACTGTACACATCACAGGCAATTCTCCTGCGCGTACTCGACTGTACCGCGCTACCATCAGCAGAGAGATTTCAAAAGCGAAAAATTTTATCGAAATTTATGGAATGGACGGCTGGCAAATTGAGCCATTTCGCTCTGGTAAACACTATGACGCGTTCTTAATTAGAAGACTATGAAAAGTACATTGAATAAAAGTGAAAGAAGACGCCCTCGGGAGGTAGTTACCTATCCATCCGTTGAAGCATTCACCCAAGCCAAGCTTGAACAGGCCATGAAACTTCTGGAAGGCGCGGATTTATCTCCTATCTTCGGTCCAGGTTATGAATGTTTTTCTTTTAAAACTCCCCCACATTCTCCTTCGTCACCAGCTGAAAAGGAATAATCACTTCCTTATCAAATGCCTCTTTTTTAGCTGCTTTCACTGCCGTTTCTATCGCTTTTCCGCCCTGTTCTTTGGCATTCTGGAAAACCGTGGCGTCCAAGGTTCCCTTTTTTACAGCTTGTAATGCATCCGGAATAGCGTCTACGCTAACCACGAGTACTTTGCCTTTTAAGCCTGCGGCTTCCAGTGCTTTCACCGCGCCCATGCCCATTTCGTCGTTTTGAGCAAAAATGGCGTTGATTTTATCGCCGTAGGATTGGATCCAGTTTTCTGTGAGGGACATTCCCTTGGCGCGGTCCCATTCGCCGGTTTGCTCGGCGAGCAGTTTGAGGCCCGGATTGGCTTTCAGGATTTCCTTCGCACCGTTATCGCGCCGGATCTGCGCGGCCTGGCCCATGAAGCCGTGCATCATCAGCACGTTGCCTTTTCCTCCCAGCTTTTCGGCGATGTATTTCATCGCGATGCGTGCCGATTCGGTGTCATCCGAGCCTACAAATGCCGTGGGCTTGGCAGAAGTTTCGGAATTGACATTGATAATGGGAATCTTCGCATCCATCGCCAGTTTGATCGCCGGCGAGCTTGCTTCCACTTCGCAGGGATTCATGATAATCGCGTCCACTCCCTGGCCGATAAAGCTTTCCACCTGCTCCACCTGCTTCAACGCAGAGCGCTCGGCGTCGACGGTGATCAATTCTACGCCCATCTCCTTCGCCTTCG
The DNA here is from genome assembly GCF_052044875.1 of Dyadobacter sp. 22481. NCBI lineage: Bacteria > Pseudomonadati > Bacteroidota > Cytophagia > Cytophagales > Spirosomataceae > Dyadobacter > Dyadobacter sp. 22481. Next base: position 1,616,050 of record NZ_JBQENV010000003.1, read on the forward strand.
CCTCCATTGCGTCGCTCACATTCACGATAAACTCATTCTGCATGCTCAGCATCGTAGCGCCGATCACCAGTTTTTTCCCTCCATCCGATCCCGTCTCTTTGTCAGACGATTGATTACAGCCCGCCAAAAGGACTGTCGCGATGAATATTGCGAAAATTGCGTTGCGTTTCATAGAGTTATCAGCGGTAGCCCGTCAGTTTATGTTTTAATATTAAAATCATTTTCAAATCCCACTTCTCCATCCTCCCCTTCTTCCCTCCCCCCCTTTCCTCCTTCAATCAATCCTTCTTCCCAACCCCATCCAGCACCACGGCGCCGATAATGATCACACCCATTACCACCTGCTGGTAATAGGAGGTTACATTCAGCAAATCGAGGCTGTTGCTGATTACTCCTATCAGCAAGGCGCCGATCAATGTGCCTGTCATGGTTCCCGTGCCGCCCGAGGTGCTGGTACCGCCGATTATCGCAGCCGCGATAGCATCCAGCTCGAAGCCGGCACCGGCATTGGGCTGACCAGTCGTGATGCGCGACGTAAGCAAAATACCTCCTAACGCAGAAAGCAGCCCGCAAATCGTATATACCCACATCTTGACACGGCTCACACGTATACCTGACGCACGCGCAGCAGGCTCGTTGCCCCCAACCGCGTACATATAGCGTCCGAGAATCGTTTTATTCAAAATAACCGAACATACCGCGAATGCAATGAGCAGAACAATGATAGGAAATGGAATTCCGCAAATATTACCTCCTCCGATGAAATTGAATGAATCGGAAAGATTTGATACCGGCCTTCCCTTACTGAGAATCAATGCGAGCCCTCGCCCGATTGTCATCGTTCCGAGCGTAACGATGAATGGAGGGACTTTGCTTTTGGTAACCACCAGCCCGTTGAATGCACCCATGGCAGAGCCGGCTCCCAGTCCGACGAGCAGCGGCACCACGAGCGGATAAGTATCGGGGTGAGCGAATGTCGCGGCGGCTACGCCTGTTACCGCTACCATCGAGCCAAGCGAAAGGTCGATTCCCCCGGTGATGATCACAAAAGTGACACCAAATGCTAATAATGCGTTGATTGACACCTGATTACCAATGATCAGCAGGTTCGAAACGGTAAAAAACTTCGGCGTACTCAACGCCAGCACCAGGCATATCAATGCAAATGCGAAAAAGATGCCGTACTGGCCTAATTTGGAGAGCTTGTTCATTCGTTTGTTGGGTATTGTGCCGTGGTTCGGTTTGACCGCCGTTTGCTTCTTTTAAATTTCGATTCGTATGTAATCTGCATTACATGTCGGCGGTCAGTGGTCGGCCGTCGCCACTCCGCTCACGCTACCGCATACCGCATAATCAACTCCTGTGTCGCTTCCGCCCTGGAAAGCAGCGCGGTTTGTTTTCCTTTGGATAAAACCAGAATCCGGTCGCTGAGTCCCAGGATTTCCGGCAGCTCCGATGATATCATGATGATCGCCATGCCCCGATCGGCCAGGCTGCGGATCAGTTTGTAAATTTCAAACTTGGCCCCTACGTCCACGCCGCGGGTTGGCTCGTCGAGGATAATGATCTCAGGCGAGGCAAGCAGTACTTTGCCGATAACGACTTTCTGTTGGTTCCCTCCACTCAAATAAGTGACGTGCTGATCATCCCCCGCTGTCTTAATCTTCAAATCGGCAATCATTTTTTCGGTGGCCGATTGTTCGCTGTGTGTATTGATAAAACCGCCTTTGCGGTGATTTTTCATGCTCGAAAGTGTGATATTGCTCTTTACCGACATCCTTGGAATAAACCCAAGCCCTTTCCTGTCCTCGCTCACATATCCAATTCCGCGGTCGATGGCCTCGCGTGGCGTACGTGCGCAAAACGGCGATTGTTTGATCGAGATCTCTCCCTCATCCCATTGATCCAGCCCGAATATTGCTCTTGCTATCTCAGTTCTTCCCGCACCCATCAACCCCGCTAACCCCAGTATTTCGCCGGATTTTACATCAAAACTGATATTTGAAAACTTACCAGCCCTACCCAGGTTCTGCACCGAAAGTACTTCCCGCCCTGCCGGCTGCGTTGCTTCCGGAAACATCTGATCTATTTCTCTTCCCACCATCATGGCGATCAATGCATTCTGATCCAGATCGGCGGCACTTTTCGTGCCGATGTATTTCCCATCGCGGAGCACGCTAATGGTATCCGAAATCTGGAATATCTCATCCATTTTGTGGGAAATGTAAATAATACTAACACCCTGCGCTTTCAGATCACGGATAATCTGGAATAATGTACCGACTTCCTTATCTGAAATAGCCGAAGTAGGCTCATCCATGATGATTACTTTCGCGTCGTTCGAAACAGCCTTCGCAATCTCGACCATCTGCATTTGCGCCACGCTGAGGTGTTTCATTTTCGTCTTTGGCGCGATGTCAACACCCATCCGGTCAAGCAATGCGCCCGCTCGCTGGTTTATTTCCGAATCATTCAACCAGCCGGAAAGCAGTCCTTTTTTACCAGAAACCTCCCTTTCCCTTCCCAGGAAAATATTCTGCGCCACGGTCAGTTCGGGAATAATCAGGATTTCCTGATGGATCATGGAAATACCTTTTTTCAAAGTCTCATTTACATTGTTACCGATCAGGTTTTCGCCTTCCAGCAAAACCTCCCCGGAATCGGGCGCAACCAATCCGATCAGTATTTTCATGAACGTCGATTTCCCGGCCCCATTTTCACCCATTAAGGCATGTACTTCGCCTTTTATCAGGTCAAAATGGATATTGTCCAGCGCTTTCACACCGGAGAATGACTTGGAAATTTCCTTAATCCTCAGAATGTAGTCGGACATAGCAGTATCGAAACTGAGGCTTTAACCTATCCCGCAGGAAATGGTCAAAGCCTCAGATTATGAATGCGTTATTGGATCAACCTTCCCAATGTACGCCGGTATCCTTCCAGCTTTTGGAAGCCGCCGAATCCAGTACCGCTTCGCACACTTTCTGTGTTTCGTAAGCGTCGCGGAAAGTCGGTGAACAAGGTTTGCCGGTTTGCAGGCTTTCGAAGAAATCGGCTGCCTGGTGGATGAACGAATGCTCGTAACCAATGCTGGTCCCGGGAATCCACCATCTTTTCATGTAAGGCTGATCGCTGTCGGTGACAAGGATCGATCTCCATCCGCGAACGATCGACTCGTCGTTGTGATCGAAGTATTCCAGGCGGTTCAGATCATGCAGATCCCAGCGGATCGATGCGTGTTCGCCATTGATTTCAAAAGTATAAAGCGCCTTGTGGCCGCGTGCGTAACGAGTAGACTCGAAAAGGCCGAGTGAGCCGTTATCGAAGTGGCAATGGAAAATACAAGCGTCGTCGATGCCCACTTTCTGAACTTCGCCAGTTCCGGTGTGCTTACGCTCTTTGATGAATGTCTCAGCCACGGCCGAAACGTCCTTGATACCGCCATTGATCCACATGGCTGTGTCGATACAATGCGCCAGCAAGTCGCCGGTTACTCCGGAGCCTGCCGCGTCCACGTCGAGGCGCCAGGTAGCGGTTCCACCTTGCGGCACATCCGGGCTGATCGTCCAGTCTTGCAGGAAGTTCGCGCGGTAATGGAAAATACGTCCCAGTTTACCTGAATCCACAATTTGCTTCGCCAAGGTCACGGCCGGAACGCGGCGGTAGTTGTACCAGACAGTATTTTTAACTCCCGCTTTTTCAATAGCCTCCACCATTGCCTTCGCTTCCGCAAGCGTACGTGCGAGGGGTTTTTCACAAAGGATCATTTTTCCCTTCGCAGCCGCTGCTAATGCGATCTCGGCGTGGGTATCATTCGGTGTACAAATATCCACCGCGTCGATATCGTCGCGCTCGATGATCCTGCGCCAGTCGGTTTCGTACGATTCGTATCCCCACTGCTCGGCGAAGGCCTTCACTTTCTCCTCGTTACGGGAGCAAACAGCCGCCAGCACCGGGCGGTATTCGAGCTCAGGAAAAAAGTCCCCGATCCTTTTATAACCATTGGTATGCGTGCGGCCCATCAAACCGGAACCGATCAGCGCTACACGAATTTGCTTTTTTTCTGACATAAGGTTTTGTTAGTTGGGGCTTTAAGCGATTCGCTTCGGGCCCTAGGTTTTTGGAATATACTTTTGACCATGGACGATGGACCATAGACCATGCGTTTGCTAGTCCATATCATGGTCCATGGTCGGCGGTCTATGGTCTGTAATCGAAAACCATTACGCTACCCACCCATGCGCATTGCGCACTTTCACGAGCGCAGCGAGGATGTCGTTCCAGGTTTGCTGCTTGTACATTACCTCGTTGGGGAACATGCAGCCATCCCAGCAGATATGGCGGAACGCTCTCGTAGGCTCGCCTTTTTCGTCGCGGAGCCAGAATCCGGCGTGGTGCACGATGTCGAGCTTGCCGTTTGGATCGGTAGCCAGACAGTGGCGGCCGGTTTTGTCGTGCGAACCGGTGCCGTGAACGGTGCCGTCGTTTTGTGCTACGTGGAAATCGATGGTCCACGGACGAAGCGCAGCGGTCATTTTCTTGAAGGCTTCATCCAATGTGGCCCGGTCGTTCCACTGGAAATCTGCGGGCAAAATACGATCTTCCGGTGCATTGTAGCCGAGCAGATAAAGGAATGTATGTGACATATCGGCTTGGAAACCTACATTCGGGCGGTCTGTCGCTTCGAGCGTATCGATCATAGCTTTCCAGCTATGCATACCACCCCAGCAGATTTCCCCCTCCGCAGCCAGCCTTTCACCGAAATCAGCGGCAACGTCGGCAGCACGTCTGAAAGTCTCGGCAATTTGCTTGGTATTACCTTTGGGATCAGCCGACCATGCTTCCGGCGAAGAAGCCGAATCGATGCGGATTACGCCTCCCTGCCTTACACCGGCATCACGGAGTTGCTTCCCAAATTCACATGCCTTGCGGACCTGCTCCACAAACGTATCGCGTGCGTCCTTGCTGCCCATTGCAGAACCAGCCCAAACGTTGGCTACAAGGCTGCCGGCTTCGAGGTTATACCCAGCCAGCTTATCCGCCAGGCGTTTACCACCGTCGGCGCTATTCAGATATTCACCAATATGCTCGTCGAAAAGACCGATATCGACACCGTCGAATTTCACACCGTCCACCTCGGCAGCGGCAGTTTTTTCCAAAAGCGTATCAAAAGGAATGATCGGTTCCGAATCAGAACCTTTGCCCACGATGCCAGGCCATGTGGCGTTGTGGAGTTTAGGGAAATTATTTTCAGGCATGGTTTGAGGAATTTATGGTGGGGGACTTCGGCCGTCGGCCGAAAGCCGAAGTTTATTTACAATACTAGGTCAGGGTTGCCCGGACCGAAGTGCTTCAAGATCACAATAGGATCTGTTTTCGAAGGGTTGCTGATCACTACGCCTTCGACCGCAGCAGCTTCGCTTACGAAGTACTCGTCGTTGGTTAACTGTCCATAGCGGATCAATGCAGGGGTTTCGATATCCCACACACCGAATTTTCCATGTCCCTGCATTACAATCATTCCGTATGCAGCAGCGTCAGTAATGGTAACAGTCTGTCCTGGAAAAACGGTAATTTCCTTGGCACTGTAAGCCTCGTTTTTATAGCAAATCCAGTTTTCGCTATATCCTTCTTCGGCCATCACAGCGACATCTTTTACCGGTTTGGGGCGCATGAAATGCTTCTCCATTAAATTAGGATTTACGTTCAAATCCCAGTCGATCACTTCCATCAACAGGTCATAATCGCCAATTCTGTCTTTCGGCGTTCCTTTCCAAAGCAACTCTTCCGGAATCACCGCCTCGTTGACAAGCGATTGATACATCGCAAAAATATCCGATGCTTTTTGAGGCTCATAGGTACACAAGCTACCCGGCGCATGCAACATGCCAGGAGGCACATCCCAGCCTGTTCCCGGCTCCAGACGAAACGCCTGGGAGTAATTGGTAATCTTGTTGTCACCTTTGGTGAAGTTCATCAGACATTCTTTGATCTGCTCTTTGGTTGTACCGGGAGCGATTCCGATGAATGTGTATGGAAAATCACCACCGTGATTGTTCAATTGAGGCGGGAAATAGTAGGCTTCCGGCTTTCCATTCTGGCCCACCATAGCGGCGTGCTCATCTCTGTGGTGAATGTGATGCGGAAGTGGCCCCATATTGTCAAAAAACTTGGAGTACATGGGCCAGCTCTTGTATTGATCCCAAAGTCTGTCGCCTATAATCTGACCTTTCAGCTCTTCTACCGCGTCCCGCAATGTCACTTTTTGAATCCCTGATTCATCTTCCAAAACGATTTGGCTCAAACCTTCATTTTCACCTGTAAGCGGCCCGTTTTCCGCAGGAGTTGTGGATGACAACCAGCGCTCATCGATACCACCACGCTCTCCACCCAGCACGTAATAATCGTCGGGGTGCAACTTGATCCTGCGGCCAGGAACGCAAAACGAACGCGGCACCCATGTCGGGGCCAGACGTAAAATTCCCTTCCCCTGCTCCAACGCCTTCTCAGCTATACTTGAAAGTCCCATTGTTTTTGTATTAAAGAATTGGTTTTTGGTATACTTAGTTAAAATTTTCACTGTGTGTTAATGTACTGTCGTTCTTGTCGTCCTGAGCGGACCGGGCCGCTCAGGGGGACAGTATCGCTACACATTCACCTTTAATTCAAATTCTTCGATTTCTTCCCTCGCAGTCAATACGCTCAGTTCCAGATCATATTCCCGCGTTTCTTCCGGTTCCAGAAAAATCAACGTTCCGTCTTCCCTTGCCTTAGCCTGCCCGGAAAGCGGGTGCGTACTCGGCTCGATACCCGTTACGTATTCCCCTTTGCCCCAATGTTGCCAGTTGGCTAGCCAGGGCAACTGTTCTTTTTTGAATTTCAATGCCACGGCCAATCCGAGCTTCGCATTGTGCAATCCACAAATGCTATCTCCGAAAATGTCGGCGTCCACATCAATTAAGGCTACTTCTTCTCCGCTTCCCAAGTGGCTTTCCAGCGGTGCCGGGGCTTTCTTGAATGCATTACCTTCTTTGAAAATCTTTGCATTCTCTTCAAAGCGCGGGCGCCATTGGCCATTCCAGAGAATGTCGGTACCCTCGTCCACGATCGGCCATCCAAAATTGAAATGGTACAGCAACATATGCGGCGTGGCGGTATTGGCTTTGTTGATCACCTCGTCGTGAATGCGCAGTTTTGGCTCTCCCAACGTGGCTGAAATCGTTCTTTTCAATTCCAAACTTGGTCCGAAAGGCCGCGTTTCGCGGATAATGCCGGTAATGCTCATATCGTATTTCCCAGCGCGCAAGTCTGGCTGAACGATCGAAACGATTTCCGCAGGCTGATTACCGATCAAACCATGTAATCCGCGGTCGCCGAAACTGTCAGACTCCGGCCCGCCCGCGTGCGAGAGGCCACAGGTAGTAAGCAGGCCGCCTCCAAACGTGCGGAGCCAGTCAATGCCTTTGTCAGAAAACGGTTGCGGATAGGTAACACCCCCGTGACTGATCCACGCGAGGCTATGCTGGTTATAAAATGCCTCGGCAATATCCATCGCACGGTCTATCACGACTTTAAACCGCAACCCACCGCCAGTATTTATCCACGCTATGCGAGTGCCTCTGCCAGCACCATTATCGAGCACAGAAGTTTCGATGCCGCCTATCTGTACGTAGTTCGACACCTTATCTTTCCAATCCTGCGCTGTCTGATCCTGACCTTTTGAATCCGCAATCTCCATTATATCTCAATTAAACCTCGAATTATCTAAACCTAAAAAAGGCGCAAAATGCCTGGCTTTAATGCTTTTAACTCAAAAAATGGGAGGTCAGGCTACCGGTACGCTGGTCAGCCAGTTTCTCACTCTTGCATTGAAATCTTCTGTATTCTCAAAATGGAACGCGTGCCCGAGCTTATCGTACAAAAACAGCTCGGCACCCGGAATGCCACCGGCGACCTCTTCCGCCATCCATACCGGCGTAAAAATATCCTCCCTGCCGCCTATGACCAGTGTCGGGGCGTTGATCTTACCCAGTTCCGGCAATGCATTGTGGTTAATGCAGGCAGCCGCCTGTCCTTCCAGTCCGTGCAATGGCTGCGGGAATGGGTTGAATGCATCTACACTACGGCCATTTTCGAGGTCCTCGTGTTGTTTCGCATCGTCCCACGACGATTTCGAAAAGATCAGCAACTGAATATACAAGCTGAACTCCTCCGGCCTGAAACGGGCCTTGGCATTCATAATATGTTGGAAAAGGCCCTTGGCATAATTGTCGCAACGCGCCCACGGGCACATTAACACGAGCGATTTGACCTTGTGAGGATGCCTTATCGCGAGTTGCTGCGCGATGGTACTACCCATGGAGCAACCGATCACATGCACGTTTTCCAAACCCAAAGAATCGAGTAAGCCGGCATAGTCATCCGCCATTTGCTCGGTAGAATACGGTCCGGCCGGTTTATCTGTCAGCCCTACACCACGATTATCGCCGATAATGCAGCGGAAATGATGCTTCCAGTCGGCAACATGCACATTCCATACCGCGCCCGGCGCCGTTATGCCCATAATCAGGAGCAGAGGCTCGCCGGAACCGCGTTCTTCGTAGTAAAAGTTGATACCGTTGGTTTTTATTGTGGGCATGGGGAGATGCTATTTTAGTGCCGGAATCAACTCCTGCTGAATCCACTTCCCGTCGTGCAATGTCACGAAATCGGGGTCTTCGAGGGCTTCCTCGCCTTCATCTTCGCAGATGATCCAGCCTTTGTAATTGATGTCTTTCAGCCACTGGGTTACGCCGGGCAGATCTACCTTACCATTACCCATTAATGTAAACTCAGGGTTGCCGTCCCAGTCCTTATAATGCACATGGTTGATCAGCGACTGATATTCCTTCATTTTCGTGAGCGGATCCATGCCACCGTTGATGATATGGCCTACATCGGGCGTCCAACCGGTTACTGACGCATCCAGGCCTTCAAGAACGATCTTGTAATCTTCCTCGGTACGGATTATGGAGGTATGCGGCGAGTTCGGATGGTAGCTACAAGGCACGCCTTTGTCGGCGGCACGGCGCGAAACGGTGTTGACGATGTTCACGAGGCGCTTTTGCCGCTCTTCGATGTTATGCCTGCCGGCCGGGATCTGTACTGTGTTCAAAACCGCACCCGGGAAGCGCTGCAGCACACGGATGGCGTGGTCCGCCACTTCGCGTTCGCGTTCGGTCTCTTCGGACTCGTTCCAGTCCAGTGCGAGGGCCAATGCGGCGAGTTCGATACCTTGTTCTTTCAGTTTGGCTTCGAGCAGATCAGGGTCCTGAAGATCGCCCATCCAGGTAAAAATAGGTTGAATACCGGTAAAGCCCGCTTTGGCGATGACTTCGATCATGTGTCCTAACCGGCCCTGGTGTGTTTGGCCGCTGTTGCTCATGAACCAGGTGTAAACCTCTGATCCAAAGCGAAATGGAAGTTGCTGAGACATTAAAAAGTTTATTTTCAATTACATAAAAATCACTTCGACTTCTTTTTCACTACCTCGCCCGGCATGATCAGCGAATCCCAACCAGCCAGATCGGAGGGCTTCACATTCGCTTTGTACCCGCTGAAATTGAATGTAGTAGGCTTGTAAGGGCCCACAAATGCAATGTCGTTATTCGGTTTAATAGCATTTTCAAGTCCCAGTCCCCAGAACATCGCATTCACGATCATCCTTCTGAAACCTTCATTCAACAAATCCTCGGACGCACCATGCGTAGTGGTGAAGGCGCGGCCTTTCCGGCCCCCCTTCATTTGATAATCGCGAATCCAGGCAACCGGCAGCAGTTCTTTCGTCGGATCGGCAGGCGAATCGGCGGTCATGCCATTCAGCACCTGGCCTTTTGCCAGCACAGTTCCTTTGGGCGCTGCCGTATAACCTCCCGACTGAACCCACATATCCTTCACGCCCCGCATGATCGGATGCGTCGTCTGTGTTTCGTCGATGACGATTTTAGAGGATTGCTTATGGTTCGTCCCATAATGCGACACCCAGGTTTCACCCAAAATATGTTCGCCGAAACCGTCTTTCCATTCCGTTTTTGGCCCCTTATAGTTCCAGGTATAATGCTCCCATTTCGGGTCATTTTTAATTTCAAATGCATGTGTCGACGTGCGGAACGCTACGATGGGCCCTCCTCGTTTGAGGTAGTTCTCGAAATGCTGCATTTCCTTGTCTTCGAAATGCGCGAAACGCATAAAAAGCACCATCAAGTCGGCCTTATCGAGCACGTCGAGGCCTTTTACATTGGAACTACCCGGGTAAATGTAGCCATTCGAGTCGAGCGCGTACACGACCGTACAGGTGAACCCGTAGCGCCTGGCCATAATCCGCGCCAGTGCGGGAAGCGATTCTTCGCCGCGGTATTCGTGGTCGGTGGCAATAAAAACGATGTTTTTACCCACCCCCGGCCCTTTGTCGCCTTTGTACACGACCCGGTGTTTCGCGGGATCGTCCTGTGCATTGGAGCCGAAAGTGATCAGTGCAATGCCGAACGCCAGCATTGATTTCAATAGATTCTTCATAAACCCGGACTGAAAAAGGTGGTTGATCAAAGCCCGTGTTTCAGGCCCATTTCGCGGATAAATTTGTAGCCGTTTTCGGCAATGTCCCACGGCTCATTGAATTCTCGCCACACGCCGATTGCATTCGCAAAACCGGGATCGTTCCGCGAAAATGCCTCGATCGTCAGCCAGCCATCGTATTTAATAGCCGCCAGCGCCGGGAAAGCATCATCCCACTTCACCTGCCCGGTTCCCGGCGTACCGCGGTCGTTCTCACTGATGTGTACGTGCGCCAGCACCGGTGCGATCGTCTGCAAGCCACTCAAATAGCTTTTCTCCTCGATATTGGAATGGTGGGTGTCGAACATCGCCCGAACATTCGGATGGTCCGCGGCCTTTACGAGTTTGAGCAGCTGCTCCATGGTATTGCACAGGTAGCATTCGAAACGGTTAAGCGCTTCGAGGGCAAATGTGATGTTGGCCTGTGCGGCGTAATCGGCAGCCGCATTCAAAACTTCACCCGCCAATGCATATTCCCGATCTTCGGCCGGGCGGTTTACAAAAACAGTATGTGCCGAGTGGAAAGGTCCGCAAATGACTTTGGAATTCAGGTCATGGGCACGGTCAACAGCCCATTTGATTTTGTCCAAAGCTCTTCCCCGAACCTCCGCTGATTCGCTCACCGGATTTTCGTCGGCACCGACCGTCATTACCGCCGTAGTTTCAAGGCCCAGGTCTTTCACAAAACTGCCCATCCGTTGGTAAGCCGCGGCTTCCTGGGGGCCTAAATAGAACTCGACACCGTCGTATCCAATCGTTTTCAGTCTTTCGATGATCGGAAACAAGTCATCCGAAACTGCCGCCGTCCAGGCCAGCACATTAAATCCGATTTTATTCATAGTAGGCATTAAGCCGACGGCCAACAGCCGACAGCAGATGTTTGATTAATATTGTTTGATGCGCAGGTCTTTGTATTCCACTTTCATTGGTGGGCCTACATGTACCTGTACACCTAAAAGGCCTTTTTTGGCTCCATTTACCGTGTCATTGTCGGTAACATCACTCATGAGGACGCCATTGATGTAGTGTTGGAGATGATTTCCCTTCACTACGAGGTGGAAAGTATTCCAATCTTCACTTTTGATCAATGTCTTCAAAGAATCGGAAGAACCGAGCGAGCCTACCACTTCGAAGCCTGTCCAAGCATTTCTCGCCACGTTCTTGCGGATAGCTTCCGGTGTTTTTTCGCCTGTATATTCCTTGATGACCGTTTTCTGGCCGCGGTAGGCCAATGTGGTACGCTTGCGCTCTTCGTAGTTCTGGCCGGTGTAGTTGTTTTTGCCATCGATATCGGCCTGGTAGCCTTTCAATGCAAAAGGTACGTCGGTCAACTGTTCGCTGCGGTAGTTGATACCGGAGTTACCGGCAGCCGCGATCTTGAAGGATCCCTTTAATTCGAAATCTCCCGGCTCGCCGCCTTTCCAAATGATGAATGAGTTGGTTTTTAAGAGCGTTTCAGGAGTTATTTCCCCCACGAGGGAGCCGTTTTCGACACGCCAGTATTTCGGATCCCCGTCCCAGCCTTTCAGTGTTTTTCCGTCGAAGATGGATTTAAAGCCTTTTTCGGCTTTTTGGGCAAAAGTATCGACCTGGCTGGTGAGGGTCATCACGGCGGCCAGAAGCATTCCGGCCTTGATAAATCTGAAACTCATTTTTGATCGCATTTATAGGTTTAGTGACTTCTGAACAACTGACTTCCCTTACTTCAAGAATTATTGGGGCATCAACCTCCTCTTAAAAAAGCAGAAATTAATATCCAAAAATTCCTAAAAATATCTGATGGACTATCCTGTACTGACCTGCTACCGGCGCGAAGCTCTTGCTTCGTACCAACGCATTAGGGCAACGGATCGCCAGGGGTTTTGGCAGCGGGATCGTATACAGCCACTCCTACACGTGAATCGGCGCAGCCATAGTAGAGGAGCCATTTCTTTTTGTAATACACCATTCCTTCAATGAAAACCGTCCCTGCTACGTACTGGCCGCTCTTTTCGAACGGTTCCATCGGACGGAAGAACGGCGCATCGAGGCGCGCGAGGACTTTGGTAGGGTCATTTTTATCAAACAATACCTGACCGGCGCAGTAGCTGTTCGGCGTAAAGCGTTTGTCGCCGTCTTCGCCTTTGTCGTTTTTACCATTATAAAGTAATACAATTCCCTTGTCGGTCAGGATGGCCGGGGGGCCGCATTCGGTGAGGTTGCTGTCGAAGTAACCTTTTCTTGGCGAAATCAGATTGACGAGCTCGCCTTTGCTATCGACCACCGGTTCCCAGTTGATGAGGTCGGTGGAGGTGGCTATATTCACATTTGCCTCTCCAAAATAGAGCCAGTATTTGCCGTTTATTTTTGCGATCACCTGCTTATCTCCAACCAATTTGGTCACAATAGAGCCGGATTTTGTCCAAATGTTGTTGAACTTGCCATGATAGGCCTCCCTGAAAGCGGGCCCATATTTCTCCCATTTGAGTAAATCGCGGGACGTAGCGACTCCAAGGCGCGCCTTGTCCTTGTTCCATTGGGTATAAATCACGACGTACAACCCATCTTCTGTTACAGCCACACGCGGGTCTTCGCAGCCGCCGGGCCATTCATTAGCCTTCTGACTGTCCTCAGCAGGAAACAGCACCGGTTCTTTTCTCCTTTTGAAATGGATCCCATCCTCACTTTCGGCGTAGCCGAGGCGCGAAGTACGCATACCAATCGCCTTGCCGGCCTTATCCTCCGCGCGGTAGAGCACCACGATCTTGCCGTTTTTGATAGCCGCAGCGGGATTGAATGTATCATTCGACTCCCAATCGACATGCCGCTTTTTCATAGGGCAAAAGAAATGCGAGGTGCTGTCGGGAGATATCACGGGATTCACGCCGGCTGGTCGTTTGAAACCACCGATAGTCCAATCGGGTAGTTTGTTTTCGGTTTGGGCAAATGTCTGCCCTGTGAAGATCGATGTGCATATAGCCAGGCCGGCGATAAAATTTTTCATAGATTTTCTATCAGTTATCAAATCGTACCTCTCAAATATAAGGCTCTGCGGGCAATAAAAAATCCGGTCTGATTGCTCAAACCGGATTTCATGCCTTTTAAATATGCGTTGATTATTTGTTCGCCACCAGATTTACATCGAGTGTAAAATCGTTTTCGATCGCCTTGTCTCCGAGGTTTTCAAAGAAGTTGGTCGAGCGGAATTTGATATCGTATTTGGTACGATCGATCGCTACTTTCGCGTTGGCAGTCACTTTTTTGGCATCGGCTGTAACGGTTGCCGGGAATTTCACATCCTGGGTAATCCCTTTGATCGTCAGCTTGCCGGTTACATCATATGCATTTCCGCCTTTTGGCGTCACGGTAGAAATCACGAGCTTAGCCTGCGGGTGTTTTTCAACTGAGAAAAAGTCGTCGCTTTTGAGGTGATTGGTAAGCTTGCCGTTCATTTCCTTGTCGGTCACATCGGTCACAACGAGTGATTTGATGTCGGCCACAAAACTACCTCCTTTGAGCTTGTCGTTATCAACCACGAGTGTGCCGCTTTCCAGAGGCACAGTTCCGGCATGCGTTCCCGTTACTTTTTTAGCGCCCCAATTAATAGTGCTTGCCTTGGGATCCACCTTCAAAGTTTTGTCGGCAGCATTCTTTCCAGGACCGTTGGCAATTGCAGCAACATTGAAAAGCAAACCAGCTGCTGCGAGTACAAACATTCTTTTCATAATAATTTCAATCGTTTAAAGTGTAGAAGAATTGTTTTGAAAGATATAAAGAATAAAAAGTACTTAACAAATCATTAACAGGCTTTAACAATCCTATACGTCGTTTGTCAGGAGCGCGTTGCTTCGCTTTCCAGCAATTTTACGTCATCAAAGCGCTCCAATATCTTCTTACCATCGACCCAGTCTTCGAGCCCCGATACGGCATTGATATGCCCTTTTTTGCCCACATTGACGAAATCGCTTCCCCAGTTCGCGGCAAATACTTTTGACCGGCCTATTGTCGCGTAAATGTCGTTCGTACTCGCTACCACAATCGTTTTGAAAGGAATCGTACGCACAGGTATGGGCGTAAACCCGACGACAAAATTCAATCTTTTCGAAAGTTCGGCATCGGCCGGGGCCACTAATAATGCGCCCTTGATCAGCTCCGAACTAAATTCCTGCGCCCAATGCGCCACGGTAATGCATCCCAGGCTATGCGCAATGAGGATCGTCGGCTCGGTGAGTTCGCCGATCTGCTTTTGAAGCTGCGCAACCCAGTCCTCTTTCACCGGCCAGTCCCAGTTCTCCTGCTGTACGCGGTCGAAACGGTGTGGATATTGCTCTTCCCAGATGGTCTGCCAATGCTGCGGGCCCGAGCTCGCCAGCCCCGGTACGGTCAGAAAGCGCGTACTCATAATACTATCGATTTGATGATCACATCATTTTTTATCCATTACACAACGGAAACCAAGATTGTTGCTCCCGCTCGTCACTTCGCCCTTGCCGCGGCTTCCGGCTTTATAACGAATGCAATAGTCGTCGCTGCAAAGGAACGAGCCTCCCCGCTGGACGCGTTTCACTGCGCCGGGCTCGTCGGGGTCGTAGCTATCCGACGGCCCTTTCGGGTTAGCGGCGGGACTTTTCTGGTAATAATCGGGACGATACAAGTCCTCGCACCATTCCCAGACATTGCCGTCCATGTCGTAAAGCCCGTAAGAATTCGAAGGGAAGGACTTAATGGGCGCTGCCGTAAGATAGCCGTCTTCTTTGGTATTCTTGTCAGGGAAACTTCCCTGATAAATATTCGCAACCCATTTGCCGCCGGGTTTTAGCTGGTCGCCCCAGTAATAGGTGTGATTGCCTTTCCCGCCCTGTGCTGCAAACTCCCATTCTGCTTCGGTAGGGAGCCTCTTACCTGCCCATTTTGCATAAGCGGAAGCATCTTCATACGAAACATGTACCACCGGATAGTTTTCACGGCCTTTGATCGAGCTGGAAGGTCCTTCGGGATGTGCCCAATCGGCTCCGGCCACGTAATTCCACCATTGCAGCGGGTTATCCAGGCTCACGCGTGCAGGCGTGGGCGTAAAAACCGCCGAGCCGGGAACCAGCTTATCAGCCGGCACACCGGGATAATCGGCTGGGTTCAATGGGCGTTCGGCGACGGTTTTATAATTGGTCGCTTTTACAAAAGCGGCGAATTCGGCATTGGTTACCTCATGGGAATCGATATAATAGCCATTCACGGTTACCTCGTGCATCGGGCGCGCATCGGGAAACTCGTCGGCGCCCATCAGGAATTTCCCGCCGGGAATCCACACCATACCGGTACTATCGCCGGCACCTTCCGTCACCAGGCTTGCATTGCGGATCGCGGCTGCGCGGGAAGGCA
Source organism: Dyadobacter sp. 22481 (assembly GCF_052044875.1). Lineage (NCBI taxonomy): Bacteria > Pseudomonadati > Bacteroidota > Cytophagia > Cytophagales > Spirosomataceae > Dyadobacter > Dyadobacter sp. 22481. Next base: position 1,632,001 of record NZ_JBQENV010000003.1, read on the forward strand.
TACCGTCGGCAATGCAGGCTGCCAGGCTGTCGGCTTTGCGTTTTTCTTCGGCGGTTTGTTTGCTTCCGCAGCTCCATAACGTCACAGCCATCGCTCCTACCAGACCGCAAAAACCTTTTATTGAAAACTCCATATTCCAGAAAACTCGGTTATCCTTTTTTTACTTCTACTTTAAAAACATCCTTCAAAGCCTGTCGCGCAGCGTGGTACCCGCACATCCCATGTACGCCCCCGCCCGGCGGTGTGGACGACGAGCAAATGTAAATGTCTCTGGCCGACGTCCGGTAAGGCGAAATACTCAGTACCGGCCGCGAATACAACTGCCAGATATCCTGAATACCCCCGTTGATATCACCTCCGATGTAATTCGGGTTATATTGTTCCAATGCGCTGGCATTGGTAATGTGTTTTGCTTTGATCACGTCCCTGAAACCCGGAGCATAGCGTTCGATCTGGCTTTCCAGGGCGTCGGTCATGTCGCGGTCGTCGCCGTTGGGTACGTGGCAATAGGCCCATGCCGTATGCTTGCCTTCCGGTGCGCGCGTTTTATCAAAAAGACTTTGCTGCGCTACAAGGGCAAAAGGTTTCTCGCCCCGTTTGCCATTTCCTACATTACGTTCATACTGCACAATTTCTTCGAATGTATTCCCCAGATGCACCGTCCCTGCGCTCCTGCATTCCTCGCGTTGAAAGGGTATCGGCTCATCCAGTGCCCAATCGACCTTGAAAATCCCCGGACCCTGCCGGTAGGTTTCGAGACGACGTTTGTACGAAGTACTCAGCCTGTCGCCCGCGATGCGTATCAGCTGTCGCGGCGTCACATCCATTAAGACCGCCTTCGCCGGTGGAAGTTCATTCAATGAGCCCACCATCCAGCCTATTTGGATCTTTCCGCCGAGCGATTGAAAATACGCCCCCAGTGCGTCCGCAATGCTTTGACTTCCGCCTACAGGAATCACCCATCCTTTAATATGTGCCGCCGCCATGAGCATGATACCAAACGCCGACGTGGCAATATTATCCAGCGGCTGGATCGAATGCGCTGCCATTCCGGCCCATAATGCACGTCCCTCCGCTGTTTTGAACTTCGTGGCAGTCCAGGTCGCCGGGGGCAGTGCTGCTAATCCAAAACCTGCCAGGCGAAAAGGCTCGGCAGGCCATTGCAACGGCCCTAGCAGATCCGGCAACAACTTCGGGACCGATTCGAGCAAATTACTCATCCATTTGCGGTAAGTACTCCCATCCGCACCCAGCTGCGCCGCCGTCGATTCCACCGATTGGTCCAACACTGCCACCCTGCCTCCGTCCAGCGGATGTGCCGCGTCGTGAGTCGGTTGAACGAACGTCAACCCGAAATCCGCGAGCGGCAGCTTTGCAAAAAATGGCGACATCAATGCCATCGGGTGAACCGCCGAGCAAATGTCGTGTCGGTAACCGGGCAACGTCAGTTCCGCTGTACGCATACCGCCGCCAATCGTTTCTTTACCTTCAATCAACAACACCGAAAGCCCCGACTCTTGTAAGGTAATGGCCGCCGCAAGCCCATTCGGACCAGAGCCGACCACTATCGCATCGTATTCGGGAGTACCCACTCCTGGAATATCCACTCGGGTGTCTGCCACGCTGATCAGGGTTTAGCTGTCGCAAGGATCTGCAATGCCTCGTCGTCTTTGTATTCGTTCATTAACGTTTTCAGCTTCGTTTTAAGATCGGTTGTCAGTGTTTCTGTTCCTTTTGTTCCGTAGATATTCGAAACCTCTTTCGGATCTTTTTGCAAATCATACAATTCCCATGAATCGGCACCGCCGTAGAAGTAGGCCAGCTTGTAGCGGCTCGTCCTTAGCCCGAAATGCGGGTGTACGTGGTGCGGCTGGGGGAACTCGTAATAGTGATAATATGCCTCTTTCCTCCACGGAATTTGTGCTGCGCGGTTCGCTTTCAACAATGGGAAGAACGATTTGCCCTGCATGTCCGAGGGAGTTTTCACACCTGCGATATTCAGCACGGTAGGCGCCCAGTCGATATTCACCACGAGGTCGCTCACTTTCGTACCCGGTTTGATCACCCCCGGATAACGGATCACAAACGGTGTTTTGAGCGATTCTTCGTAAATGAACCGCTTGTCGAACCAGCCGTGTTCGCCGAGGTAAAAACCCTGGTCGGAGGCGTAGATCACGACCGTATTTTTGGACAAACCACTTTTATCGAGGTAATCGAGCAACTTACCAATGTTACGGTCGAGTGAATTGGCCGTCGCGAAATAATCACGGAGGTAACGCTGGAATTTCCATTCCACCAGTGCTTTCCCGGTCAGGTTCTTGTCGGTAACTTCTTTTGAAACCTTGTCATAGTAAGCCTTAAAAACCTTTTTCTGCTCGGAGTTCAGGCGTTTGTAGAGAAAATCTGTTTCATAATCCACGCCCACTTTCAGGTCGAGCTTCATGCGCATCGTTTTGTCGATCGTCATATCCTGGTCGGCGGCTGCCTTTCTTCCCTTATAATCATCATAAAATGTCGAAGGCAGCGGAAAAGTCACATCATCATAAGCGCCAAGGTCTTCCAGGGCGGGCATCCATTCGCGGTGCGTGGCTTTGTGGCCGACGATCAGGAAAAACGGCTTGTCGTTTTCACGTTTTTCGAGCCATCCGGTAGCAAACTGGGTAATAAGATCGGAAACGTAGCCTGTGTATTTGGTGGTATCGTTAGGTTGGCCCACGAACTCCGGATTGTAATAATGCCCCTGGTCGGGAAGTACATTCCAGTAATCGAAACCTGCCGGCAGGCTGTTCAAATGCATTTTACCGATCCAGGCCGTCTGGTAGCCGTTCTTGCGGAGCGTTTCCGATAACAGCGTCTGGCTGGTATCGAATTTCGTGCGGTCGTTGCGTTTGTAGCCGTTCAGATGGCTGTATTTGCCGGTGAGGAGTGTAGCACGGCTCGGGCCGCATATGGAGTTGGTAACGAGGTTATTGGTAAGCAATGCGCCTTCCCGGGCAATGCGGTCGATATTCGGTGTTTTGGCGATTTTGTTTCCATAGGCACCAATGCCCTGATAGGCGTGATCATCGGAGAATATGAAGATAATATTCGGGCGCTGAGCGGCTTGGCCGAACGCCAGCGTAACCGACACAACCAATGCAATCAGGCCTGAAAAGGCCTTTGAAATCAACTTCGTAGTACGGGTAAGGATAGCAAACATGAAATACTCTATATAATAGGTAGACAAAATAAACTTATGCAAAATCAAATCGCAAGCGTTTTACCGGAATTACTTTGCGAGGCCGGCTCCCGACGGGGTTTAAAATTACAAATTGGAGATTTGTTTTCACTATCCCGCGTTTCTTAAACGCAAAATGCCCGGAACGCTTGGCGCCCCGGGCATTTCAAACCAACGGTTTAGCTTACTTTACCTTTTCATGGAGCGCCTCAGCCGTTTCCAGGTGATGTTTCAATGTCGGCACTTTTCCTGCCGCCCATGCTTTTACATCCGGGTCTTTAGCGTCACTCCCGGCTTCTTCGAACTCGTTGATATCTTCCTTGTGGTCGTCGACCATGAAGGATACGTAGGCTTTATCAAACTCTTTGCCTTTCTTTTCGGCCAGTTCATCGTACTTTTTCTGCTTGTCGTCGCTCAATGTAGCGGGAAGCGTGATGTTTTTTTGAGCAGCGAGCGCTTTCAATTCATCATTGGCTTTCGAATGGTCGGTAACCATCATTTCGCCGAACTTTTTAACGTCGGCGCTTGCCGCATTCATCTTCGCCAGTTCGCCCAGTTTCACCTCCATCATACCGCCGTCGGCAGCTGCCACGGCAAACTCGGAGTCGTCTTCCAATGCAGTCGTATCGAGTTTCGCTTCATTTTGCTCTTCGGCAACTTCCTTGCTGTCCTCAGTCTTGTTGCTGTTACAGGCAGTGAACGCCACGCCGGTGGCCACCAAAGTAGTAGCGGCCATTAGGATACTCAATGTGATCTTTTTCATAACAGGTTTTCATTTTTTGATGATTTGGGTGCTAAAAAGTAAAAAACTGTGCCACCCCATCACAAACCCGTTTGCGGCCGGCACCCGCGGCAGGCACATTTAGTTTTCTGGAAAAAGAATGCATATTTTTGTAGCTATCCGTCGACATCGCGATGTGTTGTTCAGCCATTTTATAACCCCCTCTTCCCGATTAATGAGCTTCCTTACCCTTACGCGTATTTTGCTGGCCGACGACGACCACGATGATACTTTCTTGTTCCGGGAAGCATTGGAACAGGTCCCGGTTGAGACACGGCTTTCTGTTGCTGAAAATGGTGCGCAGCTCCTCCAATTAATGAAAGGCGCAGATGCCAAGCCGGATATCATATTTCTGGATATGAATATGCCGGTCAAAAACGGGCTTGAATGTCTGGAAGAAATCAGGGGTACGGCCGGGTACGAACAGGTTCCGGTTGTGATCCTCTCGACGTCCGTGGCGCAATACCTGTGGGAATCGGCGTATAAGGGTGGCGCTAACCTCTATATCCAGAAACCGACCAGCTTCAAAGGTTTGATAGAAATCCTTAAAATGTGCCTGCTCGAAAAGGCGGGAACGGTAATGCCGGTGGGGTTGGAACAATTTTTGATTACCAATTAATCTTAACAGGTTTCAATTTGCATTCAGTATGAGTGAAGCAACTGCTTTCAACACGGAGCAAGACTTATTTTTCAAACAATTAAGACAAGAGACAGTGGAAAGCCACCAGGCACTGGAAGATAACCGACTTTCCAAAGCAATACTCAATCCCTCCGTTTCCATTCAGGATTACCAGACTTACCTGGCCGCTCTTTTCGGAGTGACTGTCGCCTGCGAGGATCAGATATTCCCCGCTATTTCCCACGTTATCACCGACTTGTCCGATCGTTACAAATCGCGACTGATCATCGACGACCTGCTTGCGACGGGTTTTACAGAAGCCGAGATCGACGCATTACCCGTTTATCATTTCGAATTTTCTTCGGTCGCTCAGGCGCTGGGTATCATGTATGTGCTGGAAGGTTCGACACTCGGCGGAAGATTTTTGTACAAACACACGCATGAAGTGCTGGGACTGACATTTGAAAACGGCGCTTCCTACTTCTGGGGATATGGTACGCAAACAGGGAACCTGTGGAAAAGTTTCATCTCCGCCCTTACCCAATTTGTCGAAGAGCATGAAGAAAGGGGCGAGGTAATCGCCAGTGCAAAAAATACTTTTACCATCATTGACAATTGGCTGAGGCAAACAGGCGCAGCGAGCGTGACCCGGCCGGTCGTAACTGATCAGCATGAATGAATATTAAGGACATCGTAAATCGCGACATTGTCAATCTGACGAATTGCGAAAGTGAACCCATCCATATACCAGGCAGTATTCAACCCCATGGTTTTTTGCTGGGAATAAAAAAAGGTGATTCGAGGATCGAATTCTGCAGTGCCAATAGTGCCGTATACATCGGCGTCGGCCCTGAAACGTTGCTTGGCAAAGATATTTCGGATATTTTCCCAGGGGAACAGGCCTCGCGATTCGCCTTGTACGCCGGCGAAGAGGTTATCGACTCCGCAAAGCCGTTTGTGTTCTCGCTGAACGGGACTTCGTTCAATACCACCGTTCACCAGAGCGGCGGCAATGTGATCATGGAGCTGGAACCGTTCCCCGACGGTACCCTGAACTTGCCGAACCTCTACACGCAGACACGGAATTTCGTGTCGATCATGGAAAAATCCAGCGGCTTGCTGGACCTCTGCCAGGAGATCGCCGATGAGACGCGCGCCATTACCGGTTACGACCGGGTGATGATCTACCGCTTCGACGAGCAGTACAATGGAGAGGTGATAGCCGAAAGCCGACGCGAAGACCTGGTTTCGTTTGCTAACCAGAAATACCCGCATACCGACATCCCCGCACAGGCACGCGAACTGTATATCCGAAATCCGCTGCGAATGATCGCGGACATCAGCTATACGCCGGTACCGCTGCTCACCATCGACGATTCTGCTGACAAGGGAAACCATTCCCTGGATCTCAGCCTGTCGATCCTCCGCAGCGTATCTCCCATGCATATCGAGTATCTCAAAAATATGGGTGTAGGTGCGACGTTGACGATCTCACTGCTCCAAAACCAGAAACTTTGGGGTCTTATCGCCTGCCACCATTATGCGCCGAAGATATTGCCACATTATACACGCCTTTCCGCATTGCTGCAGGGCCATTTCCTGACCTCGCAAATAGCGGTACGGGAAGTGGCCGAGGAATACAAAATCAGTGAAGAAGTGGACAAAGCCTTGGTGGAAGCGCTGGCGCTCCTGCACGAGACCGAAAACTTCATGGAAGCCAGCCACCGTTCGCCGGCATTGCTGAAACTCGCGAATGCGACCGGCGCCGCCATTTACCATGAAGGCGTCCTGTATACCAACGGCCTGGTCCCCTCAGATTCCGAACTGCTTGATTTATTCACATTTCTCGCAAATGCATACCCCAATCAGGCGTTCGAGACAGACAACCTCTCCGACGTTTATCCGGCCGCGAAAGACATTTCCAAATATGCCGCGGGGGCGATCTACCATTCAATGGTTTCCGGCGAAAATGACGGGATTTTATGGTTGAGGCAAGAAAAAATCGAGACAATCAACTGGGCCGGTAACCCGGATAAGGCTGTTTTACCTAATGAAGACGGCGTACAGCTTTCCCCGCGCAAATCGTTCGAGCTATGGATGGAGATTGTGAAGGATAAAAGTGCCCCGTGGCGCAAATCGGAGGTTAATGCGGCGTCGAGCTTTTCCTATGCACTGCAAAAGCATATTAATTACCGGATTATCAGGGCGCAGGAAGATGAAAACAGTATCCTCAACGATGAATTGCGGCTTGCCAACAAGGAACTGGCCAACCTGAACTGGATATCGACCCACGATCTTAAAGAGCCGCTTCGGAAAATACAGATCTTCGCATCAAGGGTGCTTGATCGCGAAGATCCCGACCTGTCTGTTCAGGTTAAAGATTCGGTTGAAAGAATGCGTTTCGCAGCCGAAAAGATGCAAATGTTGATCGAAGATATCCTGACCTACTCGAAAGCGGGCAGCATGGAAAAAACCTTCGTCCTCACAGATTTGAACGAGGTGCTACGGAATGTACTTTCGGAATTGCAGGATACTATCGATGAAAAAGGTGCTGCGGTTCATGCGGAAGATTTACCCTTCCTTGAAATCATACCTTTCCAGGTACACCAGCTCTTCATTAACCTGATCAGCAATGCGATCAAATTTGTAAAAACCGACGAACGGCCTGCTATCAGAATAACCGCAGACGTCGTCGAAGCGACAGCTGTTTCCCTTGAAAAAACCGCATCTGCCCGATATCACGCCATTGCTTTTCACGATAACGGAATCGGCTTCGAGGCAGAATACGAAAGCCGGATCTTCGATATTTTCCAGCGCCTGCACCCCGCCCACAAGTACCCGGGCACAGGCATAGGTCTGGCGATCTGCAAGAAAATCATGGAAAACCATAAAGGGCTGATTGATGCAAAATCGGTTTTCGGTGAAGGTTCTGTGTTCACGATATATTTCCCGGTTGCGTAACAGCCGATTTCTGTGAGTACATTGTTCCTCAGCTTAGCTGCTCATAGGGCCGGGCTGGGGATTTTTTATGTAGTTTAAAATGAATGCAGTGTCGCTGACAGGCGGTTTTGAATCGTCTAGCGGTCACCGGCGCGGATTGGTATTAAATTATTAGGATTTGTGGGACAACAAAAAAGTAAACCACATGTCAGTAGCCGCAGCCCCTGCATTAACAACCGACGAGCTTGTCATCACGGCCCGTCAATTTAAAAAACTAAGAAAGAATCCTGCATTGACAGCGGAAGCGGCCGGGCTTCATTATGTCCAGTCTGCCGATGCGCCTGGCTATACCCGCAAAGGAAAAGCACCCCGGTTCTACTATACCGATGCTGCCGGCCTGCGTTGCAAAGATCCTCAGGCGATCAAGCGCATTAAATCGCTGGTGCTCCCGCCCGCCTGGACCAATGTATGGATCAGCGCCGATCCGGATGCACATTTGCAGGCCACGGGAATCGACGCTGCCGGCAGGAAACAATATCGCTACCATCCCTACTGGAACCTCATCAGGAACCAGACCAAATATTACAAACTCCTGACTTTTTCCGAAGCCCTGCCGCTATTGCGCGAGCAGGTGGAACATGATCTCCGAAAGCGCGACTTCGACCTTTCCAAAGCCATAGCATTGGTGATCAAGTTGATGGACAAAACCTGTATGCGCGTGGGCAACCAGCGTTACAAGGTTCGTCACGGCTCGTCGGGCATTACTACGCTCGATGCCCGCAGTGCGACAGTCACCGGAAGCCGTATCCGATTTATATTCAAAGGAAAGAAGGGCATCCGGCAGGACATTACCCTACAAGATAAGCAGCTGGCACGCCTGGTAAAGCAATGTAAGGAAATGCCCGGGAAAAGGTTGTTTCAATATGTCACGGAAAGTGGCTGCAAATGCGCACTGAACGCCCAGCAGGTCAACGATTACATTCGCCGCCATACAGGCGCTACCTTCTCGGCAAAGGACTTCCGGACCTGGATGGGAACTGTTACCGCGTTCGAATACCTCAGTCGCCAGGAAAAGGCATCGTCGCAACGGCAACTGACCCGTGTACTAAACACCTGTCTCGACGCCGTGGCCACTCATCTGGGAAATACGCGGGCGGTTTGCAAGAAATATTATGTTCACCCCGCTGTTTTCAGAGCTTACGAGCACAATCGCATCCAACGCTTCCTGAACAGGCAGGTTGAAGAAGCCGCCTATTTTTCAGAAACCGAGCAGCATGTCCGGGCATTGCTAGCCCGCCCCAATTGAGGGTTCTGCCGACATTCGGAAGCATATACGCGTGCCGTTTCTCTCGCGGCGGGAAATATCTCCTACATATACGCAGGCGAAAAACGCCTTATGCACTCCTTCCGCGGCTGTTGAAATAATGGCACAGCATTTGAAAACAATGCAACTGTTTACAAACAAAACTTGTCACAAACTTTAACATTGAAGAACCATGGAAACCAATGAGAATTTAATTGAAGTAATGAATGATTTGATCCGAATTAACAACGACCGCGTGGATGGTTATGAAAAGGCACTCACCGAAGTTGAAGACATAGATGTTGACCTGAGAGGCATCTTTCAGAAAATGGCCAATGAAAGCCGTGAGAATATCAATGAACTGAGCACAGAAATCCGCAGGCTCGGCGGCGAAGTGACATCGGGAACGACCACTTCCGGTAAGATCTACCGTGTGTGGATGGACATCAAGGCCACATTTACCGGCCACGACCGCACATCGGTTCTCGAAAGCTGCGAGTATGGCGAGGATGCCGCGCAAGAAGCTTACGACGATGCATTAGCTACCGACGCCGATCTGCCGGTCGATATTCGTCAACTGATCGCCAACCAGAAAGCAGAATTGCTCGAATCGCACAACCTGATCAAGAAATACCGCGATCTGCATCAGGCGGTCAATTAAAAGAGAATATATAACGCGTATAAGGAAAATGGGTGAGCCTCTCGGTCTCACCCATTGCTATGTTGATATACTTCTGGAAATTACCGCAGGTCGACCACTTCCACACCCGGATATTGTTTGGCATTGAAGGCGAAAAAATTGTCGGCCACATTCACGTCCGCTACAAACTGATCTACCTTATAAGTTACCTCCTGTCCGTTCTTTTGGAAGATCTTCCAGCTGCTGATCGACTTATCAGCCTTGTTCACTTCGATCTGCACTTTATTAACCTGGCTGTTTTTGTTGGTTGACGTTAATTCAACCACTTCGACTGCCTTTCCTGCTTCCTGTCTTTCCTTTACAAAAGCGGATTTGAAACCCTTTTTATAGGCTGTGTAAATTTTGGTCGGGTCCAGGTCGCCGCCAGCAGCGGGGTCGAAATCCTGCAAATTCACTTCATTGGTTTCCTTGATGTACGTAGCCATCAGTTTACCGTCGTTAAAGATCTCCTGACCAGCCATTTTCAACCTAAACTTCGTTCCTTTCACGGTCGCTTCTCCTTTCAATGGCTTTTCACCCTTGGTAATGTAGGTAAAAAGTGCTTTAAAGGATTTGATCTTCTGGTACTTGCTGCTCATGGCGTTCAATATATCCGATGACTTTTTATCACCCTGCGCATTGGAAGCGAATGGGTTTAAAAGCACAACCGTCATTACCGCAAACAGGCAAGCACATTTCTTCAAATTTCTCATATTCAATTATTTAATCCTTACTAAGTTTATAAAAACGGGGTTTTTAGTGAAATATTTCAATTTTAGACTCTGCAAGCACCCAGGGGTTTAATGCCGTTCGAACTAGCTAACCCCCATTACGCGGAGATGCTCTTCCAGCATATTCAGGTCGTGGTACATCACATCGCGTGCTTTACTTCCGGTGAAAGGCCCTACTACGCCCAGCACTTCCAGTTGGTCCATGATCCGGCCTGCGCGGTTGTACCCGAGCTTCATTTTACGCTGGATCAGCGAAGTACTCCCTTGCTGGTGCGTCACGATCAGGCGCGCGGCATCGGGTAGTAAACTGTCGAAATCATCCGGGTTAAGATCCGCCTTACCTTCCGCGGCGTCCTCACCTTCATATTCGGGCAGGGCATAAGCTTCGTCATAGCCGCGCTGCGCGCCGATATACTCGCAAACATCCTCGATCTCGCGGGTGTCTATAAACGGGCATTGCAAACGGATTACCTCCGAGTTGATCGCCAGCAGCATGTCCCCCTGCCCCACCAGCTGTTCGGCGCCACCCATATCAAGGATGGTACGGGAGTCGATACTCGACGTTACCCTGAACGACAGACGTGCCGGGAAATTCGCCTTGATCAACCCCGTGATAACCTTCACCGAAGGTCGCTGCGTCGCCACTACAAGGTGAATACCTACCGCACGTGCCAGCTGGGCCAGACGGGCAATCGGCGTTTCAACTTCTTTACCGGCCGTCATCATCAAGTCGGCCAACTCATCGATCACCAATACAATGTATGGCAGGAAGCGATGCCCTTTTTCGGGGTTCAGTCTTCGCGCCGCAAATTTCGTATTGTACTCCTTCAAATTCCGTACCGCGGCTTCTTTCAGCAGATCGTAGCGGGAGTCCATTTCGATACACAGGGAATTGAGTGTAAAAATTACCTTCTTGGTATCTGTAATAATGGCTTCTTCGGCATTCGGGAGTTTCGCAAGAAAATGCCTTTCCAGCTTGTTGAAAAGGGTCAATTCCACCTTTTTCGGATCCACAAGCACAAATTTCAGCTCTGCCGGATGCTTTTTATAAATCAATGAGGCGAGAATGACGTTCAAACCGACGGACTTACCCTGCCCGGTCGCACCTGCCATGAGCAAGTGGGGCATTTTTGCCAGATCGGCAATGTGAATGTCATTCGAAATGGTTTTGCCCAAAACAATCGGCAAGTCGTAGTTCGACTTCTGGAAACGCTCATTCGCAAGCACCGATCGGGCAAAAACCGTTTCCCTGTTCTTGTTAGGCACCTCGATACCGATCGTTCCGCGGCCGGGCATAGGCGCAATGATACGGATACCGAGCGCTGCAAGGCTCAATGCGATGTCGCCTTCCAGGTTCTTGATCTTCGAGATCCGGACACCGGCTTCCGGGATGATCTCGTAAAGCGTTACCGTCGGCCCGATCGTCGCCTTAATTTTCGATATATTGATACCATAGCTGCCAAGCGTGTCGACAATCTTGGTTTTGTTGCTTTCTAGCTCTTCCTGGCTTACTTTTTCATGCTGGTTCTCAACAACTTCGTTCAGCAGGTCGATATGCGGAAAATGATAGGATGGCAAGTCAAGCATCGGGTCATATTGCCCGAATTCGCGTAAAATCGACGCATTGACATCCTCATCTTCGAACTCCTCTTCCTCAGCTTCCTTCCCCTGCGTGGTATCCTCTACTTCCAGTTCCAGAAGCGGTTCGGATGGCACCGCTGATACTTCCATCGGCATTACAGGCAACTCCATGGTCGTCGATGCAGCGGGTACCGGTGGAGCCGCAACCGGCAATACCACTGCGGGATGCGGAGCAGGGCGGGGCGTCTCCTCTTCTGTTTCCAGATCGGAATCCGGCTCTTCTTCCGAAATCAACACCTCATCATCATAAGTATCGTTTACGACCGACACAAATGCGCTCTCGGAAGCTGCAACGGCAGCCGGATCGCCCGAAGAATGCGGATCTCCCGTATCCTCACCCGCTACTTCCGGTTTCGCATGCCTTGCCTGCCACGACTCATATCTGTCGCGCACATCGTAAAAGAACACCGCGAAAACGAATAGTGCAAAGAGAATCGGCAATACACTCCCCCATTTCAGCCAGTCGAAAAGCGACACATTGATGAGGTAACCGAAACCGCCGGAGAGGAAGCTGAGCGTGTTTTCGGTATTGCTCATGAGAATCACATAACCCATCAGCACACTTACCCAGAGCGTAAAAAAGATCACCTCCCGGGTCGTTCTGCTTAACGGCAATATTTCCCTGCCGAATGCCATTTTCCAGCCGGCTACAAACGGCACGAGCGGCAACAACAATGCTCCTACCCCAAACCAGCGATAGACGAAAATATGCGAAACCACTGCCCCGAGCACGCCCAGGAAGTTGCGGGTCTGCCGGCCTGCGTCACGCAGCGACTGGTGCCCCAGACCGTCCAGCACGCTCTGGTCGGACAGACCGGTGACAATGTAGGAGAAAAACGATGTTTCCAGGATTAATCCCAGGATGATAAAGAAAGTGCCCCAGGCCAACGTGTTCTTCGGACTGGTGAAAATGTGTTCCCAATCGAGGGATACACGAAAGCGGGGAGCGGCGGCCTCCTCCGGTTTCTGGCGCTGTGTGTTACCTCTTGGCTTGTTGACTGACATTTATTTCTATTCCGGGAATGCGTGAAGTGCTGTTTTAGATTTTACTTCCTGACCAATGCCTTGCAGATCCTGCTGACCACACCGGGCCCTTCGTAAATAAAGCCGGTATAAAGCTGAATCAGGCCGGCCCCTGCATTTATTTTTTCCAAAGCTTGCCCGGGAGTGGCGATACCGCCGACTCCGATAACGGGAAATGCATGATTGGATTGTTCACAAAGGTAACGAATTACTTCCGTCGAGCGATGCGTCAATGGGGCGCCGCTCAATCCGCCCGCCCCTATGTTAGCCACTTCCGTCCGATCGGTTACAAGGCCTTCGCGGCTGATCGTCGTGTTGGTAGCGATCACTCCTGCGATGCCGGTTTCCTTTACAATATCGATAATATCATCGAGCTGGCTATTGGTAAGATCCGGCGCTATTTTCAGGAAAATGGGTTTGGGATTGACCCTTTCGGCGTTCCGGGTTTGCAGTTCTTTCAAAATTTCAGTCAATGGGCCTTTCTCCTGCAAATCCCGCAATCCGGGTGTATTTGGCGAGCTTACATTCACTACAAAATAATCCACCACATCGAACAACTCCCGAAAGCAGATCAGGTAATCGCTTAGTGCCTGCTCGTTCGGTGTATCCTTATTTTTACCAATATTACCTCCTACCAGGATTTTTGATTTACGTTTCGCCAGTTTCGCCGCAGCCACCTGCACGCCCTTGTTATTGAAACCCATCCGGTTGATGAGCGCCTTATCCTTTTTTAGCCGAAACAAACGCGGCTTATCATTCCCCGGCTGCGGGCGCGGCGTAACCGTCCCGATCTCGATAAACCCGAAACCTAATGCTTCCAGCTGGTCTACCATTTCGGCATTTTTATCGAACCCCGCGGCCAGTCCTACCGGGTTACGGAACCGCAAACCGGCCACTTCCTGCACCAGGTCGGGGTGCTCGTACGTGTACAACGCACGCATGATCCTCGGCATGAAAGGGATTTTAAAGGCGACATGGAGCACCTCGCACACAAAATAGTGAATGCGCTCAGCGTCAAACAGGAAAAGTATAGGGGAGATCAGAATCTTATACATCCTGCAAAAATAGAATGTTTCACAGGAAGGCGCGGGTGGGTCGGGGAATTTTATTTTAAGTCTTGCAGCAGTTGTTTCAAATGACTGTCAGATCGCTAATCAGCTCCGTCACCGCCACCAAATCGGATAAAATCATCGATCATCACGACGTCCCGTAGGTCTTGTGGTCTCCTCGCGAGTATCTTCAATTCACGTAAGTCATTTATCCATTCTGCTTTGCGGATTTTAATGGTCCTATCACGGGTACTGTGATCGAAGCCTATAAAAAGTTCGAATTTTTTCCGGATCTCAAAAAACCTGTCGAATCGCTCACGCGGCGTTTCCCCCATGCCGGTTAGCATTACATCGACATACGGGTCATCGAGGCTTTTATAAATAGTGATTATTCTCTTCTTCGTTTTCATGCCTCTAAAAATCTATGCAGAGTAAATATCGGGATATTCACTAAACAATAAAAGCACCCTTTTCAGGATGCTTCTATCAACTTTCAAAGTAACACGACTACTTTTTCTCCGGCCACACATATTCGAACTTGCCGTTGATCGGCGCGCCGAAGTAGTTAACACCGAGGAAATCGAGGCGCTTTTTGTGGATTTCCATGCGTTTGCTGAAATCTTCGAAGTTCTTGCCCTCTTTAGAAGTCCAGCCGACTTCAGCCAGCGCGGTGGCGCGGGGCCATACCATATATTGTACGTAGGCAGGGGTTTTCATGTATTCGGTCCACACGTTGCCTTGCACGCCGAGAATGTGCTTCGCTTCGTCGGCTGTAAGTTCCGCGGGCGTTGGTTCGTAGGAATAGGACTCAGCCAGGTCGGTGAAACCGCCAATTGCGATCGGTTGTGTTTTGGCGTCGGCCTGATAATGGTCGAGGTAGCAGAAGTTACCGGGTGTCATGATCACGTCGTGGCGCTCTTTCGCCGCGGCGATACCGCCTTCAATGCCGCGCCAACTCATCACTGTGGCATTTGGAGAAAGGCCCCCCTCGAGGATTTCGTCCCAGCCGATCATCCGGCGGCCTTTGGCAGTAATGAACTTATCGATCCGCTTGATGACGTAGCTTTGCAGACCGTGCTCGTCTTTCAAGCCTTCTTTCTGAATGATATTCTGGGCAAAACGGCTCTCCTTCCACTGTACTTTCGGGCATTCGTCGCCGCCGATGTGGATATATTTACTGGGGAAAAGGTCGATCACTTCGGTAAGAACGTCTTCCAGGAACTTGAAAGTCTCCTCACGCGGCATGAAAACGTCGTCGTAAACGCCCCATTTCGTTCCTACTTCATAAATCTTGTCGGGATTGTTACCCAGCTGCGGATAAGCTGCCAGTGCCGCCAACGCGTGGCCCGGCATTTCGATCTCAGGGATCACATTCACGAAACGATCCTCTGCATATTTAATAACCTCTTTGATTTCATCCTGTGTGTAAAAACCTTCATAAGGCTGACCATCGTATTTATGGTCGCCGTAATGGCCTTTCATCGTCTCTTTGCGTTTCGAGCTGATGGTTTTCAGTTCAGGATACTTCTTGATCTCGATGCGCCAGCCCTGGTCGTCGGTCAGGTGCCAGTGGAACTGGTTCTGCTTATGCAATGCAATCAGGTCGATGTATTTCTTGACAAATTCAATCGGCATGAAATGACGGCACACGTCGAGCATCAGCCCGCGGTAAGCGTAGCGCGGCACGTCTTTGATCGTCACGTAAGGCACGGCCCATTTCACGCCGGTGACCGACGCACCGGCGCCCGGAGCTTCGCTGAATACCTCTGCCGGCAACAGTTGCAGGAGAGTTTGGACACCATAGAATGCTCCCTTGGCGGTCAGCGCCTGGATGGTTACGCCCTTGGATGTCGACAGCAGGCGGTAACCTTCTTCGCCGAGGCTGGCGTCCGATGATACCGCGAGCGTGATATCACCTTTGCCTTTGGTGGTTGTCACAGTTTGTCCGGTGGCCTTTCTAAGTTGCGCGGTGAGCATGTCCGCTACATGTGCCCATTTGGCGTCGGCAGGTGCGCCGACTTTCGTTTTTGCTTTGAGCGTCCATGCGCCTTTGGCGGTCAGGACCTGGGTGGGTTTGGGGATGACATTGATCTGCGCGAATGCAGAGTGCACGAGCACGCAACAGATCAGTCCGAAAAGGAAGCGTTTCATCAGGTAGGAATTCAGTATTTATTAAAATTATTTAAAAATGCTGCAAGTTAATGTGTTCCCCATTTAAAATACTGCAGATCTTAAATTTTTTATAATTTTATGTAATTATTTCAAAAACGGGCACGTTACCATGATTAGGTGTAACTTTGTACCCTCTACCGCTTTACAACTAGGTTTTGTTACATTCTTCACACGCTGTCAGCCAATTTCGCAAACTTAACTCCTAATAAAATCTAAATCCTATACCCGTGAAAAGCACTTTGCTTCTTAACAGTCTTGCCCTATTTTTACCTGCACAACTTCTTTTTGCATCTCCTGAAAGCCCGCCTTTTCCTGTGAATGGTACAAAATCACACCGCGTAGTCGGCGGTAAGCTTGTAGGCAAAATCGTGGAGGCGCCCGATAATGCCGGGGTAGCATTCGCCACAATCGCGTTGCTAATGCCCAAAGATTCGTCCCTGGCCAATGGCGCAGTGGCCGATGAGAACGGGGTGTTTACGATTGCCGACGTAAAACCAGGCAGCTACATCCTGCGTGTAACCAACATGGGTTACCAAACGCTTTACCGGCCCAATGTAAAAGTAGCCGCCGAAGCCAACTTGCTCGATTTGGGTAGCATTACCGTGAAGGCCGAGGCACAAAAATTGGCCGAGGTGGTGGTGAAAGGTGAAAAAACGATGATTGTCGACGATATCGACAAGAAGATCGTCAATATCGGCAAGGACATGCTTGCTACGAGCAACAACGTGAGCGACCTGCTCGAAAAAGTACCGGCGGTTTCACTGGACGAGAACGGCAACCCGCAGGTACGCGGCAAAGGGAATGTGGTCGTACTGATCGACGGCAAGCCGTCCAACCTCTACGGCAGCGACCTTCCTACCATCCTGCAGTCTTTTCCGGCGAACCTCATCGAACGGATCGACGTGATGACGACCCCTTCCGCGAAATATGAAGGCGAGGGCGCATCGGGGGTAATCGACATTATTACTAAAAAGACGAAAATCCGCGGCATGAACGGCGGTGCGCGGTTGAGTATTGGCAACAAAAACAACAATGCGGCGTCGGGTTACCTGAGCTACAAAGCCGGGAAATTCGGTTTGAATGCGTCCCTCAGCGGGCAAACACGAGCCACCACCTGGGAAAGGAAATTGAACCGCGATAATTTCGTGACCGAATCGACCTCGCATCTGCAGCAGGATGGTACCGGCGGCAATAAGGGCAAGAATGCATTCGGTCGTGTGGGTGTCAACTATGATTTTAATGACAAAAACTCCATTGAAGCCGGCGTAAACTACTCCCGCGACAACAGCCGCAACAACAGCAATATCTTCAACCAAACCACGCTCGCTTCGGGTGTGGTATCAGAAAGCTTCCGCCGCCTCAACAACAGCAAAGGCAATGGCGATAATGTCAATTTCAGCTTCGATTACCGCCGGAAATTTGCTGATAAAGATCATCAGCTCAATTTCAACTCGAGCTACTCCCTTGGCGGCTCCGACGGAGAATCGTATTTCGCACAGGAAAGCGCTGTCGACAGCCTGCTGCGCAACCAGCAGAACCTGCGCAACAACAACCGCCATTCGCTTTTCCTGAATGCCGATTACACCTGGCCCATCACGCCCAAAGCGACACTTGAAGCTGGTGTACGCTCTCGCACGAGCTCGAACGACAATGTAAATGCGTTCTACAATCTCGACCGTGAGACGAACGGATACGTTTTTGACGACAATATCAGCAATGTGTTCGGCTACAAGGATGCGACTTACACCGGTTTTATGACATTCTCACAGAAAACCGACCTCTGGGGACTCCGGGCCGGCCTTCGGGTAACAGATTATAACCAGGATATCGACCAGGTGAGCCGTAACCAGGATTTCAGCGTGCATTTTCTTACGCTCGTACCTTCCCTTGCGGTGACGCGCAAACTGGGCGAATCGTCCCAGGTAAAGCTAAATTACAGCCGCCGCGTGCAGCGTCCCGAAGCCGACTGGCTGAACCCCTATACCGATGTTTCTGATCCGCGCAATGTAAAAACTGGTAATCCCAACCTGCGTCCCGAGTTTACCCATAAGGCTGAAATGGGTTATTCCAACTACGAGGCCAACGGCGGCTGGGGGCCATCGCTTTTCATGGATTATTCTAACAATGCAATCACGCAGATCCGGACGATCGATGAGGCTGGTGTTTCGCTCACCAGATACGACAACGTGGGGCGCGAGTTCTCTTATGGTTTTGAAACCGATTTCTCCCAAAAACTATTTGGCGACGTGTTGAAGCTCAATGGAAGCGGTCGCGTTTTCCGGAGCGAGGTGGTATCGACCCTTGCGCAGATCGACAACCGCACATGGAGCTACTCCGGTAACCTGAATGCATTCATCACGCTTCCGGCCGACTTCCGCGCGTCGGCTTACGTAAACTACGAGGGCCCGCGGGCAATCGCACAAGGCACGCGCGACGGCGTCTTCATAGCCAATATGGGTATCCGCAAGGATTTGCTTGAAAAGAAAGCGACCATCTCCTTTAATGTGCAGGACATTTTCCTATCGCGGAATTACAGAAGCCAGCTGAATACCGCCACGTATTCGCAGACGTCGAACTGGCATCAGACCAACAGGCTTGTGAATGTGACATTCCAATACAGGTTTGGCAAAATCTCCGCAAGTGGCGACGATGCCTGATACACCCGGGAACAATTGTTAATATATGTGAAAAGGAAGGGCCGTCGCGACCCTTCCTTTTCATTTACAAGCAGTTCGCAATTGCCACTGGTGGTGTCGCTACGCTCATTCTTGCCCAAATGCCGACTCATGGAACGGTTTTTGCAAATAGCTGGCACAGGAGTCGATTAATTTTGCTTATTTAAACCCCGAACACGCAAAGTGATCTAAAAACGTAGTCCGGACAACCGGACTACGGAAAAGGTCCAAAACTTTAAACAAAATCTTTACACAAATGAAAAAGCTCAAAATGCTGGCCGCTCTGTTACTCGTAACCGCTGGCTCGTACGCACAGAAATTGCCCGCTGACTCCATATTTTCACAGTTTTACAAAGCAACGGGCGGCAAAGGTTTATGGGACGGTGTAAAATCCTATAATCTGACGAGAAGTTATTCCGCCGCTGCGGCCACTCCGTACAACGCCGTGATCACGGCCTCCATACCCGAACAGTCCATTTACAAGAACAAAACCATCATGAAACGCAGCTTCGTGTATACTGTGAAGGGCGACCAGGGGTGGATTAAAGTGCCGATCGGGCAGAAAGTGGACGTGAAAGATCTCAGCCAGGCCGAGCAGCAGAATATGCGTTTGGAATTGTATGATAACCTGGTGCCTTTTATCGATTATAAAAACCGCGGGCTGATCGCCACGACTGTCGGTGTCGAAACCGTCAATGGTGTTCAGGTCAATAATGTTGAATTACAGGGAAAGGGTGTAAAGTACAATCTCTATTTCGACGCTAAAACAGGTCTGCTGGTACGCCAGAAGACGAATCAGGGCGGCGTTGAAACCACTACCGATTTTTCAGATTATGCGAAATCCGCGTACGGTATTTTGTACCCTGCTAAACTCGTGGAACTCAACAGCTCCGATAAAAAACCGGTTACGATCAAATCGGCATTGACGGTCAACGACAATGTAAACGTCGAACTGTTTAAAAGATAAAAACCTAGATTCTCAACGCCTCGATGTGGCGGAAAACAGCCAGGGATGAAGAAAGCACTGAAAGTATTGGCCATAATAATCCTGACAGTTTTGATTCTGGTTGGCGTGTTGATCTGGGGTATCCAGACACCGTTCGGCCAGAATTTTTTAACGTCCCAGGCAAATTCCTTTCTACGTAAAAAACTCAAAACCAAGGTCAATATCGAAAAGGTGCGCTTCGATATTCCGGATTGGGTACTGCTCGAAGGCGTTTATTTCGAAGACCTCCATGGCGATACGCTCGTGGCGGGCAAGCGCCTGTACGTAGACCTCGACATGTACAGCCTCATTAAGGGTGACATTGGGATCAACAAGGTGGAACTGGAAGGGGTGAATGCCAATATCAACCGCGTTTTGCCGGATACGACCTTTAATTTCCAGTTTATTGTTGACGCATTCGCCGGCACCGCGGAGGTCGACACAACGCCGTCGAAACCGCTCAAAATGCGGCTTGACCGGATTTCCCTTAAAAATGTCCGGTTTTCTTATCGCGACGCGGTTATCGGCACCGATGCTTCGGGCAACATCGATTCAGCGGTTGTGAAATTCGACAAATTCAATCCGACTATTTCGCAATATCACCTCACCAGCACGGCATTGCACAACAGCCAGGTGAAGCTGCGAATGTACCCCGCATTGAAAACCGCTGCCGCCGGTCCCGAGCCGAAGCCCGATCCGGCCGATTCACTGGATATTAAAGTAGGCGACATCGATATTCAGCAATTCAAATGGCAGTTTGATGACGAGACTTCAGGGCTCAAAAACGGCATGACGGTGGGCAAACTCGCCGGGCATGTGAACAGCGTTTACATGGGCGGCCAGCGCGTGGATGTGAAAAACGTTTCACTGCAAAACATGTCGCTTTTTGCGGAATTTGCTAAAAAGCCGAAAACACCGGAGCAAAAGAAAGATACTACTGCGGCCGGGGCCCCGGCGGCCGGAGCCCCGGCGGCCAACAGCCCCGGCTGGTATGTAAAAGTGGGTGAGATTAAACTGGCGGACAATGATATTCGCTACGACGATTTCAATTCACCTGCCATACCCAAAGGCCTCGACTATGCACACCTGAATATCAAAGACTTGAATGTCGATTTACAGAACTTCCTTTTCTCACCCGAAAATATAGCAGGGGCGCTCAAATCTGCCTCATTCAAGGACAAAAGCGGTTTCCGCCTTGATGCATTCCGGACCGATTTCGCCTATGGCGACCACGAAACTTACCTCCGCAATCTCTATTTAAAAACACCCAATACCCTGTTGCGCGACGAGTTGAGCCTGCGTTATAAAAACCTCGACCAGCTTACGAACGACATTGGCAAGGTAAAACTCAAACTGCGCCTCACCGACAGTCGCATTGCCTTTGCAGACATTCTGTTGCTTGTACCCGATCTGGCCAAGACTCCCCCATTTGATGCGGAGCCGAACGGTGTCGTGAAAGGCACGGGGCAGATTAGCGGGTCGGTGGATGATATGCTGATTTCCAAAGCGAAGTTCACCATGCTCGACGGCACCGTTCTGAGCGCCGACGGCCGGCTGAAAGGTCTCCCGAACGCAGAAAAGCTTGATCTGGATCTCAATATCAATGAAATATCTTCCACAAAAGCAGATCTGCTCAAAATGCTGCCCGACAGCGTGGTTCCCGCTTCAATCGAATTGCCTGATGCTATCAAGATTTCAGGAAAAGTGAAAGGTTCGATGGAGGACCTTACGCTGGCGACGACCATTAACACGACGTTTGGAACAGGCACTTTTTCAGGTAACCTTAAAAACATCACCGACAGCCTTCGGGCACAATATAATGGTACGCTGACCCTTACGGAATTCGATCTCGGAAAACTCACCAAACAGCCCCCTGCCGAAATGGGTAAGCTCACACTCCGTGCCGACGTGGATGGTGTGGGGTATGCCCCTAAAACAATGAAAGCGCGGCTGGATGGCAATATTGAAAGTGCAGATATTAAAGGTTATGTATACCAAAACCTGAAATTAAAAGGTGATATCGACCATGGCCTGGCCAATGTTGCCGCAGATATGGACGACCGCAACATCGATCTCGACCTGACGGCGCAGGCTGATCTGTCAAAAGAATATCCATCGGTCAAAGCGGATCTCGAAGTGACTAATCTCGACCTGACCGCCCTTAATTTGTACACCGATTCGTTGCAGGTAAAAGGCAGCATCAAAGTCGATATGCCTTCCACCAATCCAGAAAACCCGCTCGGAACCGTAAATGTAGACAGCCTTGTGCTGACACACCATCGCAGGCCGGTCGGTATTTCCAATATCAATGTGCAATTGACCGATTCCGCCGGCGGCAGACAGGCTTATATCGAATCACCTTTCCTGAAAGCCAAAATGACCGGCCAGTATTCCTATACAGATATTGGCGACGCGATCCTGACCGAGGTAGGAAAGCATTTCAAATCACCCGACCTGACTTACAAAGAAGTTACCAGGCCGGTCAACTTCGCCCTGGATGCCACGCTTACCAATCACCCGGCCATCCAGGTTTTTGTGCCTGAAATACGGGAAATGAAAGCGATACAGCTGCATGCGCAAATGGATAACCAGAAAGATTCGTCGCTGGTGGCCCGGCTAAGTGTTCCGATGGTAAATTACGACAGTACCATCGTGGAGCGCGTGTCGGTGGATTTCAGCACCGTGGAGGCCAATGCAGCTTTGAATGCGAATGTAGGGCTGGTTAATACGGGCGGTTTCAGAATGCAGAATGCATCGTTGGCAAGTCAGATCGTCAACAACGATGTCAAGTTCGATTTCGTCGTCCGCGACTCGTTGAGTACCGAACGACACGCCGTAAAGGGTGACCTGGTCGTCAACAACAATCAATACCGTCTCAATTTGCGCGACGACCTGCTTTTGAATTATGATAAATGGGAGGCCGACACCGCGGGTTACGTGCAATACGGATCCGACAGCGTGTATGTGAAAAATTTCGCGATCAGCAACAAAGGGCAGTCTCTGAAGATCAATTCGACCACCGAAGCGCCGAACAGCCCGCTCGACGTCACGATGTCGAATATCTCCATCGGTCCGCTCATTGAAATCGCCACCCTCGATTCTACGCTTGCTACCGGGACATTGAACGGTAAAGTCCTGCTGAGTAATTATATGACTGCACCTGTGTACACGGGAGAACTGACAGTCAATAACCTGGCAGTAACTAAAATACCGGTGGGTGACCTGTCACTGAAATCGACCAACGAAACCGAAAACCTGATCCGCGTGGCGATGTCGCTGGTGAACGACCAGAACGACGTTAATATCAATGGAAGCTACAATCTGAAATCCGAAACACCGATGGATTTCAAGATGGATCTGAAAAAACTCAGCGCCAAAACCATCGAAGCTTTTAGTTTTGGCGAACTGAAACGGGCGGAAGGTAACCTGACAGGCGATATCGCCATCACGGGCTCCACTGACAGCCCCAGGCTGAACGGTGCCGTCAATTTCGACAATGTAGCATTTAATGCAACGCAGTTGGGTTCAAGATACGCTCTCGCCGGGCAAAAGATCCAGTTCAATGGTCAGAATATCAATTTCAACAACTTCACGATCACCGATTCGCTGAACCAGGCGATGAAGATCAACGGGAATGTGAGCATTGCCAAGCTCCCGGATGTAGGCTATAACCTGACTATCTCCGCTAAAAACTTCAATGTCCTGAACTCAACCCAGAAACAGAATGAGCTGTTTTTCGGGAAGGCCAATATCGATGCTAACCTGACTGTAAAAGGCCAGGGCGCCAAATCGGTGATCGATGGGAATGTGAAGGTGGACCCCGGCAGCAATATCACGGTGGTAATGCCCAGCGATGCGACCGAGGCAGGCGACGCTACCAAGGGGGTGATCGAGTTCGTGGATATGAGCGACCCGACGCAGGTGGTCAAAAAGGATTCTATTGAGGCTGAACAGAATGTCATGGTAGATTTTGCTTCGCAAATCTCGCTCGATATCGCTGTCGACGATAAATCGGAATTCAAAGTTGTGATCGACGAGTTGAACGGGGATAATATCCGGCTGAAAGGCAATGCGCAGCTCAATACGGGTGTCGCCCCGAACGGGCAGTTGTTTCTCCTCGGATCATATGACCTGACGGAAGGCTCCTACGACCTCACGCTGCAAATCCTGAAAAGGCAGTTCGAGATTAAAAAGGGAAGTACGCTCCTCTGGACGGGTGATCCGATGAAGGCCGATTTGAATATTACCGCTGCCTATCCCGTAATGGTAGACCCGGGCTCTATCGCCGCCAAATTTCAGGGTGCAAGCAAAATACAGGTCGAGGTGCAGATCGTGATTACAGGAAATCTCACGACGCCTAACATTGCGTTTAAGATCGTGATACCCGAAAACTCCGTTGACAAGCAGGTTCAAAACGACATTACCCAGCAGACATTCTGGAAGGATATGGAGAACAACCCTTCCGAGGCGAACAAGCAGGCATTTGCATTACTGATCACGAACAAGTTCATTACCGACCAATCTACCGCCGGCTTCAATATCGGTTCGAGCGCAGAAGCTGTGGCCCGGCAAAGCGTAAGCCAATTGCTCAGCGATCAGCTCAATAACCTGGCGTCGGATCTTGTGAAGGGAGTCGACCTCAACATTGGCTTGAACTCCACCGCCGACCAGACCACCGGTGCCCGCACCGACCTGAACGTGGGCCTCAGCAAGGCATTTTTGAACAACCGGTTGAAAATTTCCGTAGGCAAAAACTTCGAGCTCGAAAGCAAAACCAACTCGGGCAACTCAACCGAGGTTTTCGACAACATCGCCCTCGACTATTCTATCAGCAAGGACGGCCGGTATATGTTCCGGGGTTACCGGAAAAACCAGTACCAGTCGATACTGGAAGGTTTCATCATCGAAACGGGGGTCAGTTTTATCATTACGGCGGATTACGACCTGATCCGCGAAATTTTCCAAAAGCAACGCAATGAGAAGTAATGTAGGGTATATACTGGCGATCTGTATTTTCCTGGGCAGCTGCTCGGTCAATAGGTATGTACCCGAAGGCCAGAGCATTTATGTAGGCAACAAGGTGAATGTGCAGCCCGACAGCATTTACAAACCGAACGTATCCGGGGTGGCCGATCAACTGGAAGAGCTGATCAAACCACCTGCTAATAAGACCATTTTTGGCTTCCCATGGAAAGTCTGGTTCTACTACTGGATCGGCGAACCGAAAGATGAGGGTGGGCTGCGGAGCTGGTTCCGTAAAAAGCTCGGCGAACCTCCACGTTATGCAACCCAGCGGATTGTGGATATCAATGCCGCCAATATGGTTGCATTCCTCGATAATGAAGGTTACTACCGCTCCAACGCTAAGGGTAAGATCGTCCCGAACAAGAACAAGCGAAAACGTACCGCGATCACGGAATTCGATGCATACGTGATGCCGCGCTACGTGATCAACGAGATTAGCTACGTCGTGCCCGATAGCTCGCTTTTCAATCGCGACCTGGTTTTAGCCAAAGAAAAAACGCTGCTTAAAAAAGGCGATCCGATCCGCCTGGAAGTAATCACAACCGAGCGCACGCGCATTGACCAGGAATTGAAAGGAAAGGGTTATTACTATTTTAACCCCGATTACCTGATTGTAAAAGTCGATTCTACTATCGGTCGCGCCGACTCCACATTGGGTCCGCAACAGGTGAATCTGTTTCTCGAAACCAAGAAGGAAACGGCTCAGACTTCGCTGAAACAGTATTTTATCAACCGCATTTACGTCAATACAGGGACGGACGAAAACAAGCTGACCGACACGACCGGTCTCGCTGCGCGCGGCCCGCTGCGCCGGGGCATTACCATCACGGATCCCGGCAACAATTACAAGCGCCGCATTTTCTACGATGCCATCGGTTTCAGAAGGGGAAACATGTATACCAATACAATGCATGACGTCTCCCTGCAAAGGCTGATCAACCTTCAAAATTTCCGGTTCGTCAAAAACCGTTTCGAACTTGTTCCCCGCTCCGATTCTGCCTTGCTGGATGTGTATTATGACCTTGCGCCGATGAAGAAAAAGTCGCTGCAGACAAGCCTCTCGGCCAGTACCAAATCCAACAACCTTGGCGGCTCGGAGCTGGAAGTGAAATGGCGCAACCGGAACTTCTTCCGCGGTGCCGAAATGCTGGCGATCAAAGCATATTTCGGATTCGACGTGCAGCTGGGTGGAAGCCGTACTACTTCCAATAACATTGGGAACGAATATATCCGGTATGGTGCCTCGGCCGATCTCTCGTTTCCCAGGTTTATCATTCCGTTTGTAAGGATCAGGCCGGAAAAAAGTCAGTCTTTGCCTAAAACCATTCTTTCCTTAACCTACGAAAACCGGATACAGCGTAACTTTTATACTACGCGTTCCATCCGGGGCGATTGGTCGTATGTGTGGCGCCGCAACTCGGAAGTGGAGCATACTTTCGCGCCGATTTCCATCAACTTTGTGGAACCGAGGAATATCAATACCGAACTGCTGGGGGAAGTTGCAACGGACCCGAATACCAACCCGCTGGACGTCGACCGGCTTTTCAGGCTTGTCGATACTAAATTCTTTATAATGGGATCAAACTATTCTGTATCCTATCGCCCGACTCCCCGGCCTTTTAGCAAAAACCAAATCGCGATGAGTGGCGGTGTCGAATGGGGCGGGAATATTTTAAGTCTGCTGGCAAAGAAAAACGCCGAAGGATATCCGAAAGAGTTTCTTAAAGTACCCATTCTGCAATATGTAAAAGTAGATGGAGATGTAAGATATTACCGCACCATCACACCTTCGATCAAATGGGCGAACCGCATTCTCGTGGGAGCTGCCAAGCCATACGGAAACTCGAAAACAATGCCCATACCACAGTTTAAACAATACTTTGCGGGCGGTAGTACCGGGATCAGGGCATTTCGCGCACGCTCGCTGGGGCCGGGATCGGTAGCTCCGGATACGTTATCTATTCGCTTGCTGGGTTATCAGTCTTTTGCGGATATCCGCATGGAATTCAACTCGGAAGTACGGATGAAATTCACCGACATCATCAACGGAGCCGTTTTTGTGGACGCCGGAAATATCTGGTCGTTCGGAGATAGTACCCGCGCCTCCTACCCTGGCACTGCGCTAATCAGCAACAAGTTTTTGAAACAAGTGGCAGTCGGTGGAGGTATCGGTTTACGGCTCGACTTTTCGTACCTGATTTTCCGCCTTGATCTCGCGACACCATTCCGCAAACCGTGGTATGTGAATGAGGCCAAGACTGTGAGCGATGAAGGTGCTGTTTTGGAATACAAAAATCCGTGGGTATTCAATGAAATCAACTTTGGAAGTAAAGCCTGGCGAAAGGAGAATTTGATATTGAATATAGCGGTCGGGTTACCGTTTTAGTGCCTCCCATAGTGCTAGCGGATCTCCTGACAAAGCTCTACCAACACCCCATTCGCGCTTTTGGGATGAACGAAACAGACCAGCTTATTATCAGCTCCACGTTTGGGAGTTTCATTCAGTAATGTAAAACCTGCATTACGCAGCCGTTCCATTTCCGCGACAATGTCTTCCACCTCGAATGCGATGTGGTGAATGCCTTCGCCTTTCTTTTCAATAAACCGGGCGATGGCGCTATCCGGTCCTGTCGCTTCGAGCAACTCTATTTTTGTTTGGTTTATCTTAAAAAATGAAGTGGTAACCTGCTCCGATTCAACGGCCTCGCGTTTGTAAGGAATTGTATTAAGCAATGCCGAATACAGCTTCTCTGCCGCTGAAAGGTCACTGACCGCAATGCCAATATGCTCTACATTCTTCATAAGCGGATACGCATTATTCGACTAGTAAACTCTAAACTTTCCACCGAGCGACTGCCACTCATGAACGGCAAGCCCTATTTCCGGTTATCATCCCCAGCCATAATGCTCAGGTAGCTCTCAAAACGGCTCATTGCGATCCTCCCTTCCGAGACGGCGTCCTTCACGGCGCAACCGGGTTCGTTGATGTGCTGGCAGTTGTTGAAGCGACATTGATTCAGCAAATCGCGCATTTCAGGAAAATAGTGACTGATTTCCTCCTTTTCCATATCGGCCAGGCCAAGTTCCTTGATCCCCGGCGAATCGATGATGAATGTGTCTTTTTCGAGCTCGAACATTTCCGCAAACGTGGTGGTATGCACGCCCTTGTTTGCAAATGTGGAAACTTCCTGCGTCTTAATGTCCAGGCCGGGTGCGATTGCATTCACAAGCGTCGATTTACCGACACCCGAATGCCCGGAAAGCAGCGAGACTTTTCCTTTCAGGAGTGAATTGAATTCCCCGAGGCCGGATTCTTCCAACGCGGTCGTTGTCAGGCAACGGTAACCCAGACTTATGTACAATTCCATGAGCTCCGTCTGAAAATCCTTCATATCGTCGTTCAGTAGGTCCTGCTTATTGAAAACGAGCACACCCGGAATCCGGAATGATTCGATAGCTACCAGGAAACGATCGATAAAACCCAGCGAAGTACGCGGAAATACCAGGGTGCAGATCAGCATCGCCTGGTCCACATTGGCGGCGATGAGGTGCGCGTGGGCCGTTTTGTGGACAGAACGGCGTATCACATAATTCTCGCGTGGAACGATCTCGTGGATAATACCGAAGTTTTCCCCTTCATTCTCCACTTCGAAATTCACATAATCCCCTACCGCGATCGGGTTGGTCACTTTCAAACCCAATGCTTTGAATTTGCCTTTCAAACGACACTGCCAGATGTGTCCGTCCCTGCTATCCCTGACCTCGTACCACGAACCGGTGGAACGAAGCACCAAACCCCTTATTAAACTCATTTGTCTTTGTTTTGGAACCAGCGAATTTAAAAGGACTTTACCAGAAGTCCCTAAAAATTACCCGTGAAGTCAAAACCTGTATCAAAACAAGTAGTTTTCGCAGATCCCTGATTTTTATTCTGCATTACGTATAATTAGCTACTTCAAGCCTGAAAATCCCGTTTGTGACCACTGCATTAATTATAAAACGTTTGGCCTATCGCCCGATTCGCTAAGGATTTTACAACAAATAATAATATTTTTTAAAATCACACCCGTTTTTTCTGATTATTTCATACATTAGTATCACTTAATCGTAAAGAAAATTAAAAACGTCATCCTATAATTATTTTCACTTCGCATAATGGACTTAGTGGCAGAAGAACCGAGTTCGGTCATTGATATTCGTAAAAATCGCATTAGAAGCAGTCTGTTGCTGCATCTATATCAATCGGGCGACACATCCATTAATAAAATGGCCAAGTTGTTCCATGCGAGTATCCCGTCTGCAACCGGCATTGTGAATGACCTGATGCGAGAGGGCTGGATTACGGAAACAGGCACTGGTCCTGCAAGAGCCGGCCGCCCACCCGTACTATATGGCCTGAATGCAAAGAAATACCTTACGCTGATCATGGACATTAACCGCCATGACACGCAGCTCTGTATATTCGACCTTCATAACCAACTGATCCTCAAAAGGAAAGTCGACATTCGTCTCGACGATTCGGCGAATTTCCTGGAAGAACTGTTTGAGTCGACCGACGATTTCCTAAAATCCAACAATATCACCCGCAGCAAATTGTGGGGCATAGGCGTTTCGATGCCCGGTCTGATCAATTCTTCGCAGGGGATCAACTTAACCTACCTCAACCTGACGCCTCCGGGCGTGCCGCTGGTAACGCACCTCAAAGCGCATTTCGACCTTCCCGTGTGCCTTTTCAACGATACTAAGGCCACCACCATCGGCGAACACCGCTTTGGCTATGCCGTGGATAAGTCGCAGGTCCTGACGATCAATATCGACTGGGGAGTTGGGCTCGGAATAATCATAAATGGCGAGGTTTTCAATGGGGCTTCGGGCTTCGCCGGTGAGCTGGGGCATATCCAGGTGAAACCGGACGGGATGCTGTGCCATTGCGGAAAAGTAGGCTGCCTCGACACAATTACCTCAGCTATTGCATTGATCCGCCAGGCGAAAGAAGGCATCAGCAGCGGCCGCGCAACGATCCTGAAACAGATCGTGAACGACAATCTCGAATTACTGGAAACCTCCCACATCATTGAAGCCGTTCACGCAGGCGACGAGTTTTCGATCGATCTGCTGAGTACTGTCGGAACTGAATTAGGGAAAGGACTGGCTACCGCCGTTCATTTGTTCAATCCCGAGGTAATTATCGTGGGCGGTTTGCTGGCCGAGGCCGGACCGTTCATTTCCAACCCGATCGAGCAGGCTATCAACAAATATTGCTTGTCGGATTTCAAAAACCCGCTCTCGATCCACATTTCCAAGCTGGGCGCCAAAGCGCGCTTGCTCGGAACGCAGGCTTACCTGTTCGACAACCTGATCGCAAAGGAATTTTCCTGAAAATACCTATACTGATGGCGCTTCTAATGGGCGTCATCAGCCTATTGCTTCCTTCACTTTCTGCATAATCAGGTCGGTAGCACCCGTTCCCGACAATACGTATTCAGCACTTATGTGGCCTGCTTCTGCGGCCTCGGAAGCGTTCCCGACCCAGTTTTGCATGATCTTTAAGAGCTGATCCGTATCGGCCACAGCGAATGCACCGCCCCTTTCCATCAGATCCACCGCTTCCTGGAACCTGTGATAGCCTTTGTTACCAAAAACAATCGGCAAGCCGAATGTCGCCGCTTCGAGGATATTGTGCAGTCCGGCGCCGAATGAGCCGCCGATATAAGCCATATTACCATACCGGTAAAGCGAGGAGAGCATTCCGATATTATTGATAATGAGGTAGTCGTACCCTTCCGCGCTCTGTCCCGCCGCCACTTCTGAATATAAAATGGAACGACCGTTCAGTTTAGCTCGCCAGCCGGCTATTTCATCGGCCTTGATCTCATGCGGCGCGATAATCGCCTTTAGTTTGCCTGTCAGTCCGTTCAGCGAGGGAATGAGTACCTGCATATCCGCATCCCACACCGAGCCCGCGATCAGACACGGACTTTCACCCTTGAAACGCTCGATTTCGGGAAGCTCACGCGCATTGTACGCAATCGCGCGCACACGGTCGAAACGGGTATCGCCCGCGATGCTGCAAGCGGAAATTCCTGCGTGGTTCAAAAGCGAAACCGACGCCTGGTTCTGGACAAACAAATGATCGAAATAGCCGAGCATTTTTCTAAAAAAACCGCCATAAGATTTAAAAAAAACCTGGCTGGGCCGGAAGATGGAAGAAAACGAAAGAACATAACTCCCGTTTCTTCGCAATTCGCGCAGGTAATTAAACCAGAATTCATATTTGATAAAAAACGCAATATGCGGGTTTACAATTTCCACAAACTCGCGTGCATTGGATGGCGTATCGATCGGCAGGTAACAAATAAAATCCGCTCCATTGTAATTCTTCCGGATCTCATAACCCGAAGGCGAGAAAAAGGTAAGCAATATGAAATGATTGGGATAGGCATTCCGGTACGCCTCCATCACGGGCCTCCCCTGCTCAAATTCACCCAACGACGCCGCATGGAACCAAGCCACCGGCCTACCCGCAACCTGTGCCTGAAATGAAGCACGCAGGCGGCCGGGAAGACCCTTCCGCCCCTCTTCGCCTAACTTTAATTTGTGATTGAAAGGAGCAACGAATCTGATTAAAAAAGCGAAAACCTGAATGGCGATCTGATAAATGATTTTCACCAAAGCACTCTGATTAAAAGGATGTTAAAAAAGAAGCATACCACCGCCTATTTTGCGGATCAGAGACCTCTGGTTGGCTTTTTTGCATCTTTTTTCGTTTAAAGAACATAAATGTACAAAAAACCGTTAAAGTGATGTCGGTATACAGCAGCATACGCTATTATTTTGTACTTTCACTGTTCATACGACACATACATAGTCACGGAGAACTATACCAATAATATGATGCGTGTAAAACTTTTACTTTCAGTAACGATTCTGTTTGCACTATCGACAGAAATATACGCTCAGCGCAGGTCTGTGAAGAATGAGGACGCCGAGGAGACCTATAAGACATTTACCTCTGTGGGTGTCACCACTAATACCAACTCCGGGATTCTCGGCGGTGCGGTATTCCGTCAGTCAGCGGCTTTGGGTTCAAAAATGTTCGGAAAGAACGCCTATCGCTACCTGGCACTCGAGCTGGTGAACGTAAAACACCCGAAAGAACTATCCACACAAGATTTTGTAACAGGCGCACGGCTGGTTTATGGTAAACAAAACTACCTGTTCGTGCTTCGTCCTGAATATGGCCGCGAAATAGCGCTGTTCAGCAGGCAGGACGACGAAGGCATTTCAATCAGCGGGATCGTTGCAGCTGGGCCTTCGCTCGGTTTCGAAAAGCCCTATATGGTGCAGTACCAGAACGCCGGTCGCGTTACTACCGAGCCTTTCGATCCGGACAAGTCGGGTGACATTATCGGGGCTGGCAGCTTTTTTCAGGGTTTCGGAAAATCGAAAGTTGTGCCGGGGCTGCATATTAAAACAGCAATGAGCTTCGAGCTGAGCGCCTTCCGGGATAATGTGACAGGCGTCGAGATCGGGTTCATCGCGGAGGCTTTTTCAAGAAAAATTACGATTATGGCGGATGCGCAGAACAAGGCCTTTTTTACATCCGGATACCTGACCCTTTATTTTGGAAGTAAGAAAAGATAATTACCATTACAGATTGATATGATTGAATTGCCAGTAATACCGTCGGAACGCAGAAAACGCCCCGATTGGCTCCGGGTTAAACTCCCCGCAGGCCCCGAATTCAGGAAAGTAAGACAGCTGGTCGATAACTATAAACTCCACACCATTTGCGAAAGCGGAAACTGCCCTAATATGGGAGAATGCTGGGGCGCCGGAACGGCCACCTTCATGATCCTCGGGAATGTGTGTACCAGAAGTTGTAGTTTTTGCGCGGTGGCAACCGGCCGCCCCAACGAATACGACACCGACGAACCACGGCGCGTAGCGGAAGCGATCAAGCTGATGCAGGTGAAACACGCGGTGATCACATCCGTTAACCGCGACGAGCTGAAAGACAAAGGCGCGGAGATCTGGTATCAAACCGTTCGTCAGGTAAAAGAAAATACCCCTGAAACGACCATCGAAACACTGATTCCCGATGTAAAAAGCAACTGGGACGCGCTGATCCACATGATCGAAGCGGGGCAGGAAGTGGTTTCCCACAATATGGAAACTGTGGAACGTTTATATCGCGCGGTACGCCCGCAGGCAAAATATACCCGCAGCCTCGAACAAATCAAACGCACGAAGGAATTCGGGCAGCGCACCAAATCGGGCATTATGCTGGGCCTTGGTGAAACACAGGATGAGGTTTACAAAGCAATGGACGATCTGGCCGAAAACGGCCTCGATATTCTTACATTGGGACAATATCTTCAACCCACAAAAATGCATCACGAGGTGATTGAATGGATCACGCCTGAGATGTTTGATAACTACCGGGAAGAAGGGCTGAAACGTGGATTGAAATATGTAGAGTCCGGACCACTCGTTCGTTCCAGCTACCATGCGGAGCGGCATGTGAATGTGCCGATCTGATCAAGCAGAACATAACTATCACATAGCAAAGCCGGCGCAGTTTGACTACGCCGGCTTTATTATAGTACCCAAAAATTACGCATTGTCACCGTTTGCTAAGTAGCGGATGACCGCAGCACCCAAACAAACAGGCATTTATTGCAAGCGCCGGCCAGCGAGCTGATAGAACCAGTTAAAATCCTGAGCTTCAACATTTACAGGATCGGACGGGAAAGGGATTGAATTTTGATAAAATTGAGGAAATTATTCCTAAACAGTACGATTCACAAAGTCAATATCTAAATGATTACTTATTTTTGCCAACAACTACGAAAATAGAAGAGCTTCTTATCAGGTAGTTCTATCACACATTTAAACTTTTCTTTAACTTTTATTTCGTTTCCAATGCCATACTTATTCACCTCGGAGTCCGTATCTGAAGGACATCCTGACAAGGTAGCCGATCAAATATCAGATGCACTGATTGACAATTTTCTAGCATGGGATCCCACCAGTAAGGTAGCCTGCGAAACACTGGTGACGACCGGGCAGGTAGTTTTGGCCGGCGAGGTAAAGACCAACACCTATCTGGACGTTCAGAAGATCACCCGCGAAGTGATCAGAAGGATTGGTTACACGAAGAGTGAATACATGTTTGAAGCCAATTCCTGCGGTATCCTCTCGGCAATCCATGACCAGAGTGCGGATATTAACCAGGGGGTGGACCGCGCAGCAGCAGCCGAAGATTTCGAATCGAAAGCGAATGCACAAGGAGCCGGTGACCAGGGTATGATGTTCGGGTATGCTACCCGCGAGACAGCGAATTATATGCCGCTTGCACTCGACCTGGCGCACAAGATTCTGCAGGAAATGTCGGACATCCGCAATAACGAGCCATCATTGATCCCTTACCTGCGCCCTGACGCGAAATCACAGGTAACGATCGAATATAGCGACAACAACGTACCGCAACGTATCGATACTATTGTGGTTTCGACACAGCACGACGACTTCGATAGCGAAGAAGCAATGCTTGCGAAAATCAAAAGCGATATCGTCAATATCGTAATCCCACGCGTGAAAGCGAAACTGACGCCGGAGCTGCAAAAACTGTTCACAGGCGACATTACCCACCATATCAACCCAACCGGAAAATTTGTGATCGGTGGTCCTCACGGCGATACCGGTCTTACAGGCCGTAAAATCATCGTGGATACTTACGGCGGCAAAGGTGCACACGGTGGTGGTGCGTTCTCCGGAAAAGATCCTTCCAAAGTAGACCGTTCTGCGGCATATGCAACCCGCCATATTGCCAAAAACCTGGTTGCGGCAGGTCTGTGCGACGAAGTACTCGTTCAGGTTTCATACGCGATCGGTGTGGCCGAGCCTTGCGGTTTGTACATCAACACCTACGGAACTGCGAAAGTAGCTGAAAACGACGGGGCTATCGCGGAGAAAGTAAGCGAGATCTTCGACCTACGCCCGTACGCGATCGAACAGCGCCTGAAACTTCGCAACCCTATCTATTCCGAAACAGCGGCATATGGCCACATGGGACGCAAGAATGAAATCGTTAAAAAATCGTTCAAAGGTGCCAACGGCGAAGAGAAAGAGGTCGAAGTTGAACTCTTTACCTGGGAGAAACTTGATTTCGTAGACAAAGTCAAAGCGAAATTCGCTCTTTAAGCCTTCGCTTATACCACTAATAAAGAGGTCGGCACAGATGTCGGCCTCTTTTGTTTTTAGGTACATTCTCAAAATAATGTTTTAAATATCAACTTTCGACATCATTTTTGAGGTTAGTATTGAATTTAAATCAAGCATTTGCCAATATTTGCAGCCAAACTCCGTTCTCACGGAACCACCCCATTAATCTAAACTGCGTTTTCCGCTTGCCCTCAATGCAATATCAAAAAGTCAAATTCACGAATCCAGAGAAAAGTACGTTTTTCCCCACCCTCAGACAACGGGTCGATCAGTATTTCTCAACCAATGAAATTTGCAAGTCGGGCGGGTCCGGCATTATTTACAAAGCATTGTTTATGCTGAGCTTGTATCTGGTGCCATACATACTGATCCTTTCCAATCAGTTCGGCATGTTGGCCATGGCGGGTTTTGCTTTTGTGATGGGCCTTGGAGTGGCGGGAGTGGGCATGTCGGTCATGCACGATGCCATTCACGGCTCGCTGGCGACATCCAATGTATTGAACAAGATCTTTGGCGCATCCATCTATCTGCTTGGCGGGAATGCCTACAACTGGGAAGTTCAGCACAACAGGCTGCATCACACCTACACCAATATTCATGAAGTAGACGAGGATATCACCGGCAAGTTCCTGCTCAGGTTGTCCTACCACGAAAAGCAGAAATTCATTCACCGCTTTCAGCACATCTACGCATTCTTCCTGTACAGCCTGATGACGCTGTCGTTCCTGTGGAAGGATTTCAAGGAAATTTCGCTATTCAATAAAATGGCTGAATCGGGAATGACAAAGCCCTTTCCAAGAAAGGAACTGGTAAAATTGATATCGACCAAACTGGCCTATGTCGTATTTATATGTGTTATCCCGCTTAGCCTGACGTCCGTTACTTTCTCTCAATGGCTGATCGGCTTTCTGATCATGCACGGTACGGCCGGAATGATTCTCAGCACAGTATTTCAAATGGCGCACGTAGTAGAAGGTGCGGAGCAACCCGAACCCGACCACGCCGGTTGCATTGAAAACGCCTGGGCCGTTCACCAGCTGCAAACCACCTCTAATTTTGCCGGGAAAAACCGCATACTCTCGTGGTTTATCGGCGGCCTCGACTATCAGATAGAACACCACCTGTTCCCTTCGATTTCCCACATCCACTACCACGCATTATCTCCCATTGTAAGAGCTACTGCACTGGAATTCGGATTGGTTTACAATGCAAAAGCCAATTTCGGCAACGCATTAAGCTCGCATGTGAGGATGCTAAAAAATATGGGAACGCGGTAATCCGCATTCCCATCTATACTGAATTCTCCCCATCCACTCAAAAATGCGCCGGCTCTTCGAGCTCGCTATCCCGCGCGACGCGTTCGATCATTTTCATTTTCTCGAAATTTCTGGGCCGTGAGAAGAATGTGTAAATGGCCGGAATGACATACAGCGTGAGCACAAGCGAGAACAGAAGGCCTCCCATGATCACAATCCCCATGGACATCCGGCTGCGGCCTGCGGAGCCTAGCGCCATCGCGATGGGCAATGCACCAAGCACTGTCGCCAGGCTCGTCATAAGGATAGGCCTGAAACGCATTGTTGCTGCTTCCAGGGCTGCTTCCTGAATGCTTCGTCCCTGTTCGCGCAGCTGGTTGGCGAACTCGACGATGAGGATTCCGTTCTTTGTTACCAGTCCGATGAGCATAATCATCCCGATCTGGCTGAAAATATTGAGCGTCTGATCGAAGAACCAGAGCGAGAATACCGCCCCACCGATCGCCAGCGGCACGGTGAACATGATAATGAACGGATCGACAAAACTTTCGAACTGGGCCGCCAGAATGAAGTAAATCAGCACCAATGCAAGGAAGAACGAGAACATCGTATTCGACGAACTCTCGGCATAATCCCGGGAAGAGCCGCTTAATGCGGTCTGGATCGTTTCGTCGTTCAACTTGTCGCGGATGCGATCCATGGCTGCGATACCATCGCCGATAGTCTTACCCGGAGCGAGTGCTGCCTGCACGGTGGCGCTCATGTAGCGGTTGAAGTGGAAAAGCTGCGGCGGGCTGCTCTCCTCTTCGGCTTTGACGATATTATCCAACTGAACCAGATTTCCCGTATTGGTTTTGACAAACATACTTTTCAAATCTAGCGGTTCGTCGCGGTTGGCGCGGTCGTATTGGCCTATTACCTGGTATTGCCGGCCATTCATGGTGAAATAACCAAAACGCTGCCCGGCAAAAGCGAGTTGCATCGTCTGCGCCACATCCTGCACCGAAACGCCGAGCGATTTTGCCTTTTCGCGGTCTATAATAACCTGAATCTCAGGCTTGCTGAATTTCAGGTTAACATCCGTAATCGCGAAAGTCGGGTCTTCGGAAACCTCTTCCATGAATTTGGGAAGGTATTCACGCAATTTCTCAAAATCCGGCGCCTGGATAACGTATTGGATGGGCAGGCCTCCCCGCGAATCCACGGAGATCGTCTGTTGTTGTACCACAAACGACTTAGCGTCGGGCATCGATTTGAGTTTCTTGTTGATATAATCGGCAATTTCCTGCTGCGACTCTTTTCTCAACTTCTTATCTACCAATGCAATGCGGCCACTACCGGTATTTGCTGCACCAAGGCCGGAGTTTCCAGGCGAGGTGATCATCATCAGACCTTTGCGGCCCGGCATGGAATCCATGAGCATATCGCTCACATTCTGTACATAACGATCGGTAAATTCGAATGAAGAGCCTTCCGGCGCCGTCATATTGATACGGAACCAGTTGCGGTCGTCGAGCGGCGCAAGTTCCGATTGCAAGTCTTTCCCAAAAAACCAGATCATCCCCAGCGTAATGCCCACGAGCGGAATAGCCATCCAGCGCATTTTCAGGAATTTCCCGAGCGCATTGCCGTAGTCATTGGTAATTTTCTCAAAAAAAGGCTCCGTCTTTTCGTAAAACCAGCTTTTTTTGTGGGTCTTGCGCACCAGATACGCATTCAGCATAGGTGTCAGCGTCAGCGAAACGAAAGCGGAGATCAATACAGCGGCGGAAATAACGATACCGAACTCACGGAACAGTTTTCCTACAAAACCCTCCATAAAAATTACCGGCAAAAACACGGAAGCCAGCGTAATGGATGTGGACAGAACCGCAAATATGATCTCGTTGGAGCCTTTAATGGCCGCCTCGATCGGGCTCATACCCTGCTCGATTTTCTTGAAAATATTCTCGGTGACCACAATACCGTCATCCACAACGAGACCCGTCGCGAGCACGATTGCAAGCAGCGTGAGTACGTTCACCGAAAATCCCATGACGTACATAATGAAGAATGTACCAATGAGCGAAACGGGAATATCAATTAGCGGGCGGAAAGCAATGAGCCAGTCGCGGAAGAAAAGGTAAATGATGATTACCACGAGAATAATGGCGATCAGCAATGTCTCTCCTACCTCTTCGATCGATCGTTCAACAAAAATCGTGTTGTCAATCAGCGTATCCAGCTTGTAATCTTTCGGAAGCTCCTTTTTGATGGCCTCCATCCGCTTATTCACCTCTTTGGCGATATTGAGGTAATTAGCTCCCGGCATCGGCGAAATCGCCAGACCAATCATAGGGACATTGTCAAGGCGCAATATCGTTTCTTCGTTTTCAGGACCTAGCGTCGCCGAACCAATATCTTTCAGGTGGATAGTCTGCGTTGCCGTATTTTTGACGATCATTTCGTTGAAATCATCTTCGGTACGGAATCGGCCAATCGTTTTCACCGTCAGCTCCGTATTATCCCCCGCGAGCTTCCCGCTGGGCAGTTCCACATTCTCCTTGTCGAGCGCGGATTTCACATCCTGGGTTGTAATGCCGAGCGACGCCATTTTGACCGGATCCATCCAGATCCGCATGGCATATTTCTTCTGTCCGAAAATGCGGATTTCGCTCACGCCCTCTATCGTTTGCAGGCGTTGAGCGATCACGTTTTCGGCATAGTCGCTTACTTCGAGGTGCGAGCGGGTGTTGCTCGTGAAAGTGAGTACGATAATGGGCTCAGAGTTGGCATCGGCCTTAGCTACCACCGGCGGACCGTCGATATCGAGCGGCAATGTCCGTGAGGCGGAACCTACTTTGTCACGCACGTCGTTCGCGGCGCGTTCCATATCCACGCCGATGTCGAACTCGACGGTGATCTGGCTCGTACCCTGGCTACTGGTGGAGCTGATGGATTTGATACCTTCGATACTGTTCAGCTGCTTTTCGAGCGGTTCGGTGATCTGCGACTCGATAATGTCGGCATTCGCGCCCGTGTAGCTCGTGCGTATGGAAACCACCGGCGGGTCGATCGACGGGAACTCCCGCATTCCCAGGAATTTATAACCCAAAAACCCGAACAGGATGATCAGCAGGTTCATCACAATCGCGAGAACCGGCCTTTTGATGGAGAGGGTCGAAATACTCATAGGTTGACCTTCACGGCGGTGTTAGGTTTGATAGCGATGATCCCCGACGTAATGAGGGAGTCGCCGGGCTGTAACCCGTCTATGATCTGGATCTTTTTATCAGTGCGCAAGCCAGTGGTCACCATAGCTTCCTGTGCCTTACCGTCTTTCACCACAAACACTTTCTTACCTTTCAAAACCGGCACAATAGCCTCCGTCGGGATCATCATCGCCGTACGGTTCGCATCGAGATCGGCCAGTACTTTCACGAACATTCCCGGTATAAACCTGCCTTCGGGGTTGTTTGCCAGCGCGCGTACACGCAGCGTGCGAAGGTTCTCGTCCACTTTCGGGTCGATGGCCAGTATTTTGGCACTGTATGTCGACGGGTCGCCGTCGAGGTTGAATTTGACGGTGCTCCCCACGCGGATGCTCGGGCTGTATTTCTCGGGAACCGTAAAATCTATTTTAACAGGATTACTCTGAACAATGGTAACGATGGGCGTACCCGGGGCCATAAATGCGCCTTCGCTGATGAACTTCAACCCGATCCGTCCGCTGAATGGTGCGCGGATCTCCGTTTTTTCAAGCTGCGCTTCGATCACCTCTTTTTCCGCATCCAACACACGGATATTGTTGGAAGTCACATCATATTCTTCCAGGTTGATTGCTTCCACATTGAGCAGCTTTTT
This sequence comes from Dyadobacter sp. 22481, assembly GCF_052044875.1. NCBI lineage: Bacteria > Pseudomonadati > Bacteroidota > Cytophagia > Cytophagales > Spirosomataceae > Dyadobacter > Dyadobacter sp. 22481. The sequence goes on from NZ_JBQENV010000003.1 coordinate 1,672,167, forward strand.
CTGCCTTGCTTCTATTTTTTTGCTCAAATCCTGGTTGTAAGCTACTTTTTGCAGCTGCGCCCGGAGTTCGCGGTCGTTGATCTTCGCGATGAGTTGTCCTTTGGTTACGTACGAACCTTCCCTAATGTCGAGCTTCACAAGTCTGCCTGATATTTCCGACATCAGATTGACTTCCTCGTTGGGCAGCACCGTACCTGAGGCGAAAATCTGGTTTTCAATGGACTCTTTACCTACAATAAATACATTCACCGGCACGGCACCGGATTTCGCATTCTTTGCATCCCCGCCCTTTTTCGCATCGGCACCTTTCCCCTCACCGGGTTTTGAGAAAATGAAGAGCTTTCCCAAAACCAGTGCGACGATGATCCCCGCCACCAACATGATCGTACGCATGATTACCTAAAAATAAAATTCGTTCAAGAAGAGTAGTAATTAGTTATATTTTGTAAAAGTAGTATTTAAAGATACTTCATATTGTAAAAAGAGGCAATGTAGATGTTTTATACTTCTGCACGGCAAGGCTTTCCCCGGTTGTTTGCTGAATGACGTATTCCGGCTGCTCAATGCCGCTTTTGGCGCTGCGGCGATTTATTATCTTTATCAAATCATCACAAACCAAACTCTTCACGCGATGAAAATAGCGTACACCACCGGTTACTACCTGATCATCACCATTATCCTATTGTTAACTATGCACACCTACGGACAAAGCCCGGTCAAGAATTACGCCGCAGAATGGAAAAAAGTCGATGAACTCGCCGGCAAAGGACTTAGCAAGGACGCCCTTGAACAAGTGAAAAAAATCTATGGACTTGCAAAGAAGGAAAAACAGGATGCCCAGTTGATTAAAGCGGCTGTGTATATGACCCAATTGCAGACCGAAAACCGCGAAAATAACGCCATTGCGTCTATCAAGGAGCTGGAACAGGAAGTGGCTGCAAGCACAGGCCCGGCGCGATCAATCCTGATGAGCCTAGTAGCTTCGGAGTATTACGCTTACTACCAGACAGTTCGCTGGCAATTGTACGGCCGGACAGCCACCGTAACCTTCGACAAGGCTGACATTGCAACCTGGGGCACCGAAGATTTTCATCAAAAAATAGGTGCATTGTTTCTCGAATCGATTCAGGACGAAGCTGTTCTGAAAAAGACAAAGCTCGATAACTACGACGCTATCATTACCAAAGGCAACATGCGCAAGCTACGTCCGACGCTGTTCGATCTCCTCGCATTCAAGGTTTTGGATTATTTTTCTTCGGATGAACGAAACATCAAAAAGCCTGCCTATGCATTCGAAATCAATACGGCGTCGGCGTTTGATCCGGCTGCGGATTTCATACACAGAAAGTTTGAAACAAAAGATTCGGCCTCGCTGGAACATCATGCGCTGCTACTTTATCAGAAACTGATCGCATTTCACCTGGAAGACAAGGACCCGGGCGCATTGATCGACGTGGACCTGGCGCGGTTGCAATATGTGCGGCAGAAATCGGTGCATCCGGATAAGGACGAGCTGTATTTGATGGCGGTGGGCCATGTCGCGGATCAGTATCAATCGACTCCCGCGGCTGCGCAGGCATGGTACCTGAAAGCGGCATATCTGAATGAAAAGGCGGATAATTACAAACCTGGGGCTGATTCGACGATTCGCTTTGAGCGTGTGAAGGCATTAGAAGTCTGTCAAAGAATCGCCCGGGAGAATCCGGAGACGGAAGGAGGCATTAATGCATTCAATCTTGCCAAACAGATTACCCGCAAAAGCCTCTACTTTTCAGTGGAGAATGTGAATGTTGTCGGCAAACCGTTTCGGATGCTGGTGAAGTATAAGAATTTCAACAAGTTGTTTTTGCGGGTCGTGAAGGCGGTCGATCTGATCAAAAACAGTTTGGAACGGGATGATAACAATGCAAAATGGCCCCGATTGACCAGTGCGCAACCGTTGCGTGCCTGGGAACAATCACTTCCTGAAACCAACGACCATCAGGAACATGCTGTGGAAGTAAAATCCGATGGCTTGCCCTCCGGCGAATACGTGTTGTTGGCCAGCTCCGATCCGGGTTTTAAAAATAGTGAAGCAGTGCTCGGGGCTACGTTGTTTTACGTGTCCGACATCAGTTTTGTCCAAAAGGAAGACGACTTCTTTGTCCTGAACCGTGATAACGGTCAGCCTCTGCCAGGGGCAACAGTGCAGTTGTGGGAAAAAAGCTACAACTATAATACAAGGGCTTACGTCAGCAATAAAGGAGCGCGACTTACTACCGATCCATCCGGGCATTTCAAGGTGCCGTCGCCGTCCCAAAGCAAGAGAGACAAGCAACGGCTGTTCGAAATCACTTATCAGCAGGACAGGCTCTTTTTGCAAGAAAACAACGGCCGCTACTATTATAACGCGGAGGAAACGGAGGATCAGGAGAAAAATACTGTGCAAGCATACCTTTTCACAGACCGCAGTTTGTACCGCCCCGGCCAGACGGTTTATTACAAAGGCATCGTCAGAAAGGGTAACAGTGTGCTCAACGACCAGCGGGAGGAGTTTACCGTTACACTTTATAATGCGAATGCAGAGCATGTTGCTGAAACGAAGCATCACGTCAATGCATTTGGCAGTTTTTCAGGCTCATTCAACATTCCGCAAGGCGGGCTCACCGGTAATTTCTATATACAAATTCGGGATGAGTACAGGGCTGATTTCCGTGTGGAGGAATACAAACGCCCCCGGTTTGCCGTCGGGTTTGATACATTAAAAACCAGTTACAAGGTTAATGAGCAGATTAAAGTAACAGGTAAGGCCTTGGCCTACGCCGGAAATGCGATCGATGGGGCGACAGTGAAATACCGGGTCGTGCGCACGCCACGGATAATCTATCCGTGGCTGGTCAAACGCTGGTGGCAACCGACGGAGCCAATGGAAATTGCGCACGGCGACACCGTCACGGGTATTGACGGTACATTCCACGTTAACTTTAAAGCCATTCCCGACCTGAAAATCGACCCTAAAACGGACCCGGTGTTTGATTACACCGTCTACGCGGATGTAACTGACAGCAATGGAGAGACCCGGAGCTCGCAGACGCAGATTTCGGTCAGTTATAAATCCTATGTGCTGCAAGCCGATATCCCTGCAAAGCTGGATATCAGCCGGTTCAAATCATTGTCAGTCCGCACCGAAAACCTGGCCGGAGCATTCGCTCCTGCGGATGCAACGATCCGGATCGAACGGATCATACCGGAAAAAAGGTTGATCAGGAATCGTTTCTGGCAACGGCCCGACCTGTTTGTCATGACCAAAGATGCGTACACGGCCAGTTTTCCAAACGACGAGTACGATGAAGAAACAGAAATGGAAAACTGGGAGGTAATTGGCGCTGGCGTGAGCAAAACGGTCAGCCTCAGTCCGGATACCGAAATCTCGGTTTCAGATTTTGCGCTTCCCGCCGGTTTTTACAAAATTCAGATCAGCACCGTGAATGCCGCTGGAGAAAAACTCACCGACATAAAGTTCATCGAGTTAACTGATCCGAATGCCAAAAAACTGACTCACCCTCAGTATTTCGCTCCCACGCACAGCAAGGCTATTGAACCAGGCGACAATGGACACTACGCATTGGGTACCTCCGCCGAAAAGGCATTTCTGATCACCAGCAGCAATCGAAAATCGGCGTCGAAGGATTTCTCCTACATAACATTAAATGATGAAGTAAGGAGATTCGACTATACCGCTTCGGAAGCAGACCGTGGGGGCTATTCAGTGTATTACATGTTCGTCAAGCACAACCGTGTGCACACTTACATGGAAACCATCATAGTACCGTGGACAAACAAAGAGCTGAAAATTGAATATCAAACATTCCGTGACAAAACACTGCCAGGCAGCAAGGAAACCTGGAAGGTAAAAATCAGCGGTTATCAGAAAGAAAAAGTAGCTGCCGAAATGCTGGGTAGTATGTACGACGCGTCTTTGGATCAGTTTAACCCGCATCAATGGACGAAACCAAACATCTGGCGCGAACGAATCGGCTTGAAATACTGGGCCGACAACGGCAACTTCCGGTCGGCAGATGCAGATATCCGGTATGCCGAGTATGGGGAATACAAGTCTTTTGACAAAAGATATGATGTACTATTTCAGGGGTTGGGGATATATAGTGAAGGAAGACCTATGAGTGCAGCAGGCGGTGGGCGTTCAAGGCTTATGCGAATGGCAGTTAAGGGCTCAGTAGCAGAGCCCATGCCACAAGCCGCCCCAATGAAGATGGATAAATCAGAAGTAGAAGAAACAACCATCGCGATGGAAGCAGGCGAAGGCAATGACGTCAGACAAGACCAGGAAAAATCCAAAACCGGTAACGGTGAAAACACCCCGCCAAACAATGCGGCTCCACCCATTCGTACCAACTTCAACGAAACCGCCTTCTTCCTCCCCGATCTGAAAACGGATAGCGAAGGCAACATTACCTTCTCATTCACGCTGCCCGAGGCGCTTACCAGGTGGAAATTCCAGGCGCTCGCGCATACGCAGGAACTTGCCTTGGGATATAGTAGCAAGGAGATCATCACGCAAAAAGAGCTGATGATACAACCGAATGCACCCCGCTTCCTGCGCGAGGGCGACCGGGTCAGTTTCCCGGTAAAAGTTGCGAATCTGAGCACTTCGGAGGTGAATGGAGCGGTTTCATTGTCCCTATTTGATGCGGAAAACAATGAGTCTCTGGATAAACTTTTCAAAAACGAAAGACCGTCAAGCCAGTTTTCCCTCGCTGCCGGACAAAGCAGTACCACCCTTTTTTCATTGGAAATACCAAAGGGTTTCAACAAAATGGTTACCTGGCGGGCGGTTGCGAAAGCCGGAAGCTTGTCGGATGGCGAAGAAAATATCCTGCCCGTCCTGCCGAACCGGATGCTGGTTACCGAAAGTATGCCCATATCGATAAGAGGAAGCGGCACGAAGCACTTTACACTTGAAAAACTCCTGGGTTCGGCCAGATCGACTACGCTAACCCACCAGTCGGTAACAGTCGAATATAGTAGCAACCCCGCCTGGTATGCGGTGCAATCGCTGCCCTATTTGATGGAATATCCATATGAATGCGCCGAGCAAACCTGGAACCGCTATTATGCCAACTCCCTGGCCTCGCATATTGTGAATGCTTCGCCCAGGATTGCCGCGGTTTTCAAGTCTTGGAAGGGTACGGATGCCTTGCAAAGCAATCTTGAAAAAAATCAGGAACTGAAATCACTGCTTATTCAGGAAACACCCTGGGTATTGGCTTCAAAATCCGAAGAGGAGCAAAAAAGGAATATCGCATTGCTCTTCGACCTCGTCAGAATGGAGAACGAGCTGAATGGAAGCATGCGCAAATTACAGGAAATGCAGAGCCCTAACGGCGGCTTCGTGTGGTTCAAAGGCGGCCCGGACGATCGCTACATTACCCAGTACATCGTTACAGGAATTGCCCATTTGCAGAAAATCAATGCGCTGCATTCTTCACAACTGGAAAATGTTAATGCGATCCTGGAAAAGGCCCTGCCTTATCTCGACAAGCGGATCAAGGAGGATTACGACAGGCTGATCAAATCTAAATCGGATCTGAAACAGTATGTCCCAGGCCCGGGCGAACTGCAATATCTTTATGCGAGGAGTTTTTTCAAGAATCCTATTCCCGCTGGTTCACAAAAGGCTTTTCAATATTACCGCGATCGTGCCAGGCTTACCTGGGTTTCTCAATCTAAATTCCTTCAGGGCATGACGGCCTTGATATGCCATCGCACGCAGGACCCAAAAACGGCTAATCAGATCCTCGAATCATTGCGACAAACGGCAGTCCGTCATGAAGAATTGGGTATGTACTGGAAAACCAACCAACGGGGATGGTGGTGGCATGAGGCGCCCATTGAGCGCCAAGCTTTGCTTATTGAAGCATTTCAAGAAATCGGTAATGACCAGTCGACAGTGGCGGAGCTTAAAACCTGGCTCCTGAAAAACAAGCAGACTAATAGCTGGGAGAGTACCAAAGCGACCGCGGAGGCTTGCTATGCCCTGCTAATGAATGGAGGCGATTGGCTGGCCGAATCTCCGAAAGCCACAATCCGTGTAGGCAATACCGAGGTCAGTTCAACGGATCAAAAAACAGAGAGCGGTACAGGTTACTTTAAACAGACCATCGGTACAGGCATAACGGCACAAATGGGCAATATCGACCTTATTGTAAATGGCAACGCAGCATCTTCCCAACTGCCCGGCTGGGGCGCCGTCTACTGGCAATACTTCGAAGACCTCGATAAAATCACCTTCGCAGAAACGCCCTTAAAACTCTCCAAACAGCTTTTTGTAGAAACGAACAGCGATTCCGGCCCGGTACTCTCACCCGTACGCGAAGGCGCTACCGTGAAGGTGGGCGACAAAATAAAGGTTCGCATCGAACTGCGCGTCGACCGGGATATGGAATATGTGCATTTGAAAGACATGCGCGCATCCGGCCTCGAACCGGTGAACGTGCTGAGCGGCTACCACTGGCAGGGAGGATTGGGTTACTACGAAAGCACGCGCGACGCCAGCACCAATTTCTTCTTCAATGCATTGCGAAAAGGAACTTATGTGTTCGAATATCCGCTTTTTATTATACATGAGGGCGATTTCAGCAATGGTATCACCACGATCCAATGCATGTACGCGCCGGAATTCACTGCCCACAGCGAGGGCGTCAGATTAAAAGCATTACCCAGCAAGTAATATGTCAATACAACTCATTAAAGCTACCATCGACGATCTGGACACCGTCAGACAAATCGGGATAGATACTTTTTATGAATCGTTTGCTTCGGTTAATACGGAGGAAAACATGGCTCATTACCTGAAAACCGGTTTCAGTCTGGAAAGAGTAGCGTCTGAACTGAATAATCCGTTTTCAGAATTTCACCTTGCCTATGACGGCGGTAAGCTGATCGGTTATCTCAAAATCAACCACGGCCCCGCCCAAAGCGAGCTGAAAGACAGTACATCATTGGAAATCGAGCGGATATATGTCCTCCAAGCCTGGCAGGGACTGAAAATCGGGCAGCTGTTTTATGACAAAGCCATCGAGATCGCCCGCACGCACCAGTACGCTTACGTGTGGCTGGGCGTGTGGGAAGAGAATAAAAAGGCCATCGGCTTTTACAAACGGAATGGTTTTGTGGAATTCGACAAACACCTTTTCAAACTCGGGGACGATATTCAGACCGACATTATGATGCGTCGGAAGCTATAATGCGCCACTCAGAAGGCATCGCTATTAGCTGACTGCCTCTTGAATTTTCAAAACTGCGCTTGCAAAAGCTTCCATGTCTTCTTTTTCGCCCAACATTGCATGTTGGAGGATCCAGACGGCGTCGGTATCGCAGGCCTGTTCGGCCACGGGGCAGAACGTCCGGCTGTAATCTGCACTATCGGGAATGGCGTAGCACATGAAAGTTTTATTCTGAAAAAGCGGCTGCTTGTAGAGCGGATGTGGGTAACCCTTGAAACTGGGCACACCTTCGGCAGCGAGCATTGCCGCAAATTCACTTTTGGGCAGGCCGCCAAACTTCGTCGCGTCGTATTTGAATATATAGATGTGATAACCGTGCAGCGTAATGGTCTCGTCGCGTTTCAGAGGGAATATCCCCACTATTTTTTCCAGCAAACCACTCAAATACAACCCATTACCATTCCGGCGGCGGGTTTGCTCTTCCAGGCGTTTGAGCTGTTCCGTAAGCAGCACGGCCTGCATTTGGGTGATGCGGTAATTGCACCCGGGATTGTAATGCTCGTACCATTGCCCGCCTTCGATCCGCCCAACGTTGCGCAGGGAATGCATGGTCGCGTATAACTCATCGTCATCGGTAATGACAATGCCGCCTTCGCCGGAGGTCAGGTTTTTCGAAGATTGAAAACTGAAACTGCCCACGTGACCAATAGAGCCTAGTTTTTTGCCTTTGTACTCCGCCCCGTGCCCGTGCGCAGCATCCTCTATCACTTTGAGGTTATGTCGTTGCGCAATGTCCATGATCGCGTCCATATCGCAGGCCAGCCCGCCAAAATGCACCGGAATGATCGCTTTCGTGCGCGGGGTAATGGCCGCTTCAATGGCTGCTGGGCTGATATTGTAAGTTTCGGGATCGATATCCACAAAAACAGGCACACAATTGCATTCGATCACTGTAGAAGCCGTGGTAATGAACGTATAAGGCGGAACAATCACCTCGTCGCCCGGTTTCACGCCGCACGCCATCAATGCCAGCCGGAGTGAAACCGAGCCATTTACGCAGGTAATGGCATACTTGCTCCCGCAATATGCTGCAAATGCACGTTCGAAACGCTCCACTTCATCCCCGCAATCAGGGTTGCCCCATTTGCCGCTCGCGACAACGGCTGCAACTGCGTTCACCTCCTTTTCATCGTAAATCGGCCATGGAAATGTCCTGTCGAGGGTTTTGGGTCCGCCGTAGATCGCTAGTTGTTCCTTTTTGCTGCTCATGGTATGGTATTCCTGAAATGTCGTGGCAAGTTTTAATGGAAATACTATGGGAGAAAGGAATCGGGCTATTTCCTGTCAGCCAGCAGCTCGATTATAGTCTTTTTCAACGACTATCCAGTATTTATCCCACAAACCCATAGTCGCATTGCATTCATGAATAACAGACAACTACTTTACGCCTTGCTTGTTGCGGGCATGTCATTAGGCACGGCCTGGGCCATACGCGGCCAGTTTGGGCACGAACAAGGAGCCGCCTGGGCAGGTGGCATCGGCGGATTAAGCATCGTCCTCATCGCAAAACGCAAAGACTGGTATGCCAAAGCATTCCAACTTGCACTGGCTTCGGCTGCCGGTTGGGGCGTAGGCGGCATCATCAGCTACGGCAAAGTGGTTGGTTTTGCGCGCGGGCTCGAATTCGGGAATGTGTATTACGGATTTCTGATGCTCGGCATTATCGGCGGGCTGTTCGGGCTGATCGGCGGCGGGCTGTTCGGCCTTACCCTGGCCTCCTCCCCCGAAAAGCCTGTGCGATGGTCGCAGCTGATCGCGGAAATGACCGCTGGCGCGATCCTATTTTACTATCTTCTGATCGAACAGCTCGGCTGGCTCATGACCCCTCCACGCTCGGAAGCCTGGGCAGCCTGTCTCGGGATGACCGTCGCGCTGTTCTGGTATATGATCCGCCACAAGCAACATTCGGCTATAAGACTGTCCATTTTCGCTGGGTTGGGCGGCGGGTTCGGATTCGCATTCGGCAACTTTTTACAGGTAATGGGAAACGTTTCCGGCATTCATTTCAATTTCTGGAACGTTATGGAATATTCGATCGGCTTTTTTGGCGGTGTGGGAATGGCTTATGGCACTTTCACATCCGAATGGGAAACCACCGACGCACAAGCCTCGCGCTCCGGCTTACTGGCCCCGATTGTTATTCTGACGTTGATTATCCCCTTCATCGTCTGGGATCAATCGTTCAAAACAGAAAGGCTGGTTGAAACGATCCGGAGCTTCGACCCACTCGCCGATGCAGCCGGAATTACAACTTACATTCAATGGATAGCATTGTTGCTAGTGCTGTCTTTTGCCGCCTATAGTCTGTTTAAATATTATGTCCGGGCAAATGCTCCGCTTTCTGAGCTGCGGTACGAGGGAATCCAGCTGTTCTTCTTTCTCAATCTGGGTTTGTACACAATTTACAGCATCCTCATCACCTGTGCGTTCATGAGCTTGTACCGTATCGAGCAATACCTTTACATCCTGAACGTCGCTATACTGGGTTTCCTGGTCAAAAAGACACAGGCTTCTTTTTCCGACCGCGGACTGAACCTCAGCCGCTGGGCGATCAACTTCGCGTTCATCATCGCCATTTTCGCCATCCTCACGGCCGTCGCCATCAGCACGCACGGCGAATTGAATGGGGCTAACAGGCGGTTTGAGTAATGGTACAGACTGAAATTAGTTTACGGCTGGCTCCGTTTTAGTAGTAAAAAGAGTTAGATTAGTATGCAAAAAAATTCGAATGGACGCGCTGTCAGACATTGTTCAAATATTGAAAAAGCTAAAACCGGAGCTTGTGGATAAATATCACGTAAGTTCCATCGGCCTGTTCGGCTCAATCGTTCGGGATGATTTTACCGTGAGCAGCGACGTCGATATTATTGTGGATTTCAGCCAACCAGTGGGTGTCGAATTCATTGAGCTCGCCGACTTGATCGAAGACCGCATTGGCAAATCTGTCGACTTGGTTTCTAAAAATGGAGTTAAACCGAGATACTATGAAGAAATCGCTCCCGAAATAATCTATGTCTAGCCGCAAATCGTCACTACTGATTCAGGACATTCTTGAGAGCGGGAAAAAAATCCTTACTTACACGCAGGATCAATCATTTGACGAGTTCATCAACGATGATAAGACGATTGACGCCGTAATCAGAAACTTCGAAATAATTGGCGAAGCCGCGAATCGCTTACCAGAGGAATTCAGAGATCTGCATTCAACTATTGACTGGCATAAGATCAGGGGTTTCAGAAACCGAATCGTCCACGACTATTTTGGTATCGACTATGCGATTGTCTGGGAGATCAAAACCAACTATTTACCTCATTTGCTGGAAGAATTAAGCACTTTACATTTATAATCAAAAAGCCACTCCGGTTTTTCCCGGAATGGCTTTTGTTTTCATCGGTGCAGCCCAAGCTCACGTAACCCCCGGATCATCTTCTCCGGTTCATCGGTCTGGATGATATTGGCTCCTTGTTTCGTGAGGTTTTTCAACGTTTCGCTGACATTGCCTTTTCTGATTTCTTCGTCCGGAGCGCCCAATGCATTGATCCAGATCCTCGCACCCTTGTTCCTGATCAGGCTGGTGACTTCGGGCGTGTAGAATTTCGAATCGATATGTATAACTTCCGGTTTGAAGCGCGTCAACGCAGAATCGGCCATGGCCTGAGAATAGGCCCGCGGCATGAGCATGTACTTTTTGGAAGCCGCATCGACTTTCGAAAGAATTTCATAGTCGCTATCGAAGAAGAACACAAATTCCCTGCCATCGGCTTTTTTCACCACCTCAATTACCTTATCGATTTGTTCCGTTTTCAGGTCAAGATCGACGAGAATGCGCCCTTTGGCCACTTGTAAGGCTTCCTCCAACGTGGGAATTGTTTCTTCCGTCACTTTACCATTCGAAAGGAGCCGTAATTTCCGGAGTTCATCGAAAGTCTGTGTTTCAAGATTGCCTTTACCCGTTGTCGTACGATCAACCTTGCCGTCGTGCATGAGCATTGGAATACCATCTTTACTTACTTTCACATCAATTTCTACAATATCGACGCCCAATCTGATTGCTTCCCTGATCGCAGGCAGCGAGTTTTCGGGTAGTTGATGGTGCACCGCGCGGTGCGATGCAACCAGCACATTTTTCGACGTTGGGTCCAAAAATTCCTTTCTGATCGGTCGGACTTGCGCATTGGTTTTAAAAACAACAAATAGTAATAGAATCGCGGATACTGTAATGCGGGTCATTATAATTGAAATTATGAAATACTACTTCGTAATCGTCAGCTGGTCCTTGATCTCGCCCTCGGGATTGTAACATTTGTAATGCAGCGTGTTTCCCTTGATGGATATGTGCTGATAAAGCGGGCCGTCTTTATATCTTACCAGGGCATAATCCTCCTTCGGCCAGCGCACCTGCTTGCCGGGAATGCTGATAGACATCAGGTAAATCGTCCCCTTCGCCGGGCTGGCAACTTCTTTTTCATTAAACATCGGCTTGGTGCGCAGGTAGTAATGCATGTGCCCGCTCATGACCATATCCACGTGGTATTTGTCAAAAAGCGTACACCACTCGCGCTTGATCTCGTCATACGGCTCCTCGAAGTTGTAGGGCGGAAAATGGAACATCGCAAACTTCCATTTGGCTTTCGAATTCCTAAGCTGATTTTCAACCCACGCACTTTGCTGAGGCACCGAAAGCGTGGCGTCAATCATCAGGAACAATGCATCCTGATAATTGAATGCATAGGTCATTTCAGAAGGCTGGCCCGATGGGCCGTTTTCCGGCAGGCTGAACATCTCTTTGTACATCGCTGCACCCAGGCCATCCTGGCTATCGTGATTACCAGGCACCGGCATCAATGGCCGTGTGCTGAACGTCGGGCCGGCGTGTGCCCAAAGCTGGTCCCAATCGTCGCGGTGCAAGCCGGTTGTTACCAGGTCGCCGGCGATCGAGAAGAAAGCGGTTTCAGGATGCCGTTTGATCGATTTTTGCGCCATATCACCCCAGATAGGTGAATAATGCGTGTCGCCGAACCAGATGAACGAGAACTCTTTCACACGGTCGGAGGCAGTTTGGAACGACGCCGGCGCCGACCATTGCAATTGCCCTGTACCGATCGAGTAATAGTACAGAGAGCCCGGGCTCAGCCCTTTAAGCTGCGCGGTAAAGCGGTTTACGAACCGGTCGTTCTGCAAAAGCCTGTCCTCCATATTGAATGCAGAAGCATCCGTAAAAAGCGTGTCGGAAGCACCTGGTTTCCAATATTTCACTTTGCTTCTGAGCACCTTGGGACTGGTTCGCCATTGGATATTCGCCGTGGTGGCGGGGTCGCCGCTCCATGTCATGACCACCTGGTCGGGCTTTTCAGAGGAAGGCGTCGAAGTCCTTCTGAATGCATTTACTAAATGCGCCTCGCGCGCGCGTCCCCGCACGGTCGTGAGGAGCGTCTGGCCTTTCAACTCCTCGGGAACTTCGGTCAATACCAACCCATCCCAGTCATGGTAGGTAAATGCCCCCTTTTGCAATGTGCTTAATGCATACTGTGCGGGGATGACATTCGAAACGGTCAATTTTTCGGCCTTGTCGAGCGGCGCCACGCTGATGAAATAAACCGGCCGGTCTTTGTCAAAACCATTGATACCAAGCCCGACCTCCCCTTTTTCGAAATCTTTCTGCCATACCTCGTAAGTATATTCTTCGTTTTTAACGAGCATCTGTGTTTTCCGGAACCCGCTTTTTTGTATCCAGAAAGGCGGCACGGCTTGGCCGGTATGCCGCATCAGTGACACTCTTACGGGCACACTCACTTCGAAAGTCCAGAAACGCGTCGCCAGCGTTTCCTTGTCACGCTCGCTGAGAACGCTCAGAATATACGCATCAGAAATCGTATCGAGCTGCGTCGGTGTAAGAGTTGCATACAACCTGGTCACCGCACGATCGATCACCTCCTTCACCGTTCTCTCGGGTTGTTCACCGCTTAGCGCGTAAAAAGACATCCAAACAGGGCATAGCAAGGCCCACCAGCGCATTCTTTTGTTTTTGATCATGGCTATTTTAAGTTTCCCGTCAGGTATAGATACATCTATTTCAGGGATTTACAGAACTGACTTATTATCCGTTAGGAACACCCTCGTACTTTCGGTGTAAGTGTCACCCTGCGGTGTTTTATATTTTAAATCCACATAAAATGCGCGGAAGCCACTTGCCGGTAACTCTGCGGTCACTTTCACGCTAGACTTTTGACTTATTTTCAAACTTTGAGCCGTCCAGGTGTCATTCCGCAAATCCTGGTCGGGCGAGTTGGCCGACCACAGAATCACGTCTACCAATGCATCCGGCGTAGCCTTAATGTCCAGGTTTACTTTCCGGTTAGCCACCGACTGGCTCCATTTGCATTCGGTATAAGGCCGTTTGTTAATCGTCGCCCCGAAGAATGCACTCAGGGCTTCCATCGCTTGCTTGCCGTCGCCGAGGTCGTGGCCCGCGTTGGGCACATAATGCAGCATATTCTTCCCTGGGATCTTGTCGAGATAGTTTTTGATATTGTCGACCACCCAATATTCATCGTTTGTTCCCATGAATATCATCTTCGGCATCGTCAGCTTGGCGCGGTAGGAATAGGGGTCTATCATCGCCGTAATGGCCTGCCCATCGGCCGAGCCGGTCGACTGCGGAATGCCCAGTTTTACATAATCTTCGATCTGGACGCTGTAATCGCCCCATGATTTGATCTGATAATCAAGACTAACCGGCATATTCAGCACATCGATCACCATCGGCGCGATCGCCTCCACACGCTTATCACTAGCGCCCGTAAGCCAGGTGGTCCAGCCACGCTTCGACGCCCCGGTAACCACGAAGCTGTTGACGGTATGTTTCAATTGTTTTTGAGAAAACTGCTGCACGGCATCCATCGCCTTCACCGCGCTCTTCACCATTGGAAAAAGCAGCGGCCAGGTATAGTCCTTGTCCTTTTTGAAGTTGTGCAAAGTATAGGAAATCAATGCATCCTCCGTAAGATCATCGAAAAACGGCTGGTTGGGCGTCTGTTTCAGCAATGCTACGATGGCATGGTTCGTAGTAGCCACCGCACCAAGCGAGGCATACATTTTTTCATCCTTTTTGCTGTTCCAATTCGGCAGTCCGTCGGCATTGGAGCCGCCGGTGATGAAGAGCAACGCGTCGTCATGCCGGTTTTCTTTGGGTACAATCACCGTCATCTGGTGTGTCCAGGTGAACTGGCGCCATTTCTGCGAGGTAACGAGTATTTGGTAAAATGTCAGATCGTCGCGCTTGAACGTCTCTTTCAGCTCCCATTTAAAGGTTTTGTCGCCATTATTAAGATAACTTTCCAGGGCATTTTCAGGTGTTACTTTTTGTGCATTCACAAACACGATGGCCACAATTGCCAGCAGCATGGACAAAACGGACCTGACGGCTATTTTCAAAAACATGATCACTCGGTTTTGGTTTGAAGAATCGGTTTACTTGCCCGCTGTGGCGGCCGGCACGGATGCGGCCGGCTTAGGGCTGTCTTTTACTAGTTTCAATGCCTGCTCGATATAAATCTCTCCTGTCATTTCGCCCAGGCTTGTGCGGCTCACGTAGTCATACCTTTTAAAACTATTGAAATCGACTTTCGTAAGCATATAACCGAAGGCGTCGTTCGTAAGTCCGAAAAGAAACGGTTGTTTGGTATTCATATTCCTTTTCACATAATACCCGATATTGGGCAATGCTTCGCCGGGCACCGTCAGTACTTGAGCGGTACCGATATTAAGCAGGTTAAGCTGCGTAACAATACGGTTATCACCGGCCATCTCATTTTTAATCGGTGATTTTTGGAGGATATAACGCATGACCTCCGAATCGACCGGAAACTCAATCCTGCGGGAAACGCAATAAACGTCGGGGTTTTCCTGCACCGCCGCGTCTTTCACGATCCGCAATGCCTCGTCGGCCAGCAGCTCGCCTATCCTTTTGCATTCAGTCCAATCGCTGGCTTCTTTCCCGTTTTCGAGGCGGTTGTCGGCCGTTACCATTCCGCCTTGTGCGCCATTCATGAAAATGGCCGTTCCGCCGCCCTGCGACTCAATCCGATCGTACAGCGGCCCGCAAAGGTCCGGGCTCAGAATGCCCCTGCCCGATCCGATAATTTCCGGGTGCACCGCGTAATTGACTAACGTAGCAATGGCCTTTCCCTTATTGACTCCGGAGGTTGCCACTGCCTGGATCACCCCGCAACGGGGATCATAAAGCTGATCGGCATAGTAGTTGTAGGCGATTTTCCCTTTTGCATCGCTTACCGCGATTTTCAACGAAGCATCTTCCAGTTTCCCAACGGCCTCATTCACAGCATCGGCGATTTGCTGTACGCACCGGTCGAGGTAGGTAAGGTCGGCGAAAGATTCACCTTTTTCATTGGGAAAACCATAAGCATCGGGCCCGCTATGCGTATGCGTGGCGCCTATGAGCACGTTCTCGGGTGCGATGCCCTTTATCAGCTTCCGCGACTTGTTTCCTAATGCAGCTGGCCACCCCAGGTTATCCACATTCACAATTGCGACCCGCACTCCACCTTTTTCCATCACAAATGCCCTCGCGTACAGTTCACCATTCTTCTGTGTCGCTTTTTTGGGAGTACCAATGCCCCCCGAAACCGGCAGCAGCGGATCGGGCGTGATCACCCGCACAGCCGCCGCAGCCCTGAAATGCTGCCCAACTGTAACCTGGTTCAGAAACAGGCAGAAACAGCAAAATACAATGGCCCTAACTTTCATGTTGAAATGGGTTTACATATTAAAACTAAACCGGAACCGTGGGATGATCCCGACAGTCCCGGTTTTAAATACTCACCTTAAAACAAATATGACTACCACGGCTTGCCTGTTCCTTGCAAAAGCCATTGCTTAGACCAGGCGCTGTTGCCGTTGTCGGCCTGTGAATAGCCGGTAACTTCCAGCTTGCTCACCGCGGTCTCGGTATTCGCCTTGTTGATGCGCAACTCATCCTGCATGTAGTAGAAACGCACAGGCAAAACCTCTCTTTTTGCTGCCGGGCCAGCTTTCAACGCAGGCAAGCCGGTGCGGCGGAAATCGAACCAGGCTTCGGTGGCGGCAGTCCAACTGGCAATCCACTTCTGTTCGAGGACCTGTTTCAAAGTATTGTCGAAAACCACACCCGGCGTAGCAACATAAGCGGCATACTTGTCGCCTACCTTCCAGGTTTCCATCGATGCTTTCACACCGGCTTCGTAACGGTCTTTTGCAACGCCCGTAGCCCAGCCTTTCAATGCAGCCTCGGCGAGGATGAAGTTTACTTCGGCAGCCGAGATCAGCCGTGCGCGCAACAACGGGCCCTTTGCAGCCTTATAAATATCATTCAAAAAGGACACGTGCGGGTTGAAAGACGTTTGTCCGGGGGTCGGATTGAGGTTGTATGCCGATGGCAATGCTGAAAAACTTGGCGGCAAACCTACGTATTCAGGGTCGGTGTCGACTGGTGTATTCTTCACTTTATCCGGCGAAAGTATCCGCTTGCCGTCTACGATTTTGTCCGTTCCGGCTGGTTGTGTCGGATCTACTACCAGCGGCACTTCCACCTTGTTGGCCCAGATTCCGAGCCGCGGGTCTTTCAAAGTCTGCAATTTCTCCACCAATGTGGCGCACATTTTGATGCGGCGGTAGTTGCTTCCGCTGGCGTCGCTTACGGTGTTGGCAGGCCATGAATCGGCTTCGCTGTTGCCGGGAAAGCCCATTGTGGCATCATCCGCATTGGATGTGATGATCGGATATTGGGCCGCATTGGCGACAATCTTCTCGATACCCGCCTTGGCGATGTCCGGCTGCTTGGCCGAAATGCGCAGATAGTAACGCAACATCAGCGAATTAGCCATTTTGCGCCATTTAGCAGGGTCTCCGCCGTAAAAGACATCCACGTTGTCGACAATTCCCTCATACTCGGCCTTTGATTTGGAAAGCAGCGCATTAGCCTTTTCGAGGTCTGCGATGATGCCCGCATAGATCTTGTCCTGGCTATCGAATGCCGGCAGAATGTCGGCTACCGAGCCCGCCTCCCCTTTCAATGCATTGGTGTAGGGTGCATCGCCCCAGAGATCGGTGATGAGCCCGAACATAAACGATTTCATTACCAGGGTAACGCCCTGGTGAAACTCGAAATTCGTCGCAACGGCCCGCTGATAAACGAGGTCGTTGTTGCGAAGCACGTCGTAATAGGCATTCCAGCTCTGGTCGCCGCCCCAATCATAATCGTTGTGCCCGCTCGACCACGCGTCTTTCTGCGTATGCTGCACCACGCCAGCAATGTCCTGATAACCCAGGTTTACATACAGTTTCGCGGCTTCCGTCAGGACGGTCGGCAACACAAGGTTCGGGTTTACCGACTCCGGCGCGACACCATTCGGGTTTTCGTTTATCTCCGTCAGGTCTTTACAAGAAAAGACCATGCACGCCAGCAGCAGCGGTATGATGACGAACTTGTTGTGATTTTTTTTCATGAGTATATTTATATAAAATAAACTATATGATTCTGTATCAGAAAGTTAAACCAATCTTAAAGCCAATCGGCATCACCCAGGGAGTAACGTTGTAACGTTCGATGCCCTGCTTGAACTGGGTACCCGCCTGTGCGCCCGACTCTTGCTGGAACGCCTGCTCCGGATCGATACCGATTTTCGCTTTGGTCCAAAGGATGATATTGCGGCTATAAACAGCGACGTTGGCATTTTGAAGGCCGAGGCGTTTCACGAACGTAGAGGGCAGGTCATAACCCAGGGACACTTCACGCAGCTTGATAAATGAAGCATCGAATGTAGCCGCGCGGGTGAAATCCCATGGGTAGTTGTCGCCATAGGGAATGTACTTGGTGTCCTTGCCACCCAGGTTTTCGGTATAACCGGTAATTTCGCCGGCTTCGTTGTATTGCGCGATCACACCCGGGTTGAACACCGCATAATCGTAAGTGTTGCCTCCGTACTCAAATGGGAAGCCTCCGTATGCTTTGGTAGGGCCGCCCACGATATTGAACTTGTTTCCATTGACAACCACTTTGTTGTTTTCAACCAGGTAATTGCGCAACTGGTCGCCCGTCATTCCGTTCGGATTGATCAGGTTATCCAGGAAGCGTTGGGATTTGAGATCCGATTCGCCGTAGCGATATGTTTGCGACACGAAGTCGCCTCCCTGGCGCCAGTCGAACGACATATTCAGGCTAAACCCTTTGTAGGAAACGGAAGTCTGTAACCCCATCGTGAAATCCGGATTGAAATTACCGATCTTATTGCGGGTTTTGGAAGCGCTGACCGATTGCCACGAACCGTTTTCATCCAGGATCGGATATTTGTAGTAAGGCGAACTCTTATCCTGAACTGTCACGAGCTCGGCATCGTAAATATCACCGATCTTGTCCCCGACATAGGTCCAGGCGCCACCTTTTGCGTCTGTCCAGAGGGTGTAGAATTCAAGACCGTCCGACAACGATTTGATAGTGGTCCGGTTTTTCGACCAGTTGGCGTTAATGTCCCAGCGCCATCCATTCTTATCGATCGGCGTACCTCCCAGGGTAAATTCAAGCCCTTTGCTCACGAGCAAACCTGCATTGATGTTTTTTGAAGTAAACCCGCTGGACCCCGGAAGTTTGGTCGGTATGATCTGGTTGCGGTTTTCCACCTGATAGTAAGTGGCCGAGAGCCGTACGCGGTTATGGTAAAGATTCAGGTCGAGGCCATATTCATAAGAAGTCGCGATCTCGGGTTTGAGGTCGGGTAGCAGAATTTGTCCTGATTTCGACAAACGTGTGATGCCGTCCCATGCCCCAGCATTGCCGAGCGTTGCCAGCAAGCTGTAAGGATTAGTATCGTTACCAACTTGAGCAACACCGCCTCTTAGTTTCAGCAAGCTGATCTGGTTCGCGATCGGGAACATTTCATTTAACAAAACACTCAATGAAGCCGATGGATAGAAATAGGAACGATTGGCTTTTGGCAATGTGCTCGACCAGTCATTCCGGGCCGTCAGATCCAGGTAAACCATGTCTTTGAAGCCAAGGTTAGCCAATCCGTACACACTGAATACCGCCTTTTCATACATCGCGCTACCGTAAGAGAGGTTCGCAGGAGCGATGTTCGACATAGTATACAGGCCCGGGATAATCAGCCCTGTACCGTTTTTGGTAGCCGTAGTCATGTCTGTATTTTTCTGATAGCGCGTATTGCCACCACCCGAAACGGACACACTGAAATCGCTGATGTCGCGCTTGTAGGTCAAAAGGAAGTCGGCATTACGCTCGAATCTCGACAGATTAATTATCCCGTAACCGCCCCGGCTGTCGTTGGTGTAGCTATTGCCGATCTTGGTCTGGCGCTCTTCGCGGTAAGTATCGAGTGCATAACGGCCCATAAGGCTCAAATGCGGGGTAATCTGCCAGTCAGCCTTCACATTTCCGAAAACACGGTCGCGAACAAAGCTGTTGTTTACCTCGTAGGCCAGGAACCATGGGTTGTTATAAGCGCCCGGACCTTGCGAGAGTTGCTTCAAGCCTTCTTGCCCCGGCACCCAGTAATTACGCAGGTCGTTGATATCAATGTGCGGCGAAACAGCGTATGCCCATTGCAGCGGGTTCGTACCACGATTGGTTGCTGGCCGGTTGTTCGAATTGTTGCGGCTGACATCGATGTTCGTACTCAATGTCAACTTTTTACTTAGCCTGACCGACGAATTGATGTTCAATGAATTCCGGAAAAGGTCGGAGTTCGGGATAATCCCCCGGTTGGACATGTTTGAGTATGACAAACGGTACGTGACGAGGTCGTTGCTATTGGAAATCGAGACGCCATTGGTCGTGGTGATACCCGTGCGTACGAAGTTTTTTACATTATCAGGGTGCGAAACGAGGTCTGTTGGAATGGGCTTACCATTGGCGTCTTTCGGGCTATTCCATTGGATCGCCTTGTACCCTTTATCGAGTTCCGGTCCCACGCCCCCGGCTGAACCCTCATCGATGAGCAGCACGCCGCCCGGGTAAGGATTATTATCGGGTGTAAAAGGAAGAATACCCGTTGCAAACTTGCTGTGCATGTTCAGGTATTTGTAAGGTCTGTCAAAAACAGTGCTCGAATTAACAGAAACGGTCATTTTCTTCGCTTTGCTGCCATTTTTAGTGGTAATCAGCACGACCCCGTGACCTGCACGTGAACCATAAAGCGCTGCCGCGTTAGGTCCTTTAAGGATCGAAACGCTTTCTACGTCGTCGGGGTTAATATTTGAAATCGC
The DNA here is from genome assembly GCF_052044875.1 of Dyadobacter sp. 22481. Lineage (NCBI taxonomy): Bacteria > Pseudomonadati > Bacteroidota > Cytophagia > Cytophagales > Spirosomataceae > Dyadobacter > Dyadobacter sp. 22481. The sequence continues at coordinate 1,692,729 of NZ_JBQENV010000003.1, forward strand.
ATTTCCATAATCGACGCGGTTGTCATTTCCTACCTGGCTTATATTGTTCAGGGTGTTGGCAATAGGGACACCATCCACGACAAAAAGTGGCTGGTTGTCATTACTGAGGGATGTCGCACCGCGGATGATCATACTCACCGACGAACCGGTTCCGCCCGTAGAGCTGATGGTAACACCCGGAACCTTGCCCGACAGGGAGTTCAGCACGTTCTCCTGTGCTACCCGGCTGATATCTTTTCCCTGAACTTCCGCGACCGCATACCCCAATGAGCGTTTTTCGCGCGAGAGACCCAATGCTGTGACTACGGTTTCTCCAAGGGTTTCGACACCTTCCGCCAAATCCACATTGACCACCGATTCATTACCCACAATCACCTCCTGGGTTTCATGACCAATGTAGGAAAAGACCAGAATGGCCTTCGAAGCGTCACTGACATTGATCGAATAATTGCCGGCTGCGTCGGTAGACGTTCCGACCTGGGTGCCCTTCACAACAATGCTGACACCGGGAAGCGCCGCCCCATCTATTTTCGAAGTAACTTTTCCCTTAATCGTCTTATCAAAATTTTTCCCCGCAAACGCCGGAGCGACGAGGAAAACGGCCACGAAAATGCATAAAAGCAACCTTCGCAGACTAGCAGTAGAATTTGGATCCATAGTTTTTGTTTTTAAGGTGATGGGCACTGTTCATGATACTGGGAATAGAGATTTATGTTAAAAACTGGAACACAATACAGACTTATATAATCCGTGTCAGCGGTATTAATAACATGGTATCAGGTGAGTGGCGGATCAACTTCCGGAAGGTTTGCTCCCGGGAGAAAAACTGATTGAAATCCTGCTCACGTTACTAGGAATGGTGTCTTTTGGGCTATTCTAACGGATCTAAGTTTTTTAATTTCTGACCAAACAATTGATAGAGGAGGGTGAGTAATGGTAATATCTGTAATCTGCTATAAATCCTTCGGCCCGGCTTCACCGTTGGGCCTGCTTTCCCTTAACAAACGGTTGAAATAAATTTCGAGGGCGTCGGAGTAGTTTTTACCTCGTTCGTCATCGGAAATTCCTGCAAGCAACTCCGCCAATTCGTCCCCGGATATCTTGTTGCTGATTAGCTTGTTAATCAAAATTTCAGCACGGGATAATGACATGGTGTTAGTTAGTTTTGGTATGTGACAAGGATACTGGCAAAGCCCCATAACAGACTACTCCCGCGACACGGATTTTTCATCCCGTCGCGCTCCTTTTTTTGAAAGCCGATAAAAAACATAAGCGCCCGAAAGCCCGATTTCTGTCAACTGATTGTTGCCATTCTTCACTAACCCCTATTTTTGCTAAAATTTTATCATATTAACAGGAAGTATCGTTTCTATACCGAAACCCGGATCGTGAAGAATGAACCCTAAGAAGTGCTGTCAGGAGATTTACTTTCTGCTTTTTATCCTACTGATTTCCCATTTTGCCTCCGGCCAGACGGTCGTTGCCGATAGTACAGGCAATGTGATCGTGGGCGATGTTACGGTGGAAGGGAACCATCGTACCCGCACGGGCATTATCATGCGGGAAATGGCGATCCGTCGGGGCGATACGCTTACGGCAGAATTACTCAAAGAAAAGCTCGAAATCGACCGCAGGAAGGTGGTTAATACCAATCTGTTTGTTACCGTGGAGTTGCTCACGAAGCCTAATCCCGACTCGGTGCACACCGATATCCTCATTGCGGTAAAGGAACGCTGGTACTTTATCATGCTCCCCGTCTTCCAGCTCGCCGATCGCAATTTCAATGAATGGTGGTACGAACGAAAGCGGGACCTTTCCCGCACGACTTACGGCGTATACCTCAGCTACGGTAATGTTACAGGCCGGGCCGATAAGCTTCGTTTCCTGGCCGAATTCGGCTTCATTCCAAAGTTCGAGCTGGCCTATACGTTACCGTACATCGATAAGGCTCAAAAAACGGGGATTACCGTCGGGACCTCCTATTCCATCAACAAAAACACCGCATTCAGGACCTGGCGGGACAAGCTGCAATACCTCAGCAGCGAGGAAATCAACCGCGAGCGATTCTTTACCTATGTGAGCCTGACACGCCGTAATAAATACTACACATTTCATTCCCTTGACCTCCGTTGGAGCTACCTGACGATCTCTGACACGGTAGCGGCTTTAAACCCCAATTACCTGCTGAATGGGGATAAACGGCAACGTTATTTCCAATTGACCTACACCTACAGTTACGACAAGCGCGACAATGCGCAATATGCACTGCAGGGCCAAGCCGCCGGATTGCAAATTTCCAAAACTGGGCTACTGGCTTCCGACGACGTCAATACGCTTTACTTGTATGGCTCCTACCGAAAATTCATCCCGCTTGGCAAGAAATGGTTTTTCAACACCAATGTGCGTGGGCGGATTTCATTTCCGAAACGCCAGCCTTATACACAAACTGTGGGTCTCGGTTACCGCAATGATCTCGTGCGCGGGTACGAGCTTTACGTGATCGACGGTCAGGATTACGCATTGATCAAAAACGAACTGAAATACAGGCTTTTCTCTATTCAAAAGCATTTTTCATTTATTCCCGTCCGCCAGTTCAATACCATTCCACTCGCAGCTTATATCAACACTTTTGCCGATGCCGGCTATGTCAAAAACAGCTATCCCGAGTTCAGCAATACGAGACTCGGCAATTCGACATTATATGGCGCCGGGGCCGGGCTCGATGTTGTGACGTTCTATAACATCGTCGCCCGATTCAATATCACACTGAACGGCTTGGGCGAGCGGAGGTTCTTTTTTAACCTTTCGAGAGAATTTTAACCAGATTTCCCCAAGCCGTAAATATGTATATATTGCATTTGACCGATATTCGAACTAGTTGCAAGGCACGATAATTTCTCAACTTATTTAAACCGAATGCCACAACCTCTACACTTATGAATACGCTGAAAAATGGAATCGCATTGCTCATGATGGCATTACTGGCATCAGCTTGCGACACTAAAACGAACGAAAAAAACGAAGCGGCAGCGGATTCCGTTGTCCTGCACGAACCTGTCCCCGCTGATCTGAATAGCGATCAATCGGCATTGTTGAAAACGATCCTTGGCCCGTCCGCGCAAAATCCTTCCGGTACGGTCCTGCGGGGTATTGCGTTCGGTGATCCGCTCACAAAGGTGAAAGCGACGGAAACATTCGAAATGTTTGAAGAAACGCCCGACCATCTGGGCTATACCTCGGAAACGGCACGGTTGGAGACGATCGATGTACAGTATTTTCTGACCCCGGAAAAAAAGGTGAACAAGATCACGATCGACGTTTACCTGAACAGTTCGGAGGCAACAAAACAGCTCTGGAACGCCAGCAAGCAGTATTTTAGCGAGACCTATTCTTCACCCAAAGAGGAAACCAAAAAAATCACCTGGAACAACAAGACTGTCCGAGTGAATATGGAGGACGTTTCGGAGGGGAAAGATTACGGTTTGAAATTTCAATTCTTCCCGGCAGACAAAAACGTTCTGGCCGCCAAATAACACCTATGAAAACAAAAAGATCGATTCTACTCGGCGCGCTGTGCCTCATTGTCCTGAATGTTTGTGCACAAAAACCGTCTAAAAAAGACGAGGTAATCACCATCAATACCGACAAGGGCACGATGCGCTTCATCCTTTTTGATGAAACCCCGAAACACAAAGCCAATTTTATCAAACTTGCCAAGGATAAGTTCTATAACGGACTGCTTTTCCATCGCGTTATCGACGATTTCATGATCCAGGGCGGCGATCCCGAATCACGTAATGCAAAGCCGGATGCAATGCTCGGCCGCGGTGATAACGGCTACAAGGTTCCGGCGGAATTCAATGGCAAGTTATTCCACCAAAAAGGCGCCTTAGCGGCCGCACGCGACAATAATCCTGCGAAAGAATCCAGCGGATGCCAGTTTTATATTGTAGAAGGCCGGAAATGGAGCAAGGCCGATCTTGAAAAACAGTCGGCACGCGCGGCACGCAAATTGACCGATGCCCAGAAAAAAGTATATGAAACAGTTGGCGGCACCCCGCACCTCGACGGCGCGTATACCGTTTTCGGACAGCTGATCGACGGCATGGATGTGCTCGACAAGATTGCATCCGTGGATAAGGACGAGCGCGACCGTCCGGAGAAAGACATTTCGATGAAAGTGTCTGTCAAAAAGATGAAAAAGAAGAAGATTACCCGCAAATACGGCTGGAAATACGAAGCTTAAATTGGAAAAGAAGAAAATCCTGATCACCGGCTCCAACGGGTTGCTGGGGCAAAAATTAGTGGAACTGCTGGTTTCAAAAGCGCATATTGAAACCGTTGCTACGGCAATAGGCAAGAACCGGCTGCCGATCAGCGCGGGATACCGGTATATTGAAATGGATATTACCGATCCCGGAGCCGTCGATCAGGTGCTCGGAACCGAGCGCCCCGACGTGCTGATTCACACCGCCGCCATGACGAACGTGGACCAATGCGAAGCAGAGAAGGACGCGTGCTGGAAGCTGAACGTCACTGCTACCGAAACGCTGGTCACTGCCTGTGCGAAGTATGAAATTTTCCTCGAACACGTCTCGACGGATTTCGTTTTCGACGGAACTTCCGGTCCTTACCGTGAGGAAGATATTCCTAATCCGATCAGTTTTTATGGATGGAGTAAATATGCCGCCGAAAAGGCAGTCAAGTCTTCCGACATCGAATGGGCCATCGCCCGCACGGTGCTCGTATACGGGGTCGCGCACGATATGAGCCGGAGCAATATTATTCTCTGGGTCAAAAATTCATTGGAAGAAGGCAAGGCGATCAACGTCGTAACCGACCAGTTCCGCACGCCCACACTGGCCGAAGACCTGGCATCAGGCTGCTTCCTCATCGCCGACCAGGAAGCCAAGGGTATTTACCATATTTCCGGCAAGGATTTCCTGACGCCCTACCAAATGGCGCTCGCAACCGCAGACTACTTCGGACTGGATGCCTCGCTGATTTCGCCTACCGACGCATCAGCATTCACCCAACCCGCCCGCAGGCCTCCGCGCACGGGATTCAATCTTACGAAATCAAGGAATGTTTTGGGCTACGAGCCGCATTCGTTTCGGGAAGGGATTGCGTTGCTGGCTAAGCAAATAGGTTGAATAGCATTTCGCATTTCAGAAGTTTCCGATCTCACCCAAATTCAATACAAACCCGGGAAAAACCTGCTCCCCGGAAAGTTGAATGTCAAAGCCTGAATGCTCGATGATGGCACAGCCGGGTTCGTAAATGTAGACTTTCTTTCCATACCGGTCTATCAGCCAGGAGAGGCGGCAACCATTCGCCATATATTCCTGCATTTTGTTCTGTAAATAAATAATGCTATCCGTTTTTGAACGCACTTCAATCACAAAATCAGGACACAAAGGAGCGAATCTTTCTTGTTCGGATTCCGACAGTGCATTCCACCTCTCACTATTAATCCAGGCGACGTCCGGCGAACGGACAGCTCCATTTTGCCGCGAAGGCTGCGCGGCGACCAGCAGTTAATTTTCACAGGACATATTCATAAGGACCAACTGCCTGCCGCCGCTTCCCGCGGATTAAATTTAATTATACAATAACTCATAATACTCCCTGGCCATCCGGTCGGAACTGAACGGTTCGGAAACGTCATTCATACTATTCAAAGTCATCTCCCGCCATTTCTCAGGCGCATTATAGTAAGTCGGGATCACGGAACGCTCCAAAGTTTCCATCAGATTATCGCAATCTTGCTTATTAATATCCTCCCCTTTGGCAACCGGCAGAAGAAATGCATTGTGCCCGTCTTTTGCGAATTCGCAGATCCAGCCATCGTAGGTCGAAAGGTTCAATGCCGCATTCATAGCCGCCGTCATCCCGCTGGTACCCGATGCTTCGCGCGTCACGACCGGCGTATTGAGCCATATATCGGCCCCATCTTTGAGCAGCTTGGATAATGCCAGCTCATAGCCTGTCAGTACGGCCATGTTAGGAAACAAGTGGCTCAGATAGAATAGATGGTTAAAGGTCCCAACTGCACCTTCATCTTTCGGATACGGCTTTCCAGCCCATATCACCTGCACCGGCTGCTCCTTATTGCCCATTATGCGTTTGAATCTTTCCAGGTCCCAAACCAGCATATCCGCCCGCTTGTAAGCCGCAAACCGCCTCGCCCAGACGATCGTGAGCACATCCGGGTCAAATAACTTCCCACTCTGGTCGGCGACTGTTTTGAACAAAACTTCTTTCAGCTCCTTCTTACGTGCGACAATCGCGCTGGTATCCTTTTTTTTCCTGGCCTTTTCCAAAATAGGGTCAACCCAGTAAGCATTGTTTTGCGCATTGGTAATGTGCCCGATCGGCGCGATTTTGGGATGCGTTTTCCACATTTTTCGTGAAACTTCCCCATGCAGTTTGGAAACGCCGTTCGCTTTATGGCTAAGGCTCAATGCAGCCAGCGAATGGTTGAATACTCCGTCACGAATGCCGCTGATCTTACGCACCGTTTCCAGGTCCAGTCCTGAGAAAAAGCCCAGTTTATCCAGAAAATGAATATCGTGCTTTTCATTACCGGCTTCTTCGGGGGTATGCGTTGTAAAAACTACCTTTTTCCTTACCTCAGCCACATCCTGGTATTTTTTATACAGATGAAAAAGGGCGGATACCGCGTGCGCCTCATTCAAATGGTAAACTTCCGGCTCATACTGCAGCGCTTCGAGCAACCGCGCGCCACCGATACCGAGCACCATGCATTGCGCTACTTTGTAGGTAACGTCCGAGTCGTACAGTGAATAACTGATCGCTCGCGTGGATTCGTCGTTGCCGTCGGTATCGGTAGTCAGGAGAAATAATGGTGCGGAACCGAATGTTTCAGGAGCCAGATAATAGGCTGCTACCCAAACGTTTTTACCCATAATGGGTATCTGAAAACGGATTTTGGTATCGGCGAGATACGAATATATTTTCTCCGTGAACTCCGGCTCCATACTGCCGTCCTTTTTCCGGCCCTGGTCGTAATAGCCGTACTTCCAGAGCATCCCAATGCCGATCAGATTCTGTTTCAGCCCGTATACGCTGCGCATATGCGAACCTGCGAGGAAGCCCAGACCGCCGGAGTAAATCTTTAATGCCTGGTCGACGGCGAATTCCATCGAAAAGTAGACGACTGATTTTTTGTATTTGCTGTCCGCGACAAACGGATGTTGGTAGGGGAGAACGAAAGTTTCCTGTGACATCAGAAGCAATTTTGATAAAACAAATAACGTAAATAAAAAACCCGGCCAATCGAAAAGGGCCGGGCCGGGAAATTATCTGCAAATAGTTATCCGCCAAAGAGCCGCGCCCAGAATCCTTTTGTCTTGGTCTTCGTTTCAGCGACTTTTTCCGTTGCCTCTTCTTTCAATTCGGCTATTTCCTCAGCTGCTTTCGCTTTCAGTTCGGCGGCTTTGGCCTGCGCTTCCGCCAGCTTCTCGGCGGCTACTTCCTTCGCGTCTTCGAATGCTTCGGCGGCATCTTCTTTAATATGTTCGTACTTATCGGTTGCGGCTACCTTAATGTCCTCAAACTTCTCCGCAGCAACTTCCTTGATGTCCTCAAACTTGTCTGTCGCAGCCTCTTTCAGGTCTTCGAATTTCTCTGCTGCTGCCTCCGTCAGACCGGCGAGTTTCGCAGCAAAGCCGGATTCTACCTCCTCGACCTTTTCCGCAACCTCCTCTTTCACCGCCTCAGCCTTCACGGCCGCCTCCTCCTTCACTTCTGCCACAGCTTCCTTAACCGCTTCCGCTTTTTCTTCGATCACCTCTTCCACTTCGGTGGTTTTGGTCTCGGCCTGCGCTTTCAGGTCATCGAGCGTCTCGTAAACTTCGGTTTTAATTCCATCAGCTGCATCCACTACCTCGTCCACTTTGTCCTCTGCCTTTATTTCCAATGCGTTGGCTTCCTCTTTCACCGCTTCGGCTGCCTCTTCCGCGATCTGGTCTTTGGCTTCGGTAGCAGTAGTTTTGAGTTCTTCAACTTTATTTTCCAGCGATTCTTTTTCGTCTTCTGGTGTAGGTTCAGTATTCTCGGCCATGGGAAATGAGGTTTTAAGGTAAAAAACAGTTGATACGATGAATGCGTAAGCTACAAAGGAGTTGCCAAGGTTGCAAGCAATCCGGGCAGCTTTCTGTCAGGTTAACCTTCTAACCATCAAATTTTTAACAAGCTCATAAAACGGCTCCGGCTGCAACGTACGCCAGTTATTGAGGTGCAGCGTACCACCGAAATTAATATAATAGTCGAGCCGGAATTTCGTCCATTGCTCCTCCACATGCTCGCGAAAATTGACGGCGACGATCCATCCGTCCTCCACGTCATCGAACCATTCCGCATAGTAATCATCCTCCGCGCCATGGAAGTCCAGGACATTTTCTCCCAGCAATATAAACTGGTTAATACCCTCATCGACAAGGGGATCGACCACCTGCCGTTTCAGGAACATGATATCATTATGCAGCGCATCGTTCCATTCCCCGAACATTTCAATAATCACAAAGCGCTTTTTATAATCGGCAAAAAGGATTTTCACATACAACGTCTCCGACCCGATATGGTCCCAAAGCGGGTGGATATAATAGCCGTAAATCGCATTCTCATAATAATCAAGATTATACGTGCGGCCATAGAACGGCGAACGCTCGTCGTGGCTGGCTACATAGTGTTTTTCCCAATTGTAATAGGGTTCTATTTCCTGCATGGCAACTTTTGGAATGGCATTGAAAACGAATATAAATGAAAAATAGAAAAGGATTAACCGATGCTACCAATCGTTTAAGGCATTATCATTATTGGACTCAGACAAATTATTATTTGGACTTAATATAAATAGTGTTGTAGCTTTGCCACGAACCACGCTCCCGCGCCGCATTGCAAATCCATCCGTTTATATTAATAGTATCCCAATGAATCCGAGGAATAAATTCCGAAAGTGCATGGCCGTCATGCTTTACATTATTGCTTTATTTTCCGCCAACCAATCCCACGCTCAGGCCAACGAAGGCCGCGGTGCATTGCGGGGCACCGTGAAAACTTCCGACGGCAAGGCCGCCGAATTTGTCAACATTACCATTAAAGGAACTGGAAAAGGAGCGCAAAGTGATGCAGACGGGCAATTTATCATCCGGAATATCCCTGCCGGCGAGCATAGGGTCGTAATCCAGTTGCTTGGTTATGAGCCTATCGAACGCCCGGCAGCCATCGGTTCTGATCAAACCGTCATATTCGAACCGGTATTCCTGAACGAGGACAGTAAGGCATTGCAGGAAGTCGTGATCAGCGGGGATATCAACAAGTTTTCCAAAAAAGAAAGCGATTACGTAGCCAAGCTCCCCGTGAGCAATATGGAGAACCCGCAGGTTTACAGTGCATTATCCAAAACACTTTTTACAGAACAGCTTATTACAGACTTCTCCAACATTGTTAAAAACGCGCCGGGGGTTTATAAAATCCAGGCCAATCGTGGTATTAACTCCGATGGAGCAACATTCTATGCATTGCGCGGTTTCCGCACGGAATTGTCCGTCGTGGATGGGTTGCCGGTACAAACGAACGGCGAGTTCGACCCGATCAATGTCGAAAAAGTGGAAGTGATCAAAGGGCCATCGGCTACACTGTTCGGCAGTTCGGTTACTTCGTTTGGCGGGCTAATGAATATCGTGACTAAAAAACCGGTTGAAATAGCGGGCGGTGAAATTGGTTACACAACCGGCAGTTTCGGCTTGAACCGTCTGACCGCCGACATTTATTCTCCTATTAATGCTTCCAAAAATCTTTTGCTGAGGGTTAATGCAGCCTATCAATATCAGGGCAGCTTCCAGGATGCGGGTTTCCGGAGAAGTCTCGTGATTGCACCATCACTGGAATATCGTGTGAATGAAAAGATGACCATCCTTTTCAACGCGGGCATTTACCAGAGCGAGATGACGAGCCCGTCGGCCGTTTTCCTCAACCGTACCCGCCAGTTTGCAGCACACACGCCTCAGGAACTGGGTTTTGATTGGAACAAGTCCTACACCAGCAACGACCTGACGATGAAAACGCCGACCATCAATGTGTATGGTCAGTTGAAATACAAACTTTCGCAAAGCTGGACGTCGCAAACCGCGTTTTCGAGCAATACACGTAGATCAGAAGGTTTTTACCAATATCAGTTCATTCGAGGCGCCGTGGCCGATACCTTGCTCGAACGCAATATTTCTTTACAAAACACGACCAACAATGCGATCGACATCCAGCAGAATTTTATTGGCGATTTCAAAATCGGCACGTTACGCAACCGCGTCGTAGTCGGCCTCGACTACCTGAACCGCACGGCGCACAACAACAACTCGCCTTACATCGTGTTCGACAATGTAAGCGGGATTCACAATGACCCGAATTACCTCAAAATCAACCGCACGTCCGTGGAGGCGCGACTGGCCATGAACAACGACGCGCCTTTACGTAACTATAACTCGGGTAATGTGTACAGCGCCTATTTCTCCGACGTCCTCAATGTTACCGACCGCCTGCTGGCGATGATCAGCCTGCGCATCGACCGTTTTGAAAACAAAGGCACATTAAACCACGCGACCCGCACCTACGTCGCTAATACACAGTTCAAGCAAACTGCCGTTTCGCCCAAACTGGGCCTTGTCTATCAGTTGATCAAAGACCGGCTTTCTGTTTTTGGAAACTATATGAACGGCTTCTTCAATGTTGCCCCTGTAACCCAGCCGCTACCTGATATTTCCGGGGTTTTTAAGCCACAGCAGGCCAATCAGCTCGAAGGCGGTATTAAACTGGAAAGCTATCAGGGCAAGCTGAATATGACCGTCAGCTATTATGACATTAAAGTAGACAACACCACGCGCACCGACGTGCTCGTACGCGACGGCAAGAATTACAACGTCACCGTGCAGAACGGCACGCAATACAGCCGTGGAATTGAGGTAGAAATTATTGCTAACCCGATAACGGGGCTAAACCTCGTGGCGGGTTATAGCCATAATGATAGCAAACTGACCAAATCTACCGTCGCGCTGGAAGGTCGCCGCCCCGCTAATGCCGGCCCGGCTGATCTGGCGAATGCGTGGATCAGCTACAATCTGCCTTTCGGAAAGCTCAAAGGAATCGGGGCCGGTATTGGCGGCAACTACATCAGCGAACATTTGACTTCGAATTCGGCGGTGACGGGTATTTTCACGATTCCTTCCTACACGGTTCTGAATGCGACGGTATTCTATAACACCAAAGCATGGCGGCTGGGGCTGAAACTCGACAATATGCTGGATAAGAAATATTTTGCCGGACAGGGTGTGCTCACGCCCCAGATGCCGAGGAATTTCTCGGCGAACCTGGCGATCAAGTTTTAGCTAGCTGGTGGATTAAAAATCAAAACGGGCCGCCTCATTTGAAGCAGCCCGTTTTTGATTTCAATATCCTCTAAAATTTACAATTCACGAATCCAGATATTGCGGAAGCTCGTCGTATTGTTGTGGTCCTGCAATTTGATAGGGCCTTTTCCGTGCGGCTCGATTGTCGGCTGGCCGATGTAAGGAGTCGTTCCCTGGATCGCGGTGTGGTTTTGAACCAATACCCCATTGTGGATCACGGTAATGTAAGGCGGGATACTCATCTGGCCATCTTTGTTGAAATGCGGCTGTGTGTAAATCACGTCGTAAGTCTGCCATTCGCCCGGGCCTACGGCCGCGTTTACGAGGGGCATTGTTTGCTTGTAGATAGAACCGGCCTGACCGTTCGAGTAAGTCGGGTTGTTGTAGCTGTCGAGTACCTGCAATTCGTAAACGCCCTGCATGAAAATACCGCTGTTACCGCGGCCTTGTCCATTACCGTCTACTTTCGCGGGGGTTCTCCATTCGATGTGCAGCTGGTAGTCGCCGAACGTCTGTTTGGTTTGGATGTCGCCTGATTTCGGGGCAACGGTCATTGCGCCGTCGCCAACTGTCCAGGGAGCAGCCGCTTTGCCGTCTTTACCGGAAACCCACTGATCGAGGTTTTTACCGTCGAACAGAATAATAGCATCCGAAGGGGCTGTGAAGCCTGAAACGGCCGGAGAACCTTTACCTGGCGTTACAACACGGGGAACCGGGTTCCACAATTCGCTGGATTCAGGAGTTTGCTTCGCAGGTTGCAATTGCGCGTGTGCGGCGAAGGCTGCGGCCATGCTGAACGCGGTAAGCATCAATTTTCTCATTTGAAAAGTAACAGTTTTAGTCTAATAACTTTTTGAAATAGTATCAAAACACAACATTAAGTAAAAAGCACTAACAAAAAGGATTCTCATCTATATAAATGTAATTTTCCCGATTCTTATCACGTAATTTGCAGGGCTAAAGGCACTCCTGGCCTGATTGCTAATCTAAAACCGACTAAGCTTACTGCAAGTATGTTTAAAACCAACCGTTCACTTTTTCAATTAATCGCCTCTGGGGTAGCGGCTTTTGCCATGCACACCGCCTACGCCCAGCAGCCTATTCCCCTCAACGACCTCAGTGCTTTTACGACCAAATCCAGTGACTGGAAAATCGTCGGTAATGCATCGGCCGACCTCTCCAAAGAAAACGCGCTGATTACCAGCCCGGGTAAAGGAGTACTGGCTTGCCTCCATGAAAAAGGCAAGTATGGCAGCGACTATGAACTGATTTCCAACTTCAAACACGGCGATCTCGACCTTGAACTGGATTTCATGATGAGCAAAGGTTCCAACTCAGGAATCTATCTGCAAGGCAACTACGAAGTACAGCTTTTCGACAGCTGGGGTAAAAAAGGCGCCAAATACAACGACTGTGGTGGTATTTACGAGCGCTGGAACGATTCCAAGCCCGAAGGTGAAAAAGGTTACGAAGGATACGCACCGCGTTTCAATGTGGCGAAAGCGCCGGGATTGTGGCAGCATATCAAAATCTCTTACCAGGCACCGCGTTTCGACGCAAATGGCAAGAAAATCGCGAATGCGGTATTCCTTTCTATCGTCTTAAATGGTGTGACTATCCACGAAAACGTGGAAGTTAGCGGGCCTACCCGCGGTTCACTGACGGCTGAGGACGTGCCAATGGGTCCGATCCGCATCCAGGGCGACCACGGTTCTTTGGCAATCCGCAATATTGTGGTTAATAATTTTGACAAGAAACCTGCGACCCTTTCCGAGCTGACCTACAAAACCTATTACGGCGGTCTGTCCGAAACCGAGGACCTTTCAAAACTTACTCCTGCGGAAACCGGCAAGTCGGAATCGCTGAACTGGGAGATTTTGAAAGAGAACAACAATTACTCTTACGTTTACAATGGCCGTTTCAATGCAGCTACCGAAGGCGAATACGCTTTCCGCTTGCAGGCTTCGGGTAATTCCTACCTGAAAATCGACGGTAAAGATGTGATCAAACCCGAGTGGAAATCGAACAACGAATTCCGTGTAGGCAAAGTAAACCTGAAAGCCGGCGACCATACGATCGAAGTTTTCAACAACAAAAGAGATGGCTGGATGCGCCCGGTATTGGGCCTTTGGACCAGCGGTCCTGGCTTCCGCGAGGTGGCTTACCATGCAAAAAGCTCGGCCATGGGTGGCGGTTCTACCGATCCGATCCTGATCCAGGCACCTACCAACACGATTACCCGCTCTTTCATGGATTTCCGCAAGGACGAAAAAGCGAAAAGAATACGCGTTGTACACGCGGCGTCTGTGGGTAGCCCTGCGAGCCTGCATTATACGTACGACCTCGACAAAGGCGCAATCCTGCAAGTTTGGCGTGGCGAATTCCTAGATGCAACCCCAATGTGGCACGACCGCGGCGATGGCTCCTCACGCCCGCGAGGCAGCGTGACGTTGCTCGGCGACGATATGTTCTTGGGTAAATCAGGTAAATCTAAGTGGGAAGCGGACACAACCGGCAGCGGTTACCGTCCGAAAGGTTATGTATTGGATGATTCCGACGTGCCTACCTTCCAATATCAGGCATTCGGCTCGGCGATCACCGACTACGTGTCCGTCGTGAATAACCAGTATTTCGAACGCATTGTAAAGGTGAATAACCCTGCAAAAGACCTCGTGGCACGCCTGGCTGACGGTTCTTCCATTGAAAAAATCTCGGAAGGACTTTACGCAGTAGACGATAAATCGTACTACATCCAGCTGGCCGACAAAAAACTTAAACCAGAAATCAGAGGCGCAAAAGGCGAACAGGAACTCATCGTGCCTGTTACCAACGGCGAAGTGAAGTACTCCATTCTGTTCTGATTTTAACCTATTATTCCTGATTTGACAATGAAAAAACTTGCTCATATAGCATTCGCTCTTTTGGCTTCCCTCTCTACGCTGAAAGCGCAGGAGTCTCCGAAAGAAGAAGATTTTTACAAGATCGTCACCCCGCCGATTCCTGAGGGTATTATCCTCGAAGTAGGTGGCTTAACGACCCTGCCAAACGGTTCACTGGCGATTTCAACCCGTCGTGGTGAAGTTTGGATCGTGGATAACCCTACCAGCCGCACGCCATATTTCCGCAAGTTCGCGACCGGCTTGCACGAAATCCTCGGTTTGGCATACAAAGAAGGTGCATTGTACTGCGCACAGCGTGGGGAATTGACCAAATTGGTCGATAAAAATGGCGACGGCAAGGCTGATGTTTACGAAACTGTTTACGCGTGGCCGCTTTCAGGTCACTACCACGAATATTCGTTCGGTCCTAAACTCGCTCCGGATGGCAGCTTTTTCGTGAGTGGCAACGTAGCATTCGGTGACGAAGAATGGTGGAGAGGCGAAAGCCGTGTTCCCGGGCGTGGCTGGATATTCCACATCACCAATGACGGCAAATTCGAACCATACGCAACCGGCGTGCGCTCCCCTGCGGGTATCAGCATGCTGAACGGCGAGCTATTCTACACCGACAACCAGGGCGACTGGATGGGTACCGGTGCTATTTTCCAGGTTAAAAAAGGCGGCTTCATGGGTCACCCGGCAGGTTTGAAATGGGCTGGATTGCCTAACTCGCCTGTAAAACTGACTGAAAAGCAATTCTTCGCGGAGCGCGATAACCGCCAGCACCGCAATGCACAGGACCGCGCTATCAAGCCTGAAAACACAATGGGTGAAGAGCCACAGTTCTTGTACCAGTTGAAACAGAAATATGACATGGTGCAGCTTCCGGCTGTATGGTTGCCTTATGGTGTACACGGTGTTTCTACCGCGGAACTGATTTTGGATGATACCAAAGGAAACTTCGGCCCATTCACAGGCCAGGTGTTTGTGGGTGACCAGGGACAAAGCAATATCATGCGTATCGTGATGGAAAAAGTAAAAGGTGAATACCAAGGCGCCAGCATCGGTTTCCGCAGCGGATTCCAGTCGGGTGTATTGCGTATGGCATTCGATAAGGATGGATCGATGTTCGTAGGGGAAACCAACCGTGGTTGGGGATCTGCCGGTGATGCCAACCAGGGCTTGCAACGTCTCGTTTGGAACGGCAAAATGCCATTCGAAATGTACACTGTAAAAGCACAGCCAGACGGTTTTGAAATCGAATTCACGATGCCTGTTGACCGCAAATCGGCGGAGGATCTGGATTCTTACAAAGTAAGCAGCTACCTCTACAAGCATTACCCTGTTTACGGTAGCCCGCAGATCAACCTGGAAGATGTGAAAATCGCAGGTGTGAAAGTTTCCGACGACAACAAGAAGGTGCGTATCGTACTCGACGGAATGAAACAGTATTACGTTCACAAGATCTCTCTGGAAGGCGTTCGTTCGGCTACCAACAGCTGGTCACTGGTTCACCCCGATGCATACTATACGCTGAACAATATCCCTGACGGCGACAAGCTGAAAGTTTCAGATCTGAAAACTACCCGTTCGGGCAAAGCACAGGCATCGGTTTCGGCCGAGCCTGCGAAAGAGCACGTATCACCGGATGGAAAAGGCAAAGCAACTCCCGCGAAAGCCGGAGCAGCGGCCAAAACCCCAACTTGGGAAGAAGTGAAACCATTGCTGGCGAAAAACACCTGCCTTGCCTGCCACGCACCCGACAAGAAAGTAGTGGGTCCTTCTTACGCGGACGTTGCAAAACGCAAATACAGCAACGAAAAAATCGTGGAACTGATTTACGCGCCGAAGCCTGAAAACTGGCCTGACTACGCGACGCCAATGGCGCCAATGCCTCAGGTTCCCAAGGCAGAAGCTGCTAAAATCGCAGCGTGGATCAATTCGCTTGCGAAATAATTGCATTCAAACCTGGCCTGGCCCGGGTAATCTATAAAAAAGGCTGCTTCCGCATCGGAGGCAGCCTTTTTAGTTGAGGATCAGCTCATTTAGAATACATTTTAAAACATTATCTTCACATTACAAATAAGACTAACGCGGTGTAAATCGCACGTTTTACCCCTGTAAATGCGTTAGTTGGTATTGAATGTTACCAAAACTATGTCTACTCTGCGTGGCCCGTCTTTCCTGAAATCGGTGAAAGGAAAAATCCTTCTCGGTTTTTTTATCGCCTCCCTCGCCCTGGCAGCGTCGTGGGTTACGAGCAAACTGGCGTTCAGCAATATGCTTACTACGCTCACTTCGCTCTCGACCCCGGATAACAAAATGCGGCTGGTCAACAAAATATTCAAGGATATCCTCACACTCGATCACCTTCAGAACGAACGTAAGCTGAAAGGCGAAGAGCTGAACGACGAAGTACTGGCTCAATCCGTCGAACTGATAGCGACACTGGATTCTCTGAGCGACATGAGCATCGGCGACGACATGCAGATCATCCGGATCGACTCCATGAAGAAGATCCTGAAAGAACGCGAAAAAATATACGGCGATTATGTAAAAGTTCGCTCCAAGCTGGTCAGTAACAAGGCCCTGGAAGACGAAGTCAAATCCATTTCCGGACTTATCACCACCAAGGCACTGAAACCGGACAGCACGGTAGTCAAAACCGAAAAACGGACCACTACCACCACCGTCTACACGGAAGTGCCTGACACGTCGCAAAAGGCAGGAGCAAAAAAAGGCTTCTTCGGCCGCGTTTTCGGTGGAAGTAAAAAGACTAAAAAACCAGCGCCGGAACCCACCAAGCTGGTGCAAAAGCAGGAAGTAAACGTCCAGGTCGATACCATCCGCGTGGCCAAGAAGGACAGTACCATTGAAAAGGTAGGCGAGGCCGTTCACGCCATCGAAAAATCCCAGAAAAAACGGGCGGTAACCTTCGTCGACCGCGAACAGGAGCTTGCAACTGCCGGCAACTCGCTGGTGAAGCAACTGCTCGACGTAATGCAAAAGGTTGAAAAGGAAGTGTTGAAAGAATCGGGTGAGAATAGTGTCGAAGCCAAAGAGATTGTGGAGGGCAGTATCGATTACCTGGAATGGATCATGCTGGGCTTTTTCTTCCTCACCGCGGTGATGGCCTATTTCATCTTTACCGACATTACCAAAAGTAACGACTACCGCGAGCAACTCGAAGAAGCCAAAGAAGAGGCAGAATACCACAGCATGGCCAAGCAGCGCTTTCTGGCCAATATGAGCCACGAAATCCGTACACCGCTGCAATCCATTATCGGCTACGCGGAAGCATTGAAGAATGAGGAAAAACCACGGAAGCAAGATCTTGAAACCCTGCATTCCGCTTCGGAACACTTGCTATACCTGGTCAACGAAGTACTCGATTACAGCCGCATCATTTCCGACCGGTTTACTTTCGAAGACAGGGTATTTTCCATCAATCCGGTCCTGAACGAGGTAGTACAGGTATTACGGCCCACAGCGTTATCGAAAGGGCTGGTAATGAGGCTCGAAAATTCACTCAAACCAAACCTGTACCTGCACGGCGACCCGTTCCGACTGCGGCAGGTTCTGTACAATCTGCTGACTAATGCAATCAAGTTCACAGAAAACGGCGAGGTGGTTCTGAAAGTGGCAGGCCATGAAAGCGGTAATCTTGCTAAAATCGAATTCCAGGTTTCGGATACAGGTATCGGATTGTCAAAAGAGCAGACAGAACGCATATTTAACCAATTTGAGCAGGCCGACCCATCTATTCAGCGCAGGTACGGCGGTACCGGGCTCGGGCTCAGCATTGTAAAAGCATTGGTGGAAGGCATGTCGGGCAGCGTCCATGTCATCAGCAAACAGGGAGAGGGCACGACTTTTTTTGTCACCACCAGTATGAAAAAGGCAGACACACTGGAATTGGCAGAGGAAGCGCCGGAAAGAAGCTATCAGATCAATGGCAAAGTATGGCTGGTTGATGATGACGCCTTCATTCTCAAATGGTGCTCATCCGTTCTCGAAATGAACGGCATTTCGCATACAGCGTTCTCCTCGGCAGAGGAGGTCCTGAACCGGCCCTGGGATAATCAGGTGAAGTTCTTACTGACCGACATGCGCATGTCGGGCATGAACGGGGCCGAATTGGTGAAACGCCTCCGCAAATCGGCGCCCGACGGTGTTAAATTTTTCGTACTCACGGCACAGGCATTGCCCGAGGAACGCAAAAAACTGCTCGGAATGGGCTTCGACGGTTATCTGATGAAACCTTTCCATTCCCGCGATTTGCTGGAACTGCTCGAAGCCTCCTCAACCACGGAAGTGCCTGAGACCCCTGCCGCATCTAACGAAAACAATGCTGTGGACGATCATACCGGCCATAATCTAGACTTCGACTTCTCAATGCTAACCGAAATGACTTTTGGCGATGAAAGCCTTCTGCGTGAAATATTGGATCAGTTTGTCAAAGATTCCCGGAATGATATCGGTTCATTAAGGCATCATATCGCGGAAGGTGAGTCCGACCATGCTCAGGAACTCATGCACCGCATGGCAGGGCGCACGGGACAGATCGGCGCGCGCGACTTGTCGGCGCGGTTCCGAAACCTGGAAATCGCCCTTCGCGAAAACCCATCGGAAGTGTCGGAAAAAGAAATGACGCAGGTCGTAAACGACGCTGCGTCAGTAGTGGAGCAAGTGGAAGAAAAAGCGCTCTCCTACTCTATATGATATTTTTCGATCTTGTAATACAAAGTCTTACGATCGATGTTGAGTAATTTCGCCGCTTTGCTTTTATTGTAGCGTACTTCCTGCAATACCTTTTCGATCATTTCCTTCTCGTGTGTTTCCTGCAAAGCCTTCAAGTCGGAACCTGGGGCAGGCTTTTGCTGGTCTTCCATAGCCGTAATCATTTCCGGAGGTAATGCGCTTAGCGTAGCAATTTCTTCTTTCGATAAGAGCACGAGGCGTTTGATCACATTGTTCAGTTCGCGCAGGTTACCCGGCCAATCGTATTTCTGGAAAACATCCATTACCTCTTTCGACAGCTCTCTCACATTGCGATCAAGCTCTTCATTGGCCTTGTCCACAAAATGCTGTACAAAAATCGGCAGGTCCTCGCCGCGCTTGCGCAATGCGGGCACCTCGATTTTAAACTCGTTCAAGCGGTGATAAAGATCCTCTCGGAAATCCCCCGCAGCTGCGCTGGAAATAAGGTCTTCGTTCGTCGCGGCGATGAGGCGTACGTCGACTTTCACCTGCTGTGTACTGCCGATCGGAACGATAATGCGCTCCTGCAATGCACGAAGCAGCTTGATCTGGACATCATAGCTCAGGTTACCGATCTCATCCAAAAATAGCGTACCGCCATCGGCCGCCTCGAACTGGCCTATCTTATCTTGCAACGCACCGGTAAATGCTCCTTTTTTATGACCAAAAAGCTCGCTCGCGGCCAGGTCCTTGGACAACGAACCGCAGTCGATCGCCACAAAAGGGCCGTCAGCACGCTTGCTAAGGCGGTGGATCGATTTGGCAACATGTTCCTTACCGGTACCACTCTCGCCCTGGATGATCACCGACATATCCGTAGGCGACACCAGTCGCACATACTCGAAGAGCTGCTTTGCGATCTTGCTTTTGCCTTCTATATAGTCAAGCGATTGTTTGTCCGACTTCGAATTACTTTTAGCCTTCGGCGCAGTCTTTACGCTCGTCACCTCTCCCTTGTTCAGCGCCTCTCTCAGTACCATAAGCAATTCTTCCGGGTTCACCGGTTTCGTGATATAGTCGAAAGCTCCTATTTGCATGGCAGTCACTGCCGTCCGTACGTCATGAAAACTGGTCATGATAAATGCCGGGGTGCGGTTGCCTTCGCTTCTGAGCGTTTTAAGAAAATCCACAGAATTACCGTCAGGCAGACGGTAATCGAGCATCAGTACTTCGAACGGGCCGTCTGAATTGTTCTTCCCAAGCGCTTCTCTCGCCTCTTTGATATTTGAACAAACTTTTACCTGATGACCATGCTTGCCGAGGAAATTGGTGAGCAACTTTGAAAATGTGGAATCGTCTTCAACGAGGAGCAGATGAGCCATGGGTGATACTATTTCTAAGAAAAATAAATACTAATAAACGAGTGGGTATTATGTAAAAGTACAAAAACAAACACCAAAAAGCCGGAGAAGTCTCCGGCTTTTGATAATGAGCCTGTCAGACATCGGGAGCGACCACCTCTCAGTCGATCTTCTTTCCGTACTTGTCCAGATTAAGGGTAGATGTTTCTTCCGCTCGCTTGATATTGACTTCGTAATACTGTGAATTATCGTCACGCGTAACCAGGTAGGCACTGGTCACCTTCCATTCGGCATAGGCGCCAGACAGGGTACTTTTGACTGGTTCAGGAAGATCCTCCGGCCTAATGGCAACCTTACTCTGTTCGGCAATAACGGCTACGTTTGTAGAAGATTGTACGGATGCGTCGACATCCGGAATAATGGCTGTTAGCAAGAGGGCGATGACTATCGGGGTTATTCGCATGTTAGATCAGGCATTTAATTTTAATATATATTGAAAAGATATTCGTGCCAACAAGAGTAAGGTGCAAAAAAAGCTGATAATGAGATATTAACCAATTTAAATTAATGTCCGGGCAACCGGAGGAGACGGGAGCTGTGCCACAGGTTGTGGAATTTCACGTCAGCAATGTGAAATTTAATAGCCAGTTTCTACATGTGCCCATATCCTATAACACAAACTAAAAAAAATTCTAAATATTTATTGTTTTTATAGGAACATATTCGCTTATATTTGCGTAGAAATTATTTACCAAGAATAGGTAGCACAAATACTACACACCGCTCAAAAACTTAGCGCTATACATTCAATATTGAATTATATCTCAGGCATTATTTACTCAACGTTATTTAATACCAACATCGGTTAGTCTGAAAGCATCAAGAGTCCCAACCCGGGACTCTTTTTGTTTTTTGGTCCAAGTCTCTCCTCCATCCTCCCTTTCCTCCATCCTCCCTCTTTGTCTCCTTTCTTCACTCCGTTTGATCTAAAGTAATCCGCGCTGCGTAGGTCTGCTTAGACTCTTCGACACACGGGGAGAGCTCAACAACATTAATGCTATGATCAAACACACAAACACGAAGCACAGCTCGGGTGAGGCAGAAGGAGAAATTACATCGGTCGTCAACAGACGCCTTTTCCTTCGCTCGGCCGGATTAGCGACCTCATTAGGAACGATTGTAATCGCTGCCGGATGCAAGGACGACGACGACCCGATTCCTGGAACCGGTGACGCGGTAGACCTCGGCTCGGGGGACATCGGCGTACTCAACTATGCATACGCTTTGGAACAATTGGAGGCTGCATTCTACACACAAGTGATCCAGACGCCTTATAACGGCATGACCGACGCAGAGAAAACAATCCTGACCGACATCCGTGACCACGAGATCGTACACCGTGATTTTTTTAAAGCCGCATTGGCAGACAAGGCCATCAAAGGACTGACCCCTAACTTCGACAGCATCGACTTCACCAAAAGAGACGCCGTACTTGGCGCAGCCAAATTATTCGAAGACACCGGCGTAGCTGCTTACAACGGTGCCGGAAAGCTAATTAAAAACCCTAACTACCTTTTACTCGCCGGAAAAATCGTTTCCGTAGAGGCACGTCACGCTTCCGTTATCCGTGACCTGATCAACCCCAAATCCGCCGACTTCGCCGGTGACGACATCATCGACATGAATGGAATGGACAAGGCCATTGCGCCTGCCGACATTCTTATGGCCGTAAAGGGCTACGTGAAAGACACCATTTCCGGTCCCAACGTAGGTAAATAATCATTCACACTAACAGGATCAGACACAATGGACATTTTCAAAATTATAGACAAGTTCCAGCAGATTGACGGCGACGCCGTGGGGAGACTCGAATACGCGTCACGCCGCCATTTCATGAGCAGGGTTGGAAGCAAGCTGGCTTCGGCGGCGATCCCGACCGCATTTGCGGCGATCGTGAACAAGGCATTTGCGCAATCGGCTGCGGCCGTGGATGTGCTCAACTACGCACTTACGCTCGAATACCTGGAAGATGAGTTCTACAAGGCGGGCATCGCGGCTGCAAACCTGATTCCCGCCTCCGACAAAACGATCTTCATGCAAATCGGCAAGCATGAATCGCAGCACGTCGCATTCCTCGTGAAAGCATTGGGCGACAAGGCTATTAAAAAGCCCACTTTCGATTTCACCTACAAAGGTGGCTTTGCGGATGTTTTCAGCAATTACAAAACATTCGTGACCGTTTCGAGTGCGTTGGAGGATACCGGTGTGCGTGCCTACAAAGGACAAGCCGGCGCGTTGATCGCCGATCCGCAAATCCTGGAATATGCGTTGCAGGTGCATTCGGTAGAGGCACGCCACGCGGCTGTGGCCCGCAGGCTGGCGGCTATGCTGCTGGGTATGCCTGCCATGAAAGGATGGATCACCGGCAAGGAAGGTGCGGTTGCCCCTATCTACGCGGGCGAAGACAACATGATCCAGGGCGGTGTGAACATCAAAGGCCTCGCATCCAAATCGGACGCGGCCGTAACAGAAGCATTCGACGAGCCTTTGACGAAGGAAGCTGTACTGGCCATTGCCGGCCCGTTTATCAAGGCTTAATCAAAGTAATTAACGTAAACTTTCCCTGTTGGGCATATACATGCACTTTCTGTTGGGCTACGCTCAAAGTGCCAGACTACACACTATTATGAATCAGGAGGTTACCGGCAACGGTGGCCTCTTTTTTATGGGTAAAGTGTCCAAATTGGCGTGATATAATGGTTTAAGCCGCGTGGTTTATGTAAATTTGAAAATAATGTTTTACAAGTTTTCCTGAACCAGTTGATGAATTCCGAATTAAACAGAAGAGATTTTCTCAGACAAGGGAGCCTTACAGCGCTGGCTACCGCAATGGGCAGCCAGATCGTTTTCGCTAACCGGATGCCGGCGGGTTACCGCCCCATTTTTCTTGATGAAAAGGATGCATTGAAAGGCAAAAGTGGGGAAATGATCGTGCAGGGCGACAAACCCTGGAACGTGGAAACACCGGTACACTTGCTCGACGACCGCATTACGCCGGTCGAGAATATGTTTATCCGCAACAATGGCCTTGTTCCCGAGAAAATTGACGTAGCTAACTGGACGCTGACCATCGACGGCGAGTCGGTGAAAGCGCCGAAAACCTACACATTGGCGGATCTCAAAAAGAAATTCAAAACACATACCTACCAACTCGTGCTGGAATGCGGCGGAAACGGCCGCTCCGGGTACCAGCCGCAGGCGTCGGGCAACCAGTGGGGCCAGGGCGCAGTGCATTGTGCGCAATGGACGGGCGTAAGGCTGAAAGACATTCTGAATGATGTGGGTATTAAAAACGACGCCGTATATATAGGTTACCACGGCAAGGATCTCCACCTGAGCCGTGACCCAAAAAAAGAAGCGATTTCGCGCGGCGTGCCTATGGCCAAGGCATTGGAAGATGAGACGCTTATCGCCTGGCAAATGAATGGCCAGGATATTCCCGAGTTCCATGGCTACCCGCTCCGGCTCGTAATCGGCGGCTGGCCTGCCTCGGTTTCAGGGAAATGGCTGAGCGGTATTTCAGTACGCAACAAGGTGCACGACGGCTCGAAAATGGAAGGGCACAGCTATAAATTACCACGCAACCCGGTAGCGCCAGGCACGGATGTTCCCGCTACCGACGAATATTACAAAATCATCGAATCGATGCCGGTGAAATCGCTGATCACTTACCCCAAAACGGGCGCGATGATCGATCCGGGAAAAGAACTTGCCTTGCGCGGACACGCGTGGGCGGGTGATCATTCGGTCAAAAAAGTGGAGGTCTCCATCGATTTCGGTGCTACCTGGAAAGAATGTAAGCTTGAAGCCCCGGTGAACCGACTGGCGTGGCAGCATTGGAATACGAATATCAAATTTCCGGTGAACGGCTACTATGAGATTTGGGTCAAAGCAACGGACGATACAGGTAAGGCACAGCCGATGCTGACGCCGGCCTGGAACCCGGGCGGGTACCTCAACAATGCATGTGAAAGAATTGCCGTCAAGGTAGGATAATGTATAATAATGCTCCCGGGCAAATCTGATATTTTATGAAAACCCTTTTGATTGCCATGCTCGGTGCAGGTATTGTATTTCAAACCTTGCCCGAAACACCGGCTACACATAACAATGTAGGCGCAGTGCTCGCCGATACCACGAAGAAAGATCCGGAAACAGGCCTCATCGTGGATGAGAACCTGTATATGGTGAAAGCGCAATGTACCAATTGCCATTCTACTAAACTCATTACCGCCAACCGCTTCACGCGCGATGGCTGGAAGCAGAAGATCCGCTGGATGCAGGCCAACCATAACCTCTGGGAGCTCGGCGATGCCGAGAAGCCAGTACTCGATTATCTGGAAAAAAATTACTCGCCAACTGCCTCAGTGGCAAGGAGAGCGCCTTTGAAGGACATTAAGTGGTACAAACTGGAACAAAACTGATCGGAAACAATACCTATCTTTGGCACTCAAACTTTATGAATCATTCGCGTGCCCCATTTCCGTTTCCTGATTTCCCGATTTGCTTTTTCCAGCCTGCTGTTTTTCGTTCTCACCAGTACCCCGACCATCCTCGCTTCGTGTGCACTGACGTCGGAAGAAAGCCAGCAACTACGCAGCAACAGCGATTTACCCAATCCGCTCAAAGCCGAAGTGATCGGTATCCAGGATGGCGACACGATTGAGCTGAAATTTATCTATTCAGGTAAAAAGGCAGGGCGCAGAATGGGCAAGAATGTGCGGATACGCTTTTTGCACGTGAACTGCCCGGAGCGCGGTACACCCTTTTACAACAATGCAAAGCAGTTTACAAGCGAAAAATGCTTCCGGAAGATCGTTAGCATTCGTCACAAAGGCGAATTTGACAAGTATGGCCGTCTATTGGGCGAAGTGGTACTGCCCGACGGTAAAGTTTTAAACAAGGAATTGGTAAAAAAAGGGTTGGCAGTGCATTTCAAAAAGTATTCGCACGACCAGGAATATGCCAATCTTGAAATAGCCGCTAACAAACAGAAAATAGGCATTTGGACACAGCCCGGAATGGAGCTCGGTCATTTGTAAAAATATGGAGCATTCACCGGTAGCACTTTTTCAGATCCTTTATCAGAATGAAACTTTGTTTCAACTGGAAGATCGTGTGCTGCCCGAATTACCTGTTGCAGAGGTCGCGGAACAACCCGCTCCGCCTGTACCCGAACCCGTCACGGTGCAAGCGCCTGTGCCGTCATTACCCGCCACGCCAGCGGTGCCGGCAACTCCGCTTGCATCGCCTCAGGCGGCCGTTGCGCCAGCTGCGCCTGTAAATGCACCCGCTCCGATGCCGGGCACTGAATTTCCCGCACTGAAACATAAGGTGCTCGTTCTTACCGACGAGCCGAAGCAACAGGAAATGCTTATGTCGGAGGCTTTATTCCTCGATAACATCCTGAAAGCCGTTGGCCATTCGCTGGAAACGAGCGATGTCCTGAATTTCAGCTTCATGCCCGGGCAAGATGCGCGCACAGTGCTTTCGGGCAAAAAAACCAACTTCTTTATCTCCTTCGGCGTACCGCTGATCAAGCTCAACCTCGACCTGCTGCTGGTGCCTTATACGCCTAAGAATCTGGAAGGAATCTGGTTCCTGCTCGTCGATCCGTTAGTGGTAATCGAAGCCGACCGGAATCTTAAGAAAAAACTCTGGCAAGCGTTACAGAAGATGTTCGAAATGTCCTAATCCCCAGACGCTTAGCTTTTTTAATAGCCGGTCATCACAATATTTTAGTGATTTTGTTTGTTTTCATGGATAATCGCAGGCTAACCCATGAAAAACAATGGCCAAACTGACTGAATTAATTGCCGGCTGGTTTCGTCCGAGAGAGTCCGACGAAAACGATTTTTACGATGACGAGCCTGTTCAGGCGAACGACACCCCTCCCCAAACAGTGAAACAAAATCCGATCACGCAAACGACCGTTGTGCAATCCGCACAACCCGTAATGGCTGCTGCACTGCAGTACCAGTCTCCTGTAAATCAATCGGGGGCACCTCTGCATTTAGCTCCTCAACCTGTTGCCGCTCAGCCAGTGACGCCACAGCCGGTAGCGACTCCACCAGCAGTACCTCAGCAGCCGGCGCCGCAGGAATTACCCAAAGTGGAAGTACCGATCCCTTACTGGCTCGAAGACGAAGATACGCTGCGCGATGAAGGGGTGCTTTTCGGCCTTTCAGAATCGGACCCGCACGAGAAGACCGACATTATTCACAAATACTTCTCAAACCTGGCCGCTTCGCATTTGGCCAACATCGAGGAGCATAATGAGCGCATTCAGGAGCTGAACCTCTTTATTGGTCAGAAGCAAAACCGCATCGACGAGCTGCAAGAACGTTTGAAAACCCCGGGTGCGCGTACGGAAGGCGAGCATCAGCTCCCGCGCACGCTCATAGGCATTACGCTATGCGCGGCGATGTGTGTAGGTAATTTCTTTTTGATCCGCGAGTCGCTGAAACCGGCGTTTGCAGATAACTCCTGGATCGCATTAGGCGTATTCCTGGCCGGGATGTTCAGTTTATTCGGCCGCATTTCCCTCTTCCATGATACCGATTCGAAAGTGACCTGGAAATCGCTGCTGGAAGAGATCGGGCTGCCATTTGCGGCTGCATTGTTCGTCTTCGCGAATGTAATCACCTACCAGACCTGGTGGCAGGCATTTGCGCTGTTCGTATTCGTGTTTTTCCTCTTCCTTTTTGCGGGAAAACTCTTGCTCAGCAACATTACCGTCCTGCGCAACGACCTGCAAGTTTGGTTAAATATTCGCCGCGACCGGCAGGATTATGTTGAAAATAACTACAACTGGGAGTCGGAATGCCAGACGTTGCAAGAAGAGATCGACAACCTGCGTGTAAATAAATGGCAGGTGCTGCGTGAACAGAGCTACGCCGAAACCGAGCGCGACCGCCTTTTTGCCAAGCGGGACATGCTAATCAAGCTTTTTGAGAGTGAATTCTTCCTCGCGCGCCGCATGAAAAACGAGCTCACTACCCGGCAGCTCAACCTGATCCAAAAGGGCAAATAGTGGCGAAAGATGATCAGGAAATGCGCTGATGGCGCGATTTTTTACCCAAACTTACATTCGATCAACCCTAAATAGGATCATGAACGAGCAAAATCTAAATGAAAACGGAGATTACCAACACGGCTACACGCGTGGAATGGAAGGTATCGACCGTGAAGTATATGAAAACTATTTGTCCAGCAATGTAAACCATGGCTGGTTAGAGGAACGGCTCAGTGAGAAGAAGCAGGAGCTTTCCGAAACAAGAGGAAGGAACCAGCAAGCGCTGGCAGAACACAAAACTGCGTACGGTAGATTGCAGAATGAGGTAATGGGCCTTAACAATGCAGCTACGCAAATGAAGGATATGGAGCGGTCGGTTAATGAAATCGATGCACAGACGGAGGAGCTGAAAGAGCGGCGTGCCGACAAAGCGCCTTCCTATTCGCTGATCGCCGGTTTGATCTTTCTCGCCGCCGGTATTTCATTCATCGCCGGTGACCTCATCATTTCGCACGAAATTGTAGCCTATGCATTGAATATCAGGAACCCGAACGAGGCCTGGGCATTTGCGATCGGTTTGGCGATGCTTTCGGTATTGCTGAAACCTGCCTATGATCGCCTGGTGGAAGAGCCTTACCACAAAGACGAATCTCCGAAAGCGAAATCAAGGTATGCGGGTTTTAAACTGGTATTGTCCATTTTCGCGATCGTGACGCTGATCGTCCTCGGCTGGTTCCGTTACGAAGCCTACCGTACCGACAAGCTGAAAGAGGCGATCAACAAATCGGTCAAAAACCTGCAATTGAATGCGGTTGACCCGTTGACCGGCGCCCCGGTGGATAGCCCGGCCTTAACCAAGAAAATTGAGCAGGCGCTTCAAAATTCCGATCAGCTGAACCTCGACCTGGTTAACAGCCCCTGGGCTTTACTATCGTTCGTGCTTAGCGGTGTGCTGTTTGCGATCGCCGGGGCGGTCTCACTGGGTATGGCCTTGCCGGTGCTGCAAGCTTTCTGGTACCGCTGGTTGCAGGTTGACCCCAAACTATGGCGGCTACGCAGAAGAAGAAAGCGGATCCTGAAACAAATGGAGCCACTGCAACTATTGTTAACCCAGCACATGACCCAGAAAACCGTTCTGGAAAACGACATTGAGCTTTTGCCTAAGTTGGAAGAGCTGAAAGCGGAAGAAGCGAAGATCAGGGCCGAAATCGAGGCGCTGGAAAACGAGCGAAAAACCGCATTGACCGATAGCCGCGTGCAGTCGTTCGGCGACGGTTATGCGCACGGGCAGGTAACCCGCGACGTGATGAATGAAGAAGAATATGACGCCTGGCGCAACAGCCATCTGACGGTTTCCAACCTCGCATTGCGCGCCAGATCGAATGCGTCGGCCGACCGTGCCGTGCCCCGTACCCGGAGCACCGGAATGCGCCCGCACCAGGCGATCCGCAAGGCAATTACCGACCGCTTTGACGAAAACAATTCATAGTTTCTTAAATTGGGGGGTTCATTTCCTTTATTATGATTCTGACCCCCCATTTAAGAATTATCTCGTGCGACGATACGCTTTATGATGCAATCCGCATGGGAAACAATACATTAGCCCGTGTAATGGGTGTAAATGTCCCTAAAAAGTGGACTGAATTCCGCGATACTTTCACACCATCTTATCACCGTTGGAAAGCCCACCCGCCGCTGCGCGACTGGTGGGTTTACCTTGTTATACACGTGCCAGACAATATGCTGATCGGCTCCTGCGGATACAAAGGAGAGCCGGACTCGGACGGCATGGTGGAAATCGGCTACGAGATCATTCCGTCTTACCGTGAGAAAGGCCTGGGTACCGAAACCGCCAAAGGATTGCTGGATAACGCCTTTCAGCACCCTTCCGTACGTAAGGTGATCGCGCACACGCTATCGGAAGAGAATGCCTCGGGGCACATTCTGGAAAAACTGGGTTTTGCTCAAACGGAGGATATCAGAGATCCCGACGAAGGGCTGCTGTGGCGCTGGGAAATTAGCCGCCGGTAATCGTAATGTCCGCGATTTAACGCAAATTCGCCGGTTTTACAGCCAAAAATAAATTGGATTGGTTCGATATTTTTTTGGCTTAATTGATTACCTTAATTCACAAATATTCGTCACACCCTTTGCTCTCTACATTATGATCGCGATATCGAAGGATACCTACCCATGGCTTAAAAACTATCCGGAAGGCATTCCCTATGAAATAAATCCGGATGCGTACTCTTCGCTGCTCGAACTGATGGAAGCGAGTTTTCGGGAACACGCCGACAAAGCAGCTTTTTCGAATATGGATAAAAAGCTGACTTTCGGGCAATTGGATGAACTTTCACAGAACTTCGCCGCTTATCTCCAGAGCATCGGCCTGAAACAGGGCGACCGCATCGCCCTGCAAATGCCCAATTTGCTGCAATATCCAGTGGTAATGATGGGTTCGCTACGGGCCGGGCTTACGATCGTGAATACCAACCCGCTTTACACGCCCCGCGAAATGCAGCACCAGTTCAAGGATTCGGGCGCGAAAGCCATTGTAATATTGGCCAATTTCGCCGCTAATCTTGAGAAGGTTATTGCCAATACGACTATCGAACATGTGATCATTACCGAGATCGGCGATTTGCTGGGCTTTCCCAAAAAGCTAATCGTTAATGCGGTTGTGAAATATGTGAAGAAAATGGTACCCGCGTACCACCTCAAAAATACGGTAACGCTGGCCCATGCCCTGTCGATAGGCTCGGGGATCACATACCAAAAACCGAACGTATCCGGGCTGGACATCGCATTTATCCAATATACCGGCGGCACCACCGGCGTATCCAAGGGCGCTATGCTCACGCACAGGAACCTGATCGCCAACGTAGAGGGCATTAATGAATGGTTGATGTCCAAAATGCGTAACTCGGAGACCACCGGACAGCTGACGCTCATTGCTGCATTGCCGCTCTACCACGTATTTGCCATGACTATCAACGGCTTATGTGGCATTAAATGGGGTGCATTGAATGTAATGATCACCAACCCCAAAGATATTCCTGCATTTATCAAGGAACTTAAAAAATTCACTTTCCATATATTCCCCGGCTTGAACACGCTCTTCAATGGCTTGCTCAATAACCCGGAATTTGCCTCAGTCGACTTCTCTAATCTCAAAATCACGATCGCGGGCGGAATGGCGCTGCAAAAAATCGTAGCCGAGCGCTGGGAAAAAGCAACAGGCTGCCCATTGGTGGAAGGTTACGGGCTTTCTGAGACCTCGCCGGTGCTCTCCGTTAACCCATTGAACGGCAAACACAAACAAGGTACCATCGGTCTGCCGTTTCCAAGCACCGAAATGCGTATTCTCAGTGAGGACAACAAATGGTTGCCGGTAGGTGAAAGAGGCGAAATCTGTGCGAAAGGGCCCCAGATCATGCTGGGCTATTACAACCGTCCCGATGAAACCGCCAAAGTAATTTTGGAAGACGAAAGCGGCCGCTGGTTCAAAACGGGCGATATCGGTATCGAGGACCCGGATGGTTTCTTCAAGATCGTGGACCGGAAAAAGGATATGATCCTCGTTTCGGGTTTCAATGTTTATCCCAATGAAATCGAGGACGTGGTAGCCCAATGCCCCGGTGTTGCGGAAGTGGCTTGCGTCGGAATTCCGGATGAGAAATCGGGGGAAATGGTGAAGATTTATGTAGTCAAAAAAGACCCGGAACTGACTGAGGAAAAGGTGAAAGCATTCTGCAAAGAGAACCTCACGGGCTATAAATGCCCGCGTCAGATCGAGTTCCGGAAGGAGCTTCCCAAAACCAATGTAGGCAAGATACTCCGCCGCGCGCTGCGCGAGGAAGAAATGGCGAAAGTTAGCCACTAGGGCCGCAAACGGGAGAAGGTTTAGTATATTTAGGCAAACAAGTTCTCAACCTTGATTGCAAATCTATATGAATCTACACCGGAAAACATTGGTACTTCTACATGGTCATGGCATAGACGACACGATTTGGGACAGCCTCGACGCTGCGTTAAATGACACTTACACGGTAGTAAGGCCAAACATTTCGCTCTTCACTTCCTGCCAGTCGGTAGAGGACTATGCCGACGAGCTGCATCGCTTCCTGACCAACGCGAACATCCGGAAATGCACGTTGATCGGCCATTCGATGGGTGGTTATATTTCCCTGGCATTTGCTGAAAAATATGCAGATATGCTCGAAGGTTTCGGGCTTTTCCATTCTACCGCTTACGCCGACGACGATGCCAAAAAGCACCAGCGCGGCCAGATGATCGACCTGCTCAGGACTTACGGGACGGAATCGTTCGTTAAAAGCACCGCCGCAAACCTTTTTGGCGATCGCTACAAAGAGCTTTATCCCGAGCGCATCAAAGAACACATCGCCTATTTCGGCAAGCTACCCGCCGAGGCGCTGATTGCCGGTATCACGGCAATGCGCAACCGCCCCGACCGTACCGCGGTACTGGCCAGCCTACCCTTTCCGGTGCTGTTCATTATCGGGATGCAGGACAAACTGATCCCTTTCGAAAGCGTTATCGAACTCGCCGAATTCCCGAAAAAAAGTTATCCGCTGATCTTCGCCGAAGCCGGTCATATGGGGATGGTGGAGCGGCCCGATGCCACTGCCAGGATGATCAACTGGTATATGAGTAAAATTTAATAGAAGAAACTAGGAGAAATCGTCATCAAAAACAGGCCATTATGCGTTACTGAAATTGTACTAATGGCCTGTTTATCTTTTAGCTATGCAAAAAACTATCCCTACCCTATCCTTACGCGCACTTTGTTTTCTGTTGTTGTGGAGT
Source organism: Dyadobacter sp. 22481 (assembly GCF_052044875.1). Lineage (NCBI taxonomy): Bacteria > Pseudomonadati > Bacteroidota > Cytophagia > Cytophagales > Spirosomataceae > Dyadobacter > Dyadobacter sp. 22481. Next base: position 1,724,998 of record NZ_JBQENV010000003.1, read on the forward strand.
TTGCTTATCCTCAACTCCTGTAACGACGATAACAACAATCCAGCACCGCCAAAGGAGGAAAATGTCTATTTAAAGGAAAGTAGGCCCATTACTTCCCTAAGCAAGGCCCAGGTTCTTGAAAAGGCGGGCAATCTGGCCACATTTGTGTCGGCGTACGTGAAGAACGATATCAAAGTTTACAAGATCACTTATAAAACCAAAAACACCGACGGGGCTGAGATCAACGCCTCTGGTGCATTAATATTACCTGTCGTAACCGGCCCGGCATCCATGATCAGCGTGCAGCACGGCACCATCACCGACCCAAGCCAGGCACCATCACTTTTTACGGACGGATCTGAGGGCTCGTCTTTCGGATCGCTCTTTGGTTCTATGGGCTACATTATCGCTTACCCCGATTACATTGGTTACGGGGCTTCCGACAATCTTCCACACCCGTACGAGCACCGCGCGAGCCTGGCTTCGGCGTCTCTCGACATGCTACGGGCCGCAAAAGAGTTCCTGAAAGGGCAAACAGACGTTAAATGGGATGAAAAGCTGTACGTAGCGGGCTATTCCGAGGGTGGTTTTGCCACGATGTCGCTGCAAAGAAAGATTGAAGAAGAAGCCTCATCGGAATTTAACCTGCGGGCGTCGAGCTGTGGGGCCGGGGCTTACGACAAGACGGCGTTTATGAAACACGTCATCAACGATAAAACAGATGGAATTGCAGGATACAACTCGCTATATCTCTGGGTTTTGCTTACTTACGACCGCATCTATAAGCTTGACAAGCCTGCTTCCTATTATTTTACAGAAAAATACGCTTCGAAAGTCGCAGCAGCCGGGAGAAATGTTTCCATCGCGGAGAGCTTTCACCTGGCACTGAACGACTCGTTCAAAAAGGCTCTCAACGATGGGACGGATAAAGGTTTCATCGATGCCATTGCTGACAACGATGTGTACAAGTTCAAACCGAAAACACCGACCCAGCTGTACCACGGGACCAAAGATCCACTCGTTTTCTATTTCAATTCGGAAAATGCCTATAATGCGATGCAGAAACTGGGCGCGACCAACGTGGAGTTAATCCCAGTCAACGGCGGTACGCACAGCTCGTCCATTTTAGTGTTCCTGACGGGCACGCAGGCATTTTTTGCCAAAACCCCGTAAATAATATGGTATATTTGCAGCCCATTAGCTTAATAGGGTAAATATGCTGTTAACGGTCAAATTTTCTACATTTTCCTCCAAGCGGGCATTCTTTCGAACCGTTCGATGTTGTTGATTTACGCTTTCAAAAAGAGAGGCCGGAATGCCGGTAACTCTTATGCTCGTACCTTTTTTGAATCACAACATCACGAATTTACACCATGTCATCATTACTGGATCTGGTAGGCAATACACCCCTGGTTGAATTACGAAGAGTTAATCCCAATCCCAAAGTTCGCATTTTCGGCAAGCTGGAAGGCAACAATCCCGGCGGCAGCGTGAAAGACCGCGCAGCATACAGCATGATCAAAGGTGCCCTCGAACGCGGCGAAGTAAAATCCGGCATGAAGCTCGTAGAAGCCACCAGCGGCAATACCGGCATTGCGCTCGCTATGATCGCCCGACTCTTCGACCTCGAAATAGAACTACTCATGCCGCAAAGCTCCACCCGCGAGCGCGTGCTCACGATGGAAGCATTCGGCGCGAAGGTGATCCTTACCGAAACCATGGAAAGCGCCCGCGACCTCGCCGAAGAAAAAGCGGCGGCAGGCGACTATTTCATGCTCAACCAGTTTGCAAACCCCGATAACTGGAAGGCGCATTACCGCACCACAGGCCCTGAAATTTACCGCGATACCGACGAGCAGATCACCCATTTCGTATCGTCGATGGGCACTACCGGCACCATTATGGGTGTTTCGCGGTATTTAAAAGAGCAGAATAACAATATCCAGATCGTCGGATGCCAGCCCAACGACGGTTCGAGCATTCCCGGCATCCGCAAATGGCCGGTGGAATATCTTCCCAAAATATTTGAAAAGGAGCGCGTAGACCGCGTTATCGAAGTGTCGCAGGACGATGCCACGCTTACTACCCGGCGTCTGGCCAACGAAGAAGCACTTTTTGCAGGAATGAGCAGCGGAGGCGCCGCATGGGCCGCCATAGAGCTGGCGAAGGAATTAGAAGAAGGCGTGATCGTCTTCATCATCTGCGACCGGGGAGACCGGTACTTGTCGAGCGATCTTTTCGGATAAGCGGCTGCGCCGCTGACCATAGACGATGGACCACAGACCATGGCATTATACGATGGTCCATGGTCTGCGGTCCATCGTCAAATCAGAACCAGCCCGATCCCAGATTCCGGAACGGCCAGGGGATAGCCACAAGAATAATAACCAGCGCCAAACCGTAGAAGTAAAGTACCGTCCGGTGCTTATCGGCACCTGTCAGTTTTTTCGACCGCACTCTGCCCACAGTAATGAGCACAATCGCGATCAGCATCATGAACACGTGCTCTATCGAATAAAAACGAAATACTTTCTCGCTGATCAGATCAAAGTTAACTTTGGGGCTCATGAAATACAGCACCAGCCCGATCAACAGCTGGGTGTGGGTCGCGATGAGGGTAAAGAGGTACAGCTTACTATCCTCCTGGCTGCCTTGCTGCCACTTGGAGTATGCCGTAAAAATGGCTGCAATCAAAAGTCCTAACACCACATAACGGAGGCCCGAATGGGCGTGTAGAAGAATATTCATGATGATACTGGTTACGGTGAATAAGTATATGCATGCAAATGTAACTCGCAAACATAAATTTTTATAAGATGATCGTTTATAACATCACCGTCAACATCAGCTACCAGGCGGAAAAAGATTGGCTGAACTATATGAAATCGGTGTACATCCCGGAAATCGTTGCTACTGAACTACCACTGGAATGCAGGCTGCTGCGGCTGCTGACCGAGATCGAGAACGAAGGATCGACCTACACTACCCAGTTTACATTCAGGACAATGGAAGATTTCCTGGCCTATCAGACCCATTTTCAGCCCACCTTGCAGGAACGTCACCACGAGCTTTTCAATGGACAATATGTCTCTTTCAGGACACTTCTGGAAGAAGCGTGAGAACTTTGCAGCTATTTTTTTGTCCAGTTAATCGTGCTTTAAAAACCACAGTTATTACTTGACATTAACTTAATATTTCCCTTTATTTAATCTACCGTTAAGGAAGATTTAACCAGGAGATCAGCCCGGCTAGTACGGTTTTTTATAACTATCCGAAGATGAATAAAACTCTGGTTCGAAAATCGCGAACGCGGTTGGAAATATGTTTTACTTTAAAATGATGTGTGCTTATGAGACTGCAGATGCAAGCAATTCACTTTGATGCCGATCCCAAGTTACTGACTTTCATTCAGCAAAAATTGGATAAACTGGATACGTTCTATGACCGGATCACCAGTGGAGAGGTATTCCTTAAGCTCGACAGGAATGATAATACCAAGTTGCATACCAAACTCCTTGAAGTAAAGCTCTACGTACCCGGCGGGACGATGTTTGTGAGGGAGCAGGGAACCACGTTTGAAGAAGCAACCGATTTGGCAATAGATACCCTGAAAATGCAGGTTAAAAAATTTAAAAATAAAAGAAACAATTCCAGGGCTCCGAAAAGCCTTGACGGACTCTCCGAAGATAATGGGGTAGTCGTGCTGGCCGAGGATATTGAAGAATAGGCCAGTTCCAACTTAACACAAGAAGCCGCCTCCGCCAGGCGGCTTTTTGTGTTTTAGGTGTATTTTTGAAATTCCATCAAAGCAAAATAACCCCAGTTATGCAAATAGACCCTGTCGTCGACTCGACATTCGACCATCTTTTTAAATTTACGCAGGAACAGGTACAGGCATTCGCCGACCTTACCGGCGACAACAACCCCGTTCACCTCGACGCCGAATATGCTGCCACGACGCAGTTCAAGAAGCCTATCATCCACGGCATGCTGGGCATTACTGTTTTCACAAAAGTGCTGGGTACCCAGTTTCCCGGTTTCGGATCCATTTATCTGAAACAAACCGTGGAATTCCTGCGCCCTATGTTCGTCGACACGGAATACCGTGCCGTTTTCAAAATCGTTTCCATCAATCCTGCCAAGCATATTGCCGAAATCTCCACTGAGATTTACGATGCCTCCACCAAAAAAATCACCGTCCGTGGCATTGCCACGATGGTCAACGAGGAGAAATTCTAAAGAAAGCAAAAGCCCCGGCGAAAATCGTCGGGGCTTTTAAAATCTTCCGTGTGCTTCGTTACTTATCGCCGTCGTTCTTCTTGTTCTGAACTTCTGCGCGAATGTCCTGAGCCAACGTTTTCAGATCCTGCATACCCTTCCGAACACGAGTTCCGGCAGCTTGGTTGCCTTTGTTATAGAACTTATCGAAATCGCCTTCCAATGAAAGAACCAAATCTTTTACTTCATCGAATCTTGCCATGTTTTCCTTGTTTTTTAGTTTTTAAAAATGCCTCTCACACGCTAAAAACGCATGTTTTGACCGAAATTTAGTAATTAAAACCATTTAAGCAACCCAAAAAACAAAAAAAAACACTTCTAAAATACAATTAAATACTTTCATCACTATAATTATCTCAATAACAGATAGTTACATCCGCATACTTTTATTGCCCGGCGGTCAATAAAAAAGAGGGCCCCTTAAAAAAAAGGCCCTCTGCACGCAAAAAAAGCGGTTTTATAACTATTCCACGACTTCCTGCACGTCGTCGCTCTGGTAAACTCTGTTTTTGAGTTTTTCGGCAAGCGTCGTAAAAGCATTCAGCGTATATTCTACATCTTCGAGTGTATGCGACGCCGTCGGAATGATCCGCAGCATGATCTGCCCTTTTGGTACTACGGGGTAAACGACGATCGAACAGAAAACACCCATGTTCTCGCGGAGGTCTCTTACCATGCGGGTAACCTCAGGAACGCCGCCTTCGCTGTGCAGGAACACGGGCGTAACAGGCGATTCTGTTTCACCGATGTTGAAACCGCGGCTACGAAGACCATCCTGCATTGCCTTCACATTTTCCCACAGCTTTGTCCGAAGTTCCGGCATTTGCTTGATCATCTCAAGACGTTTGCGGCAACCTTCCACGTAAGGCATCGGGAGCGCCTTTGCGTAGGTTTGCGAACGCATGTTGTATTTCAGGAACATGATGATCTCGGGGTCGTTCGAAGCGATAAATGCGCCGATAGCCGCCATCGACTTCGCGAATGTAGAGAAGTAAAGGTCGATTTCGTCCTGGACACCCAGCAACTCGCCTACTCCGGCACCGGTTTCACCCATTGTTCCGAAACCATGCGCATCGTCCACCAGCAAACGGAAGTTGTATTTCTTTTTCAGCTCGGCAATGGCTTTCAAATCGCCAACCTTTCCCGACATTCCAAAAACGCCTTCGGTAATTACCAGAACGCCGCCGCCTTTTTCTTCCGCGAGTTTGGTGGCACGGATCAGATTTTTTTCCAGGCTCACCATATCGTTATGGTTGAACTTGTAATATTCGCCTAGTTTGGCTTTGTGAAGACGGATTCCGTCGATCAGGCAGGCGTGTGATTCCGCGTCGTAAACGATCACATCGCGATGGTCGCAAAGACATTCGATCGCAGACATGACACCCTGGTAACCGTAGTTGAGGAGGAATGCATCTGTTTTACCGACAAAGTGCGCCAGTTCCTTTTCAAAAATCTCGTGCAGGGTGGAATTCCCAGACATCATCCGTGCGCCCATCGGGTATGCAAGACCCCATTTGGCAGCAGCCTCGGCATCCGCCGTGCGGACTTCCGGATGATTTGCCAGGCCCAGGTAATTGTTAAGACTCCAGTTCAGCACTTCCCGTCCCATAAACCTCATGCGCGGACCAAGCTCTCCTTCCAGCATCGGAAACGAAAAATAGTGATGGCTATTCAGCATTTTAGCCGGAGTTCCGATCGGACCTGAGTTGTTGCGCAATTTCTCGAAAATATCCACTCTCTCTTTTTTTATGTGGGTAACTGATGATTTAAATGTTAGATAAATGCAAAAATAAAGAATTTACATTTAACATAAAAAGACCGTTGTCATTGCAACTGACGGTAAGTTAGTAAAATAGCAAAAATGAGGCCATGTGCCTATAAATGAATCTGGTATTTTCCCACCAACAAAAAATCCCGGCAGTAACGCCGGGATTCGGATAAAGGTAGCTGTTGGTTATAATGTTCGGAGTGTTATTGCCAGGCGTTGGTCCAATTTGTTACGTTTCCATCGTCGTCGGTTTTCGTCCCACTTGTTACGTAGCCTTGCTGATCCATGACATAGGTAAATTCGGACTTCACGGGAGAAGCGCTTTCTATAGTCCTCTTTTTAATGAGATATTTAAATTTTCTGGGAAAAAGTGTGCCTTCCATAAAGCCATTCGATTGATCCTGATCCTGGCTAAGCGATCCAGACTTATCAAGCAGATTGGTATATTCGAATGTCGTCTTTACCTCCAGCGCGCCATTTTTATCGAACGATTCCGAATACTTCACGTTCTCATTGAGAGCGTCGTAATGATATTCAATGTATCCTTCCGCTCCACCTGAATACATTTCCTTGGAAAGTTTTCCCTGTTTGTATGAATAGGTTACCGTCAAAAAGCTAGTTTCCTTCCCATTATTATCGACCTGATAAAACGTAACCTTCTTTGCCACTTTGTTCTCCATTTCGTAGAGGTTCTTCTGGACAACCTTCCCGTTGAAACTTAGAGAGTAAGTGACCGAATTTGAAGAATATACGACATCAAAGACATACAGCCCGATCTGAAACTTCTTAACCGTCTTATCAGCGTTGTATTCTATTGGTTTAAATGGATAAAACTGTGTTGACTCCAACAACAACCGCTCATTCACCGCTGCAACCGGCAATGGTTCGGTCTCTGGCTGCGGTTCATGGTCGGTGCACGCTGCAGTGAACAGCAGGAGCGTAAAAAAGCTTGCATACCTTCGGAAATAGTGCTTTGTGGGTGTTATCAACATGATCTTTTCAGTTTAGTTGAAACCAAAACTACAATGCCACTGCGTTATATAAATCGGTGACATACCCTCTAAAAATCCTTCGGCAATGGTGTAATTATTCTTCGGCATTAAAGCAGTCAAACATAGCGAGTAGGCGGCGTAGTAGGGAACGCTTTTGTTAACATTACCGACAATGCAGTTACGATCCTGACCTGTTCAAATGCCCCAGATCAAAAAAATCCTGGTCGCCAACCGTGGCGAAATCGCGTTACGCATTATGCGTACCGCGCGTGAAATGAATATCTCCACCGTGGCCGTTTTCAGCGAGGCCGACCGAAAATCCCCACACGTGCGGTATGCCGACGAGGCTGTCTGCATAGGGCCGGCACCGTCCTCGGAGTCTTATCTCAATACTGACAAAATCCTGAAAGTATGTCATGATTTGGGCGTCGATGCTATCCATCCGGGCTATGGGTTCCTTTCCGAGAATGCGGGATTTGCTAAAAAAGTGAAAGAAGCTGGCCTGATCTTCATAGGCCCGTCCCCCGAGTCGATCGAGATCATGGGCAGTAAGCTGGCCGCCAAGCACGCTGCTTCGCAATACAATATCCCGATGGTGCCCGGTACGCCGGATGCCATCAACGACCGCGGCGAGGCCAAACGCATTGCCAGCAACATTGGTTACCCTATACTCATCAAAGCCAGTGCCGGCGGTGGCGGAAAAGGAATGCGGGTGGTGGAAAACGAAGTGGAGTTTGACGAGCAGATGGACCGGGCTGTAAGCGAAGCCCAGGCCGCATTCGGTGACGGCTCCGTTTTTATTGAAAAATACATTACCTCACCCAAGCACATTGAAATCCAGGTTTTGGGCGATCACCATGGCAACATTGTCCATCTGTTCGAACGCGAATGCTCGATCCAGCGACGACATCAGAAAGTGGTTGAAGAAGCCCCGTCGATTTCCATTACACCCGACATACGGGCAGAAATGGGCCGCTGTGCCATTGATGTGGCGCGCTCCTGCGGCTACTATGGTGCGGGAACCGTGGAATTTATCATGGATGAGGCCCGGAACTTCTATTTTCTCGAAATGAACACCCGCTTGCAGGTCGAGCACCCTGTAACGGAAATGATCACCGGCGTGGATCTCGTGAAGGAAATGATCAACATCGCCCAAGGGCAGCCGCTCGCCATCGCACAGGAAGATTTGCAAATCCGCGGCCATGCGATCGAAATAAGGGTATATGCAGAAGATGCAGCTAATCATTTCCTGCCGGACATAGGCACATTGCACACATACGTGAAACCCGACGGCAATGGTGTTCGCGTAGACGATGGTTTTGAACAGGGTATGGAGATCCCGATTTATTACGACCCTATGATTGCTAAGCTTATCACCTACGGGGAAGATCGTGAAACAGCGATCCGGAAAATGACGAGGGCGATCGACGAATATCAGATCAGCGGCGTGCAGACTACGCTTTCGTTTTGCCGGTTTGTGATGCAGCACGAAGCATTTGTAAACGGCAGCTTTGATACCAATTTTGTGGGGAGGCATTTCCAGCCAGATGTGTTAAGTACAAATACCAGTCATGAGGAAGCGGGCCTTGCAGCATTAATTTCCGTACTTCTGAATGATGCATCAACGGAAAGTAAACCCGTTCAGAATGAGGAAGTGGCAGCTAACGCATCGAAATGGAAAGCCCGCCGGTTTGCCGCACATTAAATCCGCCGCATTTCTTGAAATTTTTTAAAAAAATTCATACTTTTGCGGTCTTATTTTAGAGAAGGGCTGCGTATACAAAATTTTGGGCAATTTAGAACACCTGCAAGTATTCCCGACTTCAAATTTCCTTTAGAAGAAGAATGCTTATTGGCTAATAATTGCTATAATTCAGTTGTAATAAGTGCCTGAATCCGTCAGAACAGGGAATTACTCTTTCATCCTGACGTTATCTACGACCAAAGAAATTCACAGAATATCCAGCTATGAAGCTATCCGAATTTAAGTTTGATCTTCCCCAGAGTTTAATCGCACTTCATCCTTCTGACCGCGGAGAGTCCCGCCTGATGGTCGTTCACCGGAAAACAGGAGAAATTGAACATAAAACATTCGCCGACGTGATTAATTATTTCGACGATGGCGATGTAATGGCTATTAACGACACAAAGGTATTTCCTGCGCGCCTTTACGGCCAGAAGGAAAAGACGGGTGCAAAGATCGAAGTATTCCTGTTGCGCGAATTGAACCGCGAAATGCGCCTTTGGGATGTACTGGTTGATCCCGCACGTAAGATCCGCGTGGGTAACAAACTATATTTCGGCGACAGCGACCTGGTTGCAGAAGTTATCGACAACACTACTTCCCGCGGCCGTACGATCCGGTTCCTTTACGACGGCGACAACGACGCATTCATGAAACTGGTCGACGAACTGGGCGAAACACCGCTTCCCCCCGAGATCATTTCACGACGTAAGGTAGAAAGTGCCGACCGTGAGCGTTTCCAGACCATTTTCGCAGAACACGTGGGTGCCGTAGCCGCTCCGACAGCGGGTATGCACTTTACTAAGGCCATTATGAAACGCCTTGAAATCAAAGGGGTTAGCTTCGCGCCGGTTACTTTGCACGTGGGCCTTGGCACATTCCGTACCGTGGATGTGGAAGATTTGACAAAACACAAAACAGATTCCGAAAACTACCGCATTACGCAAAGCACTTCCGAAATCGTCAACAAGGCGATCGATGGTAAAAAACGCATTTGCGCGGTTGGGACCACTTCGTTGAGGGCTGTCGAATCGTCGGTATCGGCGAGCGGCCATTTGAAGCCGGTAGAAGGCTGGACGGACAAATTCGTGTTCCCTCCGTACGATTTCAAAATAGCCAATGCATTACTTTCGAATTTCCAGCTGCCCGAATCGATCCTTTTGATGGCGGCATGTGCCTTCGGAGGTTTTGATCTGGTAATGAAAGCTTATGACATCGCTATCAAGGAGAAATACAAATTCTTCACGTATGGCGACGCGATGCTGATCATTTAATATACAACCCTGGAATCCAATGGTCATTTATGATCAGCGACCTTCGTCCTGAGCCGTAAATGACCATTTTTTTGTTAGCAAGAAATCAATGCAAGAATACGTCATCATAGTGGCCGGCGGCAGTGGTAGCCGCATGAAAAGCGATATCCCCAAACAGTTTCTGCCCGTCAACGGTCTGCCTGTGCTCATGCATACGATCCGGGCATTTGCCGGATACTCCCAAAATCTGCGCATTATGGTGGTGCTACCATCGGAGCAGTTTGGGTTTTGGGAGGAATTATGCAAAAAATATAGCTTCGCCATCTCCCATCAGCTGGTCGCGGGCGGCGCAACACGTTTTCATTCGGTCAAAAACGGGTTGAACTGCATTGTAGAGAAAGAAGAATTCCTCGTGGCCGTTCACGATGGTGTACGGCCCGTGATTTCTCGGGAAATTATTGCCGACAGCTTCAAAAAAGCCGCTTCACATGGCGCCGCGGTTGTAAGTGTGCCTTTAAAAGATTCCATCCGCATCGTGGGCCAAAACGAAGGCAACAAGGCAATGGACCGCACGCTGTTCAGGCTGATCCAAACTCCGCAAACTTTCAGGTCATCATGGATGAAGGCTGCCTTCGCTGCCGACTACCACGAATCGTTCACAGATTGCGCCAGCGTAGTCGAAGCCGGGGGGTATAACATCCACCTCATAGACGGCGCATACGAGAATATCAAAATCACAACGCCAGAAGATCTCCGCTGGGCGGAAATTTACCTTACAGCCACTTCCTGAACCATTCGAATGCCTCTTTCTGCATATCGGCATCGAACTTGTGAGGGCCGTCGTAGAAACTGGCCTTGTATTTATCCGAAGCACCGGCTTTTTTGTAAACCTCGGTTAACACAGCATCTGCATTCTTCATTTCCGGAAGCGTGTACAGCTCGTCCTGGTTATTGTTTAGAACTAGCGTAGGCAAAGGTACTCTGAGTCCCAAAATTTCGGGAAAATCGAGGTATTTCGGCAGTAATGGCGTGTAGGTCATCCAGGTATGATTAAATGATTTGTTTAAAATCAAATCCTTCCAGGTAGTCATAAAACCGACGCAAACCGCGCATTTGATCCGTGGATCGAGCCCGGCCAGGTATACTGTCCGTAAGCCGCCTCCCGAAAGCCCGCCACAACCGAGGCGACTGGCGTCTACATCCTTTCGACCGGCCAGAATATCCAGTGCGACCTGGTCTTCCATCAGAAATACGCCCGGCCAGGTCGTCCCGGCCGAAAACAGCGATTTGGACATTACATGCTCGTGTTCGGACGACCACGCATTGTAGGTCCTTACATTTTCAGCCTTTTCGGGATCGGCGTCTGACTTCCCTTCAGTACTCACTGCACCCCAGTTCAGGCCTTTGGTATCCTCATAATACACCCTGCGGCTACCGAATGCATAAGTATCATGCACCAGCACCACGTGGCCTTGCTTCGCGATCTCGTTCGCCCAGGCCCGGCCACCGTAATCGGTTTCCTGATGTTCCTTCAATATCGGGTGCTGGTCGTCGGATGTTTTGACAATTTTCCGTAGCCCGAAATATTTCATTCCGGCGTGATCGTGAAGCCCCAAAATGCCTGGCAATGGCTTGGTAACGCCTGCCGGTTTAAGCAAAACAGCCTCCGTAGGACGACCATAAGGCAGCTGCCACGAGAGTTCCTCTATTTCCAGCCCGTCGTAGGTATACTTTTTCTTGACAGTAACTTTGGGTGAAGCCGGTTTTGCCGGAGCCGACACGAGTTCCTTTGTCTTTTCCAATGCTTCTTTCCGCCAGGCGTCCACATTACTCCACTTTTTATTACGAAAAGAAAGGGGAGGCTGCGCCGGGAGCAATGAGGCGGCCCAGGGACCATAAGCGCCAATCAGGCTTTTTTCTGATGCCATAGATAGGGAATTGATACTGTCTGTATGAAAGGTTGGAGCCGCTGAGGCTACCGAAGCACCTCCTGCCATCGACAGGGCGACTGTGCCGGCGGTGTTTTTCAAAAAAGATCTTCTCGATATTTCACCGTCATTGCGGTCCATGTCGACGGTCTTCATAAGCTATACTTTAACAAATATTTTTTGACGATACAAAAAGTAGAGGAACAGCCAAACCAATACAAAGCCACCCAGCGCATTGTAAACCTCATGCCAGTTTTCCGGCGCATGTTTGTAAATACCCGCAAAAAGCAGCCTTGACGATTCGTTGAAATCCACAAAGCGAACGGCGAGGTAAATCACCAGCGAATTCAACCCGATAACCCGGAAGAAAAATGCCCATTTCTGGTACCCCTTCACGTCGATAATCCAATAAAACAGCGCGAGCATTGCGAATGCCATCCCGGAAGTGAGCATGATAAACGAGCTGGACCAAAGGTGTTTATTAACAGGGAACACAAAATTCCAGAGTAATCCGATAACAATGCCCGCCAAAGCAAATGCAAAGAGTTTTCCAAGCTTCAAACCCGCTTTGGTTCCTCCGAGCAGCATATCACCAGCCACTGTACCGAAAATGGTAAGGCATATCGCAGGAAATTGCGTGAGTAATGCGAGCTCGTCGTAAGTACCTTGCTTTAATATACCAGGCATGAAATTACGATCGATCCATCCTACCAGGTTGCCCTCGAAAGAAAGGTCGCCGGAGCCGAAGCCCGGTACTGGTACTAGTATGAGTGTCAAATAATAGGCGACCAGAATGCCCGCGGCGATGTATAGCCGCTGAGTCGTCCCGCATTTCATATATAAAATCGCCGAAATGAAGGTCGCGAGCCCAATCCGCCCGAGTACGCTTCCATAACGTATGTGCGCGGGATCGAAAATGTCTATCGGTGCATTCTTGTCCAGGATACCCAAGGCAATCAGGATCAGCATCCGTTTAAATACTTTGTTTCTAATCACCGAGGGCGGAATTCCCTTCGCGAGACCGCCCGTAACGCTGAACGCGAGCGAGGTGCCTGCCAGGAAAAGAAATAGCGGGAATATAAAATCATAAAATGTAAAGCCATTCCAGGCGGGGTGTTCGAACTGCGCAGCGACGGTATCGATAAACGGTAATCCCGTTTTTCCTCCCAGCAGGGCAATGAACTGCCCACCGCCTGCAATCATCAGCATATCAAATCCTCGCAGCGCATCGATGGACGCAAGCCGGCCGGGTGCATTGGCTTGCTTTGTTTCCTTTTGAACGGCAGTAGACGGTGCTTCCATAGGTTTAGGATAACTATTTGGAATATAAGGTAGTTTGGTCCTGATTTTTACCCGAAACCGCAAGCACTATTTGGGTAGTTCAGCATTTCGATCAACGGTCTCCACTGCTGTCAGCAAGCTAGCCGATTCCTTGTCCAGGAAGAAGGTACAATCCGCATGGAGCTGTAAAATGCTCGCCGGAAACGCGTTACTGACTTCGTTTTCAAGGCTATCCTTGACAGCAACCGCCTTTCGCTCATCAGGAACCGAGCATATAATGTGCCTCGATTTCATGATCTGCCTGACGGACATGCTGATGGCGCGCAAAGGCACTTCGTTGAGTGATCCAAACCAGCCTTCGCCCATTTGCTGACGGCGGCAAGGCTCGTCGAGGTTTACGATCAGGTAGGGCGAGTCCGTATCAAAATCAGCCGGTGGATCATTGAAAGCCAAATGCCCGTTCTCACCGATTCCAACTAATGCCACGTCGATCGGATGCTCAGTAATCTGCTGAGCCAAATACTTCAATTCTTCTTCGAGATTGCCTTCCCCGTTGATAAGATACGAAGCGTGCAAAGGAGGCACTACCGACAAAAAACGCTCGGCCAGATATTTCCGGAAACTCGCCGGATGCGTTACGGGAAGATCTATGTATTCATCCAGATGGAACATTGTGACCTTCGACCAATCGATATCTTTCTCAACAACGAGCTGATTCAGTGTCTCAAACTGGCTGGTACCAGTCGCGAGGATCACGTTGGCATAACCCTGCCTCGCTAATGTATCCCTGATGATCATGGCTGCATAAGCGCCGGCACTTTGCCCGAGTTCTTCCTTTGTCTCCGAAATAATAACTTTCATGCTCCTTTATGATTTTACTTCCGTATTACCGCCCTCCTTCAATGCAATGTCGACAGGTGTGTTTTTCTTCCACGCCCCCCGTGTAAAGTCGGGAATGTCGATTGAGTTGGATCTGTTCGCCACCGACCATTCGGTCAAAGGTGAGATCACACTCCATGACGCTGCATCATATACGTCCTGATCTAGCGGCAGTCCGTTGCGCAAACAATCAATCAGTCGCCAATCCATCAGGAAATCCATTCCGCCATGCCCGCCTACTTTTTTCGCCAGTTCTCCAACCCGCTTGACAATCTCAGGCTTATATTTCTCTTCAATCAACTTGAATTCTTCCGCGTTGACCCATTCATGCCCGTGAGAAATACGTCCCTGCACGCCGTCTTCCGGCAATGGATATTTTTGCGCGGCCCCTTTTGTTCCGCTAATCAAATGCAAACGTGAATAGGGTCGGGGAGACGACACATCGTGCTGCAACATGATCGTTTTCCCCTTACTGGTTTTAATAGTTGTCGTATTCATATTACCCCGGTAAGATTTCCCTGCATACTTCTTAAAATCGGGGTCTTTTGCGGCAAGCTCATTCGCTTTGGCTTGGAGCATATAGTCGTTGCAGCTCATGGATACCAGGTAATCCATTTTGTCGCCGCGGTTAATATCCAGAATTTGCGCCACGGGTCCGAGTCCGTGCATAGGGTATAAATTGCCGTTCCGTTGGTTTTCTTTTAACCGCCACAGATCGTAGCGCTTGTCCTTCTGAAAGAGCGATTCGAAAATATCGTGAATATAGGCGCCTTCAACGTGAACAATCTCTCCGAAAAAGCGTTGCCGGGCCATATTAAGGGTAAGTAATTCAAAAAAATCGTAGCAGCAGTTTTCCAGCATCATGCAATGCTTTTTGGTACGTTCGGAAGTCTCAACGAGCTTCCAGCAATCTTCGACCGTCGTAGCAGCGGGGATTTCCGTCGCAACATGCTTACCGTGCTCCATTGCATATAATGCCATGGGCATATGCAGGGCCCAGGGCGTGCAAATGTAGATCAGGTCGATGTCCTCCCGCTCGCAAAGCTTCTTCCATGCATCCGGCGAGCCCGAATAGGCATCCGGCGAATGTCCTGCCTCAGTCAGGAACTTCCTGGCATTATCGGCCTTCTCGGGCACGATATCCGCGACGCCTTTTATCTGCACACTGGACAGATGCACGATCCTTTTAATGGCCCCACTCCCGCGGTTACCCATACCGATATACCCCATACGTACAACATCTATCTTGGGTGCTGCGTAACCACTCATGTTGAACACCTGCTTTTTCTCGGGTGGTGCTACAATACTTGGCGCGTCTTCAACTTCGGCCTTTGCACCAGCTATTCCAAGTGTGCCTAAACCCGCTATTTTCAAAAATTCCCGCTTTTTCATTTGCCTTGATTTGGTATACAATCCAAAAAAACATTTGCAATCGTGCAATTTTACAATGTTTTATAGCGGCATTCCAGATATTTACTTTAAATAGTAGCGAGAACGTTATCGAAACCAGAATTTCATCTCAGCCATGAACAGGTCAGTTAAATGACAAAAAGATTAACCACAATTAAAGACATAGCCAAAACGCTGGGAATATCGGTAGCCACGGTTTCGCGGGCGATGAGGGATACGTATGATGTAAGTGCAGAGACAAGAAAACTTGTGCTGGATACGGCCGCAAAAATGAATTATCGCCCCAACTTTAATGCTACGGGATTAGTCAAAAGCGGGACGCACAAAATCGCCGTAATCATTCCGGCTATTACCAATTATTATTTTTCTACGGTAATTACAGGCATTCAGGAATATGCTTTGGAACACAATTATCAGGTAATGCTGTACCTGACGAACGATTCGGCCTACTGGGAGACGAAAGTTGTTCGGGAACTGTCACTGAGTAGTGTAGATGGTCTGCTTGCCTGTATCACATACGAAACGGCCGATTTCAGCCACTTCCAGGAACTGATCGAAGCTGATGTGCCATTGGTGTTCTTTGATCGTGTGCCGGAGTCTGTGAGTACATCCGTGGTAGTCCAGGATGATTATACCGGTGCCTGCCTGGCCACTGAGCATCTGATTGCACAAGGGTATTCCCGAATTGCTCATCTGGCCGGCCCCCGTGGCCTGAACCTTACCCAGCAACGGCTACAAGGCTATTTGGACACATTAAAGAAGCACAATCTTGAATCCTACGGTGTCATTCATTCCGGATTCAGCGATGAAAACGGTCGGCACGACATGGGAATATTGTTCAATAGCACATCAAAACCTGATGCAATTTTCTCGGTTAATGACCGCAAAGCCTTTGGGGCGATACTTTGGCTGCGTGAACAGGGTATTTTAGTGGGGGAAGAAGTAGGCGTAATAGGCTTTACGAATGACCCCATCTCGAAAATTATCACTCCATCCCTATCCACGATCGCCGAACCCGCTTACGAAATAGGACGAAAAAGCTGCGAGGTGCTTATTAAGCATATTCAAAAACAAAGCTATCCAGTGCAAGAGATCTCTTTACCTACCGAGCTTATTATCAGAGCATCCACTCAAAGGGGAGCCTCTTCCAACTGCATTTAACCTTTGTAAGAAAAGGTGAGTAGATTGGTATACACGCAAAAAGCCACCCATTACTGAGTGGCTTTTCTGTGTATTAATAATTGTGGCGGCTACCTACTTTACCAGGTTTGATCCAAGTATCATCGGCGGTTCGGGGCTTAACTTCTCTGTTCGGGATGGGAAGAGGTGAACACCCGGCCAATAGCCACCAACAAGGTCTTTGTTGGTTAATTGTGGTATGGGATGGGAACAGGTGAAGCGAATCGTCGCACCGTCCCGGCCAATAGCCACCAACAAGCTCTTTCGAGGGAGGAAAGGAGGAAGGCAGTAGGCAGGAAGGGTTATCCCTTTCGTCCTTTGTCCTTTTTTCCATTTTCCTTCTTTTCATGTCATATTGGAAGTAGAAGAGATGAGAATAGAGGTTAAATGTGCAAGCTGTTGGGTAATTAGTACTGCTCAGCTAAGTGTATTTCTACATGTATACCTGCAGCCTATCAACG